>CAVSZC010000004.1:0-361919 GCA_963732365.1 uncultured Bacteroidales bacterium | reverse complement strand
GTAAATCACTTCAGGGTCCGTGCCACTGTATATTTTTTACAATATCATTTGTTCAGTCACTGTCATAAAGACAGGAACAGAATGGCCAGGTATTAGTCGGGAGTGAAAAAAATTACAGCCAGAAGAAGAGATGATATCTCTGCATGAAGTGGTGTCTGATGAACCTGAGGGCAGCGTTCATATGGCTTTTGACGGTATTGACTGAGATATTCAGGTTCTCTGCGATCTTCTCCTGGCTCATCTCCTGGTCACGGCACATCCTGTAAACAGCCTGCTGCTGCGGCGGCAGCTTGCTGACGGCGCTCACCAGGGTCTCCTCCGCCTCCTTGTGAATGAGGTAACTCTCAGGAGTATTATTCACATCCCTGAAGTAGTCATGAAGGTCATCAGTGAACCGGACATCATTTATTTTCTTCTCAAGCTCGTTGAGGATATGATTGCGGGCAGCCATGAAGAGGTATGCATCAAATTTTTCGACCGTTCTGAGAAGCTCACGTTTCAGCCATACTTTCAAAAAGACATCCTGGACGATGTCTTCAGACATGACAGCAGATTTGGTAAAGGCAAAGGCAACGCCGTAGGTATGGTCATAGTACCTGTTGAAGAGTATCCGGAATGCCTCCTCACTGCCTTCGGCAACCATGGCTGTCAGGCTCTTGTCATCTGTTGTATCAGGTCTCACCTTCCCGCTAAGAATAGGAGGCAACTATGTAATTGCCATCCAAAAGAGAAGGTAAAAGTAAATAAATAATTAAAAGGAGAGAATCATACTGATGAATATGACCGGCACCCGGTATCAGAACTTAACGCCGATTGACAGTCCTGCCCGTATGCCACCCCAGGGTCCGTCAAAGATCATTTCTGCCCCGGTGGAACTGACAGTTACTGTTTGTTCAAACATTGGAATATCTATGTCATTAAATCTGTCTTCGACTTCCTGCTGGTCCTCCTCCGACAGCGGTATTGATGACAATCCTGTAAAATCACCGGAGCTGATCCCGAAATGCGGTCCCAGTATCCACCAGTCAAGGCATACGTGCTTTCCGAGTGACCATTGAGCACCTATCATAATGCCACCAGTATGAGAGGTTGCATTGCCGACGCAGTCGATAGTGCCATCCTCCCCTTCGCTGCCCTCAAAATCAACCACAGCATTGGTAAAGGAGTGCTGACCGTACCTGTAAAAGAGAGCGGTATAGAAGCCTGACCCATACCTCTTCTTGCCGGTATAAAACCTGATCTCGGGTGTTATAGTCAGGTTGTTTATCAGAACATTTTCAATCAACTCTATCTCTTCAGGTTCAGTTGCCCCGGACCATTTGATAATCTGATCAGTATAGGGCAGATTGGTTTCGGGCATGTATGCTCCGCTTAATGCCATAGATACAGTTCTTGAGAGGACCCTTTCATACTGCATGGAGTAGGTCTTCAGAAAAAGGGCTGAAAGGTTTACCTTAACCATGTTCTTCGGTATCTTTTCAGAACCAGCAGCAGACTTTTTCTTGTCTGTTGTTGTAACCTCTGCAGGCTGCTCAGCGACAACAACCGCTGCAGGTAGGGTTTTCAGTGTATCAACTGGTGGAGCCAGTGTGTCGGCAGCGACCTGCAATGTATCTGTTACAACCTGCATTGTGTCTGCCACAATCTTCAGCGTGTCTGCAGGGAGATTTAGCGTATCAGGCGGGACTATCGGCTTCTCCTGTGCCATAGCTGTCAGCAGTGACCCGGTGACCAGAACAGTTATTACAATTAGCTTCTTCATAGGACTGAATTTTTAAATTTTCAGGAAACGGGAATATGTGTTAAAGTTAAACCCGGGAATGATGTAAAAAAAATCTTTTTGACTAAACCTGAAATAAGAATGCCTAACGGTCGGAGGGTTAATATGGTGGTCCTGATTTATAGTATTTTAATACTCTCTTTTTGTATTAATTTGCTGCAATTTTCTGAAATTTTCGTACCTTTGCACAGGTTTGGGTTTAAACATAGAGTAGCAATTGTCACAAAATTTTTTCTTGGACAACCCGAACTTATAACCGGACAGTGGGACCAGCACTGTCCGGTTTCTTTTATGCGTGTTAAAGGCTGTTAATTCTCAGGTGAGCTGAAGACTTTGCTGTCGAGGGGTTTTATCTCAGCCTCTGTAACTTTAATTATAACAATGTTATTGGTATTTATGAGGTGAGGGATTTTCACCCCGTTAACTTCCCGGTAGTCATCGTATTTCACAGGGGCTTCCAAAACACCTCCGCCCTGCCTGGGTTTTACAAGGTGAGTCTCCATAGCCTTCTTGATTAGAAAGTCATCTTTATCAATGAAATACCTGACAGTTCTTGTTCCTTTGGTTGCCCTGAGTACATACATATTTTCACTGTTGGTGAAGTTCTCTTCGGCGAATTCGATAGTGGCCTTTTCAACATATTTTGCCAGGAAAAGATCCAGGCCATAAAGCTTGTTTGTCCAACTTGCGGCCGCCTCGTCAATTGCTGCTATTGTACCAAATACAGTGTCCTCTTTGACTATCATATATCTCTGTCTGAAGAAGTCTTCGCCCAGGGCCAGAAGGAAGGTAGGATTTTCTGAAGGCGTAAAGTCAAACCGCAGATTTTTCGGATAACTGTACCAGGTGTTGAGATCAACTCCGATCCCCATCATAGACTGTTTTGCGACGGTTCTGTATCCGTTGCCGTTAAGCAGCTTTTCTGCACCCAGGGCAGTGAGGTGTGATGACATAATCTTCTCAACTTCATTCCGGTACAGTTCCTTGTCAATGATTGCCATTACCTGGTCTTTGAACTGTGGCTTGGGCATATCATCAGAGACAATGTTTCCATCGGCATCTATCAGCATGAACCGTGGTATTGATGTGATTCCGTAGGCGACGGGGAATGGATTCCTGAATGCTCCTTCAGCGTGCAGCAGAATGCCTTTCAGATCCTCGCTCTCAACTCCCTTCAGCCATGCCTCTTTTGTGTTGTCAAGCGAGACTTTGACAACCACTATATCCTTTCCCTCATAATGCTTCTCAAGATCCTTCAGGTGTGGCATCTGTACCTTGCATGGGGCGCACCATGACGCCCAGAAGTCAATCAGAAGCATCTTGCCTTTGAAATCAGCAAGCCGGTAGATTTTGCCATCCCTGTCGCGGAATTCGAAATCCTTTGCAGGTACTTTTTCCTTCTTATCTATCTCCTGGGCGGAAGTCAGAACTGATTCAAACCTCTTCTGAAGTGCTTCTTTGGTCTTTTGGTCAGCATTGGCGAAAAGGTAATCAACATACTTCCGGTGTTTAATCCCGCTCCCGGCCAGTTCTGTGTTAAGCTTGTCAAAAAAGAGATAATACCTTACGGACTCATTTGGGATATATTTGACGCATGCCTCGGCAGCGATCATTTTGGACTTATATCCTTCATTGATAAACTCGAGGACCATGTCATAGCTTTCCAGTTTCCTGGCGGCATATGCGTTGGTGATATCAACCAGGAACTGCCTGAAGTAAGGTATGGTAAGAGCAGTGGTCTTAATCTCGGTTTTTGAGAGCTCCTCAAGTATCAACTCGATCTCTTCGCCTGAAAGAATATCAGCTTTGATAAAGTTCATAAAAGCCGTTGAGAAGAGAGTGAAATCGTTCCTGAAACCCGGTGCTGCTTCATTAAAGAATTGCTCATTGTTTTCAAGAACCTTGTTTGCTTCCTGGATGGCTTTGGAAGCTATCTCAGGCCTTGTGAACAGCTCGGTATGCCATTCCCGCGCCAGCGTGTTTATACCTGATTCCTGAAGGGAAGAGTAGAAGCGGTCCATTACGGAATTCAGCTTCCGGATCCTTTCACCTTTAATGGTAACAACGGTTTCATTTAGGGTGATTTTTTCCAGTTCCAGGGCGACTTCCTCACCAGGTGCGGCATAAAAAAAGGAGGAGTTGCTGCTGCCGCTCTTCAGTTCAATGAACTGGGGTTCCTGCAGTTTCAGCTCTGCCTTAAATGTCTGGTCTTCCTTGTTTACTTTAATGCTATGGGATTTGCCGTCGTAGTATAGTTGAACCTCATTCACAGCTGAAGCTGCCCTTCCGGTAATTTTGCCCGAAATAACCGGCTCCTGTGTGTATCCGGAGGCAGTGAGGCAAAGGGCGAAAAATAATACTAAAATGTTTTTCATAACTTATTGTAATTTAGCTTAATGTGATTAATATAAGATCATTTCAAACCCATTTTGGTCAGATGATAATCAGCAATACAGGAAACAGGAGTGTTCGTTTATTCATTTTCAGGAACAACAAACACTCCTGTTTATTCCAGCTTCCGTCTGATGCCTTAGTTATAACCCTCTGTCTGCACAAGTGAAGGATTCGTTTCTATTTCACGCGTGGAGATCGGCATGAACTTCATATAAGGCTGATAGTTTTCAGTTTTATGAGGCAGTGCGCCAAGGAGCTGGTCAGCCTTGCCGGTCCTCTTAAGGTCATACCAGCGGTACCCTTCACTGAACAATTCTCTTATTCTTTCATCTTCAATGGCATCAATTACCTCTGTCTGGGTAACAGCCGGAGTGCCTCCCAGCAGTGCCCTGGTACGAATGGTATTGATATCTGTGATGGCACCATCGGTGCCGGTGAGCTTATTCTGCCTCGCTCTTGCCTCTGCCCTTATCAGGTACAGTTCTGAATACCTCTGCATTATGAAATCCTGGGGATTTGTTGATGCGTTTGCGGTCAGCGAGTGAATATACTTAAACGGCTGTATTCTCCCGCTGACTGTTCTTGTCCAGTTTGTCAATCTTGCATCACCTGGTTCAAATTTCGACACTATTGAAGGGTACATGGCAAGGTTCACATCTGCGATCATTAATGCCCCATAGAGAGCTTTGTCAAGATAGAAAGAAACCTGAAACCACTCTCTTATTGAGAAGATAGCCTCTTTTGAACCTCTTTTAAAAACGTCAGGCAAATTAGTCAGCAGCTGATAATAGCCATTCTGAGTAATAACATTGTTTGCAGCCGTTTCTGCTTCTGACCAGAGCCCCTGGTATAAATAGACACGGGCAAGAAGTGCTTCTGCCTGGTACTTATTGTGAATTCTTGACGATGTAGACGAGACTGTTGCCGGAAGCAGGTCAACGGCATCTGTAAGGTCCTGGGTAATTTGTTCATAAACCTCGCTGACCGGAGCTCTTGGCATATTTATGTTATCATCGAGAAGAGTCGACAATGCCAGGGGCACATCTCCCCAATGATTCACCATGAACCAGTATGCGTAGGCTCTGAGGTATTTTGCTTCACCAAGATACCTGTCCCTCTCAGCATCGGTGAGAATATCAGTTGAGACATCTGTAATGTTTTCAATTACAACATTAGCCCTGTAAACGATATTGTAAATATGCGACCAGGAGGTAACCGACGAAGTTGCTTCATTTATATTGGCGATGGCTAAATCTTGTCTTGTACCTGCTGTGACAGGATAATACAATTCATCCGAAAGGAACGTGACGTTTGCATAATCATAGACATGAACAGTACTTGCAACTGCGTTGTAAATACCAATTACTGCTGCATCAATGGTACTCTTGCTTTCAAAGACCGCTTCTGTCGCCAGCTGGTCTACAGGCAAGGGCACCTCAAGGAATTTCTCACAGGATGTTACTGACAGTAACGATCCCAGTAGTATCAAGGCAAATATTATTTTTTTCATTTCTTTCTGTTTATATTGTTTACAAGCAGTTATGGTTAAAAAGATACATTGATCCCGGTAATGATTGTCCGCGGTATAACACCTCTCGGATTCATCACCTCAGGGTCCTTGAATATCTCTTTGGAGGTGTAGGTAAACAGGTTCTGTCCCCTTACATACACAGTAATGCTGCTGAATCTTGCACTCTGTGCCCATCTGTCAGGCAGCTTATAAGAAATTGAGAGTGTCTTCAACTTGGCGAAAAACACATCGTCAATCGCGGCAGTCGTGTTTGAATAAAAAGTGGAAAGCAGAGCGTTCTGTGACCCGACGCCTGTATACAGTCGGGGATATTTTGCCTCATCGCCCGGGGCCGTCCAGTAGTTCCCGTAATAATCTGATACGGGATTAAACAGCTGACCCGTAGTGGAAGAGAGGTACAGGTGATTGGTTGTCAGTTGTCTAGCGAAATAGAAGAAAAAGTCCAGCGTAAAGCCTTTATAGCTTAAGGAATTGTTTATACCTCCATAGTACTTCGGAAAGGTTGATCCGACAAAATCCTTGTCATTGTTTCCTGAAGTTGAGATTGTTCCATCTTCATTGACGTCTTTGTATATCGGCAGTCCGGTTGCGGGGTCAACGCCCTCAAATATGAAAGCTCTGACCAGGGTGCTTGGGAAGGCAGGGTTTGGTATGGCTTCTCCAAGCCTAAGCCTGGTAGAGTTTGGAGAATTCTCCAGATCCGGGTATTCCGTGAGTGTGTTCTTTAAAAGGCTCAGGTTGAAACTGGTTTTCCACTTTAGCGGGGAATTGGGTCCCAGGTTATTGGTTATCAATTCGATCTCCCATCCCTTGTTTTCAATTACGCCCGGGAAATTGCCAAGGTAACTGCTAAAGCCGGCTTGCGAGGGGATGCGCTGGTCAACCAGCAGGTCGGTACTCAGGTTTCTGAACCAGTTAACATTCAGGTAGAACTGATCTTTCAGGAAACCCAGTTCAACGGCGAGATCGAGTTTTGTGGTTGTTTCCCACTGAAAGCCCGGGACACTCAGGAAGGCGGGAGCCAGCCCGATCAGGGTCCCGTAAGTAACACCGGTGGATGTAAAGAGACTTGTATACCTGAAGTCGGGGATGTTGTCATTCCCGGTTGTTCCGTAGCTTCCCCTGATTTTGCCATACGAGAGGATATTGTTATCAGCAAGGAAGCTCTCATTTGAAAATATCCAGCCCCAGCCGATGGAGGCGAAGTTTGCCCATTTCTTATCAGGACCGAACCTTGAGGAGCCGTCTCTTCTGAAGGTGGCATTTACCAGGTATTTACCATCATAGTTGTAATTGGCTCTTGCAAACACGGAATTGAACCGGTACTTGTAAGCCGTAGAACTCTTGGTGCTGACAGTTGAGCCTCCTGACCAGCCGCCGAGTAATTCATCAGTCTGATACCCTTCAATCTGGATACCGAAACTTTCTGTGTTCTTTTCAAAGAAAGTAGTCCCCAGCAGGCCCTCAAACTTACCCTTTCCGATATTGGTACTGATATTTACCTGAGGCTCTATGTTTATGCTTTCAAAGATGCTCTCAGATTCAGCTCTGCGTACAGTTTGCGTTCCCGCAATAAATGGATTAATGGCTGTTGATGGTACCGTCTCAAAGCTTTTGTTCAGCTGGTTGGTGTAACCCGTCTGCAATCTCAGGGTCAGGAAATCAAACAGCTGATAAGAGGTATTAACATTATTGACGACACTGAAAGTCTGTGATTGTGTAGTGATATATTCACCTGCGTATGGGTTTGTAATAAAGCTCTGAGCATTGGTTGAGAGAGCCGTAGTAGGCCAGAAAGGAGTTCCGTCACTGTTTGTCAATGGCATATTGGTGGGTAAGCTTCTCAAGGTTGCAGGAAAGACCAGGGTACCGGTACTTGGCTCCAGCTTATCATGCGACAAGTTATTTGAAAATGCTATTTTAAAACGTTTATTGACGGATGAGTAATTCAGGTTAACCAGGCTGGATAATCTTTGCTGAAAGGGATCACCCCTGGTGATATCTTCGTTTCTGGAATAGCCAAGGCTTGCCAGAAAATTAAGCCTGCTGTCTCCTCCGGATATATTTCCCTGAAAACTGGTGTTTCTGGCCGCGTTGCCATATTCAAAATCTGACCAGTCGGTAAAGGCGTCCTGATTCCATGTCAGCAGGTCAGGAGCTGTGGCTGAAGTGGGAGTGATGGGATTGAGAGGATTCGTGGTCGTGTAATTACCCATAGCGAAGGCATCTGTCCGCATCTGAAGATACTGTTCTGTATTCAACCGTTTTGTCAGATAGGCTGCCTGGGTGATCCCTGTATTTAAATCAAAATTGAATTTCGTATCCCCCGATTTACCCTTTTTTGTAGTAATAATTATGACACCATTTGAGCCTCTTGATCCATAAATTGAGGTTGCGTCAGCATCTTTCAATACGTCAATGCTTTCTATATCGTTTGGATTCAGGAAGTTAAACGGATTTGTGCCACCCTCCTGACCCCAATATGATCCCAGGGTGCTGTTGGCAGAACCGGTGCCGAATGATGCAACAATTCCGCTCCCTGATATTATAGCTCCATCCAGTACAAACAGAGGTTGAGTGGGAACAGAAGTTCCTGAACTGAGAGTTCCTACGCCCCTGATCTGGATTGTTGGTGAAGCTCCCAATGATCCTGCAGTGTTTGTAATGTAAATTCCGGCTGCCCTGCCCTGCAATGCCTGTACGGGATTGGTAACCGACTGTTTCTCTATGACATCTGGCTTGATGGTTGACACAGCACTGGTTGAAAGACGACGAGTTGTGGTACCGTAGGCGATGACCTGAACTTCATCCACCGCCATTACATCTTCCTGAAGAACAATATTGAACTCTCTTTTCGTTCCTATACTCACTTCCTGCTGTATCATTCCCAGGTGGCTTATGAACAGTGCTTTTGCTTCCGCAGGTGCTTCCAGAACAAACTTGCCGCTTTCATCGGTGCTTACGCCGATTGTCGTTCCCATTACAATTACTGCAACGCCCTGAAGCGGACTGCCCTGACTGTCCCTGACAGTACCGGTCAGTCTGAGAGTCTTCTGTTCCTGCGTTTCATCTGACACCACCGGCACCGCTTCCTTAGGAATGAGCCTTATTGTGTTATCTACAATCTCATAATCGAGTGGCAGGCTTGCCAGGCACATTTCCAGTGCTGAATCAATAGGCACATCCTTAAGATCAAGGGTGATCTTACCCGCTTTCAGCAGAAGGTCATCCGGAAGGATAAAGCCGTATCCGGTCTGTTGGTTGATCTCCCTGAGCACATCTTTCAGCGAGGCATCGCTGACTGAAAGAGAGACAGTCTGTCCGACCATGCCTGCGCTGATCTGCAGACATAAAACCAGTAGTAGCACAGTCAGTTTCATAACACGAATCAGTTTTTTAAAACTTCCCGACATCAGAAATGTCTGGGAATGTTGAGAGTCTTTCATAACTTTGCGTTGGTTAGGGTTTAACATTTATTTATACTTCACACAGGTATTTAAAAGGTCAGACCCGAACTTCCGGCCGGATAGTGGATCCAACACTATCCGGCTTTCTGTTCGTCCCTTCCTAAACCATCATTGGGTTGAAACGGTTATCATATCATCTGTAACAGTAAATTTGATACCGTATGGCTCAAGAAGCTGCAGGACCTGCGATACCTTGCTCCTGCGGCTTATGATGCCTGAAAAAGTCTCATCGGTCATGACACCGTCATATGTCACTTCCACATCATACCATCTGCCTATCTGTCCCATTATCTCCTCAATATCATCGCTGTTGAAGATGAAGAAGCCATTCTTCCAGGCAATGATCTCCTCAATATCGGCGTCATCACTTATCTCTATCAGACCGGTGTTGTCAGCTCGCGCCTGCTGGCCCGGGACTAGCGATGCCTTATTCGCCTGAGATGCAACCTTGATTGATCCTGTAACCAGGGTAGCGGTCAACGCCTCTTCGTCAGAATAGGCCCTGACATTAAAACTGGTGCCCAGCACTTCTATATTTATTCCGTTGACACTGACGACAAAGGGCATATTTTGGTCTTTTACCACCTCGAAATAGGCCTCACCGGTAATCTCAACAGCTCTCTGTCTTCCGGAAAAAGCGACGGGAAAACGGATTGATGACTCTGCATTGAGCCATACCCTGCTGCTGTCAGGGAGGATCACGCTGTATTCACCGCCTCGCGGGGTTGTTATGGTATTGTATATGATCCTGAGTGATTCTCTGCCTTTGCTGGCGTAACCAATCTGACCGTCAGCAAGCTTTATGATGTCGGTGTTTGACTGCCTTGCGAGAAGCCCGTTGCCTGCCGTGTCGAGTATCACCGTGGAACCGTCGGAAAGAGTAAGCACTGCCTTTTCAGACCCCGGCTCGAGGTCAACATTTATCTGTGCTGTCATCCCCTGCTTCTCATCAGGGTCGAGAAGACCTTTCATCCACAGTCCGCCGATGGCAAGAAGGAGTATAACAGATGCAACGGCACCGATAGTTGTCCATAGTGACAGAACCCTTGTTTTTCTTGTGAAGATTATGGGTTCCTCTTCAGATTTCCCGGTGCCGGTTGCCCGCGCAATTTCCATGAGTCTCCTGAACCTTTCATCAAATTTCCCCCTGTCGGCCAGGGCAGCAGTCTCTTTGCTCCTGAGGGTCTTGTCAGCAATCTCCTCTATGATCCTGCTGTTCGAGTCATTTAGGATCTCCCTGATAGCCTCATCGAGCCGTTCCGGCGTCAGATCATCCTGCAGATAGTCTGCCAGCAGTTTCCTGACTCTGTTTTTTCCTGAAAACATATACTTTAAACTTTAATTCTGTTCATGATTCTGTATAAAGAGTGCCGGGGCCGGGTCAGATACCAGTCGGGTATTGTTTTTTTTCAGGAAAAGAAAAGGAGTCTCAATTATCTATCCCTCCCGGGCTGGTCAGATATGCCTCAGAGACCTGTCATAATGACAATCAGGAGCTGGATCAGGATAGATTTAATAATGCGGTTCGAGAGATGCATATAGTGCCTGATGAACCTCAGGGCTGCGTTCATATGGTTTCTGACAGTATTCTTTGAGATATTCATCCTGGCAGCTATTTCGTCCTGGCTCAGACCCTCCTCCCTGCTGAGACTGAATACGGTTTTTTGCTGCGGCGGAAGTTTGTCGACGGCATCCCTGATGATTGACTCTGACTCCTTCGCAATAAGGTCGTGAAACTGACTGTCAGATGCTTCGGTAAAGTGTGCACGGAGATGATTGACGAACGCATTATGCCTCAGGCGGCTCTTCATCTCTGTCAGGATGTGGTTACGGGCCATGATGAAAAGATAGGCATCGAACTTTTCGACATCCGGAAGTGTGGCTCTTCTGTGCCACACCCTGCAGAATACCTCCTGTACAATGTCTTCGGAAATATGAGGTGACTTGGTGAATGAATATGCCGCGTTGTAGATATGATCGTAATAGGCGTCATAAACCTTCCTGAAGGCTGACTCATCCCCTTCAGAAATCATTTTCAGCAAGGTCCTCTCATCTGCCGGTCGCTCTTTCATTCAGTTCCCTGTGAGAGCGCAATTTAAGAAAAATGATGAACTGACGCTTTTGTCAACGGCTCATATAAAATACAAGGTGCCCTCCCTGCATTATTTCTTCCTGCCTTATCCATGGCCGGTCAAGCTTTTTGCCGTTGAGCTCGGCTTTTTTAACATACACATTTTCGGGTGACTGGTTTACTGTGCTGACGGTGAACTGTTTCCCGTTCTCAAGGTTTATTACGGCTTCGCTGACAAGCGGACTACCGAGATCATACCTGTCAGAGCCCGGTGCGACAGGATAGAAGCCAAGGGCTGAGAAGATATACCATGCGCTCATCTGTCCACAGTCGTCGTTGCCGCTCAGTCCGTCAGGTGCCGGCAGATATTTTGAGTCCATTATTTGCCGTGTCCAATACTGAGTTTTCCGTGGCGCTCCGGCATAATTGAAGAGATAGGGCACATGGTGAGACGGCTCGTTTCCGTGTACGTAGTTGCCGATTATGCCTTCACGGGTTATGTCTTCCGTTTCGGCGAAGAAGCTGTCGGGCAGATACATGGTGAAGAGCGAATCAAGATGTTCGGTGAATCTCTTACGGCCTCCCATGAGTTCTATGAGACCTTCCGGGTTGTGAGGCACATAAAGGCTGTAGTTCCATGCATTCCCTTCGATGAAACCTTGTCCGTGAGTGCTGAGAAGGTCAAATTCAGCCCGGAATGTGCCATCGGTCTTGCGAGGTCGCATGAACCCGGTTGACGGATCCCACACATTACGGTAATTACGGGACCGCGCATTAAATTCCCGAAATAAATTGGTATCCACCCGTAGAGACGTTGCATGCAACGTCTCTACATCTAATTTATTAATCATTTGTGATATGCACCAGTCGTCATATGCATATTCGAGGGTCACCGACACCGACGATGCCGTCCGTTCGTCGGGGACATATCCGAGACGCATGTAATCATCCAGTCCGTCATACCATCCGTTACGGGCTGTAGTGACGCACGCCTCCAGGGCACGGCCGTAATCAAATCCGGACAAGCCCTTCACAACGGCATCGGCAATGACCGGCACCGAGTGATACCCTATCATGCACCAGTTCTCATTGGCATGGTGAGACCAGACAGGCAGCATGTGATGAACGCTCTGGTCATAGTGTGCGAGCATGGAGTTAACCATGTCAGATGTTCTTTTTTGCTGCAATATTGTGAAGAGAGGATGCAGCGCACGGTAGGTGTCCCACAGGGAGAATGTCGTGTAATTGTTAAAGCCATCGGCCGTGTGAATGTTCTGGTCAAGGCCCTTATACCTGTTATCAGCGTCCATGTAGATGGTGGGAGAGAGGAAGGCATGGTAGAGGGCTGTGTAGAAGTTGACCATTTGGTCATTTTTCATCATCTGCACTCTGACCTTGCCAAGCTCATTCTGCCACATTGCCATGGCATTCTTCCTACAGGCTTCAAATTCTGACCGGGGCGTTTCAGCACGCATGTTAGCGACTGCTCCTTCGGTGCTGACAGGTGACAGGGCCACCCTGAGGGTTATCTGTTCACCCTTTGAAACTGAGAAGTCGAAGTGTCCCCTTATCTGTGTTCCGGCTGCTTCGGGGAAGTTGTTACTCTGGTCAAACCGGCGCCAGAAGCCCCTGTATACCTGAGGAGGTGCGTTGTTTACAAAGCCGTATGACTCAACCGGCTTAGAGAAGGCTATGGCAAAGTAGACTGTCCTTGTACGTGCCCATCCGTTCGTCTGCCTGAAGCCGGTAACGAGCGTGTCATTTTCAACCCTGATGAAAGTCCAGACATTTTTGTCGTCATAATTGTAGATGCCGTGCATCATATCGAGAATGACATGTGCATCTCCTCCGTCAGTGAAGGTGTACCTGTGGATACCCACACGGGTGGTGGCTGTCATCTCTGCCAGTATGTTATGATCATCGAGTTTTACGGAATAATATCCCGGAGAGGCCTTCTCGTTGTCATGGCTGAACCGTGACCGGAAGCCCTTGTCGGGTGCATCGGCCGTGCCGGGATTCATTTGCAGTGCGCCTGATGTTGGCATGATCAGGATATCGCCGAGGTCGGAATGGCCGGTGCCGCTGAAATGAGTGTGTGAGAACCCCACGATGGTTTTATCGCCGTATTGGTAGCCTGCACAGTATTTATATACATCCTTGTTGTATTTTCCACCTATCTCATAGGGAACAGTGTCGGTATCAGGAGAGAGCTGGACCATCCCGAACGGCACCGTGGCGCCTGGGTAAGTATGGCCCATCCGGTCAGTGCCGATAAAGGGATTGACATATTTAAGAAGATCATTATCCTGACCCAACAGTGAGGCGGACATTAAAAGAATGCAACAAAAGGTTATGTTTTTCATATAGGATGAATGATTTATGTTGTATTTGCGGGTTAATATCCAGCAGACCACCCCCCGGTCCGTCAGTGGCCGGACCGGACCCCTCCTAACTTAGGAGGGGAAATCTTTAATCAATACTATTACCATTGCACCTTGCACCTTGCTCCGTGCCACTACCTCTGCTCCTGGTATTTCAGCAGATCAAGGTTATCGAGGCGGTTTTGGAGTATCCTGGTGTAATCAAGCCCGGGTTTGATATTATAGTATTCATACGACTTCTGTGCCCATGAAATTGCAGCCTCCAGGTCGCCGTTTATCTCATTGATGATGGCCATGTTATAGTGAGCCCTGCCGGCCACCTTCGCATCAGTGCTTGATGTTTCCTTTTCCCAGAGTTCAGCAGCCTCATTCCATTTACCAAGCTGTGCCATGCGCTTTGCGACCTGGAAGTTATCGGTCCCCTTCACGTAATAATCGCGTGATACTCTTATTACATAGGGAAGGAGCCTCATGGCATAGACGTGTCCGGCCTTGTTGCTGACCTGCTTCACCGCATCTTTTCTGAGAAGCAGTGCTGAAACGGCCTTGGCCGGATTGATGCCTCTGCCGGTTGACATTATTGATTCGGTCATGATATATTCATCCAGTATCATTCTGTCAGACGGTGAATAGATCCTCCATCCGGTCTTGACAAATGTCTCCATCGAAACGATATGTTCCAGCATAGGAATATCTCCCATGGGAGTCGGAACCCGTACATTTTCGGTGGAGTAGTTTATCCTTGTGTCAGTGTCATACATCTCCATAGCGAAGAGAGCATCGGTGCCGCTCTCCCTGCATATCAGGTCAATCTGTTCCCACATCAGAGGGGCAGGCAGGCTCCCTGTGTATGTCGTTTTGAATTTGGTGTCGGTCACCGGTTTCACTTCGTTGAACCTGTCATTGGCCGTCAGTTCTTCGGTCATCCCTTTGATAGCCTCGCCCGAGCCAATGCTATCAAGCTCTTCTCCTTCGAGCGTAAGCACCTTTTCAAGGAGATCAACAATCTCGGTCTCATCGGTTGGCGTCGATCTGTCAATGACACCTATTGTTTTTATCTCCGGAGCGATGGTGACAGGGGCAGGCTGCGTGACATTAAGATACAGTTCCTGCATGGCACAGGAGGAGCTTAGGAAAATTATCAGTACAGGAAGGGCAAATCTTTTCATGACGGAAATGATTACATACGACGATCAAATTTAATAATCCTATTCAATTATTGGGCCAAAGGGTTATTACGGATGTATTTTCTGACACGTTCCATTTCGTTCATGTCCCTGATAATGCGATCATGGTAACCGGATTGCCATTGAAACCGGCGGTTTATTTTCCTCGCATTTTTTGTCACCGCTGATTTGAATGATCGGATAATGACCGGTAATGATCCGGGTTTTGGTGAAATTGCAGACATTCTCACCGACGATAATTGCTGTGGATATTCATGTAGAGACGTTGCATGCAACGTCTCTACGGGTTCATGCAAAATTGATTTTGCATGGATTACATTGAAATAGTGTGTTAAATCAAATGTTCTCCGAATCGTAAACAACAACCCTTTCCCACAGGTCATCACAATCTTCGATGAATTTAAGATGCTTCGGGTGCGACTGGTAGATATCCTGGTCTGCCTTGTTTTTGAATGTTGTCAGCAGTGAATAGGTGTATGATGAATCTATCACCTCCCTGTTTGTGGCAGCGGGCTTTCCCAGGTGATAACCGACGATTGTCTCAATGGTCACCAGTTCCCTGAGCGCTGCCTCAAATTTCGCTGATATATCATCCGTAACGGGCTCCTTAAGCCAGAAGAATACATGATGGATAAATTTACCTGCCATCCTTTCCTTTTCTGCGGAGCACCCTGACGCCAGCAATCCTGTTGTAGACATTGCAATAGCTGTGTTGGTTATGAATTTACGACGTGAATTTTCTTTTAACATATTCTGGAAGATTTCGAAATTTAGTTTTTATTGTAGACATGTATACCTGGGAGACGTTGCATGCAACGTCTCTACAGGTGGACCTGAAATTGCTTTTGCATGCAACCTCTTTACGACAGGCTGCCGACTTCGTTTTCTACTTCAACTAATATTTCGCATGATTTGACCAATTCCTTCATCGCGGTATGGTCGGGGTATAGCGGACGGTCTATGTCAAGGAATTCAACATGTTTCCTGATGACATCCTTGGCCTTCTGAACTCCTTTTCCGAAGCTGTATTCCTCCTTACGGAAATCGAGTGCCTGAGCTGCAGCCATAAACTCTATGCCGAGTATACCATAGGCATTGTCGAGTATCTGGTTGTTTTTTATAGCGGTATTCATACCCATTGATACAAAGTCTTCCTGGTCAGCAGCGGCAGGTATCGACTGGATGGAAGCCGGCATAGAGAGTATTCGCTGTTCTACTATCAGCATATCTGCAGTATACTGGCTGAGCATCATTCCTGAGAACATGCCGGCACCTTTTGTAAGGAAGTCGGGCAGCCCAACGCTGAGAGCCGGGTTATTAAGGCGGTTCATTCTTCTCTCTGACATAACGCTGACCATGGTTATGCATGCGCCGGCCATATCCATCGGGACGCTTACGGGCGATCCCTGGAAGTTGGCGCCTGAGAGCTGCAGGTTCTTATCGGGGAAGAAGATGGGGTTATCGCCTACGCCGTTGAGTTCGATTTCGACCTGGCTGCGGGCATAAGCCAGCATGTCGTGTGCTGATCCAATGACCTGTGGAGTCGACCGCATTGAATAGGCATCCTGTACTTTCGATTTTACCCTTCCCTCTTTCAGGTCACCGCCGGCAATGCATTTATTGATGGCGTTTGCGCTTCTGATGGCTCCTTTAAAGCCTCTTACCTCATGCAGCAGAGGGGCATAGGGTTTCATGTTGGCCTTGAGGGCCTCAAGAGACATGGCAGCGGCTATCTCAGCCTGCTTCAGCCAGTTATTGGCATCAAGGAGCCAGATGGCGCTCATTGCTGTGAGCATGTTAGATCCGTTAATGGCTGCCAGTCCGTCACGCGCCTGCAGTCCGGGAACAGCGATTCCGGCTCTTTTCATTGCCTCGCCCCCCTCGAGGAGCTCTCCGTTATAATAAGCCTTGCCCTCGCCGAGCAGAAGCAGGGCTATCTGCGACATGGGTGCCAGGTCGCCACAGGCTCCGACAGATCCCTTCTGGCATGCGAACGGGGTTACCCCCTTGTTCAGCATTTCAACATAGGTCTCGGTTATCTCGAGACGGCAGCCTGAGTTGCCGTGGGCATGGACGTTTATCCTCCCGAGCATGGCACCCCTTACTGTCTCAATTGATGCCGGATCGCCAATGCCTGCAGCATGATTATATACAAGGTATTTCTGAAAGTCCTTGATCTGGTCGTCATTGAGGACCATCTCGGAGAATTCGCCGATGCCGGTGTTGACACCGTACATTATCTCGTGCGCCACTATCTTTTTCTCAAGCATCGCACGGCATTCAAGGATCCTGCTGCGCGCATCAGGATGCAACTCAATCTTCTGCCCGTGTCGGGCGACATTCACAACATCGTTTACTGTAAGGCCTGAACCGGTTATTATTAATGTTTTCATGATACTGGATTTAATAAGAATTATACAATTGATGATGACTGGTATGACGATGCACAGGTTGTGCGTCGCAACATTTGTCAATAGAGGAAGATCAATACAATCCTGAACGGTTGATCTTTATCTGATATTCCAGTGTCCAGCTGTGGACCATGATCATTGATTATTGGTTCAAATGTAGAATAAAAATCGATATTATATCATGTAAAATGCATGGCAGAGAGGTTGGATGCAATCACTCTGGAACATTGCTGCAAATTGATTTGGTTTTTGACAATATTTATTTGTATATTTAGGTGTTAATCCCTGAACCCATGATTTACAGAAACAAAGTCAAAAGATTACCGGCCTTTATTATCGCCGGAGCAGTTCTGATCCTTACTGCTTTTACTGCCAGTCATCTCCTGCCGCAGGAGGACCTGAAAGGTAAGTATGCATATAAGGACTTTGAGACGGCACTAAAGTGCCGCTCATGCCACCCGGGCATCTACGAGCAATGGAGCCAGTCAATGATGTCACAGGCCTACACCCATCACTGGGATGAGATCGAGTATTTTGGCCTCGCCGTGGCTCATGCTGAGGCTAAGCCTGAGATCAAGGATGTGGTTGACGGCTGTAACGGCTGCCATGCTCCGCTGGCATTTATGGGAGGCACGCTGCCTCCTCCCCGGCCTGAAGAGAAGAGCATGGCCAACGAATCTGTATCGTGTGAGGTATGCCATCTGACCCAGAAAGCGCAGACTGATCCGCCTTTCAACTTCAGTTATTATATTGTTCCCGGCATGACGAAGCAGTCAGGTCGCATGCCGCAGATAGAGTCTCCGGCACATAAAATTGTCCAGAACGATTTCTTCAGGACAACAGAGTTTTGCGGCAACTGTCATAATGAAAAGAATCCTTACGGTGTCTGGGTCAAGAGCACACAGCTTGAATGGAAGGAAGGGCCTTATGCAAAGGAGGGAGTAAGATGCCATGACTGCCATATGCCCAAAGGTGAATATCAGTTTGCCCTGATGGGCAAGACCTATGACGATGCCAGACTGCATCTTTTCCACGGAGCCCATGACCCCGGGAAAGTAAGGGGTACCATAGAACTAAGGATACAGCCTGATCTGCGTGAGGCAGAGCCGGGTGAGAGAATAATCTTTACAGTTGCTCTCTTTAACCAGAAGACCGGTCATAAATTTCCTACCGGCTCAGTTGAGGACCGTATTGCCTGGATGCATGTAGAAGCTACGGATGCCAAAGGGAAGACATTCCACATTCCTGTTGACAAGAAGGGATTTGAAGGAGAAGAGTACACGATATCAGGCGATTACCTTGCCTACCAGGACATGGGCGTTCCGCTGAAGATAAGTGATTTCAAAGGCGTTCAGCGTGACGGCATCCCTTACGGTGACAGGATATTCAGAATGCCTTATTTCGATGAACAGGGGAGGATGACCATTATGCAGTGGAACACAGCCAGCCTTGGCGTTGACTACAGGATTGGGCCGAGGGAGACCAAGGTTGAACAGCTGACCTTCAAGGTACCTTACGACGCTGCCCCCGGAAAGATGGTTGTTAAAGCGGTGCTGAATTATCAGCTTCTAGTCAAGCCTGTGGCTGATTTTCTCAAGGTACCCGCCGATGAGTCTGAAATAATAAAGGTCAATGAACATTCGACGACCGTAGAAATACTCCAGTGACCAACCTCATAAAACTGATACAATGAGCCGAACAATAATCTTAAAGGGAGCCATTGCAGCTATCCTCGTAATGGGGTTAACTGTGGAGAATATCAATGCCATCCCGGCCTTTGCGAGAAAATACCAGATATCGTGCCAGGTCTGCCATTCGCCTGCCATGCCGAGGCTTAAAGCCTTCGGCGATGAGTTTGCGGGAGCAGGGTTCCGCATGACAGAGTATGAAGCCCCGAGGCACCTCATCGAGACAGGTGACGAGAGGCTGTCACTGTTCAGGGAGTTGCCCCTGGCGTTCAGGTTTGAAGGATATGCCTCTTTCAATTTCAGTGATGAGGGTACAGTTGATTTTGCTGCTCCGTTTGTCATTAAGATTCTCTCCGGAGGCGAGCTGTCAAAAAAGCTCTCCTACTATTTCTATTTCCTTCTTAATGAGCGAGGGGATGTTGCTGGCATTGAAGACGCATTCCTGGTTTACAATGATCTTTTCGGATCAGGAATAAATTTTTATATCGGGCAGTTCCAGACATCTGATCCTTTGTACAAAAGCGAACTCCGCCTGACACTTGAACCATACAAGATATATGGTACGGCGCCCGGGGCGTCATCAATTGACCTTAAGTACGATCGTGGTATAATGTTTGACAAGGGCTTTTCCACAGGCACGACCATTGTTGCCGAAATTGTCAACGGGGCAGGACTGGGAGAAACCGATGAGTGGTATGTCTTTGACAAGGACAAGTACAAAAATGTTATGGTCAGGCTGACGCAGGACATAGGCAAATATGTTTCGGTAGGCTTCTTCGGGTATTCGGGAAAAGAGTTGCTTGCAGACAATACAGGTTCTTTTACAAGTTCTGTAATGATGTACGGGCCCGATATTGCACTTAATTTCAATGAAAAGTTTATATGTAACCTTCAGTACATGAGACGTACAGATTCGGAGGTGTACCTTGAGAGTGCAGAATCATCACTTGAAGATGTGCTTACGCACGGGGGCTTTGCTGAGTTAATATATGCTCCGAAAGGGGACCTGAGCAAGTGGTACTTCACCGGGTTGTTTAACTGGATATCGTCAGACCTTGATGAGCTTGATTACACTTCAGCCACATTTCATGCAGGGCACCTTCTGAGGCGCAATGTGAGGATCGTTTCTGAGTATACATATATTTTTTCAGGCAACAGCTACGGAAGGTTAAGTGCAGGTTTTGTCTCAGCATTCTGAAGCTGACGACATCGGGGCGGAGAAACCTGCCCGGTCATCGGATAGATACTTTTTTAACACTGATTTTCACTGTGTTAAGACTGAGTTTCACGGTTCTAATGTCAAGAACAATTAAATGCCGTGAATAACTCTTTTATTATCAGGATTTTTTAAAAATAATTGCAAGTAAATGCTTTAAAGAGCTGATTATTCAGCTGCTTCGGCGGGGGGAGAGAGCTTCCGTATCTCTGTTTCAGCTTTTATCTCTTCGCCTCTGCGTTGCAGTTCGTCTATTGAGATGATCTTGGCCCGTTTCTCGGTTGGCGGATTGAGTTTTTCGGACTTTTCAAATTCGATGACCTGCTTCTGCAGGTCGTCAGGCAGATCTTTCTGACTCCTGAGGACGATATCAATAAACTCCTCGGAGAAGAACTGGTCAACCTGAATCCTGCGCTTTGCCGTATGGGCGAACTTGCCAATGATGCGGCAGATACTGTCGCGGTCTTCGGGGCTCAACTTTTCTGCCAGATCGTACTCCTCTATCTTCTTCAGGGACAGTATGACAGGCTCGAGGGAGTCCCTGGTGATGACAAATACATCATAATCGCCCATCCTGTAGGTGAGCTGTTTCAGGTGTTCTATGGTATTTGTGGGAACGACGAGGAAAATGCTTTTCTTGACATTATCCTGGCTGGCGTATTTTTTCACACTCTCGGCCTGCGCCTTTATGTAAAGCGGGAAGTTCTTCAGGTCGTCACTTGCCGGACTCTTGGCGTCAAGGATTATGTATTCGCCGCTTATCTCAATAGTGTTGTCGGGATTACCCCTGAAAGGGACCTTCTCGACATATTTCACATGGTTAAGGTCACAAATTTTAATGATAGAGTTTTTTACATCTGCCTCATGCTCTGACCACTGTCTCTTCATGTTCTCGAGACGCTCCTCAGCCTCACGCACCCTGTTATCGCTCAATCTTTTGCGTTCTGCCTCGAGGCTCTCCTTGGTCTGGTTGAGACGTGCAATGTTTTCATTATAGTTTCTGACATTATCCTCCTTTGATGCTTCAAAAGCTGAGACTTTCTTCGTAAGCTCATTTATTGTTCCCGAGTGCTCCCTTAGCCGGCCATTGAGCTCCTCCATCTGTGCATCCTTACGGGCGGAATTTACCTCGAGCTCCCTGGTCTTTTGCTGGAGGCTCTCGTTTCGTGCAGAGATATCAGTGATGCGGTTGCGGAGCTCGTCTGTCGATTTCCGTACGTTTTCGAGCTCCCTGGCAAAGTTCCTGAATTCCTCATAGGCATCAAAGCTGAGTGATCTGATTTTCCTCCAGTGAAAGAGCCTCTGCCAGAAGCTGATATCTTTTATCTGTGCAAAAAATAGATTGAGTTTTTCCATACCACTAAGTTAATAAATATGCAGTCGTGTTTCAGAGGCTTATGGGTATTCACGGATAGAAAAGATAAAAGACAAAAGTCACAAGACAAAAGATTAATTGCCAGACTTTTATCTTTTTACTTTTGTCTTTTGTCTTAATGTAAGTGCTATTCCAGTCTCTTAAGGGGGACAAACCTTACCGGCTCCAGGACAGTCTCTGTGATCTTACCCTTTTTCTTTATCAGAAGTATCAGTTGCTGTACTTTGGCGGGGTCTCCGACAGGCATCACCAGCCTGCCGTCCTCTGCAAGCTGTTCCTTGAGTGGCTCGGGGATGTGATCAGCAGCCGCCGTGACGATTATGATGTCAAACGGAGCGTGCTCAGGCCAACCTTTGTAGCCATCGCCGTATTTTGTGACTATATTCTGATATTCAAGGATCTTCAGTCTGGCTGTCGCCTCCCATGCCAGTTCGGGTACTATCTCAATTGTATAAACGGTGTCAACTATTTCCGCGAGCACGGCTGCCTGGTATCCTGATCCGGTACCTATCTCAAGCGCTTTCTTGCCTTTTGCCGGTCTTGACAGCTCTGTCATATAGGCGACGATAAGGGGCTGCGAGATGGTCTGACCGTATCCTATAGGCAGAGGCCTGTCGCTGTAGGCCTCTTTTTCATTTTCAGGCAGAACAAAGAGATGACGGGGTACCGTTCTCATTGCCCGCAGGGTTGCTGCATCACTGACTCCCCGCGCCGCAATCTGGCTATCAACCATCTTAAATCGTGCCGATTCATATTTATCCTTTTTCTGGGTATGCAGGGCAGATGCCAGAATCAGCAATATGACCGTCAGTTGTTTCATCAGGACAGATTTTATACAAGTTACGAAGAAAATAAGGACTCTGCAAATTTGTCTAGATGCACACCATTAGCAGCCGGATACTGTATATGAAGAAAGGAAGGCACAGACCGGCTTTGCCCGCTCTGATAGAATTATCTCATCAGGAGGCTCAGAATCCTTGTTTTGATCTGAGTATACGGCGGATAGCGTATTGGAAAGTCAATCAGAGTTGACTTATTAATCAGTGCCCTCATGTTCGAGAAAGTCTCGAATGACTTTTTGCCATGGTATTTCCCCATGCCGCTGCATCCGACACCTCCGTATGGAAGCCATGGCGAGGCAATCTGGATGACCGTGTCATTAACTGCTGCTGTCCCGCTTTGTGTCTTCTCAATGAATTTTCCTGCGACCTTACTGTCTTCAGTGAAAATATAAACGGCAAGCGGCTTGGGATGCTGCTCGATAATTCTGTAAACCTCATTGAAATCATCAAAGTCAATAACAGGCAGCAGTGGCCCGAAAATCTCCTCGTCCATCACCGGGTCGTCAGGCCTTATGTCTTTAATAACCGTCGGTTCAACATAACATCTTTCAGGGTCGCACTTTCCGCCTGTGACAATTGTGCCGCTGTGCATCAGTGCCTCAAGCCTTCTTACGTTATTACTGCTGATGATCCTTGCGTAGTCCCGGCTTTTTTCAGGATCGGCGCCGTAGGATGCGTTAATCTCTTTCCTGATAAGTTCAAGAAAGCGGTCTTTGATCTTCCTGTCCACAAGCAGGTAATCAGGGCATATGCAGGTCTGACCGGCGTTCATGAACTTCCCCCACACGATCCTTCTGGCAGCGTAATCAAGCCTGGCATCTGCAGTGACGACGCAGGGGTTCTTGCCTCCCAGCTCGAGCGACAGAGGTGTCAGGTTGACGGCTGCCTTTTCCATGACATATTTGCCGATATTGCAGCTCCCTGTAAAAAAGATGTAATCAAACTTATGGTTAAGCAAATGTTCGCTTACCGTATGGTCTCCGTTGATCATCACGATAAGCTCAGACGGGAAATTTTCAATAATCTTTTGCAGTACAGCAGTAGTATGAGGGACCTGCTGCGAGACTTTCATGACCACGCAGTTGCCTGCTGCAAGTGCACCAATCACCGGGACCATTGAAAGCTGAAAAGGATAATTCCATGGCGAGAGAATTAGCACCTGTCCATAGGGCTGAGGTACGATACGACTGGATGCAATAAAGTGCACAATTGGTGTGCGGACTCTCTGTGGCCTCGACCAGCGCCTCAGCCTTCTGATAGCATGATTCAACTCTTTGATGACGAACCTGGTTTCGGTAGCCACCGCTTCAAATTCAGGTTTGTGAAAATCATTCCACAAAGCCTCCATGATCTGAGGTTCATACTTAAGAATCAGGAAGCGAAGCTTTTTCAGCACTTCCAGCCTGTATCTGATATCGAGTGTCGTCCCTGCCGCAAAAAACTTTCGCTGGTTTTCAAGAATCGCACCTATTGTATCGTTGCCCATAAGATTTAAGTAAGTCTATGTAAATATAGAAACTATGCAGCATAATAAACCAGCTCCATTCTCTGCATTTCTGCTATGCACCCTGACCTCTGCCTGAATGGTATATTGTCCACCACCCCCTCACTGGCGACCGCCAGTGAGACCCCTCCTGTCTCAGGAGGGGAAACTACTTATTTAAATCTGTCTGCTATTCTCCCTGAGCTCCATGCTCCATGCCCCATGCTCCCTGCTCATTAACGCATGCAATTTATTATATTCACGTCATGAAAAAGATTGTGGTTCTTACCGGCGCCGGGATGAGTGCCGAGAGCGGTATAAAGACATTTCGCGAAAGCGGAGGGTTATGGGAGGAGTACCGGGTTGAAGATGTGGCTACCCCAGGGGCATGGCACAGAGATCCGGAACTGGTGTTGCGCTTCTATAATGAGAGGCGCCGGCATCTTGAGATGGCACAGCCAAATGCGGGTCACACCGGACTGGTTAAACTGGAGAAGGATTTTGACGTACAGATTATAACTCAAAATGTCGACAATCTCCATGAACGTGCCGGGAGCACCAGGGTGCTGCACCTGCATGGCATGCTGACTCAGGCACGGGGCAGCATAGATCCTGGTAATGTAATCGATATCGGATACCGCGATATTGAGCCAGGGGAAAAAGCTGCCGACGGATCACTCCTCAGACCAAATATAGTTTGGTTTGGAGAGGCGGTTCCGGCGATGGAGGAGGCTGCGGAGATTGCTTCTTATGCAGAGATATTTGTAGTAATAGGCACATCGCTGAATGTTTATCCTGCTGCCGGACTGATCCACTATGTCTCAATGATGACACCGGTATATGTTGTTGACCCCAATCCTGTCAGGATACCTTCGCATCATGAAGTTGAATATATAAGTGAGGGAGCCGGAAGGGGAGTCGCGATTCTGGCGCAGAAGCTTGCAGCTATAGGTTAAGATAAAAGACAAAAGTCACAAGACAAAAATCACAAGTTGACGAGCGCAGTGAGGAAATCCCGCAAAGCGTAAAAAATTATTTCGAATCTCCCTTGTTTCTTTCTTTCTTAACCACTGAGGCCGCAAGGTATGGCCCCGAGTAACACTGTGGTTAAGTCTTTTATTATCAGTCCATAAGTCTCGAAATCCGATTGCGGATTGCAGTCATTTTGTCAAGACGGTCAAGGGAGAGAGTCTTTTGCTGAAGATCAATAAATTCAAAAAGCAGTAACGATTTTTCTGAATATTCAAGACAGCCTTTCGGATTGCCCTGCGCAGCCGCAAGCTCTGCCTCGGCGTTGAAGAGTTCGGCAAGTATCTCAAGATGCCCGTTGGTATAATTATGCTCTTCTAGAAGCTTGTGTGTCAGATCTTCTTTTGGGATTGACCTGAAGAAAGAGGCGTCATCCTTCAGCATATCATAATAAATGCGTTCGAGATTTTCAGATGCCTGGGTGAACTCTCCTCTCCTTATCATGCCGAAGAGAGCTGCCAGCAGGTCACCCAGCATCTCGATCATGCGGAGGATATAGTCTTTCTGGTACATGGGTCTAAGGTAGGAAGATTATCGGGAAGGAAGTATGGCTCAGAGCTCAGGGTGTTAGAGCAAGGAGCAAGGAGCAAGGAGCAAGGGGCAAGGTGCAGGATCTCCTTCGACACCTTCAACAAGTTCAGGAATCTGCTCAGGGTACCGGCATCAGGGGACCTGGCATGGAGTTGCTGAACAACACATAGCGGCAGAGGAATAATTCCGGTTATAATAATTAGCTTGCGATACTCTAAAACCGGAATAAATGAAAAGAATAATTCTGCCTTTTTTGTTTCTGATGGCTACGGCTGGACTGGATGCCCAGCAGGGAAAAGTTGTTGACCGTATAATCGAGCTTGGTCAGACTGATAACCGCACCATGCAGCATCTTGATGTCATCTCAAACCGTTTCGGCGGAAGGCTGATAGGATCTGACGCTTATGAGAATGCCGCATTGTGGTGTGCCTCGGAGTTTAAGAAGTGGGGTATGGAGGTGATCATTGACGAGGCAGGCACTGTGCCGGTAGGATTTAACAGGGGCCCGTGGTTCGGCCGCATGCTTTCAGATAATGGCATGGTGTTGCATTTTGCCACTCCCTCATTTACTTCAGGTACGAAAGGTGTTCAGCGCGGTCATGTCCTTATTGAGCCGAAGAGCAAGGAGGAGTTTGAAAGGATGAAGGGAGCCCTGAAGGGAGCGTGGGTGCTGATAGGGGGGAAGAGCACAGGATGGCCCATAGACTTCTCACTCAAGGCTGACTCAGCAAGGGATGTGATAAAGGTGTACAATGATTCCATCTCAAAAATCAACCGGGAGATAATGCGTGAAAATTTCACCAACCGTGGTAGTGAGCCAAAGCCGATGCTTCCTCTTAAGGAGGAGCCGGCCCTCTTCTACAGGGAGATGCGTGAGGCTGGAATTCTGGGAATCATTCAGAGTGCCACAGTTCCCATCACAGCACTTTATGACCGCAAGAACCTCGATAACATGACCTTTGAAAATCTCCCCACGGTCTGTGATATCAAGCTTGACGAGAGCCAGTATAAGATCATCGAACAGATGGCCAAAGAGAGAAGATACTTCCTCCTTGAGTTTGACATCCGCAATCATTTCAAGCCCGGACCTGTGAAATATCACAATGTTATTGGAGTCATCAAAGGGACAAGGTACCCTGATGAGTACGTCATGATGGGAGGACATCTTGATGCGTTTGATGTGGCCACCGGCGGTGTTGATGACGGATCAGGCGTTACTCCGGCTATGGAGGCAGCCCGTCTCATCATGGCAGCTGGGGGTAAGCCCGAGCGTACCATACTGGTATGCCTGTGGGCAGGCGAGGAGTTCGGACTGCTGGGATCAAAGCACTGGGTTGAAAGCAATATGGACAAGTTGCCGGGGATTTCGAACTATTTCAACCGCGATGGTGGTCCTACCGTGGCATCAGGGCTGACTGTGCCCGAGGCGATGTATGAGGACTTTGAAAAGGTGTGCAAGCCACTCAACAGCATAAGTCCTGATTTCCCGTTCACGCTCACTAAGCGTACCACACCTGCAAGGCCCAGACCAACTTCAGCGGGAGGGTCGGATCATGCACACTTTGCAATGAACGCAGTGCCGACGCTTTCATTTGAAACGTCCGACTCAAAAGGGTATAACTTCGCATACGGAGAGATATGGCACACCGAGCGTGATACGTATGACAAGAGCATTGCCGAGTACCAGAAGCATACCGCTGTCGTCACTGCCGTGGTAGTGTACGGGCTTGCGAATCTGGATCATCTGCTGTCAAGAGAGGGGCTGTTTGCTCCTGAGAAGAAGGAATAGATAATAGAGAAGCGCTACTTCTTTATTAATATTCTGACAGCCGCCTCAGTGAGTCTGTCGCTTATTCTCACAATGTACAATCCCGGATTGATATGTGCAGTAAGATTGTCAATTGTAACCACCCTTTTATCCGCTGTGCATTCATAGACCTTTCTTCCGGATATATCCAGAAGAGATATAGTTACAGGCCATCTGCAGTCTTCGGTAAACTCAACGGTGAGGTGATCGGTTGCCGGATTGGGATAGACCATGAATAATGATCTTCCCGTAACTCGCTGAATATCGGTACTGCCTGACAGGGTCATCTTCCACAGTTCGGTACCGTTCACAGCATCACTGGCTGAAAAGACGTATGTTTTGCCAATCCGTGCCAGTTCCGGGCCCCAGGCCCCACCTCCGATGATATTAATAAATTTCTCAGGCTGGCCATCGGGGCTGAGTATCCTCCATATCTCACCACCTGTTCCATCGTCAGCAGAAAAGTAAAGGGTATCCCCGATATTTACAGGTGATATTGCAAAGGAACTGGCAGGTCCGGGATTCAGGTCTTTTATTATTTTTGTCCCGTTCGAGGTGCCATCTGACACCCAGACCTCCTGTCCGGATGCCGGAATATTAGCTGAAAATACAAGCTTTCCCTTGAATTCTGTGAAGAAACCGCCGGCAAGTCCTGCGTGTCCATCGGGATTAATATCTTTTACCATTTTAATGCCTGAATCATCCAGAACCCATAACTCCCTCCCGTAAGGCTCCTGTTCGCCAACCATGAAAAGTTTACCTCCTGCCACTGTGAGGTGCCTGGGATCGAATTGGGTAGTACCGCTTACGAACCCTGTCACTCTTGTAACAGAGTTCCCTGATGTCTTCCACAGCTGTGAACCTGTGCCGCTTGTAGCATCAACCGCCCGGAAATAGACTTCATTTTTGTATTCGGTGAAAAAAGCATTATCAAGCTGACCTACACTTATTTCGTCTGACAGGAGAAATGAACCTGAGGGGGTCCCGTTGGAGAAATAGAGATGCAGATTATTAAGCCCGTTGAAATAGATACCGCAAGAGGTAGGGAAAAGGTACCCTGGCTGTGTTGAGGCTGCACCTGGGGTTATATCTGCCACAAGTTGAGTTGATTCTTTCGTCCCGGCAGTTCTCCATAACTCTGTTCCGTAGTCTGGATGAAAGGCTTTAAAGTAGAGATTGTCATTCCATACGACGAGGTGACCGGGCTGGCTTCCCTGGCTGCCGGGTGAGATATCCTTTACCATGACTGTTCCCTCGGCGGTGCCGTCAGTTTTCCATAGTTCTGCTCCGTGGGTTCCGTCGTTGGCGCTGAAATAGGCTTCATTTTTAAATATTGTCATCTGGCCTATGTCACTCCCTGTTTTTGTTGAGGGATTTATCTCCTTCAGCAGGTAAGTGCCGTCAGCCGTTCCGTCGGTGACCCACAGCTCATTATTTGTATTTCCGGAATTTGTGGCTTTAAAAAGAACCTTTCCGCCACAGTTTGTCATATACGAGATATATGAGCCTGAGGAGCCGTAGTTGATATTCTTCAACAATTCAGCCTGCTGACCGGTCAGGCATAACCAGGGAAGCATCAGTATTAACTGAGCAAGAACTTTTTTCATCACCATCCTCCTTTCATAATGACGGCATTTCTATGAAGGTTATCTCTTTTGGAATGACAAAGTATTTTGAATCAACAGGGATGTTTGTTCTCACTGCTGTCGCCTCCTGCTTTGAGATATAGGTCCCCATTTTAAAATCCATCAGCATCATGATGCCATTCCATATCAGTACTTTTCCCATATCG
This sequence comes from uncultured Bacteroidales bacterium, assembly GCA_963732365.1. Lineage (GTDB taxonomy): Bacteria > Bacteroidota > Bacteroidia > Bacteroidales > VadinHA17 > SR-FBR-E99. Next base: position 332,934 of record CAVSZC010000004.1, on the reverse strand, counting down.
CCTTTCAGGAGGGTGCACTCTTTGCCAAGGAATGGTTCCTTACCGTTTTTTACCATTCCCATCTTTTCATAGCTTGAGATGGTAAATGATTCCATATCACCCTTTGAAGCCTCTTTTATCCATGAGAGAAGGGGATTCTTCATCTTCATTCCCTGGTCAGGCTGATCGGGATCCCACATATACTGGTAATCGCCATATGCGACCACCCATGATTCAGTCGTCTCACCATCCTGGGTTATCTCCGAGTACATTGCGGTTTTCATGCCGTGATCATCAATATACTGGATGGAGTTCCCGGTTTTGTCACCGGAGTACTTATTCTCTACTATACCCGATTTAAAACTGAAGGGTTTGGGTGTGGCCTCCTGGCCCGAAGCTGACACTGCGGCCAGCAACAATGTAATTGAAGAAAAAATAAATGTTTTCATAGACTGAGGTTTAAGTGATTATCACAATGCTTTAAGATCCCATTTGATTGTGTATGTGTAATCATTGCCATCCTTTTCCGGATCGAAAGGCTTCTGGTCATAAATGGCCTCCGTCATGTCAGTAATACTTAAATCAGAAGTCCTTCCTTTGGAAGAATTCCATTGTACAGAACCACTCAGATGGCCTATGTCTTTAAGTTTGAAGCGAATATCTGATCCGACCAGATAAGCTGAAGTGTTCCTTGTGCTCCAGACGCAGTTGTTATCGATTTCATCTTTGGTCCTTGTTTGTGTGGCAACATTATCGGGCGGAGTGACAATATCATACCAGTTTTCAAGTCCGAATTGTGCCAGCTGGTCAGCAACTGCCTTGTTGTCAGTCGGGAATGAGTTGGTAATAATCATTAACCCGATCAGGGTCAGATCAGGTAATGTGCCGGAACCATACTCCTGGCTGACGAGGCCCGGGCAATCACCGCACCCGGCACCCTGACAGGTTATGTCCTCATTGTATTTCCATAGTCCGGTTACAGATGCAGCTTCGTATATTTTTATTGGCTGGTTTTCCAATTCCTCTGTTCCTTCTTTTGGTTTGAATATTCCGTTAAATGAAACTGTCTGGGCCCCGGCGTATGTGGATGTATAATTGTCATGCTCTTCTTTATAATTCCAGTTTTTAGTAACTGTTACAGTACCTTTATAAAATCCGCAAAAAAACGGGAAGTGCTGATCTACAATCATCGAATCAGTCAGTGTCCCGGACATTGGGGATTTTTCTGCTGGCAGTATTTCACAGGAATTATAAACCCGCAGCCAATCCCAACCGTCATCTTTATCTGCAGGAGGCCGGTATTTGACTTTTACACTTCCTTCTCCGATGGTAAAAACTTTATAGTCAGGACCCAGATCACTGTTTTCGCCGTTAAGGATCTCTCCTTTATAAATGCTGACTATGATTCTGTTAAAGCTCTTTGACGGGTTTCCTTTTGTATCCCTGAACGCTGACAATTCTATTTCTGCGGTTCCGTTTTCGCAAATATCCTCGGAAGCAGGAATTTTAACCTCACATTTAACTGGTTGTTTTTCAAATTCCTCAAGTACTGGGGTGATATTCTTAGGCATCTTCAATTTATTGAATAAAGCCTTGGGGTCATTAATTGTATTTTCGGAGAACCATTCCTGAACGAGAATAGGTGTATTGCCGTTATAATAGAGTTCACACTTCATTCTGGCAATAACCGGTTTTTTATAATCTTCAAAGTATTCAATTATACGGCCTCCCTCGAGTCCTGCCTCGTAGCTGCCTTTAAAGATATATTCAGGTGGTTTGTCTGTTTCAGGCGCATAAAAGATTGGGGATAAAAAATGAAAGCACGGATTAGTCAGCCTCTCACCCAGGTATGTTTCCATCATAGAAGGGTAGCAATACCACTTGTTTGGGGGATCAAGATATTTGCATTTCATTATAGCATCTTTGTATGCCGGCTCCAGTGTATCTGGACCAAGGTATGCCTGGTCTCCCAGATATTTTTTTGTGCATTCCTGCCATGCATCCAGTTGCTTTTCATAATCGGGATTATGCGGATTAAGAAATTCAACAAGCATAGCCCGTCGTGCGCAGCCCTCACAGTGTTTCTGAGCCCCGGCAGTTAAAGGGAATGCCAGGATAAGGCAGAGAGTTAATGATTTCAAGTTATGGTTCTTTTTCATGGCTCTTCCGGTGTTAGCTGAAAAAGAGTCACATCACCTCCTACCTGGGCCCATCCTACGGATGCTTCCAGTTCCCCTTCCACGCTTATGCCATCATCAATCTTTACATAAGCACCTCCGCCAAGTTTGAGGGCGCTAAACCCCACATCCACACCTACACCCGCCTGGAAGCCAAATCCGGTTTCAGGATTCCATGTAACACCAACCTGCAGTCCCTGCCCGACTGTGAATTCCACCTCACCCGTCTCCGGGTTCCACTCAAAGCTGGCAATCAGGAGATTAAGTCCGATTGTCCCCGGGGAGGGGAATTCGGGCTTCAGCAGATCTGCATCTTCGCTACAGTATCCTTCAATCTCAAAGGTTGCACTTAGAATAAGAAGAAATGCAAAGCGGATGTCGACTGTTTCTATTGTTGGGTTTGGAAGCCCGTATGGCCATGCTTCTGTCTTAACCCAGATCGCCGCAGTTCTCATAGGTTCGCCATAGCAATACTTAATTGCCTCTTCAAGTGCCTCCTGGTATGCCTCTGACCTGAACTCCTCAACACTCTGCTGACTCAATGGAGTATCTTTTAACATTGACATTGTCTTGTCAAAACTCGCCTTACCCTCAATACTTGCAGATGCAAGTGCACAATCCATGAAGAATGAGCTCATATTTAGCAGCTTGTATCCCATCTCCCTTGTCAGTGATGCCTGCTTGTCTCCAAGTTCTCTCATTGCGTTTACGGCCATTTCCGTTCCTATTCTGTCAACTGCCGGGACTCCTATCGCCCAGTTATTCCAATCCTCTTTGCAGTTTTGGAACTTTGGGGCGTAACCCAGACTAATATCGTTCAACTTCTTTGTCATTTCATCAACCCGGGATTGAGCCAATTCACTCATTATATTGCCAATTTTTCTTTCGAGCACCTCAGGTATATATCTTGCCTTATCGCAAGGAGACAGCTCATCCCATGGAGGTGGCATCTCCTCCTCAGTTGAGCCTGACTCCCTGAGGTCTTCCTGATCTTCCTCATATTCCTCTTCCAGATCCTCAGGGTTCAGCGGCTCGTCAACAGGTGGCTCTTCAGGCGGCTTAGTAAGATGCCTGGATAATGAGTACTTGAAGTTGCCGGGATTTAGTTCGTCAGCTGTTTTAAATTCTTCATACGCCTCTCTTTTGCTGCCAATGCGCATCAGCACAATCCCCAGGTTATAATGGTATTGTGCAATTTTCGGAGCATAGGTAACGGCTTCGCGGTAATAAGGCAGAGCTGCCTGATTCTGTCCGTGACGGGCGAAGATCCATCCGATGCTGGTGGATGTTGCTGCACATTCAGCGAACAGGTTTCTTGCATATGACAGCATTTTCAATGCGTCAGTATGTTTATTATCCATTGCCACTACAAAGGCAAGATTACCGAGAGCGCTGGAAGATTGATTATTCAATTGAAAGGCCCGTCCGAATGCCCATTGAGCAGCCTCAATGTTTTTCTGGATAAGTGCTGACAAGCCGAAGGCCTGAAAGACATATACCCTCTCATCAAATGACAGTTCACGTGAGTCAGGCAGAGAGTTGAATAGCTGTATTTCAATGTCCGGGGGAAGTGTACTCCTTGCCTTCAAAACGGATGCATTTACCAGATCAAGAATAGTTTTTAATTCAGGCTTGGATGGAAGGCTGACCGGGCTGACAGGTTCAAAATCGTCATCATTTACTTCCTGGTCGCAGGTCCGGTCCATTATCGAGAGCTTTAGATACAGTGAAAATGCATCATTTCCATCCGTATTCCCGTCGCCGTTGAGATCAAGCATAACCTCCTGCCATCCGTTTTCCAGAAGCTCTTCAATGTCTGTTTTGTTAAAAGTGCCGTCAGCATTGATATCATAGATGCGCCACTCATTATTCGTCGGCAGGCCTGCCTTGGAATTCAGACGGAGATTGGCCGGCACGCCTTTTGAAAAAAGGGGAGCGGCAGTTGTGGGGAAGGAAAGAACTGTTGCTATAATTATAGCTGCGACGCTCCCCTTTGATCTGTTCTTCAGTGCCATGGCGCATTCAGTTAAAGCCTTTCGAATTCCATATCTTCCCAGTCGTCATCAGTGTCGCCGTCGTTGTTACTGTCACGTACGAGCCACAGATAATCTTCATCAGCTTCAAATTCCCCGGAGACGGTCTCTTCCAGGTATTGTATATAGTTATTGTATCCTGACGACCCTTTTGCGTACCATTGTACCGAGCTTGTGCATTTGCTCTGGGCGTCTTTGATACAATCACCCACTGCCTTAAGGCTGAAAGTCATCTCAGCACCACTTACATCAAGATCACCCTTCAAGCCAAGTACAGAGGCTATAACGGTTGAATTGTCGCGTTGCATGACATAAATTTCTTCAAAGGTCGTCTCTGTGAGGATGAGCGTTCGGGTTGTATTATATGCAAACTCACCTGCATAAACCTTCTCTTTGTACTGCCATGTTCCAACATAGAGCGGATCATCTGCCTGCCTGTCACAGGTAGTCACGGTAGCTGACAGCAGTATTATTGCCAGCATGCTTCCGACAGTGTTGATTCTCAGTTTTGTTTTCATGGTTATATTTCCTTTCAGGTTAGTTATTTACAAATTCAACCCTCCTGTTGGCGGCCTTCCCTTCAGAGGTATTGTTCGGGCCGACGGGTTTGGTCTCACCCCAGCCACGGCTGGTGAGACGTGAACCATCAATGCCCATCTTTGCCAGCTGGTCGGCAACAGCCTGTGCCCGGCGTTCTGAAAGGGTCTGGTTAGAAGCAGCCTCCCCGTCGCTGTCGGTATGTCCCTCTACACTGAGATTTAACTCAGGGTGGTCTTTGAGAAGACCATAGATTGAATTAATCACACCCATTGATTCAGGTTTGATTGTAGCTTTATTAACATCGAAGCGTATGCCGTTGGCCACTATCTTTCCGTCCTGCATCAGCTTGTCATAAAGCTTCACGGCACCTTCTGCGATCCTGACGTTTTTGATCAGTCTGTTTCTTCCTTCCGTGCCTGCCGAGTTCATCCGGTCGCAGCAGATGGTGAGGCCTTCAGGGTTAATGCCGAGATTAGGGATGTTCACCACCCTGGCATCGTCAAGGTAGACTTTCAGAGCCCTGGTATTGAATGATATAGCCACATGCCTCCAGTATCCGCTCGTGATTTCTCCTTTCTCCTCGAAACCAGGATAGTATCCTTCCCCGACATCATTAATTCCGACATGGTTGGCATTGATGATCAACGGATCAATGTTAATAGAGCTTTCACTCTGGTTCTTGTGGTCGTAGAAACTGACAAGATACTGGCAGTATTCATCAGGTTCGAACCAGCAGTCGAACTCAACGGTGAAAAGATCTGGCAGGTTGTCCTTTGCCGGCTCTTTGAAGAAGGGCACGATGCAGGAGCTGGCCTCCTTGAAATAGATTACATTTTGTTCTCCAAAGGAGGCGTTTTCAACATTTCCGCCACCTGCAAGATCCCATCTGGAGGGAAACTCGCCGTTCTCCTCTCCCTCCTGGTTATCCTCGAAGATGATCTTCTCTCCGGGGATAAAGTCATACTTGTTCCACTTCAGTGTTGCCTGTGACTGCTGAGCGCCGGTTGATGCGGTAGTTCCCGGGCCGGTTGATGGTGATTCTCCCTTGCCTGTGACGTCTACTTCATCCTTTGCTTTTGTCTTATCCTTTTTCTCCTTTTTCTTAAAGAGGTTGCCTATTCCTTCTTCTACCTTGTCAAATCCGTAGTCAATTGCCTCCTCGGTCTTCTGGTTGGCGCGCTGGTCAGTCTCTTCAACTACCTTGCCCTTAACATCTACCTTAACCTCCTGTGATCTGGCACTTGGTGCAATAAGAATCACAAGGGAGATCATTGTGCTAAAAACAGCTGAATATTTCATGACATTATGCTTTTTCACGAAAGTTAGGCCGTGATGATGCCACGAAACAACAGCAAATGAGTAAAGAGGGGGTTTGGGTTAGTATTGGTTTGGTTTTTTCATGCAGTCTGTCGCTGCAGTTTACCCCGCACCTCGGGGCTCCGACTGCGGGTCTGAAGTCAGTGCTTAATGATTTAAAAATTCTGACCGCAAGACCGCAGGCCCGCAAGACCGCAAGCTTTGCCCTCCGAAGCATCGCGAAGAAGGGACTGCAGGACCGCAGGACAATTAATCGTAGAGGTGGTCAGTGATTGCCTGAAGGACCTTCTGCTTGAGGTTGGGGGAGACGGGGACTGAAGTGCCATCTTTCAGATGAAGGTAACCGCCGTCATGTTTCATAAATTTGTCTACATGGTTAAGATTAATCATGTGCGACTGATGTACGCGTATAACTGCTGTTCCTGCAAGGAGTGACTCAAATTCTTTTATTGTTCTGGAGACCAGTACCCGCTTCCCACCTGAAAGATAGAAATGGGTATAGTTGCTCTCCGCCTCAGCCCTGATTATTTCGCTAACGGATACAAGCTGGAGAGCATCAGCGGTTTTCAGAATAATACGTTTAAGTACTTTTCGGCCCTGCAGATTCTCAGTGAGAGCTGCCAGTTTAAGCTGCTCGTCGGCCTGGTTAATGATCTCCCTGGCTTTGCCTATTGCTGTCGTGAGTTCTGATTCATCAATTGGTTTAAGAATATAATCAAGTGCGCTCACCTTTATTGCTGCAAGGGCATATTCCTGATGTCCGGTTACGAATATAACCCTGAAACGGACAGGAGAGATCCTGGTCAGAAGGTCAAAACCTGTGCCGTCTGGCATCTCAACGTCAAGGAAGAGAATGTCAGGCTGATAACTACTGATTATATTACATCCTTCAGCGACGCTTCCGGCTGTGGCAACCACTTTTATTTCCGGAAAATTGTTTCTGATAATTGAAGCAATGGTGTTTCTTACCGCAGGCTCGTCATCTATTATTACAGCGTTCATATCAGGCGTAAATCTTTTTGTAAGGCAGCATCATCACAACCTTTGTCCCGGAGGCATCAGCTCCATCAAAGAGGTCAATAATCTCGTAGCTTATTCTCTTTTCTTTCATTCTCTTCCTGAAATGTTCCAGCCGTTTCTGTGTGAGTTTGGTTGAAACCGACTCTCTCTTCATTCTCGGCTGCTCACCGGCAGCCTTTTCCCTTCCGACTCCGTTATCTGTAACCTCAAGCATAATTACTCCGTCACGGAGGGTATATGAGAGATGAATACGTCCATTCTTGCTTCCCGGCAGCAAACCGTGCTCGATTGAATTCTCAACACAGGGTTGTGCGAGCATAGGAGGTACAGAGTAGTTTTCAGGATCTATATCATGGTCAACAGTAATATCATAAGCAAATCCGTTCTCAAATCTTAGTTGCTGGACATCCAGGTAAAGTTTCAGTGTCTCTATCTCTTTATCAAGGGAGATAAACTCCTGGCGTGAGTTTTCCAGTATGTTGCGCATCAGCCTTGCTATCTTTGTAAGGAATGCGTTCGCACGCTGTGGCTTGTCAGCCAGTATCAGATCCTGTATTGCACATAGTGAGTTGAAGATGAAGTGAGGGTTCATCTGGGCTCTAAGCAGCCTCTGTTCAAGGTCAATCTGTGAGTATTTTGCCCGGAGGCTGGCATGCCTGAAATAAAGAAGTGAAAAAAGCGCAACGATCATCAGGAGCAATGCAAGCCCCTTCAGATAGAGTCTCTGTTGTTTGATCTTCTGGTCGCGCACCATTTTTTCCTGCATCTGCACATATTCAGCGGCTCTCTGTTTCTTGTCGAAATCATACTGTATTTCCATTCGCGTTACCTGCTTCAGGAATTCGTCATTGCTGATACTGTCTTTGAGCTGCATGTGTTCAGCGAGGTACCTGTATGCTTTGTCTTCCCGGCCTGTTTTCGAATAAATGTCACTCAGGAGTAAGGAGGCATCGGAGACTACGAGCGGAAGGTTTTTCTCCCTTCCAAGGGTATAGGCTTTGAGGGCACTCTCAGCTGCCTGAGGGTATTGTTGCTGTGTCTGAAATATATTGCCAAGGGTAACATAATATTCGGGAGGGATGGACATTCCGGTACCGGAGATAAGACTTATTGCACGCCTGGTATACCATAAGGCGGAGTCTGGCTGACCCAGATGAAGCAACGTAGATGAGATATTATGAGAGATCGATGCTTCCCCTGCCGGAGTATTCATTTCCCGATTGAGTGACAGGCTTCTCCGCTGATAAACCAGGGCGCTGTCATAACTTCTGCCTGAGTTAAATATCTGAGCTATATTGTTGCACATCTTGCTCACTTCCCAGAGATCGCCCCGTCTTTCAGAGAGCATGAGATGTTTTCTGCTGTACTCAAGAGCCTTGTCATAGTCTTTCTGGTAAAAATATGCCAAGCCGATGCTTCCATAGGCAACAGACATGCCGCTTGAATCACCTTTGAGTTCCCAGAGCCTCAGGGCCTCAAAATAGGTGTCAATAGCCTGGCTGAATAAAGCCATCTCCTTGTAAATATTTCCGAGATTGTTTGTCGCGTCAGCCAGAGGGAGCGTGTCATTTACTTCTCTTGCAGCGGCAATGGCTTTTTCAATATAGCTTTTAGCACCTTCAAGATCCTGTCGCTGTCGAGCAAGATAGGCAAGGTTGTTGAGACTGTTTATCATCCCGCGATGGTCTCCGGCCTCTTCGAAATACCCGAGTGCAAGTGAGCTGTATTTTTCGGAACTTGCCAGATCGCTCCTGAAGCTGTAAACATAGGCAAGGCCATAGCAGGCTCTTGCCGTTCCCGACACATCACCAGTCTCCACATATTTTGAAAGAGCAAGTTCATTGTACCACCTGGCGCTGTCGCCGCTGTTGTACTTAGCAAGGAAAGCCATCCCCAGTGCAAGCGATGCATCAGCTTCGCCCTTTATGTAACCAAGTCTCCGCGATTCAGTCAGTGACTGGTGTGCCATCAGAATTGAAACATCAGGATTTCTTCTGGCCTCCAGATAGGCATCACGTGATCGTTTATTAATAACAGAAGTGTCAGGCTGGTTCTGAAATGATGCTGCTGAGAGTTGCTGAGACGCAAGCGTCAGGGTGATCAGCAACCGCCATATACATTTAAAAGCCATGGTATCAGAAATGATTAACAGCCAGACACTAAGATACGAAAAATGCTGTTTGAGTCAAAGAAAATTACTTATAATGAAATGATCTCTACTCTGAACGAGAGGGTATCGATCTGCAGGAGGCGGCCTGCGAGGGTATCGCCTGCGCCGGTAATGAGCTTGATCACCTCGCAGGCCTGTATAGAGCCAATAATACCGGGGAGTGCTCCGATCACACCCGGAGGGGATCCGTTATCATCACTGTCAGCGTGCATCTCCTCCGGGAAGAGGGTTCTGTATGACGGCCCGCCCTTATGGTTGAAGACGGAGGCCTGACCCATAAACTGAAAAACGGCTCCGTAGACCATAGGTATACCGGCAGATATGGTGGCGTCACTAAGCACATACCTTGTGGCGAAGTTGTCACAGCAATCGACAGCAATGTCATACCCGCTGAGTATTTCATCCACGTTAACTTTTGTGAGACGGACAGGGTATTTATTCAGGGTGATGCCCGGATTAAGATCTGTAAGCTTTTCAGCAGCAATGGCTGCCTTCGGTTGCCCGATGTCCTCCATTGTATATAATATCTGTCTCTGCAGGTTGCTCAGATCAATACTGTCAGAATCAACTATGCCAATAGTGCCTACCCCGGCAGCAGCAAGATAGAGCAATACCGGAGATCCCAGCCCGCCTGCTCCTACAACCAGTACACGGGCATTTGAAAGCAATAACTGCCCGCCCTCACCAACAGCAGGTATTATTATCTGGCGATAGTAACGGTCCTTTTCATCTGTTGTCAACCCTGTCATTATGGTCTGTGGTTGATTCTGTTGTCGGTTGTGAAAGTAAAGTTAACATGTTCCTTCAGTAAAATAATACAGATCAAAAAGATTGTTCCGGATGTTACGAAAAAACAACAGGTTTAAAAATAAAAATAAGCGGGCTGAAATATCATTAGTAAAGACTAACTATATTTGGAATCATGAAAGAGCTAAAGCAGATAGTTGAGAAGCTTTCCGGGATGATGGGACAGATGGAGGAGGAGGCTAAGGAGCAGTTTAATTTTGCCGGGCTCACCCTTATACAAATGCACTATCTGGAGGTAATAAATTATCTTGATAACCCCAATATAACAGAGTTGGCTGCTGCTCTCAGGTTAAAAAAACCTACAGTTACAGTAGCAGTGGAAAAACTCATTGAGAAGGATTATCTGTTCAAGGTGCAGTCTGATGCAGATCGCAGGAGCCAGCATATTCACCTGACTGAAAAGGGCAAACTTATCAATGAGATGCATGATTACGCTCACAGGAGAATTGTGGAGTATATAGGGAGAAACCTGACAAGTGGCGAGATGAATGACCTGGTACGTCTTCTCGGGAAAGTTGTCCTTTGACAAATTATCAAACAATATTATTAGTTTATGCTAATTAAAAATTAATGGGAACTTTTTTCAAGACAGATTATAAGGGACTGACAGCAGAGGCAGTCAGACAAAAGCAGGCAAGTGAAGGATTTAATGAACTGCCGTCTTCAAAGCCAAAAAATGTGCTTCAGATAGCTTTTGGTGTTATCAAAGAGCCTATGTTTCTATTGCTGGTGGCATGCGGGTCATTGTACCTGATACTTGGCGACGTGCAGGAAGGGCTGATGTTGCTGGGATTTGTTTTTGTTATAATGGGGATTGAGTTTTACCAGGAGAAGAAGACTGAAAAAGCACTGGATGCATTGAAAGACCTTGCCAGTCCCCGTGCCCTGGTAATACGTGATGGTGAAGAGCTCAGAATTGCTGGCCGCGATGTTGTAGTTGGTGATATTGTTATACTTCAGGAGGGTGACAGGGTCCCGGCTGATGCGGTTGTATTGCAGGGTGTCAATCTCGCTGCCGATGAGTCACTTCTCACTGGGGAGTCGGTACCTGTAAGAAAGAGAGAATGGCAGGAGGGTGATGAGGCGGTAACTCCCGGCGGCGATGACCTGCCAATGGTATATTCGGGTTCTATGGTTGTGCAGGGTAACGGTATCGTAAGGGTTGCCGCCATCGGGCTCAATACAGAGATAGGAAAGATAGGCAAGGCTCTGGAAGAGGTAAAGGAGGAACCAACCAAGCTGAAGAAAGAGATGGGAACGCTGGTAAAGCGTCTTGCCATAATAGGGATTTTACTATGCGTTTTAGTCATTGTTGTCTATACAATGACAAGGGGTGACCTGCTTAAAGGGTTCCTCGCAGGTATCACGCTGGCAATGGCAATGTTACCTGAAGAATTCCCTGTGGTACTTACCATATTCCTGGCCCTGGGTGCGTGGAGGATGTCAAGAAAAGCAGTGCTGACACGCAAACCTGCTGCAATAGAGACGCTTGGATCAGCAACTGTTCTCTGCACCGATAAAACCGGGACACTCACCAGGAATAAAATGACCGTTACAAGCCTTCATAATGGAAAGGAAATTTTAAAGGTAGACAGCCGGGGGCAATTTCCTGAATCTTTTCATGAAATAATTGAATTCGGCATTCTCTCGAGTCAGATACATCCTTTTGATCCAATGGAAAAGGCTATTGCAAACATAGGGGAGAACTTTCTCAAGGGTACTGAGCACATTCATACTGACTGGGAAATGGCGAAGGAGTATCCCCTGTCGAGAGAGTTACTGGCCATGTCAAGAGTATTTACCAACACGGGAACACAGAAGAAGGTAATTGCATCAAAAGGGGCACCCGAAGCTATCTTTGACCTCTGTCATCTTGACGAAAGCACTCTCATGAAGTATGAGAAAGCGGTAGCAGAGATGGCCTCCTCGGGGCTAAGAGTTCTTGGCGTTGCGGGGGCAGATATAAGCATTGAAACGTTACCGGATGAACAGCATGATTTTGATTTCAGGTTTCTTGGTCTGATAGGCTTGTCAGATCCGATAAGGGAGAATGTCCCTCAGGCTGTAAAAGAGTGTCATAATGCCGGTATAAGAGTTATAATGATCACGGGTGATTATCCTGTCACGGCGATGAATATTGCCTCAGAGATAGGATTGAAGAACCCCGGCCTCTGCATTACAGGGCCTGAGCTTAGCAGGCTGAGTGAGGAGGAGCTGTCAGAAAGGATCAGAGAGGTAAATATTTTTGCCAGGGTAATCCCGGAACAGAAACTTAAGATAGTAAATGCATTAAAAAGGAATGGAGAGATCGTAGGGATGACTGGTGACGGGGTGAATGACGCTCCGGCACTCAAGGCGTCTAATATCGGTATTGCCATGGGGGAGAGGGGCACAGATGTGGCAAGGGAGGCCTCATCGCTTGTACTCATGGATGACAACTTTGCATCAATAGTTGGTGCTATAAAGATGGGCCGAAGGATCTTTGACAATCTTCAGAAGGCACTGGGTTATATCTTCGCCATCCATGTTCCTATTGCAGGCTTGTCACTTATACCGGTCATGTTTGCAGACCTGCCTCTGATTTTATGGCCGGTTCATATTGTCTTCCTGGAGCTTATCATTGATCCGGCATGTTCAATAATCTTTGAAGCTGAGAAGGAGGAGCCGGGTATGATGAACCGGCCTCCAAAGGCAATTGAGGAACCATTCTTTGGCGCCAGGAAGATTCTCCTTAGCTGCAGCCAGGGGCTGGGGATCCTGGCTGTGACCCTTCTGATCTATTTTGCAGGCCTGAGAATGGGATATCTTGAGAAGGAGGTAAGGACCCTAACATTTGTTAGTCTTATTGCATCAAACATTGCTGTTATATTGTCAAACCGCTCCTGGACCTCAAGTATTTTCAGGATAATAATAACGCCAAACAAATCAGTTAAATGGGTTGTAGGCGGTGCTGTTATGTTCCTTGTTCTGATACTCACCATTCCGTTCCTGACAGATCTTTTCCAGTTTGAAAAAATCAGTTTTACAGAGGCGGTGGCGAGTGCTTTTGCCGGGTTCCTGAGCATCACTGGGTTCGAGTTTTACAAATACTTTTCGAGAGCAAGGAGACTAAAGACAGCCTAGCCAGATCCGACTTCCTGCTCCACGTCTAAATCTCAGTTTCTTTAGTTTGAAAGTGAAGCGGTACGGTTTTTGTGCCTTTTGCTTGTTGTTTAAACTGACCAGTCATGAAAAAATGTACTTTGAGCCTGACATTACTTTTCATTGCAGGCTTCTCTGCCTCGATGACATCATGTGAAAGAACAAAGAGCGATCCGCCTCCGGGTGATCCGGTTCAGATAGATCTGACCCTGAAACAGAAGGAGGTGGTGGAGTCAGCCAATAAGTTTGCCTTTGACCTTTTTGTGCCGGTTATTGCCGAAAAGAAAGGGACTGAGAACATTATGATCTCTCCGTTCAGCGTCACCAGTGCCCTCTCAATGACCCTCAACGGGGCAGCAGGAGAGACCTTCGAGGCAATGAAGTCCGCCCTCCGTTATGACGGGAAGACGATTGAGGAGATCAATGAGACATACCTCAAACTGATGAAGGACATGGTTCCTGTTGACACGAGGGTGATCATGGAGATAGCCAACTCGGTATGGGTGGAGAAGAGACTTACGGTAAAACAGTCATATATAGACGCCCTGAAAAAGTATTACCTCGCTGAAGCAAGGAGCATAGACGTAACTGATCCCAAAGCCGTGGATATGGTAAACGGGTGGATAGAGGAAAAGACACATGACAAGATTCAGGATATGCTTGACGAACTTAGTCCTGACCTGGCAATGCTCCTGATCAATGCAGTATATTTCAAGGGCAAGTGGAGGAATGAGTTTGACAAGGATGATACGCAGGCTAAACCTTTTTATATCATCCCCGGGTCGTCTGTGCAGGTTCCGATGATGTTTCAGAACGAGAAGTTTGCAGTCACTCAGTCACAGAATGCGACACTGATCGAGCTGCCATATGGTCAGGGCAACTATTCAATGGTTGTCATGCTGCCGAATGAGGGTGTCTCGACTGCCGCAGCAGCAGCAACACTCACACCCGAAAACTGGTCGCTCTGGATGTCATACCTGGCAACGGGAGCCACCGAGGTTGACCTCAGCCTTCCTAGATTCAAGTATGAGTACAAGAGGGAACTGAAGGATGACCTCACCTCCCTGGGGATGGGCATAGCCTTTACCGACTTTGCAGACTTCAGTAATATCAGTGATCAGGATATGTTGATCTCGAGAGTTCTGCATCAGACATTTATTGAGACAAACGAAGAGGGGACTGAAGCGGCTGCAGCAACTGTTGTTGAGATGGAGTTTACATCCATGCCCATGACCACAGTTATCAATGTAAACCGCCCGTTCCTCTATTTCATAAGGGAGACCACAACAGGCACCATAGTGTTTATGGGGCAGGTGGCAGACCCGAGGTAATTTGCGATTTGCGATTTGCAGAATTTAGCGAATTGCGAATTTGCCCCCGGGCATTAATCTGAAATAAAATTCTTTCCTTTACTGAATGAGCAGGAAGGAATAATGTCGGGGATGTCACTCACTTATATAGATTTGCTTGTCAGCGGTGTTCTGGCTACCATTATGTTTGGTGTTGGGTTGTCTATTAACATGGATGACCTGAAGGAGATACGCCGTTCGCCAAAAGCATTCTTTTACGGTCTCTTTGCCCAGATGGTCCTTCTGCCTCTGATTACCTTCACCATAGTCAGTTTCACAGACCTGCCCCCTGCAATAAAAGTCGGATTCATCATACTGGCAGCATGTCCGGGCGGCACTACATCAGGGTTCGTCACTGTCCTGTACAGGGGTAATGTGGCTCTCTCGGTTACCCTTACAACGATAAACAGTATTCTTACGCTTTTCACCATTCCGCTGCTTGTGAACATCGCCCTGGCATTTTACATGGGCAGGCACTCGGCATTTGACCTTCCATTTATTCAGTCTTTCCTTCAGATATTTTTTGTGACATTGCTTCCTGCCGGTACGGGTGTGCTTATAAGATACAGGTGGAACGATATCGCTGACAGGATACAGAAGCCTGTCAGGACAACCATGATCATCCTTTTTGCAGGTGTCTACACCCTGATAGCCCTTGCGGACGAATCGAAAGGGGGCTCAGGCATTAGCTGGCCGGAGGCACTGAGGATCTTTCCCATTGCGCTTGTGGTTAATATTGCAGGGTTTGCTGCAGGAATGATAACGGGAAAAGTTGCCAGGACAGGTCTCCGGGCATCGTTCACCATAGGCATGGAGGTAGCGCTTCAGAACACTACCCTTGCCCTTCTGGTGGCTGGCACTCTTATCCAGAGCAATGACATGGTAAAGCCGGCGCTTGTATATGCCATGTTCTCGTTCTGGACGGCAATGGTGTTTGGAATTGCTGTCAAGAGATTCAATAAGCTGAAGCTCTTTGGAGAATTTCTTGCTTCCCACTGACGGGCATTGCCTTCAGCCTCTCTATTCCACAATCACTTCGTCGCAGAAGAGCCATGCCTTGCCGCCTGCACCGGAATGCCACGGAGGACAGGTTATCAGACCTTTTGCAAAGACCCTGACATACCTTGCCCCGGATTCCGGGAAGCTGACAAAGTAACTCTCAGTTCTGTTACCCTGTTCCTGTGGCGACAGGGTGGTTTCAATCCTGCCCACGGAGTTGAATCCGGTGCCATCTTCCGAGAGCGAGAACTCCACCCATTGAGGCAGAAAGAGCCAGCTTCCGACTGCAGCCATGAATTGCGTTGTAATTCCCGTCACAGTGGTGACTGATCCGAGATCAATTATAACCTCCATATCTGTACCCTCAAATCCCTGCCACTGGCCGTCATCAAAAGCGCCGCTGCCCATTATACCGTTGACGAGAGTCTTCTCTTCAAAGGCTTTGTATTTGTCGCTGAACGGGGTGTTGTATTTTACGGCGGCGCCTGTGCCCTTGCTTATGTTCACTCTCTTTTCGCTTACCCTGCCCATCATCTTCCCATCGGTAAATATCGCTGCTTTAACAGTGGCGGATTCGCCCAGCGGCAGCGGATTTTCATACAGGGCCGAGGAGGCGGATGGTTCACTGCCGTCGGTAGTATATCTTATTTCGGGTGAAGGCTGTTCGCCTGACAGGTAAAGAGTTATAATGTTTGATTCCGCATCGTGTGAAGCAGTCATTTCAACCCTGTATGAGCCCCTGGAGTAGCTCACTCCCATGGTATCATAACGGTCCATCATTTTTACGAGGCGGGAGCTGAATCCCTCCCAGCTGCGGTCATCAGGTGCTGACCAGACAACCTCTGACAGGGCAGCCAGACGCGGAAGAATCATATATTCAGCAGTTGGGCCGTCAGTTACGTACTCAGTCCAGAGACAGCCCTGGGCTCCTATGATGTATGCAGCCTCCTCAGGTGACAGCTCTGCAGGTACAGGCTCAAATGAATAAACCTTCTTCAGGGTCAGCAGTCCTCTGAATGACTCCGGTTCTGTTGCAGGGTCACCCTGGTAGACGTTGAAGTAACAGTGAGACACAGGTGTCATCACAACATTATGTCCTGCCTTCGCAGCCGCAATGCCACCCTCGAAGCCCTGCCACGACATCACTGCCGCGCCGGGAGCGAGGCCGCCTTCGAGAATCTCATCCCAGCCGATGAGTTTACGCCCGCTGGCACTTATAAATGATTCGATGCGCCTGATGAAATAACTCTGCAGCTCAGCCTCGTCCTTGAGTCCCTCTTTCTTGATCCGGGCCTGGCAGAGCGGACACTTACGCCACTCGGTCTTGTCTGCTTCATCACCACCTATGTGAATGTATTCCGCAGGGAAGAGATCCATTACTTCGGTGAGTATATCCTCCAGGAATGCAAAAGTCTCCTCTTTCCCGGCGCAATAGATGTCTGTGATAGGCCATACGCCGCCGGGAGGGACGGTGAACGGACCTCCGGTGCATGAATGTTCAGGGTAGGCGGCCAGGGCTGATCCCACGTGTGCAGGCATTTCAATCTCCGGCACTACTGTAATGTACCGTTCAGATGCATAAGCGACTATTTCCTTTATCTCCTCCTGGGTGTAGAATCCACCGTACGTTGGCTTCTCCCCGGGTTTCTGAGGCTCTCTTGAATTCCATGGCTGGTCTTCCCTGTCAACACGCCATGCACCCACTTCAGTCAGAAGCGGGTATTTCTTTATCTCGATGCGCCATCCCTGGTCGTCAACAAGGTGCCAGTGGAAGACATTCAGCTTATGCAATGCAAGGATGTCAATGTATTTCTTGATGAATTCGACATCAAAGAAATGGCGGCTTACATCGAGGTGCATGCCCCTCCATTCAAACCGCGGATAGTCGCTGACTGTCAAGCATGGTATTGTCCATTTCATGCCGCTGACGACGGTTTCGCTCTCTATCGCCGGAGGCATAAGCTGTCTCAGTGTCTGTACACCCCGGAAAAGGCCTTCCGGAGTACCGGCTCTGAGCTGCACATATCTTTTTGTGACCTGCAGCTCATACTCTTCCGGTTTCCAGGGTTTTAATGAATCAATACTCAGTCTTAAATTGCCATTTTCACCAAATTCCGTTCCAACAATGAATCCTGTCGGTCTGCTGATAGTTGAAGCAAGAAATGATGCCACAGGCATGGCTGATTCATCATTGTAGCTTATTTTGGCAGTAGGTCGGAGTGCAAAGCTGCCCCTGCCCGGCTCAGCACTTACCGGAACAGGAATGATTGAAGGTGTCTCGCTGCTGAGTGTACAGGAGAAAAACGTAACGACAAGCATGATAAGGAGAAAAGCAGGCTGGTTTTTCATGGTAAGGTTAGTTAATGGTTTCAATATCAAAGATGTCATGTCTGTCAAACAAGAGCCAGTATTTAATCGCATTCTGCCTCACGAGCTCCCAGTAGATGTCACCGTCAAGACCGTAAATGAAGTTGATCTCTTTCAGTTCCGATGAGACCTTGTTTTCGAACTCTTTTTTCAGGGTGATCCTTATAGTCCGGTCCTTATGTGTAAAGTCAGCACCTGCGAGAAAAGGTCCCTCGTTGCTGACAGTAAGCAGACCGTGACCGGTGGTGGCCCCTGTGCTCAGTTGTATCCCATCATTCGCACAGCTAAGGGGAGGCATGCTGCCACAGAGGCTTGTTACCTTCATCTCATCTACGCCAGTGCAGAAATACTCACGTGCCCTGATCCCCATTTTAACTCCGATGATTGCATAAACGCCCAGATGTCTATGCATCTCGTTGGCCAGTATTCCGCTGACCCATTCAGCCTCACCATGATTCTTAATGATATCTGCAATAAAAGGCTGAATGTCTGACATATAAAAGGAGGTGTCGGCAGGGAAGCGCTTGACTACCTGCATCTTCTGTACGGTCTCGCCTCTGAGTATCTGCATTGCAGACTCCCGGAGGGCGGAAATATCCAGCGGATGATAATTTCTGTTTTTCGCGTCAGGCTTATCTGCGACAAAGAGTTCCGGATAGTGAAGGAACAGGGGCGCCATTTCATCAAATGCAGTGAAGACGAAATTGTGAGAGCTATTATCCCTGATGATTGATGCCACTTTCCTTGCATAGGGGTTGAATGTTACATCTATCTCTGATAAAACCCCGGTATCATAGAACGATTCCCCTCCGCTTCCTGTTACGTATACCGGCAGCGGACCGTCCAGAACCATGCTTACGGCAGCCGGTGAGATACTGTAATTCAATCCTCCCTCTCCCGGCAACCCTTCATTGCTCCATACTATCTGTTTTATCTTTTTCATGAACGACGGGGATTTCTCCATTGCCTCAGCCGCCGTCTCAAGTGATCCGAGTGCAATGAACGACACCTGCGAGGTCTCCCCTGAAAGGCACTTTTCAATAAGGGCTGTCGCCTCAGGACCGTATGCCACAGGAAGTCCTTCATGCCACAGGCCGTCAAGCATCGACCTGACTATTTTGTAACCATCGGGAGATTTATGATATCCGTCAGAGACTGTGACTGCCAGAAGTCTTACATCGGGAGAGGCAAGCAGCATGCATAAAGCTTTAAGATCATCAAGCCCTCCGTCGGTGTCTGCAATGACATAGTGCCGCGGCTTCCACGGATGAGCGGAGAGCGCGACTGCTGCAAGGATAAGTATAGTGATCAGTAATGTTTTCTTCATTGCAAACCTGTTTCCCCAAAAGTAGTAATTATACCGTTTCTGAGGGGTGTATTGAAAATCGGAGGTGCCTTCGCCCCCTTTATGACGTTTTCCTCTTTTGTTTTTTTATTATCTTGACCACCTTAATCTCTGTTTCGTGAAGAAAAGGTTCCTGTTGTGGTTTATTCCAGGCCTTATTGCAGGCGCACTTATAATACTTGGATCGGGCAAGGTTGTTGAGGCAACCTCTTCAAATGATTTCTGTGCCTCATGCCATGTGCATCCGCAGGCAACATCGAGCTGGAAGCAGGGAGTCCATTATGCCACCCGTTCAGGTTCCCGTATCTCATGTGCCGAATGCCATCTTCCGCCGAAGGGAGAGGGATACCTGGTTGAAAAAGCAAAGACAGGCATGCGTGATCTGTGGAGCTATTGGACGAAAGACTCGACCGAGTTTGACTGGGAGGCAGCATCGACCCAGGAGAGGGCTGTTAGACATGTTTACAATGCCTCGTGCGTCAAATGTCATGAGAATCTGTTTCCTGCGAAGCTCACGCGAGAGGGGTCTGATGCACATCTCTATTACAAGCAGATGACAGAAAAAGGGGAGGAGATGCACTGCATCAGTTGCCATCTCAATGCAGGTCATTACATTAAAGACTACACCCACGGCAGCAATAAAAGTTTCGGGGCAGGGGTGAAACCGGCTGATACCCTTTACCTTTCACCTGCCACTGTCACATCATTTGAAAGCTTCACTGAGCAGGTGCCCGGATCGGGTGTCTCGTTCAGGATGATAGCCATTCCGGGAGGCACTTACAGCATGGGCAGTCCGGTGAGCGAGCCGCTGCGTGACAGCGATGAGGCGCAGCGTCAGGCGGTGGTTGACTCGTTCTTTATTGCTGAGGTTGAGGTTACCTGGGATGAATATATGGAGTTCTACAGGCAGACTGCTTCAGAGGGGAGATCGACTGACACCGAGGGGTCACGTCTCAGGAAGGAGGATGTTGATGCCATCACGGGTGCCACACCTCCATACGGCAAGCCTGATCAGAACTGGGGCATGGGACGCCGGCCTGCAATCTCAATGAGCTATTACGCGGCAGAGACATATTGCCGGTGGCTCACACAGGTGACAGGGAAGAGATACAGGCTGCCTACGGAGGCAGAATGGGAATATGCCTGCAGGGCCGGGACTGAAACACCATACTTCTTTGCGGGTGAACCTGATAAATTTGAAAAGAGAGGTCTTTTCGGTACCAGGTCAGACACTTCCGTGATAAGCACATTTGTAGTGTACCGGGGCAACAGTCCCTCAAAGACGCAGGAGCCGTCGACGGTGAAGGCCAATGCCTGGGGAGTGAAAAATATGAGCGGCAATGTAGCCGAGTTTTGTTCCGACACCTACGAAGGGACGACGGAAAAGGTCATCAGGGGCGGTTCATACCGTGACGGGGCGGCAGGAGTAAGAAGTGCGGCACGAGATCATACACGCACGGATGACTGGCTCCGTACCGACCCGCAGATGCCGAAAAGCAAATGGTGGTACTCTGACTGTTTTCATGTGGGATTCAGGGTGGTGCTTGAGCATGAGTAGAAGCGCAGGGCATATGGAAGTAAGATATGAGATACAAGAATTTTTAACACAGAGTGACACTGAGTAAAATACAGAGTTACACAGTTTTTTTTGCCAATCAGGTTATGTCATAACAGTGAAACTCTATTTTAACTCTGTGTTAATCAGTGGTTAAATAAGGATCGGATAACCTCAAACAAATAATGACCTTCAGACCTGAGACCAAAAAAACAGACAACTGACAACAGAAAACTGACAACTTAAATTGTAACTTTGAAAAAACCTTGACACAATCATGAAAAAATCCGGTATTTCAAGAAGAAGTTTCTTAGAGAAGGCAGCGGTAGCAGGCGCCGCAGGCATCGTTGTTCCGACAATCATCACATCATGTTCATCGCCGAAGAGAAAAGAGGTAGCAGCACCTTACATGCCTGAGAAGGCTCCTGACGGCCCTGAGCTTAAGGCAGGTCTCATAGGCTGCGGAGGCAGGGGGACAGGAGCTGCTCTCAATTTTGTCAATGCCGGGCCGAACCTGAAGATAACAGCCCTGGGTGATGTCCTTGCAGATCGTATAACCTCCTGCCGTGACCGGCTGGCCCAGGACGGCATAGAGATAGCTGACGAGAAGTGTTTTGTAGGGTTTGATGCATATCAGAAGGTTATTGAATCAGGCGTTGACATAGTGCTCCTCGCTACTCCGCCTTACTTCCGCCCCGAGCATTTTGAGGCTGCCGTAAGTGCAGGAAAGCATGTCTTCATGGAGAAACCTGTGGCTGTTGATCCTGTGGGGATACGCCAGATACTTGCCACAGGAGAGAAGGCAAAAGGGATGGAGCTATGCGTAGTCATCGGAACACAGAGGCACCACCAGCATGATTATGTTGCCAGCTGGGTGAAGGTTCAGGAAGGGATGATAGGAGACATAGTTGCTGCCAACTGTTACTGGAACCAGGGACAACTCTGGTACCGCGATCCTAATCCGTCATGGTCTGACATGGAGTATATGATCCGTGACTGGGTCAACTGGTGCTGGCTTTCGGGAGACCATATTGTTGAGCAGCACGTTCACAACATTGATGTCATTAACTGGTTTACAGGCAAGAAGCCTGTGTCAGCGGTATCAATGGGAGCACGTCACCGCAGGCCTACAGGCGACCAGTATGACTTCTTCAGTACTGACTTCATATATGAGGGGGGAATGCATGTTCACAGCATGTGCCGCCAGATAAACGGATGCGAGAACAATGTCTCGGAATGGATACAGGGCACCAATGGCGCCAGCAACTGTCAGAACACCATCTGGGACCCTGCAGGTACCGAGATCTGGAAATATGACGGATATCTCCTCGATGCAGAAGGGAAGATGACAACGGATCTTGCCATTTCTCCTTATGATCAGGAGCATATCGACTTCGTCACTGCCATACGCACAGCCAAACCGCTTAATGAAGCTGAGTTCGTCGCTGTGTCAACGATGTCAGGCATCATGGGTCGCATCTCGGCATATACCGGCAAGATAGTGACATGGGATGAGATGATGAACTCCGAGCTTAAACTGGGGCCGAAAGTATTTGAGATGGGCACAGTCGATATTCCCAGAAGTGTAGCTGTACCCGGACAATAACTAAAGAAGACATATTATGAGCAACAAAAGTTCCCGCCGCAGCTTCCTGACGACAGCTGCCACAGCAGGGGCTGCACTCTTTACTGCACCTGCAATACTGAGCGGAAGAAGCCCTGGTTCAGTTATTCCGGAGGCCGAAAAGCCTTTCACTCTCCGCTATGCACCGTCACTGGGCTCTTTTCCTGAACTTTCAGGAAGCAAAGATCCTCTTGATGAGATAAAGTTCATGTATGACATGGGGTTCAGGGCACTGTTTGACAATGGTTTTCCGGGCAGACCGGAGGCTGATCAGGACCGTATTGCAGGTGAAGTACACCGGCTGGGTATGATGATGGGTCCATGGGTGCTATATGCAGATTTCTCAAAAAAGTCATTTGTCCTGGATGATCCGGAGGTGAGAGAGATGATTGTGGGGCTGATGAATAAGGCTGTTGAGATTGGAAGACGCACCGGATTCAAGACTGCACTGGTGGTTCCCGGACGCTATGACGAGAGGCTTCATCCTGACTACCAGAGGTCAAATGTCATAGAGAACCTGAAATACTGTGCAGAGTTTGCGGAGCCTGAGGGTATAACCATTGTCATTGAGCCTCTGAACACCCTCAGGGATCACCCCGGCCTTTATCTTACACAGATGCCGCAGGCATACCAGATATGTGCCGCTGTAAACAATCTGTCGGTAAAGATTGTTGAAGACATGTATCATCAGCAGATAACGGAAGGAAACCTGATACCAAATATCGAAACTTGCTGGGACCAGATAGCTGCCTTCCATGTTGGAGATAACCCGGGCCGTAATGAGCCCGGAACGGGAGAGATAAATTACAGGAATATATTTAAATATCTCCGTTCACGCGAATATGAGGGGGTGATATGTATGGAGCACGGTAAAAGTATAAAAGGCAGGGAGGGAGAAAAGAGAGTGATTGAGGCTTACAGGGAATGCGATCCGGTTTAGGAAATGGGTTAAATTACATATAAGAAAGATGAAAAAAGCTATATATTATTTAATACCAGTCAAGGTTATCGTATTGATTCTCATTTTCTCGGATATGGGATGCAAGAGAGATAAGGCTGACAAGGATGCCTTCAGCATGGCATTCGTCACCGACATTCATCTTCAGCCGGAGCTGAATGCGGTGGCCGGCTTCGAAAAAGCACTCGATACCATCAACGATCTGAAGCCGGACTTCATAATTGCGGGAGGTGATCTCATTATGGACGCTCTTGGAGCACAGTATGACCGGGCGGATTCATTGTACAATCTTTATCTGAAGACCATACGTAAAGCTGAGATGCCAATCTATAACACCATGGGCAATCATGAGATCTACGGATTATACGGTCGCAGCGGAGCTGACCCCGCACACCCTGAATACGGAGAGAAGATTTACGAGAAGAGACTTGGCGAGACATACTACAGCTTTACCCATAAAGGATGGAAGTTCATGATCATCAACTCTGTTGAAGATACCGGGAATGAAGGCTATGTGGGACTGATTGACTCTGCACAGATCTTGTGGATCAAAGAGGAGCTTGTAAGGACGGATCCGTCGACTCCGATTGTCATTTCAACTCATATCCCTTTCATCTCAGCAATGGTCCAGATAGAGAATGGTTCAACCGTTGCAAATGACTCTTCACTGGTTGTCTACAACTCAAAGGAGATTATAGACCTGTTCAAGAATCACAATCTTAAGCTTGTGCTGCAGGGTCACCTTCACATAGTGGAGGAGATCAACATTGACGGGGTTCATTATATCACCGGTGGAGCTGTTTCAGGAGGATGGTGGAAGGGGCCATATATGTGGTCTGAAGAGGGGTTTGTTTTTGTCACTTTCAGTAAGGATGACTTCACCTGGAGGTACGTTGATTACGGTTGGGAAGTCAATAAGTAACAGTCAATCTGAAAATATCATCAGACGTCTTCTGTTTCTGCTATAAGCAACAAGTGGGTCAGGGCATCCATTGCCGGCACAATATGGGCCGCCGCGGAGATTGTGCTCGGAAGCTTCCTGCATAATCTCAGGGTCCCCTTCAGCGGAAACATACTCACGGCCATAGGCATTGTCATACTCATCTCACTGAGTCATTTATGGCGTGAGAAAGGGCTCTTCTGGCGTGCAGGGCTTGTATGTGCCGTCATGAAGACAATGTCGCCGAGCGCGATAATATTCGGGCCGATGATAGCCATCATGGCCGAATCAGTGTTACTTGAAACATCTGTAAGGATTTTCGGCAGGACCATCCCCGGGTTCATCATAGGATCGATGCTGGCGATGTCCTGGAACCTGTTCCAGAAAGTGTTCAACCTGATCATCTTTTACGGAGGCAATATGGTTGAAATTTACACCAACATTACCTCATGGGCCTCAAAACAGCTGAGCCTTACTGTTAACGCCTTCTGGGCTCCGCTGGTCGTGCTGCTGATACTTTATGCGCTGTTCGGGGCAGCGGCTGCTGTGGCAGGCATAAGAACAGGCAGGAGAATGGCAACGATGCCAAAGGCAGAGACGGTTCAGCACCCTGAAGCGCCGGTCATAAATGAAAGGAACACTCGCAGGCCATTCAATTATTCAATCATCTGGCTCATCGCTGATGTCATTATCGTTGCACTGCTGCTATGGGTCGTAAGCAGAACAACGTGGCCTTACTGGCTCATGACAGTCATCCCGGCCGCAGTCCTCTTTTCGTGGCGGTACAGAAGAGTGATGAGGCAGCTTCTAAAACCTGGGTTCTGGACTTTTTTCATACTGATTACAATATTGTCTGCCCTGGCTTTCACAGCGTTGCAGCATGACGGCAAGACCCTTTCTGAAGGATTGGTTATAGGTATACAGATGAATTTCAGGGCAGTGATAATAGTTATAGGGTTCTCAGCCCTGGGCACAGAGCTCTATAATCCAAGGATCAGGAGCCTGTTCAGCCGGAGCCGTTTCAGACAGCTGCCTCTCGCCATCGAACTCTCCGCTGCAAGCCTGCCATACATGATAGCCATGATGCCTGACTTCAGAACCGCATTAAGGGACCCCGCAGTTATTCTGAGGAGAATGGTCGACCGTGTTGAAGCACGGCTTCAGAATGATATGGCTGCAACCGAATCAGTCAGAAAGGTATTCATAATAACAGGCCGGACAGGAGAGGGCAAGACACGTTTTATTGAAAAGCTGACAAAATCATTGACGAGCCAGGGAGTGAGGACCGGAGGCATTATGGCTCCAAGAATTACAGAGGAGGAGACTACAACAGGGTATGATATAGCTGATATTGGCACTGGAAAGAGAGTACCTTTCCTAAGGAACATTAACCGGCAGTTAAAACATGGCTTCGAACGTTTTACCGTAATTGATGAGGGATATCAGACCGGTCTTAACGCCCTTGAGCCTGGCAGAAATATTTCCAGCAATATTGTGGTGATCGATGAGATCGGCCCGATGGAGCTCAGCGGAAAAGGCTGGGATAAAAGGATGGCTGAACTGATGCAAACATACAAAGGCCATTTAATCATTGTGGTCAGGAAAAGCCTTGTCGAAGAGGTGAAGAACAGGTATGGCATCAGCGACCCGGTTATTTATGATGTGGGCGCATCGGAAGCCCCGGCAGCTTTTCGGGAGATAACAGAATTACTGAAATCAGGAATAAACAATGGATGAGATAATTGAAAAAGTCAGGAAAGAGCTCATTGCCGCTTCTGACCAGAAGACGAGGGAATCGGGAATGCGTTTTTTCAGGGAGGAGGTGAACCTGTATGGTATCAAGTCGCAGGTTGTCAGGGAAATATCCAGGAGAAATTTTGTGCTGGTGAAGGAGAGGAGCAAGCATGATATTTTCATCCTTTGCGACGTGCTCTGGAAGTCAGGCATGATGGAGGAATCATTTATTGCATGCGATTGGTCTCACAGGCTGAATAAGAAATACAAACCCGAAGACTTTGCAATATTTGAGGAATGGGTAAGTATGTATGTAAATAACTGGGCGTCATGTGATACATTCTGCAACCATACTGTCGGTGATTTTATTCAGATGTACCCGCAGTATCTAACCGGACTGAAGAAATGGGCTCTGTCTGATAACAGATGGATGCGCCGCGCTTCGGCAGTGTCACTTATTATACCGGCGAGAAGAGGTAAGTTCCTGCCTGACATCTTTGAGATTGCCGGGTTGCTGTTGCAGGACAGGGATGATATGGTTCAGAAGGGTTACGGCTGGATGCTGAAGGTAGCAAGCCAGGCTCATCAGCCGGAGGTATTTGATTTTGTGATAAGGAACAGGCACCTGATGCCCCGTACTGCTCTGAGATATGCTATCGAGAAGATGCCTCCTGAGCTTAGGGAGCAAGCAATGGTAAAATAAGGTCTGAAGGTCGTGACGGAGCTATCTCTTCAGCCATTCTTCAACGGAAACTACCTCAGCGTAGCTTCTGAGTGTCGCCAGTGTTGATGCATGGACATCAGCTGCAGCCACTTCCCTGTCACCGAATTTAAGGTTGCGTGTGGCACAGGCATTGTGAAGAAGAACGACAGCATAGCCCATATCATGTGCTGCCCGCACTGCCGCCTCAACGCACATGTGTGTCTGCATACCGCATATCACCAGTGTGTCTACGCCGAGAGCCTTAACATGCTCCGTTAACCCGGTGTTCAAGAAGCTGTTTACCTCCTCTTTGACGAATATCTGTTCGCCCGGAAGCGGTCTGACCAGGTTATTTATCTCCATGCCAGCTGCTGACTTATGCTGAACATAAATTACCGGTGTACCTGCAGCTCTTGCGTGGTCAATTGCTTCCGCTGCCTTTTGTGCTGCACTGACAGGCTCAACAAGCTCTGAGCGGCCTCCGGGAAAATAGAAGTCCTGAATGTCGATGATGAGGAGTGCGTATTGCTTTTGTGCTTCAGTCAGGAGGACAAAAGAGAGTAAAACGAGGAAGAGTGACAGTCTTTTCATTTCTGATAAATAGGTTGAGGGTCAAAATTATGAGATTATTTTCTATTCAGCTCCATGAAGGAACTTCACCGACGCAAATTTGTTTTACTTTTCAGATCTGTAACTTTTGAAATCATGATGATGAGGTCAATTATCATTATAACCGCAGTTGTGCTTTTGCCGTTGTCATTCATAGGCTGCGGCAGTGTCAGGGGAGAGAGGGAAGCGCCTTATGTGGTAATGCTATCACTGGATGCTTTCAGGTGGGATTTTGATTCCATCTTTGGGACTCCGGAGCTGGATGACATGGCAAAAAAGGGAGTTATGGCCGAAAGGCTTATTCCCTCTTTTCCGACGAAGACCTTCCCCAATCATTACTCCATTGCCACTGGATTATACCCTGATCATCACGGACTGGTGAACAACAGTTTCTATGCTCCCGATCTTGACCTCGTGTACAGGATAGGAGACCGTAAGATGGTTGAGAACAGTGCATTCTACGGGGGTGAGCCTGTGTGGAACACTGCCAGGAAGGCGGGATTAAAGACGGCATCATTTTACTGGGTGGGGTCGGAGGCTCCGATACAGGGCATGCAGCCTGACCGGTGGAAGAGTTATGATGATGAGGTGCCTTTTGGCGAACGTATCGACACTGTAATTAAATGGCTCTCACTGCCTCAGAGGGAGAGGCCGCATCTTATCACCCTCTACTTTGAGGAGCCCGATGCAATAGGCCACAGATATGGCCCCTTCTCACCGGAGACAGGATCGGCGGTCAGGAGCCTTGACAGTCTCATAGGGGTATTGCGTGATGGTATCAGCAGGCTGCCGCATGCCGGCAGGGTCAATCTGATTGTTCTTTCTGACCATGGGATAGGTGAGATTGACGCCTCTCGGTATAATTACATCTTCGACACACTTCCTGAGAGAATGGTTAACAGGATCTACGGGGGCTCCCCGGTATGGGCAATTGAACCTGCAAAAGAGATGACAGACAGCGTGTTATACTTAATTAATCTCCAGCACAAAATAAAAGCCTACAGGAGGGAGGACCTCCCTTCTCATCTGCATTACGGTACTCATCACCGCATACCGGAAGTGGTTCTCATTGCTGATCCGGGATGGATTGCAGGTGTCAGGCCATCACCCTCCGGCTACAACAGGGGAGAGCACGGGTACGACTGGCTATGGGAAGATATGCATTCAATATTCTATGCGGAAGGGCCGGCTTTCAAAAAGGATTTTACGGTTGATACACTCTTCAATGTAGATATTTACAATGTGATTACAAGAGTGCTTGGTATAACGCCGGCTCCGAATGACGGCAATAACCGGAGAATATCATCTCTCTTCAGGGAGCCCTGAATCTGCAAAATCGATATTTCTTCTGATCATCTTAAAGCCTGTGCGCCTTATTGCTGATACCTTGAAGAGTTTTTTGAAATCCTCGGGGGTCATCTTCTGCCAGTCATACTTTGACAACCGGTTAATGTCATGCTCAGGGATGAGCTCCCTGTCTGTAAAGGGGAGTGCTTTTTTGTTGAACGGACAGACCTCCTGACAACGGTCACAACCGTATATCATATTTCCAGTCCTGCCGTGAAATTCTTCCGGCAGATCTCCCTTGTGTTCAATGGTCAGGTATGAGATACAGCGACGGGCATCAATTGTGCGGTCATCACAGATGGCACCGGTGGGGCATGCTTCCGCGCACAGGTTGCAGGTGCCGCAGCGATCGCGTGAAGAGGCATTGTCATACGCCAGCTCCGCTGTTGTGACGATCTCACCAAGGAAAATGTAGGAGCCAATGTCTTTATTTATTACCAGGCTGTTGCGTCCCCGCCATCCCAGTCCGGCCCTGATAGCCCAGGCTTTTTCACTCACAGGTTCCGAATCGCAGAAGGCCCGGAACCCGGCATCCGGCAGGTCAGCCCTGATGGCCTTAATAACACGGTTAAGCTTTTCTTCCACCACAGCATGGTAATCCCTGACACGGGCATAGCGGCTTACAAAGTAATGATCCGGACTGTCGGGAGGGTCTGCACTGTAGTAACGGATCCCGGCGACGATCACTGACTTTGCACCTTCAACCATTAATGTTATGTCACCGCGTTTCTCCAGGTTCCTTTCCATAAACCTCATGGTGCCATTCTTTCCGGAAGCAATCCATTCGCTTATATGCTGAGTGTCTTCGTGATGTGATGAGGCCTGGGCGATACCGGAAATATCAAAGCCCTCCTTGTGAAGCATTTCCTTGATCTTCCATGTAAGTGCTATCTTACGGGCATCAGCCATGGCGCATGTGCTAGAGCAATCCCAGTTCCAGTTTTGCCTCTTCGGTGAGCATGCTCCGGTCCCAGGG
Source organism: uncultured Bacteroidales bacterium (assembly GCA_963732365.1). GTDB lineage: Bacteria > Bacteroidota > Bacteroidia > Bacteroidales > VadinHA17 > SR-FBR-E99. The sequence continues at coordinate 303,244 of CAVSZC010000004.1, read as the reverse complement.
CGGGCTGAAGGTAAGTTTGAGATCACACTCCCTGACCCCCCTTGTTCCTCCTACTTTATATTTCACCTCCTCGACCAGATCTTCGGCCATCGGACAGCTCGGGGCTGTGAGGGTCATTGTTATATGGGCTATCTCATCTTCATCGACCCTGACTTCATATATCAGTCCAAGGTCGTAGATGTTTACCGGGATCTCCGGATCAAATATACTCTTGAGTACGCCTACAATACGTGCTTCGGTTTCCTGTATCTCCTGCGTTGTCATTTGTGTTCCTGTTTCGATTTGAATGCAAGGGCATAAAGCCTCATCTGTTTCATCATTGCCAGCAGACCGTTTGACCGTGTCGGTGAGAGGTTCTGCCTCAGTCCTATCCTGTCAATGAAGTATATGTCCGCGCCAGTTATTTCGTCAGGTGTGCGGCCTGAAAAGACCTTTACAAGCAATGCCACAATGCCCCTGGTTATGAGTGCGTCACTGTCAGCGCTGAAGGTGATTATCCCGTCTTTGAATTCGGGATACAGCCACACCTTGCTCTGGCAACCCTCAATGATGTAATCGGGCACTTTGTGTGACGGATCAAAGGGAGGAAGCGTCCGGCCGAGTTCAATGAGGTATTCGTACCTCTCCATCCAGTCGCTGAAGAGAGAGAAATCATCTATGATCTGATCCTGTATTTCATTAATGTTCATATCAGGGCTGTTAATCAAACATCTCTGTTACTTTTCTGACCCCTTGTACAAGTGCATCTATCTCCTCTTCGGTGTTGTAGAAAGCTATAGAAGCACGGATCGTGCCTGAGATGCCGAACCTTTCCATCACCGGCTGTGCACAGTGTGTTCCGGTCCTTACTGCGATGCCGAGCTTGTCAAGTATCATGCCTGCGTCATACTGGTGTATATCACCCGGAAGGAACGACACCACGGAAACCTTCCGGGGAGCAGTGCCGTAGATGTGCACTCCTCTGACTGATGACAGTCCGGCTGTTGCTATCTCAAGGAGTGACTGCTCCCTCTCTGCCACTGCTTCTCTGCCGAGTGACGTAAGGTAATCCAGTGCCGCGGCGAGGCCTATCGCTCCCGTGAAGTTTGTGGTGCCTGCTTCAAACTTGAATGGCAATTCATTCCAGGTGGTCTTCCTGAAACTGACGGTGGCGACCATATCCCCTCCACCCTGGTAAGGAGGTAAGTCATTAAGCAGCTTCTCCTTGCCGTAAAGGACCCCAATGCCGTTCGGGCCATACACCTTATGTCCGGAGAAGACAAAAAAGTCACAGTCTATATCGGACACATCGACCACCCCGTGCTGTATGCTCTGGGCACCGTCAACCAGCACAGGTATTCCATGTTTGTGGGCGTGTGCAACGATCTCTTTTACCGGATTAACAGTGCCAAGTACGTTTGAAGCATGAGTAACGGCAACGATACGGGTGCGGTCTGTTATCAGTCCGCGGTAGGCTTCAAGGTCAAGCACCCCCTCGTCAGTAAACGGGATGACCTTCAGCACGGCATTTTTTCTTCCGCAGAGCATCTGCCAGGGAACGATGTTGGCATGGTGCTCCATCTCACTGACAATGATTTCATCACCCTCCCTTACATATTTCTCGCCGAATGAAAAGGCGACGGCATTTATTGAAGCTGTAGCACCGGCAGTAAAGATAATCTCCTCTTTTTTTGGTGCATTTATGAACGCTCTTACGGTTTCACGGGCTGATTCATATTTCTCTGAGACGATGTCAGAGAGAAAATGGACTCCGCGATGCACATTTGCGTTCGCGGTACGGTACAGTTCGTCCATCAGCCGTATCACCTGTTCAGGTTTCTGTGTAGTGGCGCCGTTGTCAAGATATACAAGCGGGAGTCCGTGTACCTTCATGGAAAGTATCGGAAAGTCAGCACGTATCTCTTCTATCGTCTTTGACAGTTTCATTTGCGATTTCAGTTGCATTGTATTGCGCATGAGGCGCACCGTGACAGTTCTCCGCGCAGTCGCTGCATTACGAGCGTATCGATGCGTTCGCGCAGCGCCTCTATCGGTATGTTCTGTATCACATCATGAGCAAAGCCGAACATAAGCATCAGTCTTGCCTCACGGGCATCGATGCCTCTCGATCGCAGGTAGAAAAGTGCATTCTCGTCAAGCTGTCCGACTGTGGCGCCGTGGCTGCATTTGACATCATCAGCAAATATCTCGAGCTGAGGCTTTGTATCCATCCGTGCATCTTCAGACAGGAGGATGTTATTGTTGCTCTGGTATGCATTTGTTCCCTGGGCTATCCGGCGCACCATGATACGTCCGTTGAAGGCGCCGCTGGCGTTATCATCGAGCACACCCTTGAACAGCTGTGTGCTGTTGCAGTGCGGAGCGGCATGGTCAACCATTACGAAGTTGGCAACATGCTGGTGTTTATCAGCAAGAAAGAGGCCAAATGAACGGGTCTCGGCATTCTCCCCTTCAAGGCGGTGCCAGGTGGCATTGCGGACGAGACCACCATGCAGGGTGATATTGTTTGATGAGGCAAAGCTGTCACGTTCCTGGTGAATGAACGTGTGGGTCATCTTGGCCGAGTTATTATGCTGGTTCTGAACCCTGATGATCTCAAAGCGTGCGTTACGGTTTACAAATACCTCGGTTACCGTGTTTGTAAGAAAGTGCTGCGGCGACAGGGCATGGTCGCAAACCAGAAGATTGAGCTGCGCCCCCTCTTCGACTATAATTAGATTGCGGTCCTGAACGAAGATGTCCTTGTCTGAATGAAGAAGGTTGACTATCTGTATGGGCTTTGTGTAGACGGTGTTCCTGGGTGCATAGATGAACAGCCCGTCAGATGCAAGGGCGGTATTGAGAGGCACCAGCCCGTCGGTTTTGTTTTCTGCGTACCGGTTATAATGCTTTTCCACCATCGAGGGGAATTGCTTCACGGCGGCCTTCATGCTCCCGACCCATATCCCTCCGGGCAGCATAATCAGCCCCTTGTCTCCGTGAGGAAAGAACCCGTTAAGGAGAACCATATTCCATACATCGAGGTCTTCCACCTCGCAATGAAATTTCTCAGCCTCTTTGAAGTCCTCTTCCACAGGCAGATAATAGCCCTGGTAATCATGACCCAGGTACTGCTCGAGGTTGGTATACTTATAGGCCTCGTTCTTGCGGTCAGGTAGTCCCAGCCGGATGAAGTCATCAAATGCCCCTTCCCGGTGGCTGTTGAGTATCTCCGGCGAATCGTTGCGGAAACCTTCACGGCTTGCAGCGTAGAGTGCTGACAGCCTGTTTATTACTTCTGGCCTGTAGTCCATGACTCTGCACTTACTTCTGCTTCCTTCCTTATCCAGTCGTATCCTCTCTCCTCAAGCTCGAGAGCCAGTTCCGGTCCTGCCGACCTGACTATGCGGCCGTCATAGAGCACGTGAACGTGGTCAGGGACAATATAGTCGAGCAGTCTCTGGTAGTGTGTGATGACTATCACCGACGTATCGGGCCTGCGGATCTTGTTGACGCCGTTGGCGACGATGCGGAGGGCATCGATATCAAGACCTGAATCGGTCTCATCCAGGAGAGCCAGCCTCGGCTCAAGCATCGCCATCTGGAAGATCTCGTTCTTCTTCTTCTCTCCTCCGGAGAACCCTTCATTGACACTTCTGTTTGTCAGTGCTGAGTCTATCTCAACCAGCTCTTTCTTCTCACGCATCTGACGAAGGAATTCTGACGCGGTGAGCGGCTCCAGCCCTCGGTGCTTGCGCTGTTCATTAACAGCGGTCTTCATGAAGTTGACCATGCTTACGCCGGGTATCTCAATAGGATACTGGAAAGAGAGAAAAATGCCTTCGCGGGCTCTCTCTTCCGGTGACATCTCAAGCAGGTTACGGCCCTCAAAAGTGACCGTGCCGTGTGTAACCGTGACGAAATCACGTCCCGTAAGCACGGATGCCAGGGTACTCTTGCCGCTTCCGTTCGGACCCATGATGGCATGTATCTCACCCGGTTTCACCTCCAGGCTCAGCCCTTTGAGGATCTCTTTGTTATCAATAGTGGCTTTAAGTTCTTTTATCTGTAACAGAAAATCGTTTTTCATATCCTTAATTAAAATAAATTCATTTTAACCGACACTGCCCTCGAGGCTTATCTGAAGCAGTTTCTGTGCCTCAACGGCAAACTCCATCGGCAGCTTGTTTATCACCTCACGCGCATAGCCGTTGACGATCAGTCCTATTGCATCCTCTGTCGAGATCCCGCGCTGGTTGCAGTAGAATATCTGGTCTTCGCCTATACGCGATGTCGTTGCTTCATGTTCAACTATGGCCGAAGGGTTGTCGACCTCTATGTAGGGAAATGTGTGAGCTCCGCATTTGTCTCCCAGCAGGAGGGAGTCGCACTGGGAGAAGTTTCTTGCACCATCGGCTTTCCCGAGCACCTTGACCAGCCCTCTGTAGCTGTTCTGTCCGAACCCTGCCGAGATACCCTTTGAAACGATGGTACTTCTGGTGTTTTTGCCGATATGGATCATCTTGGTGCCGGTGTCGGCCTGCTGGTAGTTGTTGGTGACTGCAACGGAGTAAAATTCACCGGTGCTGTTGTCTCCGCGAAGGATACATGAAGGATATTTCCATGTTACAGCTGAGCCTGTCTCCACCTGTGTCCATGAGATCTTCGAGTCATCACCCTTGCATATCCCTCTTTTTGTGACGAAGTTGAATATCCCTCCTTTGCCTTCCTTGTCACCCGGATACCAGTTCTGGACTGTGCTGTATTTGACCTCTGCACCCCTTTCAGCTACAATCTCCACGACTGCCGCATGCAGCTGGTTCTCATCGCGCATAGGGGCAGTGCAACCCTCGAGATAACTTACGTAAGACTCCTCGTCGGCAATCAGAAGTGTCCGTTCAAACTGTCCTGTGTTGGAGGCGTTGATGCGGAAATAGGTCGAGAGTTCCATGGGGCACCTGACACCCTTGGGTATATAGCAGAATGAGCCGTCTGAAAAGACCGCCGAGTTAAGTGATGCAAAGAAATTATCGGTATGTGGTACCACTGAGGCAAGGTACTTCCGTACAAGTGTGGGATGCTCTTTAACAGCCTCCGAGAACGAGCAGAAGATGATGCCCATCTCTGCAAGAGTCTCGCGAAAGGTGGTCTTGACAGAGATGGAATCCATCACCGCATCCACCGCCACTCCGGTAAGGTGCTTCTGCTCTTCGAGCGGAATGCCGAGCTTGTCAAATGTCCTGAGCAGTTCAGGGTCAACGTCGCTGAGACTTGAAGGAGATATTTTCTGCTTCGGGGCAGCGTAATATATTATGTCCTGGTAATGTATCTCAGGGATCTTCAGATTAGCCCACTGAGGCATCTTCATTGTCTGCCAGTGACGATAGGCCTTCAGGCGGAATTCCAAAAGCCATTCAGGCTCCTCCTTCTTCGAGGAGATAAGTCTTATCACATCCTCATTCAGACCGGCAGGTATGACATCGGTTTCAATATCGGTCACAAAACCGTATTTGTATTCACCTGATGTTACCTCTCCCAGTACCTTATCCTGATCGTTTTCCATAAGAGATTCTCTTCATAATCCACACTTACTCAACAAGCCTGAAGACGTAAAGTTCTGTTGAATGGCGCTAATCAGCGCAAAATTACATAAAAATGACGAGTGCCGCGATTTCAAACGATGATAAAGATAGCAGAGAGAGGCTCAGGTCTGTCTGTGCAACATGAAAACCAGCCTGGTTACTTTTTGTTTATGATGAGAGCCCCGATGACACCGGGTACCCAGGCACAGAGGGTGAGCAGGAAGACGATCAGGATTGACCCGCAACCCTTGTCGATAACCGCCAGAGGGGGAAAGATGATACATAATAAAACACGCCAGAAAGACATGATAATTTGCGATTTAAGATTTGCGATTTAAGGGCATTCGATTTAAGATAGGCAATATGATGGCTAATTTACTGATTTTTGCGGATGGTCAGCTGTATTATTTGCATGAAAGTCTGTTCTGAACAGATGGTCAGCAGCCTGAAGTATCTTGAGCCTGAGGTCAGCGGGATAGTCCGGATTTTCTTCCAGGAATTTCTCGACCATCTCTCTTGCTTCGGGCGAGTGATGACCTGCCAGGGTGGCTGAAATCCACCCACCGGGGAAGAAAATGTCACCGGTGCTTTTAATTTCTTCGAGCATCTCAAGCGAGGCAGGGATGTAACGGAGTGAGCTGTCGGCACTGAGAGGGTGATGCAGGTATCCCAGCGCCTCCAGCACCCAGGGTTCGTGCTCGCGGTTGACGGGATCACGCAGGGTGTTGAAAAAAGCGTCCCTCACACTGCCGCTCGGTGATACTGAAGGCAATACAAAGTCATACCTTGCCAGCCGGTCCTTGCCGGTGATACGTAAACGCTGGGCGTCAGTAATACTCTGCCAATCACGATGCCCCTTCAGAGCCAACACCAATGACAGTGTGCACAGGTCGTCTTCACTCAGAATATTTCCTCCGGGCAGTTCACCTTTGACCCAGGTTTCCTTCAGCAGGCTGATGCCGGTGTCAGTGAGAGCGACATTACGGAAGAGGGTGAACCATGTCCTTTGTTCCGACCTGTCAGAAGCGTTTTTTACCATTTCCCACGCAAACGTCTCCGCTTCGCCGGCTGCTTCGGTACGCTCTGCCGCGGAGAGATAGTTCCAGTAGATATCAGAAAGCCTGCCGGCAAGATGGTTGCGCAACTGGAGGTCTTCTTCGGTAGCCAGCGCCCTGAAAACAGCATCGTACATTGTCAGGGGCCTGATGGTGCCATTAATCAGATTCTCAAACAGGTTGACCCACGCCACACCCCTGAGCAGCGGCTCGTCAACTGTGCTGATGCTGTCAGTAAGGTATTCCATTGAAAGGGAGTCAAAAAGGAAGGTTCCGTAACCCATGCCTGAAATGTCAGGGATGATGCAGAGAGGCATCTCAGGCACCGTGATGTATGAATTTCTGTCGCCGGCAATTATTTCTCCGGTAACAGTATCATTCGGTGTAATTACCATAGCTTTCAGGGTCTGTGGCCAGTGTCTTACGCCTCCTTCCGGGTCTTTTTCACTGAACCTGATCATATATCCGGCGCTGTCATCGGTGACCTCTGTCATGATGACGGGCATGCCTGCCTCTCTCATCCACATTCTGCTCCACTCTTCAAGCGGTTTGAAGGAGACCTCCGCGAGGATGGTTATAAGATCATCCCAGCTGGCGTTACTCCACGAGTAGGTTTTCAGGTAAACCTGTATCCCTTTCTGCAGGGCATCCTCTCCGGTGATCTGCTCAAGAAGACGCATCACTATCGGCGCCTTGTTGTAAATTATGGCTCCGTACAGCGAACCGGCATCCTTCATATTGTCAAGCTGCTGGATGACGGGATTGGAACCGCCGGTGCGGTCAACAGAGTAGGCGGCAGGATATCTTGAGAGAAAGAAGCGGAGATCGTGGTTGATATCGGGGAAGTCAGGATTGACAATCTTGTCTGCCATGTATCCCGCGAAGACCTCCTTCAGCCATACATCGTCGAACCATCTCATGGTCACCAGGTCGCCAAACCAGAGATGAGACGTCTCATGGGCAATGAGTGAGGCACGCGACAGCCTTTCATTCAGCGTGGGAGACTCTTCGAGAAGAAGTGATGAGGCACGGTAGAATATTGAACCGGGGTGCTCCATGCCGCTGTACTGAAATGACGGTATCAGCACAAATCCGAATTTTTCGAAAGGGTAACGGATATCAGTATATTTCTCAAGCCACCTGAGTGAGCTCAGATGAAGACGAAAGATCTCATCAGCGTTATTTTCAATGTACCCTTTACGGGTTTCACGGTGAAGCATCTCCATCTTTACTCCGTCTATCTCTTTTTCGATGAGATCAAATCTGCCGGCTGCAAAGGCAAAGAGATATGTGCTTATCGGTTTCGTTTCAGAGAAGCGTATTCTGATACTGCTTCCGGTTGTGTCAATGTCTAAGGCCGGACTGTTTGACATAGCCCTGTATCCGGGGGGGATTTCAAGGGTGAGATTGTACCGCGCTTTAATATCAGGCTGGTCAAAGCAGGGGAAGGCAGTTGAAGCGCGATCAGGGACAAAGAGGGTATATAAGTAATCATCATTACGGTTCAGTGACATATCGCCTGCACGGAATTCCGTCTCAATGCGGTTATAGCTCCTGCGGAGGTGCTTGCCGGGAATGACGATGTGACCGTTAATAATCTCCGACGGGAGAGTCTGACCATTGACGGTCAGTGACTCAAGGTAATCTTCAGGAGCGCGGAAGTCAATCAGCAGGGGTTCTCTCCTTGAGTCAAGGGTAAATTCAATTATCGAGTGACCTGCAATCGGTTTTTCCTTTGTATCCGGAATGTTAAAGGACAGCCTGTAGCTCACATCTCTTATCGTGGCATTCCGGTAAGTGGCAAGCAGTTTTGAGACGCCCTCTTCAAGGTATTTATTTTCATCAATTGGGCGGCATGACGCTAATACTACCAGTAAAAACAGCGTAAAGGGTGACAGATAATGCAGCAGACTCTTTATCATGATATATTATCCCATGGTTTGCTTGCTGGTTTTTCGGTATTTTCAGTCGGTCACCTTCACAGCCTTGTCCTCACTCTGCCACAGTCCGTGTTTGGTGCATACCGCCATGGCGCTGAGGTTCATCGACACCTCAGGAGCAACAATGAAGAAGTCTACCTCGAAGTGGGTAGGGAGCTTGCCGTTGGCCCCCGCCGCATAACGTGCCTCAGCCATAAGGGTCTCACGGTTCCACAACTGCAGCATACTGATGAAGTGATCATGGTCGTCAGGATGGGGATACTCTTCTCCCATTCGCACCTTGACCATGAATTTTTCTCCTCGTCTGACCGTGTCAGGGCAGATTACATGAGGCATGTGACGATCGAGATAATCACGCATTATCTCCTTCTCTTCCTTTTCTATCTCTATGGCTTTGAATACTCTCGGCATGGCTTGTTTTTTAAATAACAATGAAATATATGTTTTGATCAAATTATAATCACGTAAATTTAATCAGATTTTGACAACAAAAAATCAGTAATAAGTATGAACAGCAGTTAAACAAAACGCGCTCTCCTTTGTTTTTTTAAAGAGAAAAGGAGCTGTTATTGGAATAACAGGTCAAATAATTCAAAATGTGATATTTACAATGTGTTAGTATTTTAATTGGATAAATTCATTTTCTTGTAGACAGAATTAGGGGAATAGCTCCCGTTTAACGTTCAATAAACAGATCCTTAAAAACTTTTTTGAGAATGAAGCACGATGTAGTTATTGTGGGAGGTGGAGTAAGCGGCACGGCACTGCTCTATACACTGAGCAAGTACACTGATGTAAAAAATATCGCTCTTATTGAAAAGTATTCTGACTTCGGACTGGTGAATTCATCTCCCCGGATGAACAGCCAGACACTTCATTTTGGCGACATTGAAACGAATTATACGCTGGAAAAGGCAAAAAAGGTAAAACGCTACGCCGACATGGTGATGCATTACCTTGATACCGAGAAATCTGCAAAGGGTGATGAAGGACTCTTCATCAAGGTACCCAAGATGGTCCTTGCCGTAGGGAAAGAGCAGGTAAAGACTCTTAGCGAAAGGTTCCCGTCATTCGGGCAGCTGTTTCCGAAGCTCAGGATGATAGGGAAGGAGGAGATTGGAAAGATCGAGCCAAGGATTCTTGAGGGACGGGATCCGGAACAGGAGCTTCTGGCCTTTCTAACCGAAGATGGATATACAGTTGACTTCAGAAAACTAAGCCACTCATTTGTCAGGAACGCAAAGGTCTATAACCCTGACATCACTGTGCGCCTCTCTACAAAGGTTCTGAAAGTATCATGGGAGGGTGATCATTACCGGGTTATGACAGACCAGGGGGAGTGCGAGGCGGCAGCCGTTGTAGTTGCTGCCGGCAGCCACAGCCTCAAGTTTGCAAAGTCACTGGGCTACGGCAAGGACTTTTCAATTCTTTCCATGTCAGGAAGCTTCTACACAGGTCCGAAAGTGTTGAACGGTAAGGTATATACCATGCAGATTCCCAAGCTTCCGTTTGCTGCCGTGCATGGCGACCCCGAAGTGCATAATGAAAATATCACCCGCTTTGGTCCTACAGCAAAACCAATCTTCTTTCTTGAGAGATACAACTACTCGACGTTCTGGGAATACTGGCAGACATTCGGTCTCGGGCTCGCACCCTTAAGGAGCATTCTTAAAATATCATCTGACGGTGTGATATTCAGGTATCTGCTTAAAAATGTCGTGTATGACTTTCCATGGATAGGGAAGAAAGCCTTCATGAAAGAGATCAGAAAGATAGTTCCCAATGCAAAGAGTGAGGAGATCAGATTTGCAAAAGGGGTGGGAGGCACCCGGCCCCAGATTATCAACAATACGACAAGAAAGCTTGAGCTCGGGGAAGCCAAGATACTGGGCGAGAAGATAATATTCAACATCACCCCTTCGCCCGGCGCATCAACTTGCCTGGGAAACGCTTTTGAAGACACAACCAAGTTAATGGGGTTCCTCTCAGACAGGTTCACTTTCAACGGTGACCAGTTTGAAAAAGATCTTGTCACCCGGGAAAACAGTTAAAACGCTTCAGAATATGTTTTTGAATCCTGACATAATAAAATCATATTACGACAGGCTGCCCCGGCTCATCGGGGAGATCAGAAAAAAGCTTGACGGTCCTCTCACCCTCAGCGAAAAGATACTGTACGCGCATCTGTTTGACAGAGGCAGCCTCCGGCCATTCAGCCGCGGTGTCGATTATGTTGAATTTGCCCCTGACAGGGTAGCTATGCAGGATGCCACTGCACAGATGGCACTGCTGCAGTTTATAATGGCAGGCAAAGATTCCTCTGCAGTGCCGGCCTCAGTACACTGTGACCATCTCATCATGGCAAAAACAGGATCATCTGATGATCTTCGTACTGCCAACGTCACCAACAGGGAGGTATTTGATTTCCTGAGTACCATCTGTGACAAGTATGACATCGATTTCTGGAAGCCGGGAGCTGGCATCATCCACCAGATTGTACTCGAAAACTATGCATTTCCTGGCGGGATGATGATAGGCACTGACTCACATACTGTCAATGCCGGCGGTCTCGGAATGATAGCGATAGGTGTCGGCGGGGCCGATGCAGTCGATGTCATGTCGGGCATGGGTTGGGAACTGAAGTTCCCGAAGCTGATAGGTGTAAGACTCACCGGCAGGCTTAACGGATGGACCTCTGCGAAGGACATTATTCTTAAAGTTTCGGGGCTGCTGACAGTAAAGGGAGGCACCGGATCGATCATTGAATATTTCGGTGACGGGGCAGAGACTCTCTCGTGCACCGGCAAGGCTACAATTTGCAACATGGGTGCCGAGGTAGGGGCCACATGCTCAATCTTCGGGTATGACACAGCAATGTCAAAATATCTTGCCTCAACAGGCCGCAGTGAGATATCACGACTGGCGGAAGGGGTGAAGGAGCATCTTACGGCAGACGCTGAGGTTTATGCGAATCCGGGAAAATATTTTGATCAGCTGATTGAGATAAACCTCTCTGAGCTTGAACCATACATCAACGGTCCATTCACCCCGGACCTCGCCACTCCCATTTCGGAGATGAAGAGGGTCGCAGTACAGAGCGGCTGGCCTCTGAAGGTCGAGGTAGGGCTCATCGGATCATGCACCAACTCATCATATGAGGATATATCACGTGCTGCCTCTGTTGCATCCGACGCCCTTAAGAAAGGTCTCATGGCCAGATCGAAATACACAATCACCCCCGGGTCGGAACAGATAAGAGCGATAGCGGAGAGAGACGGTTACCTGGGTATCTTCGAAAAACTCGGAGGGATGGTATTTGCGAACGCATGCGGTCCATGCATCGGACAGTGGGACCGGGAGGGGGCCGACAAAAAAGAGGTCAACACCGTCGTCCATTCGTTTAACAGGAACTTTGCAAAGAGAACCGACGGCAATCCCAATACACACGCTTTCGTGGCCTCGCCCGAGATTGTAACAGCCCTTGCAATAGCAGGTGACCTGACATTTAATCCAATCACCGACTTTCTCACCAACATCAGGGGAGAAAAGGTGAAGCTGTCCGAGCCCTCGGGGTTCGATCTTCCTCCCAACGGATTTGTCAACATCGAGGACGGATTGCAGAAGCCTTCAGCAGACAAGAGTCGTGTCGCAGTCAGGATTGACCCTGCTTCAGAGAGGCTTCAGGCTCTGGAGCCCTTCCCGGCATGGGATGGCAAAGACTACAATGGCCTGCATCTTCTTATAAGGGTGAAAGGCAAATGCACCACCGACCATATTTCAATGGCCGGATTCTGGCTCAAATACCGCGGGCATCTTGACAATATATCGAACAACTACATGATTGGCGCGGTTAATTCTTACAATGACCAGACAAACAGCATTCTGAACCAGGATACCGGCAGGTACGAGCCGGTGCCGCAGGTGGCAAGATTCTACAAATCACAGGGGGCCGGCTCTGTCGTCGTGGGTGAGGAGAACTTCGGAGAAGGCTCTTCACGTGAACATGCAGCAATGGAGCCGCGCTTTCTCAACGTCAAGGCAGTGCTCGTTAAGTCATTCGCAAGGATACATGAGACAAACCTCAAGAAGCAGGGACTGCTTGCCCTGACTTTCGCCGATAAGTCAGACTATGATAAGATACGTGAGACGGACAGGATTGATATAGTTGGTCTCGGAGAGCTGACTCCAGGGAAGCAGGTGAAAATAAAACTTGTCCACGCTGACGGCGAACAGGAGACAATATTTGCGAACCACTCATACAACGAGGCACAGATAGGGTGGTTCAGGGCAGGAAGTGCACTGAACCTGATAAGGAACAAACATAAAATCTAGTATATGTCTGAAAAGATAAGAATTGCGAACGGCAAACTGATTGTCCCCGATAATCCGGTGGTTCCGTTTATCGAGGGAGACGGCACCGGGAGAGACATCTGGCGGGCTTCGGTGAGAATTTTTGATGCGGCGGTGGCGAAGGCCTATAGCGGGAAGAGAAAAGTTGCATGGAAAGAGGTTCTGGCAGGAGAGAAGTCATATAATCTTACCGGAGACTGGCTTCCTGAAGAGACGCTGACAGCCTTCAGGGAGTACCTGGTTGGTATCAAGGGCCCCCTCACAACACCTGTCGGCGGAGGCATGAGGTCGCTGAATGTGGCATTGCGGCAGTTGCTCGATCTTTACACCTGCTACAGGCCGGTGAGATACTTCAGCGGCGTGCCCAGTCCGGTTAAAAAACCGGAAAATGTGAACATGCATATATTCAGGGAGAATACCGAGGACATATATGCCGGCATCGAGTATATGAACGGCACTGCAGAGGCCGACAAAGTGAAGAAATTCCTTTTAGATGAGATGGGGGTTAAATCAATCAGGTTTCCTCAGACGGCCTCGATAGGCATCAAGCCTGTCTCGGTCGAAGGCTCCGAGAGGCTCATAAGGCAGGCTATCATCTTTGCCATAAAGCGGAAGCTGCCTTCGGTGACACTGGTCCACAAGGGCAACATCATGAAATATACCGAGGGTGCATTCATGAAATGGGGATACGCCCTTGCCGAAAGGGAGTTCGGGAAAGAGGTATTCACATGGAACCAGCATAAGAAGATCACTGAAGAGAAGGGGGAGGCTGCTGCTGACGAAGCCCAGAGAAATGCAGTGCTGGCAGGTAAGGTGATAATAAAGGACGTGATAGCAGATGCCTTTCTCCAGCAGATACTTACCAGGCCTGCGGAATACTCGGTCATAGCCACGCTGAACCTCAACGGCGATTATATCTCCGATGCCCTTGCAGCAATAGTAGGAGGTATCGGCATTGCACCCGGGGCAAACATCAACTATGAGACCGGTCATGCCATTTTCGAGGCAACACACGGAACCGCACCAAAGTATGCTGACCAGGATAAGGTCAATCCGGGCTCCGTTGTTCTTTCAGGTGCCCTTATGTTTGAATACATGGGTTGGGATGAGGCGGCACAGAAGATATATGAGGGTCTTGAAAAGACGATACAGAGCAAAAAGGTGACATATGATTTTCACCGTCTGACAGAGAACGCAACACTCCTTAAAACGTCGGAGTTTGCAGATGAAATAATCTCAAACATTAAAAACTGATAATAATACAGGTATGACTATGAAAGAAAATAAAATCATATCAAAGCTGGAGCCGGTGGTAAGAAAATCGTGCGATATTGACAATACGTTATACGAGAAGCATGATGTCAAGCGCGGGCTTCGCAATGCTGACGGTTCGGGAGTCCTTGTCGGACTGACCAATGTCGGACAGGTTGTCGGATATAAAAAGGAGAATGACAAGGTCGTTGCCGTTCCGGGAAGATTATTATACAGGGGAATTGAGATTGAAGATATTGTTGCAGGGTTCCAGAAGGACCAGAGGCACGGATTTGACGAGACGGTATACCTCCTGCTGACAGGTAAGCTTCCAGATGCTGAGGATCTGAAGGAGTTCTCGGCATATTTAGCCTCCATGCGCAGCCTTCCTGACCATTTCACAAAGGATATGATACTGTCGATGAAGGGCAGGGATGTGCTTAATATTCTTGCACGCTCTGTACTGGGATTATACACCCTTGATGAACATCCCGACAGCATTGCTCTCGACAACATGATTAAGCAGTCGCTGAATCTTACAGCCAAGTTCCCGACCATAGTTGCATATTCATACCAGGCCCTCAGGCACCTTTACAAGGGCAAGACACTGTCAATAAGGCATCCTCAGCCTGAGCTGACAACAGCCGAGAACTTCCTCTACCTGATAAAGGGTGACTGCAACGGCTTCTCGAAGCTTGAAGCTGACCTTCTTGACCTGCTTCTTGTACTTCATGCCGAGCACGGCGGAGGAAACAACTCTACTTTTACCATGAGGGTAACCAGTTCTTCGGAGACAGACATTTACTCTTCAGTCACTTCAGCCATCGGATCACTGAAGGGGCCGTTGCACGGAGGAGCGAACATCAGGGCGCTGGAGATGATGGAAAATATCAAGGCCAACGTAAAGAACTGGACTGATGAAGAGGAGGTAACACAATACCTTCTCAAGATACTGAACAAGAAAGCGAACGACATGTCAGGCAAGATCTACGGCATCGGGCATGCTGTCTATACGATCTCTGACCCGCGAGCCTCGATACTCAAGACGAAGGCCAGGGAACTGGCAATAGAAAAAGGCCGTCTTGACGAGTTTGAACTGTATGCCCTCGTTGAACGACTGACACCTGAGGTCTTCAGGGTCTTCAAGGGAGAGAAATCCACCAAGGTGGTATGCATCAATGTGGACTTTTATTCAGGATTCGTTTATTCGATGCTTGATATTTCGAAGGAGCTTTACACCCCGCTGTTTGCAATCGGAAGGGTGTCAGGATGGACTGCTCACCGCATCGAGGAGCTTACTTACTCTGCCAAGAGGATCATACGCCCGGCCTTCATGAATGTCTACGGACAGAGGGAATATATACCTCTTGCGGAACGTCATCACGATAATTAATTTAATAACAGAATATCATGTCAGAACTGGTACATAAATGTATTGATAACGGCTTCAATCAGCTCCTTGACGGAAACCTGAAGGAGGCTGCTGAATGCTTCGAGAACAGCCACAGGGATCATCCTGACAACCTGCATATGATGCTTGAGCTTGCCAATATTTATTACATGCTCGGCGAGCTTACAAAGTCGATAAGCTATTACGAGAAGGTGCTGGAGATAAGGCCTGACAGTCCTTACATCCTCTACAGGATGGGCGCCGCAATGTACAGGGCCACCAATTTTACTGATGCCGTTCAGGTCTTCAACAGGATACTGGCGTCGGGCAAATACGTGCCGATGACATATCTCTGGCTGGGACTGTGTTATTATCATCTTGGCAAGGAAGAGCAGAGTATCGCCTCATACAGGAAGCTGATTGAGCACTGTCCTGAGACGGTGATGGCGAATTATTACATGGGCGTGGCACTGAAGTCGTCAGGAAGATATGATGAAGCCATTGTCCATTTCGAGAGGCTTCTGAACCAGAAGGATCAGCACGTCTCGGCGCTTTACCATCTGGGAAGGACCCATATGAAAAACTACAATTACGAGAAGGCTAAGGGTTATTTCAAGAGGGCGCTGGAGCTTGACCCGGAGAACAAGAACGCGGCAGAGATGATGGAATTCCTGACGGAGGACTGAAAGGGAGCTTGACATATTTATTTATGAGCATTGATACAGCAAATCATGCACCGGTTTTAAGAGTAGCCTGGGCAGCTCATAAGGGTGCCGGGCATGATACCGGGGAAAATGCAGAAGCATTCATGAAGCAGTTGCTGCCTGCAGGTTCCTTTGTGATGAGTGACCGGGACCCGGATATCATACTCTTCATGAGTGGCGGTTCGGAAAGGAGAGCCATCTCGCTGATGCAGCCCGGGCATCCGGTTATGTTACTCAGTATAAGAGGTAACAATGCCTATGCTGCCGCCACCGAAGTAATGGCATGGGCGGTGAACAACAACAGGGTTGCCATCCTGTCAGATGCCCTTGAAGCCTCGGAAACAGGGTTGACAGAAAGGTGGAGGATGACGGTCACTGCATGGCAGAGCCTCCGTGGTAAGAAAGCCGGTCTAATAGGGTCTGTATCAGAATGGCTTGTGGCATCTGATGTGCCGGCCGAAAGGCTTCGCAGTCTGTTTGACGTTACCCTTGAAGAGATCCCATGGGATACTCTCCCCGATTACACTCATCAGGAGCCGGATGCTTCGCTGTTGAACCGGTTCAGCAGTACTGACGTACCGGGACTCGATGAGGCTTCAAGGATTCTTTCACTTTTAAGACAGACAGTAACGAAGCGAAGCCTGAGTGCGATTGCGGTCGAATGTTTCAGCCTGGTGCAGCAGCGTAAGGTTACGGCATGCCTTGCACTTGCCCAGCTCAATACCGAAGGGGTGGTTGCGGCGTGCGAAGGAGATCTTGCCTCCATGGCCGGTATGATGTTGTTGAGAGCGGTAACAGGACAGGTACCCTGGATGGCCAATACCACAGCCATCACAGGCAACAGGCTACTTCTTTCACATTGCACGGCAGGGTTTGATCTTGTAAGTGATATAAGGCTTGTGACACATTATGAAACTGACCTCTCACTGGCAGTGAACGGGAATGTCACAGCCTCTGACGTAACACTCTTCAGGCTCTCAGGTTCCCTCGACAGAGCCTTCGTCGCGGAGGGGAGGGTGGTCAGCCATCCTGTCATTGCCAATGCATGTCGCACCCAGGTGGAGATTGAATTATCGTCACAATCACTGGCATCACTTCGAAAAAACCCTCTTGGAAACCATCTTTTAATGGCACCCGGACACTATTCTGAAATTGTACGTCTGGCTTGCAGTTACAAGGGCATAATTACCATTTAGGCCCCGGGTTTCATAATTACCCCGGTCTTTTTCCTGCCGTCGATCTTAATGGTCATTGGAGCAGCAAATCTCACATGCTTCAGATATGTGTCCTCAAAGACAGGTTCGGTAGCCGAGAGAAATCCCAGATCAATAAAACCGTCGTCAATAAACGGGTTAATGGTGAAATACCCTACTCTGAAAGCGGTAAGGTTCTGGAAAAAGTGCGTTCCCTGGCTGGGGTCGACACGGTAATTCTCCAGGCCTGATTCAATTATGACGCGGGCAGCAGAGATTTGCTGCCACTTGATCGGTATTCCCAGCCACGGGTCGCTGGACCCCCATCTGCCTGGCCCTATGAGAACGTAATTCCTCCCATCCTTCAGAAAACCGTCATTTATTTCGTTGAGTTTTGTGGCAACGTCCAGGTTTTTCGAGGCATCAAAGTTTTCAGGCTTGACATAGATCAGATCACAGATACCGCTTATGGTTCCGTTTCCCAGTGCTGAATTGGAGAATATGATTGTTTTTTCGTGCGGTATTTCTTCAAGTTTGAATTTTATTGTTTCGGTGTTTTCAACTATTGGTCTGATCTGTAGAAGATTAAAGAGAATTGGCCTCTTTTTGTCCGGGTCAATATTGACGGCAAATTCTATCTCAACCGCATTGTTCATCTGTTGCTGGCCGATTCTGAGGATTGTCTTCAGAATATCTGCCAGTGGAAACAGGTCATATTTAAGAATATTGGAAAATGTAATAACCCTTTTTCCTCCGTCAAGCGGACCGTCTCTTAAAATATCGTCCTGGTAATCATAGGTGGAGGCAACAAACTTAAGTGAACCATCTCTTTCTGCGTCGCTTATTTTCAGCCTGAGAAGGTTAACCGTATCATCAGTGCTCGGTACAAAGCTCGCCGGATTAAGGTCCAGGGCATAAAAATCCTGCTGGGTCTCACGCAACGCCATTTTGGTGTCTGATAATTGCAGGACTTTCCGTGGGTATGCCGGTGAAAATCTGAGTGAGTTCCCTCCGTCAACAATATATTTTCCCAGGCCAAAAGCCAGGCTGACAAATCCGTCTTCTGATTTTTCAGGCTCGATGGGATAGAAGTTAATTGACCTGGCCACTCCTGAGATTGTCGGATAAAAACGGTTTTCGTATTGCTGTCCGCAGACCTCCTGAAGAACGACACCCATTTTTTCTTCTTCTATCAGGTTTCCTGTAGCTTTCATGTAGTCTTTGCTGTCTTTGAAAAATACAGATGCAAAGACACTTTTTATCCCCATACTCAGCAACTCCAGCATCACCACCTCGTCTTCAGCTTTTGGGATCATATAGGTTGAGTATATCCCTGCAAAGGGCTGAAAATGAGAATCTTCAAGAAGGCTTGACGACCTTATCGCAACCGGACCGTTGATGATGGATATAAAGACATACATATCCTTATGAATTCTCATAGGCAGCCTTGCCTTCACAAAGGCATCAAGTATCTCCTTATCACTCAGATTTGAAAAGCCAATGTCATGAAGATTGTTTTGAGACATGAATTCATCAAACACATCTGTGCTTAGCACAACTGTCCGGGGTATTGATACTATTATGTCTTCAAAGCTTTCAAAATATTGGTTTTGTTTAATCAGGTAATCGAGAAACGCCAGTCCTCTTGCCTTACCTCCTATTGATCCCTCTCCTATTTTTGTAAATGTGAGGTATTCATCAAAATGTTCACGGTAGAACTCAGCTATGACTCCATGGCCCTTGTTCTGTCTGAAATTGGCAATGGAATCAAAAATAAAACGACGTGCCTGATCGATACTGGGAAAGTCATCGAGGCTTATCTCTTTTAAGAATTCGGCAAGTGTAAATAAGGAACGGGCATAGAGCCATTTGGACAGGTGATTCCTTGATAAATGGTATCGCAGCGATTCATCCGGAATTTCGAACAGCTTTCGCTGAAAACTCTGCAGGTCTGTTACCCGGGCAATTTCGAGTCCAGTTGACGGATCTGTAAAAATGAAATCGCCGAAATAGAAATATTTTTTAAGGAGTGCGTCGAGTTCCAGTGGATAGGACCTGGAATTATTATACAGAAATCCGTTTCCGTATTCTTCTGTATACTTTTCATTTGCAGCGTCAGCAGACTGAATTAATATTGGAATGGCCGGATCATAATCCTTTATCTGCCTGAAGAAGTCTTCAATGATCCCTTTCCCGTCAGTGCCGTCGGGATTATAGTCTACGTCCGTAATAACACCCAGCAGCTGTGATTTATGTTTCTCGAACAGGGTCCGCGCATCTGCATAGTTGTTGACAAGCAGGATCTTTGGTCTTCCCTTCATCTGCATCATTTTCTGATGCTCGTTGAGACCCTCGGTCATATAAGCACGCGACTGGTCAAGAATTATTTTGTAGAGGTGGCGCAAATGAATGGAAGACATTCTGATTGAGTTCTCAACCATCAGAATGGATTGTACTCCTTCATATTTACTGTCTTCTTCAACATTTAATCTGTCCTCAATCAGGTTAATGATCGGAAGAAATATGTTTGTGCTTCCAAGCCAGCTAAACACATAATCGACACCAGACAGATCCTCATTCTTTATTCTGTTGTAGAACTCCAGAGAGTCAGGAGCAAGAATTACAATGGGTTTTTCGGGGTATAATGTTTTAATATTCAATGAAAGTTCAAAAGGATCCATATCGCTGATACTCAGCATATTTATTATCAGATCGATCGGCCTTTGCTTCAGTACTCCCATTGCTTTTTCAGCTGAAGTAACATGAATGAACTGAGGAGGATAGCGCAAATTGAATGATACATAATCATTGAATACCTTTTCGTCAATTTTCCCGTCCTCCTCCAGTATGAATGCATCATATTTGCTGCAGATCAATAAGACGTACCGGATTCTCTTTTGAATCAAGAGCTCAAATGAAGTTTCTCTGAAGATATTTTTCCTGAGCTTGTTCATTGAATTTCCTTAATAAAGAAGAGATTTTAGCATTCAATTGCTGAAAGTTTCAATAGAAATAGAGTGCCTGTTTCTTGTCCGGCCCAGTTCATTTATTAACTGATTTTAAAGTGACAGTTTGAGAACTGTTTATGCTGACGCCGCGACAAAAAACAGGCACTTATGGCAGCTTACACTATTCCCTGTGCCAGCATGGCTTCGGCCACCTTCACAAATCCGCCTATATTGGCGCCGTCAACATAATTTATATATCCGTCTTTTCCTTTTCCGTATTTCACGCAGGTAGAGTGGATATCCTTCATGATCTGGTGCAGACGGCTGTCAACTTCCTGCCTGGTCCATGACAGACGCATTGAGTTCTGGCTCATCTCCAGTCCTGAGGTGGCCACGCCGCCGGCATTTGCAGCTTTACCGGGGCCATAGAGAATCTTGCTTTTAAGGAAGATAGCTATGGCATCAGGAGTAGAAGGCATATTTGCACCTTCCGATACAACGAAACAGCCATTCTTGATCAGCAGAGCTGCGTCAGCGCCGGAAATTTCATTCTGGGTAGCTGAGGGGAGGGCAACCTGGCAGGGGACTTCCCATGGGGTTGATTTTCCTTCAACGTAGGTACATTTGTATTTATCCGCATATTCCTTGATCCTTCCTCTCTTTACGTTTTTCAGGTTCATTACAAACGCGAGTTTTTCCTCATTGATACCATCAGGATCATGAATATAACCGCTGGAGTCGGACAGTGTTACAACTTTTGCGCCCATTTGTATTGCCTTCTGGGTGGCATACTGGGCAACATTGCCTGAGCCGGAGACGGTGCAGATCTTATTCTTCAGGCTGTCGCCCCTTGTATTGAGCATCTCCTCGGCAAAATAGACCTGTCCGTAACCTGTTGCCTCAGGTCTGATAAGGCTGCCTCCCCATTCGAGGCCTTTGCCGGTAAGGACTCCCGTGAATTCATTTCTGAGTCTTTTGTACTGACCAAACATAAAACCAATCTCTCTGCCTCCAACACCTATATCTCCTGCCGGTACATCGGTGTCTGCACCGATATGCCTGCTTAGTTCACTCATAAATGACTGACAGAAGCGCATGACCTCATTGTCAGTTTTTTCTTTGGGATCGAAATCTGAACCTCCCTTACCGCCACCCATCGGCAGGGTGGTTAAACTGTTTTTAAAAACCTGTTCAAATGCAAGAAACTTCAGGATACTTAAATTCACAGTGGGATGAAAGCGCAAGCCTCCCTTGTAAGGTCCGATGGCACTGTTCATCTCTATCCTGTACCCCCTGTTGATCTGAATTTCCCCTTTATCGTCTGCCCAGGGTACTCTGAAAATAATTATCCTTTCAGGCTCTGCGATTCTTTCCAGGATTTTCGCATGCCGGTACTTCGGGTGCTCCTCAATGAATGGCATTATTGACTCAGTTACTTCTTTTACCGCCTGGTGAAATTCAACCTCCCCTGGGTTTTTGGCGATAATTTTCTTCATGAATTCTTCAACTAGATTAGACATAGCTATTGGTTTTTAAGAGTTTATAAGATGACAACAAACAAATATAAATAATTAAATTCCTATTAATTCCAAGTTGGCAACAAAAAATAATCGGGTTATTTTTTTACCTTTCATAACAAATTTACTGTGAAAAACAGCAGACCACTGATTATTAAGTAAAGCGAACCGACCCGGAAGACAAATGGAAAATGTATCGCATTTGCAGAAGGAAATGCAGAAACTCCTGGCAGAAAAAATCCAGAGCCAGAAAGGGTTGTCTCTTATTTACGTCATTAACAAAATAATCAATAAGAAGAATCCGGTTGAAGATACTTTGCTTGAAATAGTGAAGGAAATTCCAAAGGCATGGCAATTCTCAGAGTATGCTTATGGCCGCATAAAATATGACGGCCGGGAATACCGTCATGAGGACTTTAAGGAGACGCGATGGATACAGAAGCAGATCTTCGAGACTTTCGATAAAAAATGGGGAGCAATAGATGTCTTTTATGTAAAGCAGTTCCCGAAGGCGGATGAAGGCCCTTTTCTGGCTGAAGAGAGACAGCTGCTTGAGAACATAGCCACGATTATCTGCCACTATTTAAACTCTCAGCATGCAATCAGGCAATCTGATGTGATTGAAGAAGATTCCGAAACAAAGCTCGAATACTCCCGCCTTCTCAGTGAAGAGAAAAACATCGAGGAGACTCTTCAGCAGATCTGCAGGAATATGCCAAAGTCATGGAACTATCCTGAATATGCGGTTGCCAGGATTGTCTACGATAACAGGGAATATCTGAGTTCTGATAAGAATTTTGCAGAGAACGAATGGAGCATAAAGGAAGAATTTACAACCATTGATAACAAAACCGGTACGATTGAATTATTTTATCTTAAAGGATTTCCGCTTGGAGATAAGGACTTCAATCCGAAAAATGAGGAGGAGCTGCTCGCCAACCTGGCCAATTTGATTACAGGTTTTCTGAACATTATTAAGGGAAACGTACTGGAACTCCCGGCTGAAAAGGAAGATACCAGGAGCAGTGACAGGAAGGAGTATAACAGGATTTTTACCAGCGTAAATGAGATTTCGAAGATACTCCGGAACGGATTGTCAATAGAGGCCACCATGGGCAAGATCCTGGAAGTTATTCCGAAGGCATTCAGGGATCCTGACAACACAGGCTGCCGTATCAGGTATGATGACAGGGAGTTTCCCACGGAAGGGCTGGTGGAAGGTCAGCTGAGTATAAAGGTGTTCTTCAAAACCATCTCTTCAAAGAGGGGGTCAATACAAGTTTATTATTCAGGGACCGATTTAGCAGCAAATGAAGAACCTTTCACTAATGAAGAAAAACAGTTTGTTGAAACACTTGCCTTGCTTATATCCGGCTTTATCAACGTGATATACGGCCTTGATAAAGCTATCGCTACTGAGAAGGGCTTGAGGAAGATAATGTACGAAAAGACCGAGCGAATCAAGGAGTTATCGTGCATAAATCAAACCACTTCAATACTTCAGTCTGAAAAGTCTGTTGAAAATGCATTGAAGCAGATTGTTTACATAATGCCTGATGCGTGGCAATATCCTCAGCATACAGTTGCCCGCATAAGCTATGACGGGGAAGAGTACCTCTCTCCCAACTTTACAGCAACAAAATGGAGGCAAAGACAGCCCTTTCTTACCATAGACGATAAAAATGGTGAAGTTGAGGTTTTCTATACCAGGGAGCTTCCAGACATGGACGAAGGCCCGTTTATGAAGGAAGAGAGAGATCTGATTAACAATATATCAACCTTGATATGCAACTACCTGAACACCTTGCAAGGCGAAGTTGCCATCAGGAAGTACAGGGTAGATGAGGAACTCAAACAAAAATTCGAGGCGGCTAAAGATTTCCTCCAGAACAAGCGAAAACTGCTTCAGAACTTCCTCGAAAAAAACAACTATGATCGTGACATCTTTCATGACCTGATGAAATTCAAGGTCAAGGAGATACTGATCATATCAAATCTCTATGATGCTTACAGCCTGGAACGCGAAGGCAAATTCTCAGATTACATCCTGGGGGTCTATTACCAGCTGAATCTAACTACAATACCCAGAATTACAGGAGTTTCATCCTATGAGGAATCACTTGAAAAGTTATACTTAAAGCATTACGACCTGATAATTATAATGGTTGGCGTTGACAAGAAAGCGCCGATGGAAGTTGCACAGAAACTGAAGTCACTGTACAAGTACATCCCCATATATCTTCTGTTGAATAACAACCAGTATATTGAATTCTTTCAGAGTGAGCAGAAAAAGACCAACCTCATCGACAATGTTTTTGTATGGAACGGCGATTCGAGAATCTTTTTTGCAATGGTCAAGCAGCTTGAAGATTATGTTAATGTTGAGAACGACACAAAAATTGGGTACAGCCGTATAATATTGCTTGTTGAAGATTCGGCAAAGTATTATTCCCGCTACATCCCACTGCTTTATCACTGCGTGATGGAGCAGACCAGGCGTATAATAGAGGATGTAAGCACCATGGACGAATTATACAAAGTGCTTCGCCTGAGGGTACGTCCGAAGATACTTATGGCCTCAACTTACGAAGAAGCAGTAGGCATTTTCAATAAATACAAGGAATTCCTCCTTTGCCTGATCACTGATGTAAAGTTCCAGAAAGAGGGAGTATTCGAAGAGAATGCAGGATTTGACCTGGTAAGTTATATAAAGAGTGAGATCCCCGACCTTCCGACTATAATACAGTCTTCAGACATGGAGAATGAGAAGATGGCCGGGGAACTGAATTGCGTATTTATTTACAAGGATTCGGATACCCTGGCCCAGGACATCAGGAACTTCATAAGCTACAATCTTGGATTCGGCGATTTCATCTACAAGGATGAAAAAGGAGGGACCATTGGCATTGCCAAGAATATGAATGAGTTTGAGGAACAGCTTCAGTCCATTCCGACAGAAACGCTGCTTTATCATGCGAAAAAGAATCATTTTTCATTATGGCTTACTGCCCGGGGTGAAATTCATCTCGCCAGGGAAATAGCTCCCAAAAAAATAAGCGATTTCAGGAATGCAGAGGGCCTGAGGGATTACCTGGTAGACATCGTAAAAAAACTCAAATATGAAAAGAACAAAGGCAAAATAGTTGAGTTTGACGAGACCCTGATAATGGAAGAGAGCAATATAATTCAATTGTCTCCCGGAGCTCTCGGTGGAAAAGGGAGAGGGCTGTCATTTATTCACACCCTGATCTATAACTTTGATCTTTCAAATTATGTACACGGGATCAACCTCAAAGCGCCCAGGACATTTATAATAGGAACACAGGAGTTTGAGGATTTTCTGGATAACAACAGGTTAAGAGAAAAGATTATTTCTGAAACCAGTTACGAAACAATAAAACGACTCTTTACCAGGGGGAAGCTCTCTGCTGCCCTGGAGAAAAAACTAAGGATAATTCTCGGACGCATCACAAAACCCTTGGCCGTAAGATCATCAGGGCTGTTTGAAGATTCGCTGATGCAGCCTTTTGCCGGTATTTTTGAGACTTATCTGCTTCCAAACATAAATGAGGATATCGAAATCCGGCTCCAGCAATTGATGGATGCTGTCAAACTGGTGTATGCCTCTATCTATTCTGATACTGCACGCAGCTATATAAGTGCCATCAGTTACAAGATTGAAGAAGAAAAGATGGCAGTAATAATCCAGGAGGTTGTGGGCGAACAATTTGAAAATACCTATTATCCTCATATAAGCGGGGTAAGCCAGTCTTACAACTATTACCCATACGGGTATATGCAGCCTGAAGACGGATTTGCAGTCCTTGCGGTAGGATTAGGCACTTATGTGGTTGAGGGTGAAAAGGCCTTCAGATTTTCACCGAAATATCCGAACCTGGAAAACAATTCTCCAAAAGATCAGTTCCTCAATTCACAGGTTGAGCTCCTGGCTATTGATCTCGAAAAGAAGGAGTTTAATCTTCTTGAGGGCGATACGGTCGGGCTGGTGCGCCTAAGCATTGATGATGCAGAACGTCATGGTGTTATTAATCACTGTGCATCAGTTTATTCTGCTGAGAACAAAACCATATACCCGGGAATAGACAAACCCGGTCCGAGAGTCATAAATTTTGCTGATATTCTAAAATATGGTTATATACCACTGGCTGACTCGCTGGTTGAGATACTTGATATTGTCAAGGAAGCGCTTGGCACACCGGTAGAGATCGAGTTTGCCATTGATCTGAAAAAGGATAGTGATTATAAGGCATCATTTTACCTGTTGCAGATCAAGCCAATCATAGGGGCATCGGTTGACTATGATGTCAATGTGGATGAGATTGATAAATCACATATTCTGCTGTTCACTGAGAAGAGTATGGGAAATGGAATGATTAACAATATCCGGGATGTGATTTATGTTGACAGGGATAGGTTTGACAAATCCAAAACTATTGAGATTGCTGCAGAGATTGATGAGTTCAATGATGAAATGATCAGTGATAACCGGCAGTACATACTGCTTGGCCCGGGAAGGTGGGGTACACGCGACAGGTGGATAGGGATTCCTGTTACGTGGCCTCAGATCTGTAATGCAAAAATAATCATTGAGACAGGCCTGGAGGACTTCCCGCTTGATGCCTCGTCCGGGTCGCACTTCTTTCACAACGTTACCTCAATGAATGTAGGTTATTTCTCGATTCAGCATAATCATCACAATTCAATTCTGAACTGGGACATTTTGAAAAAGCAAAAAGTCATTAAACAGGGGAAATATGTTACCCACATACAATTTGAGAATAATCTGACTGTGAAGATGGATGGGAAGAAAAGACTGTCTGTAATAACATGGGAGTGAACTGACACACTTGTTCCAGAAATAAGTGTAGGAAATCATATGATGAGATGATATATCTGAGCCTTGTTTTTACCGTTTGCATGAGTTTATTCAGCTGCGCTGATTCAGCTGAAAAGAATCTTCCTCCTGCAGATGAAAAGAGTATTAAAGCAACAGGATATAATCTTTCCAATCCTGACAGGACAATAAAACTTCCCCCGGTACTTCATGAGGTATCTGGTATTGCTTTAATTGATTCAACATCGGTGGCCTGTGTACAGGATGAAAACGGTGTTGTCTTTATTATTGATTTGAAGAAGGGTGAAATTGACAGTCAGTTCTTTTTTCATTCTCCGGGAGACTATGAAGATATAACACGTGCCGGCAACGCATTTTACGTCCTGCGCAGCGACGGCTTGCTGTTCCGGGTAATGCATAACGGATCTCCCGGTTCGCTGAAGAAAAGTTTCTCTTCCGGAGTCCCGGTCAATGAATATGAAGGGCTCTGCTATGACAGCAGGAACAACAGACTCCTGATCATGCCCAAACATAAACACGGAAAGGACTTTGAAAATGAAGGAAGACACCCGGTATATGGAATTGACCCGGGCACGGAGACTCCTCTCAGACAGCCTGTATTCGGCATAAGTATTAAAGAAATAAATAAATTTGCTACCGAAAATAACATCAAGATATCCGGAGATGACTCCAAAATCAAATTCAAACCCTCTGCAATAGGGATACACCCTCTGACGAATGAATTTTACGTATTATCCGCAGTTGCACGAATGCTGTTTATTTTTGACATGAACGGGACGATAGTGCATATAGAAAAACTCGATAAGGACATATTCAATATGCCTGAAGGGATTTCGTTCTTCAGGAACGGGGACATGCTGATATCAAATGAAGGACAGAAAAATCCTCCGACGATATTAATCTTCAATTATAGACAACAATGAAAGCTCTGACAGAATTAACATCGCGGCGGGCAATTCTGATCCGTTTTATTAGCCTGACTCTTCTTTCGGTACTGTCAATCCTTCCATCATACAGTCAGCCGGATACAACCGAAGTAAAGCATAAGGAACAGAAGCCCCCGGCGAGATATATCTCTCTTTTTGACAGTGATGAAATCCTTGAGATCTCACTGAGCCTCGATCTTGCCACCTTCCTGAAGAAAACAGACAAAACTCAGACTTTTGACGGTGAATTGACCTTCCATTTCAGTGAAACGGACAGTGTTGACAGAAATGTTACTGTTAAATACAGGGGTATGTCACGTTTTGAGAGATGCAAATTTCCCCCGGTGAGGATCTCCTTCAAGAAGCCGTTGTACGAGGGCCCCGATTCAGGGAAGATAAAGAACATTAAGCTGGTTAATCCATGCCAGCAGGGAGTTGCCTTTGAGCAGTATGTCATCAGAGAATGGCTGGTCTACCGGCTTTACAACGTTCTTACCGATACCAGTTTCCGGGTCAGGCTGCTGAAAGTTAATCTTATCGATTCTGAAAATAAAAGAAAGCCTATCGAACAGTATGGAATATTCATTGAACCTGAAGATCTTCTGGCAGAGCGGGAGAATATTCTCGAGGTAAAAACCAAGGGTTTGTCACAGAGACACATGTATCCTGCAATGATTAACCGGGTTGCGATCTTCAATTACATGGTCTCCAACTGGGACTGGTCTGTTCCGGGGCAGCATAATGTATCTGTATTTACATCACCTGATCCTGCCCAGGGAGGATTGGGCATACCTGTCCCATTCGATTTTGATCTTACCGGTGTCGTAAACGCCGAATACGCGATCCCTCCACCCGATATGGGAATAGAGAGGAACCGTGACCGGATGTTTACCGGCATCTGCCGCACAAGGGAGGAATACCGTGCCGCCTTAATGGATTTTCTTGCCCTGAAGGAGGAATTCTATTCTGAAGTCAATAGTTGCCAGTACCTGAGCAACCCGGCGAAAAGAGATATAACAAGTTTCCTTGATCAGTTTTTTGATCAGCTTGAAAAAGAAAAGAGCCTGGATAACCTGATCGACCTCTTCCTTGATAACTGCAAGAAGCTTTAACGCCTAAGGCTCATAGTAGATTTCAAGCCTGGCAACCTTATCAGTGTAGTTTACGCTGATGATTTTGACTTTTTTGACATTGAGCCCGGTGATCACGGCAACATTGTCAATAAGCTCCTGCTTACGTTCAGGCTTCAGCATCTCCATGTCATTGAATGTGATGGGATGTGACTTGTACTTATCTTTCTTTTCGAGCAGATACTCCAGGGTGAACGCAGAGGCAATGATTATGATATTGAAGATCAGGATCCCGAGAAAGGGGAATTCCCCCTGAAAATCAAGAGAGTTAATTGCAGAGATGGCAATGACGGCAAAAAGATATGACATATTCTTGACATCGAAGCTTATTGTTCTGAGATTCAGTATGGTGAAGATCGCGAACAGGCCAATAGCCATCTGAAACTGCATGGAGACTATCCTCAGCATTGCCCCTATGAAAAAGATTACAATACCCATCAGAAAATAGCCGAACAGGTAATCGGTCTTTCTGGAATACCTGTAATAGACAACACGTAACAGCAGGAACAGAAAAACCAGGTTCATTCCAAACCGTTCAATTATTGCCCAGAATTCAGCGTTATTCAGATTAAAAGAGGTGGCATTCATATCTTCAATATTTTAGTTAAAAATCTTTACAACTGTTTAAAAATACTTCCAGTATCCTTTGTCGTCCTGAGCATAGTTCGTAGAATTCGTCCAGGTAGTAAATCATGTCCCTTTTCTGTTTTTCATTCAAATATGGGAATTCGTTTATCAACCTGTAAAATTCATCTTTTTTTTCGAGGAATTGTTCAAGGTCTTTCCTATAATTTTCCCTGCTCCGGCATACTCCGAGAAAAATACGCTCGCGGACAGTAATGGTTCCTGTTATCTTATCATCTGGAATGGCATAGGATGCGTTGACAAGGCCGGTCCAGTCAAAATCATAGGGGACAGCTACTGCGAGGTTGAGATTGTCAAAGGTCAATGGCCTTATTACTTTGATGTTATGTCTGTTCGGGACAGCCCAGTCATAGTTTCCGACCATATAATTGAAGATGGCTACCCGATCCATGACCCCCGGATAAATACTTTTCTGGGTCACTCCACGCGAAACGACCTCCACGGAATTTGTCCTGGCATTCAGCATTTTCAGCGGTTCAATAAGAAATCCGTACTGGGTAACCGGTTTTCTCCTGTTCTCAGAATCAATATAATTGATGTTAAGCAGCCTGACCCTGAAGCTGGTGTCTGTCATAACACTGTACATCTTGTAGATGAGATACTCTATGAGAACATATTTTGCACTTTCGCTCGCTGAATTGCATTGGGGCACCAGCTTAATCTTACCTATACTGTCCAGGTCTGAATATCCGAAATTCGCATTATTAAAGTTCAGTTCCAGCGGCGCGTAGAAGCACCACATGTTACGGAACACACCACGGGTTCTGATCCTGATGTCCCTGGTAATTGAGTCTGTCATTCCGGGATGAAAGGTTATCTTGCCTTTCAGGTACTCTTCCTTCGGCTTGGTCTTTAAATAGGTGGTAAGATCGAATTGCAGCGTAATATCAAGTATTGTATCATCTTCAAAGAGCCTGAAGCTTTTAAGACTGGAATCCGGAGGTGCAGGTTGAAACGCGGCATCACTGTTCTGACAACAAACAGCCAGGGTCAGAAAAGCTGTTAAGTAAATCCGGACTGGAATCCTGTATTTCATGTGCGTTTATGACCAGAAATATGTCAGGCCTGGCTCCTGGCTCTTCTTTTTTCTGTAGTAAATATATGAAATGTTGTGATGACAATCAGTACCGGGAGACAGGCAGGATAATGATTTTCCGGCTCAGTTGGCTGATCCGCCGCAAAAAAGAGACATAAACTTTTTAAGCAATGAACTGTTGTTATCTTTGCCGTAACAATGTTAAATGTACAATTCATTAAAATAGTGAAACGGGCGGATGGATATCCGTCAAAAATTTATTAAAACCACAAAAAGAACATTATGAAATTAAAAAGAACCACATTGCTTCTTGGTTTGGCGACCCTGATAATTGCAGGATTCCAGGCCTGTAACCAGACACCGGCGAAGAAAAGCACGGAAACCAGAGTTGCTTATTACCGAAACCTGCTCTTCAGCGAGACCCCATGGGATCTTGAGAGGGGAACACGTGAGCTGACCCCTGCACAGGCTAAGCATATCAACAGTTATAAGTTCAGCTATGACGATAACGGCCGGCTGGCTTCAGTTGAATTCGTCAGAGGTGATGAACTGCTCTCGTACGGCTCAATGTCGGGGGCAGCAAAAATAACCTACGAATATATTGATGCCAAACAGATCAAGCGGTTTTTTGATGAGAACAACCAGCAGATAGAATCAGGTGGGGTCTTTACACATGAGTATACACTTGATGAAAAAGGGGTCCGGACAGGTCTTAAATTCTTCGACAAAGACGGTAACCCTGTCGAGAACAGGAATAAGATCCATTCATGGGTATGGGCCATTCTCGAGGACGGAATGGTGCAGGAAAAAAGATACAATCTTGCAAACGAAGAGACTATTATGAATGAGAACTGCCCGTTCTACGAATTGCGGTTCACATATAATGACAAAGGCTATGTAACCAGGATGGCCAACTATATGGAAGATGTTCTGTATAACTGTACGGCTGAAAACTGCGGAGATATCGGTGTTTCCTATTTTCTGTTTGAACCGAACGAATCTGGCGATCTCCTGAGGTTTGAAGTGTTTAATGTCACCGGGCAGAGGTCAAACCTGTACTCCGGCTGGTCGAGGAGAGAGAGTAAATATGACGAGAACGGATATGTGCTCGAAACAGCAGTCTTTGACCAGGATAATGAATATGTAGGAGGGAAGAGGGTGCCTGTGACACAGTATATCTATGACAAGAACGGAGCATTGGTTGAGGCAAGAAACATGGACAAGGACAGGAACATCATCAATCATCCTGAGAGCGGTGTGGCCATTACTGAATACAAATACGATGAGAAGGGTAACCGCATCGAAACGGTCAGATATGACAAGGACAGGGTTGCCGTTGTCCAATAACAGAAACATCAGAAGAGATCATGCGCCACAAGTTAACTTTGTATGCCCTTCTCCTTTCTCTTCTTGCAGCTTTTACCGTGAGCTGCAAAGGGAAGAATAGCGATAAGAAGCCGGAAACCGTAAAGGAGGTAGCCTCAGCTCCGGTCATCGGGAATGAGACCATGCTCCTGCTCAAGGACCTTGAAGAGAACGGTGATTATGTAAACAGTCAGTATTTTCCAAGTCTGATCAAAGCCTCAGTGGTAAATGAGGAACTTGGAGGTAAGATTCTGGTACTTGATCTGCGATCACCGGAGCTGTTTGACCGTGGTCATATTAAAGGAGCAGTGAATAAGCAATTCAGCGAGCTTCCGGAATATTTTCAATCAGGGATAAAGCCTTTTGAGTTTGACAAAATCATACTTGTATGCGAAGACGGGCAGGTTTCAAGCTATACCACAGCCCTGCTCAGGATGATGGGATACGGCAATGTTTTTGCCATGCGATGGGGTATGGGCGGTTGGAATAAAGCCTATGCAGAGGAGAGCTGGATGAAGGGTTTGTCAGGACAGTACGAAGACCGTCTGGAAATTGTCACGAATGAAATACCGGTGGCACAGGGAATGCCGGAGATCAATACCGGCCTTGCAACAGGAAAGGAGATCGGAGACGAGCGATTCAAAAACCTCTTCGTGGAGGGGACAGCATCTGTCCTTATCTCGGCAGATGATGTATTCAGCGATCCTGCGAAGTATTTTGTGATCAACCTTGAGCGAAAGGACAAGTATGACGCCGGTCATATCCCCGGCGCTGTCAGATACAAACCTGAGGAGACCCTTGGGTTCGCTGACGTGATGGCTACCATCCCGTATGACAAAACTGTAGTGATCTATTGCGGCACCGGGCATAACTCAGCATTTGCAACCGCATTCCTGAGGCTGTTTGGCTATGACGCAAGAACACTGAAATACGGGAACAACTGCTTCATGTATGATAAGATGGTGAAGGAAAAAAGTACGTTGTCGTGGCTGCCCTTCACCCTTGAGGAATCAAACGATTTCCCGGTGGTTAAATAATTTCGGGTTTTACCTGGTTTGAAATTCCGGTCTGACAACAGTTCAGGCCGGAATTTTATTTTTAGTACACCTGGTTCTCTTCGTCATGCAGGATATATATATTTTGCATTCCCATCTCACTCAGTACCATCCAGACCCTCGCAGATACTGAACTGTCATCGGAAAACAGGATTACCGGACCCTTGTTCTTTCGGATAACAGAGAGGTTCCCTTTTTCAAGTATCGATTCAGGATTCACCATCATTGTCTTGTCCTTAAGCTGGTCAATTACTGTGGCCTGATTCCCCAGGCTGATCAGAAGTATTTCACCGCGCAGGGCAGATATCTGCTCTTCGGTAATGATGTTTGAACCGGTTACGGAGGGCCCGGCCCATCGGGCAGCATCATATCTGAAATCATGCCGGCTGAATGAACGGAACAGCACAAATAAAACCACTATCAGAAATATTGTAACGACAAGCCAGTACTGTTTCAGGGATTTCATCAGTCTCTGTGTTATTTTATTATCTCTATTCGCATCCGCCGTCAAGCTTTTTGGCAGAGAATTTTCTTGACTCCAGGAACTTCGATTTCAGGCTGTCGGGAAGGCTGTTAAGTTCGGTAAACATCTCTCCGGCACGCCTCCTCGTCTCGAACAGGGCGTTTTCCCGTGCCGTTATCCTGTCACCCGTGAATCTTGTCTGCATGATTGTCCTTTCCCATTCTGCGATACCGCCGTCCATGACATAACTGTTATCATATCCCAATCCTCTTACATAGACAAGAGCGTAATCCGGTTCGAGATCACCGGTAGAATAAAAGATGTTCCTGATGTTCCTGTTGCTGAGCCATATATCCGGATCAGATTTAATAAACTCAGTGTAGGGGACATTCACTGCACCGGGAACAGCCTGTTTCCTGAAATCTTCCGGCGGCCTCAGGTCTATCAGCTGAACGGAAGGGTCTTCCCTCACAATAAACTCTGCGACCTGGTCAACCGTAAATGAGACATCTTCATTCAGGACATCTGAAAGCAGCCGGTCAGGTTTTGCCACAAAGGATCTGTTTGCTGACAGAGGCAGCAATGCCAGAATGAGGCTTAGCAGAAGCAGCAGTACTGAGATTTTTTTCCTGATATTCATGCCGTCTTATTTTAATTCGTTTGTTATTTCAGGTCGTGCAAATTTCTTTTCAGCCAGTTCTGCAATCCAGAACATGGCTACAGCAGCGGCAACCAGTATAAGAGTAAAGAGCCCCGGTGAGATGCCAAGCGCTTCATTGATCTTCACCGGTCCCCTGAAATTTGCATTTGCGAGCTCTTCAATCTTTGGATACGATTCAGTAAAGAGAAATGCTCCTGCAAACCCTCCTGCAATGAACACCATTGCATCAATCTTGCCGATGGAGAGTGCACACAGTCCTGTGCCGGGACAGAATCCGCCCATGATAAAACCTGCACCCATAATTACTCCGCCGACAATTGAGGCCGTTACATAGAACTCATTCACATATACCTGGTTAAGGTTAAGCAAGCCGAAGAAACTCATGAACTGTGAACCTATCAGTGCGACTATTGCAGCAGTGAAGAAGACTTTTAACACAGTAGTGTCATAGCCGTAAAACATTCCTGCCAGTTTACGGCTTGAAGAGAATCCTGCCTGTTCAAGTGCAAAGCCAAAGCCCGTCCCGATGAGTAATGCCGTGAGCATACTGAGCCATTCAGGGAAAACATAATATGATGAAAGAGGTGCCATATCTTGGAGTTGTATATTCTGATTTATTATTTTAATCTCTGACCTTCAATTTGCGATTTGCGATTTGCGATTTGCGATTTTTCAGACTGATGTCAGACTCTTAACTTTCGACCTTCAGACCCTCAGACCTTTATATCCAATTCTTCCTGAAAAACCATGCAAACAGGTAAGCTGATCCGAAGATGGCTATCATTGTCACGAATCCTGCCAGTGAAAGAACAGCCATGCCTGACAGTGCTGCACCGCTGGTACATCCCCTCGCAAGCTGTCCTCCGTAGACAAACAGCACTCCACCGAGGAATGCAAAGATCAGTCTCCGGGTGACAGATATCTTAGGCGATTTTTCAACCTTGAGTTTCAGTCTTCCTGAGACAGCTCCCGAAATAAGTCCTCCGGCAATCACACCGAATATCTCTATAGTCAGCCAGTTTGTCAGCGGTTTTTTGCCGTCTTCAAAATACTTTGAATAGTATTCTGATTTTTCAACATGAGGGGGATTTACAGCCCCGACTATTGAAACCACGCAATACTTGATGCCGCCGCTTGCCCCCAGTCCCCGGCCTGAAACATACATCGCCAGGAGCAGTACTACCCCTAGCAGTGTGCCTGCCAGGTAAGGATTCATGTAACTTCTTTTCATTTCCGGTAAATCAGTGATTAAGTCTTCCTATGAAAGCAAAAATAGAAACTATATTCAGTATGAGATTAAGAAGGAATAATATCTTTATCCGGGGCATGCCGGTCACTTCCCTCCAAACCGGGAGTGTCTGTCAGCCGCCATCATTACAATCCGTTTAACCATCTGACTGTATGAATAGCTGGTCAGTCCTGCCGCCAGGGCGAAGCTGGTGTCAAAGCTGATGTCATTATTGGGATTGATGTCAAGGAGGTAGAATTTATCATCGCGAAGGCGGAAATCGAACCGTGCATAATCCAGGCATCCGAATCCTTTCCAGGCTGCAAGAACTTTCTTTTCCAGTCTGGCAAGAAGATTTTCATTCAGGGGGGCAGGTATCAGTGTTTCGATTTTTTCATAATGGTCCGAGCCTGGAATAAACTTCGAACTGTATGTGCATAATCTTTTACGGGCTTCGCAGAAAGCTGAAAAATCCATTTCTACCGGGGGCAGTATCTCGGGAGGGTCATTGTTCCATACTGACACATGGAACTCGCGGCCGTCAATAAAGTCTTCGACCATAGCCGGCTGTTTCAATTCGTCGTTCACCAGCCGGATCTGTTCCTGAAGGGAATAGGTATCGAAAACCACCGAGTTCTCTGAGATGGTAAGACTGCAGTGTTCAAGCGCAGGTTTGACAATGGCAGGAAATAGAGTCCAACCGGCAGCCTCCTCGGGGGTCAGCACCTCCCCATAAGGCACCCTGATGCCAAGTGACCGGAGAACCTCTTTTACCTTCTGTTTATCGGAACTCAGTTCTATCACCTCCGGCACATTCCCCGTGTAGGGAAATCCTCTGCTTTCAATAATCTCAAGAACTCTCCTTTCGCTGTTCGGAATAGTTGGTATTGTTTCGCAGAGGTTAAAAACAATAGTTTCGGAAGGGTTGTACCTGTCCAGTATATTTTCTAGGTCAGGACCAGTCAGTTCTTCAATGTATGTCTCAATCCCCTCATCCTGAAGCGATTCCGACAGCACCTTGTTGGAGTGCCGGATATCACTGATTTCATTCATATCCCATTCGGGATCAAGATCGTAAAGTACGATGACCTTCATTGAAGAATTGTTTCACCGCTAAACTAAGGTAAATGTTTTTAAAAAATAAGATAAGAGGGAAAAAACAACCTCCTTTCTTCAATGCGGTGAATGAGGTTTTATTTGACTTGCGTCTTTGCCTTTCGTAACTTTATCACAATGAACGATTAATATGTCCAGCATCATTGAAGGATATAACTACGACATCTTCATCAGCTACCGCCAGAAAGACAATAAACATGACGGATGGGTGACGAAGTTTGTTGATAACCTGAAGGGAGAGCTTGAGTCTGCCTTTAAGGAGGATGTATCGGTATATTTTGATGAAAATCCCAGTGATCGCCTTCAGGAAACTTATAATGTAGACAGGAGCCTTGAAGGAAAACTCAAATGTCTAATTTTTATCCCAATCCTGTCTCATACCTATTGCGATACCGGCAGTTATGCCTGGCAAAAGGAGTTTGTGGCATTCCTTGAGATGGCAGGGCATGATCGTTTTGGGAAAGAGATCAGACTGAAAAGCGGTAATGTCGCAAGCAGAATCCTGCCTGTACGAATTCACGACCTTGAACCGGAGGATGTCAGACTCTTTGAAAAGCAGACAGGAAGCACCTTGCGTTCAATGGATTTCATTTTTAAGACAGTATCAGGAGTAAGCAGACCCTTGCTTCCTGATGAAGATCATCCCACAGACAACCTTGATAAAACTTTTTATCGTGACCAGATAAACAGGACAGCTAATGCCATAAAGGAGATCATTTCGGCGATGACAACAGAGGCGGGCCGGGCGATCAAAGAAGAAGAACTGCCTGAAGAACCTGCTAAAAAAATCGGATTCAACGAGAAGAGGATTGAAAATGATAAACCTGTTAGGAGGCACAGACGAAATTGGATTATCATTACAGCTGTTGCGGCATTTTTAATATTGGCCACAATACTGGTTTATCAAACAGTAATTAAGGATAGTGGTTCAGGAAAGCCATATAAGGCCCATAAGAAGTCAATTGCGGTGTTGCCGTTCAGAAATGACAGCCCCGATTCTGAAAACAAACATTTTATTGACGGAACCATGGAGGCTATCCTCGACAATCTATGTAAGGTAGCTGATCTGAATGTGACATCCCGGACATCGGTTGAGCAGTACAGAAATACAACAAAAACTATACGCGAAATAGCAAGAGAGCTGAAGGTGGATTATATTCTTGAAGGCAGCGGACAAAAGTACGGACCTGAAATCAGGCTGACGGTCCAGTTAATTGATGCCGGGAATGATAAACATATCTGGTCATCTTTCTACGACAGAAATATCAGGGATATATTCAAAATCCAAAGTGAAATTGCACAGTCAATTGTATCTGAAATCAAGGTATTTATTGCAGCTGAGGAAAAGAGACTGATGGAAAAGATCCCGACGTCGAGCCTTGCTGCATACGATCTTTATCTCAAAGCAAACACTTTTAAAGAAGAGTATGCCAGAACCCGCGATCCGGGTAGTTACATGACAGCAGTCAACCTTTATAAAGCTGCTCTTGAAATTGATACAGCTTTTGCCAGGTCATACTCGGGATTGGCAGGTATTTATTATAGCAGATATTTCTTTGAGAATTATTTTGATGAGCGGTTCCTGGATTCATGTCTTATCCTGGCCAACATTGCGCTTTCATTTGACGGGCAGCTGGATGAAGCATACTTTGTGAAAGGGCAGTATAACTATGCAAACGGGAATCTGGAGGAGGCATTAATGAATTATGATATAGTTTTAAAAAACAATCCAAATTATTCTCAGGCATATTACCATATTGGATACATACTTACCTGGCACAAGGCTGATTTTGTCAGAGGAATTGATAACTATCAAAATGCATTGAACCTGATTCACGGGGATGATAGACCTGCTCTGCTGAGGTCACTTGGACGGGCATATCTTGATGCAGGATTTGTTGATAAGGCCAGGGATCTGTACAACGAAGCATATTCACTTGACGGAGAAAAGGTAGACTTATACGGTAGTCTTTCCTGGCTTGAATTCAGCAATGGGAATATTGAAGAGGCTTTGAGACTAAGGAGGTTGTGTGCTGAAATTGATTCAACATATATATTCGATCTGTTCATGTACAGCATCATTCCCGGAAATGAGGATGAAGCCTATCTATATGCACAAAAATTAATTGACAACTTCAATAAA
Source organism: uncultured Bacteroidales bacterium (assembly GCA_963732365.1). Classification (GTDB taxonomy): domain Bacteria; phylum Bacteroidota; class Bacteroidia; order Bacteroidales; family VadinHA17; genus SR-FBR-E99. The sequence goes on along the minus strand of CAVSZC010000004.1, from coordinate 264,691 downwards.
GCAGGGGCATCAAACCTTCTCCAGTATCACCGTATTGGGTATGCTTTATGGAAGGTGGGAAAACAAAATGAAGGGGAACAGTACTTTATGCAGCAAATCAGGTATTGCGAAGAGAGCATAAAACTTGGCAGACCTATCGCACAAAGAAAGGCAGCTCATTATGATCTCGCAGCTACATATGCTTTTTTGGGTGATAAGGAGGCAGCCTACCGATATCTCAACGACTTTAATTCTTTGAGTTTTTACCCGCTTTGGTGGGTCAGCCTTGCAAAACATGACCCTCTGTTTGACAGCCTCCGGAACGAGGAAAGATTTCAAAAAATTGTGACAACCATGGAAGCAAAACATGAGGCGGAGCATGAAAGGGCCAGAAGGTGGATGGAGGAGCAGGGGATTAGGTGATGACCAGGTTTCACTGAGCATCTGCCCGGCGAAAAGCCATGCAGCACTAACCCACTACTAAATAATATATTAGTGATATTGCATTAATACTGATGCCGAAGGCATCAAAGCTTTGTAGCCGGGGGTGACAACCCCCGGTAATGACGCGCCATAATATTCAAGAAAACGGAAGAATTAGTTGCATTAGTGTAAAATATAATTTACATTTGGACCTATAATTTGTAAAATATAATTAAATGATAAATCGGCCATTCTGGCTGAAGAAACTTGATGACGGCTGGGGAAAAAGATCGCTGATCTGGTTATCCGGTGTGCGCAGAAGCGGTAAAACTATTCTGTGCAAGATGATTCCTGATGCGGTTTACATGAACTGCGACTTACCTTCCGTGGGTAATCAACTCGGGAATCCTGAATACTTCTTCAGCAATTTATCTGAAGGTGCAACTGTTATTTTTGACGAGATACACAGATTGGAACATCCGAGTGAAGTTTTAAAAATAGGTACAGATGAATTTCCGCATCTGAAAATATTGGCTACAGGCTCTTCGACGCTTGCGGCTACAAAAAAGTTCCGGGACTCTCTTACCGGAAGAAAAATTCAGATTTACCTGCCTCCGGTTCTGTGGAATGAATGCCTGGTTGACTTTGATATTCCTGATCTTGACAAAAGGTTGCTCCACGGGGGCTTGCCTGAGTTACTGTTGTCAGATACTAAGCAAGGAGAGTTATATTCTGAATGGATTGACAGTTATTATGCAAGAGATATTCAGGAACTTTTTAATGTCCGGAACAGAACAGGCTTCCTGAAGCTGATGCAGCTGCTTTTTGTCCGGAGCGGAGGAATTATGGAGATTACTTCGCTGGCTAAAGAGAGCGGGTTAAGCAGGCCGACGGTTATGGCTCATATCGAATCTATGGCTGTTGCGCATGCCATTTCGATAATCCAGCCATTTTCCGGAGGAGGGAAAAAGGAGATCGTAAAACGCCCCAAAGTATATGCATTTGATACTGGATTCGTCTGCCACGCAAGAGGCTGGAATGAAATCAGGGAGACCGATCGCGGAGTCCTGTGGGAGCACCTCGTACTTGACATGCTGCATGTTGCTTTCAGAAATGTATATTACTGGACTGACAAGAACGGGCATGAAATTGATTTCATAATCAGAGGAACGGGAGTAGAAATTCATACTGTCGAATGTAAGATAAACCCTGACAAATATTCTCCTGCAGCAGTTAAAAGATTCAGGGAACACTATCCTGACGGCATCAATTATTGTTATTCTCCTCATATTAAAAGCCCCTACAAATTAAGGTTGGGCAACATTGAGGTTTTTTTCCGTTCGTTTCCGTAGTACATTGCTGAGGCATATACTCCTGTCAATGATGCCGAAGGCATCAAAGCTTTGTAGCCGGGGGTGACAACCCCCGGTCATGCCGCGCCAGCGGCATGCGCCGGAACGACGATGATGATCTGGAACCGGGTGCCCTTCCCCGGCGCTGCGCCGGGCCTTCAGACAAGGACCTGAGGCTTCATTTATGATAAGGCGGCAGGAGGTTTTATTTGACTTGCGTCATTACCTTTCGTAACTTTATCACAATGAACTGCTAAGATGGCAAGCATAGTTCCCGGTTACGAATACGACATCTTCATCAGCTACCGCCAGAAAGACAACAGGCACGATGGCTGGGTGACGGAGTTCGTGAATAATCTGAAAGGGGAACTTGAATCGACAGTCAAGGAGGAGGTCACAGTATATTTTGATGTTAATCCTGAGAACGGCTTGCTTGAGACACACAACGTAGATGCCTCACTTAAAGACAAGCTGAGATGCCTTGTCTTTATCCCGATAATCTCCAGCACATACTGTGACATTAAAAGTTTTGCCTGGCAGCACGAGTTCTGCGCCTTTAACAGATTTGCCAGTGAAGACAGGATCGGGAGAGATATCAAACTCGGGACCGGCAATATAACCAGCCGGATACTCCCTGTTAAAATCCATGATCTTGACTCCGAAGACAATGCGCTTCTTGAAAAAGAGCTTGGCGGAGTATTGCGTTCAATAGAGTTTATTTATAAAACCCCCGGCGTGAACAGACCCCTGCGCGCAGACGAGGAACACCCCCAGGATAACCTGAACAAGACCTATTACAGGGATCAGATCAACAAAGTCGCTAATGCAGTAAAGGATATTATTACTGCTTTAAAAAAAGCGGATCAGTCCGAAAGAAAAATAATTGAACCAGCCCGGGAAATAAGAACCGGGGTGAAAAATCAAAAGATTAAGCTTGTTGTGGCAATAGGGCTGGCTCTTGCCATCCTGCTGCCAGGGTTCCTGGTAGTACGAAAGCTTGTCATGCCTTCCGGAGTACCGGTTGAAAGGTCCATTGCGGTTTTGCCTTTCCGCAACCTGAGCAATGATACAGCTCAGGTATATTTCTGTGACGGTTTTATGGAGGAGCTCCTGAGCAGCCTGCAGAAAGTTCAGAGCTTTGAAGTAAGATCAAGGACATCTTCAGACCAGTACAGGGGAACAAATAAATCAATTACTGCCATTGGGAATGAGCTGAACGTGAATTACCTGGTGGAAGGTAGCGTGGGACGTGAAGGAAATAACCTGAAAATATGGGTTCAGCTGATTGATGCAAAAGCTGACAAACATTTATGGTCAGATGAATATCAGAGGGAGATGACCATTGAAGAGATATTCTCCCTTCAGAGTGAGATTGCCCGGGCAATAGCTGCTGAACTAAAGGCAGTATTGACACCGGAGGAGATTGAAAAGATTGAAAAAAGACCCACTGAAAATATTGAGGCGTACAATCTTTATCTCCAGGGGAGCTTTTATTACTGGAGGAGTTACGATTCGCAGGACTATAATAAAGCAATCGACCTCTATGAGAAAGTAATTGAGCTTGACCCGGGATTTGCTATTGCTTACACAAGATTGGCGATGAGCTATCTGCAGCAATACTGGTTTTATCACGAGCGCAGCGAGGAGACGTTGCAGAAGAGCAAAGAGTTTATTGACAGGGCTTACGAGACAGACAGACAGTTGCCTGAAGCGCTCGTTGCCCTGGGCGTATATTATTACATGGGCTATAACGATTATACAAATGCCCTGAAGCACTTAGAATCAGCTATAGAACTGCAACCTCGCAATACCGAAGCACTATATTATGCAGGTTGTGTTTACCGGCGTGCAGGAAAATGGAAGGAAGCAAAGGAGTTTTTGGAGAAAGCCAGCGAACTGGAGCCAAAATCAGCCCGGATAAACTTTAATGCCGGTGAAACATTTAATCTGTTGAGGTTATATACTGAGGCCTTGCATTACTATAACATTGCTCTGTCAGATAACCCTGACTGGACGTACTCTTACAAAGACCTGGCAGAGCTCTATTTGAAAATGGATGGTAATACAATTAGGGCAATGGAGTTTCTTGAAAGAATGGCTATGAGGAATGCTACACTCGCAAAGGATTCTCTCACACTGGAAATCCTGGTCTTTGCTCAGATATGTGATGGAAACTATGAGGAAGCCCTGAAGAACCTCTCCCTCTCTAAATGCGATATCTTCGAATCTCAGTTTTATTACCGCCCGAAATATTTTTACTATGCTCGTATTTACGGATTGAAGGGTAACCCTGAACTGGAGCAGACCTATTATGATTCAACCCGGTTACTGATTGAGAAAAGACTTACACAGTATCCGGAGGATCACAGGCTGTACAGCATGCTGGGCATTGCATATGCAGGACTGGGCCTTGAAGCGAAGGCGATTTCATTTGGTGAAAAAGCCGTAAAGATGCTGCCAGTCGATAAAGAAGCCTGGAAAGGAGTCTACCTGGTTGAGGACCTGGCTTACATCTATGTCCTGCTGGGGAAATACCCTGAAGCAATCGCAAAGCTGGATTATCTGTTGTCTGTACCGGGTCCCCTTTCAGTCAATATCCTTAAGCTTGATCCCAGGTGGGCGCCACTAAGAAATATGCCAGAGTTTAACAGACTGGTTGAAATATACAGCAACAACTAAATAAACTGATGTCAAGTTTAATTGAAGGATATAATTACGACATCTTCATCAGCTACCGCCAGAAAGACAACAAGGGCGACAGGTGGGTGAGTGAGTTTGTGGAGGCTTTGAAGACGGAACTTGAATCTACATTCAAGGAAGAGATCAGTGTCTATTTTGATATCAATCCTCATGAAGGAATACTGGATACTCATGATGTTGACGCCTCTTTGCAGGAAAAACTTAAATGTTTAATCCTTATCCCGATCATTTCCCGAACCTATTGTGATCCAAAGTCTTTTGCCTGGAGAAGTGAGTTCATGACTTTTTTTAAGCAAGCTTCTGATGACCAATTCGGATTGAAGGTAAAATTGTCTGGCGGTAATATTGCTAGCAGAATACTGCCTGTACAGATACATGAACTCAATCAGAATGACAGATCTCTTATTGAAGGTGTTATCGGTAGCCCTTTAAGACCAATTGATTTTATCTATAGGGAACCTGGTGTAAACAGGCCTTTAAAACCAGATGACGACGATAAACTAAACCTGAGTAAAACAAAGTATCGAAACCAGATAAACAAGACATCCAATGCTATTGAGGAAATTATCAATAGCCTGTCAGAAATTGCCTCTTCTTCCAAAGTTGAAATACAGGAGTCTGACAAGCAAATCTCTACATTAAGGAAAACCAGGAGAAAGGATAAACCTGAGAAACCGGTAAAACTATCGCATAAGAAGGTTTATTCAGTTTTTGCGATCCTAACAATAATGGTAGTTACTGCTTTATTTATCTATCGCGGATCCTTCTTCAAAAAGGAATCAATTGAGAAACAAAAGTATTTGGACGGGAAGATTTCTATTGCGGTTATGCCATTTCGGAATATGACAAACGATTCCATTTGGGATATCTGGCAGGAAGGAATTCAAACAAGCCTGGTGAACTTCCTTTATAATTCTTATGAACTTGTAATAAGAGAATTTCCCAACGACCTGATTCAATCAGGCAGTCAGGCTGGTTATGCTTCATTAACTTCATCTGTTGTACGCAATATCGCTAAAAAACTTGATGCAGAACTCTTTATCACAGGCAACATTATTAAGACAGGGGAAACGATCCGTGTAAATGCCCAGATATTTGATACTGGCAAGAAAGAGGCTATAAAATCTTTTGAAAGAGTCGGCCCTGCAAAAGAAGAGATATTTTTTCTGGTGGTTGACTCACTTAGAAATGAAGTTAAGGATTTCTTGATTGTCACTAAATTGGAAATCGACAATTTAAAGAGGGCTCACTATACTTTTGATCCTGTCAGTTCTCCTGATGCATATAGGTACATGGTGGCTGCGACTGAGGCTTCCAATCCTCAAAATGCCATCGAATTATATATGAAGGCACTTGACATAGACTCAAATCTGTATGATGCATATCAACTTATTGCAACGAGTTATGCGGCCCTTGGCGACTATGAAAATGTTAAAAAATGGACACTTAAGTATTACAGCAAATATGATGAACTGGACAACAGGAATAGGTTGTTTGCAGATTATTATTATGCTCTTGTTTTTAAAAACCCCTACGAGGCAATCAGGTATTGCGAGCAATTGATTAATTTGAATGACCAGTCGCCACTCATGTATCTCAATTTAGGGGATGAGTACTGGAAATTATTCCAATACGATAGAGCAATCCCTGAATATGAGAAAGCATTCGAGATTTATAAAAGGTGGGGTAGAAATCCTCACGTTGAAGCATACACACTTTTGGGGGGGTGTTATCATAAAACAGAGCAGTATAAGAAAGAGAAAAAACTTTACAGGAATGCTGAAAAGATTTTTCCGGAGAATCTTACTTTAATAACGATGCAGGCTATTCTGGCTTTAACTGAAGGCGATAATACTGCTGCAGAACAGTATATTGAAAATATCAGATCTATAAGCAAAGACAATCGTGTTTCTGAGGCGAGAATACTTAGAACTGTAGCTTTGATTTACCGGGAAGCCGGAATATTTAATGAAGCAGAGAAATACTACAGGCAGGCAGTTCAACAGGACCCTCAAAGCCTGTCAAGTATCAATAGTCTTGCTTATTTTCTCATTGACAGGGACCGGAATATTAATGAAGGTTTGGAACTTATAGAAAAGGCTTTGAATTCTCAACCTGAAAGTTATAATTATCTGCATACAAAAGGCTGGGGACTTTATAAACAGGGGAATTTACCCCAAGCCCTTGAGATACTTCAGAGAAGTTGGGATCTGAGACTAAAAAATGCCATATATAACCATGAGGCATTTCTTCATCTTGAAGAAGCAAAGAAAGCTGTTGCTAGCAGTAAGAATAATTAATTCGGTTGCTTACCACCGGCTTATGCAGCTAGGTTACCTGCTCTCTCTCAGATGAATACTTTAAGAAGAGCTTATCTTCAACGATATTCCTGATCTCCCTGACAGCCATAAATATCTCTGTGTAGGTAGTGTATAAAGGTGTAATCCCCAGGCGGATGTTATCAGGCTCCCTGAAATCAGGAATGATAACAACATCTCCGAGATCAGGATCGATCAGGGCTTTGCAGATACGGTAAGCTTCCGGGTGGCGCAGTGATACATGCGATCCCCGTTTTTTAGGATCCTTGGGCGATCCGGACTGAAAACCCAGAGGCCAGAGTAACTCCTCCGCAAGTCTCAAAAGAAACTCCGACTGCGAAACACTCTTCTTTCGGAGCTTTTCCATCCCGGTCTCGTTCATCATGTCGAGCGTGGGTTCAATGGCTTTTAATGACAAAATGGGTGGCGTTCCGGCAAGAAAACGTCTTATCCCTTCACCCGGACGATATTTCAATTCAAAATCGAAGGGATTCTTCTCCCCAAACCACCCCCATATGGGCGAAGATAGTTTATCCTGCAGATTCTTTCGTACATACAGGAAAGCAGGTGAGCCCGGACCGCCGTTGAGGTACTTGTAAGTACATCCCACTGCTAGGTCGGCATTTGACTGGTTCAGTTCTCCGGGGACAGCACCGATGCTGTGACTCAGGTCCCATAGCATCATCGCTCCCTTCTCATGCGCGAGCGATGTGATCTCCTTCATGTTGTACCTGAAAGCGGATTTGAATGCCACATGCGAGAGTGATACCAGTGCAGTATTGTCATCAATCTTTGCCTTGAGATCCATGGTATCGATCGTCATGCCATCGCCGGAAGGAACAACTGTCAGTTCATATCCCTCCCCAAAATCCTTTACCAGTCCCTGGAGAATATAAAGGTCAGAAGGGAAGTTCAATTCATCTGTCACTATACGCGTCCGGCCCGTATTGAACTTAAGCGCTGCATGTGCCAGTTTGTAGAGGTTGACTGAAGTGGTATCGGTTATGATTACTTCGCCTTCAGAGGCTCCGGCAATCCGGGCAATCTTATCTCCCAGTTCACCGTTCTTTGTATACCACTCCTCGTTCCAGCTACGGATCAGTCTCTCTCCCCACTCAAAATTAATTGAACGCTCAAGTATGGCTTTGCTTTCAGCAGGCAGTCTGCCAAGCGAATTCCCATCCAGATAGATCAGCTTTTCATCCCCCGAAAAAAACTTTGACCTGTACCCGGACAGCTCATCCGTCTCATCCAGGGCTATCGCTTCCTTATACGCTGTTTCCATATCCATTGTTATTCCTCCTTCAGCATTTTTACAATCTCCGGGACGGCCACTCTGACCCATTCCGTGTACATCCTGCCCGATGGATGCAGACCATCACCGGCAATTAGTGTTTCATCCTGCTCAGCAAGCCTTGATATGGCTGTCACATCAAGCCAGACAATACCCCTGGACAGTGTTATTTCCTTGTTTATCGCATTGTACTGGTCAATCTCCCTGGCAATTTTCTCCCTGTCCCTGCCCGATGCGAAACGGGTTACTCCCCAGTCCGGGATAGAAAGGACAATGACACGGCCGGTGTCATTTCCTGCAAAATGTATTGACTGATCCAGCAATTCACCGAACTCTGTCCTGTAGATATTGATATCCATGCCCCGGTACTGGTTATTTACGCCGATCAGCAGGCTTACCAGGTCATACGGGCCCTTTGGGTCAGCAGCTTTTATGCCGGCCTTGAGATCTGATGTTGTCCAGCCTGTAACTGCTATGATCTCGGGTGGTTCAACGAGGTATCCCCGCTTTTTAAGTGAATCGGCTATCTGAACCGGATAGCGAAGGGTGGTCTCAACGCTTTCACCTATGGTGTATGAGTCTCCCAGCGCAAGGTATCTCAAACTGTCGTGTTCTTGTTCCATCTTATTACTGGTATTTGCGTTAATCGCATGCTTCTTAACCTCATTGTTGCAGGATAGTGTAGTGAGAACAATCAATGATATAAATAAGTAGATTCTCATAGGCAACAGGTCTTTGAATGGGAAGTCAATATAATAATAAGAATTAATTAAGGCACTGGCAGTGCAACTTCTTAATGTAAAATGATCATCGAGGCACAAAAAAACAGCACATCCAGCCGTGACGTTCCGCCTCCCATCCGTTGAGCACATGATACAGTTAATGATGCCGGAGGCATCAAAGGTTAATAATCAGGGGTGACAACCCCCTTAAGTCCCGATTTATTGTTAGACTTGATAAAAATGTTATCTATATGCGATTATATCATGATAAAAGTGTATGTTTGCATCATTAGTAACCATTTTCCCAAATGAAACGAGACAAATTTGCCGAATTGATCTCATGGAAAGAGGATCAAAGAAGAAAACCTTTGATAATGAGAGGTGCCCGCCAGGTTGGTAAAACATGGTTACTGAAGGAATTTGGAAGGACGCATTTCAAAGACTTTGTTTATGTCAATTTTGAAGAAGCGACCAACCTGCAAACCATTTTTAAATCCGATTTTGATATCACCCGTGTAATTACGGCACTGCAGATTTACTCACAAAAAGTAATTTCTGCCGAGGACACCCTGATAGTCTTTGATGAGATTCAGTCGGCTGAAAATGGAATAACCTCTCTTAAATATTTTTACGAAAATGCACCGCAATACTATTTGATTGCAGCCGGATCGCTACTGGGAATGGGATTGCATAGCCAGGTATCTTTTCCTGTTGGTAAAGTCGATTTTATGGATTTGAGACCTATGACTTTTTCGGAATTTCTCATGGCTTTAAAAGAAGATGGACTGGCAGAAACACTCAGGGAAAAAGACTGGACCACGTTGGCCTTGTTTCACGATAAGCTTATAGAATTCCTTAAGTACTACCTGTATGTCGGCGGCATGCCCGAAGTCGTCAAAGTGTTTTCTGAAACGAGAGACTGGGAACAGGTGCGCAAAGTGCAGATTCAGATCCTTAATTCATATGAAGCAGATTTTTCGAAACATACTCCAGGGAAAATAGTTCCGCGGGTCCGAATGGTATGGCAAAGTATTCCTGCTCAACTGGCTAAGGAGAATAAGAAATTTGTTTATGGGATAATACGCGAGGGAGCCCGTTCAAAGGATTTTGAAATTGCCATTCAATGGCTTGTTGATTGCGGATTATTAATAAAGATCCACAGGATTTCAAAGCCTGGTATACCGTTGATAGCATACCAGGATTTATCAGTGTTTAAACTCTTTCTCCATGATGTAGGTCTTCTGAGTGCAATGGCAGGTATACATATCAGTGTTCTGCTAAATGGTAATAAGGTTTTTACGGAGTTTAAGGGGGCATTAACCGAGCAATATGTAATGCAGCAGCTAAGAATTGAAAGTAACCGGTACATTGGTTACTGGACCAATGAGAGAAGCACGTCAGACGTCGATTTTGTTGTTCAGGATAATGGAACTATTATTCCCTATGAAGTTAAATCGGGGGAAAATCTCAGGGCTAAAAGTTTCAGGCTGTTTTGCGAAAAATATACTCCCGGAAGAGCAGTTAGAACGGCTCTGACACCTTACAGGCAGGAAGAGTGGATGACAAATATCCCACTGTATGGCATCTGAAATAAATCTGAGCACAATGATAGACCTCCATTAATGAAGCAGGGAGAGGGACCGGGTGCCCTTCCCGGCGATGCACCGGGTCATCAGGAAAGGCATTGCAACTGTATTTAAGATGAGAGGATTATTCGCTACGCTCATTTCGGTCTTTATTATTTCCATCCCTTACAAAAGCGAGCTTTTGACGGTCTGAAAATAATAAAGCCCTGATGCTTCGCATCAAGGCTTTTTCTTTGTAGACAAGAGGACTGAAATATCTAACCTGTTCAATGATATTACAGAATTAATGAAACTGTCAGAGACGCGAATTATAATATCTGAAATGACAGAATAATTATTTTGCATTTGGTCACACATTGGCATAACTTTGATAGTGTAGCAATTAATTAAAGTAACAGCCATGGAATCAGATGTTTTCATTAGCTATTCCAACATGGACAAAAAAGTTGCCGATGCCGTTTGTTCAATCATGGAGCAAAAAGGTATCCGATGTTGGATGGCGCCAAGAGACATTACACCAGGCCTCCCGTTTGCTGAGGCAATTATCGACGGAATAAAAGGCTCCAGGGTTTTTATCCTTATCTATTCTTCCAACTCGAATAATTCCAATCAGGTAATAAAGGAGGTGGACCGAGCCGTACAGTATAAGCTGGCAATAATTCCTCTACGACTCGAGAATGTGCCGATGACAAAGCAACTGGAGTATTATGTTAGCGATGTCCACTGGATGGATGCACTTACTCCTCCTCTCGAGGAACACATTGAGAAACTGTGCAGAGTGGTGAAGATTCTGCTGACGATGGACACCCTCGGGAAGGAGAATATCAGAAGCGCATTTGAAACAGGACATGGAAGCGATTCTGACTGGAAAATCCGGAAGAGGAGGAAAGTGTTGAAAAATGTGCTGTTTGCAGCAGCAGTTATATTACTGGTTGTAGCCGGATACGGGGTATATTCCTCAGTTAAGAAACAATCAAAAGTAAGGTGGGCGAGAGAAGTTGCGATACCTGAGATAACAAAAATGACAAAGGAAAATGATGTCTGGCGGAATCTTGTTCCTCCCTACAATCTTGCGGTAGAGGCGGAGAAAATACTCGGGGATGACATTATCCTGAAGCCACTTTTCAGGAAATGCGCCAGATTTATAGATATTATTACAGATCCGCCCGGAGCGGAAGTATATATAAAGGAGTATACCAGACCAGATACCTCCTGGTCATTTCTTGGCGTAACACCTCTCGACAGCCTAAGGGTTCCGATCGGGATCTTCCGCTGGAAATTTGAAAAAAAAGGATATGATACTCTTCTTGCTGCTGCCTCAACATGGAATTTAGGAGATGACCCGGACCTTATTTCCGGATGCAATATTTTCCGGAAGCTGGACAGAAACGACAGTCTCCCTGATGGAATGGTAAGAGTAACGGCAACAGAAACAGAATCAGGTAAGCTGAATGATTTTTTTATTGGCAGGTATGAGGTGACTAACAGGGAATTTAAACAGTTCCTGGATGCCGGCGGATATGAGGATAGAAAATACTGGAGGCATGAATTCAAGAAAGATGATGATGTTATTTCATGGGAAGAAGGCATGAAGATAATGGTTGATCAGACAGGCCGTTTCGGGCCATCGACGTGGATTGGAAGTGATTATCCGGAGGGAGAAGGTGATTTCCCTGTATCAGGAGTAAGCTGGTATGAAGCAGAGGCCTACGCTGAATGGAAAGGAATGAGTCTTCCCACATCTCTCCACTGGAATGTGGCACGGGGAGCTATGACACCGATGATACAGTATCCTCAGCTTGGAGGATTCGGGATCTTAGCCCCATTCACAAACTTTGGCAAAAATGGGCCGGTAGCTGTTGGTACTCTTGATGGGATTACTGCTTACGGATCATTCGATATGCCCGGAAATGTCAGGGAGTGGTGCTGGAATGAAACTAAAGAAGGAAGAGTGATCAGGGGAGGAAGCTTTGAAGATAATACATATGAGTTCGATTATGAACGGCAGGCTCCCTCTCTGGACCGTTCGCCAAGAAACGGGTTCAGGTTAGCTTTCTATCCGGATACCACAGGTCTGCCCGGGAGCATCTTTGGTATGAGCACTCCATATTTCGGCATCGACTTTAAACTTCACAAACCCGTCTCTGATGAAGTGTTCAGGATTTACAGGGAGCAGTTTGCATACGACAAAGGTGAGCTCAATCCTGTTATTGAAAAAAGGGAGACTAATCCTGATGGCTGGGTTCATGAACTGATATCATTCGATGCAGCATACGGGAAGGAGAGAATACTTGCCCATCTCTTTCTTCCGGAAGGGAAGGAACCTCCTTTCCAGACAGTGATATATTTCCCGGGAGCAGCCTCAACATGGATGCCATCGAGTGAGGGAATTGAAAACTATTATGAATTCACGATGTTCCTCTCTTTTCTTATAAGAAATGGGCGTGCAGTTATGTATCCCGTCTATAAAGGGACCTTTGAAAGAGGAACTCCTGAATCGATGGGCCTTCTTAATATCCCGGCACAATCGTACACCTATGCTTATACAGAAATAACAGTTCAGGAGGTGAAGGATTTCAGCAGGAGTATCGATTACCTCCAAAGCAGGGCAGATATTGACGGTAAGAAAGTAGCCTTTATGGGGATGAGCTGGGGAGGGCTTATGGGAGCTATTATTCCTGCGGTGGAGGATAGAGTTGGGGCGAGTGTCCTTATTGCAGGAGGTTTTCAAGGGCTTGGACGTCCTGAAGTATATGAGAGTAATTATGCAGGTAGAGTCAGGGTTCCGACATTAATGCTTAACGGGAAATATGATGCAATACTGCCTCTGGAGTTATCTCAACGTCCTATGTTTGAACTTCTGGGAACACCGGCAGAACATAAGAAGCATCTTCTTTATGAAACTGATCATATACCTCCGCGTATCGAATATGTCAAGGAAACACTAGCCTGGTTGGATAAATATCTGGGACCTGTGAAATAGGTGGGCTTTTAGCTTCGCTCCTGATCCTCAATGGGGGCACTTACAAAGAAAAAGCCCTTTATTCGCTTCGCTCATTTCGGTCTTTATTATTTCCATCCCTTACAAAAGCGAGCTTTTGACGGTCTGAAAATAATAAAGCCCTGATGCTTCGCATCAAGGCTTTTTCCTTGTAGACAAGAGGACTGAAATATCTAACCTAAATCTGTTCAGAGACATGGCCGGTATTATTGAGTTGGACGGGGTTTTACTTGACTTGCGTTATTGACTTTCGTAACTTTATCACAATGAACGGCTAAGATGGCAAGCATAATTCCCGGATACGAATACGACATTTTCATCAGCTACCGCCAGAAAGATAATAAGTACGACGGCTGGGTAACTGAGTTCGTCGAAAACCTGAAGAAGGAGCTCGAAGCCACTTTTAAGGAAGAAATCAGTGTTTATTTTGACATCAATCCTCATGACGGCCTTCTTGAGACACACGATGTGGATGAGTCCTTAAAGGAAAAGCTCAAATGTCTTGTTTTCATCCCGATTGTTTCCCGCACCTATTGCGATCCCAAATCCTTTGCATGGGAGCATGAGTTTAAAGCGTTTGTCGAACAGGTATCACATGATAAATTCGGGTTGAAGGTAAAATTACCTAACGGTAATATAGCCAGCAGGGTACTGCCGGTTTGTATTCATGATCTGGATATTCAGGACATAAAAGAATATGAATCAGTTCTGGGCGGATCGCTGCGGGGTGTCGAATTTATTTATAGGGAACCGGGAGTCAACAGGCCACTTACTCCGAATGATGATGAAAATAGAAACCTGAGTAAGACTAAGTACAGGAATCAAATAAATAAGGTTGCCAATGCTGTAAATGAGATAATAGTTGGGATTCAGAAACCAGATTTAAAATCTGAAACAGGGGACGCAGTTATCACAAAAAATGAGACTGAGAAGAGGAAAATTCCCTGGAGGAAAATAGCGATTCCTGCAGCCCTCTTCATCTCCTTACTGGTTGTCGGTTTGTTTATCATTCCCCCGTTGATTAATAGGTCCCCGGGAGGCTCATCAGAAATTGATAAATCAATCGCTGTCCTTCCGTTTGCAAACCTGAGCAACGATCCGGACCAGGAATATTTCAGTGACGGCATGGTGGATGAGATAATAGACCGCCTTTTCAAGATTGGCGATCTGAAAGTAATTTCCCGCACAACGACAATGAGATACAGAAACACAACTCTGTCGTTAATGGAGATAGCACGTGAGTTAAATGTGTCGGCCATTCTTGAGGGCAGTGTGAGGAAGATGGGAAATAATGTGCGGATAACCGTTCAGCTGATTGATGCCCGTACTGATACGCATTTATGGTCAGAGATATATGACAGAGACATCTCTGATATTTTTGCCATCCAGAGTGAGGTGGCGCAGAATGTTGCAAGGGAACTGAAGGCTGTCATCAAACCTGAAGAAAAGAACCTGATCGAGAAAATTCCTTCTGCAAGTCTGGAAGCATACGATTATTATCTTCTCGGAGAACATTTGCGTGCACAGCGCACTCCTGAATCACTATGGAAAGCCAAGACAATATTTGAGAAAGCCATTGAAGCTGATCCCGGGTTTGCTAAAGCTTATACCGGAGTTGCCCGTTGTTACGGTAATTTGGCGTTTTATGCCAATCTGAGGCCGGTGGAAGCTTACCCTCCAGCCTTGGAAATGGCACACAGAGCACTGGAACTTGACAGTTTGCTTTCTGACGCCTATAATGTAATTGGTGTCGCAGATCTGTTATATAATTTCGATTTTGCAGCTGCTGAACGAAACTATAGACGGGCCCTGGAATTAGCCCCCAATAATCCCGATGTCTACAAGTACTTAGCTGAAATGTCATTCTTCATGGGGAAATTCGCGGAGGCCGTTGAATGGGATCGTCGTGCCATGAAAGTTGATCCGTCCTATTCAAAAAACGACGGCCTATTTGCTGTACATCTCTATAAGGCTGGTGAGAAATATGCTGCCATAACCATGCTTGAAAAAATGGTTGGGCAATTTCCTGTATGTCACTATTATCTGGGAGCAATTTATCTTTTTGAGGGAGAGTACAAAAAGTCAATTGAGGAATTAGAGAAAACATTGGCAGGCTTCTCGCCGCTGTCGATAACCCATCTGGGTGTTGCATACAGTAAATCAGGTACCCTGAATGAAACAAGAAGGTTGCTTGATACATTATTGGCAAGGAACAGGACCGAATTTGTCCCTCAGAGTATGATAGGATCTTTGATGGCAGAGGTGGGCCGCAATAAGGAAGCTCTGGATTATCTCAGAAAGGGATATGAAGAAAAGGAAGAGTTTTTTCTGTTATTGATGAATGTTGATACGATATCCTACCGGAACCTCAGGTCCGATCCTGAATTTCTTGAAATCATGGGGAAAGTGAAAATGAATTAATAAGATTATTTCAATTCGAGGTGCCTGGGGTATAAAGAAAAAGCCCTGCATCTGCCTGCGGAGATTTAGGGAGGATTGCTCGCTTCGCTCGCGTTACTCTTTACTTAGCAGCCCAAAGAAAAAGCCTTGCTCCCGCCAGGGCGGGAGCTACGGGTCTTTTTTTTGTCTCCATCCCTTACAACAGCAAGCTGTTGCCGGGCTGTCAACAAAAAAGCCCTGTTGCTGTCGCAACAAGGCTTTTTCTTTGTAGCGGAGGGAGTGCTATTTTTCGCAATATATCTTGTCGATCATATTTGTCACTTTGTTACACGAAACAATGATTATATGAGATGATCATGATGTTTAAGTGTAACTAATCGTAAACAAGTGTTAATAAATAAATCATAAATATTTCTACAATATTTCGACAATGGTTAATTTTGTAATTATCGGATTATTCGATATTTACGAAACATAAGTGATCATGGCAACCGTAAAATTTCTACTTCACAGACCTTACAAAAAGACTTCTTCACCTGGTAAATTGGAAGGTCAAACATCTGAAAATGAAAATATTATCAAAGATAAAAGGATAAAAAAGAAGCGAATTCTTGTCGATAAAGAGGTAAGGATCTATGCAGTTTTGATTATCAAAATGAATGAAGTGGTCAAGATCAAAACAGAGTCTGTTATCAATCCAAAAGATTGGGATTTCAAAGGTCAGAAGATGAAAGAAACACTTCCTGATGCGTTCGATTTTAACAATGACCTGACAAAACTGAAAAAGAAAATACTTTCAGAATATAATCGAACAGTCAAAGAACATCCTGATATGTCTTTTCCTGGTATATATCGGATCATGTACGACTTTGGTAAAAAACAGGAGATTCCGTTTCTTCAGCAAGAACATGATTTCTTTGGATACCTGGATCAGTATATTGAATTCTTGAAAGGAGAGGTGACATACAGGACCGCACAGAAATACACTACTTTGAAGAACTCTCTGAAAGAATTCGGAAAGACAAACACGAAGTATCATGACCTCTCCTTCAGTATGATTGATCACAGGTTCAAAGATGCGTATGTCAAATTTCTCCGCAGTCAGAAACCACGTGGAAGACAAAAGTCACGTCCTGAACATCACCAGGACGGTATCTTGATTGATACGGAAGGAAAATATATTGAATGTATCAAGACTTTCTGCAAATGGTCAGAGGAAAGAAACTTCAATAAATATTCGATTTACAAACAGTTCAAAAACTTCTCTCCTGCAAACAAGAAGCGGAGAAAACCTGTTCAGGATATTGTCGCACTCACATTGACGGAGTTAACGATGTTCTATAATCATGACTTCTCTGACCGTCCGACACTTGATCATGTCAGAGATCTGTTCTGTTTCGGTGCATATAGTGGTCAGAGATGGTCCGATATTGAACGGTTCGACCGGAAGGATCTGATCGGTGACGTATGGTCCTTTGAAGCATACAAGACGAAGAAAGAAACAAAGATCGATCTTATTGGATACGCTGCACCTGCGATTGATATCCTGATGAAATATAATTATGAGTTACCGAAGATCAGTCTTGTCAAGTTCAATCTTTATGTCAAAGAGGCTGCACGGATCGCAGGTATAACAGAAGAAACGAAGATCACCAGGTATGTCGGTTCAGAACCGATTGTTATAACAAATCCTAAACATAAATTTATCGGATCTCATTCAGCAAGAAAAACCTGTGTAAGCATCTTATTGAACGAATTTAATATTCCGATTTCACACGTACTTCAGATCACTGGTCACTCTGATCTGAAGACACTGCAGAAATATGTCAATAAAAATGATGAGAAACGCAGAGAATTCATGTCGAAGACTACACCAGTCAATGACATTAAACTGAAAGTCGTATCATGAGAAAACTTCATCTTTCACCGATTGAAATACTTCCTGCGATAACTCCGCAGGATCAGAAGTTCGCAGTGAAGATCTCCGATGAATTCGGTCTTCCTTTGGATGAAATATCCTGGTTGGTCAGAGATATCAGACATGACATTCAGGATGATCTTTCTGAATTGAGAAATGATTCAAGACTGAAGGATGACTTTAATAAATATCATGATCTGTTATGCACTGCAGATACTGAAATTCAGTCTGTGACCATCACCACGAACAAAGGAAGTATCAAGATCAAACGATCTGATTCCTGGTTTGAAAACTTCGAAATTCTATTGAAAAAACTACAGAAGAAATTGACAAATGACCTTCAGTCTGAAAATAAATTATTGAATAGATGGAGCAAGAGTTTTCCGTTCAATAAGATCTTTATGTATTTCTATCTCGATACTTATTTGAATGACAATCAAAGAAGGATTGCTGAAGGACTGTTTCTGATACATTTTCGGTTACATGGTTATAAGACCGTACTTTCAGAAAATGAATGGAATATCTCTGAAGAAACCTTCATACCGGACAGGACAAAGAAAGTCAAAGTCGGTTATTCTGACTGGAAACATTATATCAGCGATCGAATGAGAAGGAGAGAAGAAAGACTTCTGAAGGAATTTCCGCACTGATCTACAATCCTTCTTTTTGTAGACATTTCCGAAACATTTCTTTCAAAATGTCTATTTACGGTTCATAATCAGTTTGTTACACTTGCAAAGTGTTTCAAACAAATAAATGAGTATGAACATTTCCGAAGTTTTACAGAATGACAATGTTCTGATTGTCGCAAGGTCTGGAGATCTCAAAGAATTCTTCGATCAGTACAAAAACAATCTTCCTGCAGAACCTAAAAGACCTGCAGAACCTAAAAGTCCGATATCACAATCGGAAGCAGCAAAAATACTGAACAGGTCACGTCAAACACTGGTGAAGTGGAGAAAGAAAGGAATTCTGAAAGGATTTCTTATCGGTGGTCGTGTATTCTTCCGTCACGAAGATATTGCTGCACTTCAGAGGATCAGACTTTCATAATCAGTGATTGATTTTGTTAAAATCAATGACCTGATGAAAGGTCCGCAGATCCAGGATCTTCTTGATTTCGAATTGAAGGTGAACCACCGCACTGGTGAAGAACTTTTAAATCGAAAGAGGTCATCATATCTGAAAAATCTTGTGTTCACGGTCACTCCTGGTGACCGATTTGTCAAGATGCAAGGTTCGCTGCATAAGTACGCTAATGATGGCGATTTCAATAATGACCGTTTGACGATCGATCGGTTTCTCCTACAGGTCGTAAATGACCTGAAACAATATCTTTCTGATGATGATCTGATAAATGTAATGGAGTTTGCAGTCAATCTTCAGGTTGATTTCAATCCGACCGACTTCATCAAAAATCTGATCTGTCATCTTCGGAAACCTTTCAATAAGACTTTTCGCAGTGGAATATCATATTCACAGGTTGAATACAAACATTTCATCATTAAGATTTATAATAAATCACTGCAGCAACCTTCAGGGTCAAATATTCTTCGAATTGAAGTGAAATACCTTCGTATGCAGAAAATCTTTCCTGGCGGTCTGAAATGGTCTGATTTACGCAAAATAGAAACCTGGTCATATCTCGGTGACATTCTACGGAAAAAGTTCAGTGAAATCATTTATTATGATCCTTCGATCAACCTGAAAGAACTTTCTGAAAAGGACCTGCAGTTCATCAAAGACGGTCGCAATCCTTTCTACTGGTCCGACTTGTCAGGTCCGCACGTGGACCGAACACGAAAACAATATCAATTTCTTATTAGAAAACACGGAAACAGGTTCAATAATCTTCCTGAAATGATTGACCTGGAGATTAAAGAACTGGTGAAAAGTTACCACTATTCAGATAATGAAAATGATATGAGAAATTTCCACAGAAATCGAAGATTGGTGAAAAAGTCACCTCTACTATATGGTATCCTTTCACCACGACCGAATCAGAAGACATTCTGTGAGGTAACAGGAATAGAAATTTCGATGCAAAAACGAGGAAGTCGATTTTTGTCGATCGCAGGAATCAAGTTTTTACATCGACACAATCCTGAACTATATGAAAAACTCCGTGACGAAAGGTTGTCTTCTCGGTGGTTGAACGAAGATATCTCGGTCCAGTTTCGAGAGATCTGTCACAGTATCCGCAATGAGTATTTCAATCCTGCAAATAACACCAAGAAGTCACTGAAGAACATCACGAAAGATCCAGTCCTGTTTGACATTACTCCGTACATCGCTGAAGAAAAAAGACATCTCTTAAAATGGACATCATGAACGCAATATCAGAAACCTGTGAGGCAGTTGTAATTGTTGAAGGTCTGTCGATGCTGATCAATCGGATTGAAAACGAATTCAGCAATCATGCGGACCATGAAGTTTATCAGGCAACAATCGGATTTATAAAGTTCGTACACGGTAAATATCATGATATCGCTGCGAGAAAAATGGAAAAGGATTCCACAGGAAATATTGTTCCGTTGGTGGTATCTCCGCAGGAGATTATCAGATCTGCAGCAGAAAGAAATATTACTCAATCAATCAACTGATGAATAACATGACCGACAATCTGATCCTGACAATCGTATTTCACCAGTAACGGATTTAACATCAAAGAAAATGTCGAGGAAGAAATTTGAAATAGACTGGAATAAGGTCGATGAATACCTGATCGCACAATGTTCAGGATCATCGATTGCTGCGATTCTCGGATGTCACGAGAACACGCTATATGACCGATGCAAGATTGATAAAAACATGGAATTCATGTCATATTCAGCCAAAAAGAAATCTGAAGGAAAAGAGGTCCTGCGGAAGAATATGTTTGATCTCGCCATGAAAGGAAATGTCACGATGAATATTTTCCTATCGAAACAGTATCTCGGTTTCACCGATAAGACTTCGCTGAACCTTGATTTCGATCGAATGAATGAAGAAGAATTAATATTCATAGCCAATGAACTCATCAACGCACAAAAAAATTAAAAGTGAATTCGACAAAGAAACTTTGCGAATGATCTTGAAAGAAGTCGCTGAAGCTGGTCAACCTTTCGACCTGATCGCTGATAAATATCGGTTACCTCCGATGTTTATCATGGATACTCATGATCCTGATGAGCTGGTAACATACGAAGGTCAGGAAATGACACTTCAACAATTCCATGATCGGTTTCCTTACAGAAAGTGCATTGTAATCAGAGGACCAAAATAAAAAAAATGAAAAAACCTATCTACACCGACGTTAACGCTGCAAACAATTTCGAGAAAGATGTTATTGCAGCACAATTAAACTGTAATAAGTTAATCGAGATTTTCGAAACCTTTCAACCATTTCAGCAGGTCAGGACCTTGAAAGACTGGTTGACACTGGTCACTGATCCAGTGAAGACATTCGATGACCTCGTGATATCAAACGTGAACCTGAAGGTCACAGGCACTGTCAAGATCGATCCTGCAGCAGTCGCAAAGATGATATCTGTGGACCGTGAAAATTATCTGAACCTTGTCGCAGGAAAACCTTTGAAATCAGATTGCGAACCATGTAAAAAGATCTCCATAAAGAAAGGTCAGACTGCGATCACACTTTCTGAATTTCGAAGATATGCAGATTATCTCCTTTTCATTGACGGAGGTTTCTCGATAAATCATGCTGAAGTTGAGAAACACAAGAGGACCTTCACCGTCTTTGCGGAATCTCCTGCAGCGGTCGAACTGATGAAACATTATGGTCATCTGGTCGATACTCTGAATGATGCAATCACTTTTCACAAAGTCAATTTCACGAATGTAGACCTGATTGCGAAGATGTTCAATCTTTCCAGTTTTGAAGGAAAGGTCATGATAAACAATTTTGAACTTCAGAAAACAATCAAATACTTAAACTCACAGAAATCATGAATGTATTTATCAAAAGAGATCGATTCGGCATGAAATGGTCGGAGAGTATCAACACCAATTATCAATACTTCGATAATCACGTTAAAAACTATTCAGACATCGTCCGATATTTCACGGATGGTCGACATCGAAGAATCAGTAACGGAAAATTCGATCCTCCTGCATCGATCCAGTTTGTTGATGATCAACACCGACCACAGAAATTATTCTCCGTGCGAAAGGTCGGTGATTACTGGACTGCACAAGTAGACATGGACGAAAGAAGAAATATCACAATCAGTGACAATGATCTGTTTCCGATGGAAGATCGCAGGAAGTTCTTTTCAGAAACGGATATTGATATTCCGATTGACAGTGAAACGAATCTTCTTGAATATGCTGAAGAAAAATATCCTGCACTGGTGGATCTGTATAAAAAGATATTCGCTGAAAAGACTGATAAATTTTCAGTGGAATCATATATTGAATCTCACAGTGAGAAACATTTCAGTCAGCCTGCAGTGATTGATTTTATTGAATAGGACTGGACCGTTCGCTTGTCGGTTGCCATAAAAACCAGTCCGAAGGTTCTGCAATAATTACTGCAGGACCTTTTTTAATTTCATTGTAAGGACTTTTTCTTAATTTTAATGAGTTAAATCGATTTAAACTAAAGTTATGAACTTAAGTATCGAGGACAAGGATGGAGCAATCAACATTGCCCGTGAAATCCTCAAGCATAAAGAAGACTATGTTATTCTTGATACTGAAACGACAGGATTAGGTGATAATGACGTTATCATTCAAATTAGTATAATCGATTTGGACGGCAATGTTTTAATGGATTCGTTGATTAAACCGACAAAGAAGAAAAGAATGTCAAGTGAAGCCACTGCAATTCATGGAATCACAATGAAAATGCTCCAAAATGCACCAACCTTTGAAAAACTTTATCCACAATTTTATGATATTACAAGTAAAAAGACGGTACTTGTTTATAATGCTAATTTTGATTTTAGACTTATTTCTCAAACTATGGTTCAGGATGGTGGCGGGAGTGCGAGATTGGACATTAAAGGTATTTGTATGATGTTGGTATACTCCGTCTTTGTCGGTGAATGGTCAAAATTTCATGATAATTGGAAATTGCAGCCTTTACCTGGAGGTGATCATACAGCATTAGGTGATTGTCGAGCAACACTTGAACTTATAAAAAAGATGGCTGCAACGGGAAAGTCCGTTAAACCACAGGTGAAAAAGATTGAAACACCTGAAGAAGTGAAGAAGAAGTGGTGGAAGTTTTGAATGTGACAAGGTTAGCCACTTTCAAATGTTTCAGATATTATTGGAAAAAGATTCAACATATTCTATAAATTGTATTAGAGCTAATAATTCTAATTGTAATGAAAAAATCACTCATTCTTCTAGCTGCAATCCTTATTGCACTTGTTTCATGTTCTGTAGATGACAAACTCATCAAGGATGCTGAAAGATTTCTTAAAAGTCAATTAAATGATCCAGAATCTTATGAAAGAATATCTTTCACAAAAGATTTGGTAGTTACTGTATCAGAACAGGAACAGATTGATGTTCAAGATAATATTTACGACTGCAAAAAGGAAATAGAAAGGGTTGAAATTAGTTGTCGATATTATAGGGAAAATCCATTATATCCATTTCTTTCGAAAGAGAGTCAGGTAGAAAATGATTTAATGGTTGCAAAATGTAATAAAACAATTGACAGTTTAAAAGCCGTGCTGATTCAACGTAAGCAAGACTCTATTACTGTTTATAATAAGCCTGTTGACAACAAACCACATAGAATTGTATTCCGTGCAGAATATAGAGCCAAGAATTCATTCGGTGCTCTTGTTATTGAAAATTCGGTCATAGTTTTTTATCCGCAAACCAACGAATATGATGTGCACTGATAAATTCATATAATAAGCGACCAACGGAATGACTGTCCAGTTATAAACCGTTACACTATTTCTACAATATTTCTACAAAACAGAAAACGAACCTGTAATTAGTTGATTTACAGATTCGTTTCCTTTGAATGAGTAGCGGAGGGAGGATTCGAACCTCCGACCTTTGGGTTATGAGCCCAACGAGCTGCCACTGCTCCACCCCGCAATCTGACCGCAAAGATACAACCAAAATTCTTAATAACAAAAAAAAAGAGAATTATGAAGATGCTGAGCTATCAGTACAGTGGCTTTTTGCATTTCACCATTGCTTGTTATAAAACACCTTTGTGAGAAAAATGAGATATTACTCACTATAATTTCCGAAATTGGCACTACCGAAGCATCATTGCTCCGGGATGATCAAAGAGAAAAATCATGAAGCGAATCATTTTCATTATCAGTCTGTTAAGCATATACGTCATGTCACATGCACAGTCATTCAACACGTTCCCTGTCACCACCCAGAAGCCGCCGCTGCACGGCAGCCACTGGATGGCTGTCACAGGCAAACCCATGGCAGCAACAGCCGGGGCAATGATTTTCAGCAAGGGCGGCAACGCCGTCGACGCCGCCTGCGCCATGCTGGCAGCCACATGCACCATGTGGGACGTCCTCAGCTGGGGAGGCGAGACACAGGCCCTCATTTATAACCCGAATACAAAAAAGGTTATAGCAATCAACGCCCTCGGCGTCGCACCCACAGGAGCCACCGCTGAGTTCTACAAGGCGCAGGGGATGAAATACCCCCCCGAGTACGGCCCTCTGGCCGCAGTGACACCCGGCACACCCGGGGGACTGATGACCATGCTTGCCGAATATGGCACCATGAGCCTTAAAGAGGTGCTGGCTCCTGCGATGCAGATGGCAGCAGGCTATGCCATCGAGGCTCAGACAGCCAACTCGATAGAGAGACAGAAGGAGTGGATAAAGAAGTGGCCATACTCTTCAAAGGTCTTCCTGCCTCATGCCGGAGAGAGACGCGAAGCACCGTCAGCCGGAGAGATATTCGTCCAGACAGACCTGCTCACCACACTGACCAAACTGGTGGAGGCCGAACAGCAGGCTCTTAAAAAGCGTCTTTCGAGAAAAGAGGCCATCTACGCAGCGTACGACCGCTTTTACAAAGGTGACATAGCTAAGGAGTTCGTAAGAGGCAGCCGCGAGCAGGGAGGACTGGTGACGGAAGAAGACCTTGCCTCATGGAAGGTGAAGATTGAAGAGCCGCTGATGACAACATATAAGGGGATTGAGGTATACAAGCTGCAGCAGTGGACCCAGGGGCCCGTGATGCTGCAGACACTCAACATACTTGAGAACTATGACCTGAAGAGCATGGGCTATAACTCAACCCAGTACATCCACACCCTTTACCAGGCAATGAACCTTGCCTTTGCCGACCGCGACTTTTATTACGGCGACCCTGCCTTCCCGCCCGAGGAGCCGATGAAGGGACTTCTGTCAAAGGAGTATTCAAAAGAGAGGAGCAAACTGATCGATGCTCAGCGCAATGATGCCGATGCCCGCCCCGGCGACCCCTATCCCTTTGAGGGGAAAACCAATCCATTCATGACTCTGCTGAATTCATGGGAGAGCTCAGCAAGAAACATCTATCCCTCCGATGACCCATTGACCTATGAACGTTTCCTTGACTCCTTCACTGCCGGAACGACATCAATAGAGGCGGCAGACGAAGAGGGCTGGGTTGTCTCCGTCACACCCAGCGGCGGATGGATACCTGCATGCATCGCAGGAAACACCGGTGTGGGGATGAGTCAGAGAATGCAGGCCTTCGTGCTTGACGAGAAGGAGAACCCATTCAATGTGGTTGAACCGGGCAAACAGCCGCGCGTGACACTCACACCCACTCTCGCCATGAAGGACGGCAAGCCGTTCCTCGCCTTTGCAAAACAGGGTGGCGACGAGCAGGATCAACTGCTGCTGCAGTTCTTCCTGAATGTTGTCGAATTCGGTATGACAATACAGGAAGCCTGTGAGGCACCCTCATTCAAGACGCTGCAGATGTACTCAAGCTTTGGCGATCACGAGAAGGTGGCCGGTGGCCTGGTGCTCAACAACAGCATGCCCCAGTGGGTGAGGAAAGAGCTTACCGGGATGGGCTACAGGCTATCGTTCCAGGAGCGGACCAGCGGTCCGGTGAATGCAATCGGATTTGACCATCAGCACGGCACCTTCTGGGGTGGTTCAAGCAACTTCGGGGAGGACTATGGAATCGGTTGGTAGGCATATTTCAATACTTCAACCTCTCAACCATTCAACATGATTACTATCTTTGTGCCCTCTGAAGCACATAGAGATGGCCAATAACGATAAAAAGAGAAGCAGCTGGCGTGACAAGTTCCGCTTCGCCATATTCAATGACACCACCTATGAGGAGGTGTGGCGTGTTCGTCTTTCCAAATCAGCCGCTTTTCTCGCTCTTTCAGTGGCGATATTCTTCATTATCAGCCTCACTACCTCACTCATTGCCTTCACCAACCTTCGTGAGTTCATCCCCGGCTACCCCGATGTGACACTGCGACGGACGATCATCATGAATGCCCTGATGCTCGACTCGCTTGAACATGAACTTGAGATCAGGGACAAATATTTTCAGGATCTGAACAGCGTCATCTCTGGCAGACAGCCCATTGACAGGGTGGCCATGAGAGATAGCACCCGTGACTACAGCAACATCGTCTTCCAGCGATCGGCTGAAGACTCTGTGATGAGATCGAGGATAGAACAGGAGGAGCAGTACAACGTGACACAATCGGCAGGCGGGCCGGAGCGTGGAACCAGCCTGGCTAACATTCATTTTTTCCCTCCGGTAAAAGGGATAGTGTCCGGTAACTTTGATCCTCGCACACGGCATTATGCCACCGATATCGTAACCCTTTCAAAGGCTGTGGTATCATCTACCCTTGACGGTACGGTGATAATGACCGGATGGACCATGGAGACCGGTTTTGTGATCATGATACAGCACAGCCACAACATTGTTTCGGTTTACAAGCACAACGCCAGGCTGCTGAAGGAGCCGGGCGACAGGGTATGGGCCGGTGAGGCAATAGCTATTGTAGGTGATTCAGGCGAGTTGTATACCTCCGGTCCGCATCTCCACTTTGAACTGTGGCATAACGGTGAGCCGCTTGATCCGACCCAATATATATTCTTTTAACCGCCGGCAGTAAGATGCATAAAAGACTGGCAATCCTTGGCTCGACAGGATCGATAGGCACTCAGACGCTTGAGATAGTGTCGAGGTACCCTGACCTCTTCAGTGTGGCAGCACTGACAGCATGGAGCAATGCTGATCTTCTGATTGAGCAGGCCAGGCGGTTCAGGCCATCAACGGTTGTCATCGGCCATGAAGCACATTACAGCAGGCTAAGGGATGGCCTTGCAGGGCTTGGTATTGAGGTGCTGGCAGGGCGTGATGCCTTTGATACGGTTGCCACATCAGAGGGTATCGATACCGTCGTTGCAGCCATGGTAGGGTTTGCCGGGCTGCGCCCCACCGCTGCTGCCGTGGCTGCAGGCCGGGAGGTGGCACTTGCCAACAAGGAGACACTGGTGGTCGCCGGTGAGATGATAACAAAGACGGCATCGGTTACGGGCAGCCGGCTGTTGCCCGTCGACTCAGAACACTCTGCAATAATGCAGTGCATCAACGGTGAGCCAAAAAACTCGGTGGAGAGGATCATTCTCACCGCATCGGGCGGGCCGTTCCGCAACACGCCGGCCGGTAGGCTTATACATGTATCTCCGGGAGAAGCTCTGCGACACCCCAACTGGAGCATGGGAAGCAAGATAACAATCGACTCGGCCACGATGATGAACAAGGGGCTGGAGGTGATAGAAGCCCACTGGCTCTTCGGTCTTACGGAAGAGAAGATTGATGTCATCATTCATCCGCAGTCAATAATACATTCGATGGTTCAGTTCACCGACGGGTCGATGAAGGCTCAGATGGGTATGCCTGACATGAGGATGCCTATCATCTATGCCCTCACATACCCTGAGAGGGTGGTCACTGACCTTCCGCGCCCCTCACTGCATGCGATAGGCTCCCTGACGTTCGAAGAGCCTGATTTACAGCGTTTCCGCAGCCTATCCCTGGCGCGCGCCGCCCTCACCGCAGGGGGCAACATGCCTTGCGCACTCAACGCTGCCAACGAGGTGGCCGTCGCTGCCTTCCTGCATGGCAGACTCGGCTTCCTGGGTATAGCCGGCGCAGTGGAATATGTACTTGAGAAAACGATGCTCAGCACCGAGGCCTCCATGACTGCTTATGAGGAGACTGACAGCAGAAGCAGAAGCCTTGCAACGGAATATATAAGTAAAACACCAAAACAATGACAGTTCTGATCAAAATCATCCAGCTGATACTGGCACTTTCAATACTGGTAATCATTCATGAGTGCGGACACTTCCTGTTTGCCCGAATTTTCAAGACACGGGTCGAGAAGTTTTTTCTCTTCTTCGACTGGCCATGGGCTATCATCAAACGCAAGATAGGCGATACGGAATACGGGATCGGGATGATACCACTCGGCGGTTATGTCAAGATCTCAGGGATGATAGATGAGTCGATGGACCGCGAGCAGATGAAACTGCCTCCGCAGCCTTACGAATTCAGGTCAAAGCCTTCATGGCAGCGCCTCCTTATAATGCTGGGAGGAGTGGTCTTCAATTTCATCTTCGCAATGATCATTTATGTAGCCGTGCTCAGCTTCTGGGGTGAGACATATCTTCCCGCGGCAAATGTAAAATACGGTATCCTGACAGACTCGACAGGGTATGCCATGGGGCTGCGCAACGGAGATAAAATATTATCCCTTGACGGTGAGCCCGTTGACAATTTCTATTCAATCATACCCGACATCATACTTAATGACAGGAAGGTCATTACAGTTGACAGACAGGGAGAGATAGTCGATGTTCCTGTAGGTCGTGAGTTCATCCCTCTTCTCCTTAAGAACACCGATGTCATCGATGCCAGGATACCCTTCGGGCCGTTTGTGATCTCGGAATTTGCCAAGGAATCGCCTTCACGGGCTGCAGGGCTTGCTACGGGCGACGAGGTGATAGCTCTTGACAGCATCCGCTTCGAATGGTATGACGAGTTCCAGGGGTACATCGCTGCCAACAGGGGAAATCCTCTCGAAGTAACAGTCAAAAGGGGAGAGGAGCTGATCGATTTCCGGGTCACTGCCTCTGAAGAGGGGATCCTCGGTATTTACAGGGAACCGTCGGATATCTTCGAGTTCAATACAAAGCACTACAACTTCTTCGAGGCCATCCCTGCCGGGGTGGCAAAGGGATTCAAGATCACAAGCGATTACCTGAAGCAGTTCAAGCTCATCTTTTCAAGGGAGACAAAGGGATATGAATCACTCGGTGGATTCATAACCATAGGAAGTATTTTCCCCGGGGTATGGAACTGGCAGTCGTTCTGGAACCTCACCGCCTTCCTTTCTCTGATTCTCGCCGTGATGAATATCCTTCCCATTCCGGCACTTGACGGTGGCCATGTGATGTTCCTGATATATGAGGTTGTGACAGGAAGGAAACCGAGCGACAAGTTCCTCGAGTATGCCCAGATAACCGGCATGATCATTCTTCTTGCGCTGCTCATATTTGCCAACGGGAATGACATACTCAGGCTAATCAGGAAATGATTATCGACTGATATTTTAAACCTTTGACAAACATTTTGTACATTTGCATAAATAAATACTCACAACCATGGGAAAGATAGGACCTCTTGAAATAATCCTGATACTTGTGATCGTAGTGTTGCTTTTTGGCGGACGTAAGATACCTGAACTGATGAAAGGCATAGGTCAGGGGCTGAAGGAGTTCAAGAAAGCCAAGGACACTGATAACAGTGATGCCAATAAAGGCCTCGGAGCAGATAAATAATGTCATCTTGTCTATAGACTGAGCCTGCATGCGAGTGCAGGCTTTTTATTTCAAAGAAAATAAAGTTATGAGGCTTCTTTCGTTTTTTGGTCTTATGGCAATGACGGTGGTGTCATCATGCGGAGACTCGTCGCTTACCAGGACACTCCCCAATGTAACAGGGGCAAGCGGTGAGGTACTGGTGGTGATAGACAGGGCACTCTGGATGGGGGAGACAGGCAAGACCATCAGGGATGAGGTTGCAGCCGTACTGGTGGGGCTTCCTCAGCCCGAGCCGGCATTCGAGCTCCTTCACGTGAATCCCGAAGGGTTCCGTGAGATATTCCTGTCGCACCGCAATATCATTATTGCGCATATTGACATGACGGCTGCAGAGCCTTCAGTCACTTACACACGGAACAGGTGGGCTGAGACGCAACTGGTCATCAGCCTGACAGCTCCTGACTCACTGAGCCTGAGAAAGATAGCAAGCGAAAATGCCTCAGCCATCCGTCAGCGCATAAATGATGCTGAGCGCGAGAGGCTTACGGCATGGCTGAAGAACTCGGCCGGAAAGAATAAAAGCATTGTCACCTCCGGCAGCGGGAGTTATGAGATCATTATGCCGGCGGGCTACAGGAGTGATTTCAACCGCGAGGGAAGAATGATGATATCAGCCGAGACACCTTCTACGACGCAGTCGGTGATAGTCTCCTTCAGTGACCGGATAATATCAGTCATAGGGTGCATTGAGCTTGCAGACATAACAGAAAAAGTAACATCGGCAGAGGTGAAGGGGCCCGACGGCCAGTCCTATATGATCATCGAGAAGCGGGTGCCTGCCACCTGCCGCTCGTTCAGGCGCAATGACATTGAATATATTGAGATGCGCGGACTGTGGACACTCGAGGGAGGCTATATGGGGGGTCCATTCATCACCTATGCTTTCATTGACCCTGAGACATCACGCGCTGTTATTGTCACCGGTTTCGTATATGCGCCCCGCGATGACAAGAGAGAGCTTCTCAGGCAGGTCGAGACGCTGATGTATACCGTCAGGAAGAGCTCCTGAACGCAAGATCAGTTGCCGGCAGGCACGTATGGCCTGTAGCGCTGGTCTCTTCTCACGGGTGCGAAGCCGGCTTCCGTTATGATCTGTTTCATTTCTTCCGGACTGGTCCTGAATGGATCACCCGCAGCGCTGACCACATTCTCCTCTATCATTACCGAACCCAGGTCATTGGCGCCGGCATGCAGCGAGATCATTGCTGTCTCTGCTCCGACGGTAAGGATCGAAGACTGTATGTTCGGTATGTTGTCAAGCACCAGCCGGCTGATGGCTATGATCTTCAGGTATTCTGCGGCGGTCACGTTGCTGCGTATGCCATATTTCTCCGCCAGGGGTGTTCCGCGATCCATGAATGGCCACGGGATAAACGTGATGAAGCCGTCATGGCCGTCAGGCTTCTCATCCTGAAGGTCGCGCAGGCGGACCAGGTGTTCAATGCGTTCGGCAACCGTCTCCGCGTGACCGAACATCATCGTAGCTGATGTAGGCAGATTGAGGATGTGTGCCTCGCGCATCACGCCAAGCCACTCTTCGGCTGTCGCCTTGGCCGGAGAGACTATTTCCCTGACCCTGTCGACGAGTATCTCGGCTCCGGCACCCGGAAGAGAGTCTAGTCCGGCAGCATGAAGGGCCACAAGCACTTCACGGTAACTCATTCTCCCTTCCCGGGCAAGATATACCACCTCTGGCGGACCGAGGGCATGCAGCTTAATTGACGGCCACCGTTTCTTGAGTCGGCTGAAGAGGCTGACATAATATGCAAGGTCAAGTGCAGGATTCATCCCCCCCTGCAGCAGAAGCTGGTCTCCCCCGAGGGCGACAAGCTCACCTAGCTTGCGGTCATACTCGGCGTCTGTGGTCACATAGGCCTCGTCACTTTTAGAGGTGCGGCAGAAGTTGCAGAAACGGCACTGAGAGAAGCAGATGTTTGTAATATTAATATTACGGTCAATCATCCACCCCACACCATCGCCTTTATGGATGCCCCTGCGTCTGAGGTCGGCAAGGTACATGAGCATCGAAAGAGGCGCCTCTTCCCAGAGGATAAGCGCCTCGGCCGGCGTGAGCCTCACACCTTCTGAAGCCTTAATGTACAAATGATCTGTGACTGCCATTTTATGATACTCTGCGCATTGTCAGGCGAGAGGGCAAAGGTAATATTTTAAAGCTATATCATTCAATTATTTCATTAACTTTACAACCATCAATGCGGGTTTCCGCATTCATCATACCGTATTCATAATGGAAAGAAAACCGATAATAACAGGTATTACACACGGTGATATCAACGGTATCGGGTATGAGGTGATCATCAAGGCCCTCTCTGACCCTCTGCTACATGATTTCTGTGTGCCTGTCGTCTATGGCTCGCCAAAGGTTGCGGCTTACCATCGCAAAGTACTCAACGTAACAAATTTCACTTTCAATTCTATTCGCTCCGCTGAGGAGGCCAATCCGAAGAAGCCTAACTTAATCAACTGCCTGGGTGACGAGGTACGCGTCGAGATGGGCAAGTCGACGCGTGAGGCTGGAGAAGCTTCTCTCGCTGCCCTGGAGCATGCTGTCGATGACCTTGTAAAGGGTAAGATAGATGTGCTTGTCACCGGTCCGATTGATAAGAATAACATCCAGTCTGACAAGTTTGCCTTTACCGGGCATACCGATTACCTGAAGGCGAAGGTCAACGGTTCAGATGTTCTCATGCTGATGATATGTGAGAGTATGAAGCTGGGTTTTGTCACTGAGCATCTTCCTCTCAGGGATGTCGCCGGTGCCATAACACCACAGCTCATCATGCGAAAGCTTAAGCTGCTGAACCGTTCGCTGCTGCAGGATTTTGCCGTGCGCGGACCCCGTATAGCTGTTCTCAGCCTTAACCCCCATGCCGGTGACGGAGGGCTGCTGGGAACCGAAGAACAGGAGATCATCATTCCTACAATAGCCAAGGCCAATGATGAGGGTATCCTTGCTTTGGGACCGTTCTCTGCAGACGGGTTCTTCGGGTCAGGACACTTCAGCAAATTCGATGCAGTGCTGGCAATGTATCACGATCAGGGACTGGGTGCCTTCAAGGCACTGGCATTTGACACGGGGGTGAATTTTTCTGCCGGGTTGTCAGTGATAAGGACCTCCCCGGTTCACGGTACCGCCTACGACATTACAGGAAAGAACGAAGCATCAGGTAATTCGATGCGTCAGGCTATATATACCGCCTGCGACATCTTCCGCAACAGGCAGATGTATACTGAAATAAGCCGCAACCCTTTACAGCCTCAGAAGATAGAGTTTCAGGCTGACCACGTGGATGAGCTTCCGCCTGAGACTGAAAATTATGATCATACAGCATGATTGACTATATAACAGGAACAATTACCGAACTGAATCCTGCCTTTGTCATTGTCGAGAACAATGGGATCGGCTACAGCTTAAACATCTCCCTGAACACATATGCAGCCCTTGACAAGGCGACCGGGTGCAAGATACTTGTCCACGAAGCCATAAGAGAAGATGCGCACCTGCTGTACGGCTTTGCCGAAGCTGAGGAGCGTGAACTCTTCAGGCTGCTGATAACCGTTTCAGGCGTGGGTGCCAATACAGCCCGCATAATGCTCTCATCACTTAAACCGGCTGATCTGCGGGAGGCAATAACCGAAGCTGATGTAAACACCCTCAAGTCAGTAAAAGGGATAGGATTAAAGACAGCACAGAGGATAATTGTTGATCTTAAAGATAAAGTAGGAAAACATGCCGGTTCCGGCGAAATAATTGCATTTTCCGACAATACAGCGCGCGAAGAATCGTTATCTGCATTAGTGATGCTTGGCTTTGCCAGGAGCAGCGCAGTGAAGGTGATTGATAACCTCCTGAAGGAGAACAGGACACTCCCGGTGGAGGAGATAGTGAGAAAGGCGCTGAAACTCTTATAAACCAGAGGTGCCGGATTGCAGTTTTCTGTCAAAAATAGAGGTCTGATAATCAGGACAGGTCTGTTTACAGTCCTCTCTTTGATATCCCTCATTGTCACTGCCCAGACCAATCCCGGCGACACACTGCTAAGGCTCCGGGCAGACCCCGCAATGCCATGGGAGGCACAGAGATCATCGCCACTCTACCTGTCGAACCCGTCAAATATCAGCACAAAGGTAGAATATGACGGCCGTAATAACCAGTATATAATCTACCAGAAGGCCGGGACCCTTGACTACCGAAGACCGGTCTTCATGAGCCCGGAGGAATACCGCAGGTATGAGTTCGAACAGGCCATGCGTGAATACTGGGATGCCACCCTGAGGGGTGACGCCTCCGGCTACAGGTCATCGCTCATACCGCAGATAGAGGTGGGCGGAGAAACCTTTGACAGGATCTTTGGCAGCAACGTCATCAACATTGTCCCTCAGGGATCAGCCGAACTCATTTTCGGACTTAATGTTTCCAATACTGAAAATCCGACACTGGCGGAAAATCTTCGCACGATCACTACGTTCGATTTCCAGGAGAAGATACAGATGAATGTCACCGGCACAATAGGTGACAAGATGGAGCTTGCCATCAATTACAATACTGAGGCGATGTTTGAGTTTGAGAACGAGATCAAGCTTCAGTACTCGGGCAAGGAGGACGAGATCCTGCAGAAGCTTGAAGCAGGTAATGTCACACTGCCTCTGAACGGGACGCTGATAGCCAGCAGCTACAGCCTCTTCGGGCTGAAGGCTGAGCTTCAGTTCGGCAAGATGACCATGACGACAGTCTTTTCACAGCAGAAGGGCGAGTCGTCAGTGGTGGAGATGAAAGGCGGTGCGCAGATATCTGATTATGAGATAACTGCTGACAATTACGAAGCCAACAGGCACTTCTACCTGTCTCAGGATTTCAAGGATCATTTTGACTCATCACTTGAGAATCTGCCGATCGTAAGCACGGGAGTCAACATTGAAAAGATTGAAGTGTGGATCACCAATCAGACAAGCCGCTTTGAGGATGTCAACAACCGTAATATCGTCGCTTTCCTTGACCTGGCTGAGAACCAGCCAAATATTTATAATGATGTGCCTGAATTCCAGAGCATGCCGGGCTCACCTGTCAATCCTGACAACAGCAGCAACGGACTTTATAACGAGCTTCTGACTACTTACAGCGGAGTGCGTGACGTTGACCGTATCATCGATGTCCTCTCTCCTCTCTATCCAGACTTTCAGATCGGCCGTGACTTTGAGAAGATAGAAAACGCCCGCAAGCTGAGTGAGAGGGAATTCACGGTCAACAGGCAGCTGGGTTTTATTTCGCTGAATGTAGCCCTGAATAACGATGAGGTGCTGGCTGTTGCGTATGAGTATACCTACAACGGCCAGGTATTCAAGGTTGGAGAGTTCTCAACCGATGGAGTGACTGCCCCTGACGCACTTATCCTCAAGCTCATTAAAGGGACGACGCTCAGTCCGAGGATACCCACCTGGCAGCTTATGATGAAGAACATTTACAATATAGGGTCAGGGCGCATTGAACAGAGAAAATTCGAGGTGAATATTCTGTATCAGGATGACAAGTCAGGCAATACCCTTAATTATCTTCCGGGCACCCCCATTGAGGACCAGATACTGCTCCAGGCCCTCGGTCTTGACGTGCTGAACTCGCAGCTTGACAGGCAGCCCGACGGTCTGTTCGACTTTGTGGAGGGGATAACCGTAATGGCAGAGAAGGGGAGGATCATCTTCCCTGTCAGGGAGCCCTTCGGGAGGCACCTGCTTAAATATATCACAGACCCGGAGCAGATAGACAAATATGTCTTCACCGAGTTGTATGACTCGACCCAGACTGTCGCCAGGCAGATGGCCGAGAAGAACAAGTACACCCTCAGCGGCCAGTATGCCTCAGCAACGGGCTCGGAGATAAGACTTAATGTTGCCAACATCCCGCAGGGATCGGTAAAGGTGAAGGCCGGCGGTGCTACCCTCACCGAGAATGTGGATTATACCGTCGACTACAACCTTGGCTCCGTCAAGATCATCAACCCTGCCATCATAGAGTCCGAGACTCCGGTACAGGTGTCGCTCGAGAGCAACCAGTTTTACGGTCTGCAGACAAAGTCACTTCTGGGGACACACATAAACTACCGTTTCTCTGACCGGTTCAACCTGGGCGGCACCGTGCTGCGGTTGAATGAAAGGCCATATACCCAGAAGGTCACATATGGTGATGATCCCATCACCAACACCATGTACGGGTTTGATGCCTCTTACCGCGCCGACGCGCCCATGCTCACAAACATGATAGACTGGCTGCCGTTCATTGAGACCAATGCCCCGTCTTCGATAGATTTCTTCGGTGAATTTGCACATCTTGTACCGGGGCATAACAAAGCCATATCTTCAGAAGGGGCAGTATATATCGATGACTTTGAGGCAAGTGAAATATCGCTTGATCTCCGCTCTTTCAACGCATGGTCTCTGGCGAGCATACCGCTGGGACAGGAAGCCTTCTTCCCCGAGGCAAAGCTGAACAATGACCTCCGTTCGGGTTTCAACAGGGCACAGACAGCGTGGTATGTCATTGACCCCCTGTTTCTGCGAAACGGATCCACCACACCTGACCATATAAGGGCTGATCCTGACCTCCAGTCAAGCCACTATGTCAGGGAAATATACGAGACTGAGATTTTTCCGTACAAAGAGTCACCGAGCGGTATCCCGACAAATATCTCGGTGCTGAACATTGCCTTTTATCCCGGTGAGAGAGGTCCGTTCAACTTCGACGTGTTACCCGGGCCATACTCTGCAGGACTGAACCAGGACGGACTGCTGAACTCACCGCGGACAAGGTGGGGCGGCATGA
Source organism: uncultured Bacteroidales bacterium (assembly GCA_963732365.1). Classification (GTDB taxonomy): domain Bacteria; phylum Bacteroidota; class Bacteroidia; order Bacteroidales; family VadinHA17; genus SR-FBR-E99. The sequence continues at coordinate 228,296 of CAVSZC010000004.1, read as the reverse complement.
TGCGTGAGCTGATTACAAACGACTTTGAATCTGCCAATATCCAGTACATCAAGTTCTGGGTCATGGACCCGTATGCCGAGAACACCGACCATGAGGGGGGCGATCTCTATTTCAACCTGGGGAACATTTCGGAGGATATACTGCGCGACTCGCGCAAACAGTTCGAGAACGGCCTGCCTACTTCACCCCTTCTGATAAATGTTGACACAACGGTATGGGGCAGGGTGCCGACAGTACAGGCTGTGGTGCAGGCATTTGACAATGACCCCGAATCACGGCGCTACCAGGATGTTGGCCTTGACGGATTAAGCAGCGAGGAGGAGACAGCCTTCTTTGACAGCTACCTGCAGGCGGTAGGGGCAGTGATAAGGCCCGAGTTGCTTGACAGCATCTTTGCAGATCCATCAAATGACAATTTTCATTATTTCCGTGGCACCGATTATGACCTGCTTCAACTGGGTATCCTTGAAAGGTATAAACGGTTCAACGGCACAGATGGCAACTCTCCTACCTCTGAGATGTCAACTGAGTCGTATCCGACAACCGGATCGACGATGCCTGACATGGAGGACATCAACCGTGACAACACACTCAGTGAGACGGAGAGCTATTACCAGTATCATGTCAGCCTGAGACGCGAGGATTTTGTAGTCGGAACGAATTTCATTGTCGATGAGCGTGAATATGTTGCAACATTTGCCAACGGAGAAAAGTCACCGGTGAAGTGGTACCTTTTCAAGATACCGGTAACGGATCATGAACGGATAGTAGGTTCCATCCGCGACTTCAAGTCTATAAGATTCCTCAGGCTCTTCATGCGCAACTTTGATGAGGAGCTTGTGCTCCGTTTTGCCCGCCTGGAGCTAGTGAGGTCAGAATGGCGCAAGTACAACCTTACCTTCTTTGAGGGCGGGGAACGGATCACAATACCTGAGGAGGAGGATGGTACCTTCGAGGTAAGCTCTGTCAACATTGAGGAGAATGCCGGTAAGGAGCCGGTCAACTATCTGCTGCCTCCGGGATTCTCTCGTGTCATCGACCCTGCCAACCCGCAGCTGACGCAGCTTAATGAGCAGTCTATGGTGCTCCGCGTCAGGAACCTCGCTGACGGAGATGCCAGGGCGACATACAAGAACGTGAAACTTGATATGAGACAATACCGGAAGCTGAGGATGGAGGTGCATGGCGAAGCGCTGATAGGCGAACCGCTCCTTGATAATGAGGTGACTGTCTTTGTGAGGCTCGGTACTGACTATAAGAACAACTTTTACGAATATGAAATACCAGTCAAGCTCACTCCCTACGGCAATTACAGCGACACTGAGGAGGGGCGTCTGATGGTATGGCCTGAGGAGAACAAGGTTGACATTGACCTTTCTCTTCTCCTTGATGCCAAGCAGGCACGCGATGCAAGCATCCGGGCAACGGGGTCGTCACTGAGCGAATCGGATATTTACTATATGTATGCTGACAATGTGAGGATCTCTGTCAGCGGTAACCCTAACCTTAGCAATATTAAGGTGGTTATGGTGGGTGTCAGGAATCCCATCAGGACCCGTGATCCGCAGAATGACGACGGTGCGCCCAAGTCAGCTGAGCTATGGGTCAATGAATTGCGCCTCAGTGATTTCAGGGAGGAGGGCGGATGGGCCTCAATCGCTCAACTGCAGGCACGGCTGGCAGACCTGGGCTCTCTGCACCTTACCGGGCAGACAAACACTCCGGGATGGGGAAGCATAGACATGAAGGTCAATGAACGAAGCATAGAACAGGTAATTCAATATGACGTCACAACAAACCTTGAGTTCGGCAAATTCTTTCCCGAAAAGTCAAAGGTACGCATCCCTGTTTATATGGGCTTCTCCGAGAACCGCATAAGACCCGAATATGATCCCCTGAGTCCTGACATACTGCTTTCAGAAGCGCTTGACAATGCAGAGACCAGGGAGGAGAGAGACTCCATCCTGAATTTTGCCGAAGATTACACCAGGCGCAAGACCTTCTCCGTCAGTAATGCGGGAGTGGATGTGAGAGGAGAAAAGCCTCAGCCCTGGGATCCGGCAAACGTCTCGGTGAATTATGCATTCAACGAAGTCTATCATACAAGTACCAAAACGGCAATAGATGTTGAAAAAACATACAGGGGCGGCATTACATACGACTATGAGGCCAGGCCGAAGAACTATACTCCTTTCCAGAAGGCACAGGGGCTCAGCTCACCTGCGTTCAGGCTTATCAAGGACTTCAACATCTATCTGTTCCCCAAGCACCTGACCCTGAGAGGCGACATGTTCAGGTACTACAATGAGGTGGAGTCAAGGAACATAAATAACCCTGGTCTGATGGTCAAACCTACTTTTACCAAGGATTTTCAGTGGACCAGGTTTTTTGACATGAAGTATGACGTCACCAAGCAGATGAAGTTTGACTTTACCTCCAGCGCCGTAGCCCGTATTGACGAGCCCGAGGGGGGTGTCGACCGCGACCGTTATCCCGAGGAGTACGAGATATGGCGTGAGGAGGTTCTTGATAACATTTCGCGCCGTGGAAGGGAGACCAGCTACTACCACCTTTTAAATCTCAACTATAACATTCCTATCAACAAGCTGCCACTGCTCTCCTGGTTAACCTCCAACGCACGTTACGGCGCCAAGTATGACTGGATAGCCGGAACAATCTTTCCCGATTCAGTCAATATAAGGCCGGGTAACACTATCAAGAACTTCAGCAATCTCCAGTTTACCCTTCAGGGCAACCTGACCAATATCTATAACAAGTCTAAGTTCCTCAAGGAGATTGAGACGACGACACAGCCGGGAGGGATGCGGAGAATGAGCCTGGGTTATGAGGAGGTGACACATAATAGGACAGGGTTGCCACTGAAGGCCGGTAAGGCAAGGATCATCAATCATAACCTGAATACCCGAGATATTACTGTCACGGTGACTGCCCCTGACGGTACTCCCGTCACCGGCAAGTATGATATTGTATCTGACATGAGGATTGAATATACCCCGGATGCAGATGTTGACAATGCAAAGGTAAGCATCACGGGAAGGGTTGAGAAGAAGCCTTCGATGGCCAGCACGGCCGGGCGCTATCTCATCAGGGCCCTTATGGCCATCAGGAACGTGTCGGCGACATACACTCTTGAACAGGGGCAGCTGCTCCCCGGCTATCTTCCCGGAACATCATTCCTGGGTCAGCAGACCTACAACGGCATGTCAGCTCCGGGGTGGCGCTTCCTGACAGGATTGTCAGATAACAGCTTCTTTGACGAAGCCATAAGCAACGGATGGATAACAACAGATTCCCTGCTTAACATTCCGGCATCAAGCAGCATGCGTGAACAGATTAACCTCAGGACAAATATTGAGCCTTTCCCGGGTCTGCGCATTGACCTTACCTCTGACCGCCGGTATTCAGAGACCATTGCATCATACCTGAGGGCAGACAATAACGGCAACTTCCCTGACAGCACAAGGAATACACGCATCACAGGTATCTTCACCATTTCTATAATATCGTGGGGTACTGCGTTCGAGAAGGTGCCAACTTCGGGTGACTACAGATCGGAAACCTTTGACAGGTTCAATGAGTACACTCAGATAATATCGCAGCGCCGGGCTGCTGAACGCATTGCTGTTGACGGCACCTATGACCCTGGCTTTAATCCCGTCACCGGTGAGCCTGTCACTGGCCCCTACGCCAGCGGTTACGGCAAAACATCGAGTGAAGTGCTGATTCCTGCATTCATTGCCGCCTACACGAAGGGTGACCCTCACAAGGTGCCCCTTGATCCTTTCCCTTCAGCATGGAAGATGATGCCAAACTGGCGGATAAACTTTGAAGGTCTTACCAAGTACGAAGCGGTACGAAAAGTGTTCAACTCTGTGAGCATATCACACCAGTACAGATCGACATATTCCGTCGGCTCGTTTAATACAAGCCTCTATTTTGACCCTGATGAATCGGGGATAAGCAGGGTGCGTGACATGAGTTACAACTTCATCCCGATGTACGAGATTAACACAGCCATAATAAATGAGCAGTTCAGTCCGCTCATCAACATTGACCTTGGATGGAAAAATTCGCTTACGACGAGAATTGAATACCGGAAGTCACGGACAGTGACACTGAATCTGTCAAGTAACCAGATAGCCGATATTAGAAATGATGAAATCACCATTGGGGCCGGTTACAGATTTGATGATGTCTCAGTCATACTGAGGTCAGGCGGGGGACAGCGCGCACTGAAGAGTGATCTTAACCTGAGGCTCGATCTGTCAATAAGGGACAACAAGACCATAGCCCGCAAGCTGATTGAAGATGTTAATCAGCCTGTTGCCGGACAGAAGGTCTTTACGCTCGGACTGACGGCAGACTATATGCTGAGTGACAGGTTCAACCTGCAGGTATATGCAGATCACAACCTGAATAATCCGTTCGTAGCCAATACATTCCGTACCTCTAACACAAATTTCGGATTCAGCCTGCGGTTCACCCTGGTCCAGTGACATGCCGGCTCCGGGAGGCAAAAAAAAGCCTTTATCAGTTTATGAATCTTAAAAAAGATGTATTTTTGACTCCTTGACAATGAGACCACGCAGTTTAACCAAATAAAAGACACAGAGATGAACGTTCCGGCAAATCTTAAGTACACCAAGGATCATGAATGGGTGCTTGTGAAAGGCAATGAGGCAACCATAGGTATAACAGATTTTGCCCAGCATGAGCTGGGAGACATCGTCTTCATCGAGATTGAGACGGTGGGAGAGAAGCTTGGCCACGGTGATGTATTTGGCACTGTAGAAGCCGTGAAGACAGTATCAGACCTTTTTATGCCTGTAAGCGGAACCGTCACTGTCAAGAATGAAGACCTTGATGCGGCCGCTGAGGCTGTTAACAGTGATCCTTACGGCAAAGGGTGGATGATTAGGGTGGATATGGATGATACCTCAGAGCTTGATGCGCTTCTTGATGCCGAAGCATATAAGAAACTCATTGGAGTATAATCCGCTCATTATATAATAAAGAAAGCTGCCCCGGGCAGCTTTCTTTGTTTTTTGCGGTTTATGTTACTTCCGTTCGACAATCGCAGATCGACAATCGCAAAATCTACAAGGTCTTTTTGAACTGCACTGTCTGGTATCCCTCAACAATGTCTCCGACATTGATATCGTTGAAGTTGTTGATGTTCAGTCCGCACTCATATCCTGAAGTAACCTCCTTCACATCATCCTTGAAGCGTTTGAGTGAACCAAGGTCGCCGGTATACAAGACAATACCGTCACGGATAATCCGTACTTTGGTGTTGCGTGTCACCTTGCCCTCGCGCACGAAGCATCCGGCAATGGTTCCGACTTTCCCGATCCTGAATACCTCGCGCACCTCGATGGTGGCAACAATCTCCTCCCTGACCTCAGGCGAGAGCATTCCTTCCATAGCAGATCTGATCTCCTCTATAGCATCATAGATGATAGAGTAGAGGCGAATATCAATTCCCTCCTTTTCGGCAAGTTTCCTTGCACTGACGGAAGGTCTTACCTGGAAGCCTACTACAACGGCATTCGATGCGGCGGCAAGCAGGATATCCGATTCTGATATCTGGCCTACTGCCTTATGAATGATGTTCACCTGTATCTCCTCGGTTGAGAGTTTGATAAGTGAGTCACTGAGGGCCTCCACTGATCCGTCGACGTCACCCTTGACAATGATATTCAGCTCCTGGAAGTTGCCTATTGCTATCCGTCGGCCGATCTCATCGAGAGTGATATGCTTCTGGGTTCTCAGACCCTGTTCTCTCTGCAGCTGTGCCCTCTTGGTGGCTATTTCCTTGGCCTCCTTGTCAGATAGCATGACATTGAATTTGTCACCTGCCTGCGGGGCGCCGTTGAGGCCCAGAATCAGTGCCGGTGTTGACGGACCTGCTTCTGTAGCTTTCTGGTTACGTTCGTTGTACATGGCTTTGACATGACCGAAGCAGCTGCCTGCCAGAACCACGTCACCGTTGCGCAATGTCCCTGCCTTCACCAGTACCGTCGCGACAAAACCGCGCCCCTTGTCAAGCGAAGACTCGATCACAGTGCCGAGTGCAGGCTTGTCAGGATTGGCTTTGAGATCAAGCATCTCAGCCTGAAGAAGAATCTTCTCAAGGAGAGTGTCAATGTTAAGGCCGGTCTTGGCGGAAATCTCCTGCGACTGGTATTTGCCGCCCCACTCCTCGACCAGGAAGTTCATGGTAGCAAGCTCCTCACGGATCCTGTCTGCGTTGGCCTGAGGCTTATCTATTTTGTTTATGGCAAAGATGATAGGCACACCAGCTGCGTGAGCATGATTGATCGCTTCACGCGTCTGAGGCATCACACCGTCGTCAGCAGCCACAACAATAATAACGATATCAGTTATCTGTGCACCCCTTGCACGCATGGCAGTGAAAGCCTCGTGACCGGGAGTGTCAAGGAATGTGATGATCTTGTCATTATCAAGCCTCACGCTGTAAGCACCTATATGCTGTGTTATTCCGCCTGCCTCGCCAGCTATGACGTTAGTATTCCTTATGTAGTCAAGCAGCTTTGTTTTACCGTGGTCGACGTGTCCCATGACTGTGACAATCGGCGGGCGGTGAACGAGGTTTGTCTGCTCATCTTCCTCTTCCCTGACGGCTTCCTGAAGCTCGGCACTGACAAACTCAACCGAGAAACCAAACTCTTCAGCCACCATCGCCATAGTCTCGGCATCAAGCCTCTGGTTTATTGAGACAATGAGACCCAGGCTCATACAGGTTGAGATGATGTCAATGACAGGAACGTCCATCATCGTTGCAAGCTCATTGACAGAGACGAACTCGGTAACCTTGAGGACGCTCTTTTCAAGCTCTTTTTTGTCGGTTTCATCTTTCATCCTCTGGCTGACGGCATCTCTCTTGTCACGGCGGTACTTGGCCACCTTTGACTTGCTCTTGCTCATCAGCAGGTTGACGTCCCTTATGTTCTTGTCAACATCCTCCTTGTCTACTTCAGGGCGAAGGACACGGAATGATTTCTTCTTGTCAGGGCGGTGATCCCTCTGAACAGGCTTTTTGTCCTTTCGGGCTGCTTCCGCCGCCTGTGCCGGAGTCTGTTCAAGAGCTACCTTCTCGCGCGGTTTGGGCTTGATTCTTTCACGCTTCCTGCGGTCTTCATGCTGCTGTCTTGCCTCTGCTGCCTGCTCCCTTGTCTTTTTTATTTCAGGTACAAGCTCGATCTTATCTATGATCTTGGGGCCGGTAAGCTTCTCGTAACCCGGACGGTATATCTCCGTCTCCTTTGGTTCAGGCGTCACGGCGGGAGGGGGAGCGGCAGGCGCTTCGACCTCAGCGACAGGCGCTTCGGCTGCCGGCTCTGGCTCCGGTGTTTTCATTTCATCCGCCTTTGGTGCTGCCCCGGCACCCTTCTTTGTACTTTTCTGCGGCTTGCCGGTGACCTTGCTCAGATCTACCCTGCCAACCACCTTAGGCTCTTTCTTTACTTCAGGTGCTTCAGTCACGGCTGCTTCAGGCACTGCCGGTGCAGCAGCAACGGGTGCAGCCTCCTTCTTCTTCGGCTCAGACACCTCCGGCTTCTTTTCCGCAGGCCTGGCAGGAGGGGTAAGGTCTATCTTGCCAACACTCCTGATCTCCGGCTTCCTGATCTCGGTGCGAAGATCAATGTGTTTCTTGACACCGGAAACATCTGTTATGAGAAACTCCTCATCAGGTTCAGATGACTCACCCTCTCCGCCACTCTCGATATCATCAATCGAAAGCGATTTCTTCAGAGTGATCCTCTCCTTGAGAGCCAGCTTCTCGGCATCCTTTTTCACACTGAGATCACCGCTGTACTCTTTGATTAACAGCGTATATGCCTCAGGGGGAATCTTGTTGTTGGGGTCGTGACTGATGTCAAATCCCTTCTTGTGAAGAAACTCGACAATCGTCTGTATCCCAACATTGAATTCGCGGGCTGCCTTGCTTAAACGTATGGCTTTCTTGTCTTCAGTCATATATACTCTTGTAACAACCTCTTAAGTAAGTACTTATCTTTTTTTCTTCGTTAGAAGATAATTATTCCTTTTCAAATTCTGCCTTGAGGATATTCACAACTTCCTTAATGGTTTCCTCTTCAAGGTCAGTTCTCTTGGCCAGGTCATGGACCGTAAGTCTGAGCACACTCCGTGCAGTGTCGCAGCCAATGGCTTTCAGCTCGTCGATAACCCAACCTTCTATCTCATCTGCAAACTCATCGAGAGAGACATCTTCCTCGTCTTCATTATCCGGTTCGCGGTATACCTCTATGTCATAGCCTGTGAGCTGGCCTGCCAGTTTGATGTTCAGCCCGCCCTTGCCGATTGCCAGCGATACCTCGCTGGGCTTAAGGTATATCTCTGCCTTCTTGTCGGCCTCGATAAGCCTGATGGATGATATTTTTGCCGGGTTGAGGGCCCTGGTGATAAACAGCTGTATGTTCGAAGTGAAGTTGATGACATCAATGTTCTCGTTACGAAGCTCGCGAACGATACCATGTATCCTCGATCCCTTCATCCCGACACAGGCACCTACAGGGTCGATGCGCTCGTCATATGACTCAACGGCCACCTTGGCTCTCTCGCCGGGCACCCTTACTATCTTACGGATGGTTATCAGACCGTCGAAGATCTCGGGGACCTCAAGCTCGAAGAGTCTTTCGAGGAAGACCGGAGAGGTGCGGCTGAGAATAATGTTGGGAGTGTTGTTTTTCATCTCCACCCTTATTACAACGGCACGGATGGTGTCACCCTTGCGGAAGTGGTCAGAGGGTATCTGCTCACCTTTCGGGAGGATCAGCTCATTTCCGTCATCATCGAGCACCAGTGTCTCACGCTTCCATACCTGATATACCTCGCCGGTGACGATATCACCGATGCGGTCCTTGTACTTAAGATAGATATTGTTCTTTTCCAGATCAAGGATTCGTGCAACGAGGTTCTGCCTCAGTGCAAGTATAGCCCTGCGGCCGAAGTCAAGGAACTTGACCTCATCAGAGACCTCCTCCCCAACCTCGTAGTCCTCATCAACCTTGTGAGCCTCAGAGAGTGGTATCTGAGTATTGGGGTCGGTGAACGCGTCATCTTCAACTACTTCACGGTTGCGCCAGATTTCAAAGTCGCCCTTGTCTATGTTGACAATGATATCAAAATTATCTGCCGAACCGTACTTCTTTGCAAGCAGTCCCCTGAATACATCCTCAAGCACACTCATCATGGTGGGCCTGTCAATATTCTTCAGCTCCTTGAATTCCGAAAAGGTATCGATTAAATTAACGTTTTCCATTGTGGTAAACTATTCTGTTATTTAAATGATATAATTACTTTCACTGATTTAACATCCTCAAAATTATAGGGTTTAAGCACGGTGACAGTCTCTTTCTTCTTCTCTTTTTTGTCAATGCTGAGATCAAACCCTCCCTCTGTCACGTTCATCATCCTACCCTTCTCCCTGGTGCCGTCACCGGCAATGACTTCCACCATCCGCCCCTCGTTCTTCCGGTACTGCTCAATGACCAGCAGGGGCATGTCAAGTCCCGGTGAAGAGACATTGAGCTCATAGTCTTCTGCTTCCTCGCCAAGCTCGTTGTGGATATACCTGCTCAGTGCAGAGCAGTCGTAAATCGTCACACCCTCATGCCTGTCGATGAGAACTGTGATGCGTCCCGTACTGCTGAGCCTCACCTCTACCAGAAATATTCCAGTGCCGGCAATGTGTGTCTCAGCGAGCTTCCTGATATGTTCCTTCGTAATCACGGTCTTTTTTTTGATAACAAAATAGGGGACTTTTGTCCCCTAGGCCATTCGTACCCTTCTATTCGGGTGCAAAGATAACACCATTTTTTTAAATTTCACAAAAAGAAAATGATGAATTTTTAATAAGTACCTTGTAAGTGAAGCTTTTCTGAAGAGATTTCGGAAACAATTAATAAATTTGGGAACACTAAATCAGTAATCTTTGACCAATAAGAAAAAGATCATCAATGACCCGGTATATGGATTCATAAGTATGCCGGGTGATTTCATTTTTGATCTTATCAGCCATCCGTGGTTTCAGCGGCTCCGTAACATTCGGCAGCTGGGGCTCTCAAGCTACGTTTATCCGGGTGCCGTACATTCACGTTTCCAGCACAGCCTGGGGGCAATGTATCTGACAAGCCTGGCGGTAAACACTCTCAGGTCAAAGGAGATCAGCATAACAGACAGGGAGGAGGAGGCAGTTCTGGTGGCGATTCTTCTTCATGACATCGGTCACGGACCGTTCTCCCATGCGCTTGAGCATTCGATAATCGAAAACATGCCGCATGAGAAGATGTCGCTTCTGATCATGGAGGAACTTAACAGGAGTTATGACGGTCGTCTCACCGATGCGATTGCTATCTTCAGCGGTACCTGCCGGAGACGTTTCTTCCACGATCTGATTACCGGACAGATGGATATGGACAGGATGGATTACCTGCGCCGCGACAGCTTCTTCACAGGAGTGATCGAGGGATCGGTGGGGTCTGACAGGATCATAAGGATGCTTAATGTCGCGGACGACAGGCTTGTGGTGGATGAGAAGGGTATTTACTCGGTGGAGAAGTTTCTCATAGCGCGGAGGATGATGTACTGGCAGGTATATAATCACAGGACAGTGGTATCGGCGGAGAAGCTCCTGACAAGCCTTCTGATACGTGCCAGGGAGGTCTCAGCAAGAGGAGTGAAGCTGTTTGCGACCCCTGCCCTTGAATATTTCCTGGAGCCGGGAACCATACCTGAGAACAATGCAGAGCGATCAGCCCTGATACACCACTTCACCATGCTTGACGAGAGCGATATAATCGCTGCCACAAAGGTTTGGATGTCATCAGAAGACAGGATACTGGCAGACCTCTGCCGCCGTTTTGTAAACAGGGACCTGCTGGGCATTGAACTGCAGAACAGCCCCTTCAGCGAAGCGAAGGTGGCTGAGACAGTGAAGAAGGCACGGGAGACGCTGCATCTTGGAGCTGATGAGTGCAGCTATTATGTAAACACAGGAGATGTTTATAACCAGACCTATGCCCCCGGAACGCCTGAAGTACGCATACGTCTCAAGAACGGGACCACAAAGGATATAACAGCGGTATCAGACCTGTTCGACAAGGATGCGCTGTCTGAAAAAATAACCAAATACTATCTCTGTTATCCGAAAGAGATAATGGATAATTAAATTAAACAGATATGGAATTTACAGCCTCAATGGTGGCCCAGCTGCTGAAAGGGACCGTAGACGGTGATCCGGAAACGAAACTGAATACTATCGCAAAGATCGAGGAGGGTCATGAAGGGGCACTCTCTTTCCTGGCCAATCCCAAATATGAACCTTATATATATACTACCGGGTCGTCGGCTGTGCTGGTAAGAAACGACTTCAGTCCTTCAAAGGAGATCAGGACGACGCTCATCAGGGTTGCGGATCCGTACCAGGCACTGGCGCAGCTTCTGGCAATATACGAGCAGTCTCAGACCAGGCCGAAGAAAGGTATTCACCCCACCGCGGTAATAGAGCCGGGAGCAGTCATTGGCAGCGATGTCTATATCGGGGCTTATGCATATGTGTCAGATAACGCTGTGATAGGAGACGGATGCAGCCTGTACCCCCATGTATTCATTGGTGACAGCGTCAGGATCGGAAAGAGCTGCACCCTCCATCCGGGAGTTAAGATCTACCGGCAATGCGTGATCGGCAACGAATGCATTCTGCATGCCGGAGCGGTAATCGGGGCTGACGGGTTCGGCTTTGCCCCTGTAACGGATGGCAATTATATGAAGATACCGCAGGTAGGAAATGTTATTCTGGAAGACCACGTTGAAATAGGGGCAAACACCTGCGTTGACCGCGCGACGATGGGATCAACAATAATAAGGCAGGGAGTGAAGCTTGACAACCTCCTGCAGGTAGGACATAATGTGGAGATAGGAGAGAACACTGTCATAGCTGCACAGTGTGGCGTGGCGGGGTCGTCAAAGGTGGGTAAGAATTGCATGATTGGCGGACAGGTGGGGATATCGGGACATCTGACAATAGCCGACGGAACAAAGATCGGGGCACAGTCAGGGATCATGGGATCGGTTACCGAAGAGAACACAGTCATTTTCGGATCCCCGGCATTCGAGAGCAAACAATATATGAAGAGCCTTGTATACTTCCGGAAGCTGCCTGAACTCGGGAGGAAAGTTGATGAACTCGGGAAGTTGCTGGAATCATTAAAAAACAAATAGTTCCCGCCCGCGTTCCAAAGGAAATTATTTGAACATCACGCAGATGTAGGGTTTTCTGTTGGGACGTTCGGAAAATTTTATTTTTATTTGCACCGTAATTTAATGTGACAATTATGAGTGAGAAACAAAGGACGCTGGCTAAGGATGTGACTCTCAACGGGAAAGGACTTCATACCGGGATAGATGTCACCGTTACCTTCAAACCTGCGCCGGCGAACCATGGTTATAAATTCTGCCGCACCGATCTTCCGGGAAGGCCTCTGATAGATGCCGTAGCCGATAATGTGACCGAGACGTCAAGAGGCACCACACTGGTACAGGGAGAAGCTTCGGTTGCAACCATTGAACACGTGCTGGCTGCATTTGCCGGCCTGCGCATCGACAATGCACTTATTGAGATCAACGCACCCGAAGCACCTATTATGGGCGGAAGCTCATTCATGTTCGTCGAGGCGATAAAAGAGGCAGGCGTCGTCGAGCTAAAGGAGGAGCGCAATTATTATGTCATAAAGGAAAAGATCACCTTCTCGGACGAGGAGCATGGGGTTGACCTTATCATTTATCCGGATGACCATTTCAGCGCCCACGTACTTATAGACTATAATTCAAAGATACTGGGCAACCAGTATGCCATACTCGACAATATTGAAGATTTCGAGAAGGAGGTATGCCGCAGCCGCACCTTTGTCTTCTTCCATGAGCTTGAGCCCCTGTTCAGGATGGGGCTCATCAAGGGGGGTGACCTTGAGAACGCCATCGTGATACTTGAACGGGAGGTGGAGCAGGAAGAGATAGACCGCATAGCCAAGATGTTCAATAAACCAGGTATTACCGAACATCATGCAGGCATACTTAACAACACCAAACTGAGGTACCCGAATGAGCCTGCAAGGCACAAGCTCCTTGACCTGATAGGCGATCTCGCCCTTGTGGGCCAGCCCATCAAGGGCAAGGTTGTCGCTACACGTCCGGGTCACTATGCCAACACCAGGATGGCAAGACTGATACGTCAGCAGATAAAGAGGCAGGCCACGAAGAAGGAGATACCTCTTCTTGACACAACCAAGCCCTCACTTATGGATATTGAGCAGGTGAAGAAGCTGCTGCCGCACCGCTTTCCGTTCCTGATGGTTGACCGTATACTTGAGCTGACCGACAGTCATATCATCGGGATGAAGAACACTACATACAATGAGGCCTTCTTCCAGGGTCACTTTCCGCAGGAGCATGTCTTTCCGGGCGTCCTCCTTGTTGAGACCATGGCGCAGGTGGGAGGGATACTTGTGCTCAGCACCGTTGATGAGCCCGAAAAGTATTCGACTTACTTCCTGAAGATTGACAGGATGAAGTTCAAACATAAGGTTGTGCCGGGAGATACAATAATTGTCAGGAGTGATCTCACTGAGCCCATAAGGCGAGGCATAGTGATCATGTACTGTCAGGCATTTGTCGGCGAGAAGATTGTGGCTGAGGGGGAGATGACAGCTCAGGTAGTCAAGAATAAATAGCAAAATATGAAATCATCTTTAGCTTTTATTGATCCGCAGGCAAAGCTTGGCATCGGAGTGGTTATTGAGCCCTTTGCCTGTATTCATGGCGACGTCATCATCGGTGACGGAACGTGGATAGGTTCCGGTGCAGTCATTTATGACGGAGCACGTATCGGCAGGAACTGCCGCATATTCAACGGCTCGTCAGTATCTGCGATACCGCAGGATCTGAAGTTCATGGGGGAAGAGACGACGATGGTGATTGGTGACCACACCACCGTCAGGGAGTTTGCTACGCTCAACAGGGGTACCAGTGCCAAGGGTAAGACCGTTATCGGTAGTCACTGTCTGTTGATGGCTTATACTCACGTGGCGCATGATTCAATTATTGGTGATCATGTCATCATGGTCAGCTATTCAGGTGTTGCCGGTGAGGTGGAGATAGGCGACTGGGCTATCCTCGGAGGCGGGGTCATGGCACACCAGTTTGCCCGTGTCGGTGCCCACGCAATGGTAGGAGGGGGCTCGAAGGTGAGGCTTGATGTTCCTCCCTTCATCAAGGCTGACAGGGAGCCGATGTCATATATGGGGATAAACAGTGTGGGGCTTGAGCGCAGGGGGTTCAGCAAGGAGAAGATAAACGAGCTGCATGAGATATACAGGGCCTATTACAATATGGGCAAGAACGGGTCGCAGGCCATTGAGTATATAGAGGCCTCCTTTGCCCCGACGGAAGAAAGAGACTACATACTTAAGTTCATAAAGGAATCTCCGAGGGGAGTAATCAGGGGGCGTTAAGCCCCTTTTTTTTTGTTATGGCAGGGGTATAAAACACGAATGGGAACCATACTGTACGTATTAGTTCCCATTCCGACGTGTGACAGCCATGACCGTCACTGTCGCCATGCTACGGTTATTGTAGCCGGTTCATCTCTATTTGCTCCTGCCTTTCCGGGACCTGTCGATGTCAGCCTTGCGGCGTACTGCCGGTTTCCCGTTCCGGTGCTTCATCTCAGCTCTTTCTTCGCCTTGCGGTTTTACGTAGCGTTGAATGAAGCGCGGGGCCATGAACCCCTGAGGCCTGACATTCCCCGAAGGGATAGCTGCTGTCATGCCCGGATCATCTTCATCCTGTCCTCGCCGGTCTGGATGGCATGATGACCCTCTCTCTGTGCGGACACTTGCGCTGCCGTATTAGCTTTGGGCATTGCGTTTGTGTTGCTTTCTTCTCCAGGCTGTTACACCTCTTGAAGATTGCTCCGACAGACCGCCAGGATGGGAAGGCCTCTCAGCCTGCACCTGTGACGGACGCTTCAGGACCGTGATCCTTCAGCGTGAGACTCTGACGTCTGATGTAATTTCAGAGTGATAATTAAACCATTCGAAAGAACCTTCTTACCTCAGAGCGACCCTTTATCGCTCACATGGTTTTACAAATATAATACTTAATACCTCCGTTGTCAAGTTTTCAGGGCTAATAATTCCATAAATGGAGTAACAAAAAACACACATGGTTATCAACAGCATTAAGATATTGAATATTAAAATTATAGCAGTAAAAATTAAGGGTTATTAACAGCCGTTAATAACCCTTAATGTTGATACTCTTCAAGTGGTTGTTATTCAAGCAATACCTTCTGGTTTTTCGGGTACTTTACTGTGTAGGTAAGGATGATCTCCCTGGTCTCACGAGGCTCAACAGTGAGATCCCACGTGACCTCGCCGGTGACCTGATTAAGGTTGCCTCCGGAGAGCTCGGCGGGCTCAACGATGATGCTGCTGTTTTGCGACAGGGGTATCTGATCACGGAGTCTGACAGATACTTTCTGACTCTTATTGTTTCGTACCGAGACAAGGAAGGAGCGTGTCTCGACTTTATTGTTGCCGATAAACTTGCTTGAGGTGAAATCGACCCTCCTGTCACGTTTTACCGTTATATTGTTGTCGGCACCGAGTGAGACGGGAAGGGTGTCTGTAAGCTCGGCTGTGTTTATATAACCCTTGCCAGTGAATGTATTGCTGAAATAGATGTTCGACTCGCCCGGGAGAAGATTGTATTTCTCCCATTCGGTAATATATGCCATGAGAAAGGCTGTTGAAGAAAGCTTGGGTGTTGCAGCATAGCTGTATGTTGCCGGGACTTCGAGTCTCTGAAGCTCCACAACCTCAGGCTTCCCGTCAGCCAGTATGGTCTGGGGTATGTTCACATCGAAGCTGAAGCTGATGTTCGATTCACTGACGGTGACGGGCAGCGGAGCACTCTCAGCCTCCATAAACATTGCATCTTCCGCTTTAGCCTCCTTTGTGGCAGCCTTCGAAGGGGCTTCAATTGCATACCCCCTGATCATGACCGGGGCCTGCTCAGGCTGATAGAAATTGATGAACCAGGGATTGAGCAGCGGCAGTGCCCCTGCTGTCATGGGTGACGCATTTGAAAGACTTATTTTCACATCCTTCCAGTCCGCACCGCTTTGCTGCCAGACATTAGCCTTGTAGATGACCGTTGCAGGAGATGAGATGTCACTTACCCTGATGTCATACGCAGGATACCATCCGGCATTCATTACAACATATGACAGCATAAGCTTTGCGTTCACAGCCTTCGTGCCGGATAGGGTGATCACTATCTCTCCCGTCGGGAGCCTTGACCTGTCAACCGTCCCTGCCAGCTGGCTCTCAAGCTGCTGCTTCTCCTTCTCATATTCTCTTATTGTTCGCCTCTTCTTCAGAACGGCTGTCTTGACAGCCTCGGTGTTAGAGGTATATATATCAAGCAGAGCCTTCAGCTGCTCAGGAGTGATGGTCGATTTGTTCGTCACCACATCATAGTTTGATTTCAGGAAGAGCTCCTTCTCCAGAAGCACTTCGATGGCTGTCTTCTCATCCTCGATCTTAGCCGTGAGGGCATCGATCTTTTCACGGAGACCGGCTATCTCGGATGACTCTGCAGGGTTTTCAAGGTAGTTGTTGCGGTGGGTGACACCTGTTATCATAAAGTCACCCTCACCCCTGACCTGTATGCTGTTTGGATCAATATAGGGCGAAAGACCTCCGGCAACAACATCTGTTGTGCCCGGCTGCAGCGCCAGCTTAAGGTCGCCTGACAGCTGTGCTCCCTGTCTGAAGACAGTGACATGGCTGATGGCAGGTTCAAGATATTTCTCCTGGGCGGTGAGTGTGGTTGCTGAAAGTGTAATAGCAAAGAGGGTAATAAAGAGATACTTTTTCATTTTGACAGTAATTTTGTATAAAGATATTTAAAAACAGAACGTTGTCTCTTCTGCGTTGCAAAAAGTCTGCCATCCTGAAAAGTCAAGGGAGGACCACGTTAAGTAATCCTCCCTTAAAACCTACTTTATAAACTCAAACCTAACCATTATAATCTTTGAGGACGCTCATCAGTTTCTGGCGTGCGAAGAAAATACGGCTCTTAACCGTTCCAAGCTTGAGGCTGAGCTCCTCGGCAATCTCTTCATATTTGAAACCTTCGAGGTGCATGGTGAAAGGCATGCGGTAGTCTTCATGCAGGCTGTCAATAGCCTTTATAATTTCCTCTTCGGCATAGGATGACTCAGGGGAGATGCTTCCCTTGTCGGAGGGAAGGTTTATATAATATAGCTCCTGAGTGCCATCCATCATCGTGTTTTCCCTCATCTTCCTGCGGTAGTTGTTGATGAAGGTGTTTTTCATTATCGTGAATACCCAAGCCTTAAGATTCGTGGCATCCACAAACTTGTCCTGATTCTGAATCGCCTTCAGAAATGTATCCTGGACAAGATCAAGCGCGTTGTCGCGGTCGAGGGTCAGACTGAGGGCATACTTCTGAAGATTGCCCTTCAGACTTATTATACTTGATGTGAATTCCTGTGCAGTCATATCTCAACAATTTTTATTGTTTGTTGACACAAAGTTAAACATATAATTTAAGATAACCAAATCCGAATATCCTTAAATTTCATTCAGATCGACTTATTTATATTCATTCTAAGTAATAAGTGACAGATAAACAGAGATATAATTAATATTTGTCTAAATTTGCCTGGGAGTGAATTTTAAATGAATTTTAACATTTTACCCGGTATTTTTCGATTCCGAACCTTACCTGATAAGATTTTTTTCTCTCATGGCACTTTAATATCTTTACAAAAAACACGATATGGAGTTACAAGATATATGCAGTTGTAAGACAGCGTTTTACAATAATGATGTCGAGGGCAGACCGAGAGCCCTCATTCTTCTTGTTCACGGTCTTGGTGAGCATGCCGGCAGATACAGGGCATGGGCTGAGAGGTTTAACATGGCAGGTATCTCTTTCAGGTCATTTGATCTCCCTGGTCACGGACAGTCGGACGGGAGACGGGGGGTAATGCCACCGCTGGAGAGGGTATATGACATGCTGGACATCATATTGGACGGTATTTCAGCGGATATTGACGGTGTTCCGCTTTTTATTTACGGACACAGCCTGGGAGGGGGGCTGGTGCTGAATTACCTTATCAGAAGAAAGCCTCCAGTGAGAGGCGCCATCGTTACTTCACCATGGGTGAGGCTGACCGAAGAGCCTCCGAGGGCAAAAGTATTGCTGGCCTCATTGGCGAAAAGGTTGATGCCAAACATGACACAGGCGTCAGGACTTAATATTAACAGCCTGTCGCGCGACAGGGAGGTGGCTGGCTTATACAGGAGCGATCCGCTTGTTCACGGGATGATATCTGCCGGACTGTTTGCCTCAATGAATGATGCTGCAGAAGAAACGCTAGCCAGAGCTTCCGAGATAAGGTGCCCTCTTCTGCTGGCACATGGAAGGGATGACATGCTCACTTCACCGTCCGGTTCCGTTGAGGTTGCCGGATCAGCGCCGTCAGCGACTCTTAAGTTGTGGGAAGGAGGATACCATGAGCTCCATAACGACCTGATAAAGGATGAGCATTTTGACTTCATCATTGAATGGATTGACACATTATTATAATATAAGATGGACCTGCGAACAGAGGTGGCACTTCCGTCATCTGAGGCAAAGATCAGCTACCAGACACCTGTAATGTTCATAGGCTCTTGTTTTGCAAATGAAACAGGATACAGGATGGCATCCGGGAAACTTGATGTCATGACAAACCCGCACGGAACCCTTTTCAACCCTTTCTCCGTTGCAGGGGCTCTCGACAGGTTTATCAGCAGTCACAGGTATACTGATGATGACATTTATCTTCATCAGAACCGTTATATGAGCCTTGATCATCACACTGCTTATTCATCATACAACCATGATGTTCTGAGGGACAGGCTTAATGATGTCAGCGTCGCCTCATCCGGGTTTCTGCACCGCGCTTCATTTCTCTTTGTTACATTCGGGACCTCATACATTTTCACTCTCAGGGAGAGCGGTGCCGTTGTTGCCAACTGCCACAAGCTGCCGTCATCGCTCTTCAGCCGCAGACAGGCCACATCATCTGAGATAACAGCAAGATGGAAGGAGACACTTGACCGGCTGGCAATGACAAATCCTGGTCTGAAGGTATGGTTTACCGTAAGCCCGGTGCGCCATCTCAGCGATGGCGCGCATGCCAACCAGCTAAGCAAGGCGAACCTGCTTCTGGCCATCGGTGAGCTGGTGAAACATCCCGCAGTGTCAGGTTACTTCCCTGCCTACGAGATATTCATGGATGACCTTCGCGATTACAGGTTCTACGCTTCCGACATGGTCCATCCGTCAGAGACGGCAATTGACTATATCTGGGAGAAGTTCACCTCTGTCTTTATGGAGAGCCCCACGCTGCGGATATGGAACGAGGCCGCAAGAATTACCAGGGCTATGGCTCACCGTCTCACGGGAGGGAAGGAAGAGACATCTCCGTTCGCAGCTGTCATGCTGGGCAGGATAGCTGAACTCAAAGAAAAGGCTCCATTTATAGATCTTTCAAATGAGGAAGCTTACTTCAGAAGCTTGTCCTGAATTTTACTTAATTTAATGAACAAAAATACTGATTTATTGTTTTTTTTACATAAACAGTCAAAGCAATGAGATTCTATATATTATTTCTAGCATTAATCATATCAGTAGCTGACCTGATGTCACAGTCTGAAGGAGGAGTTATCAGGGGCAAGGTTGTTGACGCGACTACCAATGAGCCTGTACCCTTTGCCAGCGTTGTTATATGGAACACCACCATCGGAGCCATGACCGACTTTGACGGCAATTTTCTTTTTACAGGCATCAAGCCGGGGTTTGCTGAGGTGAGGGTTTCATCGGTAGGGTATAAGCCATATATTTCAGAGGCAGTGATGGTGACAAACACCAACGAGGTAAACCTAAACATCCCTCTTGAGACCACTGTCGTCGGCATTTCAGATGTGGTTATCAAGGCGTCGCCATTCCGCAAGAAGATAGAGAGTCCGCTTTCGGCCAGGATAATAAGCATAGAGGAGATTGAACTGAATCCCGGCGGTAACCGTGATATTTCAAAGGTGATACAGTCGTTTCCGGGTGTCGCTTCTACCCCCGCCTTCAGGAATGATGTCATCGTGCGAGGCGGTGGCCCTAATGAGAACAGGTTTTTCATTGATAATGTAGAGATACCTTATCTGAATCACTTCTCAACGCAGGGTGCGTCAGGCGGACCGGTGGGCATTATAAATGTCGACTTTGTCAGGTCGGTTGACTTTCTGTCGGGTGCTTTTCCTGCCACCAGGGGCAATGCGCTCAGTTCGGTAATGAATTTCAGCATGATTGACGGAAACAGGGAAAAGAGATCACTGAGAGCAACCGTCGGTGCCTCTGACCTGGGACTTACCTATAACGGCCCTGCAGGGGAGAGGGGATCACTGATAGTTTCTGCAAGAAGGTCTTACCTGCAGTTTCTCTTCGGGGCGCTGGGGCTTCCTTTTCTTCCCACATACAATGACTTTCAGTTCAAATACAAGGTAAGCTTCGATCAGAAGAACGAGCTTACCATTCTTGGCATTGGAGCCTATGATGTCTCGCGCCTGAACCTTGAGGCCGATGAAACCGAATCGCAGCGCTATTTGCTTGGTTATCTCCCCGAGCAGCAGCAGTACAGTTATACTTTTGGTGCTGTCTACCGGCACTTCAGGACCAACGGCTCGGATATGGTGGTGCTGAGTCGCAACTATCTTAACAATAAGGAGATAAAATACCAGGACAATATCGAGTCAGATGCCAATAAAACTTTAGACTACACCAGCGGTGAAGGGGATATCAGGCTTAGATACGAAGGGACGAGAGTCTATCCTAATACCCTGAGAGTCAGCTTTGGTGCGGGGTCGGAGATGTCCAGGTACCGTAATGACACTTACAGGCAATTTTTTGCTGATGATGCGGTTCAGACGGAGTTGTATGAGAGCGACCTGCTTTTCTTCAAATTCTCGGCTTTCGGCCAGGTAAGCAAGTCATTCCTGGAGGAGAAACTCAGGTTATCTCTGGGGCTGCGCACTGATGCCAGCTCATATTCGGCCGAGATGGCGAATCCGTTCACACAGCTGTCACCCCGATTCTCTCTCTCTTATTCGCTCACGGAGGATCTCAACCTCAACTTCAGCACAGGCAGGTATTATCAGCTTCCTCCCTATACGTCACTCGGTTATAAGGACAATGATGGCAATTTCGTCAACAGGGATAACGGCATAAAATATATAGCTGCCGATCATCTGACCGGGGGTATTGAACTGATACCCGACGAGAGACTTCAGTTTACCCTTGAAGGATTTTACAAGAACTACTCTGACTACCCGTTTTCTGTTGCTGACCAGGTTCCGCTCTCTACCAAGAGTGCAGGATACGATGTATTCGGGAACGAAGAAGTCGTATCTACCTCTGAAGGGAGAGCCTACGGCATTGAGCTTATGGGAAGGGTGAGGGACTTTAAAGGTCTGAACATGGTCTTTGCATACACCTATGTGAGGAGCGAGTTCATAGGCACGGATGAAAGTTATATCCCGACCGCATGGGACAACAGGCACCTGGTGAGTGTGACGGCGACCAAGAGCCTAGGTGAAACGTGGGATATAGGATTCAAGTGGAGATATATAGGCGGTGCGCCTTACACCCCCTTTGACGAAGAAAAGTCGATGAACAAGGAGGCATGGGATGTCTCCGGGAGACCATACCTTGATTATACAAGGTATAACACAGAGAGGCTTAATGCATTCAATCAGCTGGATATCAGGGTTGACAAGCAGTTCTATTTCAAGAAGTGGTCGCTGATGCTCTATGCTGATGTGCAGAACGTTCTCAACTTCAAGGCTGATCAGCCAGACATTCTGGTTCCGCTTGCCGATGACAGCGGAAATTATGTCACTGATCCGTCCGATGCTTCAAGGTATGTGCCCAACTATCTTCCGGGCGAGGGAGGCACTGTTCTGCCTACAGTCGGTATTATAATTGAAATATAAAAGAAACTGCAATGAAGTACATCATAATAATATCAGCGTTAATCATTACTGCCTGCTCATCACAACCTTCGTCGTCAAATCTGGCGCAGAGGCAGAAGTTTACGGATGTTGTTACCAATTCATCAGGTGCAGGGCCTGTGGTGGAACTAAAGTTTTACGGAGGGGTTTCACTCTATTACCCTCTCATGGCTGTATGGCTGGAAGATGAAGAGGGAAAGTATCTGCAGACCCTGTTTGTTCCCAGGTCAGTAGCCACCGGAGTTTTCAGGTACGGTTCAAATGTATCGGGCAAATGGACCGAAGCGCCCAGGCGTACGCCGCAGACGCTACCCTACTGGTCACACAAAAGAGGAGTGAAGGCCTCTGACGGTTTGTATATGCCTGACGCTGACAATCCAGTCCCTGATGCTTACAGCGGCGCCACCCCTACAACAAGCTTTACACTGACTGCACGTGCTGACGGAGCTCTGCCTGCGAAGTTCAGGGTAATGTTTGAGATAAACCAGAACTGGGACTGGAATGGATACTGGACAAACGACAAATATCCGGGTGATGTCAATTATCTTTCCTCGGCACAGCCGGCGCTGGTATATGAGACCACGGTAGACAGCAGAGACCTTCAGGACCGGTATATCATGAAGGCGGCTGGACACGGTCATCCTTCAGGACAGACAGGTGAGCTGTTCACTGACCTGGGGACGCTGACAACGGCATTGCAGATCGCCGACTCGATAGTGGTAAGAGTAAGGAACCAGTAAAAGCAAGGAAAGTTTTTTTCAGAGCCTGTCTGCCCATGCTGCCATCTCGGCAGGTGTGGAGACAGCCTCTGTTTTACCGTTGCTCCATGTGCAATTGCTGTCATACCTGCCGGTGACGAGTATTTTTCTCAGTTTGAGCTCACGGGTGATGTCGTTGCAGAACCCTTTTATTTCATTTTCAGGCTCAGCGGCCGGAAGGTTAAGGGCAAGCACGGTAAAGGGCCTTATAGAGTGTATCCCCTTTATCTCGTCACCGGAGAGAGTCCCTTCGGTATAAACAACATCCATCCCCTTCATTTTAAGAAGGTATTTCAGGAAGATAAGATTATTTTCCGCCTCATTGTCACCGAGGTTTATCACAGCGGCGCTCTCTGTGGGAGGAGGCGAACCCAGTTTGATGTCTTCCGAGAAGATGAGTGTCCTGATGACATGCCTGATAAACTGCTCCTGGGGTCTTGACAGACAATCGGTAAGCCACAGTGCTTTTGCCTTCAGCATAAGGGGATGAAAAATCTTAATATATGCTTCCCTCATTCCCTTTTCGGCAATGAATGGGCTCAGTCTCTCCCTGAACTGGTCCTCGCTGAAGCGCAGTGCTGACATAATCAGTTCACCCGGCTTGAATGAACCGTCACTCTGTTCATCTCCTGTCCCCTGCTTCATGAACTCCCTCAGAAGTTCGTTGTCGCTCAGACATGCTATTTTTGATATTTTCAGGCCATTTCTGTTGAGCATAGATATTGTAATGAGCTTCTTAAGCTCCTCCTCGGTATAGTGTCTGATATTCGAATCGCTTCTTTCAGGCCTGAGAATCTCGTATCGCTTCTCCCACATCCTTATGGTGTGGGCCTTTATGCCACAATAGTTCTCCAGGTCCTTTATTGAATAAGTCCTGCTCCCTGCATTCATCTCTCTCTATGTTACTAACTTATTGGTATAACAAAGAGAGCATGCAAAAGTTTAAAATATGCTCCTGATCACTGGCTGTGAAATGAACCGGACTTAATGTCATTGTGTCAGGTTTTGTAGCCTGACGGCTTTCCAGTAATGCAAAAAAGTAGTAAATTCGCAGGGTTTATTTATAACCTATGAAGGAGTTACAGGGAGTAAAGCAGAGGTTTGGCATTATCGGCAATCACGATGGGCTGAACCGGGCACTGGATATCGCCGTTCAGGTGGCTCCTACAGACCTGTCTGTGTTCATTACCGGTGAGAGTGGTACCGGCAAGGAGGTGTTTCCGCAGGTTATACATACCTTCAGCCTGAGAAAGCATGGCCCGTATATAGCGGTGAACTGCGGTGCTATACCTGAGGGGACGATAGATTCGGAGCTCTTCGGTCATGAAAAGGGAGCCTTCACAGGCGCCACTGACAGCAGGAAGGGGTATTTTGAGGTGGCAGACGGCGGAACAATATTCCTCGATGAGGTGGCAGAGCTGCCCTTATCAACACAGGTAAGACTGCTCAGGGTACTCGAGTCAGGCGAATTCATAAGGGTCGGCTCGTCAAAGGTTCAGAAGACTGATGTAAGGGTTATTGCAGCAACAAATATTGAAATTATATCGGCTGTGGGCTCCGGCAGGTTTCGCGAGGATCTCTTCTACAGGCTTAATACCGTGCCGGTGCGTGTGCCGCCGCTGCGGGAGAGGGGAGAAGATATTATACTGCTGTTCCGCAAGTTCGCGGTTGATTTTGCGGAGCGTTACCGCATGCCTGCGATAAGACCCGACAGTCAGGCGAGAGAGATGCTGCTTAATTACTACTGGCCTGGCAATGTCAGGCAGCTCAAGAATATCACAGAGCAGATTTCCGTCATTGAACGGGAAAGGGAAGTAACAGCTGTGATGCTGACACATTACCTCCCCGATTTCCGGAACGCACGCCTTCCCGTTCCGGTGAGACATAAGGATGACCAGGGTTTCGGTTCGGAGAGAGAGATCCTTTACAAGATACTTTTCGACATGAAAAGCGATATGCATGACCTTAAGAACCTGGTGTACGAGATGATAAGCACCGGCGGAGAGGTCAGCAACCTGACTGAGTCAGGGGTCAAGGCTGTGCGCAATCTGTTCAGCGACAGCAATGTACATAAAGACGCCGTTGAGCAGGCAAGGCCTGTCACAATCAGCTTCGGCACTCCGCGCGAGAAAATAGGGATACAGGACACTGAAGAGCTGGTGGAAGAATCGCTGTCACTCACTGACAGGGAGAAGGAACTGATAATAAAGGCGCTCGACAAGAATAACGGTAAGAGAAAGCTTGCTGCCGCTGAGCTGGGAATATCGGAGAGAACTTTGTACAGGAAAATAAAAGAGTATGGTCTTGAAGGATAGGTCACTTCTGATAATGCTGACAGCAGTTCTTGCAGTATTACTGCAGGGATGCGGAATGAAGATCAGCTATTCAACTACCGGAGCTTCAATATCTGCGGATGTCAAGACCCTTAGCGTGCAGGTCTTCCAAAACCGCGCAAGCCTTGTACAGCCGGGGCTGAACCAGAAGCTGACCGATGCTCTCATAGATCAGTGCAGGGCCCAGACAAACCTGACGATTGTCTCATCTGGGGGTGATGTAAGCTTCGAGGGTGATATAACCGATTACAGGACACAGCCCCTTACCGTCAGTGGTAATGAACAGGCTGCAATGAACCGCTTCTCGATCACTGTAAGGGTAAAGTTTGTGAATAACGTTGAGCCCGAGCTGAGCTTCGAGCAACAGTTCACAAGATACCTTGACTACAGCAGTTCCCAGAACCTCAGCGATGTTGAGGTACCTCTGGCAGAGGAGATAGTGAAGATGCTGGTTGAGGATATTTTCAACAGGGCGTTTGTCAACTGGTAACTGCTGCTGATGAACAGGAATGACTTTAACAGATTCATTTCCGGAGGTGCACTTCCGGGCCCCGGTGATCTCGAAGGGATAAGGGAGCTGACCGACCTTTTTCCGTGGTTCCATGCGGCACATCTTGTTCTGTTGCGTGGGCTCAAGGAGAATGCCGATGTCAGGTTTGAATCACAGCTCAGGTCATCAGCACTCTCTGTCTCTGACAGGGAGGTTCTTTATCACTATCTTTTCATGCAGACCGCTGAGCCGGAGATAAAGGCAGTGGCTGAAGCTGAGCCAGTTGTGATTCACGAGGCGGAGGCTCAGGTTGAACCTGAACCTGAACCTGAGGCTGAGCCCGAAGTTATTTCTGCGGAAGCTGCAGTCACGGCTGTTGTCACGACAAGGGAAGAGCTGATTGCTGAAATCGAAGCCCGGCTTGCAGAGATGGCGTCCGCATCAGCAACCGTCCTCGAGCTTGATCATGATTCACAGCCTGAGCCTGAATCTGAGCCTGAACCTGAACAACCTGCAGAATCTGTTGAACCTCCTCCTGACGAGGAGGAGCTGCTGGAGTTTATCGGTGATGAAGAACCGGTGGCCCCGGAGCCGGAACAGAAACTGACTCCTGCAGACCTGATCGACAGGTTCATAATGACAAGCCCCCGCATTGAAAGGATGACTCCTGCAGCGGAACAGCAGGTGAAAGATATGGCGGAGCCCTCCACGGAAGAACAGGGTACTTTCATAACTGAAACACTGGCAAGAATATATGTTAACCAGGGGTATTATTTCAAGGCGATAAATATTTATGAAAAGCTCTCTTTGAAATATCCGGAAAAAAGTGCTTACTTTGCGAGCCGAATTGAAAAGATTAAGGAATTAATAAAATAGTTGTACAATGGGTATTTATATTTTTGTTTCAGTGCTGGTGATAGTAGCATGCGTTCTGCAGGTCATGATTGTGCTGGTGCAGAACTCGAAGGGGGGCGGACTGGCTTCAAACTTCACATCTGCAGGACAGTCAATGGGTGTCAGGAAGACAGCTGACTTTCTTGAAAAGTCAACATGGACACTTGCTGCTGCAATACTTATTCTCAGCCTCGTTGCCACTGCTTCCATTCCAAGGGGACAGGGTCAGGAGGAGTCAGTTATAAAATCATCGATCGAGAGGGCTCAGGACCCAAATGCCATCCCCACGCTTCCTACTCCGCTGCCACAGGAGACACCCCAGCCTGACGGCGAAAACGAATAAAATGACATATAACAATCTATGGAGTGTCAGTTTGTCATGAACTGACACTTTTTGTTTGTCAAAAGCCCTTTGGCACAGATTATGAAAATCAAAGGCAGGAAAATATTGTTAAACTATAAAACTAATTCAAAATGGCACAATTAAAAGGAAAAGTGCTGGCAGGAAAAGTTCTCATCAAGCCCCAGGAGGCGGAAGAGAAGACAGCCAGCGGCATTATCATCCCTGATTCAGCGAAGGAAAAACCCCGCGCAGGTACTGTGATTCTTGTCGGCGCTCCCAAAAAGGAGGAAGAGATGGAACTCAAAAAGGGTGATCTTGTACTCTACGGCAAATACTCAGGTCAGGAGCTTAATATTGACGGTACGGATTATCTCCTCCTGTCACAGTCTGATGTTCTTTATATCTCGTAATAACAATTAAACATTATAACAATGGCAAAGGAAATAAAATTCAATATTGAGGCCCGCGCACTCCTGAAAGAGGGTGTTGACCAGATGGCAGATGCCGTAAAAGTAACCCTGGGCCCGAAAGGACGTAATGTAGTGCTTGAGAAGAAATTCGGAGCACCGCAGATTACGAAGGACGGTGTCACGGTAGCAAAGGAAATTGAACTGTCAGATCCCTACAAGAACATGGGTGCACAGATGGTCAAGGAGGTTGCATCGAAGACCTCTGACACTGCCGGTGACGGTACAACTACCGCCACTGTTCTTGCACAGAGCATCATAAGTGTCGGACTCAAGAACGTCACCGCCGGTGCCAACCCGATGGATCTCAAGAGAGGCATTGACAAGGCTGTTGCCGTAGTGGTTGCGAGCCTCAGGGAACAGTCACAGATGGTGGGTGATGACCTTAAGAAGATTGAGCAGGTGGCACGTATCTCCGCCAACAATGATGAAGAGATCGGCAAGCTGATCGCCACGGCGATGGACAAGGTAAAGAAAGAGGGTGTAATCACTGTTGAGGAAGCCAAAGGGACTGAGACCAAGGTTGAGGTCGTTGAAGGAATGCAGTTCGACCGCGGTTACATTTCCGCATATTTTGTCACCAATCCTGACAAGATGGAAGTCGAGATGGAACATCCCTACATCCTGATACATGACAAGAAGATATCATCGATGAAAGATCTTCTGCCTATTCTTGAGGAGACTGCCCGTAGCGGCCGTCCGCTCATGATCATAGCAGAGGATGTCGAGGGTGAGGCTCTTGCTACACTGGTGGTAAACCGTCTCAGGGGCTCACTGAAGGTATGCGCTGTCAAGGCTCCGGGCTTTGGCGACAGAAGGAAAGAGATGCTTGAAGACATAGCTATCCTGACCGGTGGTACCGTCATCTCTGAAGAGAGAGGCATGAAGCTTGAGAACGCAACGATGAATGACCTTGGAATTGCTGACAAAGTGACCGTCAACAAGGAAAACACCACCATCGTAAACGGTGCAGGCGAGAAATCAATGATTGATGCCCGCGTAAGCCAGATCAAGCAGCAGATATCAGTTACCACATCTGACTATGACAGGGAGAAGCTTCAGGAGAGGCTTGCAAAACTGGCAGGCGGTGTGGCTGTTCTGTATATCGGTGCTGCCTCAGAGGTTGAGATGAAAGAGAAGAAGGACCGCGTTGACGACGCTCTTCATGCAACACGTGCGGCAATTGAAGAGGGTATTATCCCCGGCGGAGGCGTTGGCTATATCCGCGCTATTGCCAAGCTTGAAGGGCTCAAGGGAGAGAATGACGACCAGACGACAGGTATCGAGATTGTCAAGAGGGCAATTGAAGAGCCTCTCCGTCAGATTGTCATTAACGCAGGCAAGGAAGGGGCCGTCATAGTACAGAAAGTACGCGAGGGTAAGGGTGACTACGGTTATAACGCCCAGACTGACAAATATGAACATCTGTACAAGACAGGCGTCATTGATCCGTCCAAGGTTGCAAGGATAGCTCTTGAGAATGCTGCTTCAATAGCCGGCATGTTCCTTACCACCGAGGCAGTGGTTGTTGAGGAGAAGGATGATAACCCGATGCCTAACCCGGGTATGGGCGGCGGCGGTATGCCTGGCATGATGTAATATTGCATCAGAATATATAATTGAAGCTGCCCTGATAACGGGGCAGCTTTTTTTTTCAAATTCAATTTTATCTCTCATCTTTGCCTAACCGATTTTCCCGGATGAAAGACCCCCGTCAGGTAAGAGACCTTGAGCATGCGAAGATAGGAAAGCTTATGTGGAGCTACTTCCTCCCTGCCTTTGCCGGCATGCTGGCTAACTCTCTGTATAACATCGTCGATCGCATTTACATCGGCCAGGGTGTTGACGCACTGGCCCTCGCAGGCCTCAGCGTCGTATTTCCCCTCATGATCGTCATAATGGCATTCGGGATGCTTGTTGGCATGGGTTCGGCAGTACGCATATCACTCAGTCTCGGGGAGAAGGAATATGACAGGGCAAACCGGATACTGGGCAATGCACTGTTTCTTTCCCTGACAATAGGATTCGCTCTGATGATAATCGGCTTCCTGATCCGTGACCGGATACTTCTGATATTCGGCGCCGGACCGGAAACACTGCGCTATGCATCTGAATACTTCAACATCATTCTTGTGGGAATTCCCTTTGCCATGGCAGGCTACTCACTTAATAACATCATCAGGGCCGAGGGGAACCCGAAGACCTCGATGATCTCAATATTCATCAGTGCCGGCGTGAATATCATTCTTGACCCGATACTCATTTTCGGATTCGATATGGGTGTCAAGGGGGCTGCCTATGCTACAATCTTCTCACAGTTCGTTCTCTTTGTCTGGGTGCTGTTCCACTTCCGCGGCAAAAAGTGCGTGGCACGTCTTTACACTCCCTATATAAAGCCCGATCCTTACATTATTAAATATATTATTTCGATTGGTTTTGCACCATTTTCGATGCATGCGGCAGCAAGTGTCGTGACGGCGATCATGAACACCCAGTTTATCAGGCATGGCGGTGACATCGCAGTGGGGGCCATGGGTATTGTCAACAGCGTAACAATAATGCTGGTAATGACCATTATTTCGATAAACATGGCCATCCAGCCCATAGTGGGCTTCAATTACGGAGCGGGGCTTTACTGCCGTGTCAAGGAGGCTGTTATGCTGGCAATAAAGTATGCAACTGTTGTAGCCACAGCAGGATGGCTCATATGCATGCTCATCCCGGGTGCGGTAATAAGCGTTTTCAATGCTGACAATATGGAACTGCGAGAGGCGGGAATAATGGGTCTGCGGATCTATTGCGCGGTATTACCGGTGGTGGGGTACCAGATCATCGCCTCAAGCTACTTCCAGGCCATTGGTAAGGCCAGGCTTGCCACGCTGCTTTCGATGCTCAGGCAGATAATCGTATTACTGCCGTTGATTCTTATCCTGCCTCATTTCATGGGACTCAAAGGTGTATGGATAGCCAACCCCGTCTCTGATATGGTTGCGGCCGTCATCTCATTCATCTTCTTCCGTCGCGAATTCAGGAAGCTTAAATGTGAGACTGCTCCGGAAGAGACGGTTAAGGAACCGGTATCAGTCCCTGCCGCCACCTACTGACCTTCCCCTTTCTTTTTCTTTACTGCCAGCAGGAAGAGAGCAAGCACAACTGCAGCGCCTGTCACTGCAATAGCAAGAGAAACCTTTTGTGGCAGTGCCAGTCCGCCGCCGGAGTGCGGCGCAACCAGGATGTAGGTGATGCAGACTGCAGTGAGAAAGAGAGCCGGAAGAGAGAGATACCAGTGATTCTTGCCGCTGATGGCCAGGTACATCGCAATAGTCCAGCAGGTAACGGCAGCAATGGCCTGGTTCGAGATGCCCACGAACTTCCATATTTTCGCGAACTCATCCTTCATAATAAATGTGAGCAGAAACGCCACGGCGAAGAGAGGGGCAACGATAAGTATTCTCGGCAGTATCTTTTTCTGAGGTATGTTCAGCATATCGGCTATTGTCAGACGTGCGCTCCTGAAGGCGGTGTCACCCGAGGTGACGGGGCAGGCAATCACTCCGATGACCGCTATTACTGCACCTGTCTTCCCGAGCCATGACCGGCATATTTCATTTACCAGCCATGCCGGGTCAGGCTTTACGGCGGGGTTGTCTGCCAGCGGATGGGTGAGAGTATAATTGAGTCCGTGGACATCACCCATATAGTTCATTGCGGCAGTAGCCCAGATGATGGCAACAATGCCCTCGGCAACCATCGCCCCGTAAAAGATCTGCCTCCCCTGCTTCTCAGACCGGATGCATCTGGCCATAAGGGGTGACTGGGTGCCATGGAAACCTGAAATTGCACCGCAGGAGACCACTATAAAGAGAAACGGAAAGAGCGTGTTTGTGGCCGCGTCAGGCTGGAAATTCCTGAGTGTTGCCGGCGTAAGCTCCATCAGAGTAAGCGATCCGCCTGCCCATCTGAAAATAATGGCGGAAAATATACCTACTGCCATTAAAAAGAGGGCTGCGCCGAAAAATGGATAAAGGTACCCTATGATCTTGTCAATCGGGAGCAATGTGGCAAGGATGTAATATAAAAATATCAGACCAAGCCAGAAGGGGAGGCTGAAACCGGTCATGGTGAACATCAGCTTTGCAGGTCCGCTCACGAAGGCTACGCCGACAAAGATGAGCAGAAGCAGTGTGAAGATCCTCATGACAGCCCTGATATTCTTCCCCAGATATGTTCCGACCATCTCTGGCAGGCTGGCACCGCCATGACGCACTGACAGCATACCGGAGAAATAGTCATGTGTGGCTCCCATGAAGATGCATCCGAGCACAATCCATATATATGCCACCGGACCGTACATGGCACCGAGGATGGCGCCGAAAATAGGACCGAGACCCGCGATGTTGAGAAACTGTATCATGAATACACGCCAGCCTTTCATGGGTACATAGTCTATCCCGTCTCTTTTTGCGTAGGCAGGGGTTGTACGGGAGGCATCCATGCCGAAGAGTCTCTCAGCCAGCCGGCCGTATACAAGGTATCCGATTACAAGCAGTGTTACTGAGACAGCCAGGGTGATCATAATGCAGGTTTTTACAACAGCTAAAATAAATAAAAATCGGCCATTGAGCCTATGATCTGCGGCACCGAAAAAATAAGGGTCAAATTATATATCTTTGCACCTGAATTGAACCGGCCCGGACAGATGGATAACATTCGCAATTTCTGTATAATAGCACATATTGATCATGGCAAGAGCACCCTTGCCGACAGGCTCCTGGAGTTGACAAATACCATTAATGCACGCGAATTTCAGGACCAGGTTCTTGACGACATGGACCTTGAGAGGGAAAGAGGCATTACAATAAAGAGTCATGCGATACAGATGGATTATGAACAGGATGGGAAGAAATACTATCTTAATCTGATTGATACCCCGGGGCATGTGGACTTCTCTTATGAGGTGTCACGATCGATAGCGGCATGCGAGGGAGCGCTTCTTGTCGTTGACGCCACTCAGGGAATACAGGCCCAGACAATCTCGAACCTCTATATGGCTATCGAGCACGGTCTCGAGATAATCCCGGTGCTCAACAAAATGGACTCGCCGAGTGCTATGCCGGAAGAGGTTAAGGATCAGATTGTTGACCTTATAGGATGCAGCCGCGATGACATTATCGAGGCAAGTGCGCGGACCGGCATGGGCATAGACCGCATCATGAAGGAGATAATAACACGGATACCTTCCCCAAAGGGTGACCCGGATGCTCCGCTGCAGGCACTGATATTTGATTCGGTATTCAACTCCTTCAGAGGTATAATAGCATACTTCAAGATTGCCAGCGGCACTGTCAGAACCCATGACATGGTCAAGTTTGTCAATACGGGGAGTGAGTATGACGCTGATGAAATTGGCGTACTGAAAATAAAGCGTGAACCGCGCAGCGTGCTCAGTGCTGGTGATGTAGGATATATCATTTCAGGGATAAAAAACTCGGCTGAAGTGAAAGTGGGAGACACCATAACCCACGTAGCCCGTCCATGCCACCTGGCTATTTCAGGCTTTGCCGATGTCAAACCCATGGTTTTTGCCGGCATCTATCCGGTCGATGCAGATGACTACGAAGACCTGCGGGCCTCAATCGAGAAGCTTCAGCTCAATGATGCCTCTCTTACATTTGTCCCTGAGTCGTCAGCGGCCCTTGGCTTCGGCTTCAGGTGCGGCTTCCTGGGCCTGCTGCATATGGAGATCATCCAGGAGCGCCTTGACAGGGAGTTTGATATGGACGTGATAACAACCGTGCCGAACGTCTCTTTCAGGGTTCTTACAACCAGAGGTGAGCTGATAGACGTTCATAACCCTTCAGGCATGCCCCCGTCAACTACAATAGACGAGATTGAAGAGCCATATATACACGCGCAGATAATATCGAAATCGGAGTATCTTGGTTCGATACTCAAACTGTGCATTGAAAAGAGGGGGACACTGAAGAACCAGGTCTATCTGACAAGTGACAGGGTCGAGGTCACCTTTGACATGCCTCTGTCAGAGATAGTATTTGATTTCTATGACAAACTGAAGAGTATCTCAAAAGGATATGCCTCGTTTGATTACCATATAACCGATTACAAAAAAGCCGATCTCGTCAGGCTTGACATCCTGCTCAACGGAGAGATGGTTGATGCGCTGTCGACGCTTATTTACCGGGGTAATGCCTATGACTTCGGCAGGCGGATGTGTGAAAAGCTGCGCGAACTTATCCCGCGGCAGCAGTTTGACATTGCCATTCAGGCGGCGATCGGGGCAAAGGTGATAGCCCGAGAGACTGTCAAGGCGGTGCGCAAGGATGTGACGGCAAAGTGTTACGGCGGAGACATAACCAGGAAACGCAAGCTGCTTGAGAAACAAAAGAAAGGGAAGAAAAGGATGAGGCAGGTGGGAAATGTCGAGGTGCCGCAGCAGGCTTTCCTGGCAGTGCTCAAGCTTGACTGATTGATAATAAAAACAACAGGGTATTGTAAATTAAGAAATCTTATTATCTTAGCGCTGTGTTGGGATTTGACTGGGGAAGGAAATCCAATTCAAAGACCCTGAAACTAACCTAAACTCATACCCCGCCCGGATTATCGTGCGGGGTATATTTTTTCAGTAAAGCAGTTTGTATCCCTTGCCGTGAATGTTGAGTATCTCCACTGCCGGATCTTTCTTCAGGTACTTGCGCAGCTTTGTGATATACACGTCCATGCTCCTGGCATTGAAGTAGTTGTCATCAATCCATATCGATTTAAGTGCAAAATTGCGTTCCAGTACCTCATTCCGGTGCCGGCAGAGCAGCTGAAGCAACTCTGACTCCTTGGTTGTAAGCTTCTGTGGCTGACCTTTATGTGTGAGCGTCTGCCTTGACACGTCAAAAGTGAACTCTCCTATCATATATTGGTCCTGCGAGGCCTCAGGCTCACGTTTGACTGAACGGCGCAGGATGGCTTCGATACGGTAAACCAGCTCTTCCATTGAAAACGGTTTGGTGATGTAATCGTCGGCTCCGGACCTGAATCCCTCGATTACGTCTTCTTTCAGGTTCTTGGCAGTAAGGAAGATGACCGGAATATTAGGCTCAATGGCCCTGATCTCCTTTGCCAGAGTGAACCCGTCCATCTCGGGCATCATTACATCAAGGAGACATAATGCAAATTTCTCCTTCCTGAAGAGCTTCATGGCCTGGGCTCCGTCGGTAGCAAGGACTGGATCATACTCTTTGATAGCCAGGTAGTTCTGAAGAAGCATGCCCAGGTTGGGATCATCTTCGGCTAACAATATTCGTACTCTTTTCATCTCTGCTGGTCTTTGGGAAGGTGAATTATTATTCTTGTGCCTTTGTTTAGCTGGCTCTCAGCTTTAATTGTTCCGTGGTGTTCGTCGACGATTTTTTTGACATAGCTGAGGCCCAGTCCAAAGCCTTTGATATTATGCATATTGCCTGACGGCACCCTGTAGAACTTGTCAAAGATGTGTCTGAGGTGGTCACGCGGTATTCCTATGCCGTTGTCGGAAACAGTTATGTTAATACCTTTATGCGTACCGGCGGTGGTGATCTTTATTTCCGGCTTGCCGGCAGTGTACTTGAGGGCGTTGTCAAGCAGGTTGATGAATACATTCAGGAAATTGGGTTCATCAATTGTAACAATCGGGTCAGAGGCATCGAGCGATGTGGATATTTCCCCGCCGCGTCCGTTGACCTGAAGCTTGAAAGCATCAACGGCCTTGAGTATAATTGCATGAATATCATTGCGCTCCTTTTTGAGTTCAAGTTTTGCCTTTTCGAATATTGCGGTCTGCAGGACCCCCTCGACAAGCAGTTTCAGCCTTGTGCTTTCATCATTGATTATCCCCGCCAGTCCGAATGCGTCTCTTGATGCCTCGGGGATCTTCCTGTCAGCCAGCATCTGTGCGGCAAGCGAGATTGTGGCAATGGGGGTTTTAAGTTCGTGTGTCATGTTGTTGATGAAGTCGCTCCTGATCTCCGAGAGTTTCTTCTGCCGGAAGATAACTATAAAAGTGCCTGTTGAAAGAATGATGAGTAAGAGAACGATAATCATCGAAGAGAACGCCATGAATGCTATCTGGTTGAATTTGTACTTTTCCTCTTCAGGAAAGTAGATAGAGAGGAGATTATTGCCCGGCACGGGGTCATTGGGGAAGAGCTGGCGGAGATATTTATTCGCGCCGGAGCTCTCGCTGTATCCGGGGGTACGGTAGATTATTCCGCTGACGTCGCTCCGGACTGCAAACTCATAATCAAGATGTATGCCCACAGCATCGAGAGATCTTCTCAGCACCTCATTGATCTCATCCGATGTAAAGCGGTCTCTCAGCGGCGGCGTCTCATGCAGGATACGGCTCACTATATCTTCGATGGCAATCACCTTGTTGGTCATGCGGCGGGCAGCTCCTGCAGTGATAATCTGTGCCGCCGGTTCGGTATCGTCAAGGAACGGCTCAGGCTGAATGCTGTCAGACGGAAGGAGATAGGTACGCCCTGCCCTGTTGATGATCACTGATCTGACTCCGGGCCTGAAACCGTATTTTTCAAGCAATCTTGTATCAGGTGAAAGGTCCTCCTCCCCGTCATCGGATTCATAAGTTCCGGTTTGGGGCGCTGCAGGATTTATCTCACTTATAATGCGATTGTATGTCTCTGCCTTCTCCAGTTCTGAAACAACCTCTTTCAGCGCCTCGTTGACACCGAACCTGAACTCCTGGTCTTCGGTGCTGACAACGCTGTTTATCCACCTGACCTGAATGATGACAAGTGCCGAGATGGCAATAAAGAAAAAGACGGCCAGCAGAACTATAAATTCACGCTTCATTGTGTAACAAATGTACTTTGTTTATTGCCTCAGCGGGGTTGTTTAACTTTAATTAACAACAGATCAATGGAAATAAGGGTAGTTATATCAGCAGTTAATGGTCAGTAATTCAATGATATAATTAACTCAGGCAAATATTTTTTATATCCATAACTATACGGTCGCTATGTTTGGCACGGAAATTGTAATACTCTTCATGGAGTTTTTTTCATAGGTTAGGTTAGTTTTAGGGTTAACACAGAAGGGGAGGCGAGCAATTGCCTCCTCTTCCTTTTGTTACTGTACCAGCAGTGACAGGTTACGGTCGCCGATCTCCAGGCTTTCAAACACGAATACAGCTGTCACCTCAGGGCATTTCCTTACTGCCGCTGCGAGCGCCCCGGCATTCTTTCCGTCCTCAGCACTGTGGATGACAAGCAGGTAGTCGATGTTCTTCAGTTTCCTGATAAGTATCTTTCCGCGGCTCTTGTTCGATACCAGTGAAAGTGTCAGCGGCGTGGTTGTGAAGCGTGACCACGTGGTTTCATCTTTGCCTCTAACCTCACAGATATCTGTCTGGCTGTGACGGAGATCTATCGCCAGGTGCTTGTTGAGCATTACTGACAGGCGATAGTCACGTTCAGCGGATACTATCCCCAGGAAAATGAAGTCCGGCATCCCGGAGTCGATAATGGCATGTCTCGTAATTTTTGCCTTTCCGTTCATATATTCTCTGACATAATTTTTCCCCAGGCTTCCATGGAAGCATCCTGTTCCGCCTCTTTCTTGGTAGATCCCTCACCCTCAGCCACTGCCATGTCATTTATCTCAAGCCTGATGTTGAACAGCGGGGGAGAGTTTTCAGCGGCGTTCATCGCTACGGGTATGAAGTTCAGCTTGAACCTGTTCTTCTGGCAATATTCGAGGACCATGCTCTTGTAGTCTGTTACCGATTCGAGAACCTCTGACAGGTTAAGATGTTTTTTAAGCACTTTGCCGATGAAGAAGTCGCGTGTCCGTTTGTATCCCTTGTCAATAAAGAGTGCTCCTATCAGTGCCTCGAGGGCGTTCCCGTAAAGATTGGGCGGTATGATCGGGGAGGTAAGGTTGGAGACTAACAGTTTTTCGAGTTCCATTGAGATTCCCAGCCTGTTGAGTCTCTCCCTGTTGACGATGCGTGCCCTGGTCTTGGTCATGAATCCTTCGGATGCCTCAGGGTAGAGGTGAAAGAGGTATTCCGACAGGATGGTGTCAATGATTGCATCGCCAAGGTATTCAAGGCGTTCGTTGTTAATCCTGGTGCCGTCGGGGAGTGTGTATGATGCGGAGCGGTGAATGAAGGCAGTCTCGTAGAGGCGCAGGTTTGAGGGATGGAAGCCGAGCAGACACTTCAGGCGGGAGCGAAACTCCCGCCTGTCATGTATCTGAGGATCATTTTTTTTCCTGTGCAGCAGGAACACTACTTCTCGAATTTCCTTATCAGAACAGAGGCGTTATGCCCTCCGAAGCCGAAGGTGTTGCTGAGTGCAACATTCACGGTTCTTTTCTGAGCCTTGATCAGGGTTAGGTTCAGGTTCTGGTCAATACCCGGGTCAGGATTTTTGAAGTTTATAGTAGGGGGCACAATATCATTGACGATAGCCATTACCGATGCTATTGCTTCTACAGCGCCTGCTGCTCCGAGGAGATGACCTGTCATTGACTTGGTGGCGCTGATGTTAAGCTTATATGCATTCTCGCCGAAGAGCGAGACTATTGCTTTTGTCTCAGCAATGTCACCGAGTGGCGTCGCTGTACCATGAACATTCACATAGTCAATATCTGCGGTAGTCAGCCCTGCTTCTTCAATAGCCTGCTTCATCACGTTAAATGCGCCCATGCCGTCAGGGTGAGGGGCGGTGAGGTGGTACGCGTCAGCCGTGAGGCCGGTGCCCACTATCTCAGCATATATCTTTGCACCCCGTACAAGGGCATGGCCCAGCTCTTCAAGAATGAGCGCCCCGGCACCTTCACCTATGACAAACCCGTCCCTGGTAACATCAAAGGGGCGCGATGCAGTTGAATACTCGTCATTGTTGGTTGAGAGGGCCTGCATGGAATTAAACCCGCCGACGCTTACCGGGTTGACCGATGCCTCAGAGCCGCCTGTTATGAAGACATCGGCTTTACCGATGCGGATGTAATGGAAGGCATCAATGATGGCATTGGTCGATGAGGCACATGCTGACACAGTTGCGAAGTTCGGTCCGCGGAATCCATACTTGATAGAGATAAGACCGGCTGCGATGTCGCTTATCATCTTGGGAATGAAAAAGGGGTTGAACCGGGGTGTTCCATCACCCTGGACATAAGCCCTTACCTCCTCAAGAAACGTTTCAATACCTCCGATGCCCGACGCCCATATGACACCCGCACGATCCTTGTCAGATGCCTCGGGATCAAGGCCTGCATCTTTGACAGCCTCTTCAGCAGCAACAAGTGCATACTGCGCATAACGGTCCATTTTGCGGGCTTCCTTCCTGTCAAAATGATTGGCAGGATCAAAGCCTTTTACCTCGCAACCGAATTTGGTCTTAAACTTGGATGTATCAAAATGGGTAATAAGACCGGCACCGCTGACACCATCAACAAGACCTTTCCAGTAATCATTCAAATTGTTGCCGAGCGGGGTTAGTGCCCCCATGCCGGTAACTACAACACGCCTCATAGCAGGTTATTGGACGAAAACTACTTCGCGTTTTCCTCGATGTACTTGATAGCTTCCCCTACTGTACTTATACTTTCTGCCTGATCATCAGGAATACCGATGTTAAACTCTTTTTCGAATTCCATTATAAGCTCGACAGTATCAAGAGAATCTGCTCCAAGGTCATTTGTGAAATGAGCCTCAGGTGTGACCTCTGCTTCATCGACGCCAAGCTTCTCAACGATGATCTTCTTAACTCTTGCTGAAATGTCAGACATACTAATCAATTTTACGTTAATACTCGTTTTTAAAACTCTGCAAAGAAATATATTTGTAGTATATTTTTCAAGCAATTTAATGATAATTTACATTATTGCAAGCATAAGTAAATGTAAATAAAAGATTTATACCTGATTAGCAGTAACCTGGGGCTGACTGACATTTCATATATAAGTAACAGATAATGAAGCATATAGTTATTTTTGCCTCGGGTGCCGGCACGAACGCTGAGAACATTATCCGATACTTTTCGAACGAAAAGGAAGCCAAAGTTTCCCTTGTTTTGTCAAATAAGCCTCAGGCCAAGGTATTGGTAAGGGCTGCGGCACTTGGGGTGGATTCTGTTTTTTTCGACCGTCGTCAGTTTTATGAGACAGGCGAGGTGCAGTTGATGCTCCGTGACAGGAATACCGATCTTATTGTCCTGGCAGGCTTCCTGTGGCTCGTCCCGCAGCCGATCATTGATGAATACAGGGGGAGGATAATCAACATTCATCCGGCTCTGCTGCCGCTGTTCGGCGGCATGGGCATGTACGGCGAACGGGTTCACAGGGCGGTGCTGGATGCCGGATGCACAGAAAGCGGCATCACCATTCACTACGTCAATGAAGAGTATGACTCGGGTGACATCATCTTTCAGGCCAGGTGCCCCGTGTTACCCGATGATGATACGGATGCTCTTGCCTCGCGTGTGCATGAACTCGAATACAGGCACTATCCGGCGGTGATCAGTAAAATTATTGACGGACTCCCCTTTCAGTAGCCTATTGTTTCGAGAAGGGCCATATAACCCTTTGCCGACTTCATGAACTCTTCCATCGCTTCCGGGGCCACCGGATTGACGGGTGGTGCCTCAACTTTGAGCGGGTCAACGGCATATCCGTTGCGGTAGAACCTGAAGTCGAGGTGAGGACCGGTAGAGAGACCTGTGCTTCCCACATAGCCGATCACCTGCCCCTGCTTTACATATACTCCGGGAGCAATACCCTCGCCGAAGCGTGACAGATGGAGGTAAGCAGTTGAATAAACGCTGTTATGCGTTATCCTGACAATTCTTCCGGCACCGTTCTCATATGCGGTCTGCGTCACTCTTCCGTCACCTATTGCCACAACAGGAGTCCCGACGGGAGCAGAGTAATCTACACCGTGATGGGGACGCACTGTCTTAAGTATTGGATGCATCCTGGCACCGGAGTAGCGCGAGCTTATGCGTGAGAACTTCAGCGGCGCCTTGAGGAATGCCTTTCGGAGGCTGGCGCCGGTGGTGTCATAGAATGACATCGTGCTGTCCTGAATGAATGGGATGGCATAGATGGTGCTGCCGGCGTGCTCAAAGAGAGCGGCGTGAATCCTGGTGATGCCGACAGACTTGTCACCTATAAACTCTTCCTCATAGATCACCTTGAACCTGTCACCGCGCTGCAGGCCGAAGAAGTCGATGGTCCATGCATATATCTCCGACAGTTCTGCCGACAGGTTGGGATTGAGATTGTTCTCCTTCGCCGTCTCCCAGAGCGAGGTGGTTATTGTTCCTGACGAATACTTCAGCACTTCGGTTACTACGGCATTGCGCCTGACTA
Source organism: uncultured Bacteroidales bacterium (assembly GCA_963732365.1). Classification (GTDB taxonomy): domain Bacteria; phylum Bacteroidota; class Bacteroidia; order Bacteroidales; family VadinHA17; genus SR-FBR-E99. The sequence continues at coordinate 187,420 of CAVSZC010000004.1, read as the reverse complement.
TCGAAAGAGTATCTTTCAGGCTGAAGAGGTAACTGACCATCGGGTCATGTTCATAGATGAAGTAGTCAGCCCTGCTGAGTGTATCCTTTGTCAGGAATACGGAATAGGTGCTTCCCGTTCTTACTTTGCGCGGATCAAAGACATCCCTGTTCTCCCTCAGAAGCTGTTCGATGTTGTTCCATGGAACACCGTAAGAGGATAGTATAGATGAGATGAACTGATCTCTCTTTACCCTTCCGGTGACAATATTGTAAGAGTCAACCGGTATGCCGTTCAGCAGCCCGGCACTGTCGCTCCTGGCAGGAGGTGTGGCAGCAAGTGAGTCTGTTGCAATCTTTTCGGCATCTGCCTGCAGTTGTCCGGGCTGGTTGCATGATGCCAGTATCAGTCCTGCTGCAAAGAGTACAGGGAGAGTAAGCTTCGGATATATCATAAGACAATATTGACGATCCGGTTGGGAACTATAATAACTTTGGGTGTGGCATCGCCTATCCACTTTTTTGCCCTCTCATCTGCAAGCACTATCTCCCTTATTTCTTCCTGCGGGAGGTCGGTGGGGAGCTCTATCTTAAACCTCATCTTGCCGTTGACTGATACGGGGCATTCGAAGGTCGAAGCCTTCAGATACTTCTCATCTGCCAGGGGCCATGGCTCGAAGGCGATGGTGTTGCTGTTCCCCGTCAGCTGCCACAGCTCTTCTCCGAGGTGGGGAGCAAAAGGAGAAAGTATCCTGATGAAGCTCTTCGCTGTACTGCGGGTTACTTTCCCCTTCTTCATGGCGGTATTGAGGAAGATCATCATGGCCGAGATGGCAGTGTTGAAATGAAGGTTCTCAATATCGTCGGTCACCTTTTTTATTGTCTGGTGAAGTGATCGGAGAATCTCGGGATCCTCTTCACCCCCGGTGATATTCTCGTCATTGGCCAGAAGACGGTAAGACCGTGCAAGGAAATTCAGAACTCCCTTCACCCCCTTGTCATCCCACGGTTTTGCTGCATCGAGCGGGCCCATGAACATCTCGTAGAGGCGCAGCGAGTCGGCACCGTATCTTGAGATGACATCATCAGGATTAATGACGTTCTTCAGGCTCTTCGACATTTTGGCAACTATCTGTTTCAGTTCCTCGCCTGTCTCCGTATGATAATATTTGCCGTCCCTCTCGGTGACCTGGTCAGATGACACCTTGCCTCCGGTGGCAGTCTCGTAGGCGAAGGCGAGTATCATCCCCTGGTTGAACAGTTTCATGAAGGGCTCGTCGGTAGATACTATGCCGAGGTCGAACAGCACCTTGTGCCAGAAGCGGCTGTAGAGCAGGTGCAGCACGGCATGCTCTGCGCCCCCGATATAGAGGTCGACCGGCATCCAGTATCTCTCTTTAGCGCTGTCAAATATCTCCCTGTCGTTTTTCGGGTCGATGAAGCGCAGGTAGTACCAGCATGAGCCTGCCCACTGGGGCATGGTGTTTGTCTCGCGTCTTCCCCTGCGTCCGTTCTTGTCGGTCACATAAAGCCATTCGGCGGCGTTGGCCAGGGGCGACTCGCCGTTCTCTCCCGGCTCATAGACAGCTAATTCGGGCAGCTCCAGCGGCAGATCGCCCTCGTCAAGCAGGCTTATCGTTCCGTCTTCCCAGTGTATGACAGGGAAGGGTTCACCCCAGTAACGCTGGCGGCTGAAGAGCCAGTCGCGGAGCTTGTAGTTGACCCTCGGTATGCCGATGCATCTGCTCTCGAGCCACGCTGTGATGGTGGCAATGCCCTTCTCCTTGTTGAGCCCGTCGAGGGTTATGCCGAGCTCAGGATTTGACGAGTTGATGTATTCCCCATCCTCTGTCCAGCACTCTTTGCCGGCGATGATGCGGTTTTTCTGATCTTCGTCGTCGACGTCGGGAGAGAGGATACAGTTTATCTCCATCCCGAATTTCTCTGCGAACTCGAAGTCACGTTCATCATGGGCTGGCACTGCCATGATGGCTCCGGTGCCGTAACCCATCAGGACATAGTCAGCCACCCAGACAGGGATCTTTTTGTTGTTGACGGGATTAATGGCATAAGCTCCGGTGAAGACGCCGCTCTTCTCCTTTGCCAGGTCGGTGCGGTCAAGGTCTGATTTCATTGATGCCGCATTGATATATTCCTCAACCGCCTTCCTCTTTTCAGGGGCGGTGATCTTTTCCACGAGCGGGTGTTCCGGGGCAAGCACCATATATGTTGCACCGAAGAGGGTATCTGGGCGGGTTGTATAGACGCATATCTTCTCTTTATGTCCGTCGACACGAAAATCAACTTCTGCGCCGGTAGAGCGTCCTATCCAGTTGCGTTGCATCTCCTTGATACCCTCTGGCCAGTCAAGGGTCTCGAGTCCGCTCAGCAACCGTTCAGCATAATAGGGTATACGCAGCATCCACTGCTTGAGGTTTCTCTTAGACACCCTGTTGCCGCATTTCTCGTGGGTGCCGTCGTTGAGTACCTCCTCATTGGCGCATACGATGCGGCATGATGGGCAGTACCATATCTGGGCGTCGTCATAATAGGCGAGTCTTTTCGAGTTGACATACTCTTCCCTTGCCCTGTCTCCTGCCTTGATGATGTCTATGGGTACGGGCAGTTCCCCTATGTCGCGGCCACGGTTGGTCTTCTCGTCGTACCAGGTGTTATAGAGATTGATGAAGATCCACTGGGTCCATTTGAAGTACCCCGGGTCGGTGGTGTTGATCTCGCGGTCCCAGTCATAGCTCAGTCCTATCTCTTTTATCTGTCTGCGGAAGGTGTCGCAGTTTTTGTTTGTAGTGACGGCAGGGTGGGTGCCGGTCTGTATGGCATACTGTTCGGCGGGGAGGCCGAAGGCGTCCCAGCCCATGGGGCGGAGGACGTTAAAGCCCTTCATCCGTTTGTATCGGGCGACGATGTCTGTTGCGGTATAACCCTCGGGATGGCCCACATGGAGTCCTGAGCCGGAGGGGTATGGGAACATGTCGAGGATATAGAATTTATTGGGGTTTGAGAAGTCATCGGATGTTCTGAAAGTCTTGTTTATCTCCCAGTACTCCTGCCATTTCTTTTCTATCTCGCTGTAATTGTAATCCATGGGTTGTGTTAATATTTACATATTTTTAAGTGACGGAAGACCGAAGACCGAAGACCGAAGATAAGAGTTGAAATTCATTGTAACTTGTTTCTAAATGCGATCATCATATTCATCAGGTTGTAAGCATATTCGTAGGCGTCATCAAACTCTTTTTCGGAGACATAAGATCTTCTGATTGCTTTGTGCAGGCATGTAACCACTTCAGCAAGAGATCTTATGGCAATACCCACGAATCTTTTCTGTTCCAGATCTGATTGTCCGATTGAACCTTCAGAGATATTCAATGAGATTGAATCGGCAGCTCGTCTTATCTGGGAGGTAAGATTATACATTTCATGCTGCGGGAATTTTTTTGATAAATCAAAAATCAACTCACCAAAGTCCATTGACTTTTGCCAGATCGTCAGGTTTTCAAATTTGAATTTCATCTATTTCAATAAAGCTTCCGTCTTCCGTCTTCCGTCTTCCGTCTCCTTAGCCGGCGAAATTATGAAAACTTTGGTAAAAAGATGCCGGTGAAGGGGGTGATCAGGGTATAAATGGGGGGTGATGTTTTGAAAAGTGGTGTTGTCGGTGTACTTTTGCACTCTGACCGGTCCCGTAGTTCAATGGATAGAATGACAGATTCCGGTTCTGTTGGTTGGGCGTTCGAGTCGCCCCGGGATCACAATTAAAATGCTAAGAGGGTGTCTTAAAAGGGCACCCTCTCTTTTCCGGTCTGCCCCCGCGCACCGCCAGGTGCTCGCAGTTCCGCAGGAGCATCGTCACGGAGTGACGAAATGTGAATAACCCCGGGTAACAACCCGGGGAAGAGGGCCGGTGCCGGCAAGGAGCCCCGGAGGGGTGACACTGACGTCAGAGGTCTGGGATGAACAGAAACGATAACCGGGAAGCATCAGTCGCATATATAGCAACTTGAAGAACTTACCTGTTCACATTGCTCCAGCGTTGTATAGCAATTGCCAGAATTATCCATGTATGGATGATCAACATCACATGCACATAACCCTAAGATGGCACAACCAGGCACTGTAACCATGCCAAGAACAATGACTATCATGCATAACTTCATCAGTGCCTTTGAACGATTCATTCTTTTCATGATACAAGTTTTTATAAGAATCAATAAGGCAAACTGCCACTAATCTTTCACACAGCGAACTGAAAAACCATCCCTCGGACTGGTATGATTTCTGAAGATATAGGTGTTATTATATGACCATGTACGATACCATCCATCTGACTGAGGGGCCTCCGTAGCCGTCCACCAGTAACCATATTGCTTTAATTCGTTGAATTTTGTCTTCATATCCGTTTGCCTTAAGGTTGAATTTTCTGGTGCCATGAAAGGAATCTTCCCATCTTCACATTCGCCTCAGTCAAGTTACATCAGCAAAAAGCTGAAGTCAAGTTCGCCTTTTCCTATTAACTGGGTCTTACTAATCGTCCCAAAGATTTTTCTCTGCGTACCAATTTAGAGCTTAATACTTCAAATGGGGCGCGGGTGGCAATCCGGGGAACAGGGCAGAGGGCAGCAAGGGAGCCCCGCAGGGGCGACACTGATGCCGGAGGCATCAAAGGGTGGTAGTAAAAGGCGTTAGTTAGAGTTTTTCGACCCTGTCAGGGTCGGACATCATCTATTCGGATTTGCCTTTGAAGCGCTACTATAACGCAATCAAAAAGCCAGGTGCCTGTATGCTCTGAAATAGCTGATGCTTGATATTGCCAGGGCAAATCCGATACCAATATAGATAACAGACAGGAATGTTTTGGGAAGAGATGAGTGGCGAAGAGCAATGCCAAAAGACATCATCACCAGCACCAGGAGATAGCTTTTGAGAGTCATGAATGAAAAGAAGCATCTGCTTCCCGGAAGAGCCTTAATACGTTCAGTATTCTTCCTGGCGATCTTAGTGAACCCAAAAATGGAGATAATTATTCCGGACGCTATTCCTATCGCTGCCAGCACAATAGGATCAGCTGCTGACTGCAGCCATCTGAAAGCCATGGTGCAAAGCATAACACCCACCCCGAGCCAAGCAAAACCGGCAGGAAGAAGGAGATATTCCTTTTTCACTGCCGGGTTGTATTTGTTGATCACTGTTCTAAACCAGCTCAATAATGCAGTGTGATCTGGTCAACGTTAGTGTTGGCATACATGATCTTCAGGGCACTTGCCCTCCGGAGTGCCTGCTTGACGTCGGTGACGACACCCATCCTGGTATCCCTGTCGATCTTGAGCACCACCAGCATCTTTGTTTTGTCAGCCTCATTGAGCTGCTCCCGTTCCTGGGCAATAAAGTCCTGAATGTCTGCTATCTCCTTGAAGGTGTCATTAAGCTGGATCTTTGGCTCTGTGCCGTATAGAGTCTGAAGAGCCTCAAGCGGCTCACCAATATAGATGAAGCTGGCGAGTGATTTCTTCTCGAGTATCTTGCCCTCTGTCGCATCAGGTATCCTGACGGTAACCATGACATCTGTCTCACGCATGGTCGTCACGGCCATGAAAAAGAATAGGATCATGAATACTATGTCAGGCAGCGAAGAGGTGCTTATCGCCTTGACTGATTTCTTTCCTGTCTTTACGAAGCGTGCCATATCATTTCTCTCCTATCCTTTTAGGTTCAGCTTCAGAGATAGGCACCTTGTAAAAGTCATCCACAGCGCCTTTCCTTTCTTCGTCAAGCCGTTCGTACGCGATGCCGAACTCCTGTTTTGCAAGGTCGTCACGCAGTTTTGCCCTGGCAGCTATCAGTTCGTTCTGCACGGCAATATAGACGCCGTATTTTGTGCCGATATCATTCTGCAGCGAAATAACCGCCTTGGATACCGGTACGTCACCGAAATAGGGAAGGTTGACTATCTCTTTCTCGGGCATGTTGGGCAGGTTGTCAGCGTTGATTATGAACCTGCTGGTTATATCCCTGAGCTGGCTGAACTCTGTCAGTTCGCCCTCAACAAGAAGCAGGTTGTCTTTATTGACCTTCACCTCCAGTATATTTCTGTCGTTGATCTGATTGACATCCTGCGGAACGTTAGGGTCAGGTATCTCCGGCAGCTGGCGCAACAGTCCAGTGTCAGAGTCCATTGTTGTCGCAGCCAGGAAGAAAATAAGAAGGAGGAACGCAATGTCAGCCATTGAGCCTGCATTTATTTCCGGTACTTGCCTTCTTGCCATTTGATGGATATTTTATTCCGCCAGCAGGCGGATTGTTCGGGTTATTTCTTAAAAAACTTGGATATCTCTGAATAGATGATAGCTATAAAAGCCAGGGCTGCAAGGAAGTAAGCCACATAAAGACCTATGTCAGTCCAGAAGAGGGTTCTCGGCACGTTGTCACTGCCTTTGTAATGAGGCAGGTCAAGCACGGTATTGTCTGCCATCAGCGCCGCGATAACCACCAGTACTGCTCCGACGGCGAGAGCGACGAGGGCCACTTTGATGCCTTTGGGATTAAGCACCATGTTCCGGATGCTGAAGAAAAGCGTGATGAGCACGACGATGGCCAAAAGAAAGTATGCATAAGCGATGAAAGAGTTTGTTACGGTCGGCTCTTCGAATCTTGTTCCCTCAGTGCCCTTAACCACACCTCCGAAGTAGAAGAGTATGGCGAAGATCACCGTAAGTGCCATCAGCACCCACGAGAGGATCACTGTGAGCTGTTTGAGTTTTGCTCCCATGACAGGTTATTGTTTGTTGTATTTAACCAGCATATCAATGAGGGAGATCGATGAGTCTTCCATCTGGTTGGAGAGGCTGTCGATCTTTGAGAGCAGGTAGTTGTAGAAGACCTGCAGTATGATTGCCACGACGAGGCCGAAGACGGTGGTGATAAGAGCAACCTTGATACCTCCTGCCACGATTGTTGCGGATACTGTCCCGGCCTGTTCGATAGCGTCGAAGGCAGCGATCATTCCTATGACTGTTCCGAGGAACCCGAGCATGGGGGCGAGGGCGATGAAGAGAGATATCCATGAGAGGTTCTTCTCAAGGAGGCCCATCTGTACGCCGCCGTATGCCACGACTGATTTCTCGGCCATGTCAATGCCTTCGTGGGCCCTGTCGAGTCCCTGGTAGAAGATGCTTGCCACCGGTCCGCGTGTGTTGCGGCAGATCTCTTTGGCTGCATCGACGCCCTCTTCCTTAAGGGCCTTGTCAATTTTTTCGAGAAGTTTCTCGGTGTTGGTGGTTGTGAGGTTAAGGTATATAATCCTCTCTATTGCTATTGCCAGCCCGAAGATGAGGCAGAGGAGGATAACGCCCATGAATCCGGCGCCGCCCTCGATGAAGAGGCGTTTGATCTCCTTGTGGAGCACTGCCTCGCCGGCGGGGGTTGTTGCCTGGGCCTGTTCAGTGAGTTGCTGCGTTGTTGTTGCAGCCTGTTCGGTCTGTGCCGTTGATGTCTGTGTTGTGCCCATCAGCAGGAGGGCTGCAAATGCCATAAAAACAAAAACTCTTTTCATCATGATAGTTAGTTGTTGGAATTACAGACAAAAATAGAAAAAAATGGAAACAGTGCAACGGTGCGGGGTTTTAAAAAATATCTATTTGCTGAATGGATTTTTTGCAGGGAGTATAGGGAGCGAGTGTAAAGCTTAAAGCGTAGAGCATAGAGCGTAGAGCGTAAAGCGGAGGGGGCTGATTTGTTGGTTAGTTGTTTCCCCTCCTGAGTGAGGAGGGGTCCGTCCGCCATCCGGCGGACGGGGAGTGGTCTGTCATACCAACAGTGTGGGAATACTCTCAGCGGGTCCCTGAGCAGGAAGTTGAGCGGGTCCCTGAGCCGGTCGAAGGGTGTCGAAGGGGTCGAAGGGGTCGGAGGCAGGGAGCGAAGGAGGCGACTTTGCGAGGGAGCGACTGGGCGGGGGAGCAATGGGATTACATTCGGTGATCCCTCTTGGTAGACCTGCAGCGGGTATGAATGCATGCGCGGAGCGCATGTTTTTCTATTTTATGGCATGCTCATCGTGAGCGAGCTCACTCTTCGCCTTCCATAAAATAGAACCAGCCCGCCGGATGGCGGGCTGGCATTCATACCCGTTGCGGAGAGAAAGGGATTCGAACCCCCGGTACCCTTTTGAGGTACACACGCTTTCCAGGCGTGCCAGTTAAACCACTCCTGCATCTCTCCGGTGGCATCGTCCAGGTCGGGTAACCCTCCCCTGAAAAACCGGCGCAATTTACAAAAAAAATAAAGACAGCTGCCGTCTCAGCTCATTTCACCGCATATCGACTTCGAGAGAAGCGACTCGATCCTGGCACGTGACAGCTCACTGCCGAGAAGAATCATCATCTTTGTCACTGCTGCTTCGGTGGTGAGATCCTTCCCGCTTATCACTCCTGCACTACGCAATCCTTCAGATGTCTCATAGAGACCCATCTCCACACTGCCGGCTGGACACTGCGTGACATTAAGTACGATGCCTCCCCCTGCAATGAATGCCCGGAGCTCATCATAGAACCATGCAAGTGTCGGTGCGTTGCCCGTGCCGTAGCTCTCAAGAATGAGCCCGCGAAGACCCTCTGTTGCCAGCATGGAGTGAACCAGTGACCTGCCTAACCCCGGGAAAAGCCTCAGGATGCCAACGCCAGTATCAAACTTAGTCGATATGGAGAGAGGCCTCCTGACGGTAGGATATCTTATCAGGTTGCGGTTATATCTTATCTGCAGTCCTGCCTCGGCAAGAGGAGGCAGATTAGGCGATGTGAAAGCATTGAAGTGCTCGGCGCTGTACTTGGTAGTCCTGTTGCCGCGCAGCAGCCTGTTCTCAAAATAGACACACACCTCAGGTACCTTGGGAGTGTTGTTATCCCTAGCAGCGGCTATCTCTATCGATGTGATCAGGTTCTCCTTGCCGTCAGTGCGCAGTACACCTATCGGCAGTTGCGCCCCGGTGAAGATAACGGGCTTCTCAAGTCCCGACAGCATGAAGCTGAGGGCAGAGGCCGAATATGCCATCGTATCCGTCCCATGCAAAACCACAAACCCGTCAAACTCATCATATCTCTCTGCAATGGCTCCGGCAATCTTCACCCATGTGTCGGGACTAACATCAGATGAGTCGATGACAGGATCAAAGGTCACCGTCTCAAGCCTGTACCCGAAGCGGCGCAGCTCGGGTACCTGGTCGGAGATATGCCTGAAATCGATGGGAACCAGCGTCCCTGTGACCGGTTCATTGACCATACCGATTGTGCCTCCGGTGTAGATAATAAGGATTGAAGTGCTCTTATCCATATGTTATATTTTGAAGAGTCTAATGGCGTTGGCGGTCGTTCTGTCAGCCACCTCCGCAGGTGCAATTGCCAATAATTCAGAGAGTTTTTCGATAACCAGGGTCAGATAGCTGCTCTCGTTCCTCTTGCCGCGGTAGGGTACCGGAGCCAGGTAGGGTGCGTCAGTCTCAATGACGACATTGTTTATTCCGGCCTCAATGGCAGCTTCACCCAGCCTGCTGTTGCGAAAGGTCACCACGCCGCCGGTGCCGATCATGAACCCCATTTCCACAACACGTACGGCATCCTCTGGTCCTCCGGGAAAGGCATGGAAGATACCCCTTACCCTGCCGGTACCGAAGGAGATAATTTCATTTATGATCACCTCAAGAGACTCCCTGGCATGTATCACCACTGGAAGATCATATTCCTCCGCCAGCTCAAGGTGGCGCCTGAATGCGACAAGCTGCTCACGAAGGAAGGACTTGTCCCAGTAGAGATCTATGCCGGTCTCCCCGATGCCGTAGTATTTATGCTCCTTCAAATGCGCATCCACCATACTTAGCTCCTCCATGAAATTCTCCTTCACAGAAGTCGGATGTAATCCCATCATCGGCAAGCAATACCCCGGATATTTCTCTTCAGCTTCAAGCATCGGTGCGACAGAGGAGGAGTCAATGTTCGGCATTATGATCCTGCTGACCCCTGCATCGACAGCCCTGCTGATCACTTCATCACGGTCAGCGTCGAATTCGGGGAGGTAAATATGGCAGTGTGTGTCTATTAATTGCATGAGGCAAAACTAGTATTTTTTAAGGCAGGTTCATCAATAACATTGTGTATGGAGCATGAAGTCCTGTCAGCTGGTATTCGGTGATCGGTAATCGGTATTCAGTGTTGACACACAACCGATTACTGAATATCGGAGCGAAGCGGAGATCCCGACAGCGAAGCTCGTCGGGACTGAACACCGATTACCATACTATTGAAGTGTTTGTATTTTGATTTTTCGTACCTTTAATCTGTCTCGCTAACATCTATACCTCATGTCAACAGAATCGCTGGTGCATAAGATCGCACTCGGAATGATTCCGGGTGTCGGTGATATAACGGCACGCAAGCTGGTCTCATATACCGGCAGCGTTGAAGCAGTCTTCAGTGAGTCGTACAGGAGCCTCACCAGGATACCGGGGGTGGGTGACCAACTGGCAAAAGCAGTGGCCGGGCGTGAGTACCTGGCTGAGGCCGCCAGGGAGGCTGAATTTGTAGAAAAGCATGGAATAAAGGTCTTCTTCTATCTTGACGATGACTATCCCTTCCGGCTCCGTCAGTGCGAAGACTCTCCGGTGACATTCTATTTCAGGGGAAAGGCTGACCTCAACGCCCCCTTTTTACTCAGCATCGTCGGCACACGCAATGCAACACAGCGCGGACGCGAGATTTGCCAGAAGATAGTTGCCGGATTGTCGGTGCACTTTCCCGGCCTCATTATCATAAGCGGGCTGGCTTACGGAATCGATATTGCAGCGCACAAGGCTGCCCTGGCCAACGGCCTGCCCACGGTGGCGGTGCTGGGTCACGGGCTGAAGACGATTTATCCTTCGCTTCACTCAGGAGTTGCTAAATCGATTCTTGAGAATGGGGGACAGCTGACAGATTTCTCTTCCGACACTCTCCCGGAACGGAACAACTTCATAAGGCGCAACAGGATAATAGCAGGTATCTCCGATGCGACGCTGATTGTTGAGTCAGGACTCAGGGGAGGAGCGCTGATAACCGCAGACATAGCGGCATCATACAACCGCGAGGTGATGGCAGTGCCCGGCAGGCCTGGCGACGAATGGTCGGCCGGGTGCAATGCGCTGATCAGGTGCAACAAGGCAGCCCTGGTGGAGGGGCATGAGGATATCGAGTACCTGCTTGGGTGGAAGCCTGCAGCGCTTGCGGCACCTGTTCAGACGGTGCTCTTCTCAGGCATGACCGACAGTGAGAGGAAGATTTATGAGGCCCTGAAGACCGAGGGTGATATGACAGTAGACCTTCTTACGAGGCTGCTTGATATCCCTGTAAACAAACTGTCAACAATCCTTCTGCAGATGGAGCTGGCGGGACTGATAACACCCTGTCCGGGAAGTGTATACCGGATCAGGGGTTAAAAAACATGTAGGGACGCGCAATTTGCGCGTCCCTACGGTGTTAATGTGTATCAATGGAATAAATTTATACCACCCCCTGATCAAGCATTGCATTGGCAACCTTCAGGAAGCCGGCTATGTTTGCACCCTTGACATAGTCTACATAGCCATCGCTGGCTGTGCCGTGCTTGACGCATGCCTCATGGATATTGACCATTATCGAATGAAGCTTCTGGTCAACCTCTTCCCTGCTCCAGTTCAGTTTCATGGAGTTCTGTGTCATCTCGAGTCCTGACGTGGCAACGCCTCCTGCATTCGCTGCCTTGCCGGGAGCAAAGAGAAGCTTAGCCTTCTGTATGATTTCAATGGCTTCAGGGGTACAGGGCATGTTGGCACCTTCGCTCACGCATATGCAACCGTTGTTTACCAGTGTCTTGGCATCCTCTTTACCCAGTTCGTTCTGTGTTGCACAAGGAAGAGCGATGTCAACCTTTGCTTCCCAGGGCCTCTTGCCCTTATGGAATGTTGCCTCACGGAACTCGGCGGCGTAAGGCTCGACTATATCCTGGTTTGAGGCACGCAGCTTGAGCATGAAATTGATCTTCTCACCGCTTATCCCCTTCGGGTCATAGATATAGCCGTCAGGACCGGAAATTGTCACCACCGTGGCACCGAGCTCGGTAGCCTTGATAGCTGCTCCCCATGCTACGTTACCGAAGCCGGAGACAGCCACTTTCTTACCCTTGAACGACTCTTTCCTGGTCTTCAGCATCTCGTTGGCAAAATAGACGCAACCGAATCCTGTAGCTTCAGGACGGATGAGTGAGCCGCCCCAGTTAAGACCCTTGCCTGTGAGAACACCTGTGTGTTCCTTCGCCAGTTTCTTGTACATCCCGTAGAGGAAACCGATCTCGCGTCCGCCGACACCTATATCGCCTGCAGGGACGTCAGTCTCAGGACCGATATGCTTCCACAGTTCAAGCATAAACGACTGGCAGAAGCGCATCACTTCGTTGTCTGATTTGCCCTTCGGGTCGAAGTCAGAACCGCCCTTGCCGCCACCCATGGGAAGAGTGGTAAGTGAGTTCTTGAAAATCTGCTCGAACCCAAGGAACTTCAGGATTGAAAGGTTGACAGTGGGGTGAAAGCGGAGACCGCCTTTGTATGGGCCGATGGCATTGTTATACTGCACCCTGAAGGCCAGGTTGACCTGTACATTTCCCTGATCATCGATCCAGGGAACCTTAAAGGTAAAGATACGGTCAGGTTCAATGAGCCTTTGCAGAATGCCTGCCTTGGCAAATCGTGGATTCTCATTGTATACATCCTCTATTGATTCAAGGACTTCCCTTACTGCCTGATGATACTCGACTTCACCCGGATGTTTCTTCTCGAGCTCAGCCAGAATCGCTTTTACTTTCATTTCGTTTATGTTTGAGGTTTGTGATTTTCTGAAATCAAATCAGTGCCAAAGGTGAATTAACCTTAAGTCATGAAAAATGACTTTGCTCATGTTTTATCGGATGGAGCCTAAATAGTTGATTTATAATAATTAAGGGCTTCCCTGATTTTTAAGACCTGGCTCTTCCTGAGAGCCGATATGCTGACGGGGTTATACCCTGCCTTCCTTCCCTGAACACTCTGATAGAGTTTCAGATATCTGTGGAAACCCAAAAATGACGTTGTGATCTCATAACCGGCAAACCTGTCAGCCGGGATCTCGATGCTCATGCTCTCACCCGGCATCAGGCCGGTCTTGTACCATCTCAGAGTGAGACCGCGCTCGTCTGCGGAGAAGTATATATACCTGAATTTCATTATCGCAGGCCAGAACAGCAACAGCAGGTAACCAAATGTAAGTACGGCGGTCAGGATATTCAGATTATCCTCAGAGATGATATGACGGTAGATCCTCGCGAAGTAGGCTGTGAAGACATACAGCACATAAACCACGGTGGATATAAATCCTGCCAGCCTGATTGCGACAATCCTTTCTCCGTTATCGAGGGTCATGACCTTGTTATTTCTAACAAACCTAAGAATTTTTTTTCAGTTGACTATCAGCCGGAGATATGGGTCAACCTCTCTTTTTCCTGAAAAAGGCCTTCATTAACTCAGAACACTCAGCTGCCATCGGGCCGCTTCGTACCACTGTCTTCGGATGGAGTATCTGTGAACCTACGGTCGTATATCCTTTTTTCTCATCGGGTGCGCCGTAAACTATTTCAGATATCTGGCTCCATGCCAGTGCACCGGCGCACATGATGCATGGTTCAACGGTGACATAGATAGTGCACCCGGTCAGGTACTTCCCTCCGAGGCTGGCGGTGGCGGCGGTGATAGCCTGCATCTCGGCATGAGCGGTAGGGTCATTGAGTGTCTCGGTAAGATTGTGAGCACGGGCTATGACCGTTGTGCCGGTGACAATGACAGCACCGACGGGCACCTCATCACGGGCTGCGGCCTTGGATGCTTCAGCCAGCGCCATCCGCATATAGAATTCATCCTGCGAATATTCCATCAGGTCAGCCTTTAGGTTCCGGATGAATAATTACACTTATGTCCTTGAATTCGCGCTGAAGGCGTTCTTCAATGGCATCGCACTGATGATGGATCGTTTCAATGGTTTCACCGGGATGAACATCAAGGTGCAGCTCTACAAAACGCTGGTGGCCTGCAGCGCGTGTCCGAAGATCATGGTAACTGGCTTTCATCTCGCTCAGGATGTTTTCAACTCTGACAATTTCTTCAGGCGAGAGAGCGGTGTCAAGAAGCGGTGAAAAGGCTTTCTTAAGTAGCAGCCATGACTCGAAGATGATAAGCAACGCGACTCCAAAGGCTATGATAGGGTCAAGAATATGCAGGCCTGTTATCCAGATAAGCGTCAGTCCGACCGCTACCCCGGCCGAAGTATATACATCAGTCTTAAGGTGAAGTGCGTCAGCCTCAAGCGCTACCGATTCGGTCATGCGTGCTACCTTATAGAGCCTGCGTGAAACAAATGTGTTTACAATGGCAGAGATGGCCATCACCAGAATCCCGAGTCCCAGTACCCCGGTCTCCTCAGGATGGATCAGTTTCTTGACGGCCTCGGTAATTATCCATGCTGATGCAATAAATATGAGTACTGCCTCAATCACTCCTGAAACATTTTCCATCTTGCCGTGACCGAAGGGGTGCCTCTCGTCAGCTGGGTTGCCTGATATCCTGACAGAGAAATATGCTATTATCGCAGCCACAAGATCAAGGCCGGAGTGAATGGCTTCAGAGATGATGCTGACGGAATTGGTGAGCAGTCCGACGACCAGCTTCATCACGATCAGCAGAGTATTTGAGATTACGGAAATACTGGCAGTTTTCCTTTTCAGATTGATGTCCATGCCGGTAAAGGTCACAATTTTTTGCAATTTTATAAAAAATGAACAAAATGCCGGCACAGAGTTATTACCGGTTATTACCGGGAATAATTCTTATTTTTGTCTCCTCAATAATCGAGAGATGTACAGGACACATACATGCGGAGAGCTGATTATCAGCAATAAAGGAGAGAAGGTCACCCTTGCGGGATGGGTACAGCGGTTGCGTGAGTTTGGCGGTATGACCTTCATTGACCTCCGTGACCGCTACGGCATTACACAGCTGGTTTTCAACATGGAAGCCGACGCTGACCTCTGCATGCAGGTCCGCAAGCTTGGACGTGAATTTGTCATTCAGGTCACCGGCACGGTGGCTGAGCGCAGCAACAAGAACCCGAAGCTTCCGACGGGAGATATTGAGATCATTGCAGAAAACATTACAGTACTGAATTCATCAGACATCCCTCCCTTTACGATTGAAGAGAACAGTGACGGGGGTGATGAACTGAGGATGAAGTACCGTTATCTTGACCTTCGCCGTCAGAATGTCCGGTCAAACATAATTCTGCGTCACAGGATGGCCCAAGAGGTAAGAAAATATCTTGACGGGGAGGGATTCATCGAGGTGGAGACCCCGGTCCTGATAAAGTCAACACCTGAGGGTGCACGCGATTTCGTGGTTCCGTCGAGACTGCATCACGGGGAATTTTATGCTCTTCCGCAGAGTCCCCAGACATTCAAGCAGTTGCTGATGGTCGCCGGGTTCGACAAATATTTCCAGATTGTAAAGTGTTTCCGTGACGAGGACCTCCGCGCTGACCGACAGCCGGAGTTCACGCAGATAGACTGCGAAATGTCATTCATACACCAGGATGACATCCTGAATACCTTTGAGGGTCTGGCCCGCCACCTCTTCCGTCAGATAAAGGGGATCACCTTCAGCGACAGTTTTCCCCGCATGCCATATGACGAAGCTATGAGCCGCTACGGCACCGATAAGCCCGACATAAGATTCGGGATGTGCATCACCGAAATGACAAGAAAGGTCCAGGGTAGGAATTTTCCCCTGTTCGACTCTGCCGAATATGTTGGTGCGATCTGTGCAGCAGGTTGCGGATCATACACCCGAAAGCAGCTTGACGAGCTTACCGAATATGTAAAACGGCCGCAGATTGGGGCAAAGGGGCTGGTATATGTGCGCATCGAGGCTGACGGAACTGCAAAGTCATCAGTTGATAAATTCTACCCACCTGACGTTCTGAAGAGTTTTGCAAGTATCACGGGCGCCGGTGCCGGTGATCTGATACTGATGATGGCCGGAGAGCAGACTCATACGCTGAATGCACTCGGTGAGCTTCGCCTTGAGATGGGTAAACGTATGGGCTTGCGTGATCCCTCCGTCTATGCACCACTATGGGTTGTTGACTTCCCCCTCCTGGAATGGGATGAAGAGACGAAGCGTTTCTATGCCAAGCACCATCCTTTTACGGCACCCAAGCCTGAGGACCTTGAATATATGATAAGTGATCCGGGACGCGTCCATGCAAATGCCTATGACCTGGTCATCAACGGCACTGAGATTGGCGGCGGCTCCATCCGTATCCATGACGGGGACATTCAGTCACTTATGTTTAAGACCCTGGGATTCACTGAGGAAGAGGCAAGGCATCAGTTCGGGTTCCTTCTCAATGCCTTCCGCTTTGGTGCTCCGCCGCACGGAGGGATAGCCTTCGGATTTGACAGGTGGGCAGCAATACTGGGGGGGTCAGACACTATACGCGACTTTATCGCCTTCCCGAAAAACAATCAGGCGCGTGATGTAATGATTGACACTCCGTCAACCATTAAGAAAGAGCAGCTTGATGAGCTGGGTATTGCTATTAAGTGGATCGAAAATCAGTAAAGGTTCAGGCCTTGGTCTGGTGGCTCTTCCTGTGAGAATGAGCCTGCTCTGTTGCCTTCCTGAAAGGTATTGAGAAACAGAAGAGCGACCCTTCCCCGGGTGTGGAGATAAGCCATATCGAACCACCAAGAAGCTCCGCATATGCCTTTGAGATTGACAGCCCCAGTCCTGTGCCGCTGAACTGCTTGGAATAGGTGTTTTCGACCTGGAAGAACCGTTCGAATACCTTTGGCTGATGCTCCGGTGCAATACCGATACCGGTGTCGCTTACAAAAAATTCCACTGTTTCGCCCCTGATCACATAACCAAGCTCGATACGCCCTTCATGGGTGAACTTAAGTGCGTTGTTGAGGAGGTTTGAGAATATCTGTATGACCTTTGTTTCGTCAGTCATTACCGTGGCATGGGTATCGTCAATATGAGTGGTGAATGACATGGCAAGATTCTGATGCTGGGCACGCATGCGGTACTGCTCGTACAGGTTCCTGATCATCGTGTTAAGGTTGACCTGGTTGTTCGAGACCTTGACCAGGCCGGTCTCAATGTTTGAAATATCGACAATGTCGGTAATTATTGACAGCAGCTGGTTGCTTGACTGGTATATAATATCAATGTATTGCTTGCGGGCCTCGTCGGTTGTCTCAGGTGCGTCGAGCAGTGCGGTGAAGCCTACGATGGCATTCATCGGCGTGCGGATCTCGTGTGAGATATTGTGAAGGAAGGCGGTCTTGAGCCTGTCGCTCCTCTCGGCCTTATCGCGGGCCCTTATCAGTTCCTCTTCGATCCGCTTCCTGTCGGTGATGTCGGAAATAAATCCCTCCAGGGCGACCAGCTTGTCGCTTTCATAATACCCTCGTCCTCTTTCCCAGACCCAGCGCTTGTTTCCTGCGGAAGTAATGATGCGGTACTCAATAGTATAAAGGTATCCGGTGCTCAGTGTCTGGTGCACCTCATCCCACACCCTCTGCCTGTCTTCAGGGTCGATGATTGATTCAAACGATCTTATTTTGTTGCCAATGAACTCATTGGGGAGATAACCTGCCAGCTCATATATTCCGTCGCTGATGTATTGCATGGTCCAGTCCTTGTCGTTGGCGCAGTGGAACACTACCCCGCGAAGATTATTGATGATGGTGTTGAGTTTCCTGTTACTCTCTATCATCTCAGTCTCTGAACGCTTGCGGTCAGTGATGTCGCGGCCTATGCTCTGAAAATATCTTCCACCTTCAACCTCAACAGTATGAGCGCTGATCTCTATCGGGAATGATGTGCCGTCTCTTCTTTGATGGACAGTCTCGATATAGATGGAGCCGTTGTTGATGAGGTCCTGCACCTGTCCTGAGAGGAGGGGGGCCTCCTCCGGTGTCCGGAGCTCGGAGACATTCATGCCGATGAGCTTGTTGCGGGGATATCCGTAGGTGCCCAGTGCCCTTTCATTTGCCTCGATAATATTCAGATCACTGTCTATCAAAAGAATAATATCGTTGCCGTGTTTCATCACGAAGTCAAGGTGCTTCATGATTGCCTGCCTGTTCAGATCCTCCTTGTACCTCTCACGGATGTATCTTACCCTGGCAGTTTTGACAATCAGGTAGGCGATGCTGGCGAGGGCAAAATAGATAATCACCATTATCATCCAGAGAACGGTGAGCTCATGTGTGAACCTGGTGAGTATCTCGGAAGTATCTTTCTTTGCTGCGAGATACCATTCTGTGCCCGGGACCTGTCTTACGGCAGCTACCACCTCGCTGCCGGCATAATCGGTGTATGTCCTTGCCTCCTGACCTTTCACCGGAGGATTCAGTGCCGCCTGTTCCAGGTCGCTGACGGGAACGACAGCCAGTCCCGGGTCATAGCCTGCCAGTCTGGAGGCATTGAGGTAGACGACAGAGTCGGACTCGAACCTGAAGAGGATACATTCGGCAGAGGTGCCGGGCGTTGGCCATGATGAGATGAGGGGAAAAAGCTCCTTGTCAGGATCGACCCGTATGACCAGGATACCTGCCATCACAGTATCACCCTCGTGTGGCATCTTCATCGGGATGACCAGGTCAAGATGGAGGTATTCAACCGATTCTGCTGTATGAAAATCGGAGAGGGTGATGTCGGGAGTTGGCTATGATGGAAGGGATCCTCTGTCTGAGGTTGTCACCTATTTTTCCCTCTGACTGCGGAACAGCTAATCCGGGCCTTCCCCCTGCATCGAGAAGGACAGCTCCGCCGAAATCGTAGTTATCGATAAGAGTTGTAAGAAGCTGGATCAGTCTTGATTTCTCCTTCAGGTTTCCTTCCTTGATGAAAAGAGCGTCGATATGTTCCACCAGGGTGATATTCTCATGGATAAGCCGCGCGTCGTTCAGCTTCTCCTGCCTCCAGTGGGCTACCTGGTCTGCCTTGAGTCTTGCGACGGCATCCATCTCTGTGGCAGCGTCGGTGATTAACCTTGTCTTCTGTCCTGATGAGTAAAGGATGAATATCACAGTGAGAACGGCAGCCATAATTGTCAGCACGCTCACAGTTGCCCACGGGAAGGGGGACCTTGTTTTCCTTTTTCTCATCTGGCTGCAAAAACTTCAACTCCGCCGGGGGATGAAGATAGTAATAATTCAGGAAATCATTATTTTACCACAAAGGCGTTGAAGGTAATCACGAAGGACACAAAGGTTATAAGATTACACGCTTTATTCCCTCTTTCAGGTGCCGGACATTGAAGTTGAGGAGAAGCCCAAGGCTGCAATTTGCAAGCTTCATATAGGTGAGGATCTGAGCAAGATGGATATCGGCAAAGGCTTCAACTGATTTTACCTCAATAATGATACAATTCTCTACAAGTAGGTCAACGCGGTAGCCTGCATCAAGTTTGACATCTTTGTATACTAATGGCATTGGCTTTTGTTTCTCAACTTTAAGTCCACAATTAGTAAGTTCAAAGAAGAGGCACTCCTCGTAAGCACTCTCAAGTAGTCCGGGTCCCAGACCGGAATGGACATTAAATGAGCAGTCCAGGATCTTTTTAAATATCTCCTCCTTATCCATGTTGCGGCAGCTCTTTGTGCGCCTTAGCGAAATATCTTTTGCGCCTTGGTGGTAAGAAAACCATTAGAATTATATGCTCTAAATAGATTTCTAATACAAATCTATCCATTTTCTGCATATATCTTTCCTGCCAGTTCTCTTATTATAATGTATGGATATAGGAATAACAAACCCCGATATTCCGAATCTCATTACGACGGAAAAACCGGGGATGTGCGCAGTTTTCTATTTACCGCTTTTCTTTTCCTTTTTTTCTTTCCGCTTCTCCTTCAGGCTCTTTGTCGGCTCTTTTTTCTGGCTTTTCTTTGTTACAAGTCCTTTTGTCATGGCGTTAATATTTTGATTATGAATAAATTATAAGGCGGTATATTGATCGCCTGTCACAGTATAAATTTACTTCCGGAGAACATAAAATGCAACCGCTGTTGATTAAAATCTGAAAAGTTGCCGGGGAAAGGTCTCCTTGGTCTTTTGAATGAAGTTTTTGGCGGATGATTATTATCTTTTGGTCAAATTTAACGTAGGAATCTGTTACAATTCTTTTAATTTAGAAGTCTTAATTTTTGAAGGCTGAGCATATTTTATTCCCCTGACCTCTCTGCTTCAGGCAGATGAGGTAAAAATCATAAAGGTTGGATATGATTTGTGCGCAGCTCTTTCCGGGGAGCCTGGGACGATTATCGTCAGGCTCATCACAAAAGTCGGGTCAGTGTGACTGACGAAACGAAGGTTTTTCTCAAAAAAATCTTATAAATCACGTAAATTAAAGATTAGCAATTAGATACATGTTGTCAATCTATGCATATCTTGTTTACTAACCTTCCATATTTTAATCCGCATCAAGGTTCTGAATGAACTTGTTTTTTACATTTCTGTCACCTTTCTTGAGTTTCAATGATTACAAATTATTTGTTATGGATCCGATAATTCGTATCCCTGACATTATAAATCCCCGGGGAATTTTTCGGGTTGTAATACTTGGATTCTTGCTTTCCGTAATGGGGGCTGGAATTAGCTATGGTCAATCTGCGCCAGAAGTATCAGGTATCCCTGATCAGAGCATAATGGAGGGAAGCAGCTTTGCGACGATCAACCTTGATGACTATGTAACAGATGCAGACAATCTTGACACAGAACTTACGTGGATTGCGACAGGCAACACTGATCTGTCTGTAACTATCACCGACAGGGTTGCGACGATCACCCCGTTGTCAGGGGAGTGGAACGGAAGTGAGACGATCACGTTCACGGCTACGGACCCGGGATCGTTGAGTGGTAGTGATGCAGCGACGTTTAGTGTTACGTCAGTAAATGATTTACCAATAGCCTCAGATGATAGCTTTGGCACGTCAGAAGACACCCCTCTTAGTGGCAGCGTATCGGGTAATGACACACCAAGTGGTGACGGGGGTAACGTTTGGAGCCTTGTCACCCAGGCCTTACATGGGGTTGCAGTAGTCAATACAGACGGTACCTATACCTATACACCTGCACTTGATTATAATGGGTCTGATTCATTTACTTACCAGTTGTGTGATACTGATGCAGATTGTTCGACAGGAACTGTGATTGTAACAATCACTTCAGTAAATGACACTCCTTCAGCAACTGATGACACCAACACAACGACAGAAGATACCCAGGTAGGGGGTAATGTATCAACCAATGATACTCCTAGTGGAGACGGAGGCAATATATGGTCACTTGTCGGAGCTAATGGTGGGGCGGCACACGGTACTGTTACCATGAACCCCGACGGCAGTTACACGTACACCCCCGCAGCCAACTATAACGGCACGGATGTCTTTACTTACCAGTTGTGTGATGCTGATGCAGACTGCTCAACAGGAACAGTGACAGTAACAATCACTTCAGTAAATGACACTCCTTCAGCAACTGATGACACCAACACAACGACAGAAGATACCCAGGTAGGGGGTAATGTATCAACCAATGATACTCCTAGTGGAGACGGAGGCAATTTATGGTCGCTTGTAGGAGCAAACGGCGGGGCATCACACGGTACAGTTACCATGAACCCTGACGGCAGTTACACGTACACCCCCGCAGCCAACTATAACGGCACGGATGTCTTTACTTACCAGTTGTGTGATACGGATGCAGACTGCTCAACAGGAACAGTGACAGTAACAATCACTTCAGTAGATGACACCCCGTCATCTGCCAATGACACAAATACCACCACAGAAGACACCCAGGTAAGCGGCAACGTATCCACCAATGACACCCCGAGCGGCGACGGAGGCAATGTATGGTCGCTGGTAGGAGCTAACGGCGGGGCGGCACACGGTACAGTTACCATGAACCCCGACGGCAGTTACACATACACACCTGCAGCCAACTATAACGGCACGGATGTCTTTACTTACCAGTTGTGTGATGCTGATGCAGACTGCACGACAGCGACAGTTACGATTACGATCACAGCAGTAGATGACACCCCGTCAGCTACCAATGACACAAATACCACAACAGAAGACACCCAGGTAAGCGGTAACGTATCGACCAATGACACCCCGAGTGGCGACGGAGGCAATGTATGGTCGCTGGTAGGAGCTAACGGCGGGGCGGCACACGGTACAGTTACCATGAACCCTGACGGCAGTTACACGTACACACCTGCAGCCAACTATAACGGCACGGATGTCTTTACTTACCAGTTGTGTGATGCTGATGCAGACTGCACGACAGCAACAGTTACGATAACAATCACGGCAGTAGATGACACCCCGTCAGCTACCAATGACACAAATACCACAACAGAAGATACCCAGGTAAGCGGTAACGTATCGACCAATGATACCCCGAGCGGCGACGGAGGCAATGTATGGTCGCTGGTAGGAGCTAACGGCGGGGCGGCACACGGTACAGTTACAATGAACCCCGACGGCAGTTACACATACACACCTGCAGCCAACTATAACGGCACGGATGTCTTTACTTACCAGTTGTGTGATGCTGATGCAGACTGCACGACAGCGACAGTTACGATAACAATCACTACAGTAGATGACTTGCCAGTAGCTGCAGACGATAGCTTTGGTACGGCAGAGGATACACCACTTGGTGGCACCGTTGCCGGTAATGACATTCCTAGTGGTGATGGAGGTAACGTATGGAGCCTTGTTACCCAGGCCTTGCATGGGATAGCCGTTGTCAATGCAGACGGTACCTATACTTATACGCCTGTACTTGACTATAACGGTCCTGATACATTTAGCTACCAGATCTGCGATATAGATGGTGACTGTGACCAGGCAGTTGTAAGCATCACTGTCAGCCTGACAGATGATGTACCAGTAGCTGTGGATGACTCCTTCACTACAGATGAAGATATCCAGATAAGCAGTACACTTTCGGGCAATGATACACCTAGTGGTGATGGTGGTAACGTATGGAGTCTTGTTACCCAGTCCTTACATGGCACTGCCGTTGTGAATACCAATGGTACATTTACTTACACTCCAGCAGCTAATTATAATGGTACAGATACATTTACCTACAGGTTATGCGATACAGACAGTGACTGTGATGAAGCTACGGTAACGATTACGATCACAGCAGTAGATGACACCCCGTCATCTGCCAATGACACAAATACCACCACAGAAGACACCCAGGTAAGCGGCAACGTATCGACCAATGACACCCCGAGTGGCGACGGAGGCAATATATGGTCTCTTGTAGGAGCTAACGGCGGGGCGGCACACGGTACTGTTACCATGAACCCTGACGGCAGTTATACATACACACCTGCAGCCAACTATAACGGCACGGATGTCTTTACTTACCAGTTGTGTGATGCTGATGCGGACTGCACGACAGCGACAGTTACGATTACGATCACTACAGTAGATGACTTGCCAGTAGCTGCAGACGATAGCTTTGGTACGGCAGAGGATACACCCCTTGGTGGCACCGTTGCTGGTAATGACACACCGAGTGGCGACGGAGGCAATATATGGTCACTTGTCGGAGCTAATGGTGGGGCGGCACACGGTACTGTTACCATGAACCCTGACGGCAGTTACACGTACACCCCCGCAGCCAACTATAACGGCACGGATGTCTTTACTTACCAGTTGTGTGATGCTGATGCAGACTGCACGACAGCAACAGTTACGATAACAATCACGGCAGTAGATGACGCACCAGTAGCTGCAGACGATAGCTTTGGTACGGCAGAGGATACACCACTTGGTGGCACCGTTGCCGGTAATGACACTCCTAGTGGTGATGGTGGTAACGTATGGAGCCTTGTTACACAGGCATTGCATGGTGCGGCAGTAGTCAATGGGGATGGCTCGTTCACCTATACTCCTGCAACCAATTACAATGGTACGGACACCTTTACTTATCAGTTGTGTGATACGGATGCAGACTGCTCAACAGGAACAGTGACAGTAACAATCACTTCAGTAAATGACACTCCTTCAGCAACTGATGACACCAACACAACGACAGAAGATACCCAGGTAGGGGGTAATGTATCAACCAATGATACTCCTAGTGGAGACGGAGGCAATTTATGGTCGCTTGTAGGAGCAAACGGCGGGGCATCACACGGTACAGTTACAATGAACCCCGACGGCAGTTACACCTACACTCCAGAAGCCAACTACAACGGGACAGATGTCTTTACCTACCAGTTGTGTGATACGGATGCGGACTGCTCGACAGGAACAGTGACGGTAACAATCACTGCGGTAGATGATTTACCAATAGCCTCAGATGACAGTTTTGGCACGTCAGAGGACACGCCTCTTGGCGGCAGCGTAGCGGGAAATGACACACCAAGTGGTGATGGTGGTAATGTATGGAGTCTTGTTACACAGGCATTGCATGGTGCGGCAGTAGTCAATGGGGATGGCTCGTTCACCTATACTCCTGCAACCAATTACAATGGTACGGACACCTTTACTTACCAGTTGTGTGATGCTGATGCAGACTGCACGACAGCGACAGTTACGATTACGATCACAGCAGTAGATGACACCCCGTCATCTGCCAATGACACAAATACCACCACAGAAGACACCCAGGTAAGCGGTAACGTATCGATCAATGATACTCCCAGTGGCGACGGAGGCAATGTATGGTCGCTGGTAGGAGCTAACGGCGGGGCGGCACACGGTACAGTTACCATGAACCCCGACGGCAGTTACACGTACACCCCCGCAGCCAACTATAACGGCACGGATGTCTTTACTTACCAGTTGTGTGATGCTGATGCAGACTGCACGACAGCGACAGTTACGATAACAATCACGGCAGTAGATGACACCCCGTCAGCTACCAATGATACCAACACCACCACAGAAGACACCCAGGTAAGCGGCAACGTATCGACCAATGACACCCCTAGCGGCGACGGAGGCAATGTATGGTCGCTGGTAGGAGCTAACGGCGGGGCGGCACACGGTACAGTTACAATGAACCCCGACGGCAGTTACACATACACACCTGCAGCCAACTATAACGGCACGGATGTCTTTACTTACCAGTTGTGTGATGCTGATGCAGACTGCACGACAGCGACAGTTACGATTACGATCACGGCAGTAGATGACACCCCGTCATCTGCCAATGATACCAACACCACAGCAGAAGACACCCAGGTAAGCGGCAACGTATCGACCAATGACACCCCGAGCGGCGACGGAGGCAATGTATGGTCGCTGGTAGGAGCTAACGGCGGGGCGGCACACGGTACAGTTACCATGAACCCCGACGGCAGTTACACATACACACCTGCAGCCAACTATAACGGCACGGATGTCTTTACTTACCAGTTGTGTGATGCTGATGCAGACTGCACGACAGCGACAGTTACGATAACGATCACAGCGGTAGATGACGCACCAGTAGCTGCAGACGATAGCTTTGGTACGGCAGAGGACACGCCTCTTGGCGGCAGCGTAGCGGGAAATGACACTCCTAGTGGTGATGGTGGTAACGTATGGAGCCTTGTTACCCAGGCCTTGCATGGGATAGCCGTTGTCAATGCAGACGGTACCTATACTTATACGCCTGTACTTGACTATAACGGTCCTGATACATTTAGCTACCAGATCTGCGATATAGATGGTGACTGTGACCAGGCAGTTGTAAGCATCACTGTCAGCCTGACAGATGATGTACCAGTAGCTGTGGATGACTCCTTCACTACAGATGAAGATATCCAGATAAGCAGTACACTTTCGGGCAATGATACACCGAGTGGCGACGGAGGGAACGTATGGAGCCTTGTTACCCAGGCCTTGCATGGGATAGCCGTTGTCAATGCAGACGGTACCTATACTTATACGCCTGTACTTGACTATAACGGTCCTGATACATTTAGCTACCAGATCTGCGATATAGATGGTGACTGTGACCAGGCAGTTGTAAGCATCACTGTCAGCCTGACAGATGATGTACCAGTAGCTGTGGATGACTCCTTCACTACAGATGAAGATATCCAGATAAGCAGTACACTTTCGGGCAATGATACACCTAGTGGTGATGGTGGTAACGTATGGAGTCTTGTTACCCAGTCCTTACATGGCACTGCCGTTGTGAATACCAATGGTACATTTACTTACACTCCAGCAGCTAATTATAATGGTACAGATACATTTACCTACAGGTTATGCGATACAGACAGTGACTGTGATGAAGCTACGGTAACGATTACGATCACAGCAGTAGATGACACCCCGTCATCTGCCAATGACACAAATACCACCACAGAAGACACCCAGGTAAGCGGCAACGTATCGACCAATGACACCCCTAGCGGCGACGGAGGCAATTTATGGTCGCTTGTAGGAGCTAACGGCGGGGCGGCACACGGTACAGTTACCATGAACCCCGACGGCAGTTACACATACACACCTGCAGCCAACTATAACGGCACGGATGTCTTTACTTACCAGTTGTGTGATGCTGATGCAGACTGCACGACAGCGACAGTTACGATTACGATCACAGCAGTAGATGACACCCCGTCAGCTACCAATGACACAAATACCACAACAGAAGACACCCAGGTAAGCGGTAACGTATCGACCAATGACACCCCGAGTGGCGACGGAGGCAATGTATGGTCGCTGGTAGGAGCTAACGGCGGGGCGGCACACGGTACAGTTACCATGAACCCTGACGGCAGTTACACGTACACACCTGCAGCCAACTATAACGGCACGGATGTCTTTACTTACCAGTTGTGTGATGCTGATGCAGACTGCACGACAGCAACAGTTACGATAACAATCACGGCAGTAGATGACACCCCGTCAGCTACCAATGACACAAATACCACAACAGAAGATACCCAGGTAAGCGGTAACGTATCGACCAATGATACCCCTAGCGGCGACGGAGGCAATGTATGGTCGCTGGTAGGAGCTAACGGCGGGGCGGCACACGGTACAGTTACAATGAACCCCGACGGCAGTTACACATACACACCTGCAGCCAACTATAACGGCACGGATGTCTTTACTTACCAGTTGTGTGATGCTGATGCGGACTGCACGACAGCGACAGTTACGATAACAATCACGGCAGTAGATGACACCCCGTCATCTACCAACGACACCAACACCACAGCAGAAGATACCCAGGTAAGCGGTAGCGTATCGACCAATGACACCCCGAGTGGCGACGGAGGCAATGTATGGTCGCTGGTAGGAGCTAACGGCGGGGCGGCACACGGTACAGTTACAATGAACCCCGACGGCAGTTACACGTACACCCCCGCAGCCAACTATAACGGCACGGATGTCTTTACTTACCAGTTGTGTGATGCTGATGCAGACTGCACGACAGCGACAGTTACGATAACAATCACGGCAGTAGATGACACCCCGTCAGCTACCAATGATACCAACACCACCACAGAAGACACCCAGGTAAGCGGTAACGTATCGACCAATGACACCCCTAGCGGCGACGGAGGCAATGTATGGTCGCTGGTAGGAGCTAACGGCGGGGCGGCACACGGTACAGTTACAATGAACCCCGACGGCAGTTACACATACACACCTGCAGCCAACTATAACGGCACGGATGTCTTTACTTACCAGTTGTGTGATGCTGATGCAGACTGCACGACAGCGACAGTTACGATAACAATCACGGCAGTAGATGACACCCCGTCAGCTACCAATGACACAAATACCACAACAGAAGATACCCAGGTAAGCGGTAACGTATCGACCAATGATACCCCGAGCGGCGACGGAGGCAATGTATGGTCGCTGGTAGGAGCTAACGGCGGGGCGGCACACGGTACAGTTACAATGAACCCCGACGGCAGTTACACATACACACCTGCAGCCAACTATAACGGCACGGATGTCTTTACTTACCAGTTGTGTGATGCTGATGCAGACTGCACGACAGCGACAGTTACGATAACAATCACTACAGTAGATGACTTGCCAGTAGCTGCAGACGATAGCTTTGGTACGGCAGAGGATACACCACTTGGTGGCACCGTTGCCGGTAATGACACACCGAGTGGTGATGGAGGTAACGTATGGAGCCTTGTTACCCAGGCCTTGCATGGCACTGCCGTTGTGAATACCAATGGTACATTTACTTACACTCCAGCAGCTAATTAT
The DNA here is from genome assembly GCA_963732365.1 of uncultured Bacteroidales bacterium. Classification (GTDB taxonomy): domain Bacteria; phylum Bacteroidota; class Bacteroidia; order Bacteroidales; family VadinHA17; genus SR-FBR-E99. Next base: position 159,062 of record CAVSZC010000004.1, on the reverse strand, counting down.
AATGGTACAGATACATTTACCTACAGGTTATGCGATACAGACAGTGACTGTGATGAAGCTACGGTAACGATTACGATCACAGCAGTAGATGACACCCCGTCATCTGCCAATGACACAAATACCACCACAGAAGACACCCAGGTAAGCGGTAACGTATCGACCAATGACACCCCTAGCGGCGACGGAGGCAATGTATGGTCGCTGGTAGGAGCTAACGGCGGGGCGGCACACGGTACAGTTACCATGAACCCCGACGGCAGTTACACATACACACCCGCAGCCAACTATAACGGCACGGATGTCTTTACTTACCAGTTGTGTGATGCTGATGCAGACTGCACGACAGCGACAGTTACGATAACAATCACGGCAGTAGATGACACCCCGTCAGCTACCAATGATACCAACACCACCACAGAAGACACCCAGGTAAGCGGTAGCGTATCGACCAATGACACCCCGAGCGGCGACGGAGGCAATGTATGGTCGCTGGTAGGAGCTAACGGCGGGGCGGCACACGGTACAGTTACCATGAACCCTGACGGCAGTTACACATACACACCTGCAGCCAACTATAACGGCACGGATGTCTTTACTTACCAGTTGTGTGACACTGATGCAGACTGCACGACAGCGACAGTTACGATAACAATCACCTCAGTAGATGACACCCCGTCATCTGCCAATGATACCAACACCACAGCAGAAGACACCCAGGTAAGCGGCAACGTATCGACCAATGACACCCCGAGCGGCGACGGAGGCAATGTATGGTCGCTGGTAGGAGCTAACGGCGGGGCGGCACACGGTACAGTTACCATGAACCCCGACGGCAGTTACACATACACACCTGCAGCCAACTATAACGGCACGGATGTCTTTACTTACCAGTTGTGTGATGCTGATGCAGACTGCACGACAGCGACAGTTACGATAACGATCACAGCGGTAGATGACGCACCAGTAGCTGCAGACGATAGCTTTGGTACGGCAGAGGATACACCACTTGGTGGCACCGTTGCCGGTAATGACACACCGAGTGGCGACGGAGGGAACGTATGGAGCCTTGTTACCCAGGCCTTGCATGGGATAGCCGTTGTCAATGCAGACGGTACCTATACTTATACGCCTGTACTTGACTATAACGGTCCTGATACATTTAGCTACCAGATCTGCGATATAGATGGTGACTGTGACCAGGCAGTTGTAAGCATCACTGTCAGCCTGACAGATGATGTACCAGTAGCTGTGGATGACTCCTTCACTACAGATGAAGATATCCAGATAAGCAGTACACTTTCGGGCAATGATACACCTAGTGGTGATGGTGGTAACGTATGGAGTCTTGTTACCCAGTCCTTACATGGCACTGCCGTTGTGAATACCAATGGTACATTTACTTACACTCCAGCAGCTAATTATAATGGTACAGATACATTTACCTACAGGTTATGCGATACAGACAGTGACTGTGATGAAGCTACGGTAACGATTACGATCACAGCAGTAGATGACACCCCGTCATCTGCCAATGACACAAATACCACCACAGAAGACACCCAGGTAAGCGGCAACGTATCGACCAATGACACCCCTAGCGGCGACGGAGGCAATGTATGGTCGCTGGTAGGAGCTAACGGCGGGGCATCACACGGTACAGTTACCATGAACCCTGACGGCAGTTACACGTACACCCCCGCAGCCAACTATAACGGCACGGATGTCTTTACTTACCAGTTGTGTGATACGGATGCAGACTGCTCAACAGGAACAGTGACAGTAACAATCACTTCAGTAGATGACACCCCGTCATCTGCCAATGACACAAATACCACCACAGAAGACACCCAGGTAAGCGGCAACGTATCGACCAATGACACCCCGAGCGGCGACGGAGGCAATGTATGGTCGCTGGTAGGAGCTAACGGCGGGGCGGCACACGGTACAGTTACCATGAACCCCGACGGCAGTTACACATACACACCTGCAGCCAACTATAACGGCACGGATGTCTTTACTTACCAGTTGTGTGATGCTGATGCAGACTGCACGACAGCGACAGTTACGATTACGATCACAGCAGTAGATGACACCCCGTCAGCTACCAATGACACAAATACCACAACAGAAGACACCCAGGTAAGCGGTAACGTATCGACCAATGACACCCCGAGTGGCGACGGAGGCAATGTATGGTCGCTGGTAGGAGCTAACGGCGGGGCGGCACACGGTACAGTTACCATGAACCCTGACGGCAGTTACACGTACACACCTGCAGCCAACTATAACGGCACGGATGTCTTTACTTACCAGTTGTGTGATGCTGATGCAGACTGCACGACAGCAACAGTTACGATAACAATCACGGCAGTAGATGACACCCCGTCAGCTACCAATGACACAAATACCACAACAGAAGATACCCAGGTAAGCGGTAACGTATCGACCAATGATACCCCGAGCGGCGACGGAGGCAATGTATGGTCGCTGGTAGGAGCTAACGGCGGGGCGGCACACGGTACAGTTACAATGAACCCCGACGGCAGTTACACATACACACCTGCAGCCAACTATAACGGCACGGATGTCTTTACTTACCAGTTGTGTGATGCTGATGCAGACTGCACGACAGCGACAGTTACGATAACAATCACGGCAGTAGATGACACCCCGTCAGCTACCAATGATACCAACACCACCACAGAAGACACCCAGGTAAGCGGCAACGTATCGACCAATGACACCCCTAGCGGCGACGGAGGCAATGTATGGTCGCTGGTAGGAGCTAACGGCGGGGCGGCACACGGTACAGTTACAATGAACCCCGACGGCAGTTACACATACACACCTGCAGCCAACTATAACGGCACGGATGTCTTTACTTACCAGTTGTGTGATGCTGATGCAGACTGCACGACAGCGACAGTTACGATTACGATCACGGCAGTAGATGACACCCCGTCATCTGCCAATGATACCAACACCACAGCAGAAGACACCCAGGTAAGCGGCAACGTATCGACCAATGACACCCCGAGCGGCGACGGAGGCAATGTATGGTCGCTGGTAGGAGCTAACGGCGGGGCGGCACACGGTACAGTTACCATGAACCCCGACGGCAGTTACACATACACCCCCGCAGCCAACTATAACGGCACGGATGTCTTTACTTACCAGTTGTGTGATGCTGATGCAGACTGCACGACAGCAACAGTTACGATAACAATCACTACAGTAGATGACTTGCCAGTAGCTGCAGACGATAGCTTTGGTACGGCAGAGGATACACCACTTGGTGGCACCGTTGCCGGTAATGACACACCGAGTGGTGATGGAGGTAACGTATGGAGCCTTGTTACCCAGGCCTTGCATGGGATAGCCGTTGTCAATGCAGACGGTACCTATACTTATACGCCTGTACTTGACTATAACGGTCCTGATACATTTAGCTACCAGATCTGCGATATAGATGGTGACTGTGACCAGGCAGTTGTAAGCATCACTGTCAGCCTGACAGATGATGTACCAGTAGCTGTGGATGACTCCTTCACTACAGATGAAGATATCCAGATAAGCAGTACACTTTCGGGCAATGATACACCTAGTGGTGATGGTGGTAACGTATGGAGTCTTGTTACCCAGTCCTTACATGGCACTGCCGTTGTGAATACCAATGGTACATTTACTTACACTCCAGCAGCTAATTATAATGGTACAGATACATTTACCTACAGGTTATGCGATACAGACAGTGACTGTGATGAAGCTACGGTAACGATTACGATCACAGCAGTAGATGACACCCCGTCATCTGCCAATGACACAAATACCACCACAGAAGACACCCAGGTAAGCGGCAACGTATCGACCAATGACACCCCTAGCGGCGACGGAGGCAATGTATGGTCGCTGGTAGGAGCTAACGGCGGGGCGGCACACGGTACAGTTACCATGAACCCCGACGGCAGTTACACATACACACCTGCAGCCAACTATAACGGCACGGATGTCTTTACTTACCAGTTGTGTGATGCTGATGCAGACTGCACGACAGCGACAGTTACGATAACGATCACTACAGTAGATGACTTGCCAGTAGCTGCAGACGATAGCTTTGGTACGGCAGAGGATACACCACTTGGTGGCACCGTTGCCGGTAATGACATTCCTAGTGGTGATGGAGGTAACGTATGGAGCCTTGTTACCCAGGCCTTGCATGGGATAGCCGTTGTCAATGCAGACGGTACCTATACTTATACGCCTGTACTTGACTATAACGGTCCTGATACATTTAGCTACCAGATCTGCGATATAGATGGTGACTGTGACCAGGCAGTTGTAAGCATCACTGTCAGCCTGACAGATGATGTACCAGTAGCTGTGGATGACTCCTTCACTACAGATGAAGATATCCAGATAAGCAGTACACTTTCGGGCAATGATACACCTAGTGGTGATGGTGGTAACGTATGGAGTCTTGTTACCCAGTCCTTACATGGCACTGCCGTTGTGAATACCAATGGTACATTTACTTACACTCCAGCAGCTAATTATAATGGTACAGATACATTTACCTACAGGTTATGCGATACAGACAGTGACTGTGATGAAGCTACGGTAACGATTACGATCACAGCAGTAGATGACACCCCGTCATCTGCCAATGACACAAATACCACCACAGAAGACACCCAGGTAAGCGGCAACGTATCGACCAATGACACCCCGAGCGGCGACGGAGGCAATGTATGGTCGCTGGTAGGAGCTAACGGCGGGGCGGCACACGGTACAGTTACAATGAACCCCGCCGGCAGTTACACGTACATCCCTGCAGCCAACTATAACGGCACGGATGTCTTTACTTACCAGTTGTGTGATGCTGATGCAGACTGCACGACAGCGACAGTTACGATTACGATCACTACAGTAGATGACTTGCCAGTAGCTGCAGACGATAGCTTTGGTACGGCAGAGGATACACCACTTGGTGGCACCGTTGCCGGTAATGACACACCGAGTGGCGACGGAGGGAACGTATGGAGCCTTGTTACCCAGGCCTTGCATGGGATAGCCGTTGTCAATGCAGACGGTACCTATACTTATACGCCTGTACTTGACTATAACGGTCCTGATACATTTAGCTACCAGATCTGCGATATAGATGGTGACTGTGACCAGGCAGTTGTAAGCATCACTGTCAGCCTGACAGATGATGTACCAGTAGCTGTGGATGACTCCTTCACTACAGATGAAGATATCCAGATAAGCAGTACACTTTCGGGCAATGATACACCTAGTGGTGATGGTGGTAACGTATGGAGTCTTGTTACCCAGTCCTTACATGGCACTGCCGTTGTGAATACCAATGGTACATTTACTTACACTCCAGCAGCTAATTATAATGGTACAGATACATTTACCTACAGGTTATGCGATACAGACAGTGACTGTGATGAAGCTACGGTAACGATTACGATCACAGCAGTAGATGACACCCCGTCATCTGCCAATGACACAAATACCACCACAGAAGACACCCAGGTAAGCGGCAACGTATCGACCAATGACACCCCGAGTGGCGACGGAGGCAATGTATGGTCGCTGGTAGGAGCTAACGGCGGGGCGGCACACGGTACAGTTACAATGAACCCTGACGGCAGTTACACGTACACCCCCGCAGCCAACTATAACGGCACGGATGTCTTTACTTACCAGTTGTGTGATGCTGATGCAGACTGCACGACAGCGACAGTTACGATAACAATCACGGCAGTAGATGACGCACCAGTAGCTGCAGACGATAGCTTTGGTACGGCAGAGGATACACCACTTGGTGGCACCGTTGCCGGTAATGACACTCCTAGTGGTGATGGAGGTAACGTATGGAGCCTTGTTACCCAGGCATTACATGGCACTGCCGTTGTGAATGCCAATGGTACATTTACTTACACACCTGCAGCCAACTATAACGGCACGGATGTCTTTACTTACCAGTTGTGTGATGCTGATGCCGACTGCACGACAGCGACAGTTACGATTACGATCACAGCAGTAGATGACACCCCGTCAGCTACCAATGATACCAACACCACAACAGAAGACACCCAGGTAAGCGGTAACGTATCGACCAATGATACCCCTAGCGGCGACGGAGGCAATGTATGGTCGCTGGTAGGAGCTAACGGCGGGGCGGCACACGGTACAGTTACAATGAACCCCGACGGCAGTTACACATACACACCTGCAGCCAACTATAACGGCACGGATGTCTTTACTTACCAGTTGTGTGATGCTGATGCGGACTGCACGACAGCGACAGTTACGATAACAATCACGGCAGTAGATGACACCCCGTCATCTACCAACGACACCAACACCACAGCAGAAGATACCCAGGTAAGCGGTAGCGTATCGACCAATGACACCCCGAGTGGCGACGGAGGCAATGTATGGTCGCTGGTAGGAGCTAACGGCGGGGCGGCACACGGTACAGTTACCATGAACCCCGACGGCAGTTACACATACACCCCCGCAGCCAACTATAACGGCACGGATGTCTTTACTTACCAGTTGTGTGATGCTGATGCAGACTGCACGACAGCAACAGTTACGATAACAATCACTACAGTAGATGACTTGCCAGTAGCTGCAGACGATAGCTTTGGTACGGCAGAGGATACACCAATTGGTGGCACCGTTGCCGGTAATGACACACCGAGTGGTGATGGAGGTAACGTATGGAGCCTTGTTACCCAGGCCTTGCATGGGATAGCCGTTGTCAATGCAGACGGTACCTATACTTATACGCCTGTACTTGACTATAACGGTCCTGATACATTTAGCTACCAGATCTGCGATATAGATGGTGACTGTGACCAGGCAGTTGTAAGCATCACTGTCAGCCTGACAGATGATGTACCAGTAGCTGTGGATGACTCCTTCACTACAGATGAAGATATCCAGATAAGCAGTACACTTTCGGGCAATGATACACCTAGTGGTGATGGTGGTAACGTATGGAGTCTTGTTACCCAGTCCTTACATGGCACTGCCGTTGTGAATACCAATGGTACATTTACTTACACTCCAGCAGCTAATTATAATGGTACAGATACATTTACCTACAGGTTATGCGATACAGACAGTGACTGTGATGAAGCTACGGTAACGATTACGATCACAGCAGTAGATGACACCCCGTCATCTGCCAATGACACAAATACCACCACAGAAGACACCCAGGTAAGCGGCAACGTATCGACCAATGACACCCCTAGCGGCGACGGAGGCAATGTATGGTCGCTGGTAGGAGCTAACGGCGGGGCGGCACACGGTACAGTTACCATGAACCCCGACGGCAGTTACACATACACACCTGCAGCCAACTATAACGGCACGGATGTCTTTACTTACCAGTTGTGTGATGCTGATGCAGACTGCACGACAGCGACAGTTACGATAACAATCACGGCAGTAGATGACACCCCGTCATCTACCGACGACACCAACACCACAGCAGAAGATACCCAGGTAAGCGGTAGCGTATCGACCAATGACACCCCGAGTGGCGACGGAGGCAATGTATGGTCGCTGGTAGGAGCTAACGGCGGGGCGGCACACGGTACAGTTACAATGAACCCCGACGGCAGTTACACATACACACCTGCAGCCAACTATAACGGCACAGATGTATTTACATATCAGCTGTGTGATACGGATGCAGACTGTTCGACAGGAACAGTAACGGTAACAATCGCGTCGGTAGATGATTTACCAATAGCATCAGACGACAGCTTTGGCACAGCAGAGGACACCTCTCTTGGCGGCAGCGTAGCGGGTAATGACACTACGAGTGGCGACGGCGGTAATGTATGGAGCCTTGTCACCCAGGCAATACATGGGGTGGCAGTAGTCAATGCAGACGGTACCTATACCTATACACCTGCACTTGACTATAACGGTCCTGATTCATTTACCTACCAGTTGTGTGATATAGATGGAGACTGTGACCAGGCGACGGTAAGCATCACGGTAAATCTGACAGATGATGTACCTGTAGCCAACGATGATACATTTACAACAGATGAGGATATCCAGGTAAACAGTACTCTTGTTACTAACGATACCCCGAGTGGAGATGGCAGTAATGTATGGAGTCTGGTTACACAGGCATTGCACGGGGCAGCTGTTGTTTATTCAGACGGGACCTATACCTACACCCCTTCTCCTGATTATTACGGGCCCGATTCTTTTGCATACCAAATCTGTGACTCAGATAATGACTGTGATCAGGCTACGGTAAGTATTACAGTCAATCCAATCAACGACCCTCCGGTTTTATCTCTTGTTGGGAACAATTCAATATGCCAGGAATCGCTCCTTGCATTTACTTGCATTGCCTCTGATATCGATATCCCGACTCAGAACCTGATATTTAGCCTAGTAAATGCACCTAATGGAGCATCCATCACACAATCAGGACAATTTACATGGACTCCCGATGTAACCCAATCCGGAAACTACATTTTTACTATCAGTGTCACTGACAATGGAACGCCAGCAATTTCAGACACTGAGGATATAACTGTCACGGTAAGTTCTCTTCCCGCAAGTATAACGGGTAGTACTACGATAAATGTCGGTTCAACCTCAACACTTTCAAACTCGACTCCGGGTGGATCATGGAGCAGCGAAAACACCGCTGTTGCAACTGTCAATGGTTCAACAGGAGTCGTTACCGGAGTATCAGTGGGCACTGCTCTTATAAGATATACTTTAGGAACCGGATGTTCTGTAACAACAACCGTTACAGTTCAGTTGATTGAGTATACCACTTCCTTCCCTGTTGGATGGAGTTGGTTCTCGGTTAATGTGAACACTCCTAATATGTCCGTTGCAGCAATGATGTCAGCATGTGCTACACCCGGCGATTATATCAAGGACCAATTAACCTCTGCAAACTATTATGCAGGATTCGGATGGTGGGGAACTTTAGACACACTGAATCCCAGCAGGATGTACAAGGTCAGAGTAGCAAACATCTGCGGCATCAGTACAAATGGCATTCCGGTCGATCCTGCTGAAACTCCGGTTAATTTGACTGCCGGATGGAATTGGATAGGCTTTCTTCCACAGACATCGATGGCAATAAATTCAGCCTTATCGTCGCTCACACCAGCTCATCTGGATTATATAAAGAACCAGACGTTATCTGCATTGTATTATTCCGGATATGGTTGGTACGGTACTCTTTCCGAATTGAGGCCTGAAGATGGATATATGATTAGGTTAACAAATCCCGGAACCCTGACATATCCTTCAACCGGTCTTAAAAGTACTTATGAGTCGGACCACGTTTTTGATGAAGAAATCGATCCGGCCGGATTTGAATATAACGGTTCGGTCACCGCCAGCATATATTTTAATGGAAAAATGGCGGGTAATGAAGAAGACTTACTCTTCGCCTATGTGGATGACAAAATAAGAGGTGTTGTCCGGGCTCGATATTTTGATCCTTCCGGATCATGGCTCTTCCCGATTATGATACATAGCAATGCCAATGAGGGAGAAGTGGTCAGATTCAAATATTTTGACTACCGTGACCAGAGACTGTATGATTGCATGGAGACTGTCGTTTTCATCAAGGATATGATTATAGCAGATGCAATCAAATCGTTTGAATTGAATGTGAAGACCGGATCAGAAGGTTTATCAGGCATCGGGGATAGTGATCTTGCGATAAATACATATCCTAATCCATTTACCGGGAAGCTCAACATTGAATACACCCTGCAGTCAGCAGGGCATGTCATAATGAATGTGTATGATTCCGACGGAAGGTTTATCATACAACTGGTTGACGAAGTTCTGGATGCCGGATTTAATGAAACAGAATGGATTCCGTACGGGATGACCGAAGGTATTTATATAATTCATCTGACCGTCAACGGAAAACATGGAGTCAGAAAAGTGACCTTAATCAAGTAATAAGAAATTAGAATATCAAGGCGATGAAGAATTTCATTAAGATTGCCCTTGCCATAACAATAGCGTTATCAGCACTTCCGGTCTCAGCACAGTCTCACGGATGGACTATTGTACCTGGAGATTACGATTATGATGGAGACATAATTGGAGCTGTAATCAGAGGAGGATCGGAGGTTACCACAGGTACTCTGGGAGCTTTCGTAGCAGGACAATGCCGGGGTTATGCTGATATAGTTCTGAGTCCATTCGGTCACTATGTTGCTATACTACGCTGCTACAGTGATTTAGCGTCCGGAGAGACCCTTAGTTTCAGATATTATAATCCAATTGAAGATGCCTATTATGACATAGACGAAACCATCCCATTTGTTGATGGTATGACAATAGCGGATGCAATGAATCCATATCAATTCCATGTATCCACCAATGATTCCCCGGTTATCTCAAATATTCCGGATCAGACCCTGCTTGAAGGAGCAGTCTTCGCAACGATTTCTCTTGACAACTATGTTTCTGATCCTGACAATACAGATGCGGAGATTACTTGGACTTATTCGGGCAACATTGCTCTTGCCGTTTCAATCACAAACAGCGTGGCCACAATAACAGCACCCAATGCTGACTGGAATGGAAGCGAGACAATTACATTCACGGCCACAGACCCGGGAGGCCTCTTCGCAAGCGATGGAGTCACTTTTACACTTACTGCTGTCAATGATGCACCGGGCTTTACCAGAGGCCCTGATCAGTCGATTTCGGAGGATGAAGCATCGCAGTCAATATCAAATTGGGCATCTTCTATAATTGCAGGTCCTGCAAACGAATCAAGCCAGGCAGTGACATTTATTGTAACAAATAACAATAATGCTCTTTTCTCATCACAACCCGCAATATCTTCAACAGGTACACTTACTTATTTGCCTGCAACCGACAGAAATGGTATTGCAACTGTTACGGTTTACCTGAGAGATGACGGAGGAACAGCAAATGGTGGAATAGACCAAAGTGCAGTCCTGACGTTTACAATTACAGTCTCCGCTGTTAATGACAACCCGTCTAACACCGTCCCTGGCGCACAAACTGTTCTGGAGGATGCCAACCTTATTCTTTCGGGAGCCAATGGAAATCAGATAAGTGTCAGTGATCCGGATGTGGCAGAGACAACCAATGGCAGATTGCAGATTCATCTGACTGCCCTGAATGGAATATTTACTCTTAGTCAGTTGACTGGATTGACCTTTTTACTTGGAGACGGTAACTCTGATGCTGAAATGATATTTGAAGGATTACCTGAAAATTTGAATGCTTCTTTTTCCGGGATGATTTTCAGGGCATATCCTGCAGATTTTAATGGTTCCGCATCACTCAACATTATAACTTCAGACCTTGGCAATACAGGTAGTGGCGGAGTAAGGGTTGATAATGACAATATTAGTATTAGCGTAACTTCAGTAAATGATGCGCCGTCATTTACAAGAGGATCTGACCAGATCGTTCTGGAAGATGCCGGGGCCCAAACTGTTGCCACCTGGGCCACGGCAATAAGCAGAGGCCCTGCGAATGAGTCAGCCCAGACACTGACCTTCGTTGTGACCAATGACAATAACTCTCTCTTTTCTGTGCAGCCGGCTATATCACCTGCTACCGGAAACCTGACCTATACTCCTGCTGCAAACGCATTTGGGAGTGCCGTGGTTTCAGTTTACCTTCGTGATGATGGCGGCACATTGAACGGGGGAGTTGATGTAAGCCCAACGCAAATCTTCAATATCACAGTCACTCCCGTTAATGATGCACCTTCTTTTACAGTCGGTTCTAACCAGACTGTTGCGGAAGATGCAGCAGCGCAGAGTATTGCTGGCTGGGCAACTAATATCAGTGCAGGACCAGCAAATGAATCTGCCCAGACGTTGATTTTCACTGTGACAAACAATAATAATGCATTATTCCAGGCTCAGCCAACTATCTCTCCGGCAACCGGTACACTGACATATACTCCTGCTGTTAATGCAAACGGAGTTGCCACTGTTTCAGTTTATTTGAGAGATAGTGGAGGAACAGCCAACGGTGGAGTAGACCAGAGTGCGACGCAGACGTTTACAATAACCGTCTCCGCTGTGAATGATGCTCCGGTACTTGCATTGATCGGTAACCGCTCTGTTTGTCAGCTCTCACTGCTAACATTCACTGCATCCGCCACCGATATTGATTTGCCGGCCAATACCTTAACTTATAGTCTTTTAAGTGCTCCATCCGGAGCATCTATCGGGGCCTCCTCCGGGGTATTTACATGGACTCCTGACAACATACAGTCTGGTCCATACACCTTCACCGTAAGGGTTACCGATAATGGAACTTTGCCAGCTAACCTGACAGACCAGGAGACAATAACTGTGACAGTTAATGTGGCTGCACAGCCGACGATAACAGCGAGTGGTCCGACGACTTTCTGTATTGGAGGCAGTGTTACTCTGACCTCAAGTGCAGGATCAACTTACCTGTGGTCTACGGGAGCGACGACACAGAGTATCAACGTCACGACGGCAGGGAGCTATACAGTTCAGGTTACCAATGCAGCTGGTTGCCAGAGCATAGCATCGGCGGCGACGACAGTAACGGTTAACGCTTTACCTGTTCAGCCGACTATTACGGCTAGTGGTCCGACGACTTTCTGTATTGGAGGCAGTGTTACTTTAACCTCAAGTGCGGGGTCAAGTTACCTGTGGTCTACAGGAGCTACCACTGCAAATATAAATGTCACGACCTCAGGGAGCTATACAGTTCAGGTTACCAATGCAGCTGGTTGCCAGAGCATAGCATCGGCGGCGACGACAGTAACGGTCAACGCCTTACCTGCTCAGCCGACTATTACAGCGGGAGGATCGACAACGTTCTGTGCGGGAGGCAGTGTTACTCTGACCTCAAGTGCAGGTTCAAGTTACCTGTGGTCTACAGGAGCTACCACTGCAAGCATTAATGTCACGACGGCAGGGAGCTATACAGTAAGGGTTACCAATGCAGCTGGATGCCAGAGCATAGCATCGGCGGCGACGACAGTAACGGTCAACGCCTTACCTGCTCAGCCGACTATAACGGCGGGAGGATCGACAACGTTCTGTGCGGGAGGCAGTGTTACTCTGACCTCAAGTGCAGGATCAACTTACCTGTGGTCTACGGGTGCGACGACACAGAGTATCAACGTCACGACGTCAGGGAGCTATACAGTTCAGGTTACTAATGCAGCTGGTTGCCAGAGCATAGCATCGGCGGCGACGACAGTAACGGTCAACGCCTTACCTGCTCAGCCGACTATAACGGCGGGAGGATCGACAACGTTCTGTGCGGGAGGCAGTGTCACTCTTACCTCAAGTGCAGGGTCAAGTTACCTATGGTCGACAGGAGCTACCACTGCAAGCATTAATGTTACGACCTCAGGGAGCTATACAGTTCAGGTTACTAATGCAGCTGGTTGCCAGAGCATAGCATCGGCGGCGACGACAGTAACGGTCAACGCATTACCTGCTCAGCCGACTATAACGGCGGGAGGATCGACAACGTTCTGTGCGGGAGGCAGTGTTACTCTGACCTCAAGTGCAGGATCAACTTACCTGTGGTCTACGGGTGCGACGACACAGAGTATCAACGTCACGACGTCAGGGAGCTATACAGTTCAGGTTACCAATGCAGCTGGTTGCCAGAGCATAGCATCGGCGGCGATAGCAGTAACGGTCAACGCATTACCTGCTCAGCCGACTATTACGGCTAGTGGTCCGACGACTTTCTGTGCAGGAGGCAGTGTTACTTTAACCTCAAGTGCAGGGTCAAGTTACCTGTGGTCTACAGGAGCTACTACTGCAAGTATTAATGTCACGACCTCAGGGAGCTATACAGTAAGGGTTACCAATGCAGCTGGTTGCCAGAGCATAGCATCGGCGGCGACGACAGTAACGGTCAATGCATTACCTGCTCAGCCGACTATAACAGCGGGAGGATCGACAACGTTCTGTGCGGGAGGCAGTGTTACTTTAACCTCAAGTGCAGGATCAACTTACCTGTGGTCTACAGGAGCTACCACTGCAAGCATTAATGTCACGACGGCAGGGAGCTATACAGTTCAGGTTACCAATGCAGCTGGTTGCCAGAGCATAGCATCGTTGGCGACGACAGTAACGGTCAACGCATTACCTGCTCAGCCGACTATAACGGCGGGAGGCCCGACAACGTTCTGTGCAGGAGGCAGTGTTACTCTGACCTCAAGTGCAGGGTCAACTTACCTGTGGTCTACGGGTGCGACGACACAGAGTATCAACGTCACGACGGCAGGGAGCTATACAGTTCAGGTTACCAATGCAGCTGGTTGCCAGAGCATAGCATCGGCGGCGACGACAGTAACGGTTAACGCTTTACCTGCCCAGCCGACTATTACGGCTAGTGGTCCGACGACTTTCTGTATAGGAGGTAGTGTTACTCTGACCTCAAGTGCAGGGTCAAGTTACCTGTGGTCTACTGGAGCTACCACTGCAAGCATTAATGTCACGACCTCAGGGAGCTATACAGTAAGGGTTACCAATGCAACTGGTTGCCAGAGCATAGCATCGTTGGCGACGACAGTAACGGTCAACGCCTTACCTGCTCAGCCGACTATTACGGCGGGAGGACCGACAACGTTCTGTGCAGGAGGCAGTGTTACTCTGACCTCAAGTGCAGGTTCAAGTTACCTGTGGTCTACAGGAGCTACCACTGCAAGCATTAATGTCACGACGGCAGGGAGCTATACAGTAAGGGTTACCAATGCAGCTGGTTGCCAGAGCATAGCATCGGCGGCGACGACAGTAACGGTCAACGCTTTACCTGCTCAGCCGACTATAACGGCGGGAGGATCGACAACGTTCTGTGCGGGAGGCAGTGTTACTTTAACCTCAAGTGCGGGGTCAAGTTACCTGTGGTCTACAGGAGCTACTACTGCAAGTATAAATGTCACGACCTCAGGGAGCTATACAGTAAGGGTTACTAATGCAACTGGTTGCCAGAGCATAGCATCGGCGGCGACGACAGTAACGGTCAACGCATTACCTGCTCAGCCGACTATTACGGCTAGTGGTCCGACGACTTTCTGTATTGGAGGTAGTGTAACGCTGACCTCAAGTGCAGGATCAACTTACCTGTGGTCTACGGGTGCGACGACACAGAGTATCAATGTCACGACGGCAGGGAGTTATACTGTTAGAATAACTAATGCAGCAAGTTGTCAGAGCGTACTATCATCAGCTACCACCGTAACAGTAAATGCACTCCCGGTAGTAGATGCAGGAACAGATAGGACTATCGCAAATGGAACGAGTACAACGATAAATGCAACAGTTACAGGAACAGGTCCATTCACTTATAGTTGGATGCCGTCTGCTCAGCTGGTTAATGCTTCAGTAGAAGACCCGACAACTGTAAATTTAACATCAACGACAATCTTCACCTTAACGGCTACTTCAACAGCTACGACGTGTTCCAATACTGATGCAGTCACCATAGGTATAAGCGGAGGTGCATTAAGCTCGACTCCAACGGCTACCCCAGGTACGATATGTGCCGGAGCCACAGTACAACTGGCTGCCGGAGCCGGAGGTGGATCAGGCACTTATACATACAGTTGGACATCAGTTCCATCGGGATTTACCTCGACTTCAGCCAGTCCAACGGTTACCCCGTCAGTGAATACGACATATAATGTAGCGGTGAATGATGGGTTTTCTACAGTTAATTCCAATGTTTCGGTAATTGTCAACGCGTTACCTGCTCAGCCGACTATAACGGCGGGAGGCCCGACAACGTTCTGTGCAGGAGGCAGTGTTACTCTGACCTCAAGTGCAGGGTCAACTTACCTGTGGTCTACGGGTGCGACGACACAGAGTATCAACGTCACGACGGCAGGGAGCTATACAGTTCAGGTTACCAATGCAGCTGGTTGCCAGAGCATAGCATCGGCGGCGACGACAGTAACGGTTAACGCTTTACCTGCCCAGCCGACTATTACGGCTAGTGGTCCGACGACTTTCTGTATAGGAGGTAGTGTTACTCTGACCTCAAGTGCAGGGTCAAGTTACCTGTGGTCTACTGGAGCTACCACTGCAAGCATTAATGTCACGACCTCAGGGAGCTATACAGTAAGGGTTACCAATGCAACTGGTTGCCAGAGCATAGCATCGTTGGCGACGACAGTAACGGTCAACGCCTTACCTGCTCAGCCGACTATTACGGCGGGAGGACCGACAACGTTCTGTGCAGGAGGCAGTGTTACTCTGACCTCAAGTGCAGGTTCAAGTTACCTGTGGTCTACAGGAGCTACCACTGCAAGCATTAATGTCACGACGGCAGGGAGCTATACAGTAAGGGTTACCAATGCAGCTGGTTGCCAGAGCATAGCATCGGCGGCGACGACAGTAACGGTCAACGCTTTACCTGCTCAGCCGACTATAACGGCGGGAGGATCGACAACGTTCTGTGCGGGAGGCAGTGTTACTTTAACCTCAAGTGCGGGGTCAAGTTACCTGTGGTCTACAGGAGCTACTACTGCAAGTATAAATGTCACGACCTCAGGGAGCTATACAGTAAGGGTTACTAATGCAACTGGTTGCCAGAGCATAGCATCGGCGGCGACGACAGTAACGGTCAACGCATTACCTGCTCAGCCGACTATTACGGCTAGTGGTCCGACGACTTTCTGTATTGGAGGTAGTGTAACGCTGACCTCAAGTGCAGGATCAACTTACCTGTGGTCTACGGGTGCGACGACACAGAGTATCAATGTCACGACGGCAGGGAGTTATACTGTTAGAATAACTAATGCAGCAAGTTGTCAGAGCGTACTATCATCAGCTACCACCGTAACAGTAAATGCACTCCCGGTAGTAGATGCAGGAACAGATAGGACTATCGCAAATGGAACGAGTACAACGATAAATGCAACAGTTACAGGAACAGGTCCATTCACTTATAGTTGGATGCCGTCTGCTCAGCTGGTTAATGCTTCAGTAGAAGACCCGACAACTGTAAATTTAACATCAACGACAATCTTCACCTTAACGGCTACTTCAACAGCTACGACGTGTTCCAATACTGATGCAGTCACCATAGGTATAAGCGGAGGTGCATTAAGCTCGACTCCAACGGCTACCCCAGGTACGATATGTGCCGGAGCCACAGTACAACTGGCTGCCGGAGCCGGAGGTGGATCAGGCACTTATACATACAGTTGGACATCAGTTCCATCGGGATTTACCTCGACTTCAGCCAGTCCAACGGTTACCCCGTCAGTGAATACGACATATAATGTAGCGGTGAATGATGGGTTTTCTACAGTTAATTCCAATGTTTCGGTAATTGTCAACGCGTTACCTGCTCAGCCGACTATAACGGCGGGAGGCCCGACAACGTTCTGTGCAGGAGGCAGTGTTACTCTGACCTCAAGTGCAGGGTCAACTTACCTGTGGTCTACGGGTGCGACGACACAGAGTATCAACGTCACGACGGCAGGGAGCTATACAGTTCAGGTTACCAATGCAGCTGGTTGCCAGAGCATAGCATCGGCGGCGACGACAGTAACGGTTAACGCTTTACCTGCCCAGCCGACTATTACGGCTAGTGGTCCGACGACTTTCTGTATAGGAGGTAGTGTTACTCTGACCTCAAGTGCAGGGTCAAGTTACCTGTGGTCTACTGGAGCTACCACTGCAAGCATTAATGTCACGACCTCAGGGAGCTATACAGTAAGGGTTACCAATGCAACTGGTTGCCAGAGCATAGCATCGTTGGCGACGACAGTAACGGTCAACGCCTTACCTGCTCAGCCGACTATAACGGCGGGAGGACCGACAACGTTCTGTGCAGGAGGCAGTGTTACTCTGACCTCAAGTGCAGGTTCAAGTTACCTGTGGTCTACAGGAGCTACCACTGCAAGCATTAATGTCACGACGGCAGGGAGCTATACAGTAAGGGTTACCAATGCAGCTGGTTGCCAGAGCATAGCATCGGCGGCGACGACAGTAACGGTTAACGCTTTACCTGCTCAGCCGACTATAACGGCGGGAGGATCGACAACGTTCTGTGCGGGAGGCAGTGTTACTTTAACCTCAAGTGCGGGGTCAAGTTACCTGTGGTCTACAGGAGCTACTACTGCAAGTATAAATGTCACGACCTCAGGGAGCTATACAGTAAGGGTTACCAATGCAGCTGGTTGCCAGAGCATAGCATCGGCGGCGACGACAGTAACGGTCAACGCATTACCTGCTCAGCCGACTATTACGGCTAGTGGTCCGACGACTTTCTGTATTGGAGGTAGTGTAACGCTGACCTCAAGTGCAGGATCAACTTACCTGTGGTCTACGGGTGCGACGACACAAAGTATCAACGTCACGACGGCAGGAAGCTATACAGTAAGGGTTACCAATGCAGCTGGTTGCCAGAGCATAGCATCGGCGGCGACGGCAGTAACGGTCAACGCCTTACCTGCTCAGCCGACTATAACGGCGGGAGGCCCGACAACGTTCTGTTCGGGAGGCAGTGTTACTCTGACCTCAAGTGCGGGGTCAACTTACCTGTGGTCTACAGGAGCTACCACTGCAAGCATTAATGTCACGACCTCAGGGAGCTATACAGTAAGGGTTACCAATGCAGCTGGTTGCCAGAGCATAGCATCGGCGGCGACGACAGTAACGGTCAACGCTTTACCTGCTCAGCCGACTATAACGGCGGGAGGATCGACAACGTTCTGTGCGGGAGGCAGTGTTACTTTAACCTCAAGTGCGGGATCAACTTACCTGTGGTCTACGGGTGCGACGACACAGAGTATCAACGTCACGACGGCAGGGAGTTATACTGTTAGAATAACTAATGCAGCAAGTTGTCAGAGCGTATTATCATCAGCTACCACCGTAACAGTAAATGCACTCCCGGTGGTAGATGCAGGAACAGATAGGACTATCGCAAATGGAACGAGTACAACGATAAATGCAACAGTTACAGGAACAGGCCCATTCACTTATAGTTGGATGCCGTCTGCTCAGCTGGTCAATGCTTCAGTCGAAGACCCGACAACTGTAAATTTAACATCAACGACAATCTTCACCTTAACGGCTACTTCAACAGCTACGACGTGTTCCAATACTGATGCAGTCACCATAGGTATAAGCGGAGGTGCATTAAGCTCGACTCCAACGGCTACCCCAGGTACGGTATGTGCCGGAGCCACAGTACAACTGGCTGCCGGAGCCGGAGGTGGATCAGGCACTTATACATACAGTTGGACATCAGTTCCAGCGGGATTTACCTCGACTTCAGCCAGTCCAACGGTTACCCCGTCAGTGAATACGACATATAATGTAGCGGTGAATGATGGGTTTTCTACAGTTACTTCCAATGTTTCGGTAATTGTCAACGCGTTACCTGCTCAGCCTACTATAACGGCGGGAGGATCGACAACGTTCTGTGCGGGAGGCAGTGTAACGCTGACCTCAAGTGCGGGGTCAAGTTACCTGTGGTCGACAGGAGCTACTACTGCAAGTATAAATGTGACGACCTCAGGGAGCTATACAGTTCAGGTTACCAATGCAGCTGGTTGCCAGAGCATAGCATCGGCGGCGACGACAGTAACGGTCAACGCCTTACCTGCTCAGCCGACTATAACGGCGGGAGGACCGACAACGTTCTGTTCGGGAGGCAGTGTTACGCTGACCTCAAGTGCAGGATCAACTTACCTGTGGTCTACGGGTGCGACGACACAAAGTATCAACGTCACTACGGCAGGGAGTTATACTGTTAGAATAACTAATGCAGCAAGTTGTCAGAGCGTATTATCATCAGCTACCACCGTAACAGTAAATGCACTTCCAGTTGTAAATGCAGGTACAGACAGAACTATTCCAAATGGAACAAGCACAACGTTAAATGCAACAGTTACAGGAGCAGGTCCCTTTACTTATAGTTGGACGCCGTCTGCTCAACTGGTAAATGCTTCAGTAGAAGACCCGACAACTGTGAATTTAACATCAACGACAATCTTCACCTTAACGGCTACTTCAACAGCTACGACGTGTTCCAATACTGATGCAGTCACCATAGGTATAAGCGGAGGCCCATTAAGCTCAACTCCAACGGCCACCCCAGGTACGGTATGTGCCGGAGCCACAGTACAACTGGCAGCTGTAGCGAGTGGAGGATCAGGCACTTATACATACACCTGGACATCAGTTCCAGCGGGATTTACCTCGACTGCAGCCAGTCCAACGGTTACCCCGTCAGTGAATACGACATATTATGTAGCGGTGAATGATGGATTTTCTACAGTTAATTCCAATGTTTCGGTAACGGTTAATGCCTTGCCGTCACAGCCGACAATAACGGCAGAAGGCCCGACGACCTTCTGTTCAGGAGGCAGTGTGACATTGACTTCGAGTTTAGGGTCAACATATCTGTGGTCAACTGGAGCTACGACACAGAGTATCATTGTTACTGTGGCAGGCAGTTATACTGTCAGGGTAACAAATGCATCAGGATGTTTTTCAGTCTCATCATCACCGGTCAATATACCTGTTCCACCGGCAACCCCGGCAGCACCAACAGTTGGTACGATAACTCAGCCTTCTTTTTCAGTACTTACGGGAAGTGTTGTTTTAAGCGGGTTGCCGGCAACAGGTATTTGGACACTTACCCGTAATGATGGGATAACGTTGCAGGGTAGCGGCACTTCGCGTACTGTATCCGGACTTCAGCCCGGGACATACACGTTTACTGTTACCAGTGACGCCGGGTGTACATCACTACCTACAGCAAATATCACAATTAATGCACCTCCCGGCGCGCCCAACCTGGTTATCAACAATCCGGCAACTATCTGCTCGAATCAGACTACGGATCTGACTGCCCCGGCCGTTACAGCAGGGTCGGACGAAAATCTGACATACACCTACTGGCTTAATGCAGCCGCAACCCTACCATATGAATCACCCACAGCAGCAACTGCCGGAACATATTATATCAGTGGAACTTCAACAGCAGGCTACTCTACAACAAAACCAGTTGTGGTTGCTGCAGATCAGTTACCTATACCGTATTCAGGACCCGATCAGGTACTTGAGTACCTGTTCGGAACAACTCTCACCGCTGAATTGCCTGTTTCAGGAATAGGGACATGGTCTCTGTTATCCGGCACAGGTCAGTTATTCAATTCAGCTGCAGCAATTACCGAAGTGAATGGCCTTTCTCTGGGCCGGAATGAGTTCCGCTGGACTGTTACCAATGGAGTTTGTCCTCCGGTTAGTGATGACGTTGCAGTTACAGTCAATGACCTCACAATCCCAACCCTAATCACCCCCAATGGAGATAATAGAAATGATTTCTTCATCATACGCGGTCTGGAATCGCTTGGCAGGACTGAGTTAAAGATCTTCGACCGCAGAGGTATTGAGGTTTATACAAACGATGACTATGACAACACCTTTGAGGGTCTTGACTACAATGGCAATCCGGTTCAGGATGACACTTATTTTTATACACTCAGGTCAGCGGACGGAACATCTATGAGCGGCTATATTGTTGTGCGTAGATAATAATTCACATTAATAATTCTTATGTTTCAGGTTCCTTGTTTCACGAATCATAAATGAATAAGTGATTTATAAACTAGAGCCTAAAACATGGAACAAGAAAATATATTCAGATAAACATCTTAATGATGAAAAAGCTAGTTAGTTTTTGGATTTTTCTTGTGGCTTCAATCTGTCTCCATGCTCAGGTGCCGCCATTAACGAATCAATACATACTGAATCCAATCACTCTAAATCCTGCATATGCCGGCAATCGAGGTGCTCTTAATATAGCAGCCTTTTACCGGCATCAGTGGGTGGGGATTACCGGTGCTCCCAGAACCATGACTCTTGCAGTTGATGCACCGCTTTTATCAAACAAGTTAGGTCTGGGACTGGTCATTACAAATGATCATCTTGGAGTGACAAAGCAAAATCAAGTGCAGTCATCCTTTGCATACCGGATAAACATGAGTGAGGGGTCACTTTCATTTGGGCTTGGCTTTGGATTACTTACTACCAATACCGCCTGGTCAGATCTTGTAGTGGTGGATCCGGGTGATGAATACTATCTAATTGATTCAAGAATATTTGCAGTACCGGATTTCAGTTTCGGAATGTATTACAATTATAAAAACTATTTCTTTGGATTCTCGATCCCGAGGCTTCTGGGTTACCAGTTTGATTTCAACAGGAATAAATATTCCATAGTTGTAGAACCCTCTGAGTACTATTATTTGTTCAACACCGGGTACCTTTTTAACCTATCACGGAAGACCCGGCTTCTGACATCTACACTTATCTCCTTCTCCCCAGAAGAGAAACTGCTTTATGATTTAAGTGTCCATGTCAGCATATTCGACAGGTTTTGGTTTGGCGGAACCTATCGCAGCACCAGTTCCGTGAATGCTCTTTGTCAGTTTGCTGTGAACAATCAGTTTAAAGTAGCCTACTCCTATGAGTATGACTTTGGACCCATCGGCACCTATAACAGCGGTTCACACGAGATCATGCTGAGATATGAATTTAGTTTTAAAGTTAATGCAGTCAATCCTCTGATCTTTTAATAATTACATTATAGCATTCGGGAATGAATTACTTTCTTGTAGGTCCTTAACTACCAGGTCATGAATGACTGATGCCCGGCAATCATTAGTTGCAAATGAACTTAATTCACTGTATTAAACATTATTTTGTTGTTTATCATTAGATTTGCATTTATATTGAGGATGAAGCTCGTCTGGTTAAATATTCTATTATTGTATTTTGCGATAAATGGTGTTATGCTGTCACAACAGAATGTCTACACTCTTACTAAAACACCATTTAGTAATGACAGGTATGATGAATTTGCACCTGTATTATATGGAGATGAAATTGTTTTTTGCATAAACAGAAATTCAGGTGTCACACATTATTATTCTCCTGATGAGAAAGATTTTTTCAAGATATACAAGGTTGACTCAGCTGGACTAGGTAAGCGGAGCAGTCCGGTACTTTTCTCAAAAGATATCAGAACCAAACTAAATGATGGACCTGTTACTTTCAGCGAAGAATTTGATACAATTTTCTTCATTAGTAATGTTCTACCTGATGAAAAAAGTAATAAACTATTAGAGTTCAGTCCCAAATTGGGGATTTACTCTGCTGTAATGAAAAAGAAGCGATGGAGAAATATAATTGAATTCAAGTATAATAACAAGTATTACAATTTAGGGTACAATATTACATCTCCTTATTTTTCATCCCATGAGCAAAGATTGTACTTCGCATCTGATAAACCGGGTGGGTATGGAGGGTCTGATATTTATTACAGTCAATATTTAAATGGTGATTGGGAAGAACCTGTAAATCTCGGCCCAAAAATAAATACATCAGGTAATGAAGTATTTCCATTTCTGAATGAATTTAGCGAATTAATATTCGCTTCTGATGGACACCCAGGTATTGGAGGGAAAGACATTTTTATTTCAAAGTTTACCGATTCAATTTGGCTTGCCCCCATAAGATTTGAACCACCAATCAATTCCGCGTTCGACGATTTTGGCTTCATCGCTTTTAATTCGATGGAAGAGGGATTCTTCTCTTCGAACAGAGAAAAGTCGTTAGATATATATTATTATAAGTCACCATATCCTCAGATTCATTTTGCTTCAGAGCAAGTAGAAAACAATTTTTGCATTGTTACACCGGACTCGCTCTACACAGAAATTGACACAACCTTTCTTAAATATTTATGGCAGTTTGGGGATGGAAAATCATCAGAGGGCTTAGTAGTTAACCATTGTTACTCAGATACCGGCACATATGTATCCGAATTATTTTTAATAGACAGGAATACGGGGAAGCAGTTCTTTAAATTGATGGAGATAAACCTGAAAGTAAAGTATGTTGTTCAACCTTTCATAAAATCTTCAAATTATGCATTAACCAACGAGCCAATATCATTTGAAGACAGAGAATTCACAATTCCTGGATTTGATGTTATTGATTTTATATGGGATTTTGGTGATGGAAACAGAATGAGTGGAGAGAAGGTGATACACTCCTTCGGAAAAGAAGGTGAAATGAATGTAAAACTTGAACTTATACTCAAGAGTCATACCTCCAATGACAAAATTAGAGAAGCAGTTTATAAAAATTTAAGGATCTGTAGCAGTAAGGAGGAAATAGATCAGATTGAATCTAATAATCGCAGTTCTAAACCGAACTTTAAAAATTTGGTAAACAATCCAAATATTGATTTCGAGGTTGTTTATTCTGCAGATCTAAAAACAGAAGAGAATCAGGCTTATGTGACTGAAGTTATTTCATCGGAGAACCAACTCGAAATCAAAGGTAGTTTCTTCAAGAATCTTCAAACAAATTACTTGATTAAGGAGCAATTTGATACTACAAAAAATGTTTATACATATTACGTCTCTCCGCATTTAACTCTTATGTCAGCCTTTAGTGTATACCAAGATGTTATCAAACTCGGGTATGATAAAGCGAGGGTTGCTATACTAAGTATTAATGACTCATTGCAAATAGAGCTGTTAGAAATAATGAGAGCCAATGGTCCTGATCTTAGTGGATATTTTGATGAAAATGGAAGGTTTACTGCAAATGGATATATTTTGTTAGACAGATTAATAAGATACTTGAAAAAATATCCTGATGTTAGAATTGAGGTTGCTGTGCATACGGATAATTCCCTTCCATTATCAAATTCGATGCAGCTTAGCCAGGAACGTGCACGTAGGATTGGATCGTATCTTTTAAGCAGAGGAATTTCTCAAGCAAGACTAATTCTTTCAGGATATGGCAGTATGAAGCCCATTTCTACGAATAATTCTGAAAGCGGAAGACTTCTTAATAACAGGCTGGAAATCCAAGTCAGGTAGTTATAGTCAGGATATTAGAGGTCGTTTTTGAAATACTTGAATTTTACTAAAGATTTTATTTTATTGCTTATCACTGAATTTGCAATTTTTATTAAAGTGATAATTTCAGGTTGTTTATTATGGGTATTTACTTGATCCATGTCTTGATCACCTAGTGAAATAAGCCATTTAGCGTCTGGTGATATAACATTTTCTAAGTCAGTCTTTTCTATTGTAGAACCTTTGGCTACCCATAAAGGAATGGAACTCTCATAGTGGTGGAATCCTGATTCTTCAACATGTTTGAGCAGATTTGATTGAGAGGTGGCAAAGTATATTGACTTCCCATTGTTCTTTTGAATTATCTCTTCGCAAAAACATACTATTGAAGGCACCATGTTAAATAATTCCTCCTTTACGACCAATTCAGTAATATATGATTCATGCGATTGAAGTTCATCACTTATCCTAAATACTACGAACCCGATCAAATCCTCCTTAATGTAGATCTTATATTTAAAATAAGAGACTAATGGTTGATTTTCATATCGCCAATTCAGATATGCTGAATCCCTGTAATTGGCGAATGTGAGATTCTTAGATACTTCACTCCAAAGTATATCTGTTTCTTTATCAAACAGATCTATTTTTTTAAAGTGCAATAAGGGGTCTAACCGATTCAGTCTGTTAGACACCAGAACCCTGTTCAACAACCAAAATAGCATATTTGTTACTACTTTATGGGAAAGAAATGTTCTGAGGATGTAGCTCCAGTTTTCAGCCCATGCCATTACACTTATTCGAAATGACTCCTTATTCAGGGGCTTAATTGGTTTAAAGTAGTATTCTAAGGGTTGCCCCATATTGTATAAACCAGATTTTTTCCTAATCAGACGGTTAATAGCTGACATTTCTATTGACCAATAAACCTCACTTAAATCCATCAAGTTTTGCTGTAGGATTGACCAAAGGCCCATCTTACGATATTGAGGTAATGTATATGTATCTGCAGCAACACCACACTTTAAAATCGCCTTGCCGAACTTAATTTTATGAAATATGACAGACGACCATGCAGCAACTTCATTGTCTTTTGTTACATATATTAAACCAGTTTCATCTCCGGTTTTATATGGATTATCTACATGAATCCGGAAAAATCTTTCAGGGTATTTATAACGAAAGTCATCGCCATAAGCAGTGGCCCAGGCTTTTTTTAGCTCTAAGGGAAATGTACCAGAAGTAAGATGATGAATATTTATCATTTTTGGTCAAGAGTTAAGATTCAGTTAGACATGCTTTAAAGATTGATTACTTACATTCTAGAAATACTCTGAAAAGTACAAAATAAGTATTCAGAAATTGTAAGAATTTTATGTTAAAAATAATTGAAGACAATGTTATCAGGAACTTGGATTGAAAACAGGAATAATTTAATCAGATTGGATCATGATTAGCAAAAACTTAAAGAATTATATTTCAAAATTTTACACAAGAAATTTATTAAACCGTCTCGGGTACTCAGAAGATCAGAAGTTATTAATTATACATGCAGACGATTTAGGGCTATCCGATTCTGAGAATGAAGCAAGCATCTCCGCTATGCAGATTGGAATGGTTAACTCTGGCAGTGTAATGGTAACATGTCCGGGTTTCGAAGGAGTGATAAAATATGCAATTGAGAATCCTGAAATTGACTTTGGCATTCATCTGACCCTTACAAGTGAATGGATCAATTATAAATGGAAACCAGTGCTGCCTGCCGAAGAGGTCAGGAGCCTGGTTGATATCAATGGTTATTTTCATTGCAGAAAGACAGATCTTGCTGGATCAATGAAGATTGAAGATGTCAGGAGGGAATTTAAGGCTCAGATAAATAAGGCACTAAGTTCAGGTCTGGATCTTACCCATATAGACTCGCATATGTTTGTGGCATTTCTCAATGACAAAATAAGGAGAGTTTATATTGAAACTGGGAGAGAATATAATCTGCCAGTTCTGCTGAGATATAATAGATATAGCTTTTTACACCATTCGCGTAATGATATCCTTGCCACTGGATTATATATCGCTGATCCATCTGATTATGCCAGGGGGTTCCCAGGTTATTATAAGCAAATCCTTGATTCAATGAAACCGGGCCTCAATACCATATTGGTTCATCTGGCCTTTAATACAAATGAGATGCTCAGGATAACAAGTAACGAAATAAACTCAGGTTCTGAATGGCGAAATGCTGAATACGATTTCTTTATAAGTGAAGAGTGCAGGTATTTAATAGAAAAAAATGGCATACAATTAATAACATGGAGGGAAATCCGAGATAAGCTAATCAGGCAGATATATTAAATTCGGACATAATTGACGATTCAGTTTCATAACCTATATTTTTGAAATATATATGATAAGAAGAATTATAGTGCTGCAGGCGATTATGTCGTTAATAATTGCCGGAGGGTGTCATAAAGACGAAGCCCATACATACTACATATCGCCAAATGGTGCAGATTCAAATAATGGGTTGTCGCCTTCAAAGGCCTGGAAAACAGTATCAAAGGTCAATTCACGAACTCTTTACCCCGGCGATTCAATCTTGTTTGAAGCTGAAGGTGAATGGCGGGAGCAATTACTGATTAAGTACTCAGGAACTCAAAGTAGACACTTGATCTTTTCAAGATATGGCAAGGGGCGAAATCCACGTATTCTTGGATCTGACAATGTTAAAAGTTGGGCGCAGGCAGAATTGAAAAACATATGGGTGACAAATGGTGATTTCACAAATCCCAGGCCCTTCCTGCTACGAAAATATGCCGGAAACATATTTTTTGAGCAGAAGGCCGATGTGTCCTGGGGCAGATATAGGCCTTATGATGAGAATTTATCGGGATTAAAAGAGGAATTTGATTGGACCTGGAATGACAATAAAGTATATGTTTATTCAGAGTCTGATCCTGGGGCTACTTATAATTCAATTGAAATAAACCAGAGGAAATTTTGCATATCTATTGATGATAGAAGATCTAAAGAATATATTGATATTTCCGGAATTGATATGTTTTATTCAAGACTTGCTGGACTGCAGGCAGGTTATGATGAGAATTCTCAAATAGACTATCTGGTGGTAAGTGATTGCCATATTGGCTTCATTGGTGAAAAAGGGAGTGGATATGCGTACGGCATTGAAGCTGCCAATTCCAATCTTATCATTGAAAGATGTGAAATAAATGATTGTGGTAGGAGGGGTATTTCCTTAAACTTATATTCGAGATTGTCCAGGATTATTGAAAATATAAAGATCAGAGATAATTATTTTTATAATGGATTTCACACAACGAGTCTTGATCTTGCTTCTATGGACAGATGCATCGGGTCAATTATCAGGGAGGTATATTTTTATAATAATATCATTGATGACTCGGATATTATTCCAATAGTTGGTTATCACAGATCTAATCAGCTTTTTATTCAAGAAGGGGGGGCATACTTAAACAATATTTATATTTTCAATAATCTTTTTGTTCATGCTACCGGGAGGAATATTTTAATTGAAGGATCCGATAGTATATTTATCTGGAATAATACAATAATAGGGCATAATCCTGGTATAATCGATCATCCTTATGCAAATGTGGCATTAAACCATACACTCAATGTTGATTTTCGCAACAATCTTATTTATGACAATCTGCCTGACAACAACATAGAGAATCAAGGTGTTATGATGTATCATATACCGGGGAAGTTCATTAATAGGGATTATAATCTCTATTATAGTTTAAATCCTAAAGGGAATCGGAATTTTGCATGCCACAGATTGAATAATAGCCAGGATTTACCGATCGGGTACTGGAGTACAATTGAATGGGTGGCGTACATAAGTGATAACCCTTCCTTCGAACAGCATTCCCCGGTTCCTTCAGACCCCTTATTTGAAGATGAGCAAAGCGGGCAGTTTTATTTAACTGAAAGTTCTCCGGCATGCAGAGCAGGTTCACCAATTGCTCTGGTAACAACAGATTTAAATGGGTTTCCTCGGAATACTCTTTCTCCTTCAATAGGAGCTTTTGAAATTGGCAGTGTTCCTACTCCGTCATCTCCGTTAAATAGGTATAATAAAAAGGTCTCAAATCCTCAGCTCTTTCTATTGTTGGAATGAAGTTCGGCAGTAAGCTGCTTATTTCAGTATTTCTCCGGGAGGTTAATAAATCCAGAGGAATTGGCGTGATAAACTGTAGTCATTTAGTATATTATAATTTTAATTTCTAGTCATGAGGCAAGTATTGTTGAAGTTTATCAAAGGGTTTGTAGTAGTAATCCTCCTGATACTTTCAGGGAGGGTATCAATGGCTGCTAATTATTATGTCAGTAATACCGGGAATGATAATTCCAGTGGTACTTCCATGGTAATGGCATGGAAAACAATCGCTAAAGTAAATTCTCATAATTATCTTCCCGGAGATTCTGTCCTGTTTCAGGCAAATGGCATCTGGCGAGATATGTTAATAATTAAAAACTCAGGAACAAACAAGAAGTGCATTGTCTATTCAAGATATGGAAGTGGATCTAATCCATCAATATTTGGCTCTGAGCGGGCTGGAAGATGGGTGCCCTCAGGAGTACCTAACATATGGAAAAACACAAAAAGTTTCAACAATCCCAGAGATAACTATTATAACATATCAGAGATATTTTTCAATAATCCGGATGGTTCAGTATCATGGGGAATATTCCAAACTTTTAATACGGGATTTACAGGTTTAACCAAGGATTTACATTGGACCTGGATTGATAATAAGGTATATCTTTTTTGTTTGAGTGATCCTAATATTAAGTTTACGGCAGTAGAAGTACCGCAACGTCATTACTGTATAAGGATGCTTGAGAATTCGCCGGCACAATATATAGAGTTTAACGGGTTAGATCTGTACTATTCCAGAGGAATGGGATTTAATGGAGGTTACCCTGAACGGGTGGCATCAGGACTAACCTTCAGAAAATTACATATCGGTTGGATTGGGTGTAAGGGAGGACCTGCGGCTTATGGGATATCAACCTTCCATTCCGATCTCCTGGTGGAAGATTGCGAAATTAATGATTGTGGCCGAAGAGGCATTTCATACAATGTTTATACTGCATCTGCGATAGACCACCATAATATTGTTGTCAGAAACAATTATTTCCATGATGGGCAGCACACCACTTCACTGGATCTTGCGGCCATGCCACACTGTGCAGGGACAATCTTTCGTGATGTGTATTTTTATAACAATATTATTGAAGAAGACACATCGATAGTGGTGGGTCAGAATGACAATTACACAACAAACCAGATCTTTGTCCAGGAAGGTGGGGCTTATATAAATAATGTCTTTATTTATTGTAACATTTTTAAGAATTCAACTGCCCGCCATATACTGATAGAAGGCGGTGACACCATCTATATCTGGAATAATACAGTTTATGGATTTAACCAAAATGGAATTCGGGCGCCATACGGGGCAGCCTGCTTCAACAGAACAAACTGGGTTGATCTTCGCAATAATATATTCTATCTTAATCTGACAAGCGCAACTGAAGACTATGGTGTGTTCATGTATTATGCAGGCTCTGAGTACTTGGCAAGAGACTATAATCTCTATTACCAATTGCATCCCAAGAAGTTCTTTACCGGGGGCTTGCATGGTAATTACACCAATTATAGCTGGGGTCTCTATTTATTCAAAAATCCCAATTTTGATAAACACTCCCCCAGACCTCAGGATCCAAAATTTGTGAGCATATTTGATGATCTAAGCCTGTCAGAAGGCTCTCCAGCCATCGGAGCAGGTGTCAAAATTAATATGATAAAAACCGATATCGCTGGTAATCCGATGAATGATCCTCCTGATCTGGGGGCTATCCAATTTGTAGGAGGTAAAGATATGCAGAGACAATTAAATCAATAATGATTGAAGCATTACCAGATAATTGTAAATTAATAATAACATAGAAAACAAATGAATGATTTGTACGTAAAATGCGATCATTGCGGTGCTAATGATTTTTTCATTGTCTTTCCTGAAGGGAAGGCACAAAAACACAGAATCGTTAAGTGCAAAGAATGTGGTCTAATTTATGCAAATCCTCAATCTACAGATACGGTTGACGGTAAAGTATCCCTTGACGGATCAGCCGAAGATGGAGTTGGAAGTATTGAGGAGAGGCTTGATGAGTTTATTCCTGATAAAAATCAATATCTTAAAAAGCAGTATATACAACAGAAAGACTATCAGAGAGTACTTGATCATATTAAAAGCAGGACGAGAGGCTCATTAATGGATATAGGATCTTATACAGGTGTTTTTCTCAACAGCGCAAGGGATAATGGCTGGGATGTTATAGGTATTGAGCCCCTCCCTCTGCCAAGGACATATTCTGAGCGAGAATTTGGGCTGAAAGTGCTGTCCGACCCATTTGAAACTGCAGCAATAGAACCGGAGAGTCTGGACGTCATAGTTTCATTTCATGTAATAGAGCACGTATACAGCCCCAAAAAGTTTGTTGCAAGAGCACATGAAGTACTGAAGAAGGGTGGCGCCATGATCCTCGAAACACCTACATATGATACAATTATTTATAGCCTGCTCAGACACCGCGAGAGGAGCATGAGGTGTAACGGGCATATCTATTTCTTTACTAAAGATTCATTACGAAGGCTTGTCGAGGATTGCGGGTTCAAGGTAATCAGACATGATAGAGTAGGAAGAACCCTATCAGCTGACAGATTATCTCATAATCTCGGTATTATTACAGGGAAAAAGAAATTCTTTAAGCAGGTTTCTGATAAGCTGAATCTCAAAAGAATTACTCTTTACCTTAATATGGGAGATATGCAAAGGATTTACTGCGAGAAAGTTTGAATTATTCAGGGTGATGCTACTTGGGAATTTGAGGACAATGCAGGGATAACAGACCACGGATGCATAATTTTCTTCTTATTTTATTGACCCTGTTCTCAATCCACTTCTGGGGATATCTGCTTTTTTGGAGATTTAAAGATCTGATTGATCTTGTATCCCTGTCCATTATGGGATTAAGTACCATTAACCAGCTATCCCTGCCAAATCAGAGATTTAAAAGTGCGATAATTCTGTATCTGTTAGGGATCGTATTTAACATTCTGTCAGCCTATTTTAATCAGGGTCAGGGGATTAAAGATACAACTCTTTCATTTGGATACTTTTATTTCATCATATTCTATTTCTGGCTTCATGAGAACAAAGTCAGCCGTAAGACACTTGAAAACCTGATTTTAATATTCGCAGTTCTGTACGTTATTTTTAATCAGATGCAGCTAAACCAATTCCCCCACAGAATTTTTCATGGCACAATGTTCTATGACAGGGGCACTGTCAGAATGAGGATCCAGGGGGCTGGGTTTCTGGGGTTGGCCTACTTCTTGCTTCTTAACAGATACCTTCTCAAGAGAAATATTCTTCATATAATCTTAGCAACTATTTTCCTGTATGTTATTATCAGGGGCGGAGCGAGGACCTTCGCAGCAGGTACTGTTTTACTAAGTGGAATAATATTCCTGAGACTGGTAAAATACTCGCCAATGAATTATTTTCTGATTATTCTGGCCGTTCTACTGTTTGTTGGCATGCTGCAAATGGAAGAAACATCAAGGGTTATTATGGGGATGCAGGAAACAACGGAAATGCAAAAAGAGCAGGGTGAAAGATATATAAGGATAATGCAATGGAATTACTTCACAAAAGAATATCCTGAAAACTGGTCATATTACATATTTGGAGGCGGATTGCCAGGAGGATATGGCGCTTATGCCAATAAAATGGGATACATGGTAGGGACCTATGGATTTTTTTGGGTTGACCTGGGATTACTGGGCTTTTATCTGGTAATAGGTCTTTTTGCAACAATAGGATTACTGTGGTGGGTTTTAAAAGCCATTTTTATGAAATTGCCTCCCGAGAGCTTTTACCTCAATATCTATTTTGCATACCTTCTTCTTGTTTCAAATATTGTGATGGACGAGATATTTGTTCCCGGAATATTTGGTATTCATGCTATTGGCCTATATCTTATTGATCTGGCCAGGGAAGAAAGGGAATATAATAAATTGGCTCCCTCAGGATTAGTTTCATAGGATTAATTGCCTGGTCAGGATGCGTATATGATAGAAAAAATATAGACCGTCATTGGTGATAGTATTAGCCAGCTCACTTGGTCTGGGTGGGGTATAATTGATCAAAAAGTTATATGATTGTAATATTGGTTTAATATTGATTTACGTTCGTGTAATATTAACTAAGAAAAATTCTTCAAATCAATTTTGACCAAGTTGAATATTTTGATGACAAGATTAATAATTTCTTAGGTAAAGACAACCTATTTTTTGACTATGGGAATTTCCCATAATAATCATTCGTCAAATTATCCTTTTAGAGTCTGATTCTAAGCACTAAATTTCGGCATAAATAATTTTAAAAATTATGAAGTTCAGATGGTTAATAATATTCGCAGTCTCTCTGTGCAGCCTGCAGGAGGGAATATCTCAGTCCACCCTATTAAACCCCGGTATGATAGGGTCTTCCCAGACGATAAGTTACAATACTGCACCGGAACCTTTGACAGAGCTGTCACCGGCAACAGGAGGCACTGGTGATTACAGTTACCAGTGGCAGGCATCAGGTGACGGGACAGTATGGGCAGATATAGCCGGAGCCACGTCATCGGGATACTCACCTCCGGCGCTTAGTGCGAGCACCTGGTACAGGCGCATGGTAAACAGTGGTACTCTTGAGCCTGTTGCAAGTGAACCTGTAATGATAACAGTATTGGGTATTTATCTACCTGTAGACTCTTTGTTCAGGTCGGAGGTACCTGTTTATATACAGAACAACCTGTTTTTCGAGTTGGGGAGTGAATTCCAGGTAATGGAAGACGGTTATATCACAAAAGCCAGGTTGTACAGTCACATGAATGAAGGCGGCGATCATACGGTAAGGTTATGGTCCTACAATGGAACATCATATACATTATTATCAGGCCCTTATACATGGAACTTTAGTTCGGGTTACCAGGGATGGAGGGAATATTCGTTTCCTGCCCCGGTAGCAGTCAGCGGCGGGGGCACGTACATAATAAGTATTTCAACGAGCAGTGATAATTACTTTATGTACAGGCCGAATATCTTGCCCTATGCACACGGTAGATATCTCAGTTACCAGCGGGGTGTATATACAACCGCATCCGGAGGGGTCCCGATATACGTATCGGGAAACAGCTGTTATTACCGTGATGTGGTTTTTGCCATGGAGGGTGAGTCTGTACTGTCAGCAGGTATGATAAGGACTTCCCAGACGATAAGTTACAATACTGCACCGGAACCTTTGACAGAGCTGTCACCGGCGACAGGAGGCACTGGTGATTACAGTTACCAGTGGCAGGCATCAGGTGACGGGACTGTATGGGCAGATATAGCCGGAGCCACGTCATCGGGATACTCACCTCCGGCGCTTAGTGCGAGCACCTGGTACAGGCGCATGGTAAGCAGTGGTGCTCTTGAGCCTGTTGCAAGTGAACCTGTAATGATAACAGTATTGGGTATTTATCTGCCTGTAGACTCTTTGTTCAGGTCGGAGGTACCTGTCTATATACAGAACAACCTGTTTTTCGAGTTGGGGAGTGAATTCCAGGTAATGGAAGACGGTTATATCACAAAAGCCAGGTTGTACAGTCACATGAATGAAGGCGGCGATCATACGGTAAGGTTATGGTCCTACAATGGAACATCATATACATTATTATCAGGCCCTTATACATGGAACTTTAGTTCGGGTTACCAGGGATGGAGGGAATATTCGTTTCCTGCCCCGGTAGCAGTCAGCGGCGGGGGCACGTACATAATAAGTATTTCAACGAGCAGTGATAATTACTTTATGTACAGGCCGAATATCTTGCCCTATGCACACGGTAGATATCTCAGTTACCAGCGGGGTGTATATACAACAACATCCGGAGGGGTCCCGATATACGTATCGGGAAACAGCTGTTATTACCGTGATGTGGTTTTTGCCATGGAGGGTGGGTCTGTACTGTCAGCTGGTATGATAGGGACTTCCCAGACGATAAGTTACAATACTGCACCGGAACCTTTGACAGAGCTGTCACCGGCAACAGGAGGCACTGGTGATTACAGTTACCAGTGGCAGGCATCAGGTGACGGGACAGTATGGGCAGATATAGCCGGAGCCACGTCATCGGGATACTCACCTCCGGCGCTTAGTGCGAGCACCTGGTACAGGCGCATGGTAGGCAGTGGTACTCTTGAGCCTGTTGCAAGTGAACCTGTAATGATAACAGTATTGGGTATTTATCTGCCTGTAGACTCTTTGTTCAGGTCGGAGGTACCTGTTTATATACAGAACAACCTGTTTTTCGAGTTGGGGAGTGAATTCCAGGTAATGGAAGACGGTTATATCACAAAAGCCAGGTTGTACAGTCACATGAATGAAGGCGGCGATCATACGGTAAGGTTATGGTCCTACAATGGGACATCATATACATTATTATCAGGCCCTTATACATGGAACTTTAGTTCGGGTTACCAGGGATGGAGGGAATATTCGTTTCCTGCCCCGGTAGCAGTCAGCGGCGGGGGCACGTACATAATAAGTATTTCAGCGAGCAGTGATAATTACTTTATGTACAGGCCGAATATCTTGCCCTATGCACACGGTAGATATCTCAGTTACCAGCGGGGTGTATATACAACCGCATCCGGAGGGGTCCCGATATACGTATCGGGAAACAGCTGTTATTACCGTGATGTGGTTTTTGCCTTTTCAGGATCAGAGATAGCCAACGCCGGAACAATTGGTACATCTCAGTTGATATGCGGAGGTAATGTCCCAGAACCCTTGACCGAACTTACCCCTGTAATGGGCGGTATGGGCGATTACAGGTATCAATGGCAAAGCTCGGCTGACAGTATTTTTTGGACAGATATTGTTGGAGCCACATCTACGGGTTACTCACCGCCTGCTTTGAGTCAGACCACATGGTACAGGAGAGGAGTTGTCAGCGGATTGATTGGTCCGGAATATAGCGATACAGTACGTGTTTCTGTTGAGAATATTCAGGCTCAACTGTTTGGAAACATTACCATAGAGAATAACGAGTCAACCGATATCAATACAGTTATTGTTGGTGGTATCCCGCCCTATACTCTTAATTATTCCCGGAATGGTATTCCACAAACTGAGATCAGAGATTATGTAAGCGGTTCAGCCATTTCGACCGGAAATCTCATTTCCGGCATATACACATATGAGATAACAGCCCTGACTGATTCTCATGGATGTCAGGCAGTTAATCTTGGAGTACCAGTAACAGTAACAGTTACAACACTGAATAGTTACCATTATGATTTCACATATCCTGATCGGGCTAGCCTGATTGCTGATGGTTGGGATTTTATTGGTAAGAATGTGGCTTATGAACCCCGAAACACAGAGTCGGTGACCGGAGCTGTCGTATCCTATGATCAGCAGGCTCACCCTGGGGTACTAAGAATTCCTGTTGATGAGGGGGATATTTGGGGAGATTTAAATAATTCCCGGAACACTCTTTTCCGAGATTTGCCGTCAACATGGTCCAGCATTAGGCTAAAAATTTCAAGGTTTAATCCATTACAAAATTATCAGTCTGCAGGCTTAATGTATTACCAGAATGATAATAATTATATAATGATATCCAGGTCCTTCAATGATATTAATAGAATTCTTTTCACATCTGAAGAGTTGGGAGGACCACAGACTTTAAGTTCATTAAATGAAAATGCGATAGTCGATCTTTACCTGCGATTGGATCGCAATGCTTTCACTGAAGAGATAGGTTCTTTCTATTCATTGAATGGTACCGATTGGATCCAGCTAGGCAGTACATTACAAAGGTTGCCGAGAAGTCCTCGTCTTGGTATAATTTGCGGTGGATCGCAATCTGGACTGCCTGATGCAGATATAGCATGGGTGGAAATAGAAACTATGAGTGCTGATGAACTTCATGCGTATCCAAAAGATATTGTATTCAACGCCATTCAGGGGCAAGCAATAACTGACGTTCAGTCTGTATATGTTTATACTACACTTGACAGATCTATTCCATGGAGTCAAACAACAGATGTTCCCTGGTTACTACCGAACATACAAAGTGGAGTAACGGAAGGGAAGATTCAGGTAGGTGTAAATACTAGCGGGATGTCTCGCGGAGTACATATTGGAAACATCACAGTAACCTCACCATTATCAATACTACCACCTGTTGTGGTTCCGATAACAGTGATTATAAATGAGGACATGCCCGTCAGAGCTACTGACTGGTTAGCCGATTTTGCAGGTGTAATGAGTGTTTCAGTTGATAATGGGGATGCAACAGCATTTACCGAACTTCAAACCAGCGGCTTTACGGGTTCATATTATTCCAACGGACTCACACCGCCACCATATTATACTACATTTTATAATGCCGGAATGGAGCTAGGTTCACATCTTACTGATCATGATTGTACCACTACTTACCCTGAGAGTATTTTAAGATCACGTGAAATTGAACAAAGCATTCAAGGCATTGCAGCTAACACACCTCAGCCTTACGAGGATCTTATAACATTAGCCTGGCCTTGCGGGGTCTCAAACTACCACATGGAAGGAGTCGCTTCTGAATATTTTTTGGCGGCCCGTGGATATAATTTCAATCAATTAGAAGACCCGAATCCTGAGAATTTTATGAATCTGAAGAGCTATAATTCTCATAATCATGAACCATTTCCTCCATCTGACCTAAGAACTGTTGTAGACCTGGCCATTACGGAGCATAAATGGTTCAATCTGGTGTTGCACGAAAGTATGCTTGATGATGGTGCCATTTATTACGCACGAAATAAAAATATCTGGGTTACATCCATTGGAAAAGTAGTCAAATATATTTATCAAAGGGAGAGGATGATCCTGACAAATTTCAGTTCAGATTCTGAAGGAATTGGTTTCAATGCAACAAGGCTATCAATCCCATCATCACCGATAAGGGACTTTGAAGATTCTTTTAATTCGGATGATGTTACCACACTTATGATTGATATCGATGATGTCAGGATTACAGAGAATGTTTTAATAGCAGGAGTTGCAA
This sequence comes from uncultured Bacteroidales bacterium, assembly GCA_963732365.1. Lineage (GTDB taxonomy): Bacteria > Bacteroidota > Bacteroidia > Bacteroidales > VadinHA17 > SR-FBR-E99. The sequence goes on along the minus strand of CAVSZC010000004.1, from coordinate 120,946 downwards.
ATCCTTATCAGTTAAAGGATATTAATGGAAACATCGTTTTACTGACTAACATTAGATTGGAACCTGGTGTAGAAAAATCAGTAGAGGTAAATTATCTTGATGAATCCATACCTCGGATAATATTAAGCCCGAATCCACTTATCTTTAATATTATGGAGGGAGAGAACTCTTCAAGCCAAACATTTACGATCTCATCTAATCTTCCTGCCGAACTTAATTGGATTGTAACATTAAGTAGTAATTCAAATTGGCTATCAGTCAGTCCGGTATCTGGTACAGGAAATCAAACAATAACAGTATCCGTAAATAGTTCAGGACTGTCTGTGGGGGACTATAGCAACACCCTTGTAATTTCCTCAGATGATGCCTTTAATTCTCCTCAAACAAAGAATGTTAGCCTTTCTGTTACTCCTTCCGGTATGCTGCATTTTGATTTCATCTACCCTGACCGGAATAGTTTGTTAACTGATGGATGGGATTTCATCGCTGAAAGTGCCTCAGGTGGGCCTCGAAATACTGAACAAACAGAGGGAGCAGTAGTTTCGTTCGACCAAGAATTACATCCTGGGGTTATTAGAATACCAGTAGATCTAGGGAGTTTATGGCTAGGTTTAAATGATACAAGGAATTCACTATTCCGTGATTTACCTACAACATGGACCAGTATTAGATTGAAGGTCGCAGCTTTTGCTCCGACACAAAACTATCAATCGGTAAGTTTAATCGCTTATCAGGATGATAATAATTATATTGAGTTGTCAAGAGGATTTAATGATGGGCAAATAATGGCATTAGTAAGTGAGGATGGAGCATCTTACCCAACATCTTACTCTGTAAATTTGACCAGCACCTCCAATCTTTATTATAGGCTTGACCGAGATCAATCGACGAATGAAGTTTTTGCTTATTATTCATTAAATGGGTCTGATTGGAATCAGATTGGTGAAACAATAGTGAAGTATTTAACCAATCCAAGGTTAGGAATCGTTGCAGGCGGGTCGTCTAGTGGATTTCCTATTGCTGATATAGAATGGGCAGAAGTCATGTTCAGCAGTGTGTCAAATAAGAGTTTGAGAATAGAATCCGCTACAACCTCGATTAAGAATGTTAAGTTATACCAGAATTACCCCAATCCATTTAATGAATTCACACGGATTGAATATGAATTGGAGCGAGAGAGCCATATTATTTTGGAGGTTTATAACAGCGTGGGAAAGCAAGTTAAGGTTTTGGTTAATCAATATCAAAGTGCGGGGAGGTATAGCCTTACATGGACACCGGAAAATTTGACTTCAGGGGCATATTATTTGGTATTGAAAACACCAGGTTCAAAAGAAGCGGTTCCTATGTATCTTGTAAGATAGTGTTACGTTTTTGGAGGTGTTACCCCTTGCAGGGCAAGCGACCAGGATAATTGAAGGGTAAGAGTTTATCATCGGGATAACATATTCTATACGCATTAATGCTCGGTTAAGAGGTTGTAAGCAGGCTATTTCTGGTAAGTTTTATCACTATCTTTAATTTAAAATACATTTAGGGAATAATCATGAAATCAATATTCGGATATGAATGCTTATTTACAAAACCTTCCAAAGTTTCTTGATCCGAGAGGAAATCTGTCACTGATTGAGGAGGATACCCACCTGCCCTTTAAAATTAAAAGGGTATATTGGATATATGACGTTCCTGGTGGGGAGTATCGAGGGGGCCATGCTTTCAAAAATACAGATGAGTTTATTGTTGCACTCTCGGGTAGTTTTCAAGTAGTATTACACGATGGCAGAAATGAGCATAGATTTTTTCTGAACAGGTCCTATTATGGGGTATTTGTACCAAAAATGATGTGGCGTCTTCTTGAAGACTTTTCCACCAACTCATTAGCCCTTATCATCGCATCTACCTGTTATGACATTGAAGATTATATCTATGATTTTGAGAAGTTTAAAAAGATGAAAAACTTATGAATGGCTTAATCTCAAACATTCAGGGCTGTAACGTTATTGAGTTGACTAAAATACACAATCCATCTGGAAACATTACTATTGTAGAAAATGGGAGGAGCCAACCTTTTAACATCAAAAGAGTGTATTACCTATATGATGTACCAGGTGGCTCACAGAGAGGAGGGCATGCTCATAAAAAGCTTCATCAACTTATAGTTGCTGCAAGCGGATGTTTTGATGTTATAATTGATGATGGACAATACAAAAAGGTTGTCCAACTTAATCAGCCATATTTTGGACTTCTTGTTGTCCCTGGGATATGGAGAGAAATAATCAATTTTTCTTCAGGTGCCATCTGCTTGGTTTTGGCATCAGCCAAATATGATAACGATGATTATATCAGAAACTATGATAATTTTATACAATGGAAATCATTCAGGTAACAGCTGATGAATATAGCAGGATAATCTCAAAACCTTACTATGCATTTGGCACAGCTGCATTTAATGAACTTAACAAAGATCGCTGCAAAGAAATATACTATTTACTCTTTAAGGAGGGGAAGTATCGTCTTGGATTAATTGGGGGGAAACAGGGAAATATTTTCAGTTCACCATTTTCGGCGCCATATGGGGGGTTTACATACTTTGGAGAAGGTATTAAACTGAATTATATAGATGCAGCTCTTGAATTGTTGAAAAAATGGGCTCCTAGTAACGGGATTGAATCTATCCACATTACCTTGCCACCAGCTATATATGATGAAAGCTTCATTTCAAAACTTATTAATTGCTTATTTAGGGGCAATTATGATCTAAATAAAGTCGACTTGAATTACTCGTTAAATCTAGACAGCTTTGATGACAGTTATTATAGTCGAATCTGGGATAACGCGAGAAGAAATCTGAGAAACGCAGAACGGGCAAATCTCATTTTTAAAAAGTGTGAGGAAGATAAGGATAAGGAGACAGCCTTCCAGATAATCATTAAAAACCGGGAAGCCAAAGGCTATCCTTTGCATATGTCCTGGCAGAGGGTAATGGAAACCTCAAAAATAATTCAGACTGATTTTTTCCTGGCTTTATCAATAAACCATTTGGCTGTCGCGTCCGCTGTAGTCTTCCATATTCAGACAGAAATAGTGCAAATGATTTTTTGGGGAGACTTGCCAGGCGCTAACGATTTGAGAGTGATGAATTACCTCTCATTCAAGCTGTTTGAATATTATAAACTTGTTGGCAAAAAGATAATCGACATTGGTCCAGCCAGTTCGGACTCTATCCCCAATTATGGTCTTTGCGAATTCAAAGAAGGGATAGGTTGCGAGATTTCGACAAAGCTAACTTTCTCCCAGAACTTGTGATGAGAATTAAACTTGTAAAGTTCACACGTAGGTTCTTAAGCAATTCATTGCACTGGCTTAATGATGAGGAAATACGCCTTATGACCAATACTATTCCTTTTACTGAAGAGGATCAGAACTTATGGTTCAATAATCTTAACCATAAAGCAGATTATTTAATATGGGGGGTTGAAACTGATAATATACCCATAGGTGCCTGTGGATTGAAAAATATTACCGAAAAGGCTTGTGAATACTGGGGTTACATTGGTGAAAAGAAATTTTGGGGGCAAGGTTTAGGTAGTGAAATGATTTCTCTTGCTGAAGCTAAAGCTAGGGATATTGGGCTAAAAAATATTTACCTTAAAGTTGTAAATGAAAATAGCAGGGCTCTCTCCCTTTATATAAAACAGGGCTACGTTTATGAATACCAGGATGGCAAGATAATATTAATGAGTAAAATATTATGATAGAGTTTTTGGACCTAAAAAGAATTACAGAAACCTATAATCCTGAACTCTCTGTTGCGGTTAATCGGGTAATCAGGAAAGGATTCTACATTCTTGGCGAAGAGGTTGAATCATTCGAGAAGGAATATGCAAAATTTATTGGCACAAGTCATTGTATTGGTGTAGCGAACGGATTGGATGCTTTGAGGCTTATTTTCAAAGCCTACATCGCCATGGGCATAATGCGGGAAGGCGATGAGGTGATTGTACCCGCTAACACTTATATAGCAACTATACTGGCAATAACCGACAACCACCTGAAGCCTGTATTTGTTGAACCTGATATCGAAACCTATAATCTTGACTTATCTCTCATTGAACAATCCATTACACCTCGCACAAAGGCTCTGTTAATTGTTCATCTATACGGTCAGGCCTGTTGGTCAAAAAAAGTCGAGGAGATAGCGAAAAGGTATAATCTTAAGATAATTGAGGACAATGCACAATCCGCAGGTGCTCAGATAATAACTCAGGGAAACTCACTCTCAGTTCCAGAAAAATACACTTCTTCAGGAGAAGTAGTTATCAAGCGAACAGGCTCCCTTGGGCATGTTGCCGGTCACAGCTTTTATCCCGGAAAGAACCTTGGAGCTTTGGGAGATGGAGGGGCCGTAACGACTGATGATAGGGATTTGGCAAAGGTCATAAGATCGATGTCAAACTACGGCTCCTCAAAAAAATATGTAAATGATTATCAAGGGTTAAACTCTCGTCTTGACGAGATTCAGGCTGCTATACTACGAATTAAATTGCCTCGTCTTGATGCAGACAATCAATACCGCCGCAGTGTAGCTAAACACTATTGCGACAATATTACGAACCCTCAAATAGTATTACCATTTAGAGAGTCCGATAAAATCATTAAGTCGATAATGAGTCAATTACAGCATGTATGGCACCTATTTGTCATCCGCCATCCGGATCGTAATATATTACAACAATATCTTTATGAAAAAGGTATTCAGACGCTGATTCATTACCCTATTCCCCCACACAAGCAGAAGGCATATGAGATGTTTAACGATCAGTCGTTGCCTGTAACAGAAATGATACATAATCAAGTTATTAGCCTGCCTATTAGTCAGATAATTACATCTGCAGAAGTTGAATATATTGTCGAAACGCTGAACAGTTATAATATTGACTGAAAAGAAGAAATCCTACCAGCAGATATTCAAGGCAACATCCATTTTTGGCGGAGTTCAGCTACTAAATATTATCATTTCAGTAGTCAGATCCAAATTCATTGCCATTCTTCTGGGTCCAGCCGGCATGGGTATTGCTGGACTATTTACTGCAACGCTTGATTTTATTGGAAGACTAACCAGCCTTGGAATTGGAACCAGTGCTGTCAAGAATGTTGCAACAGCTTCCGCAGAAGAAAATGAACCCAGATTATATACCGTAGTTGCAGTACTGAGGAAGCTGGTGTGGTTTACTGGCACATTCGGACTTATACTAACAACCATACTTTCACCTTGGCTCAGCCAGGTTACATTTGGGAATAAGGATTATACTCTGGCCTTTATCTGGCTTTCTGTTACTCTTCTTTTCCAGCGGCTGTCAAACGGACAGCTTGTTGTACTTCAGGGGTTAAGAAAAATGGAGATGCTGGCAAAGGCAAATGTGTTCGGTTCATTAATAGGATTATTTATTACGGTTCCGCTTTACTACTTATGGGGTATTGATGGCATAGTTCCAGCAATAATTCTTTCCGGCTTATTTTCTCTGATAGTGTCATGGTATTATTCACGAAAGCTCAAAATAAAGCCAATTAAAATAAACAGGCATATATTAGTGCATGAAGGCAGTGACATGGTCAGAATGGGGATATTAATAAGTCTGAGCGGGTTAATGTCTTTAGGGGCTTCATATATAATACGTATTTTTATTAACAGACAGGGAGGGATCAATGATGTTGGATTGTTTAATGCCGGGTTCGCAATAATAAATACTTATGTTGGAATGGTGTTCAGCTCAATGAGCACAGACTACTATCCGAGGCTTTCATCAGTGGCTAATGATAATGCTAAATCAGGCACACTTATTAACCAACAGGCTGAGGTTGCTGTTCTAATTTTATCCCCAATTCTGACAATCTTCTTTATCTTCATCAATTGGGTAATAGTTCTTTTCTATTCGGAGAAATTCATAGAGGTAAATGGTATGATTCATTGGGCTGCACTTGGCATGTATTTCAAAGCAATAAGCTGGTCTATAGCCTATGTTTTCCTGGCAAAGGGAGATTCGAGGTTGTTCTTTTGGAATGAACTTACAGCAAATATTTATATTCTGTTGTTCAATGTGGCAGGATATAAACTTGCGGGTTTGGATGGAATGGGTTTATCATTCCTTGCAGCTTATTTCATCTACTTCATACAAGTATTCATCATTGCCAATATTAAGTTCAATTTTACTTTTGATGGGCAGTTCTATAGAATAGCATTGATTCAGATATGCATAGGGATAGGATGTTTTCTGATCATGAAAATACTGGATTCACCTTTTACCTACATATTTGGATCAATCCTGATTTTGGTTTCAACCATTTATTCATTTACCGAACTTGAAAAGAGAATGGGGCTCAGGGAAATATTAGGCAGGTACTGTACTCAATTAAAGCGAAAGTAACCCACTTTACCTCAAATATTGTCTAATCCGATGAAAAAATTGGTTTCCATAGTAATTGTAACATACAATTCTGAAGAATACATTATTGAGGCTCTGGACAGCGTTAAAGCTCAGACTTACACTTTCCTGGAATTGATCGTGACAGATGATTGCTCTACTGATAATACAATAGCACTTTGCAGAGAATGGATTAAGGATAACAAGAAGAGATTCATAAGAACAGAGATAATAGGTTCAGAAAGAAATACTGGTATTCCAACAAACATCAACAGGGGGGTTAAAGTTAGCCAGGGAGAATGGATTAAGATATTGGCAGGAGATGATTCTCTGTTACCGGAAGCTATTGAAATTCTCATAGCTGATGCCCATAAGGACTATCCCGAGGAGAGATCTGCCTTACACGGCCGAATGCTGATCAACGGATCCGAATCTGAGGGAAATCTTCTATTGGCGAAATGGGGTGATCAGAAAGATCAGAATTTTAACAGAGAATCGACCACGGCCAGTGAACAATTTAATATTCTATTGAGATTTTGCCCTATCTCAGCTCCAACAGTTATGTTAAAAAGGAGTCTATTGGAGGCTTATGGTTATTTTGATGAAAGATTCTTATATTGGGACGACCGACCTATGTGGCTTAGGTTGACTTCTAACGGAGTTATATTTTTCTTTGTGGATGAGAATATAGTTAATTACAGGAAGCACAGCAATTCTGTACAGGAGAATGCTATTGGTAATATATTCAGCCGTACGCAAATCTCAAAGGACGAAGGATCTAGGGTATTAATTCTTCCTCATCTGCCGTGGCTTGAAAGAAACCTGTGTCTTTATCTGATAATAGTAAGAAAAGTCATTTTCAATCTGACTCAGAACAGGAAGAGTTACATAATCAAAGTAATTTATAAGGGATTGACTTTTTTTGCTGATCAGATTCTTTTCATTATTAGAAAACAGTATTCACCTTGAGATTATATTCAGCGCATTTAAAGTCACTGTTTATGTCAATTGAACCGCCAACTATTTATGATTAGTATAGCAGTATGCATTTCTACCAGGAAAAGACCTGATGGATTGCGCGGATTATTGAAGAGCATTAATGAAATACTTCTGCCAGCCGATGTTTTCCTCTACTTGGTTGTAGTTGAGAATGACCTGGATCAATACTCAGCTGGCATTGTTAATGAATTCTCGAAAGAAAGTCGGTATCCGGTAAGTTACCATCTGGAGCCTAATCCAGGTATCTCATTCGCGAGAAACAGGTCAGTTAAGGAAGCAGGCAATTGCGACTTCTGCTGTTTTGTTGATGATGATCAGGTGGTTGATGCGAACTGGCTGAATGAGTTATTAAAGTGTCAACGTGAGTTCAATTCTGACGGTGTTTCCGGAATCACTCCGCCATTATTTGAAAAGGAGGTTGCGGAGTATGTCAGATTTTTTCATAATGAGAACTCCGAACCTTATGGGACTATTTTGAATCAGGCGGCAACTGGATGTTTGTTAATCAGAAAAAACCTGCTTGATAAGATAAGCGGACCTTTTAATCTGAAACTCAACTTTACAGGTGGAGAGGATTTTTATCTTACCTACCTGATTTCATTAAATGGGGGGATAATTCGTAAGAATCCCAATGCAATTTCCTATGAAATAATACCAGAAGAGCGAACTACCATCCGCTATATCATAAGAAGAACCGTGAGAACTGCCAATACAAAGGTAATAGTAAAAGCATTGATAAATCCCAAGTTCTCCAAGTGGGAAGTGGTCCCCCGAATGATATTAAGATTTCTAAACGGATTTCTTCTTCTACTGCCTTGCCTGTTCTTCTGTAAAGCCGAAAAGCTGAAAGGTATATTTAAAATCAGCTATTCAATTGGTGAACTTGGATTCATTTTGGGTAGAAAAACCAGGTTCTATAAACTTTCAAATTAATGAATCTATGCTTAAGATAGCCTTACTTACTACTTCACAACACAGAAGCCCAAGAGTACTTGCCGAAACGCTGGCTCCATTAATCGAGTATACCGGACATACTGCGAAAATTTATTACAGGCTTAATGCAGTTCAACGATTGACATCGTTAAAGGAAAATGGATTCAATTCAGCAAAGAGGGTAATGATGATGGCATTGTTTTGGATTGGCGATTATCTGTTTTTCAGAAAGTTGAAGGATTCCAACATAATCATTATCTGTTCCTGCACACCATTTGCCTTCTACCGGCACACATACAATATTAATGAATTGAAAAGAAAGATCAGTGACAAACCGGTTCTGTATTATGCTGTTCAGTATCTGGCCAATTCGCCGACTCTGGTTGAGAAGTTGACAGAAGGCGGACATTCACTTTTTGAAAGATATGATTGGCATCTCTCAGTTTCTGACATTACCGAGGTGCGAAACAAACAGGAACCTCCATGGAGCCATATTGGGCTCAATCTTAAATGTACCGGACTTCGCCCGGAATCAAAGAAGGAATTTCTGGCAGTTTTAGATCATACGTTCCCCGGCAACGAAGCTCATAAGGACCTTCATAAAGAAGTACTTCAGGAACTGAGGATAAATTATATTGAGCTTAAGGGTGAATATACCATATCACAGATAAGAGAGATTTATAAAAGAGCGTCAATATTCTTCATGCAATCATATGAGGCATTCGGCATGCCCATTGCAGAATGCCTGGCTTGTGGTTCATATATTATTACACCAGATTCAGCCTGGCCTATGTCCTGGAGGTTGGATGAAAATCCTGAAATACATGGGAAGGGAACACTCCCCGACTGCTTTATTGTTTATGCAGGAAGGGAGGATTTGGTAAGAAGGATCAATCAATTAAGGGATAATTATGATCTGAACAGAACCCCCATGGAGGTATTCAACTTATTCTATAAGCATTACCCTTCACTGTATGAAGGGAATGTAAACAATCTCCGGAGGGTACTTGATAATATCCCCGGTAAACAAATGAAATCGTAACTTAATAGTTGATTTTTAAACATTAAGGCATGAGCAGGATATACTTATATCCAAAAAATGATTATAAAACATTGGATTCACCTAATCCTTACATGCTCAATGTGGAATCGGCACTTTCTGATAAACATGTGATAATAAACAAAAGTCCTAACAGGATTGGAATTTTGGATCTCTTCAAGTTCCTTCCAGCTACTGACATATATTTTCTAAACTGGATAGAAGATGTTCCTGTTAAGAGATTTGGAATACTCCAGGTCCTGTTTTTGGTCTTATTTCTACTATTGAGAAAAGCCCTTGACAAAAAGATAGTTTGGGTGCTTCACAATATCTATTCTCATGAAAGCAAAAGGCGAAAATTGATTGGCTTTGTTTTCAGAAGGATGATGAATGAAGCAGATCTGATTATAACGCATTCAAATGAAGGAATTGAATTTATCAGAAGAGAATTTCCTCTCAGCCTCAAAAAAGCCAGGTATTTAATACACCCTATGGATGGCGTTCTCATCAAGAAGAGTGAGCAGGAGAAGGAGTTTGATTTCTTCATTTGGGGGACTATCTATCCATACAAGGGGGTTACTGAATTCTTAAGATATGCATCTAAAACTTCATTATTGAAGGAGTTGAGGATCCTTGTTGCTGGAATATGCTTAAATGATAAAGTCCGAACAGAGGTGAAAAAACTTGCTACTGGAAATATTGTTTACATAGAGAGATTCCTTGATTTCGACCAGATCGCTCAATTGGCCGGCAAATCAAGGTTTATTTTATTCACTTATAATTCAGATTCAGTTCTAAGTTCAGGATCATTAATGGATTCGATTAGAATGGGATCAGTAGTTATTGGACCAGACAAAGGGTCATTCAAGGATCTCAAGTCACTCAGTTTTATTTCGACATATAGCTCTTTTGATGATATTATTTCTATATATAATGAAAGGAAACATAGCACGTTTAACTATCTTGATGATGCAAAAAGATTCTGCATTCAGAATAGCTGGGAATCATATGGAGATAAGTTGTCCAGAGTAAGTTCCGGGATTTTATAGGTGACACATTGTTTATAGACAACAAGAATGACAAATATTGTATTAGTAACACCCATTCTTCAGCATTACAGGTTGACATTTTATGAAAAGCTTTCAAATGCAGATCCCGATTTCAGACTAAGTGTTTATTATGGGTATAGCAAAAAGGAAAGCGGCAGACCTAGCTTTGTGGGTAATACCCCTTTCCTCAGCAAACCGTTTAAAGAGTATAAGTTCAGGTTGTTTCCGTTTGATCTGGTTTACAATCGCGGCTTGTACAGCGCTGTTGTTCAATTGAATCCCGATGTTGTAATCGTGCAGGGAATTGCTGGAGATTTGTCGAACCGTTTGATACTTCGGTGGGCAAGATGTAATGGGAAGAGAGTTATAATATGGGCTTGTGGCTGGGACCCCGGTAGAGCGCACGGCATGTTTCTCCGGTTTAAGAACTGGCTCGTTCATAGATACCTCCGTAAAGCGGACTATTTTCTGACTTATAGCACCAAGGCAAGCAATTACGTGAAAGGATTTGGATTCAATGATTCCATCATAGAGACATGCTATAATGGCATTGAAATAGATGGAATGATTGAAGACAAGGTACGTATTCTTGAAGCAGCTCGCGAGGTGAGACACAGCATCCACCTTGACAATTTTGTCAGTTTTATTTATGTTGGAGGGCTCCTGAAGGAAAAAAGGATTGACATGTTGATAAAGGCATTTGCGGCACTCCGCGAGAAATTCGACAATATTAAGTTACTCATAATCGGAGACGGCCCTTTCCGGAGCGAGATGGAAGAATTGTTAAGAGAGGTGGGCGATAAAAAAATTATTTACCTTGGCAGGATTGTAAAGGATGTTGATGCATACTTTGCGGCAGCTGACTGTTTAGTGTTACCAGGGATAGGAGGGCTTGCTCTGAACCAGGCGATGTTCTGGAGAAAGACCTGTATTGTCAGCAAGGCGGACGGTACAGAGGATGATCTTGTTATTGATGGGCAGACAGGCTATAGGTTTGAATCAGGCAGCCTTATTTCCCTCACTGCTGCGATGGAAAGAAGAATTCTTGAAGATCCGGCAAAAATGACTAAGATGTCTGAGAATGCATACCAGATAATTGTCAACAAGAGCAATGTAAATAGTATGGTCAGTTGTTTTACATCAGCAATTAAGAAACTAACCATTGTTAATTAATATATATGAATTATGTAGAAGTTCTTAATTACCGTGTTTATTCTGATTCTTTGAGTCATATTCCTCTCCGTAATGAGAAGTGCAATGTAATCAATACCATCAGCCCGAACTCTTATGGAATAGCGACCAAGGATAAGGAATTTGATAGTGCGTTAAAGACTGCTGACTATCTGGTTCTTGATGGCGTTTACTTTGCAATAGCTTCATTATTGCTAAGAGGAAAGAATATTAAAGCGAATCAGGGTCCCGACGTATTTAGTCATTTTATGATGCGGGCACAAACGGAGAAGGGTCGTGTTTTCTTTTTAGGCTCTACAGAGCAAACGCTTTATAGGATAAAGAAGAGAGCGGCTGCTGAGTATTCTGATGTTATTTTAGACTATTATTCACCGCCCTTCAAACCACAATTTGACGAAAATGATAATATTGCCATATTTGAGAAGATCAATACTTTCAAACCAGATATAGTTTTTATTGGCATGACTTGTCCTAAACAGGAGAAATGGGCAATTAGTAGCAAGAAGTATCTTGATGCGGGTCTGGCTATTTGTATAGGGAATGTTTTTGACTGGTTTGCAGGTACACAGAAGCCAATAGCTCCGATATGGTTTAAGCTCAAGCTTGGGTGGTTTATCCGGATATTGTTCAGGCCGGAGATATTTAAAAGAAACATTAAGAACCAGATGACATTCTTCTGGCATGTAATTCTCATATTCTTAAAACTCAAAAAAATATGATTAAAGGATCAGTAATAGGTCTTGGTAAAATGGGAATCTCTCATGCAGCAATTGTGGGAGCACATCCAGATATTAATCTCATTGCAGTTTGCGATTCTTCATCCCTTATTCTATCAGGTTTCAAGAAATTCAGCAAGGCAGCTGTCTACAATGACTTCAGAAACATGCTTTCTGAAGCAAGACCAGATTTCGCAATTATCGCAACGCCCACAAAGTTACATTATCCGATGGTTAAATTTGCCCTGGAGCAGGGAATTCACGTGTTCTGTGAGAAACCCTTTATGTTAAATACTAGAGAAGGGGATGAACTTGTAGAGATGGCATTGGCTAAGCGTGTCGTTAATCAGGTTGGATTTCACAATCAGTTCATCGGTACTTTCAGAGAGTTGAAGAGGCTTCTTTCTTATGGAATTATTGGAGACTTGGTACATTTCACTGGAGAAGCTTATGGCCCTGTAGTGACAAGGGAAAAGGGAGGGACCTGGAGATCAAAGCCTGAGGAAGGCGGAGGTTGTCTCTTTGATTATGCATCCCATGTAATTAACCTGATTCAGGAAGTGATCGACAAACCCGTTCGAGTGCGTGGAACTTTACTTAAAAGTATCTATTCAAACGGGGTCGAAGATGCCGTATATTCTTTACTTGAACTGAAAAGTGGACTGACCGGCACTTTATTGGTAAACTGGAGCGATGAAACTTATCGGAAAATGTCAACATCGATAACGGTCCAGGGGAAGAAAGGCAAGATTGTTTGTGATGCGACAGAGTTGAAGATCTATCTGAAAGAGGCAATGCCGACAGAAAAGCTGGAGAAGGGATGGACCATAAAGTACATTACAGAGCTTGCGATACCAGTTGATTATTATCTCCGTGGCGAAGAGTACAGTGCACAGATAGACTATTTTGTCGACTGCATAAAGAATGACAGGCAAGCCACTGTAAACAGTTTCCAGCAGGCGAATTTTACTGATAAGGTAATTGAAAAGATCTTAGACAATGCTAAACAAGGATGAAATGGAAAAAGTACTATTAGGAGATAACCAGTTTTTTGCTGTGAATCATCTCTCAGACGAAAAATCAAGAGCTCAGTCTATTCAGTTTAGAGATGACAGTTCAATCATAAAAGTATTAGACCAAGCAAGAGAAATTGGAATTAATACTTTCATGTGCACCACACATGACAGAATAGGCAATATCTGCAGATATATAGTGGCTAATCCTTCAAGGTATGAAGGATTTAAAATATTCCCATGCATGCCATATGCTCATAAATATGCCAATGCCGTTACAGAACTTGGAGTTATGGGTGCAGTAAAGCAGTATGTCCCGGGAAATATATTCGGTACCATTGCTAAAGGGGGGTTGGCTGTGGTCAATCGGGACTTCCTGAAGGTGATGGAAGTACTTATTGATTCAGAGATGAAGATGTTCAAAGGAATAGAAACACCTGTGATTTTCATACAGAATGTATTAGTGGATCTTCTTCTAGGTTTGGACATGAATGACGTATTCGCCAGATTTGATGAGTATATCAGGAAGAAATATAAGGCTGAGCCTGGGTTTATAACCATGAATATGCCTAGATTATTGGATGCACTTGAGTCAACTGGACTGAGAAATCCTATTATTTGTTCATCAATTAACAAGATTGGATTCAGGATGTCAGGAGGGAAAGAGCTTTATGAGAGATACCTTAATGAGAAGGAATTCAGACCGGTTGCCATGCAAGTTCTTGCAGCAGGAGCGTTAAGGCCAAAAGAAGCAATCGAATATCTGGCGCAATTTCCAAGGATTGAATCCGTACTATTTGGGGCTTCATCCAAAGCCCATCTAAAGGAAACCAAGGAGCTGATTGAAAAGAACCTAACAAACTGAATATCCTGATTTGGAGGGGTACCGCATTTGACATGAGATGGTTATGCCTTCTCGCAAAAGATTTTAAGTATAAAATTGGAGTAATGAAAATAATAAGCGTAGTAGGAGCAAGACCTAATTTTGTCAAAATAGCTCCCTTTATGGAAGCAATTAATAAATATAATGAAGTTAACAACGAAATTATATCTCATATTTTAGTGCATACTGGGCAGCATTATGATGTAAGAATGTCTGAATTATTCTTCAATGAGCTTAATATTCCAGCACCGGATATAAACCTGGAAATCGGATCCGGATCTCACTCCGAACAAATAGGTGGTACAATGATTGCTTTTGAGAGGGTACTTTTGAAGGAGGCTCCTGACTGGGTAGTAGTTGTGGGTGACGTGAATGCCACACTTGCTTGTACAGTTGCTGCAAAGAAATTAAACATTAAAGTCTGTCACATTGAAGCTGGTTTAAGATCCGGTGATATGTCCATGCCTGAAGAAATCAATCGCCTTGTGACCGATAGGCTCGCTGATTTATTGCTTACCCCCGACAAGATGTCAACAAAAAACCTTATCAATGAAGGCGTTAATCCATCGAGAATAAAATTTGTAGGGAACATAATGATCGATACGCTGGAGAAGCAGCGAGAAAAAGCCTCGCATATCAGTATATCTGAAATTATAGATAAGAACAGGAAATCATCACATTCAGTTGGTGCTGATTCTGTAGTCGAGTATGCTGTTGCCACAATACATCGGCCGTCAAATGTTGATTACATTGAGTCTCTCTCTGAGATAGCAGGATTCCTGATATCTGCTATGAACAACGGATTAAAGCTCATATGGCCCATCCATCCGAGAACGGAAAAGCAACTTAAGAAGTTCAATATGTGGGATGCAATTGCATCACATGATTCAATTTTTCTTCTGGAGCCGATAGGATATACTGAAATGCTTCGGTTAAACATGAAGGCCAAGGTAGTCCTTACGGATTCAGGAGGCCTACAGGAAGAATGTACCGTCCTGGGCACACCCTGTCTGACCATGCGCTGGAATACAGAGAGGCCCGTTACTTTAAGGGAACATGGCGGGGTCAGTGTGCTGGTTGGCAATGACATGAAAAGGATAAAGAAGGAGTTCTATAAAGCCATATTGGAGCCTAGAAAATCAGTTATTCCTGAATTATGGGATGGACGAACTTCCGAAAGGTGTCTCGAGGCTATAATTGACTATGTCGGATAAGAGCAATACATAATCAGTGCCAGGGCTATTTCTTACAGGCTATCTTTATAGTCTATTTCCGCTTTTAACATCAAGGCCTCGGCGAAGAATTTGGCAGCCCAGTTTGGATATCCGAAATTTACATATTTGCCCCAGATTGGATAAGATCCTGCAATGCCTCCTCTGATTCCTTTATTTCTGCTGGACAGATCCTGTGTGGATTTAAGTTCTTCAATAAGTTTGTACGCAGCCTCATAGAAATGAGGCTTTTTGTTTAATAAATATAGCTTCAGGAATACAATTGACAACTGAGCATTTCCTGTCAGACAGGAATAGTTTGCGTCGGTTTTCCATTCCCTGTTGAAAGTTCCGGGAAGGAACTTCCCAACTCCTGTTTTTGTGGGAACAGACTGATACTTGTCAATTATCTTTTCAGAGGCAAAACTGACTGTTGAGATGATTCTGGCTTTAATTTCGCCAGTTAAAAAATGTGAGCATTCCAACAGACCTCTCAAAGTGTAAGCAATGGTATGGGTCCATGGAAATTCTTCTTCATGGAATCCCATATGATCGATCCACCCGTCTGAAGAGGCTTTTGACAGAACCCATTCTACTTTTCTTAGTGCAGAACTCATATAGCGGTCTCTGTTTGTCTCTGTGGCTATCTCCATAAGGGCCCAGGCAACTCTGACGTTATATGAATGAGGGATGCTGTTATAAGTGAACCTACTCCACTTACCATCTTCGTCCTGTATTTCCGTAAGCCAGTCTGCAGCCTTCGTAGCGGCTTCAAGGTATTTAACCTCATTAGTTGCTCTGTACAAAGCTATCCAGCCAAAAATTACCTGCCCTGTATTAAATACGATAGGATATTTATTTAGACCCACCCCACCCCTGATTGCTCCCGAAGGTAATTGAATTTCAATCTCCCAGTCTCCCATTCTTCTTGCCCTTAGCAGAAAGTCCTCATCCTTTGTCAGATCGAAGTATGTCAGGAAAGTAGGGATAATATAACCAGTGGTTTCGGGATATGGAGAATTCCATCCTGACTCAAAATTGTAGATGCCGGAAGACCCACCTCCTGTGACTGCGTTCTGGGAGTTTTTAAGCCATGTCATTGCCTCATCAAGGTGCCTGTTGTCAGGGTAAGCCTGATGCAAAACATGAAAGGCATTTTGGATTAAGACTTTAATGAAGGATGGATGAATAAATATGTTAAGGCAAATCTTAAACGCTTTAATCAACTTTCTCATTAGAACAATCTTTCAATAATCAGCAACCGCACAATAATGACAACAGGATCGCTATTTGTTAAATATCCCCAGTATTATAGAACCTATACTCCTCTTTTTTACGGGTGATTGATAATATTTATGTGTATAGGCCTTATCCAATTTTGTAATATCATTAAGTACATTATATACATTCTTTATCTTCTTTTCATTAAGATCCTCTATGCTTTGCCGTAGTGCACGTTTGGTGATTATTCCGAGGCGTGTAACAAACAGGTTGATATCGGTGTACTGCATTAGAAGGAATGCATCTGTGACCAGTCCAAATGGAGGGGAGTCAATGATGACATAATCATAGCTCGCTTTAAGTTCTTCAAAAAGAAGTCCTGCCCTTGATGTAGAAAGAAGAGTAACCGGGTTGGGAGGTATTGGACCGTTAGTTATAAAATGAAGATTGGGTACTTTCGTGGGAGTGATTATTTCCTCCAAAGAGGCTTTGCTTATCAGGTATTCGCTAAGTCCACGGTTTGCCTTTATCTTCTAAGTCCGAAAGTGATGGATTTGCTTTTCTGAGGTCAAAACTTACGAGAATTGTTTTATTGTCTGTAAGAGCAAAACTCATAGCGAGGTTTAATGAAATAAAAGATTTTCCCTCACCGGGAAGTGTTGATGTAACAAGAATAGTTTTGTTTGACTCCCCAATTGAATAATATATTAGATTACTCTGCATTGAATGAAACTTCTCTGCAAGCGGAGATTGAGGAGAAAGGCTTATTAAATTATTCGGTTTGGTGGCAGTATGAGGAATGCTTCCGATTATTGGCAGGGAACAAATTTTCCTGATATCTTCTCTGCTTCGTATACGTTGAGACAGGAAGTTAATTATGATAATGTAAATTGAAGGAAACATAACCCCGAGAAACATCGCAATTACAAGTATTTTTTTTGCACTGGGGGATGCCACTTCAACAAACCTGACGGGTTCAATTATTTCACAATCAGGAAGATTTGAGGCTTTAATGATCTGGGCTTGTATGCGTTTGTCAAGGAGTGATGTATATACTGCATCATTAATATTAAATTCCCTTTCCAAGCCTACTAATTGTCTCTGTGTTTGAGGAAGTCTGGATGATTCATTATAAAGCAACTTAAGCCTGCTATTTATTTCTTCCAGCTTGTTCCTCGTTGTCGATAGATTGAAATTTATATTATCCGCAATGACGTTTTTAATTGTTGTTATATTTGCTTCGAGGGTTTTTAGCCTTGGATTTCTGAGCTGGTTTGTGCTAATCAGACTTTGTTTTTCTGAACTTAAAGCAGTAAGCTCTTGTATGAGCGTCGCTAGAGTTGCATCTGACATCCCCATATAGGAGGGAGCAATGAAAGTTGACTGATCTTTGTTGGCTTCAAAATAATCACTAAGCTGAGACAAATTGTTAAATTCGGTTTGAAAATTGTCTCTTGTTTGTTCCAAAGCTAAAATCTGACCTGAAATACTGCTCACTTTATCATTTATGTCCATTACATCACGACTAGATCTGAAAAATTGAAGATCTTGCTCGGATTGCCCCAGAGAACCTGAGATTGTAGCCAATTGACGATCGATATATTCAATTGTGTTATTGGCATTATAATTCTTCTTCTCAAGATTTTTCTCAATATATTTAGTAATTAAGATATTGAGGAAGTCCATGGCCATTTCTAGGTTTTCGCCTTCAAATGACAGGTCAGCAATGGATGATTCATAAAATGCGGATCTCACAGACAACTTATTCTGAAACCTGGAGGCAAGATCCTGTGGGCTATCGAATTTAAAGAACAGATCTTTCCCCTGGTAACGTTCTGATTTATAATTTGAATTCAGCAATAACTTAAATGAGCAGT
Source organism: uncultured Bacteroidales bacterium (assembly GCA_963732365.1). Classification (GTDB taxonomy): domain Bacteria; phylum Bacteroidota; class Bacteroidia; order Bacteroidales; family VadinHA17; genus SR-FBR-E99. The sequence continues at coordinate 102,392 of CAVSZC010000004.1, read as the reverse complement.
ATGGTGTTTTTATGTCTTCCCCAAATTTGTATATACCTTCTAATTCAAATAAGTACATTTCCCTTGAAATAGATCCATTAGCAAAGTTGTATAGCTTTGCCTCTTCAGATCTGACACCAATTAGATAGGTTTCGTCATCAAGGATGCTTAAGTAAAAGAGGACATTAACCGGCTGCAAACTCGATTCATCTACAACTACAATGAATGGAGAATCCTTATAAATATTATTCAGGCTGAAAACAAATTCCTTTGGAATTTTGTCCTCCTTGATGTAATAGGAGGTAAAAAGATTCATATCATTTATTACCTCTACAAGTAATGGAGTCGATCTCAGGAAAGCAATTTCATTGGCGAAGTCCTTCTCCTGACTCATGAGATCACTAACATTAACATAAGCATTTGATCCTCTGTTACTACTGTTTAGATCCATGGTTATTGCTATCCTCGCAAATACGCTGTATGTCTTTGATGCAAATTTGAGGTAAATAACTCCGGCAGCTACAAAGATAACTACGAATATGAGCAATAATAGCCAATAGTGAAGGAATATCTGAATAATGTCAAGGATATTGGTTTTCTGTTGAGAATTAGCGTTATCCATTTGTCGTGGCCCTAAAAGGGTTGATTTGTTACAAAGGTATAAGTTAAAATAAAGGTTGTTATAATAGAGAAGAAGATATCCCAAGGGAATGTTTCAATACCCAGGCTTTTCCTTGCCAGAGGCTCTACATAAATAATGTCATTTGCCTGAATATAATACCATTTTGACATGAGAATCTGATCATTTGTCAGGTCGACTCTTTTCTGAACAATATTGTCTCCTTCATTCCTTACGATCATCACGTTCTTTCGGTTTCCATAAGGAGCGATATCTCCAGCATAGGCTATTGCCTGATAAATAGTTATCGATTTGCTGTTAAATTCATATACTCCCGGAGAGTTCAGTTCACCAACAACTGTGATTCTGCTGCTGGCGAAATGGATTGTAATAGTAGGAAGGTAAATGTATTGAGATAGTTCGGTCTCCAAAGAATCAGTTACCTGCGTTATAGTCAGGCCAGAAACCTTCTTTTTGTTGAGATATGGAAGTTTAATATAGCCATCGTTATCGACATCATAAGTTAACAGGTCAAGTGAACTAAATGCTCCTCCGGCGGGTTGGTTGAAGCTGTTAGGCTCATCGCTTCCGCTGCTGACTGAAATAAAAAGCTTATCGCCCGGTTGAATAAGTTCTCTATTTTCAATTTCATTAAGATAATTTCTGTCAGGCTCGTTTATGCCTTCAATTTTTTCATATTTTTTGAAATAGGCAGCTCCCGTGGTTGGAGCACAAGAGGTTGCTAAAACACCCAGGCAAAGAAACCATGAAAGATAAATTACAATTTTTGTCATGAGGTGCAAAGTTTTGGGTCATTCAAATATACTCTTTGTTTGCCCAACTTGTATTCACAAAGTTCAGGCATTTGTTTCATTTGGTTATTCTGAAGATAGTTATCAGGGGACATATCAGCCAATTATCTGAAATCTTGTTGTTATACCATAGGATTCAATTTCTTTTGTTTATTTATTGAAAATCGGTACAAGGAAGTTTTCTGAAAAATGTATTACTCCTCTCGTATTTAGATGATGGTGATCAAGGTAGAATGAAGGATCCATTATAATCTCTGAAAAATCAAAGTAATTGACATCGTATTTTTCAGACATCCTCTTCGCAAAATCTACAGTTTGTTCATGGCCTGGCCATTTGCCAAAGACTGCCGGAGGGATAATGAAAATAATATAAGAATCTTTTGAAAGTACATAATTTATCTCCTTTTCAATAAGTGAGCATGATAAAGAAAACCGTTCATCAGATTCTTCTTCAAGATTATAATACATTGCTATACCCTCCCTAATAAGTAAAGAGTCAACCATTGGAAGGACTTTGTCCATAGATACTGACTTGTCAGGTTTATGACCTATCCACTCCCAGGTAAATTTACTTCTGAAATATTCAAGAAGTCTTTGTCTTTTATTTTCACCAGCATCAAATCTCATGTACCTGAATAGGAATCTGAAAGAAAAGCATTCATGGTTAAACGTATTTGAAGCTATTGGCAATAACCTCGAATACAGCAGCGGAGGAGATAAGAAATATAGTACTGTGTCAACCTTGTTTCCTTCGTCAAAGAAATATTTCAGGTAAAAGTATTGCTCTTCAATACCACATGAAGCTGCTCCCTGACCAACGTTGAAAATCTTTTTATTAAGAATGTTCTCGAGTCTCAGATGATTCTTATGACGAGACAGAATTCTTGCATGAGAAGCGCCTGAAAGTACTATGTCATAATGCTCACTACGTGGCATCACCAGTGTGTTGCTGTCCGTTTCCCATATTTTAAAATGTCTCTGTTTGACAATGAAAGATGTTAAAAATGCAATGATGATGAGAAGAAGGATAAGAGAAACAATAAAGAGGATAAACTTATAAATGAATTCTTTCATTACTGGGAAGGATTATTATTACACTACCGGTTTATCTATCCATCTATACTTTTGATCTGTCGTGGTCTCAGAATTGAAAATAGACGAAATTTGTGGTTGCAAATTTACCGAAGACAAAAATAATAACTACTATCAAATAATAGACTATCCATCTGGACCAGGCTGGTAGTAATTTAACTTTATCAAATACCTTGTAGCCTCTTTCTTCCAATGCTTCGATGACAAAAAGCACTATGGCAGCAATCACTACAATCAAAACATTTCTTCTTTCTAATCCAAGGTTGTTACCACTTATTGAGCTATTTTCAAAAATAAAAAGGTGAACAACAAAATATAGTGAATCTTCCAGGCTTTCAGCAAAAAAGAAGATGAGTGAAAAGCTGAAAAACGCATATGTAATCATCCTGCTTACCATGTTATTCCAAAACAAATGTATTTTATTGCCAATTCTGAGTCTTGCCTTTTTTGTAAAAAATTCATAATTGATCGCTAATCCCTGTAAAATACCTAAAATTACAAATGTCCACAACGGTCCATGCCATAATCCGATTATCAGGAATGTTATAAATACTCCGTAAACAGATGCTGTGGTTCCCCATCTTCTTCTTCTGAATATAATCGATTTAAAAATATAGTCATTACACCATAACGAAAGAGAGATATGCCATCTCCTCCAGAAATTCGTAACAGTAGTTGCAAAAAATGGTCTGTTGAAATTATCAGTTAGCTTGATTCCAAAAAAACTGGCCATTCCCAATGCTATATCAGTGTAGCCAGAGAAATCAGTGTAGATATATATGGCCTGAATGAACATAATTTCCAATAATGCAAATCCGGTAAAGTTCTCTATATTCGGATATGTATTGAAAACAATAACTGATAGTCGTTCTGCAATAATCAGTTTCTTAAAAATACCCATCAGTAGCCTGTATAATCCTTCTTTAAATAGTTCAGCAGAAGGGGAGAGAGGATTACGTATCTGAGGCAGGAACTTTTCTGATCTTTCAATAGGACCGCTAAGAATTTTTGGGAAGAAGATATTATAAATTAAAAAATACCCATAATGCGTTTCAGGTCTTTCTACCTTACGGTAAATATTAATTAGATATCCAATACATTGAAATGTATAATATGAAATGCCAATAGGTACTAATATGTCTAAATACGGGATTTCTTTGGCATTGGCAAGATTGGCCAACAGATTCAGGTTCTCGATAATAAAATCTAAATACTTATAAAAAACCAGTTGCCCTATATTAATTATCAGGAAAATATTGTACAGGAATTTTCTTGTATAGGGTTGAGAACTCCTGCTGAGAATTATCCCAAAGCCATAGTTTAAAGAGGCAAATGTTAGTGCATATATAAGAAATGAAATTGATAAATAACCAAGGTACCCTATACTGAAAAGAAGCAGAACTACCCATCTCAGTCTTGCCGGTATTAAGTAGTATAAAACAATTGTTATAGGAAGTACAAGCCAAAATTCCAGTGAGCCAAATAACATACTTACTTAATTGAGTCTATTCTAGGATTTTTAAAATAGAGGATCTTAAAGACATGCCTCAACAACCTCAGTTATTCTTCTGGCAAAAGCTTCTGCTGCAATGGATGAAACTTCAATATTTGGATGTGAGTCATCTTTGCTCACTGCGAATTCAGGCTTAAGGTATAAACCTCCTTCAGTTTCAATAGCTCTGAAATCAAAGATTTCAATATTGTCGTACGGCATATCCCACTCATTCATTACCCATTCATAAAACGCCTTTGCCCTTGTTGCTTGTTCAAAGGTTGTTTGTGTTTCGGTAAGTGCGGCTCCAGTCCAAATGATGAATCTGGCATCCGGGAATTGGTGCATTTTTTCTCTAAGTGATTCATACTGGAGCTTATAGTTTGCCACCGTTTTAATTTCAGAATCAATATTCGGAATGACTTCATCAGGTTGAATATTGCTGACAGGGAAACAGTGCTTAATAATGATTATGTCATACACTTTTGTCAGCATTTCAAGGGTGGGCTCTCCCATATATGAAGAATCACCGGCATTCTTTACCCAAATGTTATAATAGTCAAAAGGATAATTCTTCCAGGGGTATGTTTCCCCACTCGGGAAATAACGTTCTTCAAGGTTGATCTTTCTTGCGTTTAAATCATTGTATTCCTTCAATATCCTTGGTACCATACACATGTGTGTCTTCAGGTAAGGGACTTTTCTTTGTTTAACATCACCATACCAGACATTCCTCCCCGTGCTATGATGCAAAAAGATAACCTTAACGTCAGGATTATCATATATAAGTTGTGTGCTTGGTTTGTTACACCCAATATTAGATATTATGAGCATTACTATTATCCATTTAGAAATTTTGTTCGTTTGTCTCATTTTTTTATTTTTTTACCCGTGGAACTTATTGTAATCTGATCCTTTAGATCAAATGTATGGGGCACCTTATATAAGGCTAAATGTTCACTACAATAATGCTTTATCGTTTCCACCGTGACATATTCAAGAGTCCCCTTTCTCACAATAATTGTAGCTTTCATTGCTTCTCCCAGAACAGGGTCATCATATCCCTCAATTGAGCAATCAACAACTTCAGGAATCTGTAATATAACAGCTTCAATTTCTTTCGGACTTACCCTTTTTCCTCCAACTTTTATTATCTCCTTTTTTCTTGCAGTTAAATAAATATAACCATCTTCATCAACAGTACCCAAATCTCCAGTGTATAGCCAACCATTTCTGATTGAATTTTTTGTACCTTCCGGATCTGCGTAATATCCAATCATAATGTTATCACCTTGTGCTATTACTTCACCTACTTCGCCTGGTTCAATATCTTGATTCTGTTCATTTACAACTCTGAGTTTAACATCCGGAATACCTTTCCCCATTGAACCTCTCTTTTGTTCGTAGACTTCCGGAGGCAGGTACGACAAGCGTGCTGTGGCTTCGGTCTGTCCATACATGACATAAAATAACACTTTGGGAAAACTCTGCCGGAATTCATCAATGAATACTGTTGCAAGTTTTCCACCGGCTTGTGTAACATAACGTAAATTCGGGAATTCAGTTTTTTTGAAAGAATCAGACATCCTTAGAAGAATCTGGAAATGACTTGGAACACCTGCAAAACCAGTGCAATTGTATTCAAGAAGGTCCATTATGATTTTGCCTAGGAATATGAATGAATTGTTAAGAACAATTGATGCCCCTGATTTAAGGTGAGTATGCAGCAATGAGAGGCCATAGCAATAGTAGAATGGTAGAACAACCAGCATCCTATCATGGCTTGTTAGGTTTAGATACTCAAGAATAGACTTAGTATTCGAAATAAGGTTCCTGTGAGATATCATTACTCCTTTGGGCTGACCGGTGGAACCTGAGGTAAAGATTATCTCGGCGCATCTGTCAACGTCGAAAGGGGAATCGTTATTTATGAGGATATTGTCATGCTTATCAAAGGATAAATCTTCAGGCGTAATTATGCTGCAATCAATTGCAGGTATCCTTTTTTGGACCTCCTTTGTGACAAAAAGTGCTGCAGGTTGTGTTAATTGAGAGATATAATGGAAATTTTCAGCCTCAATTGCCGGGTCGAGAGGGACGCATACATTACCTGATTTAATAATAGCCAGATAGGACTGAATAAAAAACTTATTATTGGGTGATATCAGAAGAATCTTTCTGTCATGTCCTATCTTACGTGAAATCAACCCGGCAATTGAGAGTGATGATTGGTATAACTCTCTAAAAGTGATGCTCTCTCTGCCTATGAGGAATTCTTTTTCCAAATAAGAAGTAGATTCAAAAAAATAGTCAAAAGCATTCATTTCTTATATTACTTGAAGTTATCTTCAATTAAGTGTCTAGAAATCTCTAATAGGCGACATCCTAAGATAATCTGTTGTTCTTCTTTTTCTTTCGAAATTCCTATACAAGGCGGCTACCCTATCTTCAGTTTCGTTCATTACTTCTGCAACCTCTTTTATTGAATACCCATTTTCAAAACCATACCAGTATATGTCCATCAGATCAAATGGAAGCTGATAAAAAAACTCTTCCTGTGTCTGCTCTGCAGTGTAAGTATCAGTTGTTGGGGTTCTCTGAATTATTTCCTGAGGAATTCCAAGATACTCGGCCAATTGGTAAACCTGAGTTTTGTAAAGATTCCCTATTGGCATTAGATCGGCTCCTCCGTCTCCGTACTTTACAAAAAAGCCCTGTTCCTGTTCATGCTTGTTTGGAGTTCCTATGACTGCATAGTGCATGGACTCGGCATGATAATATAGCATCGCCATTCTGGATCTTTGCTTGAAATTCGATGATGCAACTATCTGAAGATATTCTTTGGCCTGAAGAATTCTCTCTTTAGCATTACCATCTTGAGATATTATAGTCAAAGAAAATACTGGAGGCAGATTGCTGTAAAGTCCTGTTTGCCTGACCCCAATTTTCATCTTATAGGATTTAGGATCATATTCCGGGAACATACGTTTTACGGCTTCATCTCTTCTTTTATAACATCCGTAGCCTTCAAGAACCTTTGTCATATCTTCCTTAATAGCCTTAACTCCGTATTTTTCAGCAAGAACACGCGCAAGTTGCTCACTGTCAGGGCTTGAATCCCTCTCAGGCATCATGATCCCTAAGGTATTTTCTGCCCCTAATGCTCTTATTGTAAGAGCCAGGCATACTGAAGAATCTATACCCCCACTGATACCAACAACTCCTCCTCTTCTTGATAACTTAAGCATTACATCATTTCTGAGCTTATTGACTAAATTATTAATCAATGATCCAACATTATCAAGCAGAACAATGTCTCTACTAAAAGGGATTTTTTCACTCATTGTTTTCTTATTTATGATATTTTATAATCTTTAAATTTGATAATTCACGAGATCTGACAGCTTCATTATTTTCGATAAACTGAAAGTGAAGGAGATGAGTTGAAATTATTGCAGTTACTAACATATTTTCAACTTCCGAGGCTGCACCGGTTTTTTCAATTTTTGAGATTATGGGTGCAATTGTGTTGAAATCAAACACTCCCGTCTTTTCAGTCTGTTCTCTGGATAGCATGTAATTTACATATTCAGGTCGGTTTTTTCCCATAAACACATTTACAGTTGGAGCCCGATATGCCTGTTTTGGTCTCTTAAGAATATTCTCGGGTATTTTATGATGAAGAAGTCGTTTTAGAAGGTATTTTTCCGTCAGGCCATTTAACTTGTATCTATCCGGCAATGTAGAGCAAAATTCTATCAGTCGGTAATCAAGAAACGGAAAGCGCCCTTCAACAGAATTTGCCAGAGCCATTCTATCCCCTTGCGATGATAGCAGATAACCTGACATGAATATTGTTGTTTCAATCCACTGAGCCTTAGCTAATGAACTCCATTTATCAAATCGTTCGGGTAAAAGTTTTGCCAAATCATCATAGGATGAGGAAGTAAAATTATCTTTTAAGTCTTGTTTAAGATGTTTTTTTATGTGATTAGAGTTGTTCCACCTTATCAGATGGGAATAAAATGGGTTTTCAAGATCATCAAGTTTGTATCCGAAGAACAACTTCAACATTGTTGTATTAGCCTGTTTCATTTGAGGCAGGTAGGGATACAACCTTTTCAGCAATTGGGGCCTTATGGATGACTCAGGTTGATTTGCCCAGAATCTCCTTATTTTCATCTCTTTGAATATATTGTACCCGGAGAGAATTTCATCAGATCCTTCCCCAGTTATAACGACCTTTATTCCATTCTCTCTTACAAGCTTTGAAAGCAAATACATTGGGGTTGGCGCTGTTCTGGTGAGAGGGATTTCAGAATGCCAAACCACTTTTGGGAAGGCTTCAGCAATTTCCTTTGCTGTGCACAAATAAGATTTGTGGTTTGTATCAAAAAACTTGACAGCTTCATTTTGATAAAGAGATTCGTCGAATTCTTTGTCTTCAAATCCTACAGAGAAGGTATTGAGAATCCCAGGTTCTATTTCTTTTATATATGAAACAGTGGCGCTGGAATCAATACCACCGCTAAGATATGCTGCCACTTCTACATCAGCTCTTAATCTTATCCTTATTGAGTTCGTGAAAAGATCCTCAAATCTTTCTATCGCCTCATCGATACTAATCTTATTATTTATATTATCGAATCTCAATTCCCAGTATTTGTTCACAAAAAGACCTTTCCGGTTGAATATCATATAATGCCCGGGAGAGAGCTCCATAATATTCTTGAACGCAGTATTTGGAGTAATTGTGGTCCAATAGGTGTAAACCTCGGCAATGCTTTTAATGTTGAATTCAGGATTTATTTCCTTTTGGCAAAAGAGAGATTTAATCTCAGACCCAAATGTAAAAACACCATTATGCAAATTGTAAAATAAAGGACGTATTCCAACTCTGTCCCTTGCTAGAAAAAGCTCTTCTTTTAGTGTATCCCAAATTGCAAAGGCAAACTGACCGTTTAGTAACCTTAGACAATCAGCGCCTGAAGTTGCAAACAGCTGCACTAATACCTCAGTATCGGAATTAGTATGGAAATTACAACCCTTTGACTCAAGATCATGCCGGAGCTCACGGTAATTAAAAATCTCTCCGTTAAAAACGATCCAATACCTTCCTGAAGGGTCTGAAAGCGGCTGTTGCCCGCTTTCAATGTCTATTATGCTTAAGCGGACGTTTCCGATAGTGCCTGTTGGAAAGTTAAAAATACCACTTTCATCCGGTCCGCGATAAGAAATAATAGAAAGCATTTCTTCAACAACCTCTCTTCCCGAGATTCTTCCGGAGTAATCTATTATACCTGCAATGCCACACATTATTGGTTTTGTTTCTTACGTAAAACAAAATCTGCTATAGCATTAATTGATTCAAAGTTTTCTTCAACTAAATCGGCATCAATGATTTTAACTTTAAAGGAGTCCTCAATAAATGTGATTAGTAAGACAAAGCCCATTGAGTCAAAATACCCCTCTTTAAATATAAGTGAATCATCCTTGATTCCCTTATTATCAGAGTATGAAGCTTGAAGTATATACTCCTGTACCTTCTCCTTGGTTATTAATTTGACATCATTCATAGTATTGTATGTTAGCAATTTTGTATTACTTATAATATTCGACATGCTATTTCTCGTAAAAATACTATAATTGATATTTATAATAGAGCTTATCGAAGAGACAGATTGACTAAACTAGGTTATTTATATTACATTTATAGCATATATTTGGACATCGACCGAACATTTCATCATGTTAATACAAAAAATGAGAATGTTCATCAAAAAGACGAAAAATTTGCTGAATGTAATTGAAATCTATGGTTAACGGAACGTATATTGTGGTAGGATTACTTAATAAAACGGATATCCTAAGCTCAGTTCCGATTTATTATACTTAAGATAAGTTTTAATTATTATTAAATTACGAATATGAAAGGTCCATTTTTACTAGCTGCCTTGTTTTCATTTCTGACTTTGGAAGTGCACTCCCAGAAGGTTATTGCCGATCATACAATTGTTGATAAATTTAAGGATATTCCACAGGCATATATTGATAAGGTAAAAGCTATGTGGGTCTCCTTCCCGGGTGAATCACATTCCGAAGCATATAGGGCTGGATGCAATCTTCTGGAAGGACTGGATAGCAAATTTCAGGTTAATGTTACTGAATCAGGTAACCCTGAACCAAAAACCAATTCACATTTAAGGATAAGCAGAGCGACATGGGGAGACTATGGCAATCCGACAGGCTGGATTTATTCATATGGAGAAGAAGACTGGTTTACAAACGCAACAGCAATAAGCAGAACAAAGTCGGGGCTTTCTTATTGTCATGAAATGAACCTCGGCCTTGCAGCAATTGGATTTGCCTGGTGCTATGACGGTTCATCTCCAGGGGTAAGTGGCTCCTATGATCCTGTATATCAAACTCGTTGGGGAGGAGAATCTGTAAATGGGCCTGAGGGAAACAGAATTTGGGGGCTTGATGCAGAAGACAGCGCCATTACAGGTAATTCAGTTTGCTTAGACACCTACTTAAACGTGACAAAGAGTTATGCAGAATATTGTAATTCAAACAATATACCTACAAAGATCATTTTCACTACAGGCCCTGTTGATAATGTGTTTCAATTATCAGATGGTGAGGTAGGCTATCAACAATATCTAAAATACAAACGCATAAGAGATTATGTAAACCAACAGAGCAATATATACTTCATAGATTTCGCTGATATCTTGAGCTATAATAATGCTGGACAGCAAAGTAAAACAGCCTGGAAAGATAAGGGAGGTACAACCAGAAATTACCCAATAATCCACGATGAGAACTATCAGAACCTCGATGGTTCATATGATTGGAACTCAGGATACCATTTTGGACCACAGGGGGCCCTTAAAATTGCTAAGGCAGTTTGGTGGATACTTGCACGTATGGCTGGTTGGGATGGCGGCTTAACAACCTCAAGTGATGATTTGATATGTACCGAAGGCACTTCCGGTTTGGAGGTAGATCTGAATAATGATGAAATCCTAATTCATACCAGTGATATTTATTTTAACGGATACATCGGGTTGTATAATCTTAATGGATGCTTGGTTCAGCAGTTAAAAATCGACAATTCTATAATGGCTGTCAATAAATCTCGCTATACACCTGGCCTTTATTTTGTTGTGGTTGCCAAGGAAAACTCTAGAAAAATAAAGAAAATTCTAATAATCTCCTGACATATTATACAGTGAATAGAATTTTCCTCCGATTTTTTTAGGATTACGACAATTAATATTGACCATGACAAAATGCAAAATTAATTCCTATGCCATTAAAAATCAGTAACTCACTATTTAATTAGAAAATCTCTGCATTGGTTCTGATGGCAACGGATATAGGTGTGGTCTTTAGGTATTGAAAATGCCTCATAATTAAAGACCAGTTCTCTGAAATATGGTTCTGATTGTCTTTAGCAGAATAATTATATCAAGCCTTGGCGACCAGTTGTCAATATAAGCCAGGTCAAGCTCCATCCACTTCTCGAATTTGATACTGTTTCTGTCAGGCTTAATCTGCCAGAAGCATGAAAGGCCTGGTTTAACAGAGAGGCGTCGTAGTTGCCATCTCTTGTATTGTCGAGTTTCATCAGGAAGAGGGGGACGGGGACCGATCAATGACATTTCTCCCTTTAAGACGTTAAAGAGTTGTGGCAATTCATCAAGTCCCGTTTTACGAAGAAGTTTTCCAATCTTAGTAACACGAGGGTCATCTTTCATCTTGAAGGCCGGCCCATCAGCTTCGTTTTTATCAACAAGATCCTTTCTGATCTCATCAGCGTTAGCCACCATAGTCCTGAATTTGTAAAGTTCAAATTGCCTGCCACGTAATCCGACACGTGGTTGTTTGTAAACTATTGGGCCCGGTGAAGTAAACTTGATCAACACACTGGTAATAAGTAATAATGGAGCAAGAATAATGATTAGAAAGATCGAACCGAATAGATCAATAATCTTTTTAATTGCTAGCGCATATGAATGATGAGGAATATTTATAAACGTCAGGAACCTATAACCTCCAATGTCTGTTTTAATAGCATTAGTTAATTTAAGTTTTTCATCTTTATAATTAAGTCTAAAAACGACACCTAATTCTTCGCAAGACCTTATGACATTTCTAACCTCTGCTGGGAGAATTCTATTTTTCAAATAGAGAACCTCATCTATCATATCAACTTCCATAAGGTCATTAAGAACTAGGATATACTCTTCAGGAACGATGATAATTTTATCCTCGTAATTCTTTTTTATTGCACTTGAACTTGTAAACATAGCGGCTATTTTATAGCCCCATTCCTTATGAGCTAATATACTTTCTATAAATGGCAGCGAACTATCATCTGCCAGTAATACCAGATTAACAAAATTAAAGCCCTTCTCCCTATAAAGTTTAAAGACCTTGTACTCAAAGACTCTCAGGAAGAATAGCAATAAGAACCCCAGGAAAGGAATCAGTGCGAGAAATGCTCTGGATATGTTATTGAGCTTGAAAAGAAAATAGGCAATTATCAGAAGGAGAAATATCATTGATGCTGAAAGCAGGTATTCAAGAAATAGTGCCCTGTATCTTTTAGTGCGAGGGATCTCAGTAACATTGAGAAGATACAAAACTAACAGCCAGAGAGGTGTAATACCCATAAACAGAGCCAGAAAATTTCTTTCCATAAAGAAGAAACCCCCAACCTCTTGGTAGGTAATAAGATATGACAATTGAAAAGTCAGGGCAATCGCGATAATATCAAGTAAACCTAGGATACGATTAATAAGGTTCCACTTTTTCAGAAAGGGTATTATTTGAAAGCGATATAATGTACCTAAAAAATCCATAAGTATTTTGGATTGCAGAAGAAGATGAATTCCGGAAGACTATTATGCAAATAAATTGTCAATCTTTCATGCAGCAGCTTTGATCTTTCTGGATGAGAAATATGTAATACCATTAATTACTTTTATTTCAACAATCTGAAGTCCTGCTTCCTCCAGTGTGGCAACAACACTTCTTCTGGTTAGATATCTGTTTGTCCGCGAATCAATAATATTATACATTCTATTTATAAAGGGTATTTTGGATTCAATACCATTTTCATAATTGTCTATCTTATCTTGAAGTTGACTTGGTATATTTGAATAATTGTCACCAAATCCACTTTGTGCCATATTGTCAATAAAACAACCAACGAAATTACCGTTTTCCGGCAGTAGGGAGCAAACCGTTCTTAAAAACTCTCGCATTTCCCTTAAATGATTCAATTGCTTAAGGTTTACAAGGGTTGTAACTCCTTTCAAGTCATCAGTATCATAAAAGTAGTGATGAAAAGCAGGAAGTATTAACATATTTGATTCCGAAATTATTCTTTGCCGTTCAAGAAAATCTATGAAGTCCAGACAAGCTTGCTCCGGAAGATCATCAAAAATCTGCCTAAATTGCATATTCTCCCTGTATGACCTTCTTCTGGCCGCTAGTTTAATTGACAGATCATTAGCTATTTCATTATATTTGGGAGTGATGCTTATTTCCATTGTTCTGACTTCTCAAATTATCCTCGTAAATGTAGACTTTAACCTCGCACAAGGCAAGTCAGTTTGGGAGCCTTTACAGTCATTGACGATAATTAAATCAGATAATTATGATTGTTTATCATTGGATAATTATTATTAGCAACCTAATAACTGCTATTAGTCAAAATAGGGCATATTTTATTAACAATTCTTTGAAAATAGTACAAGTGACAATTTTTAAATATCACAAGTGACATGTATACAGATATATGGAGCATATTTTGAATCGCTCGCAGGAGACAAAAACTGTTGTTGGGGTTTTGACAAATGTGTGAAATAATTTGATGAAAAGTCAATAAAATGCTCTTCTGGCGAATGAATAAGTCCTACATAATACTAATATTTTCAACGGGGAACACTCCGCTGAGTAATTGTAGGATTATTATCTGGTTTGCAGATTTATTTGAAGAGAGTAGGGTCTGTGGTTCTGATACCGTTTTTAAATGCTACCACAAATGCCTGCTTATAACCCTGCTGTCTGCAACGGTTCTGGAGTTCAGTTGCTTCTTTAAGCGTGCCGAACTCTCCTATGGCAGTGCGGTATCCTCCTGCGTGCAGGTATTCGTATGTCATGTACTTCAGCCCAGATACTGTAACCTCATAAGTTCCAACTGGCTTTGTGTTGGCAAGTATCTGCACCCTATAAACTACATCATTAATTTTTTCATCAGGTTCCGGAACTTCCCTAGCTGCATGGTCCGACAGAGTAGGATCAATTTTGGATGTTAGTTTGGTCTCTTGCTCCTTAGGTTCAGTTGAGCCTGCTCTGAATTCTGTTTCAATAGCTCTGGCTTCTGCGTCAGAGATTCTCATGTTGTTTGAAAAGGCTGCTATGAATGCCTGATTATAGCCATTTCTACGACATATGTTCTGAAAGTCAGTAGCTTCAGCCAGGATACCGAATTCTCCGATAGTAGTCCTGTAACCTCCCATATAGAGATATTCGTAAGACTGATATTGCTTGCCATTTATGTTGATCTGGCGGCTACCAATGGGTTTTGTATTTGCAAGTATCTGAACCCTGTATACCAGCCTTTCATTTTTATTGGTCAGAACAGGATCAAGGACTGGGCTATCCTTCCGGGAAATTTTACCTGGTGCCAATGGTTCCGGCACTGCCGCAATTATTTCGGAGGCCTGCTGAACGGGTTCTGCCTGGATTACATTATCATTGGCCTGAGCTGGTTTTACATCTGCCGCTTTAGCAGAAGCGGTCATCTCTTTCACTTGTTCAGTATGGGGCACAGAGAGTAAAAGTGCTGTGAGGTTCCCCTTATCTTTACCTTCAGGGTCCAATGTTATCCTACATAATTGAACTGCCCCCTTACCTGTTCTCAGCCGGGAGGTATAGAATGCCGAATTACCATCCATCTTATTAAGAGTAAATGCTATCTCATCATGCTTTGAATTGATGTCCGAAGAAATGTTCCGGGGTGCTTCCCATCCCTCACCTGTACGCGTGCAGACAAAGATATCATATCCACCCTCTCCGAGCAATCCGTCAGATGAGTAGTACAGATTATTTTCCTTGTCCAGTGAAGCATACAGCTCATTGCCGGTGGTGTTTATATGCAGACCAAGATTCACAGGCTCACTCCAGCCATCATCCGCTTTTCTGGATATAAAGAGGTCAAGTCCGCCCAGTGTGCCGGGCATATCTGATGAAAAAATTATGAATGTACCTTCTGAGGATAATGCAGGGTGGGAAAAAATATGTTCTTCTTTGCAAAAATTCAGGGGAGTATTTTCACCTATCCATTTGCTCCCCGAGTATATTGCCTTGAAAATCTGTTCTTTCCGACCTTTTGACGGAATCCTGGTGTAATAGATTGTATCGTAATTACTACTGAACGTTGTGGCATCTGTAGGGAAACTGAAGGATAATTCCGGGGCAAATAGCCTGAACTGTTCCGGTACCGTATCTTTGACGGTTGCAAAGTATGATACTGCCGTGCCGAAGGAGAGATGTTTCTGCACCATCTTCCCTTCTTTTATTGACGAAGAGAGAAAGAGGATGCCATTCCTGTAGAACTTAACTCCCGAAGAGGGGGGTACAATTTCAAGCTGAAACGGACTTATATGTATTTGGGGTGCAGTGGTTGTGTCATCAAGGAAGCTTAAGTTAAGATTGGGATCAATATAATTCGGGTACAAGTAATCAGGTACCATCTTCCCGTACACTGCGGTGCCGATTAAATATGTGAGAAGAAAGATTATCCGTACTATTTTCATGACATTACTTTGTTTAATTTACCAGTGCCAGTTAGTGCGTGTACCTGATCTTATGCTACCGAAGTTAAAACCGGCAGCAATTTCTATGATCAGTTCCTCCTTATAGAATGGAGTATTAATCGGAAAATCCACCAGCGTGCCAAGATACCACTGCGGGAATTTATACTGAAAAAAGAAAGTTAGGTTGTCGAAATTCTGAAAGTATGTGCCGACACAAAAGTCTTCCATATATATTTTCAACATGGGATTATATGTATCCAGTTCTCCAAAACTCAGTGAATCATCAAGATTGACTATGATAGAAGGTTCAAGGACTACATTTAATGACCTGCTGATAATAAATTTATATCCGGCAGTAAGAAAGTATTGTCTTGAGACCGGTACGTCATATATTGCCTTATCTTCTTCGCTTAGCACTGAACCAAGGATGTTGGTTGCCGATATTCCCGCAAAACCAAATTGGCCGTAGTAATAAACGCCAGCATCAATATTGGGAATGAAAGTATTTTTTGGTGGTGCTTCAGTATCAGGGACAGAATCCAGCATGTTATAAATACCTTTTATGGCCAGACCTCCTGAAATAAAAGAAAGACTCTTTGTATTCAATGGCATATGGTAAGAGGCTGCTACATTCATTCCGATACTTTGAGATGCTCCTGTAACATCATTGAAAACTGATATTCCGGCTCCGAACTGTGTGTAGTTTCTCGAAACAGGTGCCCCAAAATATGTCGGGCCTTTTTCAGCAATCCGGGTATTCGCGCTGAGCAATTGGGATTTGTCATTTCCCTGAATGACAGCTGCCAGATCGATGGCCATGAAGTCCTTGCTGCCAGCAATCGCCGGATTTAATATAAAGGGACTGAAAATATAGTTTGAAATCGGAGCGCAAGGAGTGTGCTGAGCTATTGTATTAACCATATTAATGACTAATATAAATGCTAATAGAATCTCCTTAATGCGTTTTGGAGAATTGACGATCCGGCTTACCATTATACTTTGATTTTATATAGTTCAGTTCAACAATTAATACCAATTTAATTCATTTGGATTTCACAGGCAAGAATATTATACTTCATCTGCAAATGCTTATTTATTATGTAAATTGACCATTTTGATCGGGTTCTCTTTTATTGAATTCAATATATGAAACAAAAATATCTATTTATCGTTAAAAATGGTAGCTTTGTCAAATATTTTGAATAATTAGTCAAAATTTGGTTTATTAGGAATTCATTTAATTAATAACTATTATTAAGCCACTGATGTAATGATAATGAATAATTGGATTAGAAGGCAACTTAAAATCAAAATATAAACAAGGGTAAAGCTTTTGGAAGGATATAATTAAAATATGTGAAGACGGAACTAGTAATTTTTCTGTCATTCATGAACATAGGTATTATAAGGCCAACAAAATAAGTCTCGGAAGAATTTGCAAAAAAGATTTCATATATTATTTGTTTTGATTTCAATTTCGCTAATTGGCCATGGTCAGATTATTGCTGATCACACTGTTGTTGACAGGTATGATAATATACCTCAGCAGTATATAGATGAGGTTAAGAAGATGTGGATATCTCTTGCTGGTGAATCACACTCAGAAGCATATAGAGTTGGTTGTGAATTACTAGAAGGAGTAGATAGTAGATTCCAGGTTAATGTTGTTGAGTCTGGAACCCCCGAGGCATATACTACAACGAGGTTAAGAATAAGCAGGGGAACCTGGGGAGATGTAAATAATTCATCAGGATGGATCTATAGTTATGGAGAAGAAGATTGGTTTACGAATACAACTGCTGTAAATAGAACAAAAGCAGGATTGCTTTATTGTTATAATCATGGACCTGCTCTGACAGCAATAGGTTTTGGATGGTGTTGGGATCCTACCTATCCAGGTGTCAGCGGAACGATTGATCCAGTCTATTATACAAGATGGGGAGGATGTACTGATGGAGGGCCGCAAGGCTCTAGAATATGGGGACTTGATGCAGCAGATCAGGCATTAACTGGTAACTCTGTATGTATGGATACTTATCTTAATGCAACAAGTGAGTACATTTCCTACTGTGCAGCTAATAGTATTCCGACAAAAATAATATTTACTACGGGTCCAATAGACTCAGGTGAAAATCATGATAACGATGATGAATCAGGATATCAGCAATATTTGAAATATCAACATATAAGAAATTATGTAAACTCATTGAGCGATGCATTTTTTCTTGATTATGCAGATATACTAAGTTATAGTGATGCGGGAGCACAAGCTACTACATCATGGACTGACTATAATGGAACACCTCATACATTCCCAATTATTCATAGTGAGAATTTGGCGGGTGGCTATGTGGCTCATATTGGCAATAATGGAGCACTTAAACTTGGTAAAGCTATCTGGTGGTTGCTAGCCAGAATGGCTGGCTGGGATGGAGGCACTGGATTTATTCCGGTTTCGGGAATTACTGTTACTGGAGCAGGAGGATCATCAATTATCACGACAGACAACGGAACATTACAGCTCACAGCAGCAATCACACCGACAAATGCTACAAGCCAGGCAGTAACATGGTCGGTAGTTAATGGCACTGGTCAGGCAACAATAAGCAGTTCAGGACTTGTTACAGCAGTATCTAACGGGACTGTCACGGCAAGGGCTACAGCAACAGACGGCTCAGGGGTAGTGGGGTCACTGGTAGTAACGATCAGTAACCAGATCATACCAGTAACAGGGATTACGGTTACCGGAGCAGGAGGATCAACCCAAATCACAACAGACAACGGCACCTTGCAGCTCACAGCAGCAATCTCACCGACAAATGCTACAAACCATGGAGTAACATGGTCGATAGTCAACGGGACTGGAGAGGCAACTATAAGCATTTCAGGACTTGTGACAGCAGTATCAAGTGGTACTGTAACGGCAAGAGCAACGGCAACTGACGGATCGGGAGTAGTGGGATCGCTGGTTATAACGATCAGTGGTCAGGTCATACCTGTCACAGGAATTACCGTCACTGGAGCAGGGGGGGCATCAACAATCACGACGGACAACGGCACCTTGCAGCTCACAGCAGCAATCTCACCTACAAATGCTACAAACCAGGCGGTAACATGGTCGGTAGTTAATGGCACTGGTCAGGCAACAATAAGCAGTTCAGGACTTGTGACAGCAGTATCTAACGGAACTGTCACAGCGAGGGCAACGGCAAATGACGGATCGGGAGTAGTGGGATCGCTGGTTATAACGATCAGTGGTCAGGTCATCCCTGTAACGGGAATTACCGTCACTGGAGCAGGGGGGGCATCAACAATCACGACGGACAACGGCACCTTGCAGCTCACAGCAGCAATCTCACCTACAAATGCTACAAACCAGGCAGTAACATGGTCGGTAGTTAACGGAACTGGTCAGGCTACAATAAGCAGTTCTGGACTAGTGACAGCAGTATCTAACGGTACTGTTACAGCAAGAGCAACAGCCAATGACGGCTCGGGAGTAGTGGGATCACTTGTTATTACCATCAGTAGTCAGGTCATCCCTGTAACGGGAATTACGGTTACTGGAGCAGGGGGGCATCAATAATCACGACGGACAACGGTACATTACAATTAACAGCGACGATATCACCTACGAATGCAACAAACCAGGCGGTAACATGGTCGATCGTCAACGGAACTGGTCAGGCTACAATAAGCAGTTCTGGACTAGTGACAGCAGTATCTAACGGTACTGTTACAGCAAGAGCAACAGCCAATGACGGCTCAGGAGTAGTAGGGTTACTGGTAATTACGATCAGTGGCCAGATCATACCTGTCACAGGAATTACCGTCTCGGGAGCAGGGGGGGCATCAATAATCACGACGGACAACGGTACATTACAATTAACAGCGACGATATCACCTACGAATGCAACAAACCAGGCGGTAACATGGTCGATCGTCAACGGAACTGGTCAGGCTACAATAAGCAGTTCTGGACTAGTGACAGCAGCATCTAACGGTACTGTCACGGCAAGGGCAATTGCGAATGACGGCTCAGGAGTAGTCGGGTCACTTGTAATTACGATCAGTGGTCAGGTGATACCAGTCACGGGAATTACCGTCACAGGAGCAGGGGGGGCATCAATAATAACGACAGATAACGGCACTCTACATTTAACTGCAACAATCTCACCGACGAATGCCACTAACCAGGCAGTAACATGGTCGGTAGTTAACGGAACTGGACAGGCAACAATAAGCACATCTGGACTTGTGACAGCCGTATCGAATGGGACAGTCACGGCAAGGGCTACGGCCAATGACGGGTCTGGGGTATATGGAGAGCTTACAATTACGATCAGTAACCAGGTCATACCAGTTACTGGTATCACGGTCACAGGAGCCGAAGGATCTTCAATAATCGCGACAGATAACGGCACCCTACAATTAGCAGCAACGATCTCACCTACAAATGCCACAAATCAGACAGTAACATGGTCCATCATTAACGGAACAGGCCAGGCTACCATCAGTACCACAGGTCTTGTGACCGCAGTGTCTAACGGTACTGTAACGGCAAGGGCCACGGCCAATGACGGATCAGGAGTGGTCGGTTCGCTGGTTATCACAATAAGTAACCAGGTCATTTCAGTCACGGGTATCACGGTCACGGGAGCAGGAGGGTCATCGATTATAACTACGGATAATGGTACACTGCAGCTTACTGCAGCAATATCACCGACGAATGCCACGAATCAGACGGTAACGTGGTCGATTGTCAACGGAACAGGCCAGGCGACGATAAGCAGTTCAGGCCTTGTGACCGCAGTATCGAATGGGACAGTCACGGCAAGGGCGACGGCCAATGACGGCTCAGGAGTTGTCGGATCTCTGGTTATCACAATAAGCAACCAGCTCATACCAGTTACTGGTATTACTGTGACAGGAGCCGGAGGATCTTCAATAATCACGACAGAGAACGGCACGCTACAGCTGACTGCAACGATAACACCGACAAATGCCACTAACCAGACAGTAACGTGGTCGATCGTTAATGGGACAGGCCAGGCAACGATAAGCAATTCAGGCCTTGTCACTGCAGTATCTGCTGGCACTGTCACGGCAAGAGCAACGGCCAATGACGGATCAGGAGTTGTCGGATCGCTGGTTATCACAATAAGTAACCAGGTCATACCTGTAACAGGCATAACGGTTACTGGAGCAGGAGGGTCATCGATTATAACTACGGATAATGGCACACTGCAGCTTACTGCAGCAATATCACCGACGAATGCCACGAATCAGACGGTAACGTGGTCGATTGTCAACGGAACAGGTCAGGCTACCATCAGTACCGCTGGGCTTGTGACCGCAGTATCGAATGGGACAGTTACGGCAAGGGCAACGGCCAATGATGGATCAGGAGTGGCCAGCACATTTGGTATCACAATAAGCAATCAGGCAGTTGCTGTTACAAGTATCACTTTATCAGGAGCAGGAGGTGCTTCAAGTATTAATACAGATGAAGGGACATTGCAGTTAACAGCTTCTGTTTTACCATCAGATGCCTCTAACAAGGGTGTCTCTTGGTCAATCATAAGCGGTGCTACAAATGCCACAGTCAACTCATCAGGCCTGCTAACGGCAGTCGCTAATGGGTCTGTGACTGTAAGAGCAACAGCAAACGATGGCAGTGGCACCTATGGAGATATTGTGATTGGCATTAGTAATCAGATAGTTCAAGTTGAAAGCATTGCAATATCAGGAGCAGGAGGAGTATCATCTATTGGGAAAATAAACGGCACTCTTCAATTAACAGCATCTGTAAATCCTTCAAGCGCTACTTTGAAAACTGTCTCATGGTCAGTTATCAATGGAACTGGAATGGCTACCATAAACTCTGAAGGACTGGTTACAGCAGTGTCAGAAGGATCTGTAACAGCAAGGGCGACAGCCAATGACGGCACAGGTATTTACGATGAGTTTGAGATCATGATTGAAGTCATTGAAGGGATGAAGCTTATCCGCCAGGGAGATATGTTGATTGTGCAGATACCGGATTCATATATTTCTTCGGATATCAGGCTGAGTAACATGATTGGAAATCTTATCAGCTCGAAGAAAGCTGTAAGCAATGAGTGTGTCTTTGATGTTTCACAGTGTCCGACCGGATTATATATAGTGGTTGTTTATAAACCCCATGTTCTGGAAGTGGCAAAAATTATGCTGTCACGATAGATAGTGTCTAGAGTTGGGTGTGAACTAAAGTGCCTAATGTAAAAAGGCTCAAAGGAGTTAGTAAGACAAAAGATAAAAGGCACAAGACAAAAGTGGTTGTTTGATATACTTTTATCTTTATCCTTTAGTCTTTTATTTTGAATGTTCGCTCATTCGCCATGTCTCAGAGTCGCTCCATCATGGATTAAGATTCTTCAAAAGGGCTATCATTGGAGAAGTCAGGTCTGTAGGAGAGATGGCTGTCATAATCCTGCAGCCAGCCACGGGTAAATCCGAGCTCATGAAATGCGGAGACCACACGGTTGTATTCGTAAGATGTGATTGGATGTTTCAGAGGCTCAGTGTTCCAGGGTTTGCCTTCGGCGAACTCGTCCCGCATCCGCGGTCCTCGGTTCAGAGTTCCAGGTTCGGAGCGTGACAGACCACCCCCTCCCAGATCGCCATTTGGCGGTCGGGAGACCCCTCCTGACTCAGGAGGGGAAACTAAAAATGGAGTAGGATAGTACTGGGACATCAGTGAAATGTGAAGGTTGGGGGAGAGGGTTTCGGTGATGAGTCTGAGAACGCCGAGGCTGTTATCGACAAAGCTGGGAAGAACGAGGTGGCGGATAATGATGCCGCGACGGGCAATGCCACGGTCATCTGTGTTCAGCGTCGTTCCAACCTGCCGAACCATCTCCTTCAGCGAACTCAATGCATATTTGGTGTACTCAGAGGCACCTGATAGCTCCGAAGCCATATTATCGTCTGAATACTTGAAATCAGGCAGCCAGACATCAACGATGCCATCGAGCGATCTGATCGTCTCAGGCAGCTCGTATCCGTTTGTATTATATACAATTGTGGGGTTGTGACCTCTCTTTTTAAGCTCATTAATGATGCTTACCATCTGTGGCACAAAATGGGTCGGAGAGACAAACCCGAGATTGCCCTCAGATATCGGCAGAAGGTCAATAATGGCATTGCATACCTCATCAAGGGTCATAACAGTACCCTGCGTGCCTCGCCGCGATATCTCCCAGTTCTGGCAGTAAACGCATTGCATGTTGCATGAGGGAAAGAAGAGGTTGACAATGCCCTTTTCACCGGAGATGGGTGGTTCCTCGCCTTTATGAATCACCAGTGACGATACATGTATCCTGTCGTCAGAACGGCACCAGCCTTCGGCGAGGGTACGGTCGGCGTTGCAGTGGCGGGGGCATTTACTACAGAGTTCCAATTTTTCAAGATTTTAGGTATTCGGTATTCAGTAATCAGTAATCGATTCAATTTTACCGATTACCGAACACCGGTTACCGAATACCCCTGTGCCTTTTATCATGAACATTTTCTAATCTCTCCGATAAGTGTCGCGGAGGTAGCTGATGTTATAGTAACCTGCACATAGTCTCCTGGCTTAGTGTCCTCACCCTGGAAGACAACTACCTTATTCCCGGTTGTGCGGCCCATCATAGCACCTGCAGGCTTCTTTGCCTTCCCCTCTACGAGAACCTCAAATGTTTTGCCTATATCTGCCTTCTTGCCCTTAGCCGATAGCTGGTTCTGAAGTGCAATGATCTCGTTCAGCCTCCGGGTCTTGACAGTCTCAGGGACATCGTCCTTCATATGCCGTGCTGCCTTGGTATCAGGCCTCTCCGAGTATTTGAACATATAGGCAAAGTCAAAACCAACCTCATGCATCAGGCTCAGTGTCTCCCGGTGCTCCTCATCTGTCTCACCGCAGAATCCGGCTATAATGTCTGTTGACAGGGTGCAGTCCGGCACTATCCTTTTTATGGCATTGATCCTGTCCAGATACCACTCCTTGGTATATTTCCGGTTCATCCTCCCGAGTACAGCACTGCTGCCGCTCTGCACCGGCAGGTGAATGTGTTTGCAGATGTTGTCATGTTTGGCCATCACACGCAGCAGATCGTCAGACAGGTCTTTCGGGTGGCTGGTAGAGAAACGGACGCGGAGGAGGGGATTGATTGAGGCGACCATTTCCAATAATTGAGGGAAACCGATTGTTTTTTGATTTTCATATGACAATACCGGGGAATTTGATATTACCTCCCCGTCCTCCGCCAGTTGGCGGAGGCCACCCCTCCTTATCAAGGAGGGGAAAGGATCGATTTCCAGACCACCTCCATTCCATGAATATGAATTCACATTCTGCCCTAAGAGGGTTATTTCGCGGTAACCCTTCGCAAATATTTCCTGTGCTTCCCGAACGATGGTTTGCGGATCGCGGCTGCGCTCTGCACCACGGGTATAGGGAACCACGCAGTATGCGCACATGTTGTTGCACCCGCGCATGATTGAGATAAAGGCAGAGACACCGTTGCTCTCCAGACGCACAGGCGATATATCTGCATAGGTTTCTTCACGTGACAACAACACATTAACTGCCTTGTGTCCTTCTCCGGCTGACGAGACCAGCATGGGGAGGTCTCGATAGGCATCGGGACCAACAACCATATCAACCATCTTGTCGCTTTCGAGGAGCTTCTCCTTCAGCCTCTCGGCCATGCACCCCAGCACGCCCACAATAACCTGCGGGCGTTTTCTTTTTTCGCTCCTGAAGAGGTCGAGCCGCCCCCATACGCGTTGTTCGGCATTCTCGCGGATAGAGCAGGTGTTGACGAGGATGAGGTCAGCCTTTTTGATATCCTTCACAGGCTCATAGCCTGCCTCCCCGAGTATAGATGCAACTACCTCGCTGTCAGCAACATTCATCTGACAGCCGTAGGTTTCGATATAGTATTTCTTTGGCATGTTAAGTTCAATGGCACAAAAATATACATAAATGAATATCAGGGGATGTTTTTATATTCTTGTGCATGTTTGTTTAAAAAAGAAAGTTTAAAAGCAGTTGCTCTAAATTCATCCAGAGGGACATACCACCCCCCCGGTCCGCCGGCTGGCGGACCGGACCCCTCCTCACTGAGGAGGGGAAAGCTATTGTGTCTCTCCGTACGTTGCATTCCGGATGGTGGATTGGCAGAAAAATGTATTTTTGCATCAGATAACATTTTCATACAAATGTCAGGTCACAGTAAATGGTCAACCATCAAGCGCAAGAAGGGTGCTGCTGATGCAAAGAGGGGCAAGATCTTTACGAAGATCATCAAGGAGATAATGATATCTGTACGCGAGGGTGGCTCTGACCCTAACGGCAACGCACGGCTGCGCCTGGCGATACAGAACGCCAAGGGGGCCAACATGCCCAAGGATAACATTGACAGGGCGATCAAGAAGGCATCGGGTGCCGAGGCTGAGGCTTATCATGAAATGAACTACGAAGGATACGCTGCCAACGGCATCGCTGTCTTTGTCGAGGGTCTTACCGACAACACCAACCGCACCCTTGCCAGCATTCGCTATATATTTAATAAATACAACGGTGCACTGGGTCCGAACGGATCGCTGACCTTTCTTTTCGACCGCAAGGGGGTCT
This sequence comes from uncultured Bacteroidales bacterium, assembly GCA_963732365.1. Classification (GTDB taxonomy): domain Bacteria; phylum Bacteroidota; class Bacteroidia; order Bacteroidales; family VadinHA17; genus SR-FBR-E99. Next base: position 76,903 of record CAVSZC010000004.1, on the reverse strand, counting down.
TCACAATTAATGCCGAGGATACGGCCGGACGTGAGCTGGAGGAACTTGAGCTGGAGCTCATCGATGCCGGGGCTGAGGATATCACGGCAGACGAGGAAATGATAACGGTCACTTGCGCCAAGGATGACTTCGGAAGCGTGAACCGCAAAATCGAAGCCCTTGGAATAGAACCCGAGGAGGCCAAGCTGAAACGGGTGCCCAAAGAGACAAAGACGCTTGACGTCGATTCGGCACGGAAAGTGATGAAGCTTATTGATGCGCTGGAGGATGACGATGATGTCCAGGCGGTATATCACAACCTTGAGATAACCGATGAGCTTGCCGAAGCGCTCGACTGAAAAGAACAGTATATTTGCATTATGAAAACGAGGCTCCTTTCTGTTGTTATTTTCATCCTGACGCCTATGATGATGGTGGCACAGGAGAGTTTCAGCGTGCTGGAGATCATGAACCAGGGGCGGACCCTGAGCGAGCAGGAGAGGCTCATCATCAACCAGGATCCTGCACTGGATACGCTGATCAATCGCCATATCATGGCCAACGCTATGAAAAGTGGCGTTGACGGGTGGCGCATACAAATATACCGCGGAGGCCACCGTACAGCAAACGAAGACGCCAATAAGGTGAGAGCCAAATTCATGGAAGACTTTCCTGATGTGAAAACATACCTCACATTCGACAGGCCAAACTGGTTCAAGGTGAAGGTCGGTGACTTCAGGACCAGGGAAGAGGCCGCAACAATCTTTTTTACGGTACAGGCAAAATACCCTGAAGCCTATCTTATAAGGGACGTAATAGCCTTCTCAGGCTCAGAAAAATAGCAATGAGTGACAGCATAAAGCACGAATGCGGGATAGCACTGATGAGACTGCTGAAGCCCGCGGGATACTATATTGATAAATACGGGTCATGGGATTACGGTCTGCAGAAGATGTATCTCATGATGGAGAAACAGCACAACAGGGGCCAGGACGGCGCCGGACTGGCTGCCATACGTATAGGGGCGAAGCCGGGAACAAGATATATCTACCGGCAGCGTTCGAACGCATCCAATTCAATCAAGGAGGTCTTCACAAAGATCTACCCTGACATAGAGAAAAATCATTGCGACGTCTGGCTGGGGCACCTGCGTTACGGCACTTACGGCAGCTATAACATCGATTATGTGCATCCTGTGACGCGCGAGAACAACTGGCGCTCACGAAGCCTGGTGATGGCAGGCAATTTCAACCTGACAAACATGGAGGTGATATTCAATCATCTCATTGAAATAGGCCAGAATCCGATCGACTTCTCAGACACAATTACGATACTCGAAAACGTAGGTCATTTCCTTGATGAAGAGGTTGAGAGGCTCTACAGGCATTATAAGGAGCAGGGATACAGCAAGCGTGACATATCGCCGATCATTGAGAAGGAACTTGACCTAGCGGAAGTTCTCAGAAATGCTGCCCGGCGATGGGACGGTGGATATGTCATGGCCGGCATGACGGGTCACGGCGACGCCTTTGTCCTGCGCGATCCCTCAGGCATCAGGCCGGCATTCTGGTATGCCGACGATGAGGTTGTTGTTGCTGCGTCGGAACGGCCTGTCATACAGACGGTGTTTAACATCAGGACCGACAGCATCAATGAGCTTGATCCGGGTAAGTCGTTGATAGTGAAAGCATCGGGAGAATGGTCGGTCAGGGAGATACTTCCTGCAGATGAGCCGGCCAAATGCTCTTTTGAGAGGATTTATTTTTCACGCGGTACCGACAAAAACATCTATCGTGAGCGGAAGAAGCTGGGGGAGACCCTTACAAAGCCTGTCCTAGAAGCCGTCGATCATGATATCGAAAAGACGGTATTCTCCTACATCCCCAATACTGCCGAGAGCGCCTTCTACGGCCTGATAAAGGGCATTGACGACTGGCTGAATAACAGGAAGAAGGAGGCGATACTGAAGAAAGGAAAGTCACTTACGCCGGAGGAGCTTGAAAAGATCATAGAGGTAAAGCCCCGCATAGAGAAGATAGCAGTGAAGGATGCCAAACTCAGGACCTTCATAACGGAGGATAACAGCCGTAAAAACATGGTGGAACACGTCTATGATGTCACATATGGTGTTATAAGAAGAGGTATTGACAACCTGGTGGTCATTGATGACTCAATTGTCAGGGGTACAACGTTGAGGGAAAGCATCATACGGATTCTAGACAGGCTCGATCCGGCAAAAATAGTAATCGTCTCCTCCTCACCACAGATCCGATACCCAGACTGCTACGGCATAGATATGGCAAGATTGGGCGACTTCATTGCCTTCAAGGCTGCTATCAATCTCCTCAGGCAGAGGGAACGTGAAGATATCATAAGAGGAGTATACGCCAAAGCTCTTGCCGAGCTTCAGAAGCCTGACGGCGAGATGGTAAATGCAGTCAGGGAGATATATGCTCCCTTCACTGATGCTGAGATATCAGGAATGATTGCAGTGATGCTTAAGACGCCGGGGATAGGGGCTGAAGTAAAGGTTGTGTACCAGTCGATAGAGGGCCTTCATGAGGCCTGTCCCGGTCACACGGGGGACTGGTATTTCACCGGTAACTACCCGACACCCGGAGGCAACAGGGTTGCCAACAAGGCCTTTGTCAATTATATGGAGGGGGTAAATGAGAGAGCCTATTAAGGCCCAGGGCAAGGGGCAAGGGGCAGGGTGCAGAACGTTTAGCGGACAAGCCTGAGTTGATGAAGGGATTAACCACAGATTTACACAGAGTTAGGATGGAGTTTCACTGCTTTGATTTCAAGATAACAGTGTAACTCTGTAAAAACTCAGTGTTACTCTGTGGTTAAAAAATAATCGCGGAAACTCATACATTGAAAACCTGAGACTCTGAAATGATGAAAGGTCGCCTTTTGTCTTTTTACCTTTGTCTTTTGTCTTAACTTCAGACTCTACCTGATCACTGGGAAATATCGAAGTCCTCACGGTAGGAGGCGAGGTGACGGTTGACCTTCTCGATATAAATATCACGAACGGTGATCATTATCCCTGTCTCCTCCACATCGCCGAAATGATGGTTGATGAATGTCCCGAAACATTTCATGGTGGGTGATAGGTTCATGTAGGCATTGATCAGGGGAGGGATGTTTTCGCCCAGCTTACGCACTTCCTGTGACAGTATCTTCAGGTCCTCCTTGAAAGTCCACCCGGTAAAGATCTTTTTCATCTCATCCCTGTGAACGTCTATTGAGATAGGGTCAGAGGGGACCGCCAGCTTATGCTTGTCGGGGAAGTGCTTCAGCATAAAATAGAGGATCATGTTCCTCGCCTGCTGGTTATAGTGGGTATACATCGTCACCTTGCCGAAGAGGTACCTGATCTGGCGGTTGTCGATGATGATGGCTCCCAACCCGTCCCACAGGTTGTCGAGGGCGAAGAGGCTCTTCCTTCCCATGGCGGCACTCTGGTATTCAGGCCTGACAAAGGAACGTCCCAGCTCCATGGTATGAGGAAGGTATTTCCTGATGAACTTCCGCGAAAAGGTAAAATATGTTGACGAGGCGAATCGGTCAACGGAGAAATCTTTCTCTTTGGGTCCGGGGTAGATGAACCTGTAACCTCCTATTATCTCTCGGTTGTCAGGATCCCATATGATCAGCTGCTTCTGAGGGTGATCAGGATCAAGATCATACTCGTCAAGATCGAGCGACTTGCCTGTGCCGCCACCGGCGTGCCTGAAGGTGAGTTCGCGTATGCGGCCGATCTCATGCATGAGGAGGGGAGAGGTCCTGTTGTCAAAAAGATAGACTTCGTTGTTGCCGTTGTTTGTCGGCCTGAGAATGCCGATCCTTTTCAGTTCCGCCACCAGCTCTTCTGCCGGCACTGCGTCACCGACCGGCTCCATCTTCCCGTGTTCCAGTTGATTATCCACTAAGGATAGTTAATTGAGGACCAAAATTAAGAAAATAATATCAACCTATCGATATAGTTTTCTGTAAATTATAAGTTTTATCCCTCACCGTGTCAGCCCACTCCTGCGGGCTTTTTGAGCGGTCAAAGGTCTGCCAGGGGATGGGTTTTCCGAAATAGAGGTCGATCTCCTTGCCCTTCTGCCTGAACATCTCATCGACGAGGTACAGCATCTCAAGGTTGGCCTTTATCCCCAGTCGCCCGCGGAAGGCGGATAGGTTATAGAAGAATGAGCTGTTGCGTCCTTCGAAGTAACAGGGAATGATATCGCGCTGATGCTGTATTGCCTTGACGATGAAGCTCTTATGCCATTTCAGGTCGGTGATGACACCTTTTATCTTCCTGGAGCAAATCCCTGCCGGGAAGTTGAGTATCTGGCAGTCAGACATATAGGCTTCTTCCATGAGCCTTGCCGCTTCCCGTCCGAGGGTGCCATGCTTGTTCACCGGAAGGAAGATGCCGGCATAGTTTGGTATGTTCAAAAGTAAATCGTTGACCGGGAATTTTATCTCGCGGTAATGTTTTGAAAGCTCACTCATGAAGACCATGCCGTCGAGGCCGCCGAGGGGGTGGTTTGAGACGAAGATATAGCGTCCCCCCTTTGGGAGGTTTTCAATGCCGTGGACGTGGTGTCTGATGCCCATGAAACCCAGGGCGGCATCATTAAAGGGTGAGCCGTGGAGGTCAGCGAAGTTCCGGAGTATATCGTTGAGATCATCCTGGTGTACAATGCGTTTCAGGTACCTGATTATAAACCCGGGCAGCAGACCGGCAAGCTTCGGGTTCTTGTCGCGAAGCACCTTCTCAACATCGATCTGTACCGGATTCCGTTTCTCGTCCATTTTCAGTCTGGTGTCAGACAAATATACAAAAAATGAGTAGGGAGAAAGAAAGGGACAAAGGCTGTATTTTAACACAGAGTGACACAGAGTTAAATGATGAGTTTCACTGTTTTTAATTTTGTAATTGGAGCGATAGAGCTTAAAGAATGATCCTTTTTATACCATCTTTCAATGATACAGTATTGAAATTAATGAGAAGTCCTATCCGGCAACCAGATAATTTCAAATAGGTCATTATCTGAGCCATATGCAAGGGGTTCAAGATCTCCACGGACTTGATCTCAATCACTACCTTGCTCTCTGCCAGGATATCTATTCTATAACCGATGTCAAGCCTGACATCCTTATAGATCAATGGCATAGGCTTCTGTCTTTCAAACTTCAGTCCTTCAGAGCTCATCTCGAAGGCAAGACTTTCTTCGTATGCTGACTCCAGCAATCCTGGTCCCAGGGTGCTATGCACTTTGTAAGCGCAACTGATAACTCTTCCGGTTAGTTCCTGAAAAAGATATTCCATAATAAATGATTTAGCGAGACATAATAAAGTTAGTAAAAAAGGAATTATGAGAATTGAAAAGAATGATGTTAATGGTGCCTGGGATTTTTTTTAACACAGAGTAACACCGAGTTAGGGAGGAGTTTCACTGTTTTTGATTCCTGAATCCAAACAGTGTTCCTCTGCAAAAACACAGTGTAACTCAGTGGTTAAGTTTTTTAACACAGAGTGACGCAGAGTAAAGGGGGAGTTTCACTGTTTTTGATTCCTGAATCCAAACAGTGTTACTCAGTAAAAACTCAGTGCAACTCAGTAGTTAAACCTCTTATCTATATTCCTTATAACCAAAGACATCCATTTCGGATTATGAAAGTTTTCAACAAAAGTGAAGAAAAATGGAGGGAAGTGGAGTAAAGTGGGAAAATAATTTTTACTTTAGCCTCTTGAAACAACAACTGTGATGGCCACATTTATCGGCGATTATACATGCAAGCTTGATGCTAAGGGAAGAGTGATCCTCCCTTCGGCATTCAAGAAGCAGATGCCTCCGGCAGCTGAGGATCGCTTCGTGGTCAGAAAAGATATCTTCGAGAGATGCCTCGTTCTCTACTCAATAGACGACTGGAACAGGCAGCTCGATAAGGTTCGCAGCAGGATCAACCCATACAACAGGGAGCACAACATCTTTCTCCGCAACTTCTTCAAGGGCACAGCTGAGATAGCGCTTGACAGCAGCAACAGGCTGCTAATCCCAAAGCGTCTGCTCGACCTTGCAGGAATAGGAAAAGAAGTTGTCCTTGCCGGGCAGGATGGGCGAATAGAGATGTGGGCGGAAGAGGTTTACACTCACATTGACATGCCTTCTGACGACTTTGCCAACCTGGCAGAGAAGCTGCTTGGATCTCCCGAATCCGGAAAAACCTGATGACGGTATATCACCTCCCCGCTCTGCTCGGTGAGAGCATAGCAGGGCTTAACCTCAGGCCCGACGGGATCTATGTCGATGTTACTTTTGGAGGCGGAGGCCACTCAACATCCATACTGGAAAAGCTCACTACCGGAAAACTTATTGCCTTTGACCAGGATCTGGATGCGGCAGTCAACATTCACCGAGACGACAGGCTGACCTTCCTGAATCAGAACTTCAGGTACCTGAAGAACAACCTCCGTTACCTCGGTTACGATGCCATTGACGGGCTGATAGCCGATCTCGGCGTTTCATTCCACCAGTTTGACGAGCAGGAGAGAGGCTTCTCATTCCGCAGCGATGCCGTGCTTGACATGCGAATGAACCGCCAGGCACCCCTGAAGGCAGCTGACATACTCCGCACATACAGCGAGGAGGAGCTGGCCTCAGTATTCTATCGTTACGGTGAGCTGACTAACTCAAGGAAGCTTGCAGCAGCAATAGTGAGGGCTCGTTCAGAAGCCCCGGTCATGACGGTAGGCGATCTGACTGAGGCGCTCAAGGGGCTGGTGCCGGCCAGGGAGATGAACAAATTCTACGCCAGGCTCTTCCAGTCGCTGCGCATCGAGGTCAACAGCGAGATGGATGCCCTTACCGAGATGCTCGAGCAGGCGCTGCAGATGCTGAAGCCCGGAGGCCGGCTGGTGGTGATAACGTACCACTCGCTCGAGGACAGGCTGGTAAAGAACTTCATGCATACCGGCAATTTCGACGGTAAGACCGAAAAGGATTTCTACGGCAACCTGATAGTCCCGTTCAAAGTACTGAACCGCAGGGTCATAGTGCCAACGGATGAGGAGACTGCATTAAACAGCAGGGCACGCAGTGCCAGGCTGAGGATAGCTGAAAAGATATGACGGCGATGACAGAGCAGCAGGCGAAACATAAAAAGAGCAGCGGCAACGTACTCAGGGGGCTCATCAGCGGGACATTCATCTCCGAGAGGCTTATTCTCAACAATATGAGGTATGTCTCGCTGCTTGTGGTACTGGCTCTCATATTCATCACCAACAGGTTTCAGGCTGAGCGCGTCGAGCGTGAGATAATAAAGCTGGAGCAGGAGGTTAGAGACATGCGGGCGGAGTCGCTCTCCGTCTCTGCCGAGCTGGGCAGTGTAAGCCGTCAGAGCGAGGTTTATGATCTGGTTAAGGAACGCGGACTGGGGCTCGAGGAGCTGCGGACACCGCCATACAGGATAGTAGTCAATGAGTAAGACGATGAAGCCAAAGGATCAGATACTGGCACGTACCGGGATAATCTACGGTATAGTGGTGGCGATGGCCCTTGCCGTCTTCATCCGTATCATCATCCTTCAGTTCGTTCAGTCGGAGAAGTGGGCAGCCATGGCTGACAAGATCGTCTTCCGCAGGGAGATAGCGAAGGCCAGCCGGGGCGACATCCTCTCAGACGACGGCCGTATCCTTGCCAGCTCGATTCCCTATTACACCGTCTATATGGACACCCGCAGCTCGGGCATGGCTGACACAACATGGGCAAAAGGGATCAGCGGTCTCAGCAGGGGCCTTTCGCGGTATGTGGGAGTCCACTCCCCCGATGGGTGGAAGAATGAGCTGACAAGAGCCCGCAAGCGTGGCGACAGGTACTTCATGATCAAGAGGCATATCAGCTACGAGACCCTTAAGCATCTGAAGGAGCTGCCCATCTTCAGGTACGGCAAGTTCAGGGGAGGGTTTGTCTACCAGCCGGAGAACATGCGCATCATGCCCAATGGTATCCTGGCAAAGCGAACCATTGGCTATATCACTGAAGACAGTACCGTGAACATCGTGGGCCTTGAGGGGTCGTTCAACAGTTATCTCGCAGGGAAGGACGGTATCAAGGTACAGCAGCGGCTGACAGGAGGGGCATGGATCGATGTCGATAACCTCGAGAATATACGTGCCAGGCACGGTCATGACATCGTCACCACAATAGACCTTGACCTCCAGGATGTCGCCGAGAATGCTCTCTACAGGCAGCTCTCAAAACACGGAGCACACCACGGATGCGTGGTGGTGATGGAGGTGAAGACAGGCGATATCAAGGCTATCGCCAACCTTGAAAAGGGCTCGGACGGAGCGTACCATGAGACTTACAACTATGCTGTGGGTGAGAGCACCGAGCCAGGATCGACCTTCAAGCTGATGTCGATGATAGCTGCACTGGAGGACGGAGTGGTTGACCTTGATGATATGGTTGAGACCGGTGACGGTACCGTAAAGTATTATGACAAGGTGATACGTGATCACGAGGAGAAGGGGCTTGGAACCATAACGGTGAAGGAGGTGTTTGAGCACTCGTCAAATGTGGGGACGGCAAAGATAATCTACGAAAACTACAAGGATAACCCGAAGAAATTCGTTGACCGCCTTTATTCGATGCAGCTTAATAAGCCATTGGACCTGCAGATAAAGGGGGAGGGCAGGCCTGTCATAAGATACCCGGGAGAGAAGCTCTGGTCAGGCATCTCATTACCCATGATGTCTCACGGATATGAGGTTCAGATGACGCCGCTGCAGATACTCACGTTCTACAATGCCGTGGCAAACGGAGGGAAGATGATGAAACCCCGTTTTGTCTCCGAGGTGCGTGACGGAAGCTGGACCATCAAGACATATGAGCCTGAGGTGATCACCAGTGCCATCTGCTCACGTTCGACCATAAAAAAGGCACGTGCCATGCTTGAGGGTGTTGTTGACAGCGGCACGGCCATGAACCTGAGGAACGCCAACTACCGTATAGCCGGCAAGACAGGCACGGCACAGATAGCCAATACGAAATACGGATACCGTTCCGGTGACCGCGTCTCATACCAGGCATCCTTTGCAGGATATTTTCCCGCTGACGATCCGCTCTATTCATGCATCGTGGTTGTCACTGCACCCTCCAACTTCGTCTACTACGGCAATGTGGTTGCCGGGCCGGTTTTCAGGGAGATAGCCGACAAGGTATATGCGAACAGTTTCTACCGCGATCTGATCGCCCTTGCCCCGGCGGATGATAAGGTGATGAAGGCCCCCGAGGCCGGCAACGGTTATTACGAGGATATAAACAACGCTCTGCGCACGCTGAAGATAAGGGCAAAGAGAAATGCTGACAGCGAGTGGGTGAGGACGCGTGAGAGCGGCGACACCCTTCGTGTGGTCGACCTGGCTCTCATCGAGGGTCTTATGCCCAATGTCGTGGGGATGGGGCTTCGTGATGCGATGTTCCTGCTCGAGAACAGCGGGCTCAGAGTCAGGTACACCGGACGGGGCAGGGTGATAAGACAATCGCCGCAGGCAGGTGCCAGGATAACAAGGGGAGGAACAGCTGTAATAGACCTGAAGCTATGAGAGATCTGAGAAAGATACTTGAAGAGATAAAGATCATCTCAATGCATGGAGATGCTGACAGGAGCATCACCGGGGTGACAGCCGACTCGCGCGGTGTAAGGCAGGGCAGTCTGTTTATAGCTGTCAGGGGAACAAAGAGTGACGGACATGCTTTCATACCGGGGGCTGTGAAAGCTGGAGCCGTGGCGGTCATATGCGAACAGCGCCCGGAAGAGATGTCTGAAGGTGTGACTTTTATTGTCACAGATGACTCTGCTGCCGCCACAGGCCTTGCAGCATCGGCTTTTTACGATCACCCGTCGCGGAAAATAAGACTCACCGGCGTGACAGGCACAAACGGCAAGACAACCATAGCCACCCTGCTTTACAATACTTTCGAATCGTTTGGATATAAATGCGGTCTGCTCTCTACTGTGTGCAACTACGTCCATCACAGGCGCGAGGATGCGACACATACAACACCTGATCCTGTCAGGCTGAACGCCCTGCTCGCCGCCATGGTTGACGAAGGATGCGAGTATGCCTTCATGGAGGTCAGCTCACATGCCATCGATCAGAGACGTATTGCCGGACTTACATTCTCAGGGGGGGTGTTTACCAACCTCACCCACGACCATCTCGACTATCACGGCACATTCGACAATTACCTTGCAGCGAAGAAGAAATTCTTTGACGGACTGAGGCCGGATGCTTTTGCACTGGTGAACGCTGACGACAGGAACGGCAGCGTCATGCTGCAGAACTGCAGGGCATCGAAGCACACCTTTTCGATGCACAGCATGGCCGACTTCCGCTGCATCATCACCGAGCAGGGGTTTGAAGGGATGCTGCTTAAGATCAACGGCACGGAGGTATGGACGCGCTTCATCGGCGACTATAACGCATCGAACCTGCTGGCGGTCTACGGAACCTCAGTTTTACTGGGTGCAGAACCGGGTGAAGCTCTCAGGGTACTCAGCACCCTGTATCCTGTCTCAGGCCGCATGGAGGTGATCCGTTCATCAGACGGAATCACCGGTATCGTTGACTATGCCCATACGCCTGACGCCGTCGAAAACGTCATCAACGCCGTCAACAGGCTGAGGCAGGGGAGCGGCAGGCTGATCGTTGTCGTTGGCGCCGGCGGCGACCGCGACCGCACGAAGAGGCCGGTTATGGCCCGCATAGCCGCTAACGGCGCTGACAGGCTGATACTCACATCAGACAACCCCCGCAGTGAAGACCCTGAACAGATCATAGACGAGATGCAGGCAGGCCTCACTCCCGACGCAATGGCAAAAATGATCAGGATCACCGGCCGGGCAGAGGCCATAAAGGCTGCAGTGATGCTGGCTTCGCCCGGCGACATAATAATAGTTGCCGGCAAGGGACATGAGACCTACCAGGATATAAAGGGGGTGAAGCATCACTTTGACGACAGGGAGGAATTACGTAAAGCATTTAAAATGAGTTGATATGTTGTATTATCTCTTCAGATATCTCGATACATTGGATATTCCCGGCGCGGGGGTCTTTAACTACATCTCCTTCAGGTCTGCCGCTGCAGTCATCACCTCACTGATCATATCGCTCCTCATCGGCAAGAGGATCATCGGGTTCCTTCAGCGCAGGCAGATAGGCGAGACTATCCGCGATCTTGATCTCGAGGGACAGTACAGGAAGCAGGGGACCCCGTCAATGGGAGGTATAATAATCATCGCCTCGATCATCATTCCGTCACTGCTTTTCGCCAGGCTCGATAACGTATATATCATCCTGATGCTCATCACAACCGTCTGGCTGGGCTTTATAGGCTTCATGGATGACTATATCAAGGTCTTCAAAAAGAACAAGGAAGGACTCGCAGGACGCTTCAAGATCATTGGACAGATATCGCTGGGGCTGATCGTTGCCCTTACCCTGTACATCAGTAAGGATGCCGTCATCAGGGTAGATGTCGTTGCACCCCGTAACATCACGGCGCCTATGTATGATGTGTCTCACATGGAACAGGAGAATGTATTTCCTGAGACGACAGCAGTCAACATCAAATCGACCAAGACCACCATACCATTTGTAAAGGATAATGAGTTCGACTACTCATGGCTTGTCCCCTTTGCAAAAGGTGAGACAAAGCAGCTGCTGGGGTGGCTGGTCTTCGTGGTGGTGGTGATATTCATTGTGGTGTCTGTATCAAACGGGGTAAATCTTACTGACGGGCTTGACGGGCTGGCGACCGGTACCTCCGCGGTGTCGGGGGTAACGCTGGGGGTGCTTGCCTATGTCTCAGGTAACATCATCTATGCCGACTATCTGAATATAATGTATATACCCAACATAGGCGAGCTGGTGATCTTTGTCAGCGCCTTCGCAGGTGCCACGATAGGGTTCCTGTGGTACAACTCATACCCGGCGCAGGTCTTCATGGGCGATACCGGCAGCCTGACCCTCGGAGGTATTATCGCCGTTCTTGCAATCATCACCAGGAAGGAGCTGCTGATACCCATCCTCTGCGGGATCTTCCTCGTAGAGAACCTGTCTGTGGTGATGCAGGTCAGCTGGTTCAAGAGGACGAAGAGACTGTACGGCGAGGGAAGGCGCATATTCCTGATGGCGCCGCTGCATCACCATTATCAGAAAAAAGGATATCCTGAACCAAAGATAGTTACACGATTCTGGATCGTCGCCATAATACTGGCGGTGTTCAGTGTGGTAACGCTCAAGATGAGATAGAGAATGAAGAAGAGGATAGTTATACTGGGAGCAGCAGAGAGCGGAGCAGGTGCAGCAGTGCTGGCACAGAAGCATGGTTTTGACGTCTTCGTCTCCGACAGCGGGACGATAAAGGACAAGTACCGTGAGATGCTCGCGTCACGCAATATACCTTTTGAGGAAGGGAAGCATACGCTCGATCTGATATTGAATGCCGACGAGGTGATAAAGAGTCCGGTGATACCGGAAAAGAATCCGATGATAGTTGCACTGCATGAAAAGAATATCCCCGTGATCTCGGAGATCGAGTTTGCCGGTCGCTATACATCGGGATACAAGATATGCATCACCGGCAGTAACGGCAAGACCACCACCACCAACCTCATCTTCCACATGATGAAGAAGGCCGGGCTTAATGTGGCAATGACCGGCAATGTGGGCAACAGCTTTGCTCTGGCCGTGGCTGAGGGGGGATATGACTATTATGTCATCGAGCTCAGCAGCTTTCAGCTTGACGGCATGTATGACTTCAGGGCCGAGATGGCCATACTGATGAACATCACCCCCGACCATCTCGACAGGTACAACTACGAGATGCAGAACTATGTAGACTCCAAGATGCGCGTCATCCGCAACCAGAACTCAGATGACGTATTTATATGGTGTGCCGATGATCCGGTGACACTCAGGGAGGTGGAGAAACGGACCATCAGTTCCAGGTCGCTTCCCTTCTCCATTGACCGTTGCGAAGGCATGGCCGCCTGCGTTGAAAATGACAACATTATTCTTGACATAACCCAAAAATCCAGCCTTATGACCATCCACGACCTGGCGCTGAAAGGACGCCACAACACTTACAACTCGATGGCTGCCGCCATCGCGGGAAAGGTTCTGAACATCCGCAAGGAGACTATACGGGAGAGTCTGACCGACTTCCAGGGGGTAGAGCACAGGCTTGAGTCTGTCATAATGGTGGCGGGAATAAACTTCATTAATGACTCAAAAGCGACGAACGTCAATTCGACGTGGTACGCTCTTGAGTGCATGAAGTCAGAAGTGATCTGGATCGCCGGAGGGATTGACAAGGGGAATGACTATTCGGAGCTCAGCACGGTGGTGAAGGAGAAGGTCAAGGCCATCGTATGCCTCGGTAAGGATAACCATAAGATCATCGAGGCCTTTGGCGGAGTCGTTCCCACGATAGTGGAGACGACGTCGATGGAGGAGGCGGTCAGATCGGCCTATTACCTTGCTCACAAGGGTGATACTGTGCTTCTCTCTCCGGCTTGCGCGAGTTTTGATCTCTTTAACAACTATGAAGACCGCGGCCGGCAGTTCAAGCTGGCTGTAAGAAACTTATAGGTTATGGCAGGTGTGACGATAAGACGGTTTTTCAAGGGAGACAGGTACATGTGGGGACTGATAGCCCTCTTTATGCTTGTTTCACTGCTGTCAGTCTACAGCTCGTCCGTCGGCGTTGCTTATTCGTCACATCATGGGAACACTTTCTATTTCCTTAGGACACAGTTCATCATGCTGATTCTGGGGCTGATCATCATCGTTGTCACACACTGGATACCTTATATTAAATATATGCAGTTTGCCACCATCGGGCTGGTAGTGGCGATGATACTGCTTGGAGTGACGCTGGTGGCAGGGGTAAGCATCAACGAGGCAAGCCGCTGGCTTGAGATACCGATCATCGGCCTGAGAATACAGACCTCTGACCTGGCAAAGGTGGCACTGGTGATCTATCTCGCAAGGGGACTGACGGTCTATCAGCATGAGCTTAACAACTTCAGGCTTGTGACCATCAGGCTGGTTGCACCGATAGCCCTTGTATGTCTTCTCATCATGTCAGAGAACCTGTCGACTGCCCTGATGATCTTCATGATAAGCATGATCATCCTCTTCATTGGCAGGGTGCCGTTCAAATTCCTGATGGCATATGCCGGCATGGGGCTGGTTGCCGTGTTGCTCTTTGCCACGCTGCTCATGGTCCTTAAGAAGGATGACAACAGGGTTCAGGTGTGGAAAAACCGTATCGAGACATATTTCAGCGGGGAGGGAACCTCCGATGCCGACTACCAGTCGAACCAGGCCAAGATAGCCATCTCAACCGGAAAACTCTTTGGCAAGCTGCCCGGAGGGAGCACGCAGCGCAACCTGCTGCCGCAGTCTAACTCCGACTTCATCTTCGCCATAATAGTCGAGGAATACGGGCTCTTCGGCGCCATTATAGTCATACTCAGTTACCTGGCACTGATGTTCCGGGGAATACAGATTGCAAGGAAGTGCGACTATGCCTTCCCGGCGATCATGGTGCTGGGGCTGACGGTCATGATCGTCTTCCAGGCCTTTCTCAACATGCTGGTTGCCGTCGGCCTCTTCCCCGTGACGGGGCAGACGCTTCCGATGATCAGTTGGGGGCGTACCTCGGTGATGGTCATCAGCTTCTCACTGGGAGCCATACTAAGCGTATCAAGGGTCATGAATGCACGTGAGACGCGCGAACAGCTCTCTGACATTGAACAGACTGACACAAGAGTTGCATGAGCGTGGCAGGAAGAAATATAAGGGTTATCATCAGCGGAGGAGGCACAGGCGGACACCTCTTCCCCGCCATTGCCATTGCCAATGCCCTGAAGCGGATTGAGCCCGGGGCTGAGATACTTTTTGTCGGCGCCACCGGCCGCATGGAGATGCAGAAGGTGCCTGAGGCAGGGTATGCGATTGAAGGGCTTGAGATAGCCGGTTTTGTAAGAAGCATCAGCCTGAAGAACGTGACCGTGTTAGGCAAGCTGTTCAGGAGCATGCTCAAGGCAAAAAAAATAATAAGATGGTACAATCCTGATGTCGTCGTCGGTGTAGGGGGCTATGCCTCGGGTCCGGTGCTGAAGCAGGCGCAGAGGATGGGCATACCGACGCTGATACAGGAGCAGAACAGCTATGCCGGGGTGACGAACAAGCTTCTTGCCCGCAAGGCAGAAAGGATTTGCGTTGCCTATGAGGGGATGGAGAAATACTTCCCGGAAGATAAGATAATGGTTACCGGCAATCCGGTGAGACAGGCATATGATAACCTGTCAGTACTGAGGAGTGAGGCATTGGAGCACTTCAGTCTTGACGCGAGCAGGCAGGTCATACTTGTGCTTGGCGGGTCGCTCGGCGCCGGCACGATCAATAACAGTGTAGGCGGCGGCATAGGCCTTGTTGCGGATGAGGGGGTACAGGTGCTATGGCAGACCGGCAGTCATTATTATGACCGCATGCGCGAGCTGACCGAAGCGGCACGCACAGACTGCATCAGGGTCGCAGGCTTCATCAATCGTATGGACCTGGCCTATGCCGCCGCCGACATCATCATCTCACGTGCCGGCGCCGGAACCATCTCCGAGCTTGCCCTGGTGGGCAAACCCGTGATCCTTGTACCGTCACCCAACGTGGCGGAGGATCACCAGACGCACAACGCCATGGCGCTGGTGAACAAGGTCGCCGCCCTGCTCGTGACCGATGCCGAGGCCCCTTCAACGCTTATGGAAACAGCACTGACACTGGTTAAGGACATGTCAAAACGGACGATCCTTTCTGAAAATATCAAGAGACTGGCAATACGCAACGCCGATGAGGTCATTGCACGTGAAGTACTGAAACTGGTAAAGAGATGAAGGGGCTGACGAACATAGAAGGGATTTATTTCCTTGGCATAGGAGGGATAGGCATGAGTGCCCTGGCACGCTATTTCCTTGCCGGGGGATTCTGTGTCTGCGGCTATGACCGCACCAGAAGCCATCTCACTGATGAGCTTGAGCAGGAGGGGTGCAGGATAACATATGAGGATGACATCGCCTCGCTGCCTCCCCTCTTCGATGAGCCTTCCGCCCGCGACAGGGTGATGGTGGTCTTTACCCCTGCCATACCTAAAGAGAGCCTCCTTCTTAACTTCTTTAGAGACAGGGGATATACCCTGTACAAGAGGTCCGAGATACTGGGATTCATCTCCGAAGAGACCGATGCCATTGCCGTTGCCGGCACCCACGGTAAAACGACCGTCAGCACCATGACAGCCCACCTGCTGACAGTGTCACATATTGGTTGTTCGGCGTTCCTGGGAGGCATATCCAGGAACTATAATACGAACCTGCTGCTCTCGCAGAGCAGGTATGCTGTCATGGAGGCAGATGAGTTCGACAGGTCGTTCCTGCGTCTCTCGCCGCTGATAGCAGTCATCACCGCCATCGACCCCGACCATCTTGATATTTATGGTAATGCAGAGACCATGGTCGAGGCCTACAGTCAATTCTGCCACCGCGTCAGAAAGGGCGGAACCATCATCATGCATGAGGCTGTATTGCCGGCCCTCTCCGCTCCCGAAGGTGTGACGGTTTACAGTTACGGAACAGGGGAGAAGGCATCTTTCAGGATTTCTGATATCGAGAAGGGTGACGGTTACTACAGGTTTGACATAATCACCCCGGGTGAACCGATCACTAACGTCAGGCTGCTCCTTCCGGGCATGGTGAACATTCTCAATGCCACTGCTGCGGCCGCTGCAGCATGGTGTGCCGGGGCTGAACCGCAGGCGATACGCAACGCCCTGCTTCACTACCAGGGTGTGCAGCGCAGGTTTGACGTCCGGTTCAGCAGTCCGCAGGTAACATATATTGACGACTACGCTCATCACCCGCAGGAGATAAACGCACTTGTCAGCGCCGTGCGCGATTTCTACCCCGGAAGAAAGGTCACCGCTGTCTTCCAGCCTCACCTGTACAGCCGCACCCGCGATTTTGCCGAAGGCTTTGCCGCAGCACTTGACAGGATAGATAATGTTCTGCTGCTGACGCTTTATCCGGCAAGGGAGAATCCCATACCGGGTGTGTCATCGGGGATGATAGCCGGATTAATGAAAAACAAAAATGTGAAGGAAGTCACCAGAGACGAATTGCTTTCTGCACTCGGAAATATTGAGGAAGGCCTTCTTCTTACAATTGGTGCCGGTGACATTGACCGGTTTGTGGAACCGATAACTGCAATGCTGAAGAGACGATACTCATGAGCCTGCTGATGAAAATATTGACTGCATGTATCGGAGTATTTATACTCTTCACCCCTCTGTACCTTGGGCACAAAAGCAGTGACTCGGTATGCACCGGGCTGGAGATAACAATTGCTGACTCGGCACGGCACCAGTTTGTCACTGAGGCTGATTTGATGAACCTCGTCAGGTCAACCGGGATAAGGGTCACCGGCATGAGAAGGAACGAAATACCCCTTTCTGACATCGAAGACAAGGTTAAGACATTCAAGGAGCTGAAGGTAGCAGAGGTTTGGTTCTCGACCGACAGGAAGCTGCACGTCTATACAGACCAGCGTGAGCCGGTCATGAGAGTGGTGGCATCGTACGGCGGTGATTTCTTCATTGACCGCGAAGGGGTGATAATGCGCCGCCATAACCTTTATACCCCTCACCTACATATCGTTGAGGTAGATATGCTGTTCAATCCCGGGCAAATGACTGGGATGAACATTTACGAGTCAGAAAAGACAGAAAATCTTGTCCGTGCCTTTGAACTGGTGAATTTTATAAAAGGTGACAGCTTCTGGGATTCAATGATTGACCATATCAGCATGTCACGCAGTGGCAGGGTGACGATGGTACCGCGGGTGGGGAATCACATTATTGAACTCGGGAAGGCGGAGAATTACGGGGAGAAGTTCAATAACCTGCTGGTTTTCTACCGTGAAGCGATGCCGGAGGCCGGATGGGAAAGGTACAAAAAAGTGAATATCGAATACAAGGGGCAGGTTGTCTGCCAGAGAAGATGAAAGTTGAACAACCATATAAATAAATTCTATGAGCAGTAAAGATCAGTTAGTAGCAGCCATTGACATCGGCACGACGAAGATCGTTGCCATTGTCGGGCGCAGTGACGGAAACGGGGGCATCGAGATCCTCGGACTGAGCAACACACCATCAACAGGCGTGAAGCGTGGTGTGGTGCTTAACATCGAAGAGACTGTCAGGGCCATCAGGACTACCGTTGATGACCTTGAGGCGAGGACCGGCATGGTACTCACCGACGTCTTCGTAGGTATTGCCGGAAGGCACATCAAGAGCAAGATGGCACGGGGGTACATCTCACGTGACTCTCATGACAGCGAGATCGACCACAGCGATATCCGCCGCCTCACGGCTGACATGTACAAATTGCCGATTGATGTCGGTGAGGAGATCATTCATGTCATCCCTCAGACATACATAGTCGACAATGAGTCGGGCATCAACAACCCTGTGGGGATGTGCGGCAAACGTCTCGAAGCGAACTTCCACATCGTAATCGGCCAGATAGCGTCAGCCCGTAACATAGAGCGATGCATCAACAAGGCAGACATGGAGCTGGTGAGCCTGGTGCTTGAGCCCCTGGCCTCATCGGAGGCTGTCCTGACTGACGAGGAGAGGGAGGCAGGTGTGGTTCTTGTCGACATAGGGGGCGGAACGACAGACGTGGCCATCTATTATGATAATGTTATCAGGCATACAGCCGTGATACCCTTTGGCGGCAATATGGTCACCGCCGATATCAGGGAGGGATGCTCAATCCTCCAGAAGCATGCAGAAGACCTGAAGATCAAGTTCGGTTACGCCATCGGTGACATCGCGCCAGAGAACAAGGTAGTCTCCATCCCGGGTATCGCCGGACGAGAACCAAAAGAGATATCGTTCAAGAACCTGGCCTATATCATCCAGAGCCGTATGGAAGAGATACTCGATGCTGTCAACTTCGAGATACAGAACTCAGGCTTTGCCGAGAAGCTTACCGCAGGGGTGGTGATCACCGGCGGAGGAGCAATGCTCAAGAACCTGCCGCAGCTTGTCAAGTACAAGACCGCAATGGATGTCCGCCTGGGGCTGCCCAACGTTCATCTCACGGGAAAAGCCAGGGACGAGATAAACCAGCCCATGTACGCCACAAGCGTCGGTCTCATCATGAAGGGACTTGAGTTCCTGGAAGAGAGCGGGAAGACGCTTCGCTTCGGTGACAGGAAGCCGGAGCCGGAAGTCAGGCAGCCGCTTGCAGCCAGGCACCAGCGTGAGGAGAAGGTTGAGGTTGAGGTTGAGACAGAGACAGCTGTGCCCAACCAGCAAGATGAGCAAACCCCGTCGAAGGGCTCTTTCAATTTTGGTGAAAAGTTTAAGAACATTTGGGATAAGATAATTGAGGCGACAGATGAACGTCTCGATGACAACCCCGTCAAATAACCTAAAACGGAACGTATATGTCAGAAGATCTGATGAATTTTGACCTGCCGGTAGAGCGGTCATCGATAATAAAGGTGCTGGGCATCGGCGGAGGAGGCAGCAATGCTGTCAATCATATGTTCCGCCGGGGTATCAGGGATGTGAATTTCATCGTCTGCAACACTGATCAGCAGTCTCTTACGAAAAGCCCCGTCCCTGTCAAGGTACAGATAGGCGAGACCACCACCGAAGGTCTTGGCGCCGGCAGCCAGCCTGAGAGAGGCAGGGCGTCAGCCATCGAGAACCTTGATAACGTGATGGAGGCATTGTCAGGCAACACAAAGATGGTATTCATTACCGCAGGGATGGGAGGAGGCACCGGAACAGGGGCAGCTCCCGTGATTGCAAAAGCCTGCAGGGATGCCGGTTATCTGACCGTCGCCGTGGTCACCATACCTTTCCGCTCAGAGCTTAATCATCGTATTAAGCTGGCTATCAGCGGCATCAATGAGCTGAAAGATAAGGTCGACTCATTGATTGTAATCAACAACGAACGCCTCAGGGAGATCTACGGTGACGAGGGGGTCTCGGCTGCCTTCGCCAGGGCTGATGATGTACTCTCCAATGCCGTGAGAGGGATAGCGGAGATAATCACCTGCACCGGGTATATCAACGTAGACTTTGCCGATGTTGACACCGTGATGCGAAACTCCGGCGTGGCACTCATGGGTATTGGCACGGCCTCGGGCGAAGACCGTTCAACGCATGCCATCGAGGCTGCTCTGACCTCTCCTCTCCTCAGTTCAAACGACATCACCGGTGCCCGCAGTATACTGCTCAACATAAAGTCGGGCACGGGTGAGAACGAGATAACGATGGATGAGCTTGGTGAGCTCACCGACTTCGTGTATGAGGCCGTCTCCGATGATGCACTCATCATCAGGGGGCTGTCGACTGACGAGTCACTGGGCGACGCCATCAGCGTCACCGTGGTGGCCACTGGCTTTGAGGCCAGCGCTGACCTTGACGGTTACAGGCCTGAGAAGAGGAGAGAGGTAGTCAGTCTGAATGCTCCGCAGCAGCCCTCTCTCACAGAGGGTACTGAGGAGGCTGACTCGCACTACATAGTGCGTTCCTCCCGCCCCGTTCACCGCGGCTCCCCCCCGCCCGCCGGGATCAACCAGGGTACCATAGACTTCGACATTGAGGGTGACATAAGCATTAACCCTGCTCCTGCCCGCCCCGCCCCTCCACCCTCAGACAAGAACGAGGGGACGCTCCGCAAACTCAAGCACATGCAGAACGTGATCAAGAACGAGGGTCTCTCGACACAGTCGATGAGTGACAACATCGAAGATTTTGAGGAGGTGCCAGCCTATGTGCGGAAGAAGATAGCCCTTCATACCGCAAACAAAGCCGCAGGCAGCAAAGTGTCAAAATTCACGCTGAGCCTCGACGAGGATAACCAGCCTGTCATCAGGGAAAACAATGCCTACCTGAATGACAATGTAGACTGATTTCTTTTTTTGTCATTATATGGTTGTTGTTCACCGGTCCGGTTGCCATCTGGCAGCCGGACCATTTTTTACCCCTCTCCGTCACTTTCCCCGGGGCAGATGTCACTTTTTGAGTAAATTTGTGCCTTATGCGCCTCCTGTTAGCACATATAGCTCTGATGTTACTCCCTGTCACTCTCCTGGCGCAGGAGGATGACACCACTGCCGTGAGGGTAACACGACAGTGGACACTCTCTTCCGATTTCACGACGGAGATTGCTGTTCCACTCGATACGGCCTTCTCTCTCAGCAACCGCTATCGCGTCACGGATAAATATTCACCGTTCAATGCCTACCCTGGTAATTACGGCCAGCCCCTTTACCAGATCAACTTCTTCGACCGTGACTGGAAGCCTGACAGGTTCCTCTTTTCATATTACCTCCCGTTCATGTACACCCCGTCACGCACCCGCTTCATAAACACGCAGGTGCCTTTCACCGAGATAGCATGGACTAACGGAGGAGCCCGCCAGAAGTCTGAACAGACCTTCAGGGTGAGACATGCGCAGAACGTCAACCGGAGGCTGAACTTCGGACTGATATATGATATTGTCTCTGCCCGGGGGCAATATGACAACCAGAAGGCAGTCGACAAGACCTTCCTGTTTCATACGTCGTATAACGGAGACCAGTATACCTCATACTTCACAGCAGGGATCAACAATCATGAGACCGAAGAGAACGGAGGCATTGTGGGCGAAGAGTTCCTGGGCCAGTACGAGCCGGAAGATGTGCCCGTAAAGCTGAACGAGGTCAACAATGCAGAAAGCCGTCTGAAGAACAGGCACCTGATGCTGGTGCAGCGATATTCCCCGGGCGGCAAGAGGGATACGGTGACGGGCGAGATGACCCGGACAGGGCCATTAAGCTTCTCATATATAGGATCATATGAGTGGACCAAGAGGAGGTACTTTGACGATTACCCAATGTCGGGGTTCTATGATACTGTTATGATAAGCACTACATCCTCAGAGGACTCCCTGTCACAGGGGCTCCTTTCGAACACACTGAGGGTTGACCTGGCCGCCGGTAGTCAGGGCCGCTTCAGGATAGGAGCAGGAGCGGGAGTGAGAAGCGAACTGCGTGACTTCATGCAGGTGATGCCGGGCGACACCCTCACAAGGCCTGACACCGTCACCAGCAAGCAGAGTTCACTGGTTCTTACCGGCAAGGTATTCAATAATATAGGTGACAAGTTCGGGTGGATGGCTACCGGCGATCTGTGGTTCCAGGGGTACAGGGCAGGTGATTTCGCCGTTGACGGACGCATTTTCAAGGATTTCAAGGTCAGCAAGGGAACAATCACCTGGGATGCAACCGGCAACGTGGCCAGCATCACCCCCTCATTCTGGTACAACCGGTGGGGATCGAACAACTTCTCATGGCAGAATGATTTCGGAAGGGAGTTTCGCGTGACCCTGGGCTCATCAATCGTTTGGCCCGAACGGAGGACGGGCATCAGGTTCAACTACGCCGTAATTGACAACTTTCTATATATGGGAACTGACACCATGCCTGCCCAGCATGAGGGCGGACTGTCAGTAGCATCACTTACTCTCTCGAAGGAGTTTGTCTTCTGGAAGATCCACTGGGATAACACTTTCCTCCTGCAGCAGAGCAGTAATAACGATGTTTTGAGCCTCCCGCTCGCAACCGGACGGACAGCTCTCTTCTTCGAACACCTCTTCAGGTTCAGTTCAACAGGAGGGGATCTGAATGTACAGCTCGGAGCAGAAGCCATGGCACATACGCTTTATAATGCGATGCAGTATGTCCCTGCCACGGGCAGATATTTCAACCAGACCGCAGCCGAAACAGGAAATTATCCTTTTGTTAATATCTTCCTCAATTTTAAATTGAAACGTACCCGGGTTTTTCTTATGTTTGATCATGTGAACTCCGGATCGACCGGGTATGATTACTCTCTAATACCAGGTTACCCTCTGAATGTCAGGATGTTCCGGTACGGTATCACCTGGACGTTCTACGATTAAAATAAATGACTACCTTTGCGGGCTCAACAATTCAGGAATAGGATTGTTACATTGTCGGACTAATTTGTTTTATTTTGAGGAGATTTATTACATTTTTGTTTATTGTTTTTCTATCGGTAATCTCTTGCGATCAGGAGATTGGCAGGACAAAATCTGATGTTCTGCCGAACCGTGATCTTGATGCAATCCTCACGGAGGGCAGGATAAGGGTAGTTACAAATATCAACCATACCAGTTACTTCATCTACAGGG
Source organism: uncultured Bacteroidales bacterium (assembly GCA_963732365.1). Classification (GTDB taxonomy): domain Bacteria; phylum Bacteroidota; class Bacteroidia; order Bacteroidales; family VadinHA17; genus SR-FBR-E99. Next base: position 53,578 of record CAVSZC010000004.1, on the reverse strand, counting down.
GGGAGCCAATGGGTTTCCACTTTGAACTGCTGAAGAAGTTTGCTGACCACCTTGACCTAGAACTTGAGATCATTGCGCGTAATGATATCGATGAGGCTTTGCAGTTGCTTGACAGGGGCGAAGCTGATCTTGTTGCAATAGGTCTGTCAGTCAGCGCTGACCGTAAAGAGCAGATGCGCTTCACAGAGCCTCTTATGCAGGCCAGCCAGGTGCTCGTGCAGCGAAAACCCAACGGATGGTCGAAGATGACCTCGGGCGAGATTGAAAGCCTGATGGTAAGAAACCAGCTTGACCTCGAAGGAAAGACGGTATATGTGCAAAAAGGGTCTTCATTTGCCCAGAGGCTATACAGCCTCGAGCGCGAGACCGGAACAGAAATAGAAGTGATCGAGGTCCCTTTTGATGCTGAAGAGCTCGCGCTCCAGGTGGCACGCGGTGAGATAGAATATACGGTCTGTGACGATTACATGGCCAACATCATAGGTTCGCTTAACAATGAGCTTGATCTTGCCACACCGGTGAGTTTCCCGCAGAATATTGCATGGACGGTAAGCCGCAAGGGGACTGACATGCTGCTCGAGGAACTAAACAGCTGGATAACAGGATTTAAGACCACACGTGAATTCGCCTATCTTGAGACAAAGTACTTCAAGGGTATCCGTCCGGTACGTGTAGCCACGTCAGAGTATTTTGCCACCCAAACCGGGAAAGTATCGCCGTACGATGATATTATAAGGAATTACAGTGACTCGATAGGATGGGACTGGCGGCTGGTTGCTTCACTGATATACCAGGAGTCGGCCTTTAATCCTTCGGTGACATCATCGCGCGGGGCTTACGGTCTCATGCAGGTGATGCCTTCCACGGGCGAGCATTTTGGCCTTGATGTCACGCGTTCCGTTGAGAACAATGTCTACGCGGGAATACGTTTCATCAGGTATCTTAATGATATCTTCGACGAGAGAGTTCCTGATCCGGAGGAGAGGATTAAATTCATACTGGCATCATATAACGCCGGGCAGGGACATGTGCTTGACGCCATGAAGCTGGCTGAGAAGAACGGGCTTAATCCTGCCAGGTGGGAAAACAATGTTGCGCTCTTCCTTGAACGCAAATCAGATCCGTCATATTACCGTGACCCTGTGGTCAGCCACGGCCTCCTTCGTCAGGGCGTGGCGGTGAACAGGTATGTCGATGACATACTGAGACGCTACGAACATTACAAGAATATAAAATAATCAGGATCAACCTGAAGTAGAGACGTTGCATGCAACGTCTCTACTTGTGTACCCTCCTGATAAACTCTTCCACCTCCGGCACACCACCCTGGTAGACCAGGTACCCGTTGTACGGCTCACGCTCCGTGATCTCACCGTTTACCGGCTTCAGCATTATCTTTTTTACTTCCTCAAGGTCGTCTGTCTGTCCCAGCGCCCAGCCCAGCTTGACCCAGGCCACCTCGGGAAGCATGTTGCCAAGGGGTATGACCCCTTTGGCCATCATATCGCGGCCGGTCTCATAGACGAACATGTGCACGTAGCCCCATATTGTCTGCAGCGTCATATAGACTGCCACATTCTCTTTCTTTGCCCTCTCCAGCGCCGGGTACAGCTCCCTGTTAACATGGCCCAGGCCGGTGCCGACTATGATGATCCCCTTGTAACCCATGTCGATGAGTGAGTGCATCATCTCAACCTTCATGTGAGGGTAATAGTACATCATCGTCACGTTCTCGTTGAAATAAGGCATGATCGTCACATTGCGGTCCTTGCGACGCGGATGATAATCCGGCTTCATAGGCTTCACCTCTCCCCGTTTTACCGTTGCGACCGGGATGTCGCCGATGGTTCTGAATGTCGACCTGTATGAGCTGTGCATCTTGCGCACCCTGGTGCCGCGGTGCAGGAAGCCGTATTCATCGCTCGTGGGTCCGAACATGCAGACAAGCACCTCGGCAATGTCGCCGTGCCCGGCAGCCGTGCTGGCGTGTATCAGGTTGAGGGCGGCGTCAGATGAGGGTCTGTCTGACGAACGCTGTGAGCCAACCAGTATGACAGGCACCGGGGGGTTCTGAACCATGAATGATAGCGCTGCGGCGGTGTGATGGAGAGTGTCGGTGCCGTGACCGATCATGATGCCGTCAACACCGTTGGCGATCTCTTCGCCGATGGCCCTGGCGAGGGTCATGTACTGGGCAGGACCCATATTTTCGCTGAAGACGGCAAAAAGCTTCTCAGTACGTATGTTGCATACGTCTGCCAGCTCCGGCACTGCCCCGTAGAGCTCGCCCGGAGAGAATGCCGGTATCACTGCTCCGGTTCTGTAATCGAGACGCGATGCAATCGTGCCACCCGTACCGAAGAGCTTGACATTGGGCTTGTCATCTGAATAGGGGAAATCTTTTTCCGGGATTTTGTAATTGGCTTTCTGATAGCCCGTCTCCTTCATCATCGTGACGGTGGTGATGTCAATGCCTATGTTGTAGCCGCTCTCTATCTTGATGACTATATGGAGGTCGTCATTATTCTCAGACCTGGGAAGAACAGTGCCCCTGAAGAGCCCGCGCGTAGTCTCTATCTCGGCCTGTCCCCATACACGCACGTTGAACTTTTTGAGCACCTTTAGCGCTTCGCCCTTATATCCCTGAAAGAAGTCTTCCGTCATCTTGTTTCTCCCGAAATTTCCAGAATATCTGATACCTCGTTTTTGACCTTCGCCAGCCTTATCTTACCGATCGCCTTCATGTGAAGCTGACCCATTATCCAGTCTGCGGCAGCCTTCCTGTTTTCGTTGTGACATATCGCTGCAAACTCTTTCTCAAGCTTCGGTATCTCCCTTTTTATCTCACTGAAGGTTGCTTCCGTGTAACCCGTAGCATTCAGGATGCTCATGAAGTCAGGCACAGGGGAGGCGGCCACGGCAGGCAGCATCAGGCGTGCCACGGGAGGCAGGAGCTCTCTTTCTTTAAGGAAGGCGAAGAGGTCATACAGTGTCTCATAGCTGAAGCCCCTGGCAACCCTGCCTCTTCCTTCCAGGCTCCGGAAGCGGTGGCCGATGAGTATGCCAACCTCTCTGTGGTTAAAGCCCAGCTCATTACCAATTCTCTCGACGATGCCGGTCAGGTTTTTGCTTAACAGGTAGTGCCAGGTGTCTTCGGGGATACCCCACTCCTTCATCTGGCGGAATCGCAGTGCCACATCCTTTGGCAGGTTCATGCCAAGCCTGTCAAGCATCTCAGTGGTAACCGGGATGGGTTGCGAGTCTGTGTCGGGATACATGCGGTCACGTCCCGGCAGTACTCTCTCGAACATTGTAGTGCCGTCAGGGAAGGCCTTGCGTGTCTCGTCAGGGACACCCTCGAGAGCCATGCGCATCCGTTCGTCAACCGTCTCGAGGGCAGTGGGTATGTCTTCTGCCGGCCCCCAGAATATTATCTGTGCATCGTCGCTGGCAGCGCTGAGCCATATAGCCACCTCCGGAAAGAGGTTGTTGAAGTTCATCTGACCTGTCTCCTCGGAATGTATCATGTTCGGTTTCTCGATGCAGGCGATAACCTTCAGCCTGTCGCTTATCTCATCTGCAAAGAGACGTCCTGGCTGTGTGAAGTGTGACAGTATGCCGCGGCATCCGGGCAGGTTGAGGGCCATGACCTTCTCCCCGCGGTCAAGGGCTGCCTTTACCGGTGACAGGTGGAGGTGGCTGTCCTTCTCAGTTATCTCCCTGTGATAAATAGTCCATTTTAAGGGATCAGGGATGATCTTCTTTAGCTTCTCCCTTATGCTGAGGAGTGCATATTGCCTGAATGCTTCATTGTGAGAGAGCTCAGGTATCCATTTGATATGGGCTACACCCTTTATCTCCGCCCTTTTCCCTCCTTCGCAGCTTACGTTCACGTCCTCGCGTGCCGCACCGATGCCTGTCCGTACCATGCCTGTGCTGCGGGTGAGGAAACGGATATGTTCCGCAGCCTCCGCCAGCTCGTCAGGAGTGAGGCAGTCGGGGTATGTTACTGTCTCGATGAGAGGCATACCCAGTCGGTCAGTCTTATATACGCGCTTATGTCCGATGTCTGATATCTCACGGCAGCTGTCCTCCTCAAGGCTCATCTGTATCAGGCGTACCTTTTTGTTTTTAAGCTGCAGCTCCCCCTCGACACTGACAATGGCAGAGCGCTGAAAACCTGTCGGGATGCTCCCGTCAAGGTATTGTTTACGGGTGATGTGTACCTCCCCTACGATATTCATTTTCGCCGCAAGGGCAATGCCGATGGCTATCTCGAGGGCTTCAGTGTCGATATGGAACGGAGGGGTGTCGTCAACCTCGTAGGTGCAGGCAGTACGGTTATTGAGACGGTATGTTATCTCCTTTCTTGTCCTGAACTCCATCAGGGCGGTGCCGTCATAGACACCCATCTCGCTGAGGGTGGGTCTCATGTGCCTGATCACCTCTGCGTCGTACTCCTCGTGCCCGTGATATATGCCGGCCGGGCAACGGCAGAAGAGCTTGCTCTTTGTTTTAAGCTGCTGATGCACCTCAAGACCTGACTTGAAGCCTATCCTCTTATAATCATTAAGCGTGGCTTCTTTCCGTGTGACATAACCTATCTCCTCACGCGTCTTTTCAAAATTCTTCCTCGGATCAAACCTGGTCATTCAGTTCATCATTGATACTGCAAGGTAATCAGAAGGATTGAAACTTGGAGATGCAGATTATAAGAAAGTTAAGGCTGCTTTATCCATATAATAATTTCAAAGCGGAAGGTTGAAGAATTATTTGCTAAAGTTTTAGATGATTGAAAAAATCAAGTAATATCACCTTAAAAAAGATAGCAGTAAAATTGCATTAATTGACCTTCGCTTTATTTTATTAAGCTTATAAGTGCAAGATAGTCAGGGATATAATCTTTAAATAACTGCAAAGCCTGATAAATCTTTAGAATATTTCAACGGAGGAAAAGGCAGGGATAATGCAGTTTAATCGTACCGGATGGCTTTGACGGGAGTGATTCTTGCAATCAGCTGCGATGGGATAAGGAGCATAATTATTATTGCTGCCATCGTTCCGGCGTTGAGAAGGAGTATATGAACGATGTCAATGTTAACAGGTACGCTTTTGAGGTAATATGATGACGGGTCGAGAGATATCATGCCTGTCTCCTGCTGGAGAAGGGCGAGTCCTATCCCGATCACATTCCCCCAGACAAGTCCCTTAACTGTCAGCCATGAAGCCTGGTAGAGGAAGATGTTCCTTATCAGCTTGTTTTCAGCTCCCATGGCTTTAAGAATCCCTATCATATTGGTCTTTTCAAGGATCAGGATCAGGAGTCCGGAGATCATGTTAAAACCGGCTACCAGTATCATGAGGGTCAGGATGATGATGACATTTGTGTCCTGGAAGTCGAGCCAGTCGAATATCTGAGGGTACCTCGAGCGTATGTTTGTCACCTTGAGCTGTTCCTCGTCATCAGCGACCCTGTAGCCGATGGCGTCGCGTATGGCGTCGGTCACCATATCCAGCTCCGTAAAGTCGTTGATGAATATCTCGAATCCGCTTACCTTGTTGCTCTCCCATCCGTTCAAGTCGTCTTATATGTTCTATGTCGCAAAAGAGGTAGGTCTTGTCGAACTCCTCGAGGCTGGTCTCGTATATGCCTGTTATGGTGAACTTGCGCATGCGGGGAGGGTCCTGCACGAAGAACATGGAGAATGAGTCTCCGAGCTTCAGTCCGAGCATATCGGATATCTTCTTTGAGATTAGCACGTTGTCAGTCCTTGCCGTGTCGGTTACCGTCACCACCTCTCCTTCGACCAGGTTCGTGCTGAAGAAGCTCCAGTCGTAGTCGCTGCCGATCCCCTTGAGCACCACCCCCTGCATGTTGTCGTCGGTCTTTATTATGCCTGCCTTTGTGGCAAACACCTGTATTGTTTTTACGCCGGGCTGGCTGCTTATCTTGCTGATGAGCGGTTTGTCGGCGGTCACCGGCACCGTCTCGTACGATATGTTGGCGTCGAAGTTAACCACCTGGATATGAGCACCGAATCCGGCCACCTTATCGCGTATCTGCTGTTTGAATCCGGTGAGGATGGAGACAGCCATGATCATCACTGCCAGTCCGAGGGCTATGCCGATGATTGCGATGACGTTTATTGGTCGTGAGAAGGCTGCGCCGTGGCGGCGTTCCCTGATAAGGCGGCGGGCTATAAAGACTCCGGTAGACATCAGGGCAAAATTAAGAATTAAGAATTAACTCTTAATTATAAAGTAAATACTTCCCCCTTATTTTCGTGAATTCCTCAAGCCCTGTTTTCCATGACTCCCGTATCTGCCCGGCAGTCATTCCCTGTATGATCTGTTCCCGGAGGGTGCTGCTGCCGGCAAGAGTGTCAAAGTAGCCATTGAAAAACTCATCCTTCTCCGGATAGGCATTATAGGCGTCGATGATCCACTGCAAATTCATCCCGGGCGTGGGCACCAGCCCGTCCTGCATCGCATTGCGGAGATCGATGCCGTAACAGACCTCGCCGTTATGCTTCGGGTTCGATGAGCCGAACGAGGGTTTAGGGGTGAAGCTGAACCCTGTGTCAGGCATCTTAGGCGCCCCCATGACCTGGAAGGGAAACTCCGTACCCCTGCCGCATGACAGAACAGTACCTTCTGAAAAGCATAACGAAGGATACAGGTAGACTGAATTCATGTTGGGGAGGTTGGGCGATGGCATCACCGGAAGCTCATACATTGTCTCATGCGTATAGTTGTCGCATTTTATCACTGTCACCTCACACTGAATGCCGTCGGCCAGCCAGCCCTCTCCATTGACCATCCAGGCATACTCACCAAGCGTCATACCATGCACAACAGGAATGGGATGGATCCCTACAAAGGAACTGTAGTTGGCTGTATCAAGGCTTGGTCCGTCGACATAGAAACCATTGGGATTGGGCCGGTCCAGTATGATGAATTTTACCCCGTTTTCGGCACACGCCTCCATGACATAGCACATGGTGGTCAGGTAGGTATAAAAACGTGTCCCCACATCCTGGATATCGAAGATTACAACATCAACGCCCTCAAGGTCTTCCGGCGCAGGCTTTTTCCTGTCTCCGTAGAGGCTTAACACATTGATGCCTGTGACGGGGTCAGCACCCGATGTTATAACGGCGCCGGCATCGGCCAGATCCCTGAAGCCATGCTCCGGGGCGAAGATCACCCTTATATTCACATCCATTGCGAGGAGTGTGTCGACAAGGTGTGTGTTTCCCAAAACGGAGGTGTGGTTTCCAACCAGGGCAACTGTTTTTCCTTCAATGAGGGGCAGGTAAACCTCCATCCGTTCAGCTCCAACCCGCAGGGTGTCGCTGCTTTTTTCTGTAGAGCACTGCATACCGGTCAGTGCGATAACGATTGTCAGGACGGTTAGGATTTTCATTGTTTCTGCTTGATTGTTTGATGTAAATATAGAAAACACGGGGGTAACATCAAAGGGATTATGGCTCAGTTGATTTCTTGAACAAGGGTTGCATCAGGGGCGGATAATTACTATACACATCCTAGTCGGAATGAGGCCTTCGCAGTCTGTATCGGATCTTGTGCAGGATATTAAAGCCGGCTCCTCTAAATGGATTAACCAGGAGAGGCTGGTGGCGGGTCGTTTTTCATGGCAGGAGGGCTATGGAGCCTTCTCATACTGCAGGGGGCACCTGGAGACGGTCATCAGGTATATTATGAACCAGGAGGAGCATCACAGGAAGAAGACATTTATTGAGGAGTATACTGCTCTGTTGAGGGACTATGACGTATACTATGATGACAGGTATCTGTTCCATTCGGTTGATTATGATCCTGAAGACAGGTGAATTGTGTCGTCCCTACGGGACTGCATAAGTTGTGGGGGGCAGTCCGCTGTTACCAACCCTTCTTCCCTGACGGGAAGAGTCACTTGCCTTCGGCACCTACCTTTCTATTCCTTCCCTATGGAGCATAGACCTATTCTCCCGGAGGGAGAGAAGATGTGCCAGAGGCACATGAGGTCGGTAACCTCGTGCCGGAAAACCATCCTCCCTGTGCCGTAGGTACAGTACCCTGGCAAAGCACCTGATAAAATTTATAATTCTTAATTCCTACCCAATCCGTCCCGGGTACACCTTCAGCGCCTCGGCCAGCGTTTCCATGGCCTTGCGGAGGTCGTCTATCTTAAGGACGTAGGCTAACCTGGCCTCGTTCTTGCCGGCACCCGCGGTGAAATAGAACCCTGTGGCAGGAGCTATCATGACCGTCTGGTTGTTGTAGCTGAAATCCTGCAGCAGCCATTGTGCAAACTTGTCTGAGTCATCGATGGGAAGCTTAACCACGCTGTAGAATGCACCTTTAGGCCTGGGACAATAGACACCCGGCATGCTGTTGAGGGCGTCAACCATGAAGTCTCGGCGGGCGATATACTCGTTATACACCTCCTCAAAATACTCCTTTGGAGTATCTAGCGCCGCCTCAGCCACTATCTGTCCCAGCTCGGGAGGGCACAGGCGTGCCTGTCCGAACTTAAGTACTGCGGACAGTACGTCCTTATTGTGCGTTATGAGTGCCCCTATGCGCACGCCGCACATGCTGTAACGCTTCGAGACAGAGTCGAGCATGACCACGTTCTGCTCTATGCCTTCAAGATTCATTGCCGAGAAATGGTCGGCGCCGTAGCAGAACTCCCTGTAAACCTCATCTGAGAACAGGAAGAGATCATGTTTTCTGACGATGTCACGAAGCTGATTCAGTTCCTCACGTGAGTAGAGTGAGCCGGTAGGGTTGTTGGGGTTGCATATGAGTATGGCCCTGGTCTTTGTGGTTATCTTTTTTTCGATCTCACTGATGGGTGGCAGGGCGAAGTCATTCTCTATATGAGATCTGACCGGGACAATGGTTACTCCGGCCTCGATGGCGAAGCCGTTGTAGTTTGCGTAGAACGGTTCAAACGTGATCACCTCCTCACCCGGATTGAGGCATGACATGAATGCGAAGAGAACTGCCTCAGAACCACCGGTGGTAACTATTATCTCTGTATGGTCTATCGCTATGCCTATCTTCCCATAACTCTGTGCCAGCTTGCGGCGGTAAGACTCGTTGCCTGCCGAATGGGTGTATTCAATGACCTTCAGATCCATCTTCTTCAGTGCATCAAGTGATGCCACGGGAGTATGGATGTCAGGCTGGCCGATGTTGAGATGATATACTTTTCTTCCCTGACGTTTTGCCTCTTCAGCATAGGGAACGAGCTTGCGTATCGGCGAGGCCGGCATTACCCTGGCTTTTTCGGAGATCTTTGGCATGGTTTTTTTCTTTTAATTATGAGATATAATCAGGGCGCAAATGTATTCAAATCCATATAATTGAAATATGATTTTAAGCATATGACCTCCTCTTTTTCCTATATGGGAACAAAATGCTAATTTTGTGACCTTGTTTTATTGGATTACTGACATTAAAATCGCAAAAATCGCACATCGCACATCGCAAATCGCATATTAATGACTGAGATACCCTCAAAATATGAACCCCGGAAAGCTGAGAGCAGATGGTACAGTTACTGGATGGAGAAAGGTTTTTTTCACAGTGTCCCTGACGGTAGGGAGCCTTATACGATAGTCATACCTCCTCCCAATGTAACAGGCGTGCTTCACATGGGTCACATGCTCAATAACACCACTCAGGATGTGCTCATAAGGAGGGCCCGCATGCAGGGTTACAACACGTGCTGGGTGCCCGGCACCGATCATGCCAGCATTGCCACTGAGGCCAAGGTGGTCGCCAAGCTGAGGAGCGAGGGTATTGAGAAGAGGGACCTCTCAAGGGAGGCTTTCCTCGAACATGCATGGGAGTGGACTCACAAACACGGTGGGATCATCCTTGAGCAGCTCAAGAGGCTGGGAGCGTCATGCGACTGGGAGCGTACTCTCTTTACCATGGATGACGAGCGTTACAGCTCGGTGATAAAAGTGTTTATCGACCTTTATAACAAAGGTCTTATATACAGGGGGGTGCGGATGGTAAACTGGGATCCCCAGGCACGCACTGCCGTCTCTGACGAGGAGGTTATCTATACCGAAGAGAAGTCAAAGCTGTATTATGTCAGGTATAAGATAGTCGGGGAGGAGGGGTATGTCATGGTTGCCACCACCAGGCCCGAGACCATACTTGGTGACACGGCGGTCTGCGCCAATCCTTCAGACGAGAGATATGCCTCCATGAAGGGCAAGCATGTGATCGTTCCCATGACTGGCAGGGAGGTGCCATTCATATTTGATGAGTATGTTGACCCTGCCTTTGGCACCGGTTGTCTCAAGATCACACCGGCCCATGACATAAACGACTATGAGATAGGCCTCAGGCACAACCTGGCAAGCATTGACGTCTTCAATGATGACGGGACGATGAGTGAGAGAGCCGGGCTGTTCATCGGCGTTGACCGCTTCAGGGCGAAAGAGATGGCTGAGGAAGAGCTTCGCAGGCTGGGGGCACTGGTGAAGGTCGAGGAATATATTAACAAGATCGGGAGGTCTGAGAGGACACATTCGGTCATAGAACCGAAGCTCTCCCTGCAGTGGTTCCTGAGCATGAAGGAGATGGCCAAACCTGCCCTCGATGCGATACTTGATGATACCATTGCAATTGTCCCTGCCAAGTACAAAAACGTCTACCGTCACTGGATGGAGAACGTACGCGACTGGTGCATAAGCAGGCAGCTGTGGTGGGGCCACCGCATACCGGCTTATTACTACGGCAACGGTGAGTTCGTGGTCGCCGCCGGCGATGAAGAAGCTCTTGAGAAGGCAAGGGAGGCCAGCGGCAACAGAAACCTTTCCATAAATGACCTGAGGCAGGATGACGATGTGCTTGACACATGGTTCTCATCATGGCTATGGCCGATAACAGCCTTTGACGGCATCAACAGACCTGATAACCCTGACATAAATTATTACTACCCCACACGAGTTCTTGTCACTGCACCTGAGATACTCTTCTTCTGGGTGGCCAGGATGATCATGGCTGGGTATGAGTACAGGGGAAAAGAGCCTTTCAGCGATGTCTATCTCCACGGCCTTGTCCGTGACAGGCAGCGACGCAAGATGTCAAAGTCGCTCGGCAACTCACCCGATCCCATCAGTCTCATTGAGCAGTACGGCGCTGACGGCGTCAGGGTGGGAATGCTGCTATGTGCACCCGCCGGCAACGACCTCCTTTTTGAAGACACCCTCCCTGAGCAGGGACGAAACTTTGCGAACAAGATATGGAATGCCTTCAGGCTCATCATCAGCTTCAATACCGATGACGGCATCGAACAGCCTGCCGCATCAGAAGCTGCCGTCAGATGGATGGATGGCGTTATTGACAAGACCCTCGCAGAGATAGATGACAGCTTCGCCCGATACCGTATCTCCGATGCTCTTATGCAGGCATACAAGCTCTTCTGGGATGACTTCTCAGGAATGTATCTCGAGATCGTAAAACCTGAATACGGCAAGGCTATCGATGGCCGTACGCACCGCGAGACCCTTCGCCTCCTTGAGACGCTGATGAAGATATTGCATCCCTTCATGCCCTTCATCACCGAAGAGATCTGGCAGACCATGGGCGAGAGACCTGAAGGGAGCAGCATAATGAATGAAAAGATGCCGGCAGCAGGGCCGTATGATCCCGCTATGCTTGAGCGCTTCGACACTGTCAGGGAAATTATCAGCGCAGTAAGAACTGTAAGGAAGGAGAAGAATCTCCCCCTCAGGGAAAAGCTTGTTCTGTGCGCTCTCGCCGGCTCAACGGGCAATGAGTTTGACTCTGTAATGATCCGTATGTGCAACCTCTCTGAGATACGGATTGTTGAAGGCAAGATACCCGGTGCCGTCTCTTTCAGGGTACATACATCAGAATTCTTCATTCCTCTTGATGAAGGGATTGATCACGAAGAGGAGATAAAGAAATTAAGAGAGGAGCTCACGTACACCGAAGGTTTTCTTGCTTCAGTGATGGCCAGGCTTGACAATGAAAAGTTTGTCTCCAATGCTCCTGATAAGGTGATTATACTTGAGAGGAAGAAAGAAGCAGATGCGCGTGCAAAGATAGCCACGCTGAAGGAGAGCCTCTCTCACTTTGAGAAGAAGTAAACTGTCAGGGTAACTGCTTGCGCACTATATAATTGCCGTTGTCCCCGTTTTCGGCATGCCAGCCCTCGCTCAGGATGAGATGCCATTCGTGCCCCGTTATGTGATTACGTTCAATCTTCACCTCCCTGGCACTGAGGCGCAATGTGTGCAGGTCATTGGTCAGCAGGGCTCCGCCTGCATCTACGGTCAGCTTTCCCCAGTTGTCTGATACGCGCAGACTCTCGTACAGGGTGCCGAGTGTATCAAGGAAGTTGATATCCTCAGGCTCAAAGCTGAAGTTAGGGCTCTCCATCGTGATAACCATAACAGGTCTTTCAATGAAGGTCGTGACTATCTTGCGTGTGCGCTCGTTGATCATGGCCTCGCGCTCACTCTCTTCGATACGGATGGCGGGGAGGTCATAGTTCAGTGCCAGCGAGCCTGCCACATCCCTGCAGAGCTCCGGCAGGATAACCCCGTATGCTGCCGAGGCAGCCTCCCCCAGGTCAAAATCCGGCGTCTGTATCTGTTTGAAATCAAAACCTTTGTCGTCAAGGAGCGTGGCATAAAGAGCCCCGTGAACAAAACCGTAGCCCGAGGCATAGGAGGTGTTGTTATAAATCCTGCCGAGGTATTCGAGCAACTTTGCTTTGAGCTCATCACTGTCTGACGTGCAGAGCTTCATATAGGTAAAGGTTGTCAGTCCTTCATAGTTTTCAAACTTATTCTCATCGGCTGCGGCATTTGGGAAGAGCTCACGTCTTGCGCCGCGGAATACCAGCGCGTCACGGATAGCCTGGTTGCGTTCCTCACCTGATGATTCGATGGCTCCGGTGAGGGCCTTCCATTCAAGCTTCAGAAACAGCCTGGCATTCTTATCGTTCATATGCCGTGTGTTGAAGGTGGAAGGCCTTAGCCCGTGCCTCTCCTGATACAGATGGAAGAGGCTGTGCACGGAACGTGCAGCGATGCGGTAGCTCTCTTCCGTTTCCGGCAGCGGAACCATTCCGTACCTCACTCCGCCGTACTCGACAACGTTATTGGTAATCAGCCTCTCCCTGGGCAGTTCACCTGTGTAGATGCCGTCACGGGGTCTGAGGAGCCCCTCTGCGTCAGGAACATTCGAATAGATCACCCGGCTCCTGTTATCAATGAACATAAGCGGACCGTGTAGGTTTTCACCCCAGAGAGCGCCGTTGTCACTGTCACAGATTTTTTTGACGAGGTCAAAATACTCGCCTGCCTTCTGTGCCGAGAACCATTCAAGCCCCGTCTCCCTGTTGCATGACGAGAGAAGAACAAGAGCGGCGATGATCATCCATTTTTTCATGAAGCCTGTTTAGAGCCTCAAAAATATAAAAAAATAGTACAAAAGGTCCGGAAGTTGATTGCGGAGCGGCCCAATTATGACAAAGGTTTTGCTTTTTACATTCCGAAATTTTTACTTTTGCCCATCATCAAACGCGAGCATAAAATGAACAATGATATACTTATGAGCCGCAATGAGCTTGTTCAGTTTCTGAGAAAGCCTGCAGAAGAGTTTACTTCCGATGACCTGATGAGGTTCATTGAAACGAAGGGTATCAGAATGGTAAACTTCAGGTACGCGGCTGAGGACGGCAAGCTCAAGTCACTCAACTTTGTGCCGTTCAGCCGGGAGCACCTTGCCTCAATTCTCACTGCCGGCGAGAGAGTGGACGGGTCGAGCCTCTTCTCATTCATCGAGGCCGGTTCGAGCGACCTCTATGTGATGCCGCGTTACCGCTCCGCCTTTGTCAATCCCTTTACCCAGACGCCAACGCTTGAGATATTATGTTCATTCTATAACTCTGAAGGGAAGCCTCTCGAGAGCTCGCCGGAATATATACTCAGGAAAGCCCTGAATCGGTTCAGGGAGAAAACAGGATATAACATCAGGGCGTTGGGAGAGCTCGAATATTATGTCAGGTCTGACAGTGAGGAGCTGTATCCCCTATTCGATCAGAAAGGTTATCACCAGTCAAAGCCCTTTGCCAGGTTTGAGGACCTGCGTGTCGAGGCTCTTGAGCTGTGTGCCAGGGCAGGATGCAACATAAAATACGGCCATTCGGAAGTGGGCAGTTTCTCAAAGGACGGGGAAGACTTTGAACAGCATGAGATAGAGTTTCTTCATGTGCCTCTTGATCAGGCTGTTGAGCAGATACTCATTGCCAAATGGATCTTGCGCATGCTGGGTTATGAGTACGGTGTCGAGGTGAGCTTCGCCCCAAAGATCACTGTCGGCAAGGCAGGGTCAGGGATGCATATCCATATGCTTCTCGAGAAGGATGGGCGCAACCTCATGATTGAGAATGGACTGTTAAGTGACACTGCACGGAAGATGATCGCCGGGCTGCTTGATCTCAGCAAGGGGCTGACGGCTTTCGGCAACACCATACCGACATCATACCTGAGGCTTGTGCCGCACCAGGAGGCCCCGACAAATATCTGCTGGGGTGACCGTAACCGTTCAGTGCTGGTGAGGGTGCCGCTGGGATGGCTCGGAGCCTCACATATGATCCATGATGCCAATCCGGCAGAGCCCTCAGGCAGTGCCGACCGTATCTCACGTCAGACCGTTGAGCTCCGTTCACCCGACGGCTCGGCGGATATATACCTTCTTATGGCAGGCATCGTTGTGGCGATACAGCACGGACTGGAGATGCCCGGCGCTCTCGATATGGCCGAGAGACTCTACGTTGACTATAACATATTCAAGGAGAAGGATAAAGCCGCAAAGAAGAAGCTTGAGTCTCTTCCGGCATCATGCTGGGATTCGGCAGAGGCACTCCTGGGTCTCAGGGAACATTTTGAGAAGGATAATATCTTTCCTGCGGGTGTGATTGACAATGTCGCGAAAAGACTGAAGTCGTTCAATGACCAGAAGCTCAGCGAGGAGCTCTACGGCAACAACGACGCTATTGCCAGGCTGGTGAAGCAGTTCCTGCACTGCGGATAGTACATCAGTTTCACGCAGTAGTTTCCATTTCGGAGGTGGCAGCTTTGATGCTTACGTTGAGCTCAAACCCTACAAGCAGCGCTATTGAGTTCAGATAGAGCCAGATAAGAATAACTATCAGGGTCCCTATAGTGCCGTAAAGCTTGTTATACTGTCCGAAATCATTTACATAGGCTGAAAAACCCATTGAGGTCAGGATAAAGAGAGTAGTAGCCACTATTGACCCCGGTGATATGTATCTGAAGTCTTTTTTCTTTGCCGGAACGAGGTAATACAGAGTTGAGATGGCGAAGAAGAGCATTGCAATTATCAGTGCCCATTTGAATGTCATCACAATGTAAAAGACCAGGTTAAGGCGCAGCACTCCCAGCTCGACGAGCCTGTCAGTCACAGAGCGGCTTAAGATGATAAGAGCTCCGGAGAGGCTGAACATCAGCAGAATGATTACCAGCAGAAAGATGGCTATCTTCCTTTGCTGTATCCATGTACGGCTAGTAAAGCCGTGCGCGGAAACGACAAAGGCGTGCATCAGGGCATGGATGCCGTTGGTGGAAAAGATTATGGTGGCAAAGAGCATCAGCACAAGCAGTGTGCCGCTGCGGTTTGTGATGACGTCAACTATGGTGGCTTCCAGGAAAGAGTATGCATTTACCGGCATTATGTTCTCGAACAGCCTGACAAGCTCTGTCTGGAAGTTGGGTATAGGGATAAACGGTATCAGGGTAAAGAGAAATATTGATGCCGGAAGGAATGCCATGAGCAGGTTGAATGCTATCGATGATGCCCTTGTCACGAGTACGCCCCTGCCGAAGAGACCCTTGATGATCAGTTTTGCCACAAGGTCGAGCGGTGCTCCGTCAAAGCCCGGCAGCTCTGCCTTCTTTATTGCTCTTGCTTTTGATATGACGAACTCCCGGGCGGTCATCCTGAGGTCAGAAAGCTTTCAGACTCATGTCAAGGCTCTTAATATGATGAGTCAGGGCTCCGATGGATATGAACCCGACGCCGCACAGTGCATAATCTCTCACATTCGCGAGGGTAATACCGCCTGACGATTCGGTCTCACACCTGTCACCGATCATTTTTACCGCCTCAGCGGTCATCAGCACAGAAAAATTATCGAGCATGATACGGTCCACTCCGCCCGCTTCAAGTATTTCAGGTACCTCCTTCAGGTTACGCGATTCAACCTCAATCTTCAGATTCAGCCCGGTCTTCCTGAGATACTCCCTGGTCCGTGCTATTGCCTCCGTAATGCCTCCTGCATAATCGGTGTGATTATCCTTCAGCATGATCATATCATACAGCCCCATGCGGTGATTTGTTCCTCCGCCGATTCGCACTGCCTCCTTTTCAAGAGCCCTCATGCCGGGGGTTGTCTTTCGTGTGTCGGTTATCCGTGCTTTTGTATCCTTAACCTTTTCAACATACTGTGCCGTTGACGTTGCAATGCCGCTCATCCGTTGCATGATGTTCAGCACTAGACGTTCCGCGCGCAGTATAGACTGCACTTTCCCTTCCACGGTGAGTGCTATGTCTCCCGGTGAGACGTGCCTGCCGTCTTCGATCAGTATTTCTGTCTTCAGTGACGGGTCGGTGAGGCGGAATATTACCGGGGCTACCCTGATGCCTGCCATGATGCCTTTCTCCTTAATCAGCAGCCTGGCACGTCCGGTGGCTGTGGCAGGTACAGAAGCCAGGGAACTGTGGTCACCATCACCGGTATCCTCCTCCAGGGCCCGGAGGATAAAGGCATTCAGCTCATTATCACTCATTTTCAGACTCAATCCGTATCTGATGGATCAGAGGGCTGCCGTCTACTTTTTTGAGAAGAAAGTATACACGGAACTTGCCCTTGTCAGTCTCCAGGTTGGCGATGGCGTACTGGGCATCGCCTTTTGCCCCCTGATGCCTAATGACAAACTCACGTGTACGGTGGCGGCTGAAAAAATCTTTCAGTATAGTCTCGGCTACACTCTTGCTGTAAAAATCTTCCTTGTCTGGCATCACTAGCTCCACGGTGCTGTTGAGGTACACAGACAGACCCGCGGCGCTGCCGGAGCGGAAAGCGATAGAGATGCCCGCAGGTATACCCGGCTGCTCCTGTACGGTACCCGCAACAGTCATAAAAACAAGCAACAGGCCTGCAATAAATAACTTCTTCTTCATTTCTTTTCCTTTATGCTACACAAAACAGGACATAGCAAATGTAACTATTATTGAACAAAAACCGCACCACTTTTAATATCCGGCATGGGCACAATAAGTAATAAGGGCTTAATTGCTATATTTGTCTGATACAACAATGAGAGTGATAAATGAAGCTGGTTCTTCTGATGACAGGAAAGACTGATGAGGCCTGGCTAAGGGATGGAGTGGCGGAGTATGAGAAACGGATCACAAGATATAACCGGTTCGAAATAGTAACCCTTCCGGATGTGAAGAACCCTGGCAACAGGTCCTCTGCCATGGTGAAGGATAAGGAGGCTGAGCGGATACTGCAGACATTGAAGCCGGATGATTATGTAATAATTCTCGATGAGAGAGGGAAAAGCTATTCGACGGTTGAACTGGCTTCATTCATAAGGAACACAATGCTGTTACCGAAAAAAAGACTGGTATTTATCATAGGAGGACCGTGGGGCTTTAATGAAAGGGTCACTTCGAGGGCAGACCACGTTATGTCACTTTCAAAACTTACTTTTTCCCATCAGGTGGTACGATTATTGTTCACAGAGCAGCTTTACAGGGTCATGACAGTCATTGCCGGTGACCCTTATCATCACGAATGAAACCATGCAGGGCAGGTTAAGGGATATCAGAGTGATATTTATAGCCGCAGTCGTTACTGCTGCACTCGCTGTGGCTTCAGACCTGCTCTATTTCAGTGATCTTGAATGGCGCTACCGCACCGGCACACTTGACAGGAAGCTCATTGAGAAGGAATTGAAGGCAGATGAAATGCTGGAAACCATCGGGACGGATCTCACAAGCGGTGCAGATCCGGCTGCAATGTTCCTTAATAACACGTCAGGGGAGGCAATTGACGACGGTATACTGATACTTATTTACAAGGACAACAGGATCAGTTACTGGTCTGACAACAGCGTTAACTTTCCTGTGGACTATAAATCTGATTTTGACACCCACAAGCCGGTCTTCCTCAGCAACGGATGGTTCATTCCGGTACACAAAGAGTTTCTTGACTATGACCTGCTCGCACTTATAAGTGTTTACAGGCAGTACCCGATAGCAAACAACATGCTCAGATCGGGCTTCCCGGAGGAATTCCGGCTGCCACAGTCGGCAACCATAACTTTTGATGAAGATAAATCGGAGTTCCAGGTCAAGGGAATTGAGAAGGAATTTCACTTTGGGCTGATCTTTCCTGAGAAGAAACCAAACACAATCTTAATAGTCATCCCGGTTATTTTTTGGCTCCTCTTTCTTCTACTCCTGGTCCGCCTTGTTAACCTGGCTGCCGAGTGGGTTGGCAGGAGAACCAATAGGGCCTGGCGTCTTGTCACAGCCGTTGGCGCCCTGATTGTATTTTATGCAATTACTCTTGTTGCGGGATTACCTCCTTCCGTAAGCTCTACCGAGCTCTTCTCTCCCTTCCTTTACTCTTCCGGACTGCTGATACCCTCTGTCGGTCACCTTATGCTTCTCGGAATGCTTCCTGTCGCGGGGTTCGGGTTCTACCTGAGGAATGAACCGGTTAGAATGGTTGAAAAGGTACATAGCTTTCGTGACCTGCTGAAACCGGGGATCCATATGGCATCAGGATTTATTCTGTTCCTTATGTCAGAGGCCCTCTTCAGGGACATTATCCTGAATTCGGCAATAAACTTCGAGGCTTTCAAAATACTCGATCTGACCTTTATGAGCCTTGCCGGATTCATTGCCGTTCTGATTCTGATTTCTTTTCCGGCTGTGTTATTCCTGAGGGCATTCATTTTAACGGAGAAGCTCCCGCTGAAGGTTAATCTTCTCCTGACGGCAGCCACGGCCCTTGTGTTGCCTCTCTTATGCCTTGCAGGTATTAAATGCAGCCTCTGGGGAATTGTATATATCTCTGTCCTGGTTCTCACAATCCTCTTCTGGAGGCGCAGTTCCCTCTCACTTATCTCACTCATTGCCATTTTTGCAGGGCTGACAGGCATCTATTCCACCGGGCTGATTTCGGAGTTTTCTGAGCAGAAGGAGGATAAGAAACTGAAAGTTATGGCAATATCCCTTGCCAACGATAATGATATGGTTGCCGAGGCGCTGTTGATCGATCTCTGGCCGGCACTGAAGGGCGATACGGTTCTGGGTGCCATGATGAAAAAAGAGTCATACTCGCCGCAGGAGATAGACGCTGTGTTCAACTATCTGGAGGATAAATATTTCAACGGTTATTGGGAGAATTACGATATGAATATCGTTATCTGCCGCGATGACTCACCGTTGCAGATCCCTGAGGCGGGTTCTTTTGCCAGCAACTGTTTTGTCTATTTTGATGAGCGGATAAAAAATGAGGGGGATACGATCACAGGTACCGGATTCTGGTTCATGCACAACGAGGCAGGCCGGGCATATTACCTCTCGAGACTATTCTACAACCGTTCACCTTTCCTCAGCAACGGACTGTTCATAGAGCTTATAAGTCACATCGAAACATACCAGGCAGGCTATCCGGAGCTTCTCCTCAATGCTACCCATCAGCGCTTTCCAAAGCTGAGGGATCTGTCCTATGCAAAGTATTCCGACTCAACCCTGGTCCTCCGTTCGGGAGAGTATCCCTATGACAGCTATATCAGACTCACGGATCCGGAAGGAGAGTATCAGTTTGTAAAGGACAGCGGGTTCAGGCATTTGTTATATAATGCCGGCGATAAAACACTTATTCTGACTGCAAAGGCCGTCACTCCTCTCAACAAAATAATCACCTTCGCCTACCTTTTCATAACCATATTGCTGTTCTCCCTTCTTCTGCTCCTCATTTTCGCTCGAAATGCCATCGACCTGTTACGTTTTGATACCTTCCGACGAAGACTGCAGCTTGCTTTCTCAGCTGTTCTGGCCATAGTCTTTATCATCATCATTGCAGCGGCTCTCTCCCTCAATACGGCACAGTTCAGAAATAATCACACAAGGATCATCAGGGAGAAGACCATCTCCGTCTCAATCGAACTGGAACATAAGCTTTCCATGGAACAAAGCCTTAAGGAAGGCTGGAGTGACCCCGGCTACCGTTCGCTGAACGAACTGCTGGTGAAGTTTTCAAACGTATTTATGACAGACATAAACCTCTATTCACCCACCGGTTCACTGCTGGCCACCTCCAGGCCTGAAGTATTCTCAAGAAACCTGGTGGGGAGCATGATTGATCCGGTTGCTTTCGGTACACTGGCTGACGAGGGAAAGACAGAATATATAGGAGAAGAGTGGATCGGAAGCCTGAAATATCTGTCAGCCTACATGCCTTTTTACAATGATGACAACACCCTTCTTGCATACATTAATCTGCCTTATTTTGCGATGCAGAATATACTGACGGGTGAGATATCGAATCTGATAGTTACGATGATAAATTTCATTCTCCTGCTGATGATGCTCATGATGTGGTTCGCGGTGTTCCTGAGCGAGAGGGTCACATCACCGCTAAAATTGCTGCAGAGGGCCATGGCATCGGTTGAATACGGGAAAAAGAATGAGCACATATCATATCGTGGCCGTGATGAGATCGGGGAGCTGGTAAGGGAATACAACAGGATGATTGATGAGCTTGGGGAGAGTGCCGCCAGACTGGCGCGCAGCGAACGTGAGATGGCATGGCGTGAGATGGCGCGCCAGATAGCCCATGAGATAAAGAACCCTCTTACACCCATGAAGCTGAATGTGCAGCAGTTATTCAAATGGTGGAACGACAGGGCTCCTGATTTTGAAATAAGACTGCGGAAATTCACAGACAACCAGATAGAATATATTGATAACCTGTCAAATATTGCCTCTGCCTTTTCATATTTTGCCAGGCTGCCAGGGGCAGAACCGTCTGAAGTAGATGTGCTGGTACAGATAAGGACCACCCTCGAAATGTTTGGCAATGCTGAGAATACAACAATTACTCTTGAGAGCGGAAACATCAGCAAAGCAGTTGTTATGGCAGACAGGGAGCATCTTAACGGCATATTCTCAAACCTTATTAAGAATGCCATCCAGGCAATACCCTCAGGCAGGAACGGTATAGTCAGTATTAACATCACAGCCACATTTGACAAGCTACACATAAGGATCACTGATAACGGTACCGGAATTCCCGGGGAGCTGAGGGAGAAGCTGTTCACCCCCAACTTTACCACAAAATCATCAGGTATGGGGCTGGGCCTCTCTATCGTAAAGCGTTATGTGGAGACAGCTGGCGGAACAATCTGGTTTGAGTCAGTACCTGACAGGGGTACTTCATTCATAGTTGAACTGCCACTGCTGTACACCGTGGAACAGACTTCAAAGGGGGGCGGTTGAAAAAAAGCATTGATAAGTAATTTTAAATTACATATATTAGCAGAGTATATTTGTGTTTGATGCCCCATAAATTGTCTGAAATAAGCGTGAGGTTTCTTTTTGTAGCTGTTTTTCTGATCACCGCAGGTTTATCTGTTCTGAGCGGACAGACGCCTGTAATAACAGGTCAGACAAATAAATATGCCAGGGTACTGGCCGTTGGGTCTGATAATGTAACGGTATCAAGTGTGTCTGATTTTGCTCTGGGTGATACCGTGCTGATCATTCAGATGGGTGGAATCATCATTAATGCCTCGGCAACCCTTGACGGCAGTGCGCAGGACAAGGTAGGGGCTCCGGGACGTTATGAGTTTGTGCTGATACAATCCATTTCCGGGGTTCCGGGCAACTGGCAGGTATATTTTACACGTAACCTGCTGAATGCATACCATCCTGACGGAAAGGTACAGATGATCAGGGTTAGGAACTATGATCATGCTGTGGTCAATTCAGAGCTCTCATGCGCGGATTGGGATTCAACCACGGTCACGGGAGGCGTTCTGGCTTTTTTTGTAAGAGGGACGCTGACGCTGAATGCTGATATAAATGTGGTCGGAAAGGGGTTTAAAGGAGGATTAGTTTCCTCAGGCCCCGGCTATTGTTTTGAATCGAACGACACCGTAAGACACTATTTCTACAATATTGGTTCGACAGTTTCCGGTTATAAGGGGGAGGGCATTGCCCTGAGGAATACAGGAGGAGTAAGGATCTATCCCGGGCTGGCTAAAGGAAGAGGGGTGACGTACAGCGGTGGCGGAGGCGGTAACGGACACTTCTCGGGCGGTGGCGGCGGCGCAGGCCAGGGGGCAGGCAGCACTGGCCACCAGGAGATGGACGGACCATGTACTGTTGAGTACAACGGGGGACTTGGCGGGAAATCTATCAAAGGGAATATAATAACCAGTGGCGGGATATATATGGGTGGCGGCGGAGGAGCCTCGACCTACAGCGGAACCGCGACCTGGTCAGCCGGCGGTGACGGCGGCGGGATAGTGATTATACTGGCAAATTCAATAACCGGCAACGGCCGTACAATAACAGCTGCCGGCAGCCAGCCAAATGATAATGCTGCACCTCTTGCAGGTGCCGGGGGCGGTGGCGGAGCAGGCTCGATAATCATAAGCACAGGCGAATTCACCTCGTATCCCTTACTCAACGCCAGGGGCGCCGACGGGGGCAACACTGCAAATACGCAGGGGTCAGGTGGCGCCGGCGGCGGAGGCCTGATATCGGCACGTGAGGTTTACCCTGCAGGTAACTATACAATAAGCGGTGGAGTGATAGGACGTGTGGCCGGCAGCCTGCCAAGCCCTGTCACCAACGGAGAGGCGGGCCTGGTCACATCCGGACTGAACCTTCCTCTGAACGGCTTCCTCTTTAATACAATATTCTCGGAGGAGACAATGACGCAGACTGACTCCATTTGTGAAGGAGAAGTGCCGCCTCATTTACCCGGCTCGCTGGCAACAGGAGGATCAGGTACCTTTACATATCAGTGGCAGAAGAGTTACAACCAGTCGGCATGGGCTAATGTCCCCGGGGCTAACTCCCCCAGCCTTACACCAACCACTCCGGAATCCAGTACGGTATGGTTCCGGAGAATTGTCAATGACGGTGCGGGAATAACAGATATCAGCAAGTCTGTACAGATAATAGTCCATCCCCTTATTACAGGCAACCTGGTGGGATCCGACACAACGATATGCTTCGGTCAGAACCCTGAAGAGCTCTACCCCCTCAACACAGGGCCGGGTGGTGGAACAGGACTGTATTATTACAAATGGCTGCAGAGCCCTGATGCAACAGTATGGGGAGATGCTGCCGGCGCAATAACGAGCAGCAAATATGATCCGCCTGTTCTTACATCTTCAGTCTGGTATAGTCGTGTTGTTAATTCGGGAGCCTGCTCTGACACAACCTCTTCTGTGAAGATCAATGTGCTTCCCTCAATTACAGGCAACAATATTGCGGCAGATCAGACCATCTGCCAGGGCATGACATTCAGTAATCTTACCGGCAGCACCCCCGGCGGCGGCGCTTCTCCGGTCTACACCTACATGTGGAAAAGCAGCCCCGACAATATAAACTGGGTGCCTGCTGACGGGGTGAGCAATGCTGTCGGATATGATCCCCAGAACGATGCTCCGGGTAATACTTATTACAAACGTATTGTTTACAGCGGTCTTAATAATACCTGTCAGGACACCAGTGCCTCGGTCCGGCTTCTCTGCCATCCGTCGATCACTAACAATACAATATCTGCAGCCCAGACCATATGCGAAGGTTCGGCACCTGCCACTCTTACAGGGACTGTCCCCGCTGGTGGTGCAGGTGCAGGAAGCTATCTGTACCAGTGGATGAACAGCACCAACGGCATTGACTTTACTGCAATTACAGGCGCCGTGGCAGAGACTCTTCCCGGTGTTGTACTTAACTCAAGCAGATGGTACAGGAGGGTTGTTACCTCCTCGGTATGCAGCAACCCGGGCAATGATATCAAGGTTACGGTTGATCCGGCTATCACCGGATTTGATATAACTCTGGGGTCGCCGGCCCATGATACGATATGCACGACACAGACTCCTGCCATCCTCCAGGGATCCCCCGGCGGAGGCCTCGGCGCAGGGACCTATTCATATGCATGGGCTTCATCAACCGACAACGTAACCTTTACAACGCTTCCGGCAACAACCCAGACCTATCAGTCAGGCCCCCTGACATCTACCACATGGTTCAGAAGAGCAGTCAGCTCCGGTGTCTGTTCGGTGAACTCCACCTTTAAGATAACGGTGCTTCCTCAGATAACCGGAAATACAATCACGGGAGACCAGACAAAATGCAACACTGTCCTGCCTTCAACCATTACAGGCAGCACTCCCGGTGGCGGTGACGGCAGGTACAGGTACCTGTGGGAGCAGAAAGCACCTTCCGGGTCAGTATGGTCCGGTGCCTCTGGAGCAAACAGCACAGCCAGCTATCAGCCACCTCTTCTTTCGGCGACGACCCAGTACAGAAGGACCGTTTACTCAGGGGAAGCAAATTGCTGCATATCGGTATCTCCGATAGTTACAGTAACAATAGACATCATGCCTGAGAACATTACTGCCGGCCCTGACCGCTCACTGCACCCGTACCAGTTTGCTGAGAATCTTGAAGCCACGTTCGACGGGGCGGCGACAAGCATGCACTGGAGTGTCGTTGAGAGTGACGGTGACCCGGTATTCACCAGCGCTAATGAAAGGGTTTCTGCAGTCAAAAAACTTGGCTTCGGAGAGAACATACTCAGATTCAGTGTTGAAAACGGAGTCTGTATTGCTGAGCCTGCCGAGGTGGTGCTCACTGTGCCCAACCTGACTATTCCCGAAGGGGTGACACCTAACAATGACGGCATTAACGACTATTTTGTCGTGGAAGGGCTTGAGTATACATTCAATGAGCTTGTAATAATAAATACGGGAGGTGCGGTCGTCTACAGCAAAAAGAACTATGGTACCGAGGTGCCGCTTGATCCGTGGAACGGTCTCAATAACTACGGCGACCCGGTACCTGAGGGGACCTACTACTTCCTTCTGACGATCACAGGTGCAACTGATATGGCTGTCCCTGAATATGAGGCTAATATCAGCGGTTACATAATCCTCAGAAGATGATGAGCAGAATCCCTCTCATACTGATCTTTGCTCTTGTGCTTCAGACGGCCGTCTCTGGGCAGCAGGCACCCATCACAAGTCAGTATCTCACCAACGGACTGGTGATCAATCCGTCATATGCCGGAACCAGGGGGGCCCTGAGCGCAAACCTGTCATACCGCAAGCAGTGGGCGCAGATTGTTGGCGCACCGCAGTTCCAGAACATCTCTCTTCACAGTCCCATAAACCAGAAGGAAAAGGTAGCCCTTGGCATATCAGCTGACTACGTCACTTTTGGCGTCACAAAAGATGTAGGGATATACGGATATTATGCCTACAGCGTCCGTATGAGCAAAGGAAGACTCTCGATGGGGCTAAGGGCAGGTGTCGATCTTTCGAACACCAACTACAACAACCTGAAGTTCCCTGACGGCACTCCTCCTGACCCGCTTCTGACAGGTAATGAAAAGTATACTATGCCCAATGTGGGGGCTGGAGTTTATTATTATACCGACAGGTTCTTTGCAGGTCTCTCTGTTCCCTCCATATTCAAATACCAGAGTGACGAGGATGACGAGTTCAGCCTCTCGCGCAAGTATGACATGTTTACTACCTACTTCTCAACAGGAGTGCTGATCAGGTTTACAGACGGCTTCAAATTCAAGCCTTCAACACTGGTCAGGTATTCGCTCACTGATCCTCTCGAGGTGGATATAAACGCTAACCTTATTTTTGCAGATATCCTCTGGATAGGCGGATCATACAGGATTGCCGAAGAGGCTGCCGTGGCACTGCTCGACCTGCAGGTGACACCGCAGCTTAAGATTGGATATTCATTCGACTACCAGCTTGGTCACCTGAACAAGTATACAAACGGAACACATGAAGTGACGCTCCGGTATGAGTTTGAGTTCTCTGTAACCGCAACTTCGCCTCGATATTTCTGATGATGAGGAGATATTTATTATATATATCAGTATTATTATTGACCCTGTCAGTTTTTTCCCTCAGGCTGAACGGGCAGGCAAAGGGCTCTTTTGAGGTGCAGCATGTCTCATCCCTTTCATCCGGCTCGGATGATTTTGCTCCCATTGTGACAGATGACGGAATAATCTTCTGCTCAAACAGAAAGTCCAATCCATTCCTGACAAAAAAGAACACCGAGGGTGTAAGGCTTTATGATCTCTATTTTGCCCCTTTCAATGCAGAGGGAGAGTTGTCCAAACCTTCGCGGCTTGCCTCCAACCTCGGAAAAGATGCAAACATAGGACCTGCATCAATCAGCCCCGACGGGAATACACTCTACTTTACCAGGAATTTAGTGCCAGGAAAGAATCTGAAGAAGAGAGATTCAAACAAGCTCGGGATTTTCAGTGCAAAGCGAAGTGGCTCGCAATGGTCAGATATCCAGCCTTTTGAATACAATGATCCGGCATTTAACATCTCCTATCCGTTCATTTCGGCCGATGGCATGTCCCTCTACTTCTGTTCTGACATGCCGGGCGGTTCGGGCAGCTACGATATTTACATGTGCGAGAATACAGATGGCAGGTGGAGCAAGCCGGTGAACCTCGGCAGCAATGTCAATTCATCCGGGGCTGAGATCCACCCGTTCCTCCACAGTTCCGGGAGGCTTTACTTCGCATCTGACCGCCCCGGAGGAATGGGAGGGCTCGATATAATGTTCTCAACTCTTTCTTTCGGCACATGGTCAAAACCTGTCAGGCTTGATGACCCGATAAATTCGCAAGATGATGACTTTGCTTTCTATGCTGTCCCGGAAGGATTTGAGGGTTACTTTTCCTCAAACCGCCGCAAGTATAATGACGATATCTTCCGGTTTGCATCAACAATTATACGGTGGTCTGTATGTGACACCCTTCAGGGTAACAGCTACTGTTATGAGTTCGTTGATGAAAAGGCACTCCTGCTCGATACCCTGGATATGAAGTCAAGATGGGAATGGAACTTCGGTGACGGTGGCAGGGCAGCCGGTATAACTGCTGAGCATTGCTATGCCGGTCCCGGTGTTTATGATGTAAGCCTTGACATAGTTAATCTTGTCACTGGGCGGGTTGAGAAGCGTCAGGCCTCTTATGAGCTTGAAATACTTGACATTGAGCAGCCAGTCATAGCCGCGCCCGACACCGTGGCAGCAGGAGAAACAATAATGCTTAACGCCCTCGAGACATATCTGCCTGGCATGACAATTGCCAGATACTACTGGAATTTCGGAGATGATACTGTCTCAGAAGGCATTGAAGTATCGAAGACTTTTCAGATTCCGGGAAGATATAATATTCAGCTGATTGTGACTTCCGAGCGTGATCAGTCAGGGGTTGTACGTGAGGTTTGCGTTTGCAGGGACATTGAAGTAACCGGGAATGGAAATTAATTACTTTTACGATTGAAGATGAGAGATATCCGGCATATACATTTATTCATCCTTTTGATTCTCACTGCCCTGCCCGGCAGAATGGAAGGCCAGGCAGTGCCGGGGCCTGATGAAAATATTCCGTTCCTGATCACTTTCGGGCCTGATGGGAGGATTACTTCATGGGGCGATGACGACTTCTCCCAGACATTCTTCTTTACAATCCCGGTTGATTACAAAGATCCGTTCTATATAAGGATCTATGACCCTGACATCGGCGGCAAGACAGATGAGCTAAACAACTTCTGGAACACACGAATGGTCTATTCGGTCTACGGAGGGAAGGGATGCTATACCCACCCTGATGCCAAGGGGATACACCCAACTAACAACTACAAGAGCGGAACATTACTGGCTACAAGGGCATTTGCTATGGATAACAAGCTGGATGAGAGGTGGTTCACATTCGGTCCGTTCAATCCGGCTGACGGGGAGTATTATAAGAAGTTTTCAAGTAACGTATTTAAAATTATATGTGACGGTATCTCAGGAGATGACGGCAACCTCTATAGGTACTTCCTCTCACGGAGGTCAGATGAGAATGTCCCGATCCAGGGAGCAAATGCATTTACATATGAGTATACCTTCCGTATGTGGAACAATAATGACACCTCATTCGTGTCACATATATACCCTTTCATTGACAGCGGGTGCGTCTATATCAAACAGAAGAATTTTGACTGGGACAATGACGGCGACTTCGTTGTTGTGTCTGTTGAGAGGAAGGGTCAGGTGATGCCGCTTTCAGGTGAAGACAACTGGATTGAGGACAGGATGCCTATTCTCGATGCAGAGATAGGCAAATCTCTCGATTTCCGTTTCTATAAACGAAGGGGTGAACTGGTAAAAAATAATAATGTGGTTATCTCTGTTGAGAACCAGTACGGAGAGAATCTCCAGTTTTTCAGTGCGCCAATCGGCGGGGTCCCTGTCTATAAGCCCCGGTTAAAGGTCACCCCTAAGAAATGAGAATGGTCAGAAAAGGAAGTATCTTGATTACAGCACTCTGTTTTTGTCTGATACAGATGCTGCTCACATCTCAGACGCAAGCACAGACATACAGCTACAGGACTTACGATCTCAACACCGGGTTGCCCGGAAGTTATCTCAGCGTTGTTGAACAGGACAGGGATGGGTTCCTGTGGATGGGACTCGAGACAGGCCTCTTCAGGTATGACGGATTCGAGTTTTACCCTGTGGAAATACCTGATACGATAGCTTCGGGATATCCGAATGCCCTTTTCTGTGACAGCAAGGGAACCATGTGGATTGGACTCACTGACGGTTCACTTTATAAATGGATGCCGGGAGGATCACTTGCAAGAGTAGAAAAGGTTGAGGCTGACAGGATAAACCGCATTGCCGGAGGACCTGACGGAAGAATATGGATAGTATCACAGACAAAGGGGATATATCTTGCGGATGCCGGGTCTGGTGATAACCTGAGCCGGATAGCCGTGGCTGAAGGACTGGTAATCTTTGATATCGCTTTTACCGGGAAGGACTCACTTCTGCTGGCTACCCAGGATAATCTCCATATTGCAAGGATTAACGGCAGCGATGCAGTCATTACATATACCTTCCCTGAGCTTGAGTATACCTGGGTTCAGACAATAAGAAAAGTAACCGATGATTTCTGGGTTGCAGGCACTGATGGTGCCGGTCTTTACGCCATAACGCGTCATAATGGCAGGCTCATGGCGTCACAGGTTAATCACCCGGCCCTGGAGGGACACCGCATACCGGCATTGGTGACCGGCTCAGGCCTTTCTGTTATGGTTGCCACAAGAGAATCCGGCGTACTTAAGGTTGAGTTTGCAGGGGACCATTCTTCTGTTGTTTCCGTAGGGGCCTATGATGTCGGATCCGGCCTTCCTGACAACGATGTAAGAACCATCTTCCGCGACCGTGAAGAGAACCTATGGATAGGACTCTTCAGCCGTGGACTGGCTGCGGTGACCACAAACGCATTTTCGTTTTACACCCCCCCGTTACAAAAGGATATAAACTTCATCGGCGAATCACAGGGCAGGGTGATAATGGGCACCAGGAGCGGACTGTATGACTTTGATCCTTCCACCGGCGCCTTCGGAGGCTTCAGGGAACTCAACAGGAAGACCGGAGGGTCAGGCATTGTATCATGGCATAGTGACAATAACGGGAATATATGGATAGGTACGGTCAGCGAAGGGCTGTGGCTGATGAACGACAACGGAGAGGTAAAACAGTTTTATGTCTCTATGAACCCCGGTCAGAACCACATCAATTCAATTGCTCTTGATTCCGGTAACATATGGCTTGCAACCCTGAACGGTGTTGTGCTCCTTGATCGTGCTACCGGCAGTCAGAGAGCTGTCTATACAACCAGGGAGATGCTCCCTCACAATAACGTTTCACAGGTGGTTGTGACCCGCGATGGTGAGGTGCTCGTGGCAACTGAAACGGATAAGCTGTGCTACATTCATGTGACAGGAGGTGTCAGAACCGAAGGGATGATAATGGAGGGAGCCATGCGCAACAGGATACAGAGCATCTCGTACACTTCTGACGGCACTGTTTGTGCAGGCACCCTGGGTAATGGTATCTTCCTCTTTACAGGCGATACTGTGTATAACTATACAAACGCAGACGGGCTGCTCTCGAATTATTGCTACAGCACCCTCATTGCCTCTGACGGAAGGATATGGACCGGCCACGAGAAAGGATTCTCAATCATTAACCCTGCTGCGGGAGCCGTAAGAGCATTCGGAAGAGACTTCGGAGTGACGGGTGACTGCCTGCCTGACGCCCTGGCAGAAACATCTGACGGCAATATTTATGTGGGCACTACTGAAGGCGCAGTGGTTTTCAACCCGGTGATGGAACGGAAGATATCAGCCCCGCCTCAGGCCGGAATAGTGTCGGTGGTTATTAATAATGTTGAGTATCCTTACCGCGAATCATATAATCTGCCTTACAGGTCTTCATATACCGTAACGGTCAATTATGCCGGGATATCGCTTCGCGACCCCCTGAATGTGGTCTTCAGAACAAAACTGGAGAATTTTGATGAAGACTGGGGAGAGCCTACCTCTGACAGATCGGTGGCATACAGGCTGAGTGACGGACATTACAGGTTCGTGGTCGAGGCTTCGGCACGTGATAATGAAGATGCATTATCGTCTGCGGCGTTTGAACTTGTCATTCAGAAACCGTTTACCCGGAGCTGGTGGTTCATACTGCTTGTGCTGGGACTTGCAGCAGTGATCGTTTACATAATCATACTCCTGCGTGAGAGAGCTCACCGTATTCAGAGGGAGTTTCTGGAATCGGAACTGCGCAAAAGGACTGCCGAGGTATATGAACAGAAAGAAGAGCTTGCCCAGAAAAACCTTGACATAACCGAAAGCATCAAGTATGCCAAGCGTATCCAGAGCAGCGTGCTGCCTGATACGGCAAGACTAGGTGCAGTGTTTAAGGAGGCCTTTGTGTTCTTCCTCCCAAGGGATATTGTCAGTGGCGACTTTTACTGGTTTGACTGGATTGACAAAGACCGGTTTATTATGGTCTGTGCTGACTCTACAGGTCACGGTGTGCCCGGAGCGTTCATGTCTATGATAGGAACAGCCCTTCTCCAGGATATTGTCACAGTGAAAAAGATCAGAAGACCCTCCCAGATACTTCATGAGCTTGACAGGCAGATATTCTCGACCCTGAATCAGAACCAGGAGCTGGAGTCATCAAATGACGGCATGGATATCGTCGTCTGTGAGTTTAACATAAAGACAAGACATCTTGTTTTTGCCTCCGCCATGAGGCCCGTAATACTTATTATCGACGGCGAGCAGCAATATGTCAGAGGAAACCGTTCATCAGTGGGAGGCGAATCGGCTGTGGAAAAATTCTATGACGACCAGGAGTACCATCTCAGGGAAGGTGATACTGTCTATCTCTTCACTGACGGGTACCCCGATCAGTTTGGCGGACACGGGAGCAAGAAGATGAAGATAAGCCGGCTGAGGATATTGTTCGACGAGATAAAAGAGCTTCCGATGGCTGAGCAGGAAGAGCGGATACGAAGCTTTTTCTTTGAATGGAAAGGCAACAATGACCAGGTTGACGATGTCCTGATTATGGGGCTGAAGCTCTGATCACAATTCTCCGCAAGGACCGGAATCACCGAGGACGAAAACACATGTAGATTCTGTATTGCTGTCATTCCCGCTGCGGTCTCTGACCCAGAAATCGTAGTAGAGGGTGTCCAGTGGATCGTACAGGAAATATGTAATACTGACGTCTATGGTTCCTTTAAGTATCCTGTTCTGGCTCGGCACTATCATCTGGGGGATACGGTATTCTGACGGATATTGCGGATCGGATGGGCCGACCAGTTCAAACACGCCGTCAGTCTTACGGTAAAGCTTAAGAAAGAGGTTGGTCTCTTCATCGGACAGGTTTGATTCAGGCTGTGGCAGACCGAGGTCCCCGTCACCGTCCTCAAAATAAAAGGTAAGCTTTCCCACCCTGATCGGGTTGCCGAGTATATCGGTTGAGTCATAGCGGGTAAACTCCCTGAAGTCAACCATCGGTTCGGGAGGAAGGTTCTCGATCTTGATGCACGATCCCAGGGCAAGAATAATAAAGGCCGGCAATATTATATATGATCTTCTCATACTTGTATCTTCGCTCTTATCAGCAAAAATCACACCAAATCTACCTATTTTTTTCTGAAAAAGATCTTTATAGGGACGCCTGACAGCTCAAAACTCTCTCTCATCCTGTTCTCGATGAACCGCATATACGGGTCCTTGATATATTGCGGAAAATTGCAGAAGATGGCAAAAGCAGGATAAGCTGACGGCAGTTGTGTGATGTATTTTATCTTTATATGCTTACCCTTTAAGGAGGGTGGCGGCGTGTCAGCGATGTACTGAAGCATTACCTCGTTCAGTTTTGAAGTAGGTATCTTGCGTGATCTGTTCTCGAAAACCTTCTGGACAAGCTCGAGCACCTTGTGTATCCTCTGTTTGTTCAGGACCGAGATGAACAGAATCGGGAAGTCGGTAAAAGGTGCTGTCTTCGACCTTATCTCATCCTCCAGCTTTTTGGTGCTTTGCTGGTCCTTTTCCACAAGATCCCATTTATTGACCAGAACGACTATACCCTTATTGTTTTTCTGTATTATGCTGAGGATGCTGAGATCCTGGGATTCCAGTCCGCGGGTGGCATCGATCATCAGCAGACAGAGATCTGACTCTTCTATTGACCTTATCGCCCTCAGTATTGAATAGAATTCAATGTCCTCCTCAATCTTGGCTTTCTTTCTGAGTCCTGCCGTGTCAATGAGAATGAACTCAGAGTTGTATTTTTTATATCTGCTGTGTATTGAGTCCCGTGTAGTCCCGGCAACCGGTGTGACTATATTTCTTTCCTCACCGAGGAGGGCATTGGCAAGAGATGATTTGCCTACATTAGGGCGTCCTACGATTGCCACCCTTGGTATATCCGGTTCCGGCTCCTCAGCCTTGTCGGGGAGATGTTTTACGATCTCATCAAGCAGCTCGCCGGTGCCGAAGCCGCTGACTGAGCTGATTGAGAAAAAATCGCCGAGACCAAGGCCGTAAAACTCGGCGGCATCGAGAAGACGGGTGTTGTTGTCAACCTTATTGACAACGGTGATGACTTTTTTCTGAACCTTCCTCAGCATGCCGGCTACAGCCTTGTCAAGTTCATGTATGCCATCCTCTACATTGACCATGAAGAGTATCACGTCAGCCTCACTGATCGCCAGTTTCACCTGACGGTTTATCTCGCTCTCAAAAATATCTTCAGAGTTGTCAACGTAGCCGCCAGTATCCACGACAGAGAATTCCACCCCGTTCCACACCACCTTTCCGTAATGCCTGTCACGGGTGACTCCGCTCTCTTCGTTAACGATGGCTGAACGGCTCTCGGTCATTCTGTTGAAGAGGGTCGATTTACCGACGTTTGGCCTTCCGACAATTGCTGCTATCTTGCTCATTATTAAATATTAAACTATAAGTACCCAAATTTTTTCAGCATCCGTGGATTATCGCGCCATTCACGTGAAACCTTTACATAAATTTCCATGAAAACCTTTTTACCCAGAAATGCCTCTGTCTCCTTCCTGGCACCTGTACCGACACGCTTGAGCATCGATCCCTTGTGGCCAATGATAATTCCTTTCTGACTGTCACGCGCAACATATATCACCGCTGCAATTCTGACAAGAGAGCCTTCATCCTTGAAACTCTCTATCTCCACTTCGACTGAATACGGGATCTCCTTCTGGTAAGTCTCAAGTATTTTTCCCCTTATTATCTCTGAAACAAAAAACCTCTCATAACGGTCGGTGAGCTGATCTTTCGGAAAGTAAGGAGGCCCTTCCGGGAGAAGACTGAGTATCTCGCGCAGCAACAGGCCGGTGTTGAACTTATTTATCGCAGATACGGGAAGTATCGGAACGCCTGGAGCTATCTCCGCCCATCTGCCGACAATATCTTCCAGGCGGGGCTGGGTAGTGAGGTCTATCTTGTTGACTACAATGATTTTCGGAACGGGAGAGGCAAGTATTCGCATCAGGTGCTCCTCATGCTTTGAGACGCTCTCTACAACATCGGTCACATAGAGTATCAGATCGGCATCATCGAGTGCTGACTCCACTGAGCGCATCATCGCAGACTGCAGCTTGTATTTCGGGTTTAGAATGCCGGGTGTGTCTGAATAGACAACCTGGTAATCGTCACCTGACAGTATTCCCATTATCCTGTGACGGGTAGTCTGCGCTTTTGGCGTGATCACTGAAAGTTGCTCCCCGACAAGCAGGTTCATCAGCGTAGACTTCCCCACGTTGGGATTGCCCAGAATATTTACGAATCCCGATTTATGACCCATTCTGATACATGATCTATTTGAAAATACCCCTCTTGAGCATGCTGACTTCTTTCGGGGTCAGATGTCTCCATGTACCCCTCTGAAGATTCTTCTTTGTCAGCCCTGCAAAACTGACACGGTCAAGCTTCCTGACCCTGTATCCCAGTTTCTCGAAGATACGCCTTACAACCCTGTTCTGCCCTGAATGGATCTCCAGTCCTACCTGCGTATGATCATCCGGATCAGGGTACGAAACAGCATCGGCTCCTACGGTTCCCTCTTCAAGAACCACCCCACTTACCATGGCCTCCAGGTCATTCCTAGTGACGGCATTGTCAGTATGGACATGGTATACTTTCACGGCTCCGTATTTCGGGTGGGTGAGTTTTCCTGCCAGGTCACCGTCATTGGTGAGCAGCAATACACCTGTAGTGTTCTTGTCAAGCCTTCCTACCGGATAAATCCTCTCCGATGTGGCATCCTTCACCAGGTCAAGAACGGTGAACTCAGCATGCGGGTCTTTTACTGTAGTGACATATCCTTTTGGTTTGTTCAGAAGGATATATACCTTTTTCCCGGGGGTAAGGTCCTTGCCTTTATATGTAACTTTATCTGTGGATTTGACTTTTGTTCCCAGCTCAGTAACCTTCTTGCCGTTCACAAGAATATACCCCATCCTGATCAGTTCATCTGCTTCACGCCTGGCACATACGCCGCTGTTGGCAATGAATTTATTCAGTCTTACCAGTTCCTCGACCGCGGGTTTGGCTGTCGCCTTTACTTTTTTGACAGGAGCACTGACTCTCCTGGCAGGCCTTCTGCCTTCTGTCCTTTCCGGCTTTCTTTCCATCGTGTTTCTTTTCAGCGTGCAAATTTACAACTATTTACCGGTTTTCTCCGCGATCTTTTTTGCACCTTTGCCGTAGTAAAAATTTATACTGAGAAATGGCCTTAATAAAATCAATTTCAGGTATCAGGGGAACCATCGGAGGCAAGCCGGGCGAGTCGCTTACGCCAATTGACGTTGCAAGGTTCGCGTCTGCATACGGAACCTGGCTCAGAAGGAGAAACGGAGGGTCCACCACCGTTGTTACCGGCCGTGATGCCCGCGTCTCGGGTGAGATGGTTGCTGCACTGGTGAATGCATCACTTCGGTCTGTGGGGCTCAATGTGATTGACATCGGGCTCGTGACGACACCTACTGTCGAGATAGCAGTGACAGCCCTCAGAGCCGGCGGAGGGATCATACTCACAGCAAGTCATAATCCCGCTCAATGGAATGCCCTCAAGCTTCTCAATGAGGCAGGTGAGTTCCTCAGCGACGCTGACGGAAGGATGGTGCTTGAGATTGCCGAAAGAGAAGATTACGACTTTGCTGAATATGACAGGCTCGGAACCCAGTCATGCGAGAAGGGGTGGACAGAAAAGCATATCGAAGCTGTGCTTGCCATGCCCCTGGTTGACACAAAGGCTGTCAGAGACGCCAGATTTGTGGTCGCGGTAGATGCTGTCAATTCGGTTGGAGGCGTGGCCATTCCCGCGCTGCTGAAAGCTCTTGGTGCAGAACGGGTGATTGAACTCTATTGTGAACCCACAGGCCTCTTCCCTCATAATCCCGAACCGCTGCCAGAACACCTTCAGGATATTTCACGAGTGGTGAGAGAAAAGGGGGCACATGTCGGGTTCGTCGTTGACCCTGATGTTGACCGCCTGGCCATCATATGCGAAGACGGTTCGATGTTTGGAGAGGAGTATACGCTGGTTGCGGTGGCTGATCATGTTCTGAGTCACAGGAAGGGTGCGACAGTCTCTAACATGTCATCATCAAGGGCACTGAGAGACGTAACCGAGGGGCACGGATGCAGTTACAGCTCTGCACCGGTGGGAGAGGTGAATGTTGTTGCCGAAATGAAACGGACAAATGCAGTCATTGGCGGAGAAGGCAACGGAGGAGTCATTTATCCTGCCTTGCATTACGGCCGTGATGCGCTTGCAGGTATTGCACTTTTTCTGACACATCTGGCCAAATCCGGGCTGAGCTGCAGCGCACTCAGAGCAAAATACCCGGACTATTATATAGCTAAGAAGAAAGTTGAGACTGCTCATGATGCTGATATGGAGAAGCTGTGCAGCATACTGCAGAAAGAGTATCCCGGTGCCTTGATGGACAGGCGTGACGGAATCAAGATGGAGCTTCCTTCCGGATGGGTGCAGATTCGTAAATCGAACACCGAACCCATCATTCGCGTTTATGCAGAGGACAGAGGCAAAGAACCTGCTGAGAGACTTGCTGAGAACGTGATCAGGATTGTTAAAAATCTATAAAAACAAGCATAAAGCTTACTGTTCCGGAATAGTTGACATTGAACAGTTGTCAATATCCCGGTTAAGTTAATGAACGTTAATGTTTCCTTAAAAAAAACAGAGGCAGAACATTTTTGTAATAATTTCACCGCTTAATTCAATAAAAAAAGAAAAAGATCCGCACATGAAAAGGACTATTATTATTACCTCGATCGTTGTTGCAGTGGCACTTATTTTAATGATCGTGATAAGCAGGATTGCCGG
The DNA here is from genome assembly GCA_963732365.1 of uncultured Bacteroidales bacterium. Classification (GTDB taxonomy): domain Bacteria; phylum Bacteroidota; class Bacteroidia; order Bacteroidales; family VadinHA17; genus SR-FBR-E99. The sequence continues at coordinate 16,429 of CAVSZC010000004.1, read as the reverse complement.
TAAGGAAGACCTGAGTGTACTTTTTACCGACGTCAGGCAGGGAGATTTTGAAGTAGTTGTGACAACAACAGGGGAGTTGCAGGCGGAAGTGTCGCTTGACATCAAGGCACCTGAAGGTTTGATGAGCCGTAACATGAGATTCGGTGGGATAAAGATCCAGGATCTCGTTCCTGAAGGTACCGAGGTCAAGGAGGGCGATTATGTTGCAACCCTTGACCGTTCAAGCGTTGACAACACCCTGAAGGATGAACTCGACAGGCAGGAGCAGCTTGAAACGGAACTGCTTAAAAAGCAGCTTGACACAACTATCAATCTGGCTAACCTGAGGGATGAGCTTCTCAACCTCAAGTTCAACCTTGAAGAGGCGGAGATAACTCTTGAACAGTCGAAATATGAACCCCCTACAACCATCAGGCAGGCAAGGATAACACTTGACAAGTCCGAGAGATCATATGTACAGGCGGTCAGCAACTACGACCTGAAGGTACAGCAGGCCAGGGCCGATATTAAAGACACCGAGCTGCAGCTTGCCAAGCAGAAACGTAAGGTTGACGAAATGCAGGCCATAATCCAGAAGTTTGTGATCATGGCACCTGCATCAGGGATGGTCATCTACAAGCGCGAGTGGGGCGGAGCCAAACGAAAAGTAGGTTCTGAGATCAGTCCCTGGGATCCCGTGGTGGCAACCCTCCCGGATCTCACTTCAATGATTTCAAAGACATATGTCAATGAGATTGATATCAGCAAAGTAAAGTTGGGCCAGAGGGTCAGACTTACTGTTGACGCCTTCCCCGAGAAATCATACACCGGAGTCGTAACCAGCGTAGCCAACATCGGTGAACAGCTTCCCAATACTGATGCCAAGGTGTTTGAGGTAATTACAAAGGTTGACGGCTCTGACCCTATCCTCAGACCTTCCATGACCACCGGCACACAGATCATTACACAGACCTTCAGTGATGTAATTTACATTCCGCTTGAGACTGTTTTTGCCTCCCCCGACAGTGTGCCTTTCGTTTACAAGAAGGACGGTGTACGCCAGGTAGTGGTATCTGGGAGAGTCAAACGAAAATGATGTGATCGTTGAGCAGGGTCTTGAAGAAGGTGAAAGACTCTATCTGACCATACCGGAAGAGGGAGAGAAGTACAAACTGCACGGTGAAGAGCTTATTGCAGTGGTCAAGGAGCGCAAGAAACAGAAGGCGGAAGAGGACAGAAAATCGCAGAATAAAGTCATGCCTGCCGGCATGAGTCCGGACATGACACCTGAGCAGAGGAGGGCGTTTATGCAGAATCTTACACCTGAGCAGCGCGAGGCCATGCGTGCCATGAGAGGTGGCACAGGTACAGGACAGGTTAGACAGCAGGGTGCAGCGGGCTCAGATTCCACTGCCAAACAGAATGTTGTCGTTCGTACACGGTAATTCAAGAGAATTTGACCAAGGTTATTAACTGAATAGAAAATGTTCAAAAGATACCAGCACGATATACGCATTGCCGTTGAATCAATCCTGGCAAATAAGCTCAAGTCGATACTTACTGCCCTGGGTATTATCTTTGGCGTGGCGGCAGTGATCAGCATGCTTGCAATTGGCAAGGGGGCACAGCAGGAAATCCTTGACCAGATAAAAATGGTGGGGGTGAACAACATCCTGATCAGCCCGATAGTACAGGAGAAGGGTACGGAGAGCGAGGAGGGCGAGAAACAGCTGAATAAGTTCTCAAGGGGACTTACCCTGCTTGATGTGGAAGCGATACGCAACAGTATCCCTGCCGTTAAGAGGATCAGCCCGGAGATATCCTATAATTCAACTATCGTGCTTAACGGCATGAGGTACTCAGCCAAACTGGTCGGAGTGGCGAATGACTATTTTGATCTGTATAACCTACCCCTGTCACAGGGGATGTTCTTCAACGATTACCAGGAGGAGTACGGAATACAGGTATGTATCATCGGCGCCAACATCAGGGCGAAGTTCTTCAGCCAGCTTGACCCCCTGGGACAGTATATCAAATTTGATAATGTATGGCTGAAGGTGATAGGTGTACTCGAAAAAACAAATGTCTCACTGACAGGCTTTGAAGAGCAGGGAGTAAATGTCTATAATGACAATATTTATATACCTATCAAGACAATGCTCATGCGTTACCAGAACAGGGCTCTGGTCAATACAAAGCTTGCCACCCAGGCCACCTCTGTCAGTGTTTTCGGAGGAGGGATGCACATGGCAAGAGTAGTGGTAAGCGGTTCTGATGCCTCAACTGCCGAGACCAACTATAATCAGCTTGACAAGATCGTGGTGCAGGTGCAGGAGACAGAACAACTCACCCCGACTACGGAGGTTTTGAGCCGGATGATGCTCAGAAGGCACTCCAACGTAAAGGACTTTGAGATCACGGTGCCCGAACTGCTTCTCAAACAGCAGCAGCGTACAAAGGACATATTCAATATAGTTCTCGGAGCCATAGCCAGCATCTCCCTGATTGTAGGAGGGATTGGCATTATGAATATCATGTTTGCCTCTGTCATGGAGAGGATAAAGGAGATCGGTACAAGAATGGCCATTGGTGCCAAAAAGATGGATATCGTTGTGCAGTTCCTGTCAGAAGCCGTACTGATTAGTGTTACAGGCGGTTTTATCGGTGTTTTCTTCGGGATAATTCTTGCCGTAGCCATCCAGGAAATAGCCGGAATAACCACGATCGTGTCACTATTCTCCATCGTGGTTGCATTCGGTGTATCAGCCGCCGTAGGGGTGATATTCGGATATTCACCTGCCAAGCGGGCCTCGGAGAGAGACCCGATTGAATCACTTCGTTATGAATAATTCAGAGTTATGAAAAGAGTCATATTGATTTTAATAATCATTGTATCAGTTCTTGCAACACCCGGTCTCAGATCACAGGACATAAAGCAGCTGACCCTTGATGAAGTAATAATGCTGGCTGCCGAGCAGTCGCCCAACGCTCTAATAGCGAAGCACCGTTTCCGCTCCAGTTACTGGCAGTACAGGACCTTCGTGGCCGAATACAGACCTCTGCTCACCTTTAACGGTACGGTACCCAACTACAGCAGTGCCTATAACAGGGTGTGGAACTCATCAAAAGGGGAGTACGAATATGTGGCTGTGAATGTCCTGCAGACGCAGGGTTCCCTCTCTCTGACACAGAACATAGGGCCTACAGGGGGAACCATCTCGCTTAATTCAGACTTGACATATGAGGTTGATTTTGAGCGTGATTCATACAAGTATATCACATCACCCTTAAATATTATGCTCACCCAGCCGCTCTTCAGGTACAATGAGCTCAGGTGGCAGAAGAAGATAGAACCGCTGAAGTATGAAGAGGCACGCAAGACATATCTCCGTGAGGTTGAGAATGTACGTATTATGGCAGTGCAGAATTTCTTCAGTCTTGCTCTTGCACAGATAAACAGGGAGATTGCAGAGACAAACATGCAGAATGCCGATACTCTCTACCAGATCGCAAAAGGGCGTTATAATCTCGGGACAATAGCAGAAGATGAGCTACTCCAGATGGAGCTGTCATACCTCAATGCAGGAACGGCCATCAACGAGTCGGAGATCAACCTGCGTGACCGCGAGATAAGGCTCCGTTCATTCCTCGGATTTAACCAGAACGTAAGGCTCGAACTGCTTATTCCAAGCTACATACCTGAACTTGAGGTTGAAGTGGCAGATGTTATGAGGCTTGCAGAGGAAAACAACCCGGACCTGATAGCCCTTGAGAGACAACTTGTTGAGGCGCAGAGCTCAGTGGCACAGGCTAAGGCAGAGAAGAGTCTCAATGCAAACCTGACCGCCTCTTACGGTCTTCGCGATCAGGACGAGGTCTTTAAATTAGCCTATTCAAACCCTGACAGGCAGCAGGGTGTCAGGCTTGGTCTGACAATGCCGATACTCGACTGGGGCCTCGGGCGGGGAAGGTACAAAATGGCAAGATCGAGCCAGGAACTGACACAGGTGCAGGTGGAACAGTCACGCGCCGATTTTGAACAGAACCTCATGCTTGATGTACAGCAGTTCAACCTTCAGGATGACCAGGTGAAAATAGCTGCCAAGTCAGACACTGTGGCTGCTAAAATGTTTGAGGTAACCAAACAGAGATTCCTGATCGGAAAGATTGACGTGCTCGAGCTTAACAATGCCGACACCAAGAAAGACCAGAACAAGCGCAGCTATATACAGGCCCTCAGTAACTACTGGGCGTATTTCTTTAACATGCGGGCTCTCACCCTTTATGACTTTCTTAACAAACGGCCCCTGGAAACCGACTATGATAAGCTTGTAGAATAGATATCATGCTATATAACAGGACTGCCGGCACTGTCCGGCAGTTTTGTTTTTATATAATATGCTATACGAAAATAAAATTATATATTTGCGCCTCGTATTATTTAGCGAATCAAACAAACAATCTTAAAAGAGGATACAAATGCAGAATAAAGGAGCAATCTCATTTCTGGCTATTGCACTGACTCTTGTTTGCGTCTACCAGTTTTCCTTCACAGTGGCCTCATTCAAGGTCAAGAAAGAGGCAAGGGTATACGCCGCAGGTGACCTGAACAAAGAGTTGAATTATCTTGATTCAATCGCCTCCTTGCCCAAGGATCAGTGGGGCTTTCTGGGCAATACCTTCAAGGAAGTCCAGACAAAAGAGCTTAATCTCGGCCTTGACCTGAAGGGCGGTATGAACGTAGTGCTTGAGATCTCGGTTGAGGATATCGTAAGGGCTCTCTCAAACTACAGTACTGACAAGACATTCAATGATGCCATAGCTCTCGCAAAACAGAAGCAACTGGCAGGCGGGAAGGAAGATTTCATAACACTTTTTGTTCGTTCATTCCAGGAGATAGATCCGAACGCAAGGCTGGCGGCAGTATTTGGCACCGTTGAGCTCAAAGACCGGATAAACTTCAACTCCACCAATGAGGATGTGCAGAAAGTCCTTGAGACGGAAGCAAACTCCGCCATAGACAATGCATTCAATATTCTGAGGAACAGGATAGACCGTTTTGGCGTTGTTCAGCCTAACATATCTCACCTTCAGCCCCGCGGACGAATACTTGTTGAACTCCCCGGAGTGAAAGACCCGCAGAGGGTTCGCGACCTGCTTCAGGGAACAGCTAACCTCGAGTTCTGGGAGACATATGAGAACCCGGAGATTATTGGTTACATGGTGCAGGCAAACGATTATCTCAAGTCAATACAGCCTTCTTCAGAGACTGCTACGACAGATACCCTGACTGCTGAAACTGGCACCGAAGAGAAATCACTTCTTGATATGGTCAGCAGTGACACTGCCGCCGTGACTGAAGCATCAAATCTTGAGGAATTCACCCGGTTGAATCCGCTCTTTGGTCTTCTCAGACCGAATGTTACGCAGGATGGCCAGCCGGTACCCGGAAGCCTCATTGGTTTTGCAGCCTCAAAAGACACCGCAAATGTAAATGCATACCTGAAGATGAACCAGGTGAGGGCACTGTTCCCCAGGGAGCTTAAGTTCTACTGGAGCCAGAACCCTTACAAATATGATGATACAAAGACTTTATTCGAGCTTCATGCCATAAAGGTCACCACGCGCGACGGACGTGCACCCCTGACAGGAGATGTCGTTACAGGCGCACGCCCTTCGACAGGCGTTACCGGGGCAGATATAAAGGTTGATTTCTCGATGAACGGTGAAGGTGCCAAGATATGGCAGCGTATGACACGTGATAATATCGGCCGTTGCATCGCGGTGGTGCTTGATGACTATGTGAGGTCATACCCGCGTGTTCAGAATGAGATCGCCGGCGGCAACACTGAGATAACAGGCGACTTCACCCTTGAGGAGGCTGAAGACCTTGCTAACATTCTCAAGTCAGGCAAGATGCCGGCTCCGGCACGTATCATTCAGGATACCGTCGTCGGTCCCTCACTCGGAAAGGCTGCTATAAAGAGTGGTCTGAATTCCTTCATCATCGCCTTTATCATCGTCCTTCTCTATATGATCTTCTACTATAGCCGCTCGGCTGGCCTGGTAGCTGACATAGCCATGACAGTGAACGTCTTCTTCATGATGGGCGTGCTCGTGTCTCTCAACGCGGTCCTTACACTGCCCGGTATCGCAGGTATCGTGCTTACAATCGGTATGTCTGTCGACGCCAACGTCCTTATCTTTGAGAGGATCAAGGAAGAACTGAAGGGCGGTAAGGGGGTCAAGCAGGCCATTGCCGACGGTTACAAAGGTGCTTCCTCAGCCATCATCGACAGTAACGTCACAACACTTCTTACAGGTATAATTCTCTATTACTTCGGAACAGGCCCCATAAAGGGATTTGCCAGCACGCTGGTAATAGGTATCATAACATCGCTCTTCTCTGCCGTCCTTATTTCAAGACTTATATACGAGTGGTTGCTGAAGAAAAACGTGAGTCTGAAATTTTCAGCCAGCTACACTCAGAATTTCATGTCTAACATGAAGATCGACTTTGTAGGACTGAGAAAATACGGATACATATTCTCAATTGCACTGACGATACTCAGTATTGTAACACTCTCAACCAAGGGTATCAGTAAGGGAATTGACTTCACGGGCGGGCGCACTTATGTCGTCAACTTCCAGAAGCCTGTCAACACGGCTGAGGTTGCAAACCTCCTTTCTGATGAGCTCGAAGGTGACCCGCTGGTGGTGACATTCGGTTCCGACAACCAGGTGAAGATCAGTACTAAATTCAAGGTTAACGAGCCGGAAGCAACAACAGAAGTTAACAAACTCATCTACAGCGGCCTTAAAGATCTTGTTCCCGGTGTTGATGAGACGACATTCATAAATGATTATATCGTAAGTTCAGAGACAGTCGGTCCGACAATAGCCCGTGACATTGCAGTCAAAGCTGTATGGGCAATCGTTCTGGCTCTGGTGGGAATGTTCCTCTACATCCTCATACGATTCCGCAAGTGGCAGTACGGGTTAGGCTCTGTGGTTGCCCTGGGACATGACGTGATCATCGTCCTTGGCCTTTACTCCATCCTTCAGGGAGTGATGCCTTTCTCAATGGATATTGACCAGGCCTTTATCGCGGCGATTCTGACGGTGGTGGGTTATTCACTCAACGATACCGTGGTGATCTTTGACAGGATAAGGGAATACCTTCCTCTGTACAGGAAGAGATCAACGAGAGAGGTATATAACATGGCGCTTAACAGCACCCTGGCAAGAACACTGAATACCGGTATGGCAACGATATTTGTTCTTATCGTCGTCTTCATCTTCGGAGGAGAGGTGATCAGAGGATTCATATTTGCCCTGTTGTTCGGTATTGTGTTCGGTACATATTCGTCTCTCTTTATATCGACACCTGTCCTGTATGAGACAACACACAGGAAAGATGAAGATGCGGACGCCGTTCCGGCTGAGACGGGTAAGAAAAAATAGACTGTTATTTTAACGGTGACACAGGTAGCGGCGCTCAATTTGAGCGCCGCTACTATTATTGCCGTTTCCGGTTTTTTATATACCGTTCTTTTGTAACTTTGCCATTCAATATCAGTGAACCGGATGGGAACACTCCTTTTCATAAGCGGCCAGGAAATAATTATCATTCTGATAGTTGTGCTCCTGCTTTTCGGAGCCGACAAGCTGCCTGAGATTGCCAGGACAATGGGTCAGGGGCTGCGCGAAGTAAAAAAAGCTACCGACGAGATCAAAAGGGAGATTGAGAACAGCACACAGGATATAAGAAAGGATTTTAACGATGTCGCCGACACTGTCCGCAAGGATATAAATGAGGTGACAGACAGCGTTAAGAAGGATATGGATGATGCGGCGTCACCTCTTTCAGAAGAGATCAATGACACAGCCCGCGATATTAACAACGAGGTGAGATGATCAGGGCATCAGGTATCTTAAAGTCATACGGCGACCTGAAGGTGCTCAAGGGAATTGACCTGGAGGTAAAGGAAAAGGAAGTCGTTACAATTGTGGGCGCCAGTGGAGCCGGCAAGACCACTCTTTTACAGATCATCGGTACGCTCGACAGACCTGATGACGGCAAGATTCTGTTTAACGGCCAGGATGTCAGCATGCTCTCATCACGTGCTCTTGCTGCCTTCCGGAACCGCCATATCGGTTTTGTCTTCCAGTTTCATCAGCTCCTGCCCGAATTTACTGCCCTTGAAAATGTATGTATTCCTGCTCTGATCGCCGGCACCGCGAAAAGCGAGGCAGAGGAGAGAGCCACATCCCTCCTGACGTTTCTTGGCATGGGTGAGAGGCTCGACCATAAACCTTCTCAGCTCAGCGGCGGAGAACAGCAGAGAGTGGCCGTGGCAAGGGCAATCATCAATAGCCCTTCCGTCATACTGGCCGACGAACCGTCAGGCAATCTCGATACTGAGAACAAAAAAGAACTGCATAACCTCTTTTTCAGGCTCAGAGATACCTTCGGACATACTTTCATCATCGTTACACATGACCCACAGCTGGCGTCGATGTCTGACAGGACAATCAGAATAAAGGACGGCTTGATCACCGATGATACCCAGTGACAGAGTCAAAAAACTGAAGAAGAGCGAGCTGAAGGAGCTCCTTGACCAGAGGAGTGACATCTATAACAGACCCTCGTTCATTGAGCTTGACCCTGTAAGCATCCCCCACCGCTTTACCTCCAGGGAAGACATTGAGATAGCAGGGTTCCTGGCTGCTACGATTGCATGGGGTAATCGTGTTTCTATTCTCAGGAGCGCTGACCGCATGCTTTCCCTGATGGGCAACTCCCCTTATGACTTTGTTATTAATCACCGAGACAGCGACCTGAAAGGTATCAACGGCTGCATACATCGTACATTCTTTGCCGAAGACTTCATCTATTTCATTGAAGCTCTGAAACACATCTACACTGAGATGGGTGGGATGGAGCCGGTCTTTGCCCGATACCAGACCTCTGATTCGCTTCAGCCGGCAATACATGAGTTTCGTCGGATATTTTTTGAGCTGCCTCATAATGCCAGGACTGAGCGGCATGTGTCAGATCCTTACAAGGGATCGGCGGCGAAGAAATTGAATATGTATCTTCGGTGGATGATTCGGAGAGATAATAATGGTGTTGATTTTGGCCTTTGGAATTCTATATCACCTTCTATTTTATCATGTCCACTTGACATTCACTCCGGCAATGTAGCAAGAAAACTTGGGTTGATAAAGCGTAAACAAAATGACTCAAAGGCGGTCATCGAACTTGATACATATCTACGCTCATTGGATAAACAGGATCCTGTTAAATACGATTTTGCCTTGTTCGGTTTGGGTGTTTTCGAAAAATTCTGACACTTCCTTTTAAATATGAATTAAGATAGCTGGAATTTTCAGAGACTCCTTTGATCTAATCGGTGAGATTATTCATTCAGGCTTGTCGGTGGAAAACGCTTGTTTTTTGTCGAAGCCAAAAAACCAAGTGTTTTTGTGAAAGAGGATGTATTACTATACCAGGGGATTGGAAAAAACTGATTTTGAGAAGGTATTATTCCCCATCAGGTTTATACCAAATGCTAGCAACAAGTACTTTTATGCAAGGCCGATAATTTAAAAAAATGATTCTGAGTTATTTATCCTTGGGCTTTCTGAAATGAAAAGCAAGCGAGATATTGAAGTGCTCTCTTCAACAATTGGGAGACTTCAAATTCAATTGCGAAAAGACAAGGTCAGGTTTCAAAATGGTTATTGTCCCTACAAAGATTTTCCAGATATAGTTATTAAGGAGGCGAAAGATGCCAGTATTGATTTTTTAATCCTTACAGCAAATTTCGAAAACGATTAAGAATCATTTTCTATCGTTCCGTTGGTACAAAAAGTAATCCACCGTTCCTGAATGCCTGTTTTAAGCATAAAACCAGCATACAGGCAATCTGAATCGGTTTCATCTTTTATACTTATTGAAAGCTGGGGTAAAACAAAAAAATCTTCCAACCATAAAGATCGGTCGGGAAAATGAGCTTCATATGATAATACACAATGAATTCTACTTCTGAAGGTTAGTATTTATTCCTTCTGATAAATCCGATTCATCCTTCATGTCATATTTTTATAATTTTAGGCAAAGGTTCTGTGTAAAAGTTACTTTTCCCAATATTTCCTTCGTTGATATCTATTTGCAGGTCATAATTATAAGGTGGCCTAAATTGACTGCAATAAGAATCATTAATTTCAATATATAGTCAATTGAAAGTTGAATTGTACCATTATCCGGAGAGATTTTCATACGTTCTAATGAAATCATTTAAGTACATTTATGATGGAATGCAATCTTTATAATATGACTGATAATAAATCTGATAAAGGGCAGGAAAATTTTCTGCAAGGTTTTATAATGAGGGATCTTAGAGATTTAGATCCGGCAAAAATAGAGGGAACTATACAAGGCAAATGGAACTCCATTGTGTATATAACCGGAGGTAACGGTGTTATTCAAATTGACTTTGATGAGTTTAGTGCACTGGAAAACAAGATATTCTTCATTGAAAAATATAAAGTATGGAACATAAACAAGACTAATAATTTAAAGGGATATCTGGTACAATTCACTGATAATTTTTATAATCATATTTATACAGGCAACCCAAAATTAAAAAGCGATCAGACCCTGATTGGAAATATTCCTCCATTTATCAGGATACATCAACATGATAAAAATGAATGGAGATTAGTACTTAATACTCTGTTATATGAATATTTATCAGCGAAGACAAACTCCAGAGAAATTATTTGTCTTGAATTGAAAATAATGATGTTAATGTACAGGAGAATTTCTATGTTCTCCGACAAACTATTTGAGTCACAAAGAAAAAAACAACTTCTAAATGAATTTCGCAAACTTGTTAATATTCGTTTTGCAACATTACGATCTGTAAAAGATTATGCCCGGGAATTGAATATTACACCAAATTATTTAAATGCTCTTTGCCAGGAATTCTTTTTAAAGACCGCAAGTGAAATAATAGTTGAACGAATAATTCTTGAGGCAAAACGAATGCTGATGCATTCCAGGTATAGTATTTCAGAGGTCGCTTATAAATTAGGCTTCAAAGATAACTCGTATTTCGGGCGATATTTTAAGAAAGAAGCAGGAATGACACCCCAAAACTTCAGAAGTTCATGTTTTCAATCAACTAAGTTTAATATTAAATAGTTTAACAATGAAATCACAAATTAAATCCATTCTGATACCGACTGACTTCTCAGAATCATCGGAAAATGCTTTGGCTGTTGGAATTGCCATTGCGGAAAGACAAAAAGCAGACATTGTTTTATTACATGTAGTTGACAGGTTCGCAAACTTACAACCTACAGAAGTATTCCTTCCGGAAATACAGTTGATGCCTGACATAAACTTAATGATCGAAATCAGGTTAAAGGAATTATCGGAAAGACTATCTAAGAAAACCGGAACAAAGGTGGAAAGCAAAGTATTAAATGGTCAGCCCTTCGAGAGAATTTGCAGGTTAGCCTACGAAGGAAATATCAGTTTGATAGTCATTGGCACTCATGGTACGTCAGGATCAAGGGGATTATTTATGGGTTCAGAGGCATACCGGGTAGTAAAAAGTGCACCATGCCCCGTATTAACTGTCCCAGGTAAATGGAATAAGAAAGAATTTAAAAAGGTACTTTTTCCAATAAGACTTATTCCAGGTGCATTAGATAAATACTTCTATGCCAGGCCCATAATAGAAAAGAATAATTCAGAACTTTTTCTTCTTGGCCTTACTGATATAAAAAATGCCAGAAATACTAAAGATCTTATGTTATTAATAAAGAACCTTAAACGCCAGCTCAATAATGATAATGTCAAATTTCAAACCGCCTATTGTCCGGGAGAAGACTTTCCTGCAGAAGTTTCTAAAACGTCCAGGGAACTCAATATTGATTTAATAATCTTAACAGCAAATATCGACCCTGATTGGAAATCATATTTTATAGGACCATTTGGACAACAGGTTATTAACCATGCACAGGTTCCGGTTTTGAGTATCAAACCATCAAACGACCAGACTGAAGCAGTTCCAGTTTTCAGACTTGCGGAGCAGTGGGGCAGATCTATTAATTTATCCGGTACTGAAAAAAGGAAAGGGAGGTAAAGTTGACTTTTAACTTATTTATTCAGGCGTGAATTGGAAATGTAATGAATAATTAATTCGATAAAACCAGAGAATATGAATAAAATAGTATTGCAATCAGTTCAATTTAAAGCTAGTGTTCAGCTCGAGGAGTTTGTAAAAGAAAAAGTCCAAAAGCTATTTGAGCAGGATAAATCAATTATCAGAGCAGATGTTACTCTGTTTGAAGGTGCATCAGGAAATCCAAAAAATCAATTCTGTGAATTAGAACTCTCGGTTGCCGGTCAAAATCATTTTGTAAAAAAGAACAGTGAAAGCTATGAGGAATCTGTTTTGGATGCAGTCAAAACCTTGCAAAAGGTGATCCGTAGACAAAAAACAAAAAAAATAATCAGAAGACGGTCATTCTGAAATTCTTAAAAAATAAGTCATAAACTAATTTATAAGATTCTGATCATGATTGAAAACGACATACTGTATCAACCAAGGGATTTCAACTCGATTGATTTATGGAAACATATAACATCAGAGCAATGGAACGATCCGCTCTGGCAAAAAACAAATTCAATACGTACGTTAGATCAGCTCAAAAAAGTAATAAAAATAAACAATCATCAGGAAGCAGAGATCAATAGAACTGTTGAAACCTTAAAAAGAGAGGGGAAAGAACCTATGCGAATCACCCCTTATTACGCTTCTCTCATCCAGGAGGACCCATTTAATCCAATATTATTTTCGCAAAGATCCAAAAAAAGAATTGATCCAATATTCTGGCAATCTGTACCAACTCCGGCAAACCTCCTATTCCCCGATGCCGGAACAGAAGCTGCGATGAAGGAGGGTTCAAGAAGTTTTGGAGCTGCCTATCAGCGATATCCCAACAGGGTGGCATTGTTTGTTGCAGAAAACACAAGTTGTGCCTCATATTGCGTGCATTGTCAGAGATCGAAATCTTTGGATAGCACTATGAATGTAAGTATGAAAGAGATCAATAGAGGCCTGTTTTACATCGGTTTTAATCGAAACATAAATGAAGTTCTTGTAACCGGTGGTGATGCCTTAATGATAAGTAATAAAACACTAAAGTATGTTCTCGAAGAATTGAGTAAAATTGATCATATAAGGTCTGTCAGAATAGCTACAAGAGTACCGGTTGTACTGCCTATGGCCATAACAGAGGAACTTCTGAATCTGATCAAAGTATCGGCAAACAAATTCAATAAGGGATTGGAAAAATATGTTTATTTTATGACTCATATAAACCATTTTCATGAAATAACCTTAGATCTGTTCAGAGCAATAAAAAAAATCAGGGATTTTGGATTTACTGTTAGAAACCAAACTGTTCTATTAAACCATGTCAATGACAATTTCAGTATCCTGGCAGAGACTTTCAGAAGAATGTTCTGGATAGGTGTGCATCCATATTATTTATTACAATGCCATAAAGAAAAAGGAATTGTCCATTTTATAACCCCTGTTCAGGTAGGGAAAATATTTATGAAAAATCTTCAGGGTTGGATTTCAGGGATAACGGTTCCCAGGTATGCATCCAATGTAGAAGGAGGAGGTGGCAAGGTTCTTCTGATGCCATCTGGTCATGATACACTAAATCTGAATACCGGAATTGAGAATAAGATTTCTGAGAGTCATGCTTTAGTTTCTACCTGGGATCATAAAGAGATAAGTAAATATGAATCGCTTGGCAGAGCAACAGAGAAAGAATTTTCTGAAGCGGTAAAAATAATGGATGCTTTCATAGGGAGAAAAGGGGTTTTTCTTCCGAGAATAATTATTGTGGATGAAAAAGGCAATCATCTCCGGACAACCAACAGGTCTAAGTTGCCTGTTTATGAAACAAGAAAAAAGTCTGAAGCATTAGGATATGAATTATTTACTAAAGATATGCCACTCACCAATCCTACACTGATTTATAAGGAACTTGAAAAAGAATATATGAAAAGCAGGTATAATGTAAAATAATTGTTAACGCAGATAAAAGAAAACATATGTTCAGGATACGTAAAATAACAAATCCTTTCCTTGAAGGGAACATAAAATCAGTTGAGCGAATAAAGGAAATCATAAGGCTGCAGTTCCCTGCACTCCAAGCAAATGAAATAGAAAATATTTCACAACAGATGATCAACCAGGTTAAAAAGAAATACCAGACATCCCTGGTTATAGCTGATGATTTCAGTGGTAACATAAGAGGTTTCGCTATTCTTCTTTATATGTCCGATCTTAAATTCTGTTATCTCGACCTGATTGCAGTCACTCCTGGCAAACCCACTTCCGGCGTGGGGGGGGCAATTTATGAAAGGATACGAGAGGAAGCAGCTTCTCTGGGAACAATAGGATTATTCTTTGAATGCCTGCCCGATGATCGCATGTTATGCCGCGACACTTCCATCATTGACCAGAACATGAAAAGGCTTGCTTTCTATGAGAGATTTGGAGCATATCCAATTATCAACACAAAATATGAAACACCGGTAAAGCCGGAAAATGATTGTCCTCCTTACCTGGTCTATGACGATCTGGGGTCCGGAAGATCCCTGAGTGCAGCAGAACTGAAAAGAATAATACGGGCAATACTGAAACGCAAATATTCTCTCTATTGCCCACCGGAATATATTAAGAGGGTTGTTGACAGCATTAAGGATGATCCGGTAAAGTTGAGAGCTCCCCGATATGTCAAAACCGACGAGGAAGAAAGCATAAGGCAAATAAAAAAAGGTGATAATAGGATCCGCCTTTTTGTAAATGGCAAACACCATATCCATCATGTTAAAGAAGTCGGATATGTTGAGTCACCTGTCCGGGTGAAAACTATTTTCAGGGAAATCTCAAAACTGGGAATAATATCTGAAGGAGAGGTAAATGAGTATCCGGACAAGTTTATTTATGATGTACACGACCGCGAGTATGTAAAATACTTCAAAACTGTCTGTAATGGATTAGAACCGGGAAAATCCGTCTATCCTTATGTTTTCCCTATCAGGAATGCAGCTAAGCCACCTAAGATGCTGTCTATCAGGGCAGGTTACTACTGTATTGACACTTTCACACCATTGAATTTGAATGCATATCAGGCGGCTAGGTGGGGTGTGAATTGTACTTTAACAGCTGCTGATTCAATTCTTGAAGGTAACAGGATTGCATATGTACTGACCCGGCCTCCGGGGCATCACGCGGAACGATTTGTTTTCGGAGGTTTTTGTTATTTCAACAATGCTGCCATTGCGGCCAATTACCTGAGTAAATATGGTAATGTGGCAATACTTGATCTGGATTATCATCACGGTAATGGACAGCAGCAAATTTTCTACGAAAGACGGGATGTGCTTACAATTTCCATCCATGGACATCCTTCATTCGCTTATCCTTATTTTTCGGGATTCAGGGAAGAAAAAGGCAAAAATGACGGATTGGGCTATAATTTTAACTTTCCACTGAAAGAGGTGATTAACGGAATAGAATACCGGGAGATACTGAAAAAAACATTGCGTATTATCAGAAAATTCAGACCGGAATTTCTGATTGTTGCCCTGGGCCTCGACACAGCAAAGGGCGATCCAACAGGAACATGGATTTTGTCACCCAGAGATTTCTATCTTAATGGCCAAATGCTGGCCGGATTAAAGATACCTGTATTGTTTGTCCAGGAAGGCGGATACAGAAACAGGTTTCTTGGTATCAACGCAAAGAATTTCTTCAAGGGATTTTATGAAGGGTATATTCATAACCATTAATATTAATAACATGGTTGAAGGCTTAAAAGAGATATTGGATTTCGTGGTATTGCGAATTGGGCAACATGAATTAAAGACAAACACTCTTTTAACTATCCTGATAATTTTCTTTATAACAAAATTATTAATCTGGTTTGTCCGACAAGGTCTGTTCAGAAAACGAAGATTAAAAAGACTGGATCATAGTAATGCCTATTCTTTGTACCAGATTATAAGGTATGTTCTCTGGATAATTTCAATAAGTATAATCCTGAATACATTAGGTATCAGTCTCACAGTTTTACTGGCAGGTTCAGCTGCACTTCTGGTTGGCGTTGGACTTGGTCTTCAACAGACATTCAATGATTTTGTTTCAGGATTTATCCTTTTGGTCGAGGGATCGACAAGGATCGGCGATGTACTGGAGATTGACGGAGATATCCTCATCATACAGAAAATAGGTTTGCGGACTTCCAAAGGATTAACCAGGGATGATATTGTTGTTATTATTCCAAATTCTCTAATCACAACGAATAAAGTAATTAACTGGAGCCATCAGTCAAAAAAAACGAGGTT
>CAVSZC010000003.1:0-260516 GCA_963732365.1 uncultured Bacteroidales bacterium | reverse complement strand
GCATCATTTCAGACTTTCAGACTTAATATAAATTCAACATAATCTAATTTTAGTATCCTGAAATTTTGTTTTTAAGTTTTTTTTCCTTATACTTTTATAAATCAACAATTGGTTATAAAATTTTAATAATTAGAAAAATGAGAGTACAAAGTATTTTAGATCAGAAAGAAAACGTTATTCAGTTACCAGGTCTTGAACAAAAAGATTCTTTAATTATGCATGATCAAGATTTTGAATATCTTGATTTTATCAATTCTATTAACACGACCGAAAGGAAAAAACTTATTAGATCGCTCATGGGATCTAGAGATTATACTCCTGCGATGATTCGAAATGAACTAATTCTATTTGAAAGTAGATCAATTTTACAAAGAAGAGGTCACCATGTTTATGTAACCCCTCGTAACAGTAATAGTCACACCAACCTTGGTTACTGCTATTATAATTCCGTTACTTCCTTGAGCAGTGGATATAAATATGTAGAAGGATATGTGAGATTCAAAATAAGTGGAGACTACGTCGCTCATTCCTGGAATTGTGATTATAAAGGCAACCATTTTGACTTTACCTATAAAGATCCTGAAAATTTTGAGTATTTCGGAGTTGTCGTTCCCGATATCTTAGTTTGGAAAGTGGTTAAAAAAAATAAATTTATACCATATACTGTTTTACCATTTTTGAAAAGTTTTTAAAAATCCCCACCAATACTTGAATAAACCTTTAAAACCTCATGAAGAATCGATCCTCCCATATTACTCCAATATCAAATAACCGTTCGTTTATTTTGGCTGAAATCGACTATGTTCGACAAAAGGATTAGTGGTATTTACTCTATCAGATCTTCAATATCTCTAATATAATTCTATAATCATATCCATCTGGCGACTTTCTTACCATAAACATTATAAGCTTCACCGTGAGTTTTTCGAAGATATTCTTCTTCAAGTCTAACTTGTACCTGAAAAAGTAATGTTGATGAAACTAATGATAGTAATGTTATCGCATTAGGCAAAATCAGGAATAACCCTGCAAGAGTTATAAGCATGCCAAGAAATACTGGGTTGCGGGAAACGTAAAAAAGACCTTTGGTTTTGAGTTCGGTTATTGCCGATTGGTCAATTCCCACACGCCATGAGTTGCTCATTTGTGTCTGGGCAATTACAATCCATAGCAAAGCAAAATGAATGAAGAAAAATCCTGCATATTTCAAAATAGAAATTTCGAGAAAGAAAAAGGGTGCAAAGTATAGCAATCCTGCCGGGTAAATCAGGTTTATAAATGCAACAATAAAGATTAAAGAGGTTATGGGTGCTGACACTTTGCCTAGAAAGTCATGTGCTGAATCGGTATTTCTAAACACATAGGGATTTATGCTTGTTTTACGTTTTACTCGTATTGAAGGAATTATAAATACCGTTAGGAAGTAAAGGACAAGAAACACTACGATATATATTTTTTCAAACATGTTTTTTTATCTTGATTTATTTCAATTATAAATTCAATGGTGGTATATTAACAGATACTTAGGACTCACTCCAGAATGATGTGATATTGGGGTCCGATAACCTGAATGAGAAGTCACTGCACAGCCACTAAATCCGATCAACAATGATACTATTAAAACAATTACAACTATTTTCTTCCTCATGTTGTTTATCTTATTTATCCTTCAAGATTCTAATAGCATTAAAAACAGCTATCAGAGCGACCCCCATATCACCAAAAACTGCCTCCCACATCGTGGCAATCCCGAATATCCCAAGAACTATGAAGGCAAGCTTAACACCCATAGCAAAGATAATGTTCTGCCAGACAATGTTCCTTGTTTTCCTTGCAACGTCGATTGCATCTACAACTTTTAAAGGGGAATCTGTCATCAGAACAACATCGGCAGTTTCTATTGCAGCATCGGAACCAAGCGCCCCCATAGCTATCCCTACGTCCGCTCTGGCAATTACCGGCGCATCGTTTATTCCATCCCCTACAAATGCAACTTTCCCACCTTTCTCTTCAGCAATTAAAGCTTCAATATGTTTTACTTTATCCTCCGGGAGCAGTTCTGAATAGAACTTATCTATCTTCAGCTTCTTTGCAATTGATTCTGCGGCGTACTTATTATCTCCTGTCAGCATTACGGTTTTAATACCTTTTGCGTTCAATCTCTCAATAGCTTCAACCGCATCTTCTTTTAAATTATCTGATATAATAATGTGTCCTGCATAAACTTTATCTATAACAACATGGACGACTGTTCCTTCAACATTACAAACCGGATGTTCAACATTTTCCCTGTGAAGCAGTTTGTCATTTCCTGCCAGAATTCTTTTTCCGTCAATCAGTGCCATTATTCCATGCCCTGAAATTTCTTCAGACTGAGTGATCCTTGAGCTATCCACCTTTCCGGGGAAAGCTTCTGAAATCGATTTCGCAACCGGATGATTGGAGTTAAACTCAACATATGTGGCAAATTCCAGTATTTCTTCCTTAGTAAATCCATTTGAAGGAACTACTTCAGAGACTCTGAATTCACCCTTTGTCAGGGTTCCCGTCTTATCAAATACTACTACTTTTACCTGTGTAAGAGCATCAAGAAAGTTAGATCCCTTAACAAGAATTCCTTTCCTCGATGCTCTGCCCACACCTCCAAAATATCCAAGGGGAATGCTTATCACCAGTGCACACGGACATGATATTACCAGTACAACCAGTGCCCTGTATATCCATTCGCTGAATGTTGCTCCGGGAATTACAATGGGAGGAATTATTGCTAGAAGCAAAGAGCTGAAAACTACAACAGGTGTATAATATTTTGCAAAAGTCGTAATGAACTTTTCGGTTTCCGCTTTTTTAGAGGTGGCATTTTCCACCAATTCCAGTATCCTTGAAATTGAAGATTCTCCAAACTTTTTTGTGACCTTAATTAAAAGGACTCCGCTTTGATTTATAGATCCGGCATGAACATCATCTTCAGTTTTTACTTTTCTTGGAACGCTTTCTCCAGTTATTGCAGATGTATCTATGAAGGAAATTCCATCGACTATTCTGCCGTCAAGAGGTATCTTTTCCCCGGCCTTAACAATAATTATGTCACCAACTTTGACCTCTTCCGGTGGTACCTTCTGATATTCCTCACCTGTTTTGATATTAGCGTATTCCGGTTTAATTTCAAGAAGCGATTTTATTGAACTTCTTGAACGTCCGACGGCAATATCCTGGAAAAGTTCTCCTACAACATAAAACAACATAACTGCAACTGCTTCCGGCATCTGGTCTATAGCAAATGCGCCAATTGTGGCTATTGCCATTAAAAAGTGTTCATTGAAAACCTGTCCTTTAATTATATTTTTATATGCCGATGCTATAACACCCCATCCAACTATCAGATATGCCGGAATAAAAAGGGCATACTCAGCTATATGAAAAGGAGTGTTATGAATTTTTTCTTCGAACAATAATCCGATTACCAGAAGAAGTAGTCCTGAAAATGCTTTAATAATCGACCACTTGTTTTCTTCAAGTTCGCTTTTTGAAACTCCTGTTTCCTCACTATCGCTTTCTTCTAACTTAACTTCAGGTTCTACCTCTTTAATCTTTTCTTTCACCTTTTCAAGGTTAGTTGTATCAAGAGTGATTGTAGAATTCGCAAAACTGACACTGACAAATTTTACATATTCCAATTTATTTACGTTTTCTTCAATCTTTGCTGCACATGAAGCACAATCCAGGTTTTTCAAACTATATTTTTTCATAAAATCGACCTTATTCATCTAAAAAGGAGGAAAAACTGCCAGACCATAAAGGCCCGGCAGTCAACCTTCCCCTCATTCCCCCATTTCCATTCCCACTCTTATACTAATAACTTTTTCAACTTCTGTAACATAAATAATACCATCTCCTGAATTACCTGTATGAGCAATTGAACTGATAATACCAACTATTTTATCCACCTCAGAATCCTTACAAACAATAACAATTTTGGCTACTTTACTGTTTGTAATTGAAAAATGGGTGGAAAGTGACGATTCATCACCCTTAAAGTTCCCAGTTCCTTCAGCCATGGTGACTGTTAAATTCGGATAACCTGCATCAAGTAACTGATTCAATATTTCATTTACTTTAAATGGTTTGATTATAGCTTTAATTTCTTTCATTGTAGTGGTTATAAATATTACATTAACTAACAAGCCATCTCACCGGCGTTTTTCTTTGCGGAAAGAAGATTATAGGCTCCCTTTACAACAACCTTTGCGGTATTAATGTCAAATCCTTCAGGAAGTTTTATTTCGGTATATCCTGAAGATGACATTCCTTTTTTTACTTCAATAATTTTATATTCTGTAAATGGCTGGCCAGCTTCTTCCTTGTTCTTTTCGAAAATGAAAATATAATCCTTATCGTCAAAGCTTACAACTGCCTCTGAAGGAAGTGCAGTAGTCTTAATATCAGATTCTTCAATAAGTGCATTGACATACATACCTGGCATTACATTCTTGCAATTACTTGCGACAGTGGCATAAACCCTGAATGTTTTGTCATCACTTACTGATTTTCCGGTTTGTGATATTACTGCTTCATGAGCTTCAGTCTCATTATTTATGTAAAACTTAATTTTCTGACCCGATGCTACTTTATCTGCATCCTTTCTCAAACAATGTAAGTTCAAGGAATAGTTTGTCGCTATTAACAATTTCGAAAAGAACATCGGTCGATGAGACAGATTTCCCGATATTTACATTCACAGTTTTCAGAAATCCCTGAATGGGAGACACAAGGTTTACTGAATTGCTGATATTGTCTTCGGTTAGCTGCCCGGGATTAATTCCAATAAGTAAAAGTTTCTGTTCAAGTGATCTTACCAATGTTTTCAGGTTTTTGTAATCTACTGTGACCTGTTGCACATTTTTCTCTGAATAGACATCGTCTTTGTATAAGTCCGTATGTCGTTTAAATTCTGCTTCTGCAAATACTAACCTATTCTTTGCTTCAAGATAATTCTGTTGGATATCAACGAATTCCTGATTTTCTATAACTGCAAGAATCTGCCCCTTAGTTACTGCATGACCAGGGAGAAGATTAGTGCTTTTAATAAACCCCCCGAGGGGCATACTTACAGTTGCCTGATTCTGTGGAGCAACTGAAATAACCCCATTTACTTTAAGTGTATTACTGACTGATCGCATCTCTATTGAACCAGTCTGTATGCCTGCAAGTTTAATTTGGTCTTCACGTAACTCAACAATATTCTCCGGAATGATTTCCACCGCTTCAGGGTCTGCTACAGGCTTACTATCTCCATTAATACAGGAGTTTAAGGATAAAATGAGGCCCAAAATGATTATTGATAATTTGATACTTACTTTTGTCATGATCTTTCTAGTTTAAAATATTTTACCTGTGATATATTCAATTGAAATAATAGTCTGGTTGAAGCTGTTAAGAGCCTCAAGGTAGTTCTGCCTGATTGCCAGTGCTCTGTTCAAAGTCAGAACATAATCAAGATAATCGAGCGCACCAGCCTTATAGCTTTTGGTTGCCTGGTCAATTATTAAGTCAGCTTCCGGAACAGCCTGCTTTTCATAATAATCAACGCTTGAAGTGTACTTATTATACTCATCGAGCAATGACTGGTAACCTCCTGTAAGTGATTTGTTATAATTTTCAGCGTTAGTCCGTGCTATGTTTTCAGATATTTTTGCGGCTTTTGCCCTTGAAGTATAAGGAGTAATCCATAATGGTACAGATATTCCTGCCTGAACGCCTGTAAACCGATCTCCCTTCCCAAAAGTCTGTGGCATACCGTTTACATCCTGAGTTCCAATTATTGACTGATTGAAATAACCAATATTTAAATCAGGTAACATCTGACTTTGCTCAAGTTTTTTCTCAATCTGAGAAACCTCTACCTGCTGCTTAATGTAACTTAGGTATGGATTCTGAATAACTGAAATGCTATCAGAATTGAGCGCAAAATCTATGCGATGCACTTCCGAAACAGAAGGTATCAATGCCGTTTTACTATTCAATAATACCATGAGTTTACGACCACTTATTGTAATATCAGAGGTTACCTGATACAATTGATTCTTTATTTCAAGACTTTGAGATCGGGCAGTGATCATTTCCAGTCGGTTTGTTTCCCCTGATTTAGCTCTCAAATCTGCTGCCCGCAAAAACCCCGAATAAAGACTGTCCTGATAGATAAGCAACTTTTGTTTTGAGGTCAGGAATACATATTGCCAGTAAACCTGTTTTACCTGTGTGGCTATTTCAAGTTGAGAGACCAGATATTGTAATTCACTGCTTTTTATATTTGCTTTAGCCAGTTTGGATCGATTGACATAAACGGTCGGAAATGCAAAGGATTGAGAAATTGCAAAACTATTATCGTTTGTGATTGAATTGAACTGGCCGTACTGGCCATCGATAACCGTTTTTGGAAGATCAACAGAAGTCCCTTTAAGAGCCTTTCGAACATCAATGGATAAAGCAGCAGATTTTACTGAAAGGTTACTATCTAATGCCGTTTGAATTGCATCATGTAAGTTAATGACCCTCGGTTGTTGAGCATTTAATTCATTTGAAATTGAAGTGGCCCCAAATAACATAAGAATGATAGCAAGTTTTTTTGGTGATCCACTTTTAAATCTAAATTTAATTGAAGAAAAAAAGATGTAAAAAATAGGAAGAACGATAAGTGTAAGCAATGTTGCTGTGATTAGTCCTCCTATCACAACAGTTGCCAGAGGCTTTTGCACTTCAGCTCCGGCGGAAGTTGATAATGCCATTGGTAAGAATCCGAGTGAAGCTACAGCAGCTGTCATAATAACAGGACGTAACCTTGTATGCAGACCTTTTAGTACTCTCTCTGTAATGTCTGTAACCCCCTCCTTCTCAAGTCGGTTAAACTCTGCAATCAGTACAATGCCATTAAGAACCGCAACCCCAAATAAAGCTATAAAACCTACACCGGCCGATATGGAGAAGTTCATCCCACGTATCCACAATGCCAAAACTCCACCAATCGCAGACATGGGAACTGCTGTAAAGATCAATAGTGATTGTTTTGCTGAATTAAATGCAAAGTACAGCAAAACAAATATTAAGAGAAGTGCCACAGGGACAGCTATTGAAAGTCTTTTTTGTGCGGCTTCAAGGTTTTTGAACTGACCTCCGTAAGAGATGTAATAACCGGTAGGTAGTTGAATCTTTTGATCAATTTGAGCTGTCACATCATCTATTACACTTTGAACATCACGGTTCCGTACATTGAATCCGATAGTTATACGCCTTTTAGTATTCTCCCGGGAAACCTGAGCCGGACCAGATTTAATTGAAATATCAGCTACCTGCTCAAAGGGTATTTGATGTCCATCTGGAAGAGCAACTGTGAGATTCTTTACATCATCAAGGTTTTGTCTGTAATCTTTATCCAACCGGACTACCAGTCCAAAACGCTTCTCTTCATCAAATACAACACCAGCCTGACTACCAGCAAAAGCTGCTCGCAGTACACTGTTGACATCATCTACTGATAATCCATACTGAGCAAGACGATCCCGATTATATTCAACCTGTATCTGGGCGAGACCAGTAACTTTTTCAACATTAATATCCTGAACCCCGGTTACTCCCATAATTACCTTTTCAACCTCAGCAGCTTTATCAGCCAGTAATATCAAGTCATCTCCAAAAATCTTTATAGCAATATCCTGTTTTGAGCCTGTCATTAATTCATTGAAACGCATTTGAATGGGTTGTTGAAATTCAAATTTAACTCCAGCAAGGGGAATCAACGCTGTTTCCATTTTGGTGACAAGTTCCTCACGGGTTGAAGCTGATACCCACTCATCTTTATCTTTTAAGGTAATTACGTAGTCTCCGGTTTCCATTGGAGTAGGGTCTGTTGGTATCTCACCTGCACCTATTTTACAAACTACGTGTTTGATTTCCGGGAAATTTTCAAGTAAGATTTTATTTGCCTTAATGACATCATTCACTGTGTTTGTTAATGAACCTCCCTGAAGAGTTATAACACTTGAAGCAAGGTCCCCTTCTTCAAGCTGGGGAATAAATTCACCTCCCAAACGGCTGAATAAAATCAGACTGAAAAGAAATAACGCAACGGCTGAAACCGAAACAAGAAGTTTCCTTTTAAGTGCAAACGTAATAGCAGGATTAAATACTCTATGGATCCAATTCATCAAACGATCTGAAAAATTTGGTTTATGTTCAGTCTCCTTACTTAGAAATAATGCTGAAGCCATTGGAACATAAGTCAGCGACAGAATTGCAGCACCAATTAGAGCAAAGGTGACAACCTGAGCCATTGGACGGAACATTTTTCCTTCTATTCC
The DNA here is from genome assembly GCA_963732365.1 of uncultured Bacteroidales bacterium. Taxonomy (GTDB): domain Bacteria; phylum Bacteroidota; class Bacteroidia; order Bacteroidales; family VadinHA17; genus SR-FBR-E99. The sequence goes on along the minus strand of CAVSZC010000003.1, from coordinate 252,162 downwards.
AACAAGTGCCATAATCGGCAGGTAAACGATCAATATTATTATCTGTCCGAAAGTTGCTGAACTCATCATCCTTTTTGCAGAATCAAGGACATTCTCATCCATCTGATCCTGACTCAATCTTGTAATTCCCGGATGGTGATGTTTACTCATTGATATCCGATGAACTACACTTTCAACAATAATGACTGCTCCGTCAACGATCAATCCGAAGTCGATTGCACCGAGACTCATCAGGTTGCCTGAAACTCCAAATATTCTCATCATTGAAACTGCGAAAAGCATAGAAAGAGGTATAACTGAAGCTACAATTAACCCAGCCCTCATATTTCCAAGTAATAAGACAAGAACAAAGATTACTATTAATGCTCCCTCTAAAAGGTTTCTGGAAACTGTTCCTATTGCACGGCCAACAAGATCAGAACGATTAAGGAATGGTTCGATTGTTACTTCGGGTGGTAATGATTTCTGGATTGATTCGATGCGAGCTTCAACATTATCAATAACCTGATGAGCATTAGCTCCTTTAAGCATCATAACTACACCGCCAACTGCTTCAGCAGTATCCACAACAAAAGCACCATATCTGGTTGCACTTCCAAACTGAACGGTTGCAATATCTCTCATAAGTACAGGAACTCCTGAATTAGTGGTTTTAACCACAATCTTTTCGATATCTTCAAGTGTTTTTACTAAACCAATGCCCCTAATAAAATATGCTGTCGGGTTTTTATCGATATAGGCACTCCCGGTATTTTCATTATTCTTTTCAAGTGCTGTAAAAATGTCGGTCAGGGAAAGATTCATCCCCCTGAGTCTTTCAGGATTCACAGCGATTTCATACTGTTTTACGAATCCTCCATAACTATTAATATCTGCAACTCCTGTTGTCCCAAGCATTTCCCTCCTTACAACCCAATCCTGAAGTGTTCGGAGTTCCATTGGATTAAACTCTTTTTCGTGACCTTTTTTAACTGCGAGCCGATATTGATATATTTCCCCTAATCCAGTGGATATAGGAGCAAGTGATATTTGGGCAAGACCAGATGGTATAGATTCTTCAGCTTCTCTTAATCGTTCACTTAATTGTTGCCTTGCCCAATAAATGTCAACACCATCTTCAAAAACAACGGTAATCACAGACAAACCTAACCGTGAGATTGACCGAAGTTCAATGATATCAGGGATGTTAGCTACTGCAACCTCAATTGGTGCTGTTATGAAACTTTCAACTTCCTGAACAGCTAATGAAGGAGCAAGTGAAATAACCTGAACCTGGTTATTTGTAATATCAGGTATGGCATCAATCGGTAACTTCGTTATTGAATATGCTCCCCATAGGATCAATGCCACAATGAACAAACCTATTATGAATTTATTCTTAATGGAGAATGAGATTATTTTATTAATCATGTTAAATAATATTTATAAGTAAGAATTTATTTTCTACTGTTATTATCCTTATTGTAGTATGCATGGAAATTTCCCATATCTGTGAAATATATTATTTCGGGTCTGTTCTTTTGCCGGAGACCGGGAATAGCTTCTGATTTATTTATTAATCTTCCGGAAATTGTATCTTTTATAAATGCAACTTTGGAATAGTCATCAATAAGAGCAATTTCACAACTTTCACTACACATATAATACACTTTATCATGAAAAGCAAACCTTTTAGTTTTGTACTTCATAAAATAATTGCCGTTCATGCAGATCAAATCAGCTGGAATAACCTTGCCATAAAGTGCATTTTTCCTGTATTTGTACTGTATTTGGTCCCAGTATGTATAGAGTTGTACGGAAATAAAGACAAAAAGAGTTACCAGAATGAACCATTTTATGATTCTTCTCCTTTTCACTTTCTCTTTATTAAGATTAGCTTCTTTTACCTGCTTTGCAGATAGCTTATTAATTTTCATATTCTCATTTTTTAAAATGAAGAACAGAGGGATTGTATTATCCCAATTATTTAAAAAACAAAAAATAAAGTATTAAGCTAAAGCGGGAGGTGCTCTCAGGAGTGATAATTCAAGAGCATATGAATCGAAGATTGGCTTTTTAAAGTCAATAAAACTTATCGAAGAAATTTGTATATTATGTGAGATAGAATCATTAAGGTTTACTAAAACACAAAAACTAAATTGATTATTTTGGGTTATATGAATCAATCTCACCTTTTCGGTGGCAATATCATTAAATGCATGACAATGCAAAGGGAATCCTGATTTGTGTTCTGATTTGTTATTTGGAACAGAACAATTCTTGTCCTGTGTCGAATTCGGTTCAGCTATATGATGATCATGTGGAATAAGAATATGAGCACTCAAAGTGAGTCCTGCCAACCAGAAGAAGAGAACAGGTACATATTTAAGAATTTTGCTCATATTGAAATTAACCGTATTGTTTTTTAAGAAACATGCAAATATAGTAAAATGTTAATGCAACACTATTGCAAAGATGTTATTTGCAATTTGAACAAACACCTTTTACTACCATATTGATGCTTTCAAGTTTAAATCCAGTTGGCAGATTGACTCCGGGTACAGGAATATCATGTAAACAATATGTTTCATGGCATTTAGAGCACTTAAAATGAACGTGTAGATCCCCGGGGTTACACATGCAACTGTCAAGGCAGAGAGCGTACTTAACCGATCCGGAACCATCATCTATGCTATGGATCAACTTGTTTGCCTCAAATGTCTTTAACGTACGGAATAATGTTACCCTGTCAGCCTTTTCAAATTTACTTTCGAGTTCTGAAAGGCTAATCGCACTTTTCTGATTAGTTAATACCTTCAGCACAAGGTCACGCATGGCCGTTGGCTTTATATGTCTTTTATTAAGTATTTCTTCATTGTCTTTCATCTTAACCAGGATTTTGAAGAAGTTCAACAAATTAAGTACCAAAATTAAGAATGAGTAAGTCAATAGCCAATATTCTTAAACTTTTTGCATTTTGTGTGTGCTGATTACCGACAATGGAGTTCACCGATTCCAGTCTCTATATATTCAAACCGTAACATATTGATTCTGGTCACAGCTGAGTGTGTGTGTTTGGTTGGGAATAGAACTGTGTCAGAAAAAGGTGATCGCTCCTAAAAAGACCCTCAAAACGGATTCCAGTGATGTTTTTTTGATTCAATAATGAGTCCGATGCACAGATTCATAATTTGGCATTGAAATTCTCATATCCGCAGCTGTTCTAGCGTATAGTATTAAAAAAAGTTTACTTTTGGGCCCATTTTTTTGATTTCAGATTTTGTTTTACGGTTTTTTTAGTTTATATTTTTGTTACCTCAAGAGGTATAAAAGAATAAATGAAAAAGACAATAAGTATGAACGAAGAGAAATTTTTAGACATGGAAAATCTTTCAAAGTATGTCCATTTATCAAAATCAACCATTTATAAAATGGTTTGTAATAAGACTATTCCCTATGTCAAACTTGGCACACGAACATTATTCGTTAAAGATCAGATTGATAAATGGGTTCTTTCTGGAGGACAGATGAGTATTGAGCTTCCCGTTTTACAAAATTTTTAAAATTGAGATAGTTAATGGCGACATTTAACATTCAACTTGATCGAAGAAAGAAATTACAAAATGGATTGTATAATCTGGTTGTGCGGGTAAATGTCGGAAATGATATGATTTACCTGAACTATTCAAAGCTGACAGAGAAGCAGTATGATCATGTATTTGTCAAGAAGTCAGGAGATGATGAGAGTATTGCTTTCCGAGAGAAGTGCGAAGGATTCAAAACGAAATGTGAACGAACTTTCAATAAAGTAATACCATTTAATAAGGCTCGGTTCAGAGAACTTCTGGAAGAAAATGAAAGGAAGTTACCTCAAACCCTCAATCTCAAAGATTTATTTACAGATTATTGCTCAAACAACAATACTATTAAATACAATACGGTAATTCGATATAGAACTACTGGTCATGTATTTGAATCCTATAAAAAAGGAGTCACCGTGTATGATATTACTCCTGATTTTCTAAGAAAGTTTGAGAAATCACAGCTTGAAGTAAAACTGTCTCCTGTTACAATTGCATCCTATTTGATTGATCTTCGAAGGATCCTTAACTATTTTACGAAAGTATTGAAGGTCATACCTCAAATTTATGAATATCCGTTTGGAGAAGGGAAATATCAGATAAAGAAACCGAAACTACCTAAGATTGTCCTGTCAAACGAGGAAATCAAAGCCGTTGCTGAATTGAATAAGTTTGATTCCCCAATGGAGGAGTATGCCCGTGACATTTGGTTGCTCTGCTATAGATATAATGGAAGCAATTATGTCGATATGTTGCGATTGAAATGGGACGATATTAAAAATGCGAACATTGTATTTTACAGGAAGAAAACTGAAACGACCCAAAGGATTAATAAAAAACCTGTCAATGTCGCACGGAATCATGTAGCTCAGTCGTCTCTGGATAAATTAGGAAATAAGGATAGTATTTTTGTTCTGGGATTATTAAAAGAGGGTTATACTGAAAAGACGATTAGTAATAGATCAAACAAGGACAGAAGAGCTATCAATCTTCATTTGAAAAATATTGAAAAGAAACTTGATCTATCAGCACCGCTCAGGCTTGAGACAGCCAGGGATTGTTACGCCAGCTGTTTAAAGCGTGCTGGTGTTCCAACACAATTTATATGTGATTTAATGGCTCAATCCTCTGTGGTCGTGACTGAGAATTACTTATCGACAATGAATAATAATGAGATATTTGATGCCAATAGTTGCCTGTTTTAAATTGGTGCTAGGTTTTGTGCTAGGTTTATAGTAAAACAGAGGATAACAAAGGAAGACCAGTAGATATAACTTACTCATAATGATAACCAAGGAAAACCAGTAATAATCTGTAAATCGAAATATTATCGTTCATAATCATGAGGTCCGGAGTTCAATTCTCCGTCTCGCTACAAAGAAAAGCCCTTACTGCGCAGCAGTAGGGGCTTTTTGTTGAATGGCTCATGAGCTTGCTCAATGAGACATGAAAACAAAAAGCCCCGTAAGCGGCGATAGCCGCAAGGGCTTTTCTTTGTAATTGCCCTCCTCAGAGAATCACGGCACGCCAGAAGCGTGCCGTAATTCTCTTTTGACGTAATAGGGAGGAGTGGGAGAGAAAAAACAAAAAGCCCCGTAAGCGGCGATAGCCGCAAGGGCTTTTCTTTGTAATTGCCCTCCTCAGAGAATCACGGCACGCCAGAAGCGCCCCTGTGCAGAATCACGGCGGCTTGCCGACGTAATCCTCCCTCTCACTACACATAAAATCAACTACTTACAAACTTCACTTTAAGTGGTATTTTATTTGGAGTAGGATTTCGGAATAGGATTTTTATAGGTCAGTATATAGATACTTCCCATGCATGTCATCAACAATCCTCATTACATTTCGCTAATGCTTGTTTATTAAATTCCCTGAAGCTCCGTGCGCTATTATTTTTCCTCTGAATCCATCCTTTACATCTATTTCATTACAGTTTTCGGGATGAGTGCTTAAATACAAATTGGTTCTTATCTTTGGTACACGCAAAACTATAAGCTGAGTTCTGGTTTAGAGATTACAACGAATACAGGCCACATAGTGCTTTGCAAGAATTAACGCCAAGTCAAGTAGATTCAAGATAGTAAAAAAGCTTCGAAACCTTAAATTTTAGAATGTTAAAAAATAAGATGGGCTCATAAAAAGTTTTTATTGCGGCGAAAATTGTTTATTCCTCAAATAAGCAGGAAGTTGCTTGAATTTAAATACAAAGCCAATAAATGTTTTTTTTAATCTTGTGATAAACTTCAAATTGAAATAATAAGTAAATTAGTATATTGACTGGAGTATTGAATCACAATTAAAATCTATATATGAAAAACATTTTCATTTTTGCTTTCATGGTGATCTCATCATTAAGTCTTGCGCAGAATAGACTTGTTGAAATCGATTCTATTGGTATAATAAAACCAGGCACTGCGGAAGTCATGCTGGATACTTCTATTACAAATAACCTGGAGGCATTCACGAACAAAGACGATGCTATTATTTACATCTACAGGATGAGTTCCATGGCAGGTGCTGCAGTTAAATGGAAGGTAATTGTTGATACAACACTTAATATAACAATAGGGCAAAAGCAATATGCTGTTGCACATGTAAATTCAGCAGAAAAAAGCCATTATGTTGCATACCCCCAAATGAAATACAACTATGTAGATTTTAAACCAAACCATTATTATTTTATTAGGCTTAAAGGGTTTACTTTGGACACGGGTTATCTTGACCCTAAAACATTTGAAGAAATCAAAGCATGCAAAAAAGTTAATCCAAAGGCAAACCAGTAGCCAATACCAAATGAATTAACCATCTATTTGCACTCTTTATAAAAGCCAGACAAACTGACCATTTTTTTAAACTAGGTGGACAATAATCCTAGCCTAATTCGTTTATGGCGCCATTGAAATCATTGAAAATTAATTTGCCATCCTGTCAGGTGCACTAAATACATTGGAATGGTTGGTTGTGGTTTTATACCTATTATTGGCATTGGAACTTGGATATTTTTTATTTCCCCAAGGAATGCCTATGCAGAGCAATTATCGGATTATCATCCTTATTGATCGGTTTATAGTAATAAACTGGTGAGCTTAAGTTCAATAATATACAGGCCTGTCGAAAACTAACCTTATGCTCGGCGTGCAATTGTTCTACTGCCACTCTTTTTTGCGCAGGCCTTAAGGCTTTTTTCTATGAGATCTTTTAATGCATCTCTTTGTAAACTAACTTCAGCATACATCCTCCTTAGCTTCTGGTTCTCATCTTCAGGCTCCTTAAACTTCTTTAACCGGGAGCTTTTCATCCCTCCGTATTTACTCTTCCAATTAAAAAAGGTCGCCTGACTTATGTCATACTCACGGCTGATATCCTGCACCGTCGGACCCCCTTCTTGGTCTTTAAGAATGGTGACGATTTTGCTTTCTGTAAATTTTGTCATTTTCATACTTCCCAAATTTAGCATTGAACTATAATTATGTTTGATGCTGTTTTTGGGGAAGCTTTCAATAAGCGATTGGATGAACAAAAAATATCAGAATATTATTGACTTGCCAGGAATGATTTAGTAAATTTGGTACAAGTCACTAACTTTTATTGGATATCAGGGTCTTCATTGAAGTAGAAGTTCAAAGGCAAAAAATTTGGACAGGTTTTACTTAAAATTGAATCAGTGAAATAATAGAATTGAGATAAGTTATTAATAATCACCTAATCCTATTGAAAAATGAAAAAAATACTATTAATTGCCCTGGTGATCCAATTACCGTTTGCATTAACAGGTCAGAACGCAAGTATTGGGATATCGATAGGAGTTAATTTAGCAAACTGGCTGGGAGATGATGTCTTATTTGCCGAGGACCTGGCTTATGGCATGAATCTGTCAATGGGTTCTTCTGATTTCAAGTTCACCAGTACTTCACGAACTGGATTTTCAGCCGGTTTTTTGGTTGATTACAAGCTTGCAAAATTCTTTTCTGTTCAGCCAGAAATATCTTATTCACAGAAGGGAGCAAAATTTGCAGGAACAGGAACTGTGGAATTCGAGGGTGATTACTATTCAGTGAAAGAAGACCTGATAATGCAGCTTGATTATGTTGATTTCATTCTACTGGCAAAGTTTTCACTGACGAAAAGCAATATCAGACCCTACATTATTGCAGGACCGGGAGCGGGATATTTGGTGTACTCTAAAATAAAGGTTAAAGTAACAGTGGATGGTGATACTGAGACAGATTCGTCAGACACAGATATTTTCAATAAGTGGGATTATCATGTCAATGTTGGAGGTGGTTTCGACTTCTCCGGTTCAGCCCGGATAGAATTCAGGTATTATTATTTCTTTAATCCTGTTTATGAGGAAACTGGTGAATACAAACTGTATAACAGTGTTAAATCAATCAACCTGACAGTAAATTTTTAATCTTGGAATGGCATAAATGGGCAATTGAAGCTACAATATCTAAAGCCTTTCAGTTTATATGAAGATTCTGAGGCATGTCCTTCATAAGGTCAAATAGTAAAAACCTGGTTTTCCATCGATAATACCGAAGAGAAGTATCACAAATCTTCCTGAAGGAGCAGTCAAAATATTATTGTACCTTTCATCTGAGTACTGGCATGCTGAATCGTTGAAGACATCCGTTAATGACAATGAAACCTTTTAAAATCATTAAAATGAGACCCCGCAGATTGCAGGAACTTATTGTTTTATTGTACTTAACCCAATATGGGTGCGAACCTGTTGAGATCCCAATATTGAATACATTGCCCGTTGAGAACATTACCTTCAACTCTGCAGCATGTGGAGGGAGGATATCAAGCGAGGGTGGTGACAACATTAATTCAAGAGGCCTAGTGTGGGACACCATTGCAAATCCTTCATTTGAAAGGTATTGCGGCATCAATAATAAGGGATCCGGTGTTCGTCTGTTTTTTATTACGATGACAGATCTTATTCCTGCCAAACAATATTTTGTAAGGGCATTTGCGACAAATTCTGCCGGGACCGCTTACGGGGAGGAAATTGCTTTCATGACAAGAATACCTGTTGATGTTGTCGAGGACAACTCCCTGGTAATAAGCACACAGACACAAGCAGTTGTCGACCTGGTCAGAACGGCCGCTCTGGTTAACGGAAGCATTTTTGGAGACAAGGTGATATGGGAGAATTACCTTTATAGGTATAATTACCCCATCAGCGGTCAATATCCGTATTTTTCAGCCAACTTGCCATCTGATGTGGAGCTTTCATTCTCATTAAGCTCATCTGGTTCCTACTCAATGAAAGTAAAATGCATCTCATATCCTGAAGGCCTCTTTTCAATTTTAAGTTTCCGGAAATACGTGCAATCTGATCCTTCGAGAATGTTGTATGGCTGGACCACACTGAAAGATCCTCTTCCGGCCGATTACTACAAAAATGCATTTGATCCTCTCCTCATGACCAGCCCTCTGCAGGCTATCATGTCATATGAGTTTGGTTATCTTCGGGAAAATTATGGAATAAGTTCCGGTCCGGATAATTACTATGAGCTTGGCCGCAGGATCCTTGATACCTATAGCCTGAGAAGCGGATTCTCCAAACCAGTATTTTATGTTTTTTCCATGATACACCAAAACCAAGCCGATTATTCTGGATATAATGTCCTCCTACGTGAAATTGACAGGTATTATAATTCAAAATTCTCGATGGCACCTGTTGAAAAATGGAACCTGAATTTTACAGGCAGTAGAAACTATACAATTTCGGCAGAGGGGGTGGAACATTCCATGGCCTTTAGCAAAATTGTATGCGATGAAGGCAATTCAGGTTTTTGTAAGATAAATGGTATAAGCCAGGTCGAAATAGCAAATCCATATTCCAGGGAATTTTATAATTATTTGCCTCCTGCTTCTGTTTCGGTTGAGATGTATATTTCATCACAGTATGCTCTTGCCTGGACGGCGGTATGTTATATAGTTTGTGCAGAGAACCTGTCAGTGAGCAACTGGGCAGAAGAAAGGGATGGAGTTATAAACCCTGCCGACAGCTGGGATCAGAATCCTAAACCCGTGATCATAAGAATTGACAGAGCAGGGACAAGTGAAATTAAATAGTAGACACTTAACAAGTCTTGTTTTTCAATGATGCGGTACAATGTGCTGATGAATTATGCCAGGTTTAAAAAGATAATTCTGTTTGCATTGGCTCTTCTGGCCATTACGGCCATTGTCTCAACAATAGACTCACGGAAATTACAATCGACAGATCCAAAATCTGAAAAAAGGTATCTTGCATTCCGGGCTGAAGGATATCCGTTATCTAAAAATGTCCTGTCGGGTATAAAATATTTCAGGAAATATCTTAACAAAAGAATTGCTGCACCTGACAGTATAACTGATTATTTCAGAAACCAGGCTTTGCTGGACGAAGTACTGATAAAAAATAACGATGAACAAGGCATTCTTTCCCTGGCTTTTGTCGGTGACATAATGTGGATAAAAGACAACTGGGAAGATTTTCTCAGCAAGGAAGTCAAGTCATATCTCGAAACCAAAGACATGGTTTTCGGAAACCTTGAAACTCCGGTAGTGAAGCACATGCCAGTGCCGTCTTTTTGGCCGGATTATGTTTCATATAATTCTTCACCCGGACTTATCACGTCATTCAACAGGGCGGATGGTAACGGGAATATTTTTACTGCTCTTTCTTTAGCTAATAATCATGCATTAGACAGAGGGACAGAGGGCCTTGCAGAAACCATCAGGTTTCTTGAAGAAAACGGGATAGAATCTGCCGGGGTTGCAGTGGACGGGGAGTGTCACGGAGATTATCTCATGTTTTCTAAAAACGGTGTAAGAATAGGTTATTATGCTTTATCATGGGGTTTAAACAATCCTGAAGATTTGCCGAGAAAAGAGATCAGTATGAATATTATTCAGGGCATTGCTCCGCTTGATGTGAATGAGATTGATTTGAGTGAAATCACGGGGGTCCTGAAAAAAATGGAGCATGACGGCATTGATATCAAGATATTAAGTTTGCACTGGGGTTATGAATATGAGACATATCCTGATCCTGAAATAATGAAAATCGCAAGAAGGCTTGCAGTAAACGGGGCCGATATCATAACAGGAAGCCATCCTCACGTTCTTCAGCCTGATGAGGTGTGCTTCATTAATGGATATCAAAACTATTTAAACCTTGCCGTTGACGATTCATCAAAGTATTGTTTCCTGTCAGATTCCACAGGTATTCCCCGTAAATCGCTGATAATCTATTCCCTTGGAAATTTTGTTACAGCTATGTTCACCCCTCTTTGCAGATTAGGTGCCATCCAATCAGTGAATCTGTATACGAATCCCGTCACTGGCAAAACTGACTGGACCGTTCCTGAGATCAGATATGTATATAATACACCCTCGGATCCTGAAAATAAAAAGAGGAGGCTCATTTTCTGGGACGAGTACATTAATAAGCTTGAACAAACCTCACCTTCACAAGCGAATAAGGCAAAAGAGGATACTTCCTTAATATTCGGTTTGCTGAATTAAGGTACCTTTAAAAGATGCCGGGGATGGCCCCGGTCTATCTTATTTGTAATTACTGAAGCGTTATTGTCTATTGGCCATTCCAGTCATTAAGACTCTCAAGTATGAGTGTGCCAATAAGCTGGAAGCCAAATGGATGCCTTTATAATGTACCAGGATAATTGGAATGATTCGGAATCAAAAGACAGTTTAACCCTGTTTTGTAATATTATTTGCCTGACTGCAATCTAAAATGTAAATTTATAAAGCACACTCGAAAAGCCTTCAAGACTATGTGGTACCTTAATTTACAAAACTTGATTTGTGTATGCCTGATGCTGATCTCGACCTGTGTCAAGGCACAGTACGATCCACAAGCTGTGAAGCTTATGGATGAACTCGTTGCTTATGATACAGCATCTGCAATAATTACTGCACCATCGGTGATTTCAGTAGATTATACTGACTCAAATAATACTACTTTACTTATGGCAGCCTCAAAGCAAGGTTGCAGGAAGGTTTGTGAAATTCTGATAGATAGAGGAGCGAAATTAGATTTGCAGGATAAATATGGTTCTACTGCCTTAATTTATGCATCTGCATTTGGAAAAAGTGATGTTGTCAGCCTGTTAATTAGAAAGGGTGCGAATTCAGATTTGAAGAATAATTCAGGTAAGACTGCATTTATTATCGCTAATCAAAATGGGAATTATGAAATCGCTGGTTTATTGGAGAGTAAATTAGAAAGTGAAAGCCCAACTAATATTAAAAACTCTGAGCGACCCAATTCAGATGTAAATCCTGCAAAAAATGACTATGTTGATTTTAAAAGTGCCCTGTCAATTTCAATGGAAGCCGGTTCTTTTAAAGTTACAAGTATCGGAATCAGTCTATTCAACTACCTTACAATAAATCAACAAATCGTCCCGAAAGGATTAGTTGACAAACATGTAATGGAGCGATTTGTCCCTGATGATTTTAATTCTTCATTTTACCTGGGATATACGGCCCTTGAATTAAGTTTTCATTTTTATAAGAGTTTATATGGGTTAATTGGCACCGGTTATAGTTTGTTCAGTCAAGATGATAACGGGAATCCTTATTATACATATTATGTTAGAGTTGGTAATGACTTTTACTTTTCAAAAAAAGCAGGCTTAAAAATCGACCTCGGGGTTTCTTCTTACAGTTATCTTTATAATTCTTATCATAATCCATTTGTTCCTCCCATGTACCTGGACCAATTTCAATTTTCCTGGAGCCTTGGTTTGTTCTTTGACGTTGTGAAATAGGAAATTAATATGTTGAATCACTATTAAATAATTAGACTGCTTAAACTATTTTAGCAGGACGGTTAAGACCTGTATTCATTTGAAGCTTCTTCAGAACAACTTTGTAAAACTGATGCTAATAATTGCATTGGCAATCTCACTGGAATGTTTAGTCGTGGCATTTGCCGGCAAACAGGTGCGCCACTATGCACATAAACTGGAGTTATCAGAAAGGCCAGGCTATATAGGACGAGCCACTGACGATCTCCTGACGTATTATATGATGTATTTCTTTATGTGGCTCCTTTCACAGGGACTGGCTACCTTTATCGGAGTCACTTTGTCGTATGAAAAACTGAGTTTTCAGAACCGTGCCTGGAATCGTGGTTTTCTGAGTCTGACTGTAATGGCGATACTAATAATTAAATGGATTCTACAACCATGGTTTATCTCCTTTACAGACCTAACAGGATCTTCCAGCCAAATGCAGACAGATCATTTCAGAAGTATCATAATTCCTTCTAATATTCTGATTGCAACAATCTGCATTTCGGTTATCCACCTTAAAAACATGAAATCCATCCGGGAGCAAAGCATATCAGCGAAATAATAGTTTTATTCAATGAACCCAATTCGATGTATTCCTTTTAATTTTATACTGTTGTCAGTCCTGTTTTCAGCACCACGAAATAATCAACTATGAAAGATCTGAAATACAAACAGATAAGCCCTATGGCAATAGATGGCAATCTTATTAAACTGATTGCATCTGACTGGATGCTTGTCACTGCCGGCACCAGGGAGAAGTTCAACACCATGACAGCCAACTGGGGTGGTGTCGGTTATCTCTGGAACAAGCCGGTTGTTTATATTTTTGTTCGTCCGGAACGATATACATATGAATTCATTGAGAGCACCGACGGGTTCACCCTTACGTTCTTTGATGAAAAGCACCGTGATGCCCTCAATCTGTGCGGAACGAAGAGCGGAAGAGACATTGACAAGGTAGCCGAAACAGGGCTGACGCCGCATTTTACAGAGCTTGGTTATCCTGCTTTCTGTGAGGCCCGGCTGGTGCTTGAGTGCCGCAAGCTTTACGGAGAGAGGCTCTCCCGTGACGCTTTCCTTGACAGCGAGCCGCTGGTAACGCACTACAGCACCAAGGGAGGCATACATAAACTGTACATCGCCGAGATCGTCAGGGTATGGGTCAGGTGATCTGAGCGCCCGTTTAATCGGGCAGAGTCTGGTAATTAGGTTCTGGTTATATTGTTATCTTTATTCTTTAGTAAAAGGATATTTATGCAGGTTACTTTATTCGGTGCTGCCGGGTGCGTTACAGGATCAGCCTATTATTTGCAGAGCAGGCATACGAACCTGCTTGTTGATTTTGGCGTTTTCCAGGGAGAAAAAGACCTTGAGAACCTTAACCGGCAGTTGCCTCCTATTGATATCAGGACTCTGAATGCTGTGATACTGACACATGGGCACCTTGATCACACGGGCCGCATCCCTCTGTTGACAAAGAACGGTTATGCAGGTCCGATCTACGCCACTGAAGCAACAATAGCAATAATAGAAATCATACTCAGGGATGCTGTCAGCATTCAGGCGAATGATCTTGCCCGTATTAACCGGAGGCGCGTCGCAAGAGGGGAGGAGCCTATCAGCCCGGATTATACTGAGGAGGATGTAAATGCAGCCATGAGATTGCTGACCCCCATCCCATATAATGAGTATGTCGAAATTGCACCATCAGTGGTTGCAAGGGTCCGCGAGGCCGGACACATACTCGGATCAGTATCAATTGAACTGACTATTAAGGAGGACCATTTAAAGAAAAGGATACTCTTTTCGGGTGACCTTGGCAGGCAGGATATGGCCATATTGAAGGATCCTGATCCGTTTCATTCCGCTGATATTGTCTTCATGGAATCGACCTATGGTGACCGTGACCACAAGTCTCTTCAGGATACTCTTGCAGAAGCCAGGGATATAATTCGAAACGCGACTGAAAGAAAAGGGAAGATACTGGTACCGTCATTTGCCATTGGCAGGGCGCAGCAACTGCTTTATTACATGGCCAGGGCAGTGCATCGCGGCAACCTGCCTGAGATACCTGTTTACCTTGACAGCCCGATGGCTATTGCGGCGACAAGGATATATGCAAGGCACCAGGAGCTCTATGATGAGGAAGCAGAGGAGATGGTCAGGCTTGGTGTCGTGAAAGGCGATCTTTCACGGTTGCAATTGTCAGTTACGGCTGAGGAATCCATGGCGCTGAATAAGGTCAGCGGGCCATGCATGATTATGGCTGGGGCAGGTATGTGCAATGCGGGAAGGATCATTCATCACCTACGGCATAACCTCCGCTATCCGGAAACTACTGTGATGATCATCGGTTACCAGGGTGCTGGCACCCTTGGCAGGAGGCTGGTCGATGGAGATAAAACAGTGAGGATATACAAGGAAGATATTCCCGTAAACGCTCACATCGCATCACTTGGCGGGTTAAGTGCCCATGCGGGCCAGTCAGACCTCCTGAGATGGTTTGATGCAGTTGCTTTCTCCCGCCCCCGGCTGGTACTCACACACGGGGAGGATAGAGAGAGAAGAACGCTTTCGGAGGCAATCAGGTCAAAATATGGGATCAAAGCAGTTCTGCCGGAATACGGAGAAACTATAACTATCTGATATATTGAATTAAGAAAAAACACCACATGAACAAACCATCGTTTCAATCGTTGTACCAGGTTAACACCCGGGTATGGATGACAGAGTTATCACTCAGTCTTGGCCGTCATGCCACTCTTGATGACATACCCGATGCGGAACTTGACAGCCTGTCTGATAAGGGATTTGACTGGATATGGTTTCTGAGTGTATGGCAGACAGGCGCTGAGGGGCAGCGCATATCAAGGCAGAATGAGGGCTGGAGGCGGGAGTTTGAGGATACGCTGCCCGACCTTAAGGAAGAAGACATAGCCGGCTCAGGATTTGCCATCACGGCATATACGGTTTCGAAGGATCTCGGCGGTGACGAGGCGCTGTCACGATTGCGCATCCGTCTTAAAAACAGGGGTATGAAGCTGATGCTCGACTTTGTTCCCAACCATACGGCACCGGACCACCACTGGGTTCATGAACACATCGATTATTACATCCGGGCGAGTGAGAAGGACCTGGAACGGGAGCCACAGAACTACAGGCGGATCACCTCTGATCAGGGAGATGTCGTTCTGGCCCTCGGAAGGGATCCGTTCTTTTCCGGGTGGCCTGACACGCTCCAGCTTAATTATGGCAACCAGGGTCTTCAGGAGGCTATGACAGGAGAACTGATCAGGATAGCCGGACAGTGCGATGGTGTGAGATGCGACATGGCCATGCTGGTACTTTCCGATGTATTTCAGCGGACATGGGGCATCAGATGCCAGCCCTTCTGGCCCAGGGCCACACGGCAGGTACGTGAGGTGAATCCGGAATTCTGCTTCATGGCAGAGGTTTACTGGGACCTTGAATGGACGATGCTGCAGCAGGGTTTTGAATATGCTTATGATAAGCGTCTGTATGACCGTCTTAAAGAGGGTCACGCAAGACCGGTCAGGGAGCACTTTTTTGCAGGTCTTGATTATCAGAGCCGGATGGCCAGGTTTCTCGAGAACCATGATGAGCCAAGGGTTGCAGCTGACTTCGCGGCAGGGATACATGAAGCGGCAGCCGTCATCACTTTTTTGTCACCGGGCCTCCGTTTCTTTCACCAGGGTCAGTTCGAGGGGAGGAAGAAGCGCATTTCACCTCATCTGGTCAGAGGTCCGGAAGAGCCTGTAAATAAAAGCCTTGTGGAGTTTTATGATAAACTGCTCGGTATACTGAGGATGGCAGTAGTCAGGTCAGGCCGATGGCAACTTCTGGAGTGCCACCAGGCATGGGAGAGCAACTGGACGCACAATAACTTTATCTCTTTTGCATGGCAGGGTGAAGACGGACAAAAAATCCTTGTCGCTGTAAACTATTCACCCTCACGAAGCCAGTGTTACATAAAGCATCCTTTCAGTGACCTGGAGGGCAAGTCGTGGACCCTGAAAGACATACTGGGAGGCAACACCTATGAGAGGGAGGGCACCGATCTGCAGCAAAGGGGCATGTACCTCGACGAGCCCGGATGGAAAGCTTATGTCTTCATGCTGGAACCAAAGCAGGAGGGAAGCAACCTGGTGCAGGTGCCGGAATATACTCTCTGATCACAGTATTCAATGGTATTTTGATACTGCATTAAAGATCTGCAGTCGTACCGGAGTAACATTATAATATTCACCTTCTTCTGAGAGTCCGGTATTCTGCCTGTTTATCAGCAATATAACCGACAGTTTATCATGCGGAACAACAGCGATGCTGGTTCCGGTAAACCCGGTGTGGCCAAATGAGCCCTCCGGAGCATTCTTCATAAATGAATTGGCCGGATCCATCATCCATCCGAGGCCATTTCGGAATTCATCCATTGTCAGGAATGATTCAATCGTTGCCGCCGAAATGAATTCTTTCGAGCCTGCCATACCACGGTTGATCAGCATGTCAACCAGTTTCTGAAGGTCGTCAGCTGTTGAAAACAGTCCGGCCGCACCTGATATTCCCCCGTTGGCATACCAGGTGTTACCGTCATTTACCTCTCCTCTGAGCAGGTATGTACGCCATCCGTTCCATTGGTCAGGGTCTATCTCCTTAAAGGTGAATCCGAGGGTTGAATCATGTACCATTCTTCTCTCATATGGATTTCCTGCCGAGGTGGCTGCTATCTTTCTGAATTTTTTGTTCTCCAGGGGATTATAGGAGGTATGCTTCATGCCGAGAGGCTGGAAGATATTTTCGTTCATGAACTGCTCCTGCGGAAGTCCGGATACAATCTCAATGATCTCACCCAGGAGAACGAATCCCAGATCACTGTATCTCCGTTTTTCTCCGACAGGAAATGCCAGGGGAAGCTCTCCGATGAGACGGTAGCATTCCTCCCTGGATGAGGACCTGTAATAAAGCGGATACCATTCGTACAGTCCCGCTGTATGGGTGAGCAGGTGGCGGATGGTAATTGCCTTTTTTTCAGGGGTATTGAATGCCTCAATGTACTTGCATACCGGGTCTTCAGGCTTTATCAGTCCTCTGTCAGTCAGGACCATGATTGAAGTTGTAGTCCCAACTACCTTAGTGAGCGAGGCAAGGTCAAACAGGTGGTTTACAGTCATTCTCTCCGGCCTGGCCGGCAAATTATGGTTGTAATCATACTTCAGGGCATAGCCATATGCCTTCCGGCAGATCACCCTGTTATCTTTTTTGATCATTAAGACGGCACCGGGGATCATGCCCAGATCAACCTGGCTCTGAAGGATGCTGTCAACCTCAGCTTTCAGTTTTGCCCTGTCATTCCCGGACTCTGCACTGCAGAAACCTGAATTAATGATGAGGCAGATGACTAAAACACCCGCAGAGTGACTTATTTTACACATAGAATCGCTGATTACTTACCATGGAATCCAACCCTCGGTCCGACGGTCTTCCGCAGCAAAAGTTCCGAGAATCCTTCTTTTATGAAATTATCGAGCTCGCCAACCGGTTTGAAACCAAAATCGGAGTAGAGTTTTTTCGCCCTGGTGTTGAACGAAGAAACACAGATAAAAATATTTGGAGATATCTTCAGGATCATCTCTTCACAGTATCTGAGAAGGGTAGTCCCGAGGCCCTGTCCGCGGTACTCTTCGCTGACACATATTGTCTGAATATATCCTGAAAATGAGCCGTATAGCTGAAGCACAGCGAACCCGGCTATCGTCCCGTCCTCTGTCACAATATGGACCTCCCTGAACGGACCCTCAAATGCACCCAGGCACTGTTCGTAACCCATCCCGAGCGTAATCCATGGGTCTGTTTCGGACATCATGCGGGCGCAGACTTTGAAATCGTCGCGGTCGTCCGTTTTTTTGAATATAATCTTATCTTTCTTCACGGCTGCCTCTCTTTCTTATCATTACAAGGAAAGTCACGGTAAGCAAAGCATTTACAAAAATATTCATAAACCCGAAATCAAAATTAAATTCACGGATAAAGTATCCGTTAAGCAGCCATGTAACCAGGGCAGATGAAACGCATGCCACCGGTACCCATTTCTCCCTGAACTTTATTTTCGTAAAGAGGCCGGTCATATACAATCCCAGGATCGGTCCGTATGTATACCCTGCGGTCTTGAAGATAGTGTTTATTATTGCTCCCTTGCTGTTCCAGAAGGCCATGACGATAAAAAACATCACAATGTTTACACCTATCAGCACCCTTGATTTGATCTTCCTGATATCTTCAGGAGGCTTGTCTGCTATATTCATGAAGTCATAGCTGAATGCTGTTGTCAGTGCAGCGATGCATGAGTCAATACTTGCAAAGGTTGATGCTATAACACCAATTAGGAATGCCACAGTTCCTATCTTCCCGAAATAGTTCAGTGTCAGCAGGGGATATAGCTCATCTGTATTCGTAATAACACCATTTTGTCTGACGAGGCTGATACCCTTCTGTTCGGCAAACATATATATAAGGACGCCGAGCACCAGGAACATCGTCTGTGCAAATGCGATGAAAAAACTGAAAGTCAGTACATTCTTCCTGGCATCTTTAAGATTCCTGACCGTCAGGGTCTTTTGCATCATGCTCTGGTCAAGGCCTACAAGGGCGACTGTGATCAGCAACCCGGAGATAAATTGCTTGAAGAAGTTTGATCCTGAATGAAAATCCCAGTCGAACACTTTTGCATACCGGTGATCAGCCACTGCTGCTGCAAGGTCAGGCAGTGACAGGTTTAATGAATTCCGCACGGAAAGGATTGAGATTATTATAACCGTAAGGAGAAAAAGCGACTGCAATGCGTCGGTCCACACAATGGTCTTTATCCCTGACTTGTTGGTATACAGCCATATAAGTATAAGGACGACGATAATGGTAATGAAGTAAGGTATATGCAGGGCATCAAAGAATGCATATTGAAGGATCTTGATCGAGAGAAGGAGTCTCAGGGCTGCTCCGAAGGACTGGGAGATGAGGAAAAACATTGACCCTGTCTTGTAGGTGACATTGTCGAACCTGACATTCAGGTATGTGTATATTGATACCAGCTTCAGCCTGTGGTAGAGCGGAGTGAGAACGAATGCGATGAAAAGGTATCCCACGATGGTTCCGAGGATAAACTGGAAATAATAGAGGTTGTTGTTTCCGACATTGCCCGGGATTGATACCAGTGATACGGCAGATATTCCGGAGCCTATCATCCCGAAGGCAACGAGGAACCAGGGTGATGACCTGTCGCCGTCAAAGTAGGTTGTATTTTGGATATGGCGTGAGGCAATGAAAGAGATCGCCATGAGGATGGAGAAATAGCACAGGATAATAAGCAACAGAAGGAAAGGGCTCATCAAAAGGTTTTTGATAAGCCAAACCTAGCAAAAAGTAAGGTTCTCGCTGCCCCTGCTGCCATTATTTTTCAAGCCTCAGTGCATCTGCCGGACTGTAGCTGGCAGCTTTGTGTGTCTGGTAAAGTATAGATAACCAGCCTATTGTAAGTGCTATTATTGTGGCCGCCACATAAATTAACGGGCTTATTGTGACCCTGCTTGCAAAAGCCTCAAGCCAGAACTTCGATCCGAAATATGCTATCGGGTATGCCAGCAGCGAGGAGATAAGTATCAGATAAACAACCTCCTTCGACAATAACCTGAGAATAACCTGCACTGATGCACCATAGGTCTTTCTGATCCCGACCTCACGGGTTCTCTTGTTAGTTATATATGTAATGAGGCCGAGGAGACCCAGGCATGCGAGAAAGATTGCGAGCAGCGAGAAAAGTATAAAGATCTTTCCGGTCTTCATCTCTGAAGAGTAGAGGTTGTTCCACGAGTCGGTGAAGAAATCATACTGGAAGGGCTGTTCAGGTGTAAATGACTGCCATTTCTGCTCTATTGCCCTGACAGTGCCGCCGACATCCTCGCCGGTAAGCCTGACGGCGACAAACTGGTCGCCACCAAAATTACCCAGGACTGTAAAACAGACAGGCTCAATGGGTATGTGCATAGATTTGATATTGAAGTCCTTCATCACCCCGATGATCTTCAGTCGCTGAAACTGCTGCGGTCCCTGTGGCTGAAGCAGGTATTTCCCTACCGGGTCTGTCAGTCCCAGTGACTTAACTGCAGCCTCATTGATCAGAATGGCAGTTGAATCTTCTCCATATTCACGTGAGAAAAACCTGCCTTCCGCCAGTTCCACCCCCAGTGTCTGAGCGAAGTCGAAGCTGGCCTGGGTCTGGTTAATGAGGTATGTGTTCTTTTCAGGATCATCATCAAGAAGGAAGGCATTGTTATTGAATGTAGTACCGGGAACAGCCCTTGTAAAACCTGCATTTACCACTCCGGGCATCTGAAGCAGCTGATCCCTGAAGGCTTCTCTCTGTCGGAAAAAGGCATCTGCCCTGCGGATGACAATAAGATTTTCCTTTTCGAATCCAATATCCTTCGTGGTTACATAATTGAGCTGGCGATAGACAATGATTGACCCGATTATAATGACTATTGAAATGGTAAACTGGACCACAACAAGCACACCTCTCATATTCTTTGACATTGATCCCGGATTTAAAGTGCCCTTCAGCACTTCAATGGGATTGAAAGAAGCTAATATAAATGCAGGATATGCTCCGGATGATATCCCGACCAGGATAATCAGCAACAGTAGTGAAAGAATTCCTCCTGCATTATCCAGTATACTTACAGAGAGCTCTTTACCTATAAGCTGGTTAAATGAAGGTGTAAGCGCATAGACGAGTATTACTGCGATAATTGTTGCAGTTGTAACAATGAGAACAGACTCACCAAGGAACTGAAACACCAGTCCGCGTTTGTTTGCCCCGGCGACTTTCCTGACACCTACCTCCCTGGCCCGTGTTGCTGACCTGGCAGTTGCCAGGTTTATATAGTTGATTATTGCTATCACCAGGACGAGAAGGGCAATAACCGCGAAGATGTAAACGGTACTCTCTGAGCCAAGAGGTTCCAGGTTATATTGCCTGGCTCCTCTGAGGTGCAGATCCTTCAGTGGTTCCATCACATAGCTGAAAGAGTTCCCTGCATTCAGGAAGTCTTCGACTGATATACCCAGTGCTGCTGTTATCTGGGGGCCCACATACTTTGTAACCATGCCCTGGAATCTTTCCTCCAGGAGATCTTTATCAGTTCCATCCCTGACAACTATATATGTGTAGAAACTATGGCTTATCCAGAACTGATCGTTTGCCTGCCTGGGGTATGAGCTCATAGAGGCCAGCATGTCAAATTTGATATGAGAGTTATCCGGGATATCCTGAATCACCCCGGTAACTGTATAAATGACAGTATCTGACTCAAAACTCAACTGCTTATCCATCGGGTCCTGGTCTCCGAAATACTTTTCCGCATATTCCCTGGTGAGTATTACTGATCTTGGTCTTGTGAGGGCAGTCACAGGGTCACCTTTCGGCAGCCTGAAGTCAAATACTGCGAAGAATGTTGAGTCGGCGAAAAGAACACCATCTTCATTGAATCTGTTTTCACCGTGTTTTACCAGCCAGTCACCCATCTGTGTCACCCGTGTGGCCATCAGCACCTCCGGATAATCATTCATCATGGCTCTGGCCATCGGGGCTGCTGTTACAGCCTGGTCAATCTCGCCGCCGGCCATAATGCCGACAACCTTCAGCCTGTAAATATTCTCATAGTTCTGATGGAACCTGTCATAGCTCAGCTCATGTATCACGTATAGGGTAATGAAGAGGAAGCTTGTCAGTCCGATTGCGAGGCCGGATACATTCATGATGACATACCCGCGCTGCTTTTTCATGTTGCGCAGTGCATTGATAAAAAAATTCTTCAACATTGCCGGAACGATTAGGTTATGACTTGAATTTCAAGATAAAGACATGAGGTTTTTGTTTTTGCTGCACAGACAATCCGTAAAAGAAATTTACATGCAACAGTCCAAGAATTTGACAGTCTTTATTCCATAAAATGCCATCTGCCATGATAAGGAATTTTCTTCTTACAACGATCAGGAATATCGCCGGTAACAAAGCATTCACAATTATCAATGTTACCGGTCTGGCGATCGGGTTAGCGGCATCTTTACTTATTCTGCTCTGGGTTCAGGATGAGCTAAGCTACGACAGATTTCACAAGAATGGTGAAAATATTTACAGAGTAGAAGAGGACCAGTTTTATTCAGGAGAGAGGTATCATGTTTCAGTTACTCCGCATCCCAGCGGACCCGTCTGGAAGGAGAGGATTCCTGAGATAATTGATCAGACCCGAATTAACAGGCTACAACGGATTTTATTTCGCAGAGGCGATAATGTGTTCTTTGAGTCATCAATTGTGGCAGCAGATTCCGGCCTCTTCAGAATCTTTACCTTGCCGTTTGTGAGTGGTGATCCCGCCACTGCCTTAAGTGCCCCACATTCAATTGTTCTTTCAGAGGAACTTGCTGCGAAATATTTTGGTGATGAGAATCCGATTGGTCAGACAATAACGCTGGAAAACAACTTCCAGTTCACGGTTACCGGGGTTATGAAGGATTTACCCCATAACTCTATATTCACGTTCAAGTGCGTTTTGCCGTATTCTTTTCTCAGGGAGATAGGTGCCACCAATGATTCATGGGGAAGTAATTCAATCCTGACATTTGTGCAGATCGCTGAAGGATCGGATATTGAAAGCATCAACAAGAAGCTGACGGATGTAGTTCTTGAATATGTACCTGAGACACAAACCAAGTACCTTCTCTTTCCGTTTCAGGATATCCATTTACATGCACAGTTTGGCTACGGAGAGAACAGGGGCCCTGTGATTGCAGTTCTTGTATTCACACTTATTGCATTTTTTGTACTTCTTATTGCATGTATCAACTTTATTAATCTTGCTACAGCGAAGGCGGCATCAAGGTCAAAGGAGATAGGAGTAAGGAAAGTCGCCGGAGCCGACAGGAAGAGTCTGATATTTCAGTTTATGTCCGAATCTTTTCTTCTTGTTACCGTTTCAATGATCATTGCTCTTCTCCTGGTTGGATTATCTCTGAATACTTTTAATAATGTTTCCGGGAAGAGTTTTACTCTTTCAGATCTGTTTCAATTAAAATTTCTCGTCAGCCTGATAGCAGCAGGTCTGTTGTCAGGCTTTCTTTCAGGCATATATCCTGCCCTGTATCTTTCCTCAATTAAGCCCGTGTCTGTGCTGAAAGGAGAAACTGTTTCAGGAAAAGGCAACGGCAGACTAAGGAAAACTCTTGTCGTGATCCAGTTTTCGCTTTCTATTTTGATAGCAACAACTGCAATTTTCATGAATCAGCAGCTTAAGTTCCTCCGGAACAAGGAGCTGGGGTTTGAAAAGAAGGACCTTATCTGCATTCCGATGCCACGTGATATGAAAGAGAAATATTACTCCTTTAAAGAGGAACTTTTAAAGGAGACACTGATTACCGGTGTTACAGCGTCGAGGGTCAACCCGGTTAACATAGGAAGTAATTCCGGAGGTGCAAGCTGGCCCGGAAAGGATCCGGAAAAGAGTGTACTTATCGGAATTAACGGCGTTGATTATGATTACCTCGAAACAATGAAGATGGAACTTGTGTCAGGAAGAAATTTCTCCAGGGATTTTCCCGGTGATATGGCACGGGATACGACCGGTAACTTTCTTGTCAATGAAGAGGTGGTTAAGATCATGAATATCGGAGACCCTGTCGGGAAAAGTTTCAGTTTCATGGGCCTTAACGGAACCATTGTAGGAGTGCTGAAGAATTTCCATTTCAAAGGAGCTGATCAGCGTATTGAGCCTATGGCTTTTGCACTTGGCGGTACGAGGTTTCTTGATTTTATCCTTATAAGGCTGACACCCGCGAAAACCGAAGAATCAATCAAAGCGGTTGAAAAAATTTGGAAAGAACTGATACCCGAATTTCCCCTTCACTATACTTTTATTGAACAGGATTATGAGAACCTGTTCAGGTCGGAGATGCGCCTGACAGATTTATTAAAATATTTTACGATTCTTGCACTGATAATCGCTTCCCTCGGACTTTATGGATTATCAGCCTATTCAACTGAAAGAAGGAGCAATGAAATCGGCATCAGGAAAGTTATGGGAGCTGATTCTTCCTCGGTAATAATTACAATGGCCAGAGAGTTTATGGTACTTGTATTAATTTCCATATTTATTTCCTTACCCGTAGGCTGGTTAGTAGTCGAAAATTTGCTGAAACAATTTGCCTACAGGATCGAGCCGCAAATAATTGTATTTGCGATAATTGGAGCCGGAGCCTTGATAATTGCCTTGCTTACCGTTAGTTTCCAGGCCTTTAAGGCAACGCGAATCAATCCCGTTAATGCGCTTAAAGCGGAATAACGAAGGCCTGTAATAAGAGAGATTCAATTATCCTTCCTGCATTACTACGGTTGTTTCTGCCAGTTAGCAGCATGGCTGAGTAATTTAATTGACAAATAAAACTGATGCTGCCGGGAACATTTGTATACTGTCGGATGTTCATAACATAACTAATCCTTCCGGTATTGCCGTCTCCGGTGAATGAAATGGCAGGCACAATACGGAAAGGATAAGGCTTTAGACAAATTCGGATGACAGAAAAGAGGGAAGTCAACCTTACGCTGGCAGACCTGCAGACAGGTGAAGAAGGGGTCATTGTTAAAGTAAAGGGTCACGGGTCATTCCGCAAGAGGATCACTGAGATGGGATTTGTCAGCGGTAAGAACGTAAAGGTTATCAAGAATGCCCCGCTGAAGGATCCGGTAGAATACAGGTTAATGGGATACAACATCTCGCTGCGTCGCAGTGAAGCATCCCTGATTGAAGTCATACCTGCTGAAAGTGGCTATGTGCATGCGATGTCTCCCTATAGCGGTACCCTTTCTGAGGAGCGTCTTTACTCTGCGGTGAGGGAAAGGACGAAGACTATCAATGTGGCGTTGGTGGGTAACCCAAACAGCGGCAAGACAACCCTCTTCAATCATGCCTCCGGGTCACATCAACGAGTGGGTAATTACGGTGGTGTGACCGTGGAATCGAAGGAAGCTGCAGTAAGACAGGATGGCTATACCATTAAACTGGTTGACCTCCCTGGTACCTATTCGATAACTGAATACACCCCGGAAGAGCTATTTGTCCGTAACCATCTTATTAATGAGTCTCCTGACGTTGTGGTGAATGTCATTGATGCCTCCAACCTGGAGAGAAACATGTTCCTCACTACCCAGCTCATTGACATGAATATCAAGGTTATAATTGCCCTGAACATGTATGATGAGCTCAAGGAGAAGAATATCGAACTAAACCATACCGAGCTCGGCCGGTTACTCGGTATTCCAGTTATACCGACAGTAGCCGTAAGAGGTTTTGGGATTACCGAGCTGATGAAGCGGATAATTGTTGTCTATGAGGAGGCTGATCCTGATGCCAGGCATATTCATATTAATTATGGTAATACCATTGAGGAATCGATTGCCCGTCTTCAGGCTGAAATAAAGAAGAACAGTGACGCGGCTGCCCGTTACTCCACCAGGTACCTCTCCGTCAAACTGCTGGAGGATGACAGGAGCACGCTTGACCTGCTCAGAGAGTGTGACAATTTTGAGGCGGTGACGAGAGTTCAGCAGGCAGAGATACAAAGCCTTGAGAAAGAATACGGGGTTAAGTCCGGAACTGTTATAGCTGATGCAAAATATGGTTTCATAGCAGGAGCCCTTAATGAGACCTGCCAGGGTTGTTCAGCGGATATGCCGGGAAAAAGCAGGAACATTGACTCCGTTCTGACACACAGGATATGGGGATTCCCTGTTTTTCTGGCATTCATGTGGCTCATGTTCCAAACCACATTCACTCTGGGAGGATATCCCATGGAGTGGATCGAAGCCGGCGTAGGGTGGATCGGAGGGCTTATTGGAAGTACGATGCCTGAGGGTTCCCTCCGTGACCTGCTTACAGATGGTATCATAGGCGGAGTGGGCGGTGTGATCGTCTTTCTTCCCAACATACTGATCCTGTTTTTCTTCATATCTCTGATGGAGGATACCGGCTATATGGCCCGTGTCTCATTCATCATGGACAAACTGATGCATAAGGTAGGGCTTCACGGAAAGTCATTCATACCTCTCCTGATGGGATTCGGATGCAACGTCCCGGCAGTGATGGCTACCCGTACGCTTGACAACAGGAAGGACAGGATCATAACAATGCTGATTACCCCATTCATGTCATGCAGTGCCAGGCTGCCGGTATATATCCTTATTATATCTGCATTCTTCCCCAGCTATCAGGGGCTGGTGCTATTCTCGGTTTATCTTCTGGGTATTGCAATGGCGGTAATTATGGCCAAACTGCTCAGGAGCACGGTCTTCTCAAAGCAGGATGTGCCATTTGTGATGGAACTGCCTCCCTATCGCATACCTACTATCAGAAACACCCTCAGGCATATGTGGTTCAAGGGCTCGCAGTATCTCAGGAAGATGGGGACGGTGATACTCGTGGCATCGGTGATAATATGGGCTCTCGGCTACTTCCCGAGAAAAGTAAATTATTCAGCTGATTATGATGGAATGATTTCATCTGTCAGTTCAGATAAGTCTCTGACCGAAGAGAGAAGAAATGACCTGGTCGACTCACTCACCATCAGGAAAACATCGGAACACCAGGAAAAGTCAGTGATAGGCAGGCTTGGGAGGTTCATCGAGCCAGCTATTCTGCCGCTCGGATTTGACTGGAAGATAGGCGTGAGCATACTTACCGGAATGGCTGCCAAAGAGATTGTTGTGGGCACTATGGGTATTCTCTACCAGGCTGATGCCGGATCAGTTGAAGGTATTGCCGGACTGACAGAGAAGCTTCAGCTGCAGGTACATACAAGAGGTAAGCTTGAAGGAGAGCGGGTATTTACACCGGTCGTCGCCTATGGCTTCATGCTGTTTATACTCATCTATTTTCCGTGTGTTGCCGTGATTGCGGCTATAAGGAAGGAGGCAGGATGGGGCTGGGCCTTCTTTGCAATGTTCTATACAACTGCGATAGCCTGGGTGGTGGCTTTTATTGTCTATCAGGGAGGCAGGCTTTTTATTTAAGATATTTGACATGATCCAGAACATTATCGTTTATACAATCATCCTGTCAGCAGTTGTATATATTATATACATACTGCGGCAATCCCAGAGAACCAGGAAGTCATCCAAATGTGACGGCTGCACAGGGTGCGATCTGAAGGATCTCAAGTGCGATTGAAACTGCCCGCCTGCAAAGCAGGAATATCCTTCCTCTCCATAGCCGGTGACCCGTACCATTGTATCACCTGCCACTGTCTGCACTTTTGAGGTGTAAAATTTATTTACAATGCAGCAGTCAAAGAATTTGACAGTCTTTATTCAGAATTGTTCTCCGTAATAACGATTTCCGGTTGGTTCTTAATAAATTGTCAAATAATATGTTTAACAACCTGATCAGACACAGCTTAAGATCGTTTAAACGACAGCGTGCGTATGTAATCATCAACATCCTCGGACTCTCAATCGGCATTGCCTGCAGCCTCCTGATAGCCCTATTTGTGATCAATGAGGCAAGCTATGACAAATTTAACGTAAAGAAAGACCGCATATACAGATTGATCCTTGACGGCAAAATCGGGGGGCAGGAGATCACAGGAGCTTATACTGCGTCAGTCATAGGGCCAACCATGGCAAGGGAATTCCCCGAAATAGAGGATTTTCTCAGGATGAACGGATGGGGACCTACTGTTATCGAGTATAACAACCAGACTTTCACAGAGGAGAACCTGATAGAAGCAGATTCATCGTTCTTCAATTTCTTTTCAGTTCCGGTTATTAATGGTGACCAGGCGAATCTTCTGAATGCACCCAGAAAAGTTGTACTTTCTGAATCAACTGCCAGGAAGATCTTTGGTAATGAGAACCCTATTGACAAGTTGATAAAGGTAGGATCAGATACTGTCAGGTACACAGTATCAGGTGTAATGGCTGACATGCCGGTCAATTCGCATTTCAATGCCAACGTCATCCTGTCATTCATGACCAATCCCAGGTCAAATGACCCCACATGGTTAAGCAACAGTTTCAGTACATATTTGCTATTAAAGCCAAATACCAGCTATGTTACAGTTGAGGAAAAGATTCCGGATCTGCTGGTCAAATATGTCGGGCCGGAACTTCAGCAGTACATCGGAGTATCAATTGATGAATTTATCAAACAGGGGAACAGGTACAGGTTTTTTCTTCAGAAGCTTACTGACATACACCTCGATCCTTCAATTCAGCAGGACTTTAAAAGTGCCAGTGATCCGAAGTACCTGATAATTTTTGGAAGTATAGCGATACTTATTGTTCTGATAGCAGCAATAAATTTCATGAATCTCTCGACAGCGCAGGCCTCGCGCCGGGCGAAGGAGGTTGGGATCAAGAAAGTGGCCGGTTCAACCCGCAGGATGCTTGTGACGCAGTTTCTGACGGAGTCCTTTGTCCTCTCCTTCATTTCGCTGGTACTTGCTTTGATCATTATCAGAGTGACACTTCCATATTTTAATGACCTTCTTGATGCGCAGCTGAAGCTAAACCTGTTCATCAAATGGTACACCATTCCGGCACTTATCGGATTCACCCTGGTTGTCGGATTGCTTGCCGGAAGCTACCCTGCTCTCTTCCTCTCCTCATTCAATCCGTATGAGGTCCTGAAAGGGAGTGTGAAGAACAGCATGCAGAACGGTCGTCTGAGACGTGTGCTGGTTGTCTTCCAGTTTGCAGTTTCCATCCTTCTTATCATTGGTACAATGATAATGTACAGGCAGATAAGGTATATGCTCAAAAAGGATGTCGGGTTCAACAAAGAGCAGCTGATTGTGATTAACAGGGCAGGGGCTCTGGGGACCAGGATAAAATCATTCAAGGATGCTGTCAGGGAAATTCCGGGGGTTATTAATATCTCGGGTTCTACCGCGGTGCCCGGCAGGAATAACAATAACAACGGGTATATGGTCGAGGGAAGAAAAGACGAGACGTTCCTGCTGCAGACCAACTGGGTCGATTATGACTACCTGGAGACTTATGGTATGACACTGGCCTCGGGCAGATTCTTCAGCGAGGAATTTACGTCTGATGAGAAAGCCTGTCTGCTAAATGAAAGCGCCGTACAGAACTTTGGCATAAATGACATTGAAAATACCAGATTCATGCGCCCCGCTGACAGCGGAAGAATAGACTATCTGCAGGTAATCGGGGTGGTGAAGAATTTCAATTTTGAGTCGCTCAGAAACCCGATACAGCCCTATATCTTCTGTTTTAAAACTGATGACATCCTGTGGGGTTACCTCTCAGTGAAACTTATGGCTCAGAACTATGCTGAGACAATAAGCGCGATTGAAGAGGTTTGGAAAGAGTTTACTGCAAACGACCCGCTCCAGTATTATTTTGTTGATGATGACTTTGAACAAATGTATATCCAGGAGAAACAGAACGCACAGATGGCAGTCATCTTTTCAGTGCTTGCCATCTTTATAGCGGTCCTGGGTCTGTTCGGGCTGACTTCATTCACCGTTGAGCAACGCACCAAGGAAATTGGTGTGAGGAAGGCTATGGGATCATCAGTTTCAGGTATTTATCTTGTCATTTCCAGGGAGGTTATGGTCCTGGTAACCATTTCGGCACTAATTGCATGGCCAATTATTTATTATATTGCAAATAGATGGCTGGAGAATTTCTATTACAGGATAGATCCCGGACTGCTGACATTTGTTGCCGGCCTTATCATTGCTCTTGGAATAGCTCTTCTGACGATCAGTTTCAGGATAATGAGGGCCGCGAGGGTCAATCCTGCCCAGTCGCTTAAATATGAATAGATCTGCCCGGAGATATGTTTAGGAACTATCTGACCGTCACGTTCAGAAACCTGCTCAAGAACCGTCTGTTCACCCTGATTAACATCGCAGGCCTTGGTATCGCACTGTCAGTCTGTATAGTTGCATTTTTCAATCACATGTTCAATTATGAGTTTGACAGGACTCATAAGAATTTCAATGAGATCTACCGGGTCACTTGCTTCAGGGACATGGAAGGGAGGGAGCAGGAGTACGGTGTCATTCCTGCCACCCTGGGCCTTGTTACCGGGACGGATATTCCCGGAGTGGAAAAGTCTGCAAGGTTGATGAGAGCTGGATCAAATGTCAAGGTGGGGATTGATATTTATTCTGCAGATATTGCGTTCGTTGACCCTGAGTTTCTGGAGATTTTTACATTCCCTGAAGTGATCGGAAGCACCAGGGCAATTGATGATCACGGAAGCGTTTTGATCAGCCGGAGCATGGCAAAGACCCTTTACGGCGAGGAACACCCCGTCGGTAAGACACTCTCCCTGATGAATGAGGCGAACAAGGAGTTTACATATACGGTAGCTGCTGTTTTCGAGGACTTGCCGGAGAATTCAAGCTTCAGGATAGACATAATGTCGCACTTTGATAATTTTATCCACATGTGGGAGCGAAATGACACTGACTGGAAGTTATTGTTACATGCCCTCTTTATCCAGGTGCCTGACAGGTCTGTCATATCATCCATTACAGCTTCATTAAAAAGCTATCTGCCGGTGCAGAACAAGGCCCGGGAGGATTTCAGGATTAACAGGTTTAACCTTGTACCCCTCAGTGATGTAGGAGAAAACACCAGGGAGATATGGTCTTCAGCACTGTTTCCGTCATTGCATCCTGCGGCACTGATTGCTCCACCGATAATGGCACTGTTTATACTTCTGATTGCCTGCTTCAATTTTGCAAACACCTCTATTGCCACATTCAGTAAAAGGATGAAGGAGATTGGATTAAGGAAAACATTCGGGGGATTGCGAAGGCAGCTGGTCACACAGTTCATGATAGAAACGCTTATAATTTGTTTTCTTGCATTGTTGGTGGGAGTTGCCTTTGCCAGGTTCCTTGTGCCTGCATACAGCAGCCTTTGGGCCTACATGTCTATTGACCTGACCCTGACTGAGTACCCTGTCTTCTGGATCTTCCTTATTCTTCTTGTCTTGCTGACCGGTTTCGTTGCCGGGGTTTATCCTGCAATGCATGTAAGTGCCTTCAGCCCGGTAAAAGTACTGAAGGGATCCGGCACCTTTAAAAGATCAGGCAAGCTTTCCGGCATCCTCCTTACGCTGCAGTTTTCGATCTCTGTAATGGCACTTGTAATGGGCATTGTGTTTGCAAAAAATGCAAGGTACCAGGAGACACTGGACCTCGGGTATGACAAGGACAAGCTTATTGCTGTTCCTGTTGTACCCGAATTATTCACCTCATTCCGGAACACGATACTCAATAATCCGAAGATAATTTCCGCTGAAGGGACACAAAACCATATAGGGTGGGGGAGCTACAGGAGGCCGGTTAAGTATCAGCAGACACAGCTTGAGGTGGATGTGATGGAAATCGGACCCGAATATGCATCAGCAATGGGGCTACGACTTATTGAAGGCCGCCTGTTTGACGAATCGAGAAGTGCAGCTGACCGGACTAATGGGTCAATTATTGTCAACCAGAAGTTTGTCAAAGACTTCGGCTGGAAGGAGCCGGTTGGCCAGACCATCACCCTTTATGATACCACAAACCTGACAGTGATAGGTGTGGTGGAAGATTTTTACACCAGTGGACTGTGGGAGGTCATTGACCCGGCGATGCTGAGGATTGCTCAGAACGATCAGTACTGGAATATTGTCATCAGGGCTGAGCCGGAGGAGCTGGCTGCGGTTCTTGAATATGTCAGCGCTGAATGGAAGAAAATGGGTACAAATTATATCTTCAGAGGGATACTTCAGGAAGACATAATGCAGGAGGAAAAGGATATAAACGGCAGCATAACGAAAATTAACCTCTTCCTGGCTATTACAGCGACACTCCTCTCACTGATCGGGATGTATAACCTTGTTTCGCTTGATGTCATCAGGCGCACTAAGGAGGTGGGCATAAGAAAGATACAGGGTGCACCGGTCCCCGCGATTATGTACCTGCTCAGCAAAAAGTTCCTTATAATACTTGCCATTGCCTCATTTTTGGGGAGTATAGGAGGCTATTATATGTCAAATATGCTGCTTGACAGTATTTGGGATTATTTCATTGAGATAAAGGCAGGTGTCATGATACTGGCGGCGCTCATTATGATATCGGCAACAGCACTCACAATCATATTTAAAGTGGGCAGGGCTGCGATGAAGAATCCGGTTGAGTCACTCAGGTATGAGTAGGGGCAGAGGATTTGCGATTTGCGACTTGCGATTTATGATTTAACAGATATAACAGACAACAGACAACAGACAACAGACCCTCAGACCAACTAATACATACTGTTGATGAGCTGCCCGAATTCGTCACGTTTCTTGAGGGGAAAGCTGAGACACCGGCCATCCCTGGTGATGACGTTTAAACCCTTGACAGAGAATAGTCCTCTGTTGAAGTATATGATTTCCAGAATGTTATCAAACAAGATCTCAAGATTGAATCTCTCGGCCTCCTCTTTCAGCGTCTTGAAGTATATACGCTGGTTGGTAACGATGAGTTTGCCTTCGATGGTATCGTTGCCAACTACCTGGTTTGTGTCACCCGCTTTTATGACCACCTCATTCGGGTTAAGTTTTACTGTCATGACTCTGCGTTTAAAGGTTTCATTAAAAAATCGCGATAGTATGAATTCTTTACATTTTAAAGACGGCCGTTTTGGCTGAACGTTGCATTAAATAATCACCCCGGCAATCATAAAAGCAACTAATTATTAAGAAAAATGAAAAGGTACTATTTCAAGATAGCCATCAGGAATATTCTCCGTAACAGGCTCTATTCATTGATCAATATTATCGGACTGGGGGTGGGCATATCGGCTTTCCTGCTGATTTTAATTTTTGTAAAGTATGAAAGAAGCTATGATACCTTTCATAATGAAAGCGACAGGATCTACAGGCTCAGGTATGAACGGTCAAGCGCTGAGGGTGAGTCTGTGAAGTTTGCCTCCTGCTGTCCTCCGGCAGCAATAAGGATCAGAGAGCTCTATCCTGAGGTTGAGACAATTGCCAGGTTGTTCAGGTACAGGGCTACAGTCATTTTTGGTGACAGAAAGTTCTATGAGGAGCGTATGTACTTTGCAGAATCTCAAATATTTGAGATATTTAATTTTGAAATGATCACCGGCGACCCGAACACAGGTATCAGTGATGCAAACTGTGCTTTTATCTCAGAGTCATATGCGAAAAAATACTTCGGAGAGGATGACCCGATGGGAAAGACCATAACGGTTGACAAGGAGATGAGCTTCGTGATAACCGGCATCTTCCGCGATATGCCCCATAATTCACATATTGACGTTGACATAATGCTGTCATGGCCAAACCTGCTTACTCATTATGGCCCTGATATAGAATTATCATGGGGCGATACAGGTTTTTTCACATATTTTATCCTCAGTTCTTCTGTCAGCCCACAGGAGTTTGAGGAAAAGCTGAAATCACTTGTTGAGAGCGATTTCGGTGAGGTTCTACGGTATTACAAGCTCACTCTTGATCTGAAAGTACAGCCTCTGACTGATATTCATCTGAACTCTTCATATATGCAGGAGATCAAGGTGAACGGAAATAATGATACGGTGGTTTTTCTTAGTGTAATTGCAGTTTTTATCCTGATCATAGCATGGGTCAATTATATTAATATCACAACGGCAAGGTCTCTTACCAGGGCCACTGAGGTAGGACTAAGCAAGGTCGCAGGTGCTGCCAGGAGAGAACTGACAGGGCAGTTCTTTATTGAAACCGTCATGATCAATGCTGCTGCATTTATTCTCGCACTTATCCTGATGGTATCTTTACTGCCTCTTTTCTGCAACCTGACAGGAATTCCGGGTGACTATGCCATCTGGAGAGAAGGATGGATATGGCTTGCCGTTTTGCTGCTCTTTGTTTCCAGTGTTATCCTCTCAGGGACTTATCCGGTGCTTGTATTAACCTCATTCTCAACTTCTGAGGTTTTAAGGGGAAAGTACATCCACTCTCGGAGCGGGATAATAATAAGAAAAGTACTCGTTGTGTTTCAGCTTACAATGGCAATATGCCTCATCACCTGTACTTTGCTGGTTTTCAGGCAGGTCAGGTTCCTGAAGGAAACAGATAAAGGGATTACAATATCCGATGTTCTCGCTGTCAGGGCCCCTCGAGTCAGAGATGCCTCTTTCGGGAGCAGACTCCTGACCTTTAAGGAAGAGCTGCTTAAGAATCAGATCATTTCTAGATTCAGCGTCGGCACGGAAGTGCCGGGCCGTCAGATATTATGGGATGCGGGAGGGATCTTCAGGGTTGGCTCTGACCAGAGCAAAAATTACCAGATCGTAGGGATTGATTACGATTACCTTGATCTTTTGGAAGCAAAAATTATTGCAGGGAGAAACTTTGACCGTTCATTCTCAGACTCTTCGTCACTTATCCTGAATGTGAAAGCAACAAAATGGATGGGCTTCGCTTCACCGGAGGAGGCTGTCAGCCAGAAGGTCAATTACTGGGATAATATTTATACAATCGCCGGAGTGGTTGCTGACTATCGCCAGCAGTCGCCAAAGGAAGCCTTTGAACCCCATATTTTCAGGTTTATGCCTCACGGCCGCGACGTCAGGGGTTTCTTTTTGATGAAGATAGTTCCATCGTCAGAGGAGAAGGTCCTTAAGGTCGTCGAAGCAAAGTTCAGTGAGTTTTTTCCTGATAATCCCTTTGATTATTTCTTTCTTGACGACTATTATGAGCAGCAGTACCGCAATGAGAAACTACTCGGGAGCGTCTTTGGCGCCTTTGCCCTGCTTTCTGTGATTGTGACCTGCCTTGGGGTCTTTGGTCTTACTTCATTCCTTATGCTTCAGAAAACAAGAGAGATAACCATGAGAAGAGTGGTAGGATCAAATATTTCCGGGATAGTACTATTGTTCTCAAAAGATTTTGTCAGGATCACCATACTCTCCTTTATCATTGCCCTGCCGGTATGCTACTACTGGCTTACCGGGTGGCTGAAGACCTTTGAAGCAAAGATGGATGTCTCAGTATGGTCTTTCATTTTGCCTTTTCTGGTTACACTGGCCTTCACGCTGATTACGATAGCGGTAATTGTTGTGAAGACAACCTCCGTTAACCCGGCTGACAATCTCAGGAGTGATTAGGTAAAACTGATGAGCATATTTAATAGCTGAATGCCTTACTCATACTTCAGGGCATTTACCGGATTAGTTTGAGATACTCTTACAATATGTAAAATAATCGTGGCAAATGATACGGTAAGGAGTATCGATGCTGCTGAAACTATCAGCCACCATGAAACCGTGGTATGGTAGGCAAAATTTGTCAGCCACTTGTTCATTACAAT
This sequence comes from uncultured Bacteroidales bacterium, assembly GCA_963732365.1. Classification (GTDB taxonomy): domain Bacteria; phylum Bacteroidota; class Bacteroidia; order Bacteroidales; family VadinHA17; genus SR-FBR-E99. The sequence goes on along the minus strand of CAVSZC010000003.1, from coordinate 216,338 downwards.
GACAGCAAGTGGTGTCCCTGTTATTATTGCCACAACAACCCATTTTAGGAAATTCCCTGACAGCTGTTTAATAATCAGGCTGCTTGTGGCTCCAAAGACCTTCCGTATACCAATCTCTTTGGTTTTTTCATGTGCCAGGAAGGATGTAAGTCCGAGAAACCCGAGACAGGCTATCAAAATGGCAACAAAGGCAAAGTATACCAATATTTTACTAAGCGTGGATTCCCCTTTATATTGCCCGAAATAGTATTCGTCGAGATACCTGTAACTAAATGGAAATCCGGGCGACAGCCGATGACTTTGCAATTGTAAGATTGATGAAGTTGATACAGGCTATAACAAGTGTCAGGATTGAAACCAGCAAAAAGATGCGTACAAATTTAATATTACCGTGAAGATGAAGGGGAAAATGTACATTGTGGAAATAAATGTCTTTAAGAGGAACAAGCTCATTCTCGTTGCCTTCGGCACTGCCACCGTGTTCAACATATAGGTCATTCGTAAATGTTTGCATTCTCTCGGTCAGCTTGTCGATGTCGACTCCTTCACGTATCAGGAAGTATGTAGGGTACTGCATTGTGCCAAAGGAGTACAGATAATCAGGCTGTGGCATCAATTTCCCCAGGGTCACAAACGAGGCTATTGCATCGATAGGCATATGTGTTTTCGTTACATCCTTTACCACACCCGTTACGGCAGCTTCAAATTGATTATTGATCATAATAGTTCTGCCTACCGGATCCGAGTCGCCGAAAAGTGCACTTGCAGTGGTCTCGGTGAGGACAATGCTAAATGGTGTTGCAAGTGCCTCCTCTGGGTTACCGTAGATAAACTCATATGTAAATACATCAAACAGGGTAGAGTCTGCCAGGATAGCATTCTTTACCACTATTGATTTTTCGTTCTCTGTCAGCAATGCTGATCCCATACCGGCGAACCTTACCGACCTTACTATCTCTGGAAACTCATTCTTGAAGGCGGGGCCTATCGCAGAGACCATATATACAGAGCCGCCTATTTCTATCCGGTAGATATTGTCAATATTCTTATTATACTTATCATATGAGAATTCATCCTGGATCCATAATGTAATCAGCACAAATACCGCTATTCCTACAGACAGTCCCAATATGTTTATCAGGGAAAATATTTTGTTTTTTCCGGCTTTGCGCCATAACTGGGTAAAGTATTTACTTCTCATAGTCTAGAGTATTAAGACACAATTTGTCATATACCCTCATAAAGACGTTTAAATATCTCGCACGATGCTTATTCATAAGAGTTAAATGGCTAACCGGCTTATTGAATCTTCCTGCCACTTTTTTCATATAAAAAAAATGTCCATTAATTTGACACATTTGATTCTTTTTGCCGTCTTTTGATAAAAAACCGGAATGAATAACGGAACCATTCTTATAGTTGATGAGGACAAAGGGGTGCTGAGAGCCCTTGAAAGGATCATGCGTGATGAGTTTGAGCGTGTCATCACGATCGGTGACCCGAACCGGATACCAGGGCTGCTTGGCAAGAATGACATTGATGTTGTTATACTCGACATGAACTTCAGGGCAGCGGTCCATAACGGTAATGAGGGACTGTACTGGATGAGGGAAATATTTGCCTGTGACAGCACAATAAGCGTTGTTATCCTGACGGCCTCGGGCGATGTTGAACTGGCTGTAAAGGCGATTAAAGAAGGGGCCGCGGATTATATCCTCAAGCCATGGGACAACACCAGGCTCATTACCACGCTAAACGCTGCCTGGAAGCTCAGGGCCTCAAGGCTTGAAGCATCAAACCTTAAGCATGATAACCAGCTTCTCAAGAGTGAGATAAACAAGGGAGGTGAAAAGATTGTCCTTGGTGCGTCACCCACAATGATAAACGTGATGAACATTGTTGGCAAGGTCGCAGCAACAGGGGCAAATGTTCTTATTACCGGAGAGAACGGAACGGGGAAAGAGTTGGTGGCAAGAGAGATACACCGGCTGTCAAAACGGTCGGGAGAGTTGATGGTAAGTGTGGATATGGGCTCTATCACGGAGACTCTTTTTGAATCTGAGCTCTTCGGTCATGTCAAGGGGGCATTTACTGATGCAAAGGAGGACAGGAAGGGGAAGTTCGAGCTGGCTGAAAAAGGTACACTCTTCCTGGATGAGATAGGTAATTTATCGCTTCAGTCTCAGGCGAAGCTGCTCAGTGTTCTGCAAAACAGATATATTGTCAGAGTGGGCTCCAACAGGCAGATACCGATAGATATAAGGCTGATCAGTGCCACAAACTGTGATCTTAATCAGATGGTCAGCGAGGGGAGATTCCGCGAGGATCTGCTTTACAGGATCAATACCATTATGATAGAGGTCCCGCCCCTGCGTGACAGGGTTGATGATATACCGATTCTGGCGAATCATTTCCTGAGAGTCAACGGTGAGAGATACGGCAAAGGGAAGATGAAGATCAGCACTACGGCGCTTGAGAAGCTGGCAAACCACGGCTGGCCGGGTAATGTCAGGGAGCTCCAGCATGCCATTGAGAAAGCAGTAATAATGTGTGATTCCGACACGCTGAAACCATCTGATTTTGTATTCAGTGCCCATGTGTCCAGAGCTTATCACACCGAGATGACGCTTGAGGAGATGGAGAGGAAAATGATTGCTGACAGCCTCAGGAGATATGGTAATAACATTAGTGTTGTCGCTGGCAAGCTTGGAATAACGAGACAGACCTTATACAACAAGATGAAAAGTTATGGCTTGAAATATTTATAGAAACTCTGCATATGGTAAATAACAGGATTTATTACCGGAAAGGCATTTCAATGCTGGCTATGACCCTGGTCATAGTGTTAAACCAACAAGTCATGTTATGTCAGACTGCAGAAAAACAGCCTGTTGAAGATGTATTCAGGGTAATGGCACTGGTTAATGGGAATAATGATAGCTCGCTGTGGCCTGGCTTCAAAGTCTCTGAAATTCCCGTAATGGTATTTGACAGCATCAATACCTGGCTCTTCCACTCTGAAACGGCACCAGACGGGTTTACAGAGGTGAAGGAACATCCCGGGGTCTACAAGTTCAACGACCAGTACCCTTTAGTAAGGGGCAATTCAGTTACCAGGCTGGGAGATAAATGGATTGCAACCAGTGTTTTCAGCAGTTATGCTCGCCGTACGGGCGAGAAATATAATGCAAGAGACCTTGCAGGCATTATAATCCACGAGCAGTTTCATATTTTCCAGCGGGTCAATCACCCGCGCTGGCAGCAAAACGATGGATTGTTGCTTCTGTACCCCGCTGAAACTGTGGAAGCACTTTTCCTGAGAAGGGTTGAGAAGGAAGCCTTTAAGCGGGCAGTTCTTTCCGGCAACACTGGGGAGATCAGCGGGTGGGTAAAAGAGGCATTAAGTTACAGGGAGCAAAGATTGAACATGATCAATCCGGTTTTCGGACAGTACGAAAAGGAACTCCAGCGAACAGAAGGGCTTTCAGACTATATCGAAAAGGTAGCCAGGGGGCTGGATCCGCTCAATGCCTCGGAAATTACAAACGGGATTGCTCCCGCAGGTGTCCGCGATCTTGGCTATGTTGAAGGGAGATGGATCGCAATGATTCTTGATAAGATCAGTCCCGGCTGGAAAATGGCCCTGGAGGAAAACGATACCCTTTATCTAGAAGATATTCTGGAAAAATCGGCAAGTTACCTGCCGGGTAGTACAACAGGCTTCAGCAGCGATGAAATTGAAATTATCAGGGCAAACGCGGACAGCGACTTTTTAAAATGGCAGGAGAAGAAAAAGCAGGAAACAGAACAGTTCAACGATATGCCAGGTTACAGGGTAGAGATAAATGCATCGGCAAACCCTCTTATCATAAGAATATTTGAACCTCTTGAAATAGAGATCCTTGATGACGGCAGTGTCTACCACAGACTTATCTTCTCAGCCGGCAATGAAGCCGGTGCCCTGCGCATAATGAATCAACCCTGCATTTCTTGGTTCGATAACTCCCTGCGAATAGAAAAGCTGGTTTTAACCGGGCTTAAGGAATCTCCCGGGATAATCGAAAATGAGAAGAAATTTGTAATAAAGGGTGACAATATTTCCATTGATCTGAAATACTCTAATTTGAAAATAACGGGCTCATCTTATAGTCTTGAGCTATGATCGCAACATCTGAGGACTCTGAAGACTCAAACGCCATTCATTATCCTCAGGTTACCGGCTACGGTTTACCGCCAGCTCATTGCTTCAGTGCAAAATCAACGGCTGCCATAGCGTGAACAGTAAGAGTGTTAATGATGGGGATATCGATATCTTCCTGTCTGAGGAGCAGCGGGATCTCGGTGCATCCCAGAACGATACCATCGGCACCTCGTTTATTGAGCTCTTTGCATATTTCAATGAAACGAAACCTGGAATCATCGGAAAAAACACCCCTGAGCAGCTCTTCAGATATTGTCTTCTGAATAAAATCCCTGTCATCTAGCTCCGGGATCACTGTATCAATTTCCTTCTCTTTAAGCCTCGATTTATAGAAATCCATTTCCATAGTCTGTTTTGTGCCCAGCAGGCCGACTTTACTCATATTCTTTCTCCTGATCTCATCAGCTGTGGCTTCTGCAATATGAATGATGGGCAGATCAATTTCCTGTTCCAGTCTGTCAACAAACTGATGCAGGGTATTGGCGCACAGAATAATGAAATCAGCTCCTGAGCCGGCCAGTTTCAGTGTTGCATCAAGGATAAGGTCATAGACCCCTTCTTTGTTGTTTTGTTTATTGAATGCATCTATTTCGGCGTAATTTATTGAGTACAGGATACACCTGGCAAATTCCAGTCCACCCGATCTTTTGTTGATCTCCTCATTTATTATTCTGTAATATTCCGCACTTGATATCCACCCTGTGCCGCCAACTAACCCTATTGTTTTCATTTATTCAATATTTAAGGAGAATAAAAATAGTGACATTAGCCATCTATTCATGCCTGATCATTTCGGCGGGGTTAACTCTTGCCAGTTTTATTATATGGTAAATGACTGCGGTGAGGGAAATCAATAATATTATCAGAAACGAAAGCATGAAAACTCCGGCTCCTATATTTACATGGTAAGCGAAGTTTTGCAGCCATCTGGTCATAAGAATATGAGCTACAGGCCCGGTAATAACAAATGAAACAAATATCCACCGGGCCATTTCGGTTGCCAGCAGGGACAATATCCCGGATGGTTGCGAACCCAATACCTTCCTGATCGCCATTTCCTTTGTCCGGCTTTTTGTCGTATAGGATGTGAGACTGTATTGGCCGAGGCAGGTAAGCACTACAGCAAGGATTGTTGAGAAAACAAATATTGCGACCAGTTTCCTGTCAGTGCTGTATGCAGCAGCAATCTGGTCGGAGAGGACGGACACCGGGTTGAGGTAGTGCGGAGAAATCTCCCTGAGCTTCTCTTCAACAGATGTTTTTGTTTCGTAGAGAGCTCCAGGGATGACCTTGACAAAAATATATTCAGGTTCCCTAAAATCATCGTTGCCAATAGGTAACAGTGCCATTGGCTCAATTGTATGATGCAATGACTGGAAGTGGAAGTCACTGACTACCCCTACTATTGTCCCCGGTTTTTCCGGGTTAAAACCAAATGTTTTCCCGACCGCATCTTCCCGGAATAACATTTTTGCTGTTTTCTGGCTGATTATTATGCTTTTAGTGGTATCAGATGGATAGTCAGATGAAAATTCTCGTCCGGAGATTATTTTCAAATTAAAAAAATCCAGGAAGTTTTCTGCTATTCCTGCCCTGAAGACTGTCAATACTGTTTCAGGCTGCTTTCCATCCCAGTATCCCAAACCTGCTGAGGTTATCGAATTCGGCAGATTAGAGCACGATGTTATATCTGTAATTTTTGAATTTCCGCTGAGCTCATTTATCAGTACTTCCGGGCATTTGCGAATTTCCGGATCTTTCAGGGATATTGATAAAATATCATCCTTAGTAAACCCGGTATCGCTGTTCCGGATAAAATTAAACTGACGCAGTGTGGTGAGGGTACATACAAGAGCAACGAATGAGATGATATACTGAATAATGACGAGCATATTTTTTATCTGCAGACCTCTCCTGCTTCCGCCCAATCTTTTAAAGTCCTCCTTTAAGAGGCGGAGCGGACTGATTGACGAAAGATGAAATGAGGGATAGATGCCTGCCAGCAATCCTGTAAGGAGCATTAATGCCACAAGTTTAATTAGTGTTGAGAATTCAAATATCATACTGAAGTTAAGTGGACGGTCAGTGAGATCGCTGACTCCTGGCAGAAGTGCCAATACAATTAAAAGTGCCATTATCAAACCTGCGAGGGAGAGCAGGAGTGCTTCAGTAATAAATTGCATTATCAGATCACTTTTACTGCTGCCGAATACTTTTGAAATGCCTGTTTCACGGCCCCTGTTATATGACCTTGCGGTGGCCATATTTGAATAGTTGAAACAGGCGATCAGCAGGATGAAAAAGCCTATTGCCGAGGTAAGATAAAGATACCTGATGTCACTGCTTTTTACCGGTTCGAAGTTGGAACTGCCACCAAGGTGTATTGCTGTCAACGGTTTTGGAACCCATAATATATCCTTGAAAACCGGCTCATCAGAAAAGTAATTTTCCGTGAATGTGTTGAGTTTGTTTGTAATATTTGCCAATGATGCATGTTCAAAAATCTGAAAGTAAGTTATATAGCTAAAGTTGCCCCATCTCTCTACCTTATCCTTACCTCCCCGTATAGAGTATAATGTTTCAAATCCGGTCAGGAAATCAAAATCAAAGTGACTGTTTTCCGGAACATCCTTCATGATACCCCTGACTGTAAAGAGATACTTGTTGTCAGCCTTCAGAATCTTGCCTACAGGGTCCTCTTCGCCAAAATACTTCAAAGCCATTTTTTCTGTTATGAAAAGTGAGAATGGCTCCTTTAGAGACGCTTCGGGATTGCCCCTGAGGACCGGGAAAGTAAATATCCTTAAAAAATCAGTATCCGCATATAAGAAGATATCGCCGGAGAAAAGCGATGCGTTGTATTCCAGGGTGTGAGTGGTGAACTTGCATTTTGTTGCACTTTTAATTTCAGGTATGTCATTTATAAGTGCGCTCTTCAGGGGTGCCGGGGTGACGGCGAATTTATCGTTGCCCATATATGTGAAATCACGCGACTGTTGTGTCTCAACCCGGTATATTTTATCTGCATGCTCATGGTACCTGTCATAGCTCAGTTCCCACTGGGTATATAACAGGATTAGTATTCCGCAGCTCATTGCTACTGACAATCCTATTGCGCTTAGTATTGACTGTTGCCCCTGGCTGATGATGCTCCGGATAGAGAGCCTGAGTATACTCTTAACCATTGCTGTTTTTTTGCGGTTAAGCCTTTACTCAAAGACATCGGGAATATTAATCTGCTGCATTAAATAAAAAAAAAGGGGGCCATTGACATGACCCCTCTTTCTCATTACCATGCAGATAATAAGGACTATACGTGCTTTTCCATTACCACCTGTCCGTCGAACAGATTAACGATCCTGTGGGCATAGCTGGCATCCCTGTCTGAGTGTGTCACCATGATGATGGTTGTACCCTCTCTGTTGAGTTCGGTGAGAAGGTTGATCACTTCAATACCGTTTTTCGAGTCGAGGTTACCGGTGGGTTCATCAGCCAGGATGAGTTTGGGGTTGGCCACGACGGCCCGGGCTATTGCCACCCTCTGCTGCTGCCCCCCTGAGAGCTGCTGGGGAAAGTGTTTGGCACGGTGCCCTATCTTCATGCGGGCAAGCACGTCTTCAACCCTTTTCTTCCTGTCGCCTGCCTTCATCTTCAGATATATAAGAGGCAGTTCTACATTTTCATAGACGTTAAGTTCGTCAATCAGGTTAAAGCTCTGGAAGACAAAGCCTATGTTTCCCTTCCTGAAGATGGTCCTGTCACGTTCTTTCAGGTTTGCAACCTCGGTGCCGTTGAAGACGTAGCTGCCTGAAGTAGGATTGTCAAGCAATCCCAGAATATTCAGGAGGGTTGATTTCCCGCATCCTGATGGGCCCATGACTGCCACATATTCTCCTTCTTTGACTTCGAGAGTCACTTTGTTAAGTGCTGTTGTCTCAACCTCTTCTGTTTTGAAGATCTTTGTTAAATCATTTGTCTTGATCATGATCTTGAGTATTAATGGTTATTTATTTTTTTTCAGTATCAGTTTCTCATTTTTTCCGAAAGTCTCATAGCCTGAAATAATGACCTTTTCTCCCGGCTGAAGTCCATCAAGAACCTCGTAGTATTTGGGATTTTTTCTCCCGATCGAGATATTTCTCTTAACGGCGAACGATTCTGTCGCGTCGATTACATATATCCACTGTCCGCCTGTTTCCTGGAAGAACCCGCCAATCGGGACAAGAACAGATATTTTCGGTTGCCCCAGCTGAAGGCTGGTGTAGTATGTCTGGCCGGTTCTGATGTTATCAGGAATCGTGTCGGTAAATGTCATATCGATCTTGAATGTACCGTTTCTTACCTCCGGGTAGACCCTTCTTACAACGAGGTTAAATGCATTTCCCTGTCTGTCAAGAGTTGCCGTGAGCTGTGTCCTGACCCTGTCAATATAATGTTCATCTATCTGGGCCGTCACTTTGTAGGATGTAAGGACGTTTATCTGTCCCATATTGAATCCACGGCTTATTGACTGCCCTATTTCGGGTACCAGAAGGCCCAGCTGACCGTCGACGGTAGCCCTCACATTAAGGTTCTCGACCCTCTGTCTTACGAGACTCAGGTTCCTGCGCATGTTCTCCAGGTTATTGATCATATTGTCAACCTGTACTGAGCGAAATATTGAATCCTGCTTCTGACGCTCCATGAACAGGTCTCTTGACTGCAGTGCCATATCGAGGTCTTCCTTTGAACGGATGAACTCTTCCACGGAGACAAGGCTGTCACTGATGAGAATGAGATTCTGTTTGTAATTACGCTCTTTCCTTTCGATATCATACTTCAGGTTAACCAGTTCCCTTTTAATCTGTATCCTCTCCTGTTCCATGGCTATCTGGGTGTTCCTGAGGAAGTTCTCCTTCTCTGCCAGCTGTGCCTCACTGTCAAGGATATTAAGGTAGAGATCGGGGTTTGAGAGTCTCAGGATTATATCACCTTTTTTTACCATTGAACCCTCCTCTATAAGTATCTCCTCTACACGTCCCCCTTCCTGTGCATCAAGAAAGACCGTGCTGATGGGTTCGACCGTTCCCGGCACAGTTATGTAATCATTGAACTGGTCTTCAATGACAGTCTCAATGATGAGCTTGTCACTGTCAACCCTGAATGTTGATGTCCGGTCAGTGAAGAAGGCCATATAAAACAGCACGATCATGATAATCCCTGCGGCAATATATCCTATGTGCTTCTTTCTGAGTCCTTTTTTTCTGGCAATAGGTTTATCCATTTTTTCAATCGGGGTGTCCATCGTAACTTATATTTGGGTTTAGTTGCTTAGAATATATTCGTAATCACCTGTAGTAATGAATTGTATTGTGAGTTTTCTGAACATCACCTGCAGTTTGGTTCTCAACGCGTCTGTCTCTGCCCTGAAGAGGGTTACCTGTGCTGCCGAATAGTCGGTTACATCAACCAGTCCTGATTCAAATTTCTTCTCAACTGCTGTGAATGATTTCTTATTGAAAGTCAGGTTGGCAATGGCAGCGGCGTGTTCATCGATACCCCTGTTAAAGTCAAGGCATGCATTTTCGACTTCGGAGTAAAGATTGTTCTTCTCAAGCTCAAGTTTCAACTCCGTATCATTCATCCTTATTTTGGCCAGCCGGACGTTCCTTCCGGTGACGTAATTATTGAAGATCGGGACTGCAAGGGTAAGATAAATGGCCTGGCTGTTGTTGTTCTTCAGCTGATCCGAGAATGAGTCCTGGGTTGGGGTACCTTCATTCAGTCTCTGATAATAGCCCGTATATATCCTTCCTCCGACCTCGAGGCTTGGTGAGCGAAATCCTTTTGCGGCTGAGACCTGTTTCTTCGAGGCTTCCAGTTCAAATGTAATTGCCTTCAGTCTCGGCAGAATACCGGATGCGATGCTGAATATACTGTCGGTGTCATAATCAGGTGCTGTGATCATTATGGTATCCAGGTCAGGCTGAATGATGTCGAATGCAGTACCCGCCTCAAGCTGAAGCATCTGCTTCAGTGTTGTAAGTGCCTGGCTGGTATTGTTCTGAGCAATTGTGTAATTAAGTCTGTCTGAAGAGGCCCGGCTCTGCATCTCATACTGTTTTGATACCGCTTCCTTCCCCGTCTCAACCATCCTGGTTATCCTGAAGAGCTGTTTTTCCGAAAGATCAAGCTGCACTTTTGATGCCCTCTCCACCCCTTTTGCATAGAGCGACTGGAAGTATTGGGTGGTTATGTCAAGTATAAGCTGGTTTTTGGCAATCTTTTCGTTTTCCAGTCCGGCCTTCATCATCAGCTTGTTGGCAGCAATTGAATTAAGTGTTGCAAAACCGCTGAAGATCTCAATGGAGGAGCTCAGGTAGTATGAGTTGCTGAAGTTCTGCTCGAATGTGATCAGGTTGGTTACGGGGTCTATTGACCTTCCAAAGCCGAGCTGGGCGTCTGAACCGAAATTCAGGGAGGGAAGCACATCCATCTTCGATTTGAGCAGGTTGACCTCGCTGGTTTCGGTTTGCAGTCTCTGCCGCTTAAGATCTATGTTGTTTTCAACAGCATATGTGACGCAATCACCCAGCGTCCATTTCTTTTCCTGCGCCACAAGATCATCAGTCAGCACAGCTCCTGCGATCATAAATATGAAGATCACTCTTTTCATAGACGATTTCCGGTTTTTATTGTATATTCCAAGGATTGTGCCATAGACATAAGGTAAATTGAATCAGATAGATACAATAATGCAGTGTAGTGGGAGTGTAAAATAAATAGACATATAATGTAAATTAATTTTACAGTTGCTTTCTTTTTTTTGTTAAATTCCTGTTAACGGCACTATAAATTGTGTAACATCAGGAATATTATTCCGTCTTTTCCATAGATTAAACAGAGGGTACGACTACGTATCATTCTTATGGACTATAATATTAACTTTAATGATACTAACATACAGGTCGCCCCTACGGGGCTCATTCTGTTGTTAATGACTTTTTTCTACAGGCAGGTCGTCCCTGACGGGACTTCAGTAAACCATATTCGACAGGAGTGACCTGTCTGCAGATAGAAGAATTATGATAATTTAAAAACTGTAGGAGCGACCTGAAGTTTTCTGAGAACTATTAACATATACTGCCTAAAATATCCCCAATGATTAAAAATCTCATTACTGCAGCATTCAGACACATTCTGAAACATCCCGGTTACAGCATATTGAACATACTGGGTCTCTCTATGGGTATTGCAAGCGCAATGTTCCTGATAATTTACGTCTCTGACGAGGTAAGCTATGACCGTCATCATGAGAAAGCTGACCGGATATACAGGGTTTCTTCGAAGATCACCGAGCCTGATGATCAGTTCACCTGGATTGTTGCACAGATACCCTTCGGACCGCAGGTCGTGCAGGATTATCCTGAGGTGCAGGCGTTTGTACGGTTCATAAACATGCCGCGCGCCGTATACAAATATGAAGAGACCGAATTCAATGAAGAAGGATTCTTCTATGCAGACTCAACCCTCTTTGACATATTCACTTACAAGGTCTTACAGGGTGAGGTTGTCTCCGCCCTCCGTGAACCCGGCAAAATAATACTTACCGAGAAGGTCGCCAGGAGGTATTTCGGGACCGGTGACCCGATCGGAAAGACACTCACCACTGGCACTACAGTCTTTGAAGTGACAGGGGTGATTGAGGATGTCCCCTTTAATTCACATTTCCGCTTTGATGCCCTTGCCTCACGAAAAAACCTGCCGGCACAGCTGGGATCATGGGGGAACTTTGGTGTCTTCACATATCTCCTCTTTCCTGCAGATTTTGATGTAAAGGCATTTGAGGAGAAGATGCAGGGCATGTATGCTGCCCACATGGAGTCCATCTTTGGCTCCCTGAACATAAAAATTGAGTACATTCTTGAACCGATAACCAGGATCCATCTTTATTCAACCAATGCCAACGAGCCTGAGCCGACAGGAAGTATTACATATGTCTATATTTTTGCTATCGTTGCCATTTTCCTGGTCCTTATTGCCGCAATGAATTACATGAACCTGGCTACAGCCAGATCATCGAGACGGGCACGCGAGGTGGGCCTCAGGAAAGTGGTTGGCTCACGCAGAAGCCTTCTGGTGCTTCAGTTCATTTCAGAATCAACGATATTTACAGTTATATCACTGATAATTAGCATGTTGATATTGGTGGCATTATTGCCTAAATTCAACCTTCTGGCAGGAAAGAACTTTGACCTTCAGGTTATCCACAGCCCGGTAGTGCTGATTTCCCTGCTGGCCGTTATTCTCGTTGTCGGGATTCTGGGAGGAAGCTACCCTGCCTTCTTCCTTTCAAGGTTCAGTCCGGTCACCGTGCTAAAGGGTGAGATAACACAGGGCTCAGCCGGAAGCCTGTTCAGGAAGGTGCTGGTAGTCATTCAGTTCACAGTTTCTGTAATAATGATAATATGTACCCTGGTGGTCTTCAGGCAGCTGAACTATCTCAAGACCATGGACCAGGGATTTGACCAGGAAAATGTGGTGGGCCTTCAGCTTAACGGTCCGATGGCCAGTAAATATCCGGTTCTTAAACAGGCCCTCAGGGAAAATCCTGACATTAAATTTGTGGGAGGAACCAATACACCCGTCGGGGAGGGTTCCGGCAAAGTCCTTTTCAATGTTGAAACTGACCAGGGCATGTCCTCCCGCGGAATCAACTTCGCAGTTGTCGACTATGACTTTATCGAGACGCTGGGAATTAAAATGGCGGAAGGAAGAGAGTTTCAGGAGGATATGCCTTCTGATACACTGACAGGAGTAGTTGTGAACGAGACTTTCGTCAAACGGATGGGATGGACCGAGGCCATCGGCAAGAAAGTTGAGCTCGGGGATGAGAACACCATCAGGGCCAGGGTCATTGGCGTAATGAAGGATTATCACCAGACCGGGATGTACAATGAGATAGAATCATTACTACTTGTCACCCGTCCACTGAATAACGTGGTATATATTAAGCTCAGCGGGGAGAACGTTGACGAGACGCTGAGCTTCATAGAGACGACATGGAAGGAGGTGTTCCCTGACCAGCCCTTTACCTATACTTTCCTGTCGGAGCGTTTTAACAGGCAGTTCGAGGCTGATGAGAAGCGCGGACTTATCTTCACTCTCTTCACCATACTGGCGATACTGATCGCATGCCTGGGGCTGTTCGGACTGGCATCATATATGGTTGAACAGCGCACAAAGGAGGTTGGAATCAGAAAGGTCTTCGGTGCTGACGAGGGGACGATACTCAGGCTTATTTCAAAAGATTTTCTCATTCTGGTGGTGATTTCGATTGTTATTGCCTTCCCCGTTGCCTATTACTTCATGAGCCACTGGCTGTCAAATTATGTCTACAGGACGACTCTGGGAGCAATGGTGTTCATATTGGCCGGGGTGATTACACTGGTCATCACCTTCGCCACCATCAGCTACAAGGCATGCCAGGCGGCGGTTATGAACCCGGCAAATTCAATAAAAACGGAATGATTGATTCAGATTATTTACTACATTTATCCAACAAGACAACAACCTGATATCAATTATGAAAATGATTCTGGCGCGGGAAGGTGCCTTAAGTATAAGATCATGGGTTTTTCCTTCATTGATATTTCTTCTCTTCTCCCTGGCAGCAGCAGGACAGGTCGCAACCTGGAAGCCTGCCGGGGATAAGATACGAACCGTCTGGGCTGATTCGATCGACCCAGTCAGGCCGCTGCCGGACTATCCCAGGCCGCAGATGGAAAGGGATCTCTGGATGAGCCTTAACGGACTGTGGGATTATGCTATCGTCCCGATCAACTCTGCCGTGCCGGCACAGTTTGAAGGCAGAATACTTGTTCCGTTCGCGGTCGAGTCTTCGCTGTCAGGGGTAGCCAGGAAAGTGGGTATTGACAGTGTATTATGGTACCGTACCCGTTTCACTGTACCGAAGGCTATGAAGGGTAAGACGATCCTGCTCCATTTCGGGGCCGTTGACTGGGAGAGCGATATATTTATTGACGGCAAAAAAGTACTCACACACAGCGGAGGGTATGATCCGTTTTATGTTGATATTACGCCTCATGTCAGGAGCGGAGGAAGTCATCAGCTTGATGTCAGGGTCGCTGACCCTGTTGACCGGGGTCCGCAGCCAAGGGGGAAGCAGGTCAGTAAGCCGGAGGGCATATGGTATACTTCGGTGACTGGTATCTGGCAGACGGTATGGCTTGAGGCGGTGCCTTCGTCTTATATTTCATCAACACGGCATCTTCCTGATATTGACAACAAAAAGTGTTACGATCTCCGTCAAGGTTGAGAATCCGGAGCCGGGAGACATAGTCCGCGTTAAGATAATTGACGGTACAAACACCCTTTCTGCGGCGGAGGCGCCGGAGGGGACGGAGATAAAGCTCCCTGTTGACAATCCCAGACTATGGTCTCCTGATGATCCTTTTCTTTATGATCTTAACATTTCGCTTGTAAGGAAAGGGAAAGTCACCGATGAGGTAAAGAGCTATTTTGCCATGCGCAAGATATCTGTGGAGCCTGATGTCAACGGCGTGTTGAGAATAATGCTCAACAACCGCTTCATGTTCCAGTATGGCACGCTGGACCAGGGATGGTGGCCGGACGGTTTGTACACAGCACCCACCGATAATGCTCTGCTCTTTGATGTGGTGAAGACGAAGGAGATGGGATTCAACATGATCCGCAAGCATGTGAAGGTAGAACCGGCGAGGTGGTATTACCACTGTGACCGTACAGGCATGCTGGTGTGGCAGGACATGCCCAGTGGCGACCTTGGAGGTCACCGGTGGAATGACAAGCCGGGAATGGAGGGGGGCTCAGACAAGAGCAGGTCTGAAGTCTCGGAGAAGATCTACAAAACGGAATGGAATGCCATCATGGACTGCCTCTACAATTTCCCCAGCATTGTTGTGTGGGTTCCGTTCAACGAGGCGTGGGGACAGTTCAAAACGGCGGAGATAACACAATGGACGAAGGAGAAGGATCCGTCAAGACTGGTCAACAGCGCCAGCGGGGGCAACTTCCATGATGTGGGTGACATACTCGACGTGCATAACTATCCCGGACCGGTGATGCCAAAACCTGAGATTTTCGGAAAAAAACAGGCTGCTGGTGCTTGGGCGAATTCGGAGGACTCGGTCTTCCGCTCGAGGGTCACACATGGCTCGAAAAGAATAACTGGGGCTACAAGAGCTTCAGGAGTGCTGACACTCTCTTCATGACCTATTCAGGTTATCTTGACCAGATAATCCGATTCATTGACAGAGGTCTCTCAGCAGCAATCTATACACAGACAACAGATGTGGAGATTGAAACGAACGGGCTCATGACTTATGACAGAAAGGTTGTGAAACTGCCGGTTGAAGGGTTAAGGGAGACAAGCCGCAGGCTGTATGAGGCTGGAACAAAAGTCAGGTTCAGGAAGTAAAAGTCATGATAGTAACCTGTGTTCATGTCAGTGTGATACCCTCCGGTGTTGAACCGTCTGCAAGGTCACAATGGCAGGGCCCTTACCTCAGGCAATGCCTGGCCGCATGATTGCAAGACCGCAAGACAGCACGACCATTGAAATGATATCTGTTTAATCTGGGTGAAATGTTTTAGTTAGTTTGGTAATAAATTGTGAATTTCGCAGTCTTTATCAATGGCAAAGTGTAGTATATTGCGCTTAGGAGTCTGCCGGAGGCTGTCTTTTAAAAATGAGAAAACCAATATCTGACGAAATAAGGGAAATAGTCAAGCGTATTTCGACTGACAGGAGGAGGACCAACCTGCTGAAGAATTATGAGCAGAGGACTATCGCATTCTTCCTTCAGCGCATCCCGTCATGGACAACGTCCGATATGCTAACTTTTCTCGGTTTTATCGGAACCATGATAACATTCTCCGGTTTCGTGCTGGCGACATTTTATCACAGGGGTTTCCTGCTTCTGGGCGTGGCAGGCTTCGCCATAAACTGGTTCGGCGACTCCCTTGACGGGAGGCTGGCCTATTACCGCAACAAACCGAGGAAGTGGTACGGGTTTTCCCTCGACCTTTCAATAGACTGGATAAGCACCATCATACTCGGATGGGGTTATGTCTTCTATGCTCCGGACCAATGGGAAATGGTGGGGTCGGGCTTTGTCGTTCTTTACGGATGGGCGATGATAGTTGCCCTCGTGAGATACAGGGTTACCGGAGACTACACCATTGACTCGGGCATCCTTGGCCCGACAGAACTGCGAATAATTATCTCGGCAATACTGATAGCCGAGGTTTTTGTAAAAGATGCTATACTGTATGCTGGTGCTGTGGCCTGCCTCCTGCTATTTATCATTGACATCAAGGACACCATAAAGCTGATCCGCATGGCAGATGAAAAGGATATTGCTGAAAAGGAAAACAATCTAAAAGACTCCGATGTCAGATAGACTGTTCATGTTCGGCAAGGCACAGGTTTCAGCATTCATCGGCGGAATGGTTGACTACTCCGTAATGATACTTCTCACGGAGTTCTTCGGATTGCATTACACCACATCCATCATATTCGGCGGAATTATTGGGGCTTTTGTAAATTTCTCACTGAACAGGTACTGGACATTTCACTCCAGCGAGCTGACATATAAGGTCAACGGAAAGATACAAATGCTGAGGTTTGCCGTTGTGGTCATAAACAGTATCCTGCTCAAGGCGTCCGGCACTTATTACATTACATCATTCTTTCACATTGACTACAAGATCAGCCGGATCATTACCGATATGATTGTCTCGGTTGTGTTCAATTATATGCTACAGAGACACTGGGTATTCAAAAGGGTACCTGTCTCCTGACCACTTTTACGTTAACTTCTGGTATTCTAAAATGATTGCGTCCTGATGTGAAGTTTAACATCAGGACGCAGTTCAGGTTATGGTACTGAGTGATTATTTCTTAATGCTCCATCCGAACCTGAGTCCGAATATGAACCATGCCAGGGCGACGGTACCGGCGGCGAAGATCGTATCGCCGATTGTCCTGAGCCATCTGAATGTCTCAATGTGAGGCTGCTGCATAAATTCGGCCGAGCGTGCATACCACAGACCCTCCTGTACGCTGGCAACGGTCTGTGCCAGTCCTACCGGTAGAACACTCAGGAGCACCATCAGGGCCAGTCCTATGTTAATAGCCCAGAAGGCAAACTTTATCACAGGCTCCTTCCATACACTCTTCTGATCCATGTCACGAAGAACGAAAAGCATCAGGCCGATGCCCAGGATCCCGTATACGCCGAAAAGTGCCGTATGTCCGTGAACTGGTGTGGTATTCAGACCCTGCATATAGTACAGGGCAATGGGAGGGTTAATCAGGAAGCCGAATATCCCTGCTCCGACTAGATTCCAGAATGCAACAGCTATAAAGCTGTATATAGGCCATTTATATGCTTTTATCCATTCGGCGCCCCGGCTCAGCTTCAGGTTATCATACGCCTCGAAGCCCATCATCACCAGCGGAACGACCTCCAGGGCGCTGAATGTAGCCCCGAGTGCCAGCACTGCTGTGGGTGTCCCGGTGAAATAGAGATGGTGGAATGTACCCAGTATACCGCCGGAAAGGAATACGATTGTTGAAAAGAGGACAGCCACGGTCGCCGTGGCAGCCTTAAGCAACTGCAGTCTGACGAAGAGGAAGGCCATTACGACGGCTGCAAATACCTCAAAGAAACCCTCAACCCAGAGATGGACCACCCACCAGCGCCAGTATTCTGCCATTGCGAGGTTGGTCTGTCTTCCCCACATCAGTCCGGCCCCGTAAAAAGCTGCGATGGCAATTGATGATATCAGAAACAGAATGAGCAGGTTGCGGCTGTCAGATTTCTTTTTTATTGCCGGCCATATTGCCCTGCCCATCAGCAGAAGCCATATGAAGAGTCCTATGAATAGGAAGAGCTGCCAGAATCGCCCAAGGTCAACATATTCATATCCCTGGTGACCGAACCAGAAGTTCTGCACAAGACCGAGCTTCTGCATCACACCCATCCACTGTCCGGCAAGCGAGCCAAGGACAATTATCAGAAGTGCAATGAAAAGGAAATTCACCCCCAGGCGCTGGTATTTAGGCTCATGGCCGGAGATGGCGGGAGCATAATACAAACCTGTTGCCAGCCATGAGGTGGCTATCCAGAAGATGGCAATCTGTATGTGCCAGGTACGTGAGATGGAGTAGGGGAGAATCTTGGCCAGCGGAAGGCCGTATAATGCCTGTCCCTCCACGGTATAATGTGCGGTGATAATTCCCATCGCCACCTGAACAAGGAGGAGGAGAGACACTATCCAGAAATACTTCACAGTGGCTATCTGTGAAGGTGTCTGTGCTTTGTGCGTCAGGGGGAATGAGGCCGGGACCAGTTCAGGCGCACTGTCACGTTGCCTGGCGTAAAACCATCCCATCAGCCCTATCCCGGCGATCAGTATTATGACACTGAAGCCTGTCCACAAGAGCAGCGAACCTGTCGGCCTGTTGCCGACAAGCTCTTCAGCCGGCCAGTTATTGGTATAGGTGATATCCTGACCGGGACGCTGTGTGACACATGACCATGAGGTCCAGAAGAAAAAGGCATTAAGCAGCCTCACCCTCTCAGGGTCCTTCAGTGAGTTTTCCGCAATGGCATATGCATCACGAAGCCCGGCGAACTGAGGGTCATCTGTAAACAGGCTGCTGTAGTATTCGCTGTTTGAAGCAATAGCCTCAGCACGAAGGGGGGAGACTGTAAGCGTTCCGGTTGACGGGTCGAAGCTGTTTTTTCTCAGTTCATCCTGCAGAAGCACCTTCAGTGATGCCTGTGTGTCAGTCTTAAGGGCGTCCCATGGCACACTGTGGTTCTGAAGAGCCAGCTGGTTCAGCATATAGACAGCCTCCCTGTGCAGCCAATCTGCACTCCAGTCCGGGGCCTGATAGGCGCCATGACCCCAAACGGTACCTACCTCCTGGCCACCCATCGACTGCCAAACATTCTGTCCATCCCTGATATCCTGCCCGGTAAACAGGGTGACACCTTCGGTGGTAATAACTTTGTCGGGCACCGGCGGTGCCTGGCGGTAAATCTCCCTTCCGAAATAGAGAAGCACCGCAAATGAGATAGTCATGACGGCCAGGAAGCCAATCCATAGATTTCTTGTAGTCATTGGCATTTAATTTTTAGGATTAATTTATTGATATCTGTTATCAAGTCTTTCTATTTCGGAAATATATTCTGTCACTCCGCCACCATGAGGGGTGACGGGTTCAACTCTGGCATACTCGTCCAGAAGACGTGCGTGATCTTCAGGAGCCAGAACATTGTCGGCCATACGGAAAAGGATGTTGTTCTCCTTCGAAATATGATTGCGCAACAGGGTTATATAGCCTGACATATTAGCGTATACATATTTCAGGGCTGATTTATTTCCCTCCCTGCAGAGCTTAATATTCTCCGCCATTCCTTTTACATATTCCCTCCCCTGGATGTGTTCGGCAAGCATTACCGCTACGGGTCCCTGGTGAGGACTGAATCCCTTCTCTTCGAGCCGGGGGAATAGAATGTTTTCTTCCTTTGCATGATGGAACCCATCAGCATAATTCTTTATAATGCTGACAATAGACTCCAGGTCGGAGATATCCGGAGCATCGGTTTTTGTCACCCGTTCCATTATGTCAATTAGACGCAGTATATGTACGTGGTCATTTTCCAGATCCTTTGTGGCTGATTTCATACTCCCTAATTCTTAACTCTTAATTCTTAACTCTTAATTCTTATTTCTTAATTCTTAATTTAATTGCCTGCCAGCCGCAGTGCAGCAGGGTAGAGGATATTGTTTTCCAGGTGTACGTGGATGTGAAGGTCATCTTCAAACTCTTCGAGCAGCTTCAAGGTAACCATGTAAGTGTTGCAGGCATCATGAGGTACCTTGTAACCCCTGGTCATCTCGTTAATTCTGTCCATGGCACCGCCGGCGAATTCATGCTCACCAGACATCCGTTCTATCTCTGACCTTATCAATGCCCTGTCTGCTTCGTTACTGTTATCCATAACCCTCTTAACGGCCGGGAAGAGCACCTCCTCCTCATTCTTTAAATGCTGAAGCAGCTCGCTGTTTATCTGTGAGAAGAGCTCAGCCACTTCAATAAGTTCTTCATGCCTGTCTCCATGTACCTTTGCTATCTTATCAGTATAGAATAAGAGTTCCGGAAGACTTTTGAGCACATATTTATGGTGAGTGTTGACAATGTAATCTGCAAGAAAGGAGGGAGACCATTCGCTGAAGTTATGGCCCCTGCTCTCAGATGAGATTTCCAGCTCCATGAGCTTGCTCATTACCGGTTCCGGATTAATTTTCTTTTCGCTGCATGCATCTGCAAGGCTCTTCTTCCCTCCGCAGCAGAAATCAAGCCCTGCTTCCTTGAAAACGGATGCCGCCCTGAAATCATCGGTTACAATCTCGCCAAGCGATGTGTTGATCAGATTCTCTTTTTTCATTTCAATTCTGTAATTAGAATTCGGATACAAATATATTATTTATTTTATAAAAAGACAAAAAGGTCTTTTTAATCCTTAAACATTTATTTTGTACTTTTGTTTTTAAAAGGCAGGAAAAATGTTTAACAAGGAGACAGAATACGCACTGAGGAGTCTGGTCTATATACAGGTTGAGAACTACAAAGGAAGGAGGCCGGGTATTTCTGAGATTGCAGCCGAGATTGATGCTCCTCAGTTCTTCACTGCCAAGATACTGCAAAGGATGGTCAGGCAGGGATTTGTTCAGTCACGAAAAGGGAGGGGCGGAGGCTTCTTCTTTGACAGCAAACAAGCTCCTCTGAAAATAGGAGATGTGATAAAGGCTGTTGAAGGGGATAATATTATGACCAGTTGTGCTTTCGGTCTCAAAAACTGTGATGAGATAAATCCATGTCCGCTTCATTCAAGGTATGCCCCGATAAGGGACCAGATCAGCACACTTGCCAGGGAGGAGACAATACAGTCGCTTGCCAGGAGGCCGCAAGGTCAGGGATGATTTTTTCGATTTTGGTGTGTTGTCTGAACTTTTTGATGAAAAATCAGTTTACCTTTAAATAAAAAAAAATGTCAGAAAAATCTGTAAACAGTCGTCGCGAGTTCCTGCAGAAGATGATAGCTCTTTCAGCTCTTGCAGGTTTTGCACCTTATGCTGATGCATTCGGAAGGCCACTATTTGCTCCTGTAAAGGGCAAGCTTCCGCTTCGTCCCCTGGGGAAGACCGGTCACATGGCAGGTATATACAGTTTCGGGGCCCAGGCCACAACGGAGATACCCGGCAAGGAGGAGCTCTCGCAGGAGATAATTAACAGGGCAATAGACCTTGGAATTAATTACATTGATACTGCTGCTGCTTATGGCAGGTCTACTCCGACGGTTTCAAGGGCTGATGCAATGGGAACCAGTGAGCGCAATGTGGGGCAGGTTATGAAGTATCGCCGTAAGGAGGTCTTCCTCTCTTCAAAGACACATGACCGTACATATGACGGATCGATGCGTCTGCTTGAGAAATCGCTGAAACAGCTTCAGACCGATCATCTTGACATGTGGCAGATACACAATGTCAAATCTGCCGAGATAGAGACCCTTGACAAGATCACTGGTGAGGGCGGTGTGCTTAAGGCAATGATCAAGGCAAGGGATGAAAAGATGATCCGTTTCATCGGATTCACCGGTCATGAGGGCCCGGATGTGTTAAACGCGCTGAATGAGAGGTTCCCGTTTGATAATGTGCTTGTGGCAATCAATGCAGCAGACAAGCACCATGATCCGTTCATCGAAAAGTTTCTTCCTAACGCAGTAAACAAAGGCATGGGGATAGTTGCAATGAAGATACCTGCCCGTGACCGTATATTCTCGAACGGAGGCATAATCACGATGAAGGAGGCGATGGAGTATGTAATGACACTACCGGTGAGCACCATTATCATCGGGATTGACACGATTGCCGAACTGGAGGAGAACATTGAGATAGCCAGAAACTTCAAACCGCTCACTGCTGACCAGATGCTTGCAATTGAAGGCAAAACCAAACCTTACTACAAGGATCTGCTCTTCTTCAAGAATCTCTCTGAGTGGCCGCCGGAGTGGTAGTATTAATCCTGGCCAGGGATAGCCGGTTTTAGGCTAAACGTCAGGTTTATTTTTGGCAGCAAATAGTTAAAGCACTTATAATAAGACGTTTCCCCTCCTGAGTCAGGAGGGGAGCCGTCCCGATTTATCGGGACGGGGGGTGGTCTGTACTGTTTAGATCACAACGAATCCCCACAATTTGTGATTGTCGAATAATTAATCTCAGACATACCACCTCCCCCCAATCCGCCATTTGGCGGATAGGGGTACTCCTCCTTACTAAGGAGGAGATTTTTTTGAATATTCATTAAATCCGGTAGGCGGGAAATAATATTTACGGCTTCTCTTCCCAGTCCTGAAGCTGTTTCTGCAATGAATAAACCGGCTTCTGTGAGAGTTTTGAGAATCCTTTTTCAGGCCGGTCAAGGGCCAGTATCAGGAACATGACAACAGCAAAGATAACAGAGAGCAATATATTAATTCTATAACTCCCTTTTCCTGAAATGCCGAAATGATAACCAAGGGAAAGCATTGAAAAGAAGGTGATGATAATTAATACCCATAATACAATCTTTGGGATGCGATACTCAAATGTCATCGTAATGCGCTGGTTAAAGTTATCATAGATATCATTCAGAGACTGTGTGTAAAGGGCATATACTTCAGAACTTCTGTCTTGTGCAGCAAGTTCTTCAGCATAGTTCCAGAGCTGGTCAAGTATCGCATGTGAGCGCGCGAGAGTTGATCTGAGCCTCGATGAATCTTCCGCCAGCTGAATCCGGAGATCAACATATTCTATCAGAAGTTCCTTCGTTCCGGAATTGTATGGTTCTGATAGTAATCCGGCTCTCAGGTATGTGGTTCGTATGTTTGTAACCTCATCAAGCAGCAACTGCTTTCGAGTATCATAGCGATTTGTGACTATCTGAAAAGTGAAGGCAAGCATGAAGGCCAGGAGTGCAAGTGTCGTGCCTACCACGGTTCCAACAGAGCCAGGCTCCATATTTACCCCCCTTTTTTTCCGGAGAATGCCATAATACTGACCTGCAAATATTGGTACAAGCACAATAAGCATTGGCAGGACGAACATCGTGCCGATATTGAATAACAAACTGCTCTTCATTATTTTGTGAAATTATTGGTTGAACCTTAAACGGGGCACAGGTTAAGAATTGCTGCTTTCCGGAATCTCAGGAAAGTTAATGAAAATATTCGTCCGGAATTTCAGCAGTCTGTGTAATTGTGATGATCTCACTGTTATTTCGCCATAGGTCCGGCAGGGACCTCTTCGACCTTCCTCTCCCTTCTTCCTGTTACACCGAAGAAGTATATCAGTGAGAGTGATATCATCACCATGCCGATGATTGTAACCCAGTCAGCATTTTCATCCGGAACGATCATCCAGCTGAGTATGGCACCAAAGACAGGGATGATGAACTTCCACAGGTTAAGTTCCGAGACCCTTACCTCTGGTCTGTTTAAAAGCACATACCACTTTGAGAAAGTAAAGGCAGACATGAATGCAAGCCATGCCAGAACCAGCCAGTAATTGAGAGGAAAGTCCGGCTTTGAAGGAACATTCTCAACAAGGAAAGAGAGGAAAAAAATAATTATGCCCCCTGTGAGGAGTGAGAACGAACTCAGCACCAGGGGATTCATTTTTTTGCCGTTTTTTGACACCAGCACATTGCTTATTGCTGTGGACAGGTTGGCGATAAAGATCATTACGACACCTGCCAGCTCTTTCGGTCCGCCAAGGTGAAGACCCTGCCTGCCGGCACTGACGAGCACAATCCCTGCCAGTCCGAATACAATAGTTGCCACTTTTGCCAGCGTGAACCTCTCATCATGGATCATTATCCTTGATACGATGGCCGTAACGAAAGGCTGTGATCCGACGATCACCGCTCCCAGTGCTCCCGGAACATATTCCATCCCTTTATAGAAAAGGATATAGTTGATGAGGGTCTGCAGCACCGTAACCCATATTGCCAGACTCCTGTTCGCAATTATCATCTTCACATAATCACGGATGTTGACCGTAAAGGGAAGTATCATCAGTCCCGAGATGATAAAGCGTGAACCTGCAAAGTGCAGGGGAGTTGAGTACTGAAGTCCGACTTTAATGAAAGGGTAGGCTGTTGACCACATCAGACAGGTAACGATAGCCCAGAAAATGGTATTGATGCGGCGGTCTTTCATTATAGGGAATAGGGTTTCCAAATATCGCAGTTTTTTTGTTTCGCTGTTTGATTACTTTTGTTAAACACAAAAAACCCGGGATGACAGTAGCGGAGTATCTTGCGAGGAGACTCAGAGAGCATGGGGTGAAACGGTTTTTCGGTATACCGGGAGGCCCGTCTATTCCCTATATGGAGGCCTTCCGGAAGGAAGGGATCGGGTTCATCCTTACATCGCATGAGGCCTCAGCGGCAGTAATGGCAGATGTCACCGCGAGGATGACAGGCATCACGGGTGTATGCCATGCCACCTTTGGTCCCGGTGCCACGAATCTCTCTACCGGTGTAGGAGGGGCGTTGCTCGACCGTTCGCCTGTTCTGGCGCTGACCTCTGAGCTCCCCGGCCACTGGGCCGGGCGGACCACGCAGATGAACATTGATCATCAGTCACTTTATGCCCCTATTACAAAAGCCACTTTCAGGCTTACGGAAGCGACGGCAGGTGACATAACAGAGGAAAGCCTCGCGATTGCAAACGAAGAGTATCCGGGTCCGGTACATATCGGCCTCCCTTCTGACATGGCGGACAGGGAGTGTGCTGTGGTTAAGGCAACAGGTAAGGGTGAGGTCAGGAGTGACAAATTTCACCTCGATGAGAGAGCCAGGGTGCTGATTGCGTCGGCCAGAAGGCCTCTTATTGCCGCAGGTCTGACAGCAATGCGGGCAGGGGCTGGCCCTGCACTGCTCAGGTTACTTGACGCATGTCCCGTGCCCGTTGTTTTGACACCGATGGCGAAAGGGATAATACCTGAGAGTCACCCGTGTTATGCCGGCGTCCTCTTCCACTCTTTAAGCGACAGGCTGAGAATACTGACCCGTGAGGCTGACCTGATCATCGGTCTGGGTTATGATCCGGTTGAGTACAACTATGAGTCATGGATGAACAGGGTACCTCTCCTTCATTTTAACACCATCAGGACTGATCTTCAAATACCCGGGTCAATACAGGTTATCTCTTCCGCCTCTAAATGGTTTGAGGCGCTGGGAGCTCTCCACGGGTCTCCTGAAATGGTCACTCTTGCGTGTGAAGCAAGGAGCGCTGTCAGATCCGGCCTGACGGAACTAACCGGCGGATTCAGTCCTGTGAAGGCTCTTGAGATTCTGCATGACCTCCTTCCCCGTGATACTGTTTTAACGGCTGACGTTGGTTCACACCTTCATCTGTTGGGACAGATGTGGGATGTCACGGATCGCGGGAGGCTGATCATGACCAATGGGTGGTCGTCGATGGGATTCGGTCTGCCCGCTGCCATAGCTGCAGCAATCGCTGATCCGAAAGCCACGGTAGTATGCGTCACCGGTGACGGCGGCATGCTTATGTATGCCGGCGAGATGATGACAGCGCGCAGACAGGGGGTGAAGATTATTGTCGTAGTGCTGGCTGACGGCGAGCTGAACCTGATCAGGGTAAAGGAGTCATGGAAGAACTTATCCCCCTATGGAACTGACCTCTACGACGGAGCACTCTTCGGAAGCGATACATTTCTCGGGGCAGAGGTGATACGGGTGACTGACAGCGACGGCATGCATTCCGCTGTTGTAAAAGCATTACAGTCTGACAGAAGCATGATAATTGAGGCAGCTATCGACGCTTCAGTCTACAGCAGCCTGATTGTGAGGCCCTGAAACAAATTTACTCCTTCTTTTTCGCAGCTGTTTTGGTAGCTTTTGCTGCCGGTTTGGGTGCTTTTTCGGTTGTTTTTGCCGCTGGTTTGGCTGCGCTCTTCGGTGCAGCTTTGGGTTTGGTCGTTTTTACAGCCGCCTTGACGGGCTTAACCTTCTCTTCAATTACCGGTGCCTTGGCTTTGACCGCAGGTACAACCACGGTCTTTTTTGCTTTCTGTGACCGGCGGACGCCGTATGTACCCAGTATTATCTTACCTCTCTTTGATTTCTTGTCACCTTTACCCATAATATGAATTAGTTTAAATTTGAACTTAAAAGAGCACAGGAAACAAAAGTAGAAAAAAATATTGCGCCAACTGATGAATTCGTGTTAATAAATATAAGACTCCGGAGGGAGTTGTTTGACAGTCAATTATGTAAATTTGTCGTTATGAGTACGAAGAAACTGAGAATCTATTCGCCGGTAATAACTCCCCGGCTTGAGTATATTGCGGGGGAGTTGTTCTCATCTGTACTTGGTGTTGATTACGAGATTACAGATGACAGGCGAAAGATCGGCAATAACCCGGCAATTATTTATTCAGACGAGAAGGTAAAGGATCAGTTTGTCATCAGACCCTCAGGATTATTATCCATGCAGGGTGTGACGCCCCTTGAGCCTCCGGTTGCACGGATCGGTGACATGCCTGTGCTGTTTGCCTCCGACAGCGGAGACTTTCCGTTTGATATCTTCTCGGCAGCATTTTACATGCTTTCGAGGTATGAGGAGTATCTGCCGTTCTCCCCGGATGCTCACGGGAGATTTCCGGGTGCCAGGTCGCTGGCATACCGCGAAGGATTTCTCAGTCTTCCCGTTGTAGATATATGGGCAAGATACCTTGCAAACTCTCTTGTGAAGCACTTCCCGGCATTCACTATCAGACATAACGAATACAGGGCGCTTCTTACTGTCGATGTTGATCAGCCATTTGCCTACAGACACAGGGGATTCCTGAGGAGTTTCGGCGGGCTGGTGAAGGGGCTCACGGGGACGGGAGCCTCCCCGGCAGAGAGGATAAGGACCATCAGGGGGCAGAAGGATGATCCGTATGACAGCTTTGGGTACATTGGAGAACAGACGGGTAGGCATGGGTGCGAGACATTATACTTCTTCCCTGTGGGTGACCACGGCGAGTATGACCGCAACCCGCATCACAAGGATCATGAATATGTTTCCATTATTAGAAAATACGATACTCAGGCAAGGACAGGGATACACCCTTCATACCGTTCGTCAGGAAGACCCAGGGTACTTCTGACAGAGGTAGAGCGATACTCGCATATCACGGGGCATGAGCCTGAGGCTGCGCGTCAGCACTGGCTGCTGCTGAAGATGCCCGACACCTACCAGGCGTTTGAGGGTGCAGGCATCAGGGTTGACTATACCATGGGTTATGCTGATGAGCCTGGCTTCAGGGCAGGGATAGCACGTCCATTCAGGTTTTATGATCTCGGGAGGGAAAAAACTTCCGGTCTGACCGTTGTCCCTTTCCAGGTGATGGACGGCACCCTCAGACAGTACAGGCATCTCACTGCCGAAGCGGCAATTGCGACCGTCAGTGACCTGATCGCCGCCACAAGAAAAGCAGGCGGACTGTTTGTTTCGATATGGCACAATACATCTCTGAGCGAGACCAACGGATGGGAGGGGTGGAGAGAGGTCTTTGAGAAAACCCTCGACATGCAGAAGAGATGATTGCTTACCTGAGGAACGGGGAGATTGACCGTGCCAGATGGGATGAATGCCTCTCAGAGATAAAAAGCGTTAAGCCCTATCCCTGGTCCTGGTACCTGGATATCATGGCACCCGGATGGGAGGCTCTCGTTGACGACGACTACAACTCCCTTTTCCCTCTTCCATCATTTCGTAAGTTTGGATTCAGCTATATTGCCACTCCTGTTTTTCTTCAGCACCTGGGGCTGTACAGCGCTGACGGCGACAGGGCAACTATCGCCGAAGAGTTCGTCGGATTCATCCCCGAGTCCTTCAGGCTTGTAGACCTGAGCATCGGTCAGACGGTGGCGGCACCCGGATTCAGTGTCACACGCCGCACAAACTTCACCCTTGACCTTGAAAACACCTATGAGACGCTGTGGCTGAACTACATGACAGACTGCAGACGGAATGTCAATATTGCCCACCGCTTCCCCCAGGAAATAGTTGACGATGCAAAACCGCGTGAGGTCATTGCACTATTCAGGTCAACAATCGGCAGGAGGGCAGGAGTGATTAGGGATGTAAGCTACCGGCGTCTTCACGCTCTCATGGATCACTGTATCACAACCGGCAAGGGAAAGATCCTCGGTGTGAGATCACCCAAAGGGAAGCTTCTGTGGGGCATGTTCGTCATCGATTTTGCAGGAAGGATAACCCTTCTCTTTACGGCGGGAAGCAGGAAGAGCCGTGAACTGCGTACTGCCTATCACGTTATAGACAGCCTGATAAAGGAAAATGCCGGAAGCGGTAAGATCCTTGATTTTGCAGGCTCATCTGTGCCATCAATAGCTCTATTCATTAAGTCATTCAACAGTGTTGAAACATCATACTGCAGGCTTTACAGGAACACGCTGCCATTCCCGGTCAGACTGCTAAAAAGCCGCTGATCTGAAAATATCACCTCTGGTATATGGTCATATCCATACTGATAAGTCTCCTGTTGTCTCCGTTCATCATGGCCGGGGAGAGCCCTGACACGGTCATTTTGCAGGATAAGGTCACCGTCAGTGGCTTTGTGCGTGATGCTGAAACAGGAGAAGTGCTTGTAGGTGTGACTGTTATAGAGACCACCCTTAAGATAGGTGCAGCCACTGACGAAGAAGGATTTTATTCCCTGACCCTTCCGGCGGGCACCCTGGAGCTGCAGTTATCATACATAGGCTATATAACGCTGACGCACAGGATGAATGCTGTCCGAAACATGAAGCATGACTTTGACATGGAGAGCAGTGAGACCATGCTTGACGGGATCATTATCGAAGGAAAGAGGGGCGATGATAACGTCAGGTCACCCGCCACGGGAGTGGTGAAGCTCGATGTCAAAACGATAGCTGCGGTACCTTCCCTGCTAGGAGAGGTTGATCTTATCAAGGTTTTGCAACTGCTGCCGGGCGTACAGCCAACAAGCGAGGGATCGAGCGGCTTCAGCGTCAGGGGAGGTGGCTCTGACCAGAATCTGATCCTCCTCGATGAAGCTACGGTATATAATGCCTCACACCTGCTTGGGTTCTTTTCGGTTTTCAACAACGATGTCATAAAGGATGTCACCCTCTATAAGGGGGATATCCCGGCAATATATGGCGGAAGGCTATCTTCGCTCCTCGACGTTGAGATGAAGGAGGGAGACCTGCAACGGATCAGAGGAGCGGCCAGTATCGGCACCATATCAAGCAAGCTTACAGTTGGCGGGCCTGTGATAAAAGAGAAGACCACTTTCCTTGTCGCAGGCCGACGGACATATGCGGATATCTTCCTTCCCCTGGCCAAAAATGAGGATATACAGGACAACAAGCTCTATTTCTACGACCTGAACTTTAAACTGTCTCATGTTTTAAATAAGAAGAACAGGCTGTACCTGTCGGGATATGAAGGGAAGGATGTCTTCAGCAACCAGTTCTCGGCAGTAAGTTTCGGCAACAGAACAGCCACGCTCCGATGGAACCATTTTATCTCTGACAGAGTCTTCTATAACGTCAGCCTGATTTATTCAAGATACAACTATAATCTCGGAACACCGGAAGGGGGCACCGGCGCCTTCACTTTCAACTGGGATTCAAGACTGACCGATTACGCTTCGAAGATTGACTTCACCCACCTCTTGTCTGAAAAACATAAGCTGCGGTACGGGGTCTCAACTATTTTTCACGAATTCTTTCCCGGAGAGGTAAAGGGTATTGGGAGCACCACCGGAGATACCTGGTTCAGGCTTGAGCCTTCTTACGCACTTGAAAGCGGCATATATGCTTCGGATGAGTACAGGGTTACGGAGAGATTCAGCCTCAAATACGGATTACGTTTTGCCATTTTCCAGAATATTGGGCCGGGTACTTCATATGTGTATGACGATGATTATAATCCTGTGGACAGTATAAAATACAGCCGGGGAGATATTTTCAATACATCGTCAAGTCTTGAGCCGAGGCTGGCATTCACCTTTCTCCTCGACGGCAACTCTTCCGTCAAGGGAAGTTACGGCCATATGGCTCAGTACATCGCCCTGGCACAAAACTCTGCGTCCGGCACTCCTCTCGATATATGGTTCCCGGCTTCTCCCAACGTTGATCCACAGCTTTGTGACCAGTTTGCAGCCGGATATTTCCGGAATTTCCGGAGTGACACGTATGAGGTCTCCCTGGAGGGTTACTACAAGAATTACCGCAATCTGATTGATTTCAGAGATCATGCCCAGTTGTTTCTCAATCAGTATCTCGAAGGGGAGCTTCGCAGGGGAACCGGTTATTCATGGGGAATTGAAGCGCTTGTTCGCAAAAACAAGGGAGACCTGACCGGTTGGGTAAGCTATACCTACTCAAGGTCATTCAGGCAGGTGCCCGAAATCAATAACGGGAATCGCTATCCCTCTCTATATGATAAACCACATGCGGTCAGCATCGTGGCTAATTACATCATTTCAGGGAGAATATCAGCCGCAGCAACATGGACATATGCCACCGGGCTGCCTCTCACTCTGCCAACGGGCAGGGCTGTCATCGGCAATGCACTTATACCTATATATTCTGACAGGAATTCATACAGGATGGAGGATTATCACCGTCTTGACCTGTCAGTCACAATGAGGGGTAAGGCAAAGAAGGAAAAAAGGTGGCACGGGGAGCTTAACCTGTCGGTTTACAATGTTTATAACAGGCACAATACATGGGCAATTAATTTTGTGCAGGAAGAGGATAATCCATATGCCACTTATGCTGAGAAGACATATCTCTTTTCTGTAATACCGGCACTTACCTACAATATTAAATTCTGAATAGATGAAATATTCCGCTCAACTTATATCTTTTGTTCTTCTCACCGGATTGCTCGTGTGCTGTACGGAACGGATCGACCTTGAGCTTGATGACAGCACCATAAAGCTGGTTGTCGACGGCGCAATCACCACCGATACTGCTGTTCACACTGTAAGGCTTTCAAAGACAACAAGTTATTATTTCAGTGAAGAGCCTCCGCGTGTCGCCGGCGCATTTGTCACACTCAGCTCAGAAAAGGGAGTTATTCAACTAAATGAGACCTCTCCCGGGTTTTACCAGACAAAAGCCGATTTTTACGGCATTGTGGGGACTACCTATACCCTTAACATCAGGCTTGCAGCTCCGGTGGGTGGATTCACTAATTATTCAGCCACCGCAACTTTAAACAAGAAGGTTGAACTTGATTCGATCCAGTTGTGGTTCTATCCTGAATTCTCTGAGGAGGGTTTCTGGGAAATAAGAGGTTTTTTTCAGGATACACCCTCACCGGATTACTATCGTTTCCTTGTCTCCAGGAACAGCCAACTTATCAGCAATTCGATCAACGACTGGTTTGTGACTGATGACAAATTCATAAACGGAACCTATGCCAATGGAACGGCTGTATATTATCTTGATCAGGGCTCTGAATATGAAATGCTTGTGCCGGGTGACACGGTCACGGTCGAGCTTAATAACATGGGGAAGGAATACTTCGGTTTCCTTCAGGAGGCGCAGGCAGAACTGCGGGGATCCAATCCCCTCTTCAGCGGACCGCCAGCCAATGTAAAGGGGAATATAAGCAACGGTGCAATAGGTTTTTTTGCCGCTTATTCAGTAAGTCGCGCTTCAGCAACAGTAAGTTATTAGATGATCATTGCAGGAGTTCTATCTCCTCATCCGACATACCTTTGTCTTCAATCTTCCCATTCTCGCAATGCAGTGTCCTGGCAGGGTATTTTTTTATCAGCGAGTGTTTGTGTGTCGACATTATTACTGCTCTTCCGTTATCGCTGATGCTGCGCAGAAGCAGATGTATATCTTCGGATGTTTCGGGGTCAAGATTTCCCGTTGGCTCATCAGCAAGTATTATGTCGGGGTCATTAAGCAGCGCCCTGGCAATTACAATTCTCTGTTGTTCTCCCCCCGAGAGCTGATGTGGCATCTTGAAACCCTTGGTTTGCAGCCCTACTTTTTCCAGCACCTCCCTTATTCGTGCCTCGGTGGCCTCTTTGTTTGTCCAGCCCGTAGCCTTGAGTACGAATTCCAGGTTATCATGCACCGACCGGTCAGTCAGAAGCTGAAAGTCCTGGAACACTATCCCCAGTTTGCGCCGAAGAAGGGGTATGTCGCGTTTCCTGAGTCTGCGGAGGTTAAAGCCGGCGACCCATCCTTCACCGTCTGACAGTGGCAGTTGTCCGTTGAGAGTACGGAAGAGTGACGTCTTGCCGCTTCCCACCCTGCCCACAAGATAGAGGAACTCGCCCTTTTCAACCTTCAGGTTCACGTCTGAAAGAACAAGATGATCCTGCTGCATGATCGAGCAACTCTTCAGCTCAATGATTGTGTCAAGGGGTTCTGTCTCATGCATGGCTCTTACTTTTGTCGCAAAATAAAAAAGAATTAACAATCACAGGCAGTGATGTTGATAAAATGAGCAATAAAGAGCTTTTCGCGCTGTTTTATAGTTGTATTTTTATCCGAGATGAAATTGCACCAAAAAAACAGTGCAAGATATTGTTAATTAGATAATTATCTGCAGAAGCCGTTTTGCAGGTGATTTTTCTGTTGACTGAGGCTAAAGAAATGATAAAGTTATGAACAGGAAGATATTGGTAATCATTGTTGCTGCGGTCCTCATGACAGGGACTGCTCTCAGGGGGCAGTCCTCGTTCACAGGTGAGGAGCTGACCTCTCTGCTGAACAATGGCTATGAGATGTATGGCAAGGCCAAGTACGCCACAGCTATAGAGCTGTTCGACAAATGGCTGGCGGCAGACAATTCAGGAAAGTCGCAGCAGAGGGCTGATGCTGAATATCATGCGGCCCTTGCCTCCATGCGCCTGATGAGTCCTGATGCCGAATACAGGATGCAGAGCTTTATTGTTTCAAACAGTGAAAGTCCAATGCTTAACCAGGCCAGGTTTGAATCCGGGCTGTACTGTTACCAGCAGCGCAATTACAGTTGCGCAATTGAATGGTTTGAACAGACAGACCGGCTGAGTCTCACAGGCAAGAGCCTCCCGGAGTACCTGTTCAAGCTGGGTTACTCACATTACATGAAGGGCGACAAGAAAAGGGCCATGATGCTTTTTGCCGAGATAACTGACGTCGATACAGATTATACAACTCCTGCACTCTACTATCACTCATGCATCGCATATGAAAACGGTTTCTACAAAACAGCAATAGAAGGATTTGAACGTCTGCAGGGTGATGAGACCTTTGGCGGGGTGGTACCCTTCTATATAGTTCAGATATATTACATCAACAAGAATTATGACGGTATCCTGGCGATAGCACCGTCCCTTATAGAGCAGGCTGGCAAAAACAGGGAGATAGAGCTATACCGCTTCATCGGAGATGCATATTTTCAGAAGGGAAACTACAGTGAGGCCATACCCTACCTCGAGAAATTCACAGCCGACACACGCCTCAGTGACAGGAACGACAAGTATGAACTTGCTTACTGCTATTATCAGACCGGCGACTATGACAAAGCCACCAGGCTGTTTACGGAGGTGGCGGGGAGGAGTGACATACTTACACAAAACTCCTATTACATGCTTGGTTCATGCTATCTGAAGAAAAATGACAAGAAGAAGGCTCAGCTTGCTTTCTCCGGTGCTTCGGGTATGAGTTACGACAAGACGATACAGGAGGAGGCTCTTTTCAATTTTGCCAAGCTGGCCTATGAGAATTCATACTCACCGTTCGGGGAAGGTATAGAAGCGTTGCACAACTACATCGAAACCTACCCCGGATCGGATAATGTGACAGAAGCATACAACTATCTTGTCTCTGCCTATATGAGGCTTAAAAACTACGAGGCGGCCCTCAACTCCCTCGACAAGATAAACAACAAGAATGATCAGCTGAAGGATGCCTACCAGCGAGTAGCCTATTTCAGGGGGATAGAGCAATTCAGGAACAAGAGGTACGGTGACGCCGTGACTATGTTTGACAAGTCACTCAAGTACAAGGAGATGAATGCCTCTGTGAGGGCTCAGG
This sequence comes from uncultured Bacteroidales bacterium, assembly GCA_963732365.1. Lineage (GTDB taxonomy): Bacteria > Bacteroidota > Bacteroidia > Bacteroidales > VadinHA17 > SR-FBR-E99. The sequence continues at coordinate 181,926 of CAVSZC010000003.1, read as the reverse complement.
CACTCTACTGGAGAGGTGAGGCCAGCTACCGCCTGGGCAATAATGAGGAGGCAAGGGAGAACTGGGAGCTCTTCAGGCAGTTACCAGGCTCTATGTCGCTTCCTGAGTATGAGCTGATTGACTACAACCTTGGATATGTTTACTTCCATGAGGGGGATTACGCCCGCGCCCTCCCTCTTTTCGTTGCTTTCAACAGCCGTGTTGACCAGGATACGCGATCAGATATCGTCGCAGATGCACGCAACCGTATTGCCGATTGTTATTACATAAGTGCCGATTACCTGGCAGCAGTGACCTATTATGACAAGGTGATTGATTATGCCAGGCAGGATGCCGATTATGCCATGTTCCAGAAGGGTTTTGCCCAGGGGCTCAGCAATAACAATCAGGCCAAAGTTGAAACCCTGACCACCCTGATCGAAAAGTATCCGAAATCGGCATATGTCCCCAATGCGCTCTTTGAACGCGGCAGGGCATGGGTGGCCCTTGAAGAGCCTGCAAAGGGGGAGGCTGATTTTACCGGGATAATTGCAAGGCACAGTAACAGCCAGTTTGTCCCTCCTGCCATGGTTCAGCTTGGGCTGATCTATTATAATGCAGGAGACAATGCGAAGGCTGTAGAACAGTTCAAGAAGGTAATAGAGAACTTCGGCGACACGCCGGAAGCACGCAATGCCGTTAACGGACTGAGGAACGCATACAGCGACATGGATGACGTAGACGCTTATTTTGCCTACATGAAGACTGTCAAGGGATTTGGCGATATAGAGGCTTCATCGCGCGACTCGATGACATACATCTCAGGCGAGAATCAGTATGTCAGGGGCAATTGTGAAAGGTCATCACAGATCTTCCGGAACTACCTTACGGAATTCCCCGCTGGCAGCTTTGCCACCAATGCCAGGTTCTACCTGGCTGACTGCCTGAACAGATCCGGCAATGTTGATGAGGCGCTTGAGCTTTACCTGGCGGTGGTAAGCGTCGGTAACAACCAGTTCATGGAACAGTCGTTGCTTGGCGCTGCGTCAATAACTTACGGTAAAGAGGATTATCGCCGCGCTTATACGCTATATGAGACCCTGAGCCGTGAATCATCAAACCCTGAAAACAGGATGTACTCTTACCTGGGTATGATGCGTGCAGCAATAAAGACTGACGAGCCCGGGAAGGTCATCACCGCAGCAGAGATGGTTCTGGGCTCTGAAAAGCTTACCGAGGAGCTGGCACGTGAGGCGACCTTCCATACTGCAAAAGCTAACCAGCAGCTTGGCAGAAATGAGGATGCCCTTGATGACTACCGCAGGGTTGGTTATGAAGTTGGAACTATTTACGGTGCTGAAGCGAAGTACCATGTTGCTGAACTGCTTTGGCTGGCAGGTGATTTCAACGGTGCCGAGAAGGAGGTCAACGACTTTATAGATATGAATTCACCTCATCCCTACTGGAAAGGAAAGGTCTTTATCCTTATGTCAGATATCGCAGTGAAGAAGGGTGATACCTTCCAGGCCAAGGCTACCCTTCAGAGCCTGATTGACTATTACACTGTGAAGAATGACGGTATCATTGACGAGGCCCGCAAAAAACTTTCGGCTCTCACCCCTGAAACTCAACCGGATGGCGCTGCTCCCCAGGGCACGGCAACACAAAACTGAACAGAGACAATAAAGATCAAGCGATGAATAGGAAACCGTATATTATACTTGCAGCACTTTTGTTGACATTGGCGGCATCAGGCCAGACACAGGAGGCGACGATCAAAAGGTCAGTAACGCTGTACAACCCTTATAAACCGACTTTGCAGGATGCAACCAAGAGAGCTGTACTGCCTGCTGCCGACGATACTTCCAAAGTCAGGATCGACTTTAAATATGACTTTGTCCCCGGGACCTTTGTCCCCGAGTACAAGATCAGCCCCATCAAGGCCGCAGCTCTCTCTCCTGATCCTCTCCCCGAGCTTCAGAAAGGGTATGTCAACCTTGGTTTCGGAACCTACCTCACACCGTTTCTTGAGCTGAGCCTGACAAACGACAGATCAAAGGATCATACAATAGGACTTTATACCAGGAGTTTCCTTTCGGGCGGGACAATGACGCTGGAGAATGATGACATAGTCTATACAGGCTTCATGGATAATCAGGCATTGCTCTACGGGAAGAAGTATTACAAGAGGAGCCGGCTTGACTCTGATATCGACTTCAGACAGATGTCTCGATACGCATATGGTTACGATACTGATATAACCGGCTGGGAGCCGGAGCGGGATGATATTAAGTCAGTCTATTACGATCTGACGGGCAGGGTCAGGTATTTCACCATCGAGCCTGACTCAAGTGACCTCAACTGGGATGCGACTCTGAAATATAACCTGTTCTCAAGGGCCGGTGACGGGACACAGCATAACCCAGGCCTCAGCGTCAGGGGAGGAAAGAATATGTTCGGATTCTACGGCGGCGCTGCTGTTGATTATGACCTGTGGATCTTCTCGGAGTCACTCGACACCAAAGCCAGGAATCTGCTCTCGCTTGCACCCTATATTACCAAAGGGACTGAGGAATGGCGATTCCGCTTCGGCATCAGGATCGTGGCAGACATTAAGGAGGACTATGATCCGCTGTCAGGAGGTGACATCAAAACATACATGTATTTTTATCCTGATGTCCTGTTTACTTTCAGGATCATACCTGAGTTCCTCCGGTTCAATGCATCAATTGACGGTTCACTCGACAACAACCAGGCTAAGACAACGGTATATGTCAATCCCTACATCATGCCCGGAAGCACCCTCTTTACCCTGCGAAATACTGACAATAAGCTGAGGGTTGCGGCAGGCATAGCAGGAAACATTAATGTATCAGCAACTTACGCACTTAATGTAAGCTATACACTCTCAGATGATATCCTTCTGTTCATGAATGACACCTTGGGAGTCGGTAATTATTTCTTGCCGGTATATGATGACGGAGATATGCTCAGGGTGCACGGCGAGATGAGCTATCCGTTCAACAGCAAGCTGTCATTTGCTCTCGACGGCAACTATTACAGGTATTCGCTCACCGGGCAGGACTATGCATGGCACCGGCCTGACTGGGATGGCACCTTCAGGGCTGACTACAATCTGCGGAACAAGATAGTCGCCTCCGCCGCGATAACGCTTGTCGGCCAGCGCCATGCGCTGGTAAAGGCTCCTGAAAAAGTGGTGAAGCTGGAGATGCACCCAAACCTGAACCTGGGGGCTGAGTACAGATACACCAAAGCAATGTCATTCTGGGTCAGAGCCAATAATCTCTCGTATAAGAAGTATTATGAATGGAATTATTATCCTGCCCATAACTTCATGATACTGGCAGGGTTTACATACAGCCTGTGACCTGCCGCACGGCCGTGCAGATTGTTCATATCTCGGTGATCAAATTGTTACCTTAAAGAAGGTAAAATCCGTATGTTTTATTACCTTTGCATGATTTAATAAATAACATATTATCAGCTGGTTAACAGCTTGATTTTCAAAGTAAAATATTTCTGAAATGAGTAATGAGGAACTGAGGAAGAGGACTAATGATGTTGATGATTATTCAGCCGACAGTATTCAGGTGCTTGAAGGACTTGAAGCCGTAAGGAAAAGGCCGGCGATGTACATAGGTGATATAGGGCTTAAGGGGCTCCATCACCTGGTTTATGAGGTGGTAGATAACTCCATCGACGAGGCTCTAGTCGGCTACTGCAACCAGATCGATGTCACAATAAATGAGGATAACTCAATAACAGTCGTGGACAATGGCCGCGGTATACCTGTCGAGATGCATGAGAAGGAGAAGCGTTCGGCTCTCGAGGTGGTGATGACAGTGCTGCATGCCGGCGGTAAATTTGACAAGGATTCTTACAAGGTATCAGGCGGTCTGCATGGTGTCGGCGTGTCATGCGTCAACGCACTGTCGTCACGCCTTACCGTTGAAGTGAACAGGCAGGGAAAAAGATGGTCGCAGACCTATGAGAGGGGAAAACCGGTCACCCCGGTTGACCTGTTAGGCGAATCAGATTCGACAGGAACAACCACTACCTTCATTCCCGACAGCACCATTTTCCAGGTCATGGAGTTCAAGTTCGAGATACTCGCTGCACGTCTCAGGGAGCTCGCCTTCCTCAATAAGAACATTCTGCTGACTCTCACAGACAGGCGCGAGATGGTTGAGAACGGCAACGGGTTGCACCCGGTGACTGAAAGGTTCTATTCTGAGAGAGGCCTTCCGGAATTTGTTGAATATCTTGACGTCAACCGCGAAAGGCTCATTGACAAGATCATTTACATCAACTATGACAAGGGGGAGATGCCTGTCGAGCTGGCCCTTCAGTACAACACATCGTTCTCAGAGAACGTACACTCATATGTCAACAACATAAACACCATTGAAGGTGGCACACATCTTGCCGGGTTCCGCAGGGGACTGACGCGCACGCTGAAGAAGTACGCCGAAGATTCAGGTATGGTCTCCAAACTGAAATTTGATATCAACGGTGACGACTTCCGTGAGGGTCTCACATCTGTTATCTCTGTCAAGGTGGCCGAGCCTCAGTTCGAAGGTCAGACCAAGACAAAGCTTGGTAACTCTGAGGTCATGGGAGCTGTTGACGTGGCCGTCAGTACGGCACTGAGCAACTATCTTGAGGAGAACCCGAAGGATGCGAGGTCAATTGTACAGAAGGTGATTCTTGCAGCTACGGCGCGGCATGCTGCACGCAAGGCGCGGGAGCTGGTGCAGCGAAAGAATGTGTTGTCGGGATCGGGACTGCCGGGTAAGCTGGCTGACTGTGCCGACCGTGACCCCGCCGTCTCGGAGATATTCCTCGTCGAGGGAGACTCTGCAGGAGGCACGGCCAAGCAGGGCCGTGACCGCCGCTTCCAGGCAATCCTTCCGCTGAGAGGAAAGATTCTTAACGTGGAGAAGGCGATGCAGCACAAGATCTATGATAATGAGGAGATTAAAAACATTTTCACGGCACTGGGCGTGCACATCGGTACCGAGGACGACAGCAAGGCACTTAACGTCGCAGGGCTGAGATATGCCAAGGTAATAATCATGACTGATGCCGACGTCGACGGTTCACATATCACAACCCTGATTATGACCTTTTTCTTCCGCTACATGCACGAGCTGATTGAGAACGGTAATATTTACATTGCCACTCCTCCGCTATACCTGGTCAAGAAAGGTAAATCTGAAAAGTACTGCTGGAATGAAGAGGAGCGTGAAGAGGCTGTGAAGGGGATGGGACAGGGCAAGGACTCCAGTGTGACGATACAGCGTTACAAGGGTCTCGGCGAGATGAATGCCGAGCAGCTCTGGTCAACGACGATGAATCCTGAGACGCGCACCCTGCGTCAGGTGACTATTGAGAGCGCCGCTGAGGCAGACCACATCTTCTCCATGCTTATGGGTGACGAGGTGCCGCCACGCAGAGAGTTCATTGAGAAGCATGCAAAGTATGCAAATATTGATGCCTAGGCTTTACCTGCTTTTTCTTTCACTGCTGCTCGTGTCACAGGCTGAAGCACAACAGCCTGACTCGGTAATCAGATCAATTTTCAGCGAGGCTCTGACTGACACCACAGCCTATCATCATCTGCGCTGGATCACAAAGAATACCAAAGGGAGATTGCCCGGATCCGGGGAGGCTTTGCTTGCTGTGGAGTACACCCGTCAGGCCCTGATTGATGCCGGAGCCGATACTGTCTGGCTGCAGGAGGTCAGTGTGCCACACTGGAAGAGAGGAGAGGAAAAGGCAGTGATCATCTCTGATGCGTCAGGAAGGAGTGAACTGACAATAGCTGCCCTCGGCCTTTCGGTGGGAACGGCAGAGGAGGGCCTTACAGCCGGCGTTGTTGAAGTTCACTCGTTCGATGAGCTGGCAAAGATGGGAAGGGAGATGATCAGGGGAAAGATAGTCTTCTTCAACAGGCCGGTAGATGATAAGCTGATCAATACCTTTGCCGGTTACGGGGGCGCTGTGAATCAGCGCGTACAGGGCCCTTCAGAGGCTTCGCGGTACGGTGCGGCAGCGGTTATCGTCAGATCGGCCACACATGCCCTCAACGACTTCCCGCATACAGGAGTGACGAGGTACGCTGCCGACATTGATCCTATACCTGCTGCTGCTGTCTCGACTATCGATGCCGGGCTCCTTTCCGAAGCCCTGAAAAAAGACCCTGATCTCAGGATACACCTCCTGTTAACCTGTAAAAACCTGCCCGATACGGTATCATATAATGTGATAGGGGAGATACGCGGCTCTTCAAGGCCCGGAGAGTATATAACCGTTGGAGGGCACCTCGATGCCTGGGACAACAGTGAGGGTGCACACGATGATGCCGGCGGATGCGTGCAGAGCATAGAGGTGATAAGGCTCTTTAAAAAGCTGGGCGTCAGGCCACAGAGGAGTGTCAGGGCGGTGATGTTCATGAATGAGGAGATTTCAGGCACCGGTGGCAGAGCCTATGCCGCTCAGGCGATGGAACGAGGCGAGGTACACTATGCTGCCATAGAGTCTGACAGGGGAGTGATGGCCCCCAGAGGTTTTACCTTTGAGGCTTCCGGCGAACGACTCCTGAAACTGAAGAGCCTCGCCGAATGGTTCGGGCCCTATAATATCAGGGATTTTGACCAGGGGGGTGGAGGATCAGATATCGCCCCTCTTAAACAGCTGGGAACCCTTCTTATTGGGTATATCCCTGAGATACAGAGATACTTCTGGTACCATCATTCGGCCAATGACACCTTTGAGCAGGTAAATATCAGGGAGTTGCAGGGCGGCAGCGCCGCAATGGCAGCACTGATTTATCTTCTTGACATATACGGATATTGAGTTTTAATATCTATTTTCGGTATTCAAATTCCTTGTCAGATGTCAGAACAGAACCCTCACACATTCAGGAAGAGTCTGAACCTTATCGACTCATCTGCCATTGTTATCGGCTCGATGATAGGTTCAGGAATTTTTATTGTCAGTGCCGACATGGCACGCACCCTCGGCTCACCCGGATGGCTTCTGGTCGCATGGCTCATCACCGGATTCATGACCGTGATGGGAGCCCTGAGCTTCGGTGAGCTGGCCACCATGATGCCAAAGGCCGGAGGCACTTATGTATACCTGCGCGAGGCATACAATCCGCTGGTGGGATTTCTTTACGGATGGACACTTTTCCTTGTCATACAGACAGGCACGATAGCTGCGGTGGCGATGGCGTTCGGAAAATTCTTCGGTGTGATAATACCATGGATCAGCGAAAGCAATATCCTGTTCAGTGCCGGCCCAGTGAAGTTTTCTTCAGTTCATCTCATCGCCGTCGGTTCACTGGCTGTGCTGACATGGATAAACTCACGGGGTATCAGAACCGGTAAACAAGTTCAGAATGCGTTCACATTCACAAAGGTGATAATACTGATCCTGCTTCTCCTCGCCGGTTTCTTCTTTGCCGGGACGGAGGGTTTCAAGGCCAGTTCAGGCTATTTCTGGCAGGCGGCCTCTCTTGATAAAGTCACAGGGCTTGTTACACCGATAAGCGGCATGATGATAGTGGTAGCCCTGGGCATGGCAATGGTTGGCTCGCTGTTCACATGTGATGCATGGACCAACATAACCTTTGCTTCAGCTGAGGTGGTGAACCCAAAACGGACACTGCCCCTCAGCCTTTTCTGGGGTACCCTGATAGCTTTTCTTCTCTTTTTCCTGTCCAACATAGTATACATTAAGGTAATGCCTCTGAGAGGCATCCCCGGAGGGGCTGACGTCATAGAGAGAGGTATGGCCTTCGCCTCGAACGACAGGCTGGGAACAGCTGCGATATCCACAATATTTGGCGATTATGCTGCTTTGATAATGGCAATCCTCATTGTGATTTCCACTTTCGGCTGCAATAACGGACTTATCCTGTCCGGCGCAAGGGTTTATTATGCCATGGCTGCCGACAGGCTCTTCTTCAAAGGGGTAGGGAGACTGAACAATAATGATGTTCCGGGGAACGGTCTGTGGGTTCAGTTCATCTGGGCTTCAATGCTGTGCCTATCGGGCTCGTATTCTCAGCTACTTGACTATGTGGTGTTTGCAGTGCTTATCTTCTATGTCCTTACCATTCTGGCAATATTTGTTCTCCGTTTCAAAAGACCTGACGAGGAGAGACCTTACAGGGCATTCGGTTACCCGGTCATACCTGCGGTCTATATACTTCTTGCTTCAACAATAATGTTAATACTTCTCATATACAAACCTAAATTCACATGGCCGGGGCTGGTGATCGTCGTACTGGGAATACCTGTGTACTATATCTGGACCCGACTGAATAAGAAAAAGTAAAATGGAAATTTTTCAGACTGTTTTTGAATGGTATATGGCTAATCTTAACTATTATACCATCTTTCTGCTTATGGCTATAGAGAGCTCCTTCATACCTTTTCCATCGGAGATTGTTGTCCCTTTTGCGGCATGGAAGGCGGCAGAGGGTTCGCTCTCGTTTGCAGGTGTGTTGCTGGCATCAACAGCCGGGGCCATGGTGGGGGCCATATTCAATTATTACCTGGCTCTGTGGCTCGGCAGGCCGGTCCTTTACCGTCTTGCCGGGACACGCTGGGCACATATGATGCTCATTCACCCAGAGAACCTTGAGAAGGCAGAAAAGTATTTCGTCAAACATGGAAAGGTATCGACATTCATCGGCCGCCTTGTACCTGCCGTAAGGCAGCTTATCTCATTGCCGGCCGGTTTATCGAGGATGAGGATAGAGCCTTTCCTGCTATTTACATTTCTCGGAGCCGGGCTCTGGAACGTTATACTGGCGGTTGTAGGCTATTTTGCATATGACTTGCGTGATCATATACTTCCTTACCTCGATTGGGCTATGTATGCCCTGGGCGCACTCTTTGTGGCATGGCTGACACTTCAGGGGATAAAGGCGTACAGAAGAAACAAGAGGGTAACTACTCGGTAAGCTCCCCTGCAAGCAGCCGCAGCCCAATCTCGGATACCTTTGCCCTGTACAATGCCGTAAGCTTCCTGTTGATGGCATTGAGATAGTTGTTCTGGTACTCCCTGAACTCGAGCCCTGAAAGAGAGCCCAGCCGGTACCTCTCCATCGCTATCTCAAGCGAGGTACGAGCGACTTCTGCACTCTCTGTCTCGAAATTGGTGACGGTGATCCCGTTTATATAGGCATTGTACAGTAACTCCAGATCGCCGAGTATCTCATTTTCAATATCCTGGTATGCCAGCTTGCTGTTTTCAAGTTCCAGCCTGGCATTTGAGATCTTTCTTTTTGTCTCAAAACCGGTGAAGATGTTCCATGTCATGTTGAATCCCCAGTTGAACCCATTGGTCTGGTTGTATGAATTTGCTTCCCATGGGTACTGCAGACGGTTGTAATTATATCCCGTACTGAAATTGACGGTCGGATAGCGGAGAGTCCTTACAAGGTCAAGATCCTGTTGTGACACCATCTCTCCCTGACGGGCCAGGATGAGCTGGTTATTATACCTGACAGTCCGGTCCCTGAGAGAATCAATATTCATCTCCGGTGCAAGAATGATGGTGTCCTGAATGTTGAAGGTCATCTGCAATCCTGCATTAAGCAGCTTGGTGAAGCGTATGTAGGCATTGTTCACCGTTTCATACTGCGATAATATCTCCGAGCTGTCAGCATTCAGGTCAATCTTTGCCTGCTGCAGCTCAAGTCCTGAGATTACACCAAGGAGATACTTTTCTTCCGCATTCTCATAACGTGATCTGGAGAGGGCGAGCGAAGTAACAGACGACTCGAGGTAATTCTGCTGTACAATTATATTGTAGTATTCAGTGCAGACCCTCGTGATGAGAGTCTCCACTTCGATTTTAACCCTCTGGTTGCTCATGTCAAGCAACTGCTGCTGCCTGCTGTAGGTGGTGAACATTCCCAGACCGTCAAATATCCTCCAGTTGAGTGATGCCCCGGCACTGTAAAGATTGGTACGGTTATCTGACAGGTCCGATGACGAAGATGACGTGGTGTTATCAGTTTGCTGTTGCCTCCCGGTGCCGGTCACAGTCGGCAGAAACGGCGCCAGGGTGACATTGTTTTCAGAAATTTTCAGGTCATTCCTGGTGATCTTGAGAGAGTAGTTGTTCTCCAGGGCTTCCAAAATGGCCTCATCGAGTGTCAGCTTCTTCTGTGCTTCCATTGCACTGGAAGCGGCAAACAGTATAAAAAGTATGGTAAGACTATGCCTTATCTTTCTCATCTGTAGTGGTTGTTTTTTGTTTCCTTGCTGCGAGGTAGCTGTAAACAGCCGGAACGACGAACAGTGTAAGGAATGTTGCAAAGAATAGTCCTCCGACGACGGTCACGCCCATCGAAACGCGGCTTTCGGCGCCTGCGCCTGTCGCGACTGCAAGCGGCAGGATACCCAGTATTGTCGTAAGGCTGGTCATGAGAATGGGGCGGAACCGTGAGACAGAGGCCTCACGCACGGCATCCATTATGCTCAGACCTGCCTGCTGCCTCTGGTTGGCAAACTCGACAATCAGAATGCCGTTCTTGGCCACCATGCCTATCAGCATGATCAGTCCTATCTGGCTGAAAATATTAAGTGTCTGTCCCGTGACAACCATGGTAAAGAGTGCACCTATCAGTGCAAGAGGGACAGTGACAAGGATAATGATTGGGTCGCGGAAGCTCTCGAACTGCGCTGCAAGAACGAGGTAGATCAGTACCAGGGCGAGCACGAATGCAAAGAGCAGGCTTGAGGTACTTTCCACGAAGTCTTTTGAATCACCCGAGAGAGTGGTGCTGAATTCATCACCAAGAACTTTTTCAGCTATCCTGTCCATCTCCTCGATACCCTCCCCGATAGTGTATTTTCCTTCCAGACCGGCAGAGACAGTAGCTGAGACAAACCTGTTATACCTGTAAAGCTGGGGAGGAAGGCTGTTCTCACGTACCTCAACCAGGTTATCAAGCTGTATAAGGCTTCCCTTGTCATTCCTGACATAGACACTTGTGAGGTCACGAGGGTCATTTCGCTTGGACCTGTCAAACTGGCTCAGTATCTGGTACTGTTTGCCGTCAAGGATATAATAACCAATGCGCTGCTCGCTCATGGTCAGCTGCATTGTCTGGGCGATGTTCTGCACATTCACTCCCATCATTGATGCCTTCTCCCTGTTTATGAAAACAGTGAGTTCAGGCTTGGTAAACTTGAGGTTCACATCGCTGGCGGAGAAATAAGGGCTCTCTGCAACCTCTGCCATAAAGTCGGGTATGACCCTCTTGAGATCATTCAGGTTCTTGGCCTGGATGACATACTGCACCGGCAGTCCGCCGCGGCGTGACCCGAAGGTCTGCTGCTGTGACACGATAGTCTGAGCACCGGTATACTGACGGAGCCTGGGTGATAGATCGGCAGATATCTCCTGCTGTGACCTTTTGCGCTTGTCAAGGTCAACCAGACGAACCCTCATATTACCGGATCCTCCGCCTCCCATGCCTACCATCTCCATTATATTGTCACTCTCAGGAACGCTCTCCTTCACCACCGGATATATCTTCTTCATATATTCAGTCATAAATTCATAGGTAGTACCCTCGGTAGCCCTGGCACTGACATTGACATAACCCCTGTCTTCAAGAGGTGCCATCTCCGATGGCAGCATAGTCCACAACCATACAATAAGTCCTGCAGCTGCAGCTATAATTCCAAGTGCATATCTTCTGTGTTTGAGGAAGGAGGTTATTAATCTGCGGTAGAGGTTTATCATCCCGGCGAAGAATGGTTCAGTGGCACGGTAGAATCTGCCCTCCATGGCATTATGCTTAAGTATCCTGGTTGAAAGCATCGGGGTAAGCGAAAGGGCCACGAAGGCGGAGATTGTCACCGCTCCGACTATCACAAGGCTGAACTCCCTGAAGAGACGACCCGTCACACCCTGAAGAAATACTATCGGAAAGAAGACGGCGACAAGTGATATGGTTGTGGCGATGATCGCAAAGTAAATCTCTTTTGACCCTTTAAGACCGGCCTCCATGGGACTCATGCCATGCTCTACCTTGGTATATATGTTTTCGACAACCACGATTGCGTCGTCAACCACAAGTCCGATAGCAAGCACCACCGCAAAGAGAGTAAGTATATTTATAGTGAATCCTGCGATGTACATGATAAAGAATGCGCCGATAAGTGCAACGGGTATGGCGATGACAGGAATGAGGGTTGTTCTCCAGTTTCGGAGGAAGAGGAATATCACCAGTACAACAAGCAGGAAGGCGATAGTTATGGTTTGCCTGACCTCCTTTATTGATTCCCTTATATATATTGTATTGTCAAAAAGTACCTCTGTAACAATATCTTCCGGGAGGTCTTTCTTCAGTTGTTCAATAACTATCTTGGCGTTATCTACAATTTCAATGTAATTTGCCCCCGGTTGTGGCACCAGCACCACGTTGACGCTGGGCAATCCGTTGCTGGTCAGGTGAGAGCGTATGTTCTCGGCATCGACCTCTGCGATTCCGATATCGCTGAACTTAACCACACGGTCATCTTTCTTAGCGATAATGAGGTTATTGAATTCTTCTATCGTCCTCAGGCGACCCATTGTTCTGATGGTAAGCTCTGTGTTGTCACCTTCGATTCTGCCTGACGGAAGCTCAACATTCTCCCGTGTCACAGCATTCCTGACATCCAGCGGAGTGAGGCCGTATGCTGCCAGCCTGGCAGGGTCCATCTTCATCCTGATGGCGAGTTTCTTCGACCCCCAGACACTCACGGCGCTTACCCCCGATATGGTCTGCAACCTCTCCTTGAAATTGATTTCGGCAAAAGTGCTGACGTCAATGAGTGAGCGTGTGTCGCTCCTGAGTGTAACGGCGAAGATAGGCTGTGCGTCGGCGTCTGCCTTCTGTACCACCGGAGGGTCTACATCCTGTGGCAGACGTCTGAGAGCGCCCGACACCTTGTCGCGCACGTCATTGACGGCGGTCTCCATGTCAACCTCCAGCTTGAACTCTATCGTTATGCGGCTTGACCCGTCGCTGCTGGAGGAGGAGATGGACCTGATGCCCTGTACAGCGTTGATGGCTGATTCGAGAGGCTCGGTTATCTGTGTCTCAACAACATCGGAGTTCCCCCCGGGCAAGGAGGTTGAAACCGTAACTATCGGCGGGTCAACACTGGGATAGTCACGCACACCAAGGTAGGTGAAGCCGATACCTCCCAGCAAGAGTACCACGAGACTCATTACGGTGGCCAGAACCGGTCTCTGTATGCTTATTGATGATAAACTCATTTTCAGTATGTTATTGTAGTAATGGTTTCAGGTAAGGGACTTTTAATCTGTGATATTTACCCTTACTGCCATATTGGGCCTCAGTTGCATCAGCCCGCTTGTTATTACCGTGTCACCCACAGAAATGCCGGATAGTATTTCTATCATGTTCTGTGTGCGGTTGCCTGATGTGACAGGGGTCAGTATAGCCTTACCTCCCTTAAGTATCCAGACCCTTTTTTCATTCATGTCAGGTACAACGGCTTCTGTCGGTACAAGGATTGCGTTTTCCCTCTCGTCTGTTATCAGGGTTATCTCTGCAAACATGCCTGGAACGAGCCGTCCGTCCCTGTTGTCGGTACGGGCCCTGACACCGATGGTGCGGGTAGCTTCATCAACCCTGTAGTCGATGGCATATACCTGGGCAAAGAACTCATCCTTATAACCAGGAACCGTAAAAGATACCTTTTTATTGGTCAGTGGCTGAGAGATATATTTTTCCGCGATGCCGAACTCAAGCTTCAGCTGTGAGTTGTCAGTCAGGTGAGCGATCTTCACTGACGGCTGAACGTATGTCCCTTCGCTCACATAGCGGAAGCCAATAATTCCGTCAAACGGAGCTCTTACCTCGGTCTCCGCAATACGAACCTTAAGCAGGTTGATGTCGGCAAGAATGACGTTATAGTCAGTCTGCAACTGGTCGAAAGACTCGCGGCTCACGGCATCCTTTGAGAGCAGTACCCTCTGGCGCTCAAGTTTTTCCGAGAGCATCTTCTCCTGTATCTGTGAACGGCGGAGTTGTGCCTGCAGGTCCTCGTCATATATCTTGACCATCATGTCTCCCTTCCTTACCGCAGAGCCCTCCCTGAAGAAGACCCCTGTCACCTTACCGGACACCTTGCTTACAATGTCAACCTCCTCATTGGCCAGCAAAGAACCGGCTGACCTTATCCCGTTTGAAAGATATGACGGTTTTGCTATCTGTCCGGAGACAGGAAGCACAGCCCCTCCCTGAGGCCCTCTCTGTCCCCGTCCAGGGGTTGCCGCCTGTGATGCCTGCGCCGTGGCAGGTGCCCCTGCTGTGACAGCACCTTTTTCTTCAGTTACCTTGCCATTCCCGAAAAGACCCAGTCTCGGACCTGCGAAACCGACTGCAAGGACAAGAGGGATGCTTATCCACAATGCTATTTTAGAACCTTTTTTCATTCTGTATTTTGATCTGCTTTTTACCTAAAAATACTGACCTGCAAAATTAGCTGTTTATTCCCCCCTTTATGTTAAAGAATATTAAAAGGGATGACCCTTGAGACGGGCCGTACCCTCATCTGATAAACCGGAGCCGGGAATCAGTGGGTTATTATCAGCTCTTCGATGATCTTCTCCATCCTGTCAGTAACCTGTCTCCAGGGGACCGTGAACCCGTTAGCAATCATTGTGAAAGCCATTGTCTTTCCGCTACGGGTTGTGACATACCCGCCAAATGCCCTTACTCCGGATATTGATCCGGTCTTTGCCACAACTCTTCCCTTAAACACATCACTCCGGAAATAGTTCTTCATTGTGCCCGATTCGCCGGCAGCCGGCAGCGACGACAGAAAAACTGACGAGTCCTTGCTGTTGTACATGTAAACCAGCAGATCTGAAGTAAGCCTGGCGCTGATGCCATTGTTCGGCGACAGTCCTGAACCGTCAAGCATCAGTGCACGGTCAGGCTCACATCCTGCAGAGCTGAGAAAGAGCTTTATGACTTCAGTCCCGGCGCTGAACGAACCTGACTCTGAAATGTAGTAGCCAAGGTGCTTCCTCAACTGATCAGCATACAGGTTTACGCTTTCGTGGTTAGTGACTTTAATTATCTCACTGAGTGGAGGGGAGACAGTGACGGCCACAGGAGTGATATCCATTCCCCTGGTATCAATCCTTTCATCTGAGGGCATGCCGTCGACCTTTATTCCGGCTTCCCGGAGTTTTTCAGTCAGATGTCTCACCAGGATACCCGGAGGATCGGGCATGGAGGCCTTAAGGATGATGCTGCGGTCCGCAGGCACGCTGCCGGCAATCCATGCATCATATGAGTATGGTGCGTTGTAGACATAACCCCTGTCGGATTTGCCGGACGACGTCAGGTAATTAATGACATGCATCTCCCTTCCCAGTTCACTGACTGAATCGATTGTAGCGGGGGTACCTTCACTGTAGCCCGTCACATAGATTTGATAGGTGTTATCGTTGTAGTTAATGTCATATACTCCGGCGCCGTAATAATTACCGAGGTCATCCCATGACCAGCCTCCCGGCACAGGATCAAAATCATAGATTGATTCCGATGCTGCGACTCTTCCTTTGACATGCAGCACGCCCGCTTCCCTGACGGCAGCAACCCAGGTATCTATGACGTTTCCATAATGATCTGAGAAATAGGGTGAGGCCAGGCAGGGGTCACCTCCTCCTCTGATGATTATGTCTCCCTCCAGTGTACCCTTACGTCTGTTTAGTTCGCCTGACATAAGCAGATCAGTCTTAAAGCAGAAGTCACTGCCCAGAAGTGAAAGGGCCGTTGCCGTAGGATACAGTTTTGTAACTGATGCCGGAGCAAGGTTTCGCTCCGCGTCATATTCAAAAACCGTCTCCCCCGTCATTGCATCGGCGAAGCATATTGACCATGATGTACCTGTCAGGGCAGTGTCAGCAAGTGCAGCCTCCAGTGCTGCCTTCTGACTGTATGCAAGAGAGACTGACAGGCCCAGAAGGGCAGAGAGTGCCAGAGACTTTATTTTCATTGGTTTTTGTTTTGTTCAAGTGTTGACAGGAGACCGCATGCCGCACTGATGTCTTCGCCGCGGCTCGCGCGGATGGTAGCCACGATCCCTTTTGCGTTGAGACTGTCACGGAAGTGCTCCATCTCCTTCATAGCAGGGCTTACATATTCTGATCCGGGGATGGCATGGAACCGTATCAGGTTTATACGGCAGCGGATGCCGTTAAGTATCCTGGCCAGCTCCCTGACATGTGCGGGAGTATCATTGAGACCCTTGAATACAATATACTCAAAGGAGACCCTTCTCTGCCTTCCCATTTCGTAGGCTCTTATTATGTCAAGGACCTCCTTCACCGGGTGCGCCTTCTGAACAGGCATCATTGCCTGCCGCTCAGTGTCAAAGGGACTGTGAAGGCTGACAGCCAGGTGGCACCTTGTCGACTCCAGATACTCCTTAATCCGGTCTGTGACACCCACTGTGCTTACCGTGATGCGGGTAGGACTCCATCCGTAACCCCACTGTTCAGTAAGTATCGTGAGGCTCTTTAGTACTTCTGCCAGGTTATCAAGAGGCTCACCCATCCCCATGTAGACAATGTTTGTCAGTGACGGGTGTTCAGGGATGCTCCTGAACTGGTTAAGTATCTCTCCGGCTGTGAGATTGCCCTGAAAACCCTGTCTTGCTGTCATGCAGAAACGACAACCCATGCGGCATCCTGACTGTACCGACAGGCATATGGTAGCCCGCTCGCGGTCAGGTATATACGCTGCCTCAATAAACCTGTTGCCGAGGACCCTGAAAAGGTACTTCTTCGTACCGTCACCACCTGCCACCTCTGACGAGGGAGGTGTCGCACCTGTCTCATAACGCTCTGCAAGCAGGCTGCGGGCCTTCAGAGAGAGATCCGTCATCTCGTCGGTAGATGAGGCTCCCTTTTTATAAAGCCATGTAGCAATCTGCCTGGCGGCGTATGACGGAAGACCGGCCGCCGCAGTCACCTCACCAAGCTCTGCCAGGGTCTTGCCATACAGTTTCTCCTTCTCCATCAGAACCTGTAGGCTGCTTTTTCCAGATCACGAATGCTCTTGAACGGGCGGGGAGGAGTGAGCTGACCGTTAAGGAAGTTGTATATATCCAGCCTTATGCGCCTGGCCTCCTTGTAGTCCATTCTGTCAAATGAGTGCCCGCCGGGCATGTCTTCAAAGATCTTGTACTGGAAATTCTGTTTCCCGGCTGCCTTGAGCGACTTGATGAGGTGCTCGACCTCAAGCACATTTACATCCTCGTCATTGGTGTTCGTGTGGATAAGCAGCGGTGTGTTCCTGTAACGGTCAACCTGCCAGGCGGGCGACCGCTTACGGTATTCCTCAACGTTCTGATCGGCACTTTTACCGATGTGGTAATCGGCAGAGAAAAGATCACGGTAGTCGTCATCCTTATACCCCATGCGTGCTATCACATCGCTTACGGGAACACCGGCAAAGCATGCCTTATAGGCATCAGGATAATCAAAGATGCAGAAGAGTCCGATCAGCCCGCCGTGACTCCATCCTATTATTCCTACCCGGTCCTTGTCTACAATGTCATAGTTGTCAACCATATACTGGCGGCTGGCCTCAACATCCGCCACCTCAAGACCGCCATAGTCTATGCTGCGGTAAAGGCTGCTGCCGTAACCGGTGGAGCCTCTGTAGTCAGCTGCTATGACAATATAACCCTGGCTGACCATCTCACGTATGATGTGTGTATAGTATGTAGTGAAACTGGCATGCACCCCTCCGTGGGGGAAGACAAGCAGAGGGTATTTCTTTGACGGGTCCGCATCACGCGGTATAAAAACATAGCTCCAGAATTTTAGAAGGTTACCGGCACCCTGACCGGTGGGATTGCTCTCTTTGGCAGGGGGAGGGCCGGTGATATATATCTTGTCTATGTATGCAATATCACCGGTACGTTCAAACCATAGAATATCATCAATGTTCTTCTCGAGAACATCCAGCCGGTGATCGAGGGCGTCGAACTGCCGGTTTACACCATTGATGGCATTCATCAGTTCCGTGTTGCCCGGTTGTGCATCCAGAGTAAATCTGAAGGCAACAAGGGCAATAAGAACAAACAGGATCCTGTAAGATTTGCTTTTCATATCAGTCAGATGTTATAGTTCAATTTCTCCGGTGTATACAAAAGTCGCCGGACCCGAAAGGCGAATATCCGTCGCCCCTCCGTCAATCAGAGTAAAGCTTACATAAAGCATTCCTCCCTTAACCTTAACCTTAGCCTTAGCCTCATTTGTGACAATTTTTCCTTTTATGGCTGCCGCAATGGCAGAGGCAGTGACACCTGTGCCACACGAGAGTGTCTCATCCTCCACTCCGCGTTCATAGGTTCTGACCATCAGCCTGCCGTCAGCGACACTTACCAGGTTCACGTTGACGCCCTCGGGAGCATAGTGCGCGGAGTAACGCAGGGGTCTGCCGAATGCAACCATATCGGCATTTTCATTATTGTCAGTGAAAACAACCAGATGTGGCACTCCGGTGTTTGCCAGGATGCCGTCGGGGGTCTCCCTGACCTCAGTTACATCGGTGACAGATACTTCAATGGTATTGCCTCCCAGGTGTTTTGCAGTATGGGGTCCGTCGCCTGCAAGGAAGGAGAGGTCACGGAATCCGGCGAAATTCTTCATGGCGAAGTGAGCTGCGCATCGTGCCCCGTTGCCGCACATGTTCCCCGGTGATCCATCTGCATTGAAATAGAACATCCTGAAATCATATCCTTCGAACTCTTCAACAAGCATCAGTCCGTCAGCTCCGATGCCAAACCTGCGATCGCAGAGCCTTCTCACGAGCTGGCTGTCGGAATGATCCAAAACCGGCGGCGAGTTTTTTACAATGATGAAATCATTACCCGTTCCCTCATATTTGTTAAATAGAATTTTCATTCCGTTAAATTGATGTTAATTCCGGCAATATAAAACAGAGGGTCTGTTAAAAAAATGAAAATTTGTGAAACATTTTGCATGATTCAGGGTTGTAAAGATACCAATCTTTTTACGGAGGCACGTAATTTGATGAAGTAGTCAGTACAAAGAGATGAAAAACTTTAAAAGAGAATAAGAGCCATGAAAGCGAAATCACTGATTGCTACATTGTTCATTGCACTTTTCGGTGCACTGGCCGGATTGTTTATATACACAAGGTTCCTTGACAGGAATGATCTGGTCATTGGCACGGATAAAGAAAGGAAAGAGATTGAAGACAATACGAGGTACACGTCAATGGTGCCTCAGTCGGGTGTGATTGATTTCACCTATGCAGCTGAGCACACCGTTCACGCCGTGGTTCATGTAAAAACGAAGACCACAGTAAGTTCCTCCTATACCAACCCGCTTTATGAATTCTTCTATGGACCTGGTGCAAGCCAGCCGAGAGAAGTTCGGGGATCCGGTTCAGGGGTGATTGTCACTGCCGACGGGTACATTATAACAAACAACCATGTAATAGAGGCTGCTGATGAGGTGGAGGTGACTCTTAACGACAAGCGCACGCTCACTGCCGAGGTTGTTGGTCGTGATCCAAGCACTGATATCGCTTTGCTCAAGATCAAAACCACAGGGTTGACATTCATAGGATTTGGCGACTCTGACGCCATCAGACTGGGTGAATGGGTCCTTGCAGTAGGCAATCCTTTTAACTTTACTTCCACGGTGACTGCAGGGATAGTCAGTGCCAAGGGCAGAAGCCTTAATCTGCTTGACAATCAGTACCGCATTGAATCATTCATACAGACTGACGCTGCCGTGAACATGGGTAACAGCGGCGGTGCGCTGGTAAACACAAAGGGGGAACTGATTGGAATTACCACTGCCATTTATTCGCCTACGGGAACCTATGCCGGCAACTCGTTTGCCGTGCCTGTATCAATCGTGAAAAAAGTATATGAGGATCTGAAGCGGTACGGAGAGGTGCAGCGCGGGCTGATGGGGGTGAATATCACCGACGTAACGTCAGAGATCGCAAAAGAGGAGAACCTGAAGGAGATCAAGGGTGTCATTCTCACAGGCGTGACACCTGACGGCGGAGCGAAGGAGGCAGGCCTGGCGGAGAAGGATGTCATCATTGCCGTCAACGGTGAGCCGGTTGAGACAACGGCTGACCTGCAGGAGAAAGTAAGCCGTTACCGGCCGGGCGATAAGGTGGCAGTGACATACATACGCAACGGGAAAAAGGATGAAAAGACCGTGGTGTTGCGTAATATTGAGGGGGGGACAGGTGTGGTTGCCCCGGGCTCGGCACCTTCGCCGGTATACGGTGCTACTTTAGCACCGGTCACCTCGGGCGAGAGGCAACAGTTCAGGATTGACGGCGGAGTGAAGATAACGTCGATATCCGATGGCCGCTTCCGTGACCTTGGCCTCGCACGCGGTGCGATCATAATAACGGTTAACGACCAGAAAGTGAACACTGCTGCCGATGTCAGGAAAGCGACAAATGATGAAAAAACACTGACAGCAATTGAAGGTTATACATCAGACGGTACCTATTTCAAATACCAGACGAGAAGATAACGATGGGTTGAAATGATAAAAATCTGTAAATCAGTAATTTGTCAGCAGTAGCTGAGGCAGCCTGTTGAGGCAGTCTATATTTGCATATTAATAAAAAAAGAAGTAACTTTGCGAAAATTTTTTCGAAGGGATAATCAGCATGAGACAACTTAAAATTACCAAATCCATAACCAACCGTGAGAGTGCGTCGTTGGACAAATATCTGCAGGAAATTGGTAAGGAGGAGTTGATATCGGTTGAGGAAGAGGTAGAGTTAGCACAGAGGATAAAGAAGGGTGACAGGGCAGCTTTGGAGAAGCTTACCAAAGCAAACCTCCGTTTTGTTGTCTCAGTAGCCAAGCAATATCAGAATCAGGGGCTCAGCCTCCCCGACCTCATAAATGAGGGCAACCTCGGCCTTATCAAGGCAGCAGAAAAATTTGACGAGACCCGCGGGTTTAAATTCATATCATACGCGGTATGGTGGATCAGACAGTCTATTCTCCAGGCTCTGGCAGAGCAGTCGAGGATAGTGCGTCTGCCGCTGAACCAGGTAGGATCGCTTAACAAGATAAACAAGGCTTTTGCCCGCTTCGAGCAGGAGAACGAGCGTACGCCGTCACCCGAGGAGCTTGCTGAGGTGCTCGACCTGCCGAAGGAGAAGGTAGCTGACACGCTGAAGGTCTCCGGACGCCATGTATCTGTCGATGCACCTTTTGTAGAGGGTGAGGATAACAGCCTGCTCGACGTCCTTACAAACCTCGATTCGCCGATAGCTGACAAGATGCTTATAGACGAGTCCCTCTCAAAAGAGATCGACCGTGCACTGGCCACACTGACCGAGCGTGAGAGGGATATCATCCGCTATTTCTTCGGCATAGCGTGCCAGGAGATGACCCTCGAGGAGATAGGCGAAAAATTCGGCCTTACACGTGAGAGGGTGAGACAGATAAAAGAGAAGGCTATACGCCGCCTCCGTCACACATCGCGCAGCAGACTGCTGAAGGGATACCTGGGATAAACCAGGAAATCAATATAAAATGGAATTGTAGAGACGTTGCGACCAACGTCTCTACCTGTTTTTTAGCTAATTTTGCAGCCAATGGATTTCAAACTGGTATCGGATTTTGTTCCTACCGGTGATCAGCCGGAGGCAATACGGCAGCTTACCGACGGACTCAGGCAGGGCGTCCCCTTCCAGACGCTGCTTGGTGTTACAGGTTCGGGAAAAACATTTACCATCGCCAACGTGATAGAGCAGCTTCAGAGGCCGGTACTCGTTCTGAGCCACAACAAGACCCTGGCAGCACAGCTCTATGGCGAATTCCGGCAGTTTTTCCCGGAGAATGCCGTGGAGTATTTTGTCTCCTACTATGACTATTACCAGCCGGAGGCATATATGCCGGTGACAGACACATATATTGAAAAGGACCTGGCCATCAATGATGAGATTGAAAAGCTGCGTCTCAGCGCCACCTCATCACTCCTTTCCGGCCGGAGGGATGTCATCGTGGTATCCTCTGTCTCCTGCATCTACGGCATCGGTAATCCTGACGATTTCCGTTCGAACACCGTTCATGTCATCAAAGGAAAGAAGACGGGTCGCAACCTCTTTCTGAGGAAGCTGGTTGACAGCCTCTATGCCCGCAATGAGATAGAGTTTACCCACGGTACCTTCAGGGTAAGGGGCGATTCCGTCGATGTCTTTCCGGCATATGCCGATATAGCCCTTCGTATTGTCTTCTTCGGTGATGAGATAGAGGAGATATCCACATTCGACCCCCTGACCGGTGTACGCAGGGATGAGCTAACCGAATACGTAATCTATCCGGCCAACCTCTTCGTGACTACCCGTGAGCGCATAAACCAGGCTGTAAGTCACATACAGGATGACATGATGCTGCAGGCCAGACACTTCACTGACACCGGGCGTCCGGAGGAGGCAAAGCGTATACAGCAGAGGGTACAGTATGACCTTGAGATGATAAAGGAGCTGGGCTACTGCAGCGGCATAGAGAACTACTCACGGTACTTCGACGGGAGAGATCCTGGCACAAGGCCTTTCTGCCTGATCGACTGCTTCCAGAAGGATTTCATCACCATCATTGACGAGAGCCATGCAACGGTTCCTCAGATACGTGCCATGTACGGGGGAGACCACTCGCGCAAGCAGACGCTGGTGGAGTATGGCTTCCGCCTCCCCTCGGCCCTTGACAACAGGCCGCTGAGGCTTGAGGAGTTTGAGTCCCTGACGGGACAGACGATATACATGAGTGCCACACCTGCGGACTATGAGATGGAGAAGAGCGAGGGGGCCTTTGTGGACCAGGTGATCCGTCCTACGGGACTGCTCGATCCTCCTATAGATGTGAGGCCCAGCCGCAACCAGGTTGACGACCTGATGGAGGAGATACGCCGCCGCTCCGCAGCAGGGGAGAGGGTGCTTGTCACCACCATGACCAAACGGATGGCGGAGGAGCTTAACGCGTACCTTGGCCGGTTTGACATCAGATGTCGCTACATACACTCTGACGTCGATACCCTTGAACGGGTGGAGATACTTGAAGGACTGCGGTCGGGAGAATTTGACGTGCTGGTGGGTGTCAACCTGCTGCGTGAAGGGCTTGATCTGCCTGAGGTGTCGCTCGTGGCCATCCTCGATGCTGACAAGGAGGGGTTCCTCAGGTCAGGCAGGGCGCTGACGCAGACAGCAGGCCGTGCGGCACGGAACCTCAACGGGCTGGTGGTGATGTATGCCGACAGGATCACCGGCTCCATGCAGGCAACGATAGACGAGACCAACAGGCGAAGGGCGAAGCAGCTTAAATATAATGAGGAGATGGGTATCACCCCGCGGCAGATAGTGAAGAAGGGGGGGGCGATGATAGCTGGACTGAAACGCAAGGGTGTGACTGTCAAAGCCTATGCCGGACCCGAGAGGGCTGATGTCGCGGCTGACCCTGTGGTAAGGTACATGTCGAAGGAACAGCTGGAGAAAGCGATGGATAAGACACGCAGGCAGATGGAGAAGGCTGCCGCAGCGCTTGACTTTGTCGAGGCAGCACGGCTCAGGGATGAGATTGAGGGTATGAGGAGGCTGGCGGGCGGCAGGGAGCGGTGAGCAAGGAGCAAGGCGCAGGGAGCAAGGAGCAAGGAGCAGGGGGCGATGAGATATGAGATTTGAGAAGTTGGGAGAGGTAATCGGTAATCAGTTATCGGTAAAATGAGGCTTGAAATTGAAAAATTTCTCCTCCTGAGTCAGGAGGAGTACCCCGATCCGCCAATTGGCGGAAGGGGGGAGGTGGTCTGTCAAACTATGAAACTCACCGATAAACCGGGACTGGCAGTTTTAATTCTGTGTTAATCAGTGGTTAAATATGGATCGGATAACCTCATACACTGAAACTTTGATACCTTGAAACTCTGAAATCTTAGACCTTCAGACTACAGACCTTCAGACCTTCAGACAAAGGCTTACCGACAACAAAACATTATTATATTTGAGCATGATAAAAAAACTGGGATTACTGCTTATAGTCTTTTTGGGCATTTCAGGCTGCAACGATGATCCAGTGCCGCAGAATGAGGGTAGGGTGATTGTGCTGATGTATCACCGTATAACTGACGGACCGGCAACAAACCTGTATGAGAGAAGTGCAGCTGATTTTGAGGCAGACCTGCAGTATCTGAGAAAGAATAAAATACGTGTTATCGGGTTTGAAGAGCTGGAAGAGATGGTATTGTCAGGCGAGCCGCCCTCAACTGACTGTGCCATAATAACATTTGATGACGGTGACCATTCGTGGTACACTTTGGCCATGCCTCTTCTAAAAAGCTACAGGATGGGCGCCACATTTTTACTGTGGGCCCTGATGATTGAAGATGACAGAGACTCGTTTCTCTCATGGGAGGAGGTCAGGCTTATGAGCCATTATATGGATGAAGATGGGAGACGGCCGTTTGTCTTTGGCTCACATACACTGTACCATCAGCATCTCACGGCCAAAGAGGCAGCTTATAATGATCCGGCCGCTTTTGCACTTTACCTGGATGAAGAATTTGGCGGTTCAAAACGACTGATAGAGGCTCATACTCCTGGTGTTGTCAACGTTTTGGCCCTTCCCTTCGGCGAAGGGGCCGGTGACCCCGATATCACTGCCGGTGCGGAGCTGAACGGGTACAGGTTCATCCGTACTTCAGAATGGGGAGCGATTGAGATCGGGAGCGCAAATATGTTAAGGATACCCAGCATTCCCATGCTTGACGACACACCCTCCGAAATGATAGGAGATTATCTGGGACGATAGAAATTGGGGATCATCTACGAATCAACAGATAACAGATAACCGACAACAGAAAACTGCAATTAATAACTACATGAATTCAGATAATAAAAAGGATTGCTGCCGTTTCAGGGCACATCCGTGGCATGGAATAGAAATAGGAGACAGAGCTCCGGACGTGGTAATGACATTTGTGGAGATGGTCCCAACGGATACGGTCAAGTATGAGATGGACAAGGCGTCAGGCTACCTGAGGCTAGACAGGCCGCAGCGTTACTCGAACGTAGTACCGGCACTATATGGATTCATCCCCCGGACGCTGACAGGTGTCAGGGTGGCCCAGTTGTCGATGGAACGGACGGGTATCAGCGGCATCAGGGGTGACGGTGATGCAATGGATATATGCATCCTGACCGAGAAAGACATATCACACGGTGACATACTTGTACGGGCACGGCCCATTGGCGGATTCCGCATGATAGACGGTAATGAGGCTGACGACAAGATCATCGCGGTCCTTGAGAGTGACGCCGTCTACGGCGAGTATGATGACATAGCCGACTGTCCGCAGATAGCCATAGAGAGGCTCAAGCACTATTTCCTGACCTACAAGGATCTTCCCGGAGAGAAGAGAAAGGTTACAATCCCTGAGGTGTATAACCGCGAGGAAGCTCTGGAGGTCATAAGGCGGTCAATGGAAGACTATTCAAAGGCTTTCCCCGGAATCAGGTAAGATGACTTTTCCGGTATCCGTAAAGAAAATAAAGTATTAAGCCGACTATCAGCCAGGAACCAAACATAAGCCAGTTTGTCCATCCCATACCCGTCAGGAGATAGCAGCACGATAACAGCCCTGCGAGGGGAATGAAAGATAATTTCCTGATGAATGCCAGAACGGTCATGAACGCCCAGAAGAGGTAGAAAATGATCATCGGGTAATTCAGCTTCTGGTTGGCATCATCAAGGTAAATTGAGTTGGGATAGAACCTGGCAATCAGATAGAATGCAATTACGGTACCTATCGGTACGATCCACTGAGAGTTGATATAAGGGATCCTGAATTTGCCTTTTTCCTTCAGCTCTTTATCTGCGGGAAGCAGGAGTATCCCGCCACATACCAGGACAAAAGCGAAAAGTGTTCCGATGCTTGTAAAATCCAGTACCAGATTCTCATCTGTGAAAAGTATCGGCACACCTACCACAAGTCCTGTAACGATGGTAGCGAAACCCGGAGTTTTGTGTTTTGGATGTATTGAGGAGAACTTTTTGGGCAATAAGCCGTCCCTGCTCATGCTCATCCAAATGCGTGGCTGGCCCATCTGAAAGACAAGCAGCACGCTGGTCATTGCAACAACCGCGGCGATGGAGACGATGAACAGCATCCATTTTACCCCTTTGAGCTTGAAAATCTCAGCAAGTGGGTCGCTGACGCCAAGCAGCTTATAGGATGCCATCCCTGTGATAACAAGTGCAAGTGCAATGTAGATCACTGTACAGATCACCAGTGAATAGATCATTGCCCTGGGCAGATCGCGCTGTGGATTTTTGCTCTCTTCCGCCAGTGTCGAGACAGCATCAAATCCTATATATGCAAAGAAAACTGCAGACACCCCTGCCATCACGCCGTTGAATCCGTTTGGCATGAAAGGGGTCCAGTTTTCAATGTCGACATGAAATACACCCACACCTATCACCAGGCCGATAATCACCAGCTTTATATACACCATTGTGTTGCTGAGATTTCGTGATTCGGTGGTCCCGACGAAGACAAGTATCGTTATGAGAATATTGATAAGGATGGCCGGAAGATCTAGTATCACCCTCAGGTTTCCGATCATGGGTGCTGTGGTCCATGCATTAAATCCTTCACCGGCTATATTTGCTGCAAAGGCATCATGTGCAGCCTTGTAGTTTATTGTCAGCCATTCAGGTATTCCGGGCACGAGGTTGGTGAAGTAGCCGCTCCATGAGAATGCGACGTAAATGTTGCCAATCGAATATTCCATCAGCAGGGCCCATCCGATTATCCATGCGAATATTTCGCCGAAGCTGACATAGGCATAAGTATATGCGCTGCCGGAGACTGGTACCCTTGATGCAAACTCAGCATAACAGAGGGCCGTGAAGCCACAGGCGATCCCGCACATGATATATAGGAATACTACTCCCGGCCCGCCTGAATAGCAGGCGTTGCCGATGGCGCTGAATGTTCCTCCGCCGATGATTGCCGCGATGCCGAAGAACGTGAGGTCTCTGACTGAAAGAACCCGTTTGAGATCAGAACCATGGGCTTCTGAGTCAGTTGCAGATACTGGTTTTTTTCTGAGAAGTGATTTCAAAATTCAAAGTGATAATAGTTAGTCTTCTGATTGTGGTCGCCCGGGGCTGAGTCTTCCTGTACAAGAGTTTAAAAATACAAATTATGGGACTCGGTGCAACGGTGATGCGATGAATCGGTTGATTTTATGAATCATTCTCTGTCTCTGAATATTTTCTTTTCATGTAATAATAGACCGGTATGCCTGACAGGATCAGCGTCAGGCCAATAGCTGCCTCACGCGGCCGTGTTATTATTGTATTGAAAAACAAACCTATACAAAAGATTATGAAGATGGCAGGCACAAAAGGATATCCCCATACTTTATATGGCCGGTGGGCATCCGGCATCTTGCGGCGCAGAATAAACACCCCCAGTGTAGTGGCTCCGTAGAATATATAAACAGCAAAAATGACCATATCGGTCAACTGATCAAACGTGCCTGACAGAACAAGTACAGACGCCCATATTCCCTGCCACAGGAGCGAATTGGAGGGGACATTGTGCCTGTTAAGCCTTCCGATGGCCGGAAAGAAGAGTCTATCACGGGCCATGGCATAATAGGGCCGGGCTCCTGTGAGTATACTGGCGTTGGTGCAACCCATCGTGGTGACAAGTATCAGCAGCGAGATAAAAAGCACCCCGCTGGTTCCCCAGAAGCTTCTGACCGCCTCTACAGCAGCGATCTGATTGCCTGCCGCATCAACGCGGGTCAGATCCGGGATTGACAGAACGGAGAGATAAGTCACATTGACAAGGACATAAATGACAATCACTACAAGGACACCAACCGCTATCCCTTTCGGGATGTTTCTTGTTGGATCCTTGACCTCCCCTCCTATAAACCCGACAGAGACCCATCCCTGGTATGCCCAGAACGCCGCCAGTATTGCCGTGTAAAAGGAAGAGAGTGTTACGGTTTTGTTTGTCAGCTCCCTGACATCCATAAAATTTTCAGGTCTCGGGCCACCGCTGCTCAATCCGAATACTATAATTACAAGCAGTCCTGCGAAAACAAGAAACATGATGACCCTGCTGACCCCGGCCCCGCTTTTCAGTCCTGCTATATTGACTGATGTCAGCCCCATGATCAGAAGAATGGCTGTCAGTTTTATCCCGAAATCCTGAAAGGGGTAGAAGATGCCTCCTATTGTAACATGCTGCAGGGAGCTGAAAACGTCAGGTATAGGTATGATACTGTTCAGTGACTGGGTAAAGACGTAGGCAAGTGAGGAGATGGTTGCCGTCTGGATGACGGCAAAGAGCGACCATCCGTACAGGAATGAAAAGAAACGGTTATAGATTTTTTTCAGGTAGACAAAATCACCTCCGGTATCTGCAAGCAGTCCGGCTACTTCGGCGTTGCTCAGGGCACCGAAGAGGGTGATTATCCCCCCGACGATCCACACCATCAGTATCCAGACGGACGACTGCAGTTCTGTTGCCATGGGGGCAATCTTTTTATATACCCCTGAGCCAATGATATTTGCAATGACAAATATTATGACATAACCCAACCCGAGCGTCCTGACCAAGCTTCTCTGATTTCCCATATGAAGGTTTAAGTGATCAACAGAAGATGCTAAATTAAGAAATTTGTCAAGCCAATTGCGCGCAGACCGCAATGCTGGCCGGATATTTGCGGTGCTTTGCCCGGCATCTTCTTCCCGATCATGAAATAAAATTGACTTTGGTTCAGGTCTGGACTAAATTTGATATGAAAAGCTGAGAGCCAGTTT
Organism: uncultured Bacteroidales bacterium; assembly: GCA_963732365.1. Classification (GTDB taxonomy): domain Bacteria; phylum Bacteroidota; class Bacteroidia; order Bacteroidales; family VadinHA17; genus SR-FBR-E99. The sequence goes on along the minus strand of CAVSZC010000003.1, from coordinate 153,004 downwards.
GAAATACTTTATAATCAATATCCAAAAAACATGAAAAAAAATTCAGTTTTGATCTTAGGTTTAGTCATGACAATGGTATTTTCCGCTACAACCTTCGGGCAGAAAGTCATGATGCTCGACAGTGAGCTGAAGGCGGCCAGTAAACAGATGGAAGCAAAGCGAAAAGGGATGAGCGGCATTGGCAAGTATGAATTTGGCCCGTATAAAATAGTATCAGGCAAGGCAGGCTGGACTACCACCAAGTCTGACAAAAAGTTTTTCAGTTTCAAGACTACATCTGAATCAAAGAAAAAGTCATCATTTGTCTTTGTTGCCAAAGGGACTGACACGTTGCTGGTCAATACGTCGACCAACACAAAGTTCAGTGAGACGGAGATTCAGAATTTCTCATGGCTGAATCAGAGCGTTGACAATTACATGGCAGCTATTGCATCCGCAAGTGACACCACAGCCTGGCAGCTGGTACTGGTCACAGGCAGCGGAGAGGAAGTGGAAGGAAATTTCAAAGCCTCAGGTGTATTATCAGACGGTGTAACAAGGATTCAGATCAGGGAGGTTCGGCAGTGGAGCGATGGCAAGACGCCCGTGATGAAGGTGATATGCGGGTATGAGTTTTTCCTGGATGGCAGGTCTATCGCTGCGGTTCAGTCGAGCATTGACACATTTCAGAAGAAATATGTCTGGCTGCGTGAGGATCTCGATGAGACCATGAAGTCAGTGCTTGCAGCAGCAGCAGCCTCGCTTATGGTGCATACTGATGATTCGATGGTTGAGTGATCAGAAACCGGATATGGAAAAACCCTGCGCATTCACTTGCGCAGGGTTTTTTTATTGGATACCGTTAAAAACCGTCTTCTGTCAATCTTTGATGCACCTGACAGATAAAGCGTTCTTGTTGGATGTGGTGTCGCTTGCCAGTTCGGCGGAATTGTTGTTCAAAGCCCTGAAAGAACCGGTGGCTGAGGTCCACCAGAAGGCTGCGCTGCCGGCTTTCGTAAAGCTTCCGGCAGCAGAGCGTGACCCTCCCGGGTATGCTGTAAAGTCGCTGCTGTTGTTGCTGGCCGGGTCGTTACCTACATTACCGGGAGTCGCGTCAGCAGTCCATTCTGCGGTGGCTGCCAGCGATTTGCCTATGTCGGGTCCGCTGCCTTCATAGCCGTAACCATTGTCAGTCAGGAAAGTTGCCAGTGTCGTCCATTCGGCAGGTGCTGGGAGGTGCCATCCGGCAGGGCATACGCCCCGGCTGTCAGTGACGGCATACCATGTGTATAACCTTCCGAAAAGATCCACTTTCGTCTGCGCATCCTTATATATCCACTGGTATTTTGGAGTGCTCTCACCCGAGATGTTTTTTGTCACCGTGTCAGTTGTACCTATCAGCTCCCCGTTACGGTATTTGGTGCTTTTCAGGTTCTGTGCCATCCACCACTGTGTTCCGAGCTTCACGGTGTTATATACATTGCCTTCCGCATCGGCGACGGTTGATTTGTTAACCACTTCGATCGTCATCGTAGTACCGGTGGCACACTGGCCCGGCTCAGGTGTAAAAGCGAATGTAAATTCTCCCGCGACGGAGGTGTTTATCTTATCCGGAACCCATGTCCCTTTTATTCCGTTGTCTGATACGGATGGCAGGGCAGGGGCTTCAGAATCCTGCGAGACAGGACCGATCTGGGTAAACGACGGTATGGTCAGCGTTATCCAACCCTCGATCCATACTTCCAGGAAGCTCCCGGGGGCGCTGTTCAGCTTAACCTCAAGCTTTGACTCAAGAGTTAAACCGGTTAATGGTTTGGTCATCGAGACTTCGTTTTTCGAGAAGTCCGACGGACCGGCGACCATAACGCCGTCAACAAACACCTCAGCACTGGAGACTCTTGTTTTCTTATCGTTGCCATTCTTTATTTTAAGCACAAGATCTTCATAACACATGACGTCGGGGTCTGTCAGTGAACGCATTTCAGTGAAAGGCTGCCCTTTGCCCCTGGTAAACGTCTCTGGTCCGTAAAAGACTCTCAGTTCTTTTATAAATGTCTCACCCTTGAGGCTGGTCTGTCCCGAATAGGAAGGCAATAATTCATCCTCCGGCAGGGGTGTATTCTCCTGGCAGGAGGGGAGGGACAGAATCATCAGGCATCCGATTATTGCTGCTGAAACCTTCTGCAAGGTGTTCCAGGATAACTGAATGGTTTTTGGAATTGTTTTCATTTTATTGTTTTTTGTATGGTTCTGTAATACTTCAAAAAAGTACTGGTTGAATGGTTCACTTAAGACAACATAAAGTTACGTTTTTATTCACTATTTGGATTAGAAACTATCTTGTTTCATCCGGTTATTTGATTAACAACGTGAATATTGTGATTAAGGCTAAAATCAGTGAGGTCAGGCTGCCTAATGGCTATGTTGCGCTCTTCGCCGACTGGCGGATCGCGCGATCGCTTTTAGTGATAATGGGGAGGAAATTACTACATCAAGGAGGGATTGCGCTCTCTGCGTTCGCGCGATCCCGGGTCTGGGGATGACAATAACAAAAAAGCCGCCTCATGCTGCGCATGAAGCGTTTTTTTGTTTTTGTGACCTCCTCAAAAGCAAGCTTTTTCGTCGTTCCCCAAAACAAAAAACCATCCGCCAGTTGGCGGATGGGCTTTTCTGTTCAGTCGGGATGCCGGGATTTGAACCCGGGGCCCCTTGCCCCCCAGACAAGTACTCTAACCGGGCTGAGCTACATCCCGTAGCTTTTGAAGCGGTGCAAAATTAATCAACTATTCCGATTAAACAAAAAAAAGCGCGGAGCTGCTGAAAGGCATATCACTGCATACATCGGCAGCTTGTGTAATTTTTTATCTTTGCCTGTGCTTACTCTCCGATCATCACTAATCTTCAGGTAATATGAAACAGGTTAACCGTCGTAATTTTCTCCGCCTTGCAGGTGCCGGCGCCGCAGCTGCAGCAGCAGCACCGGTGGCACAGGCCCTGGGCACAGCTTCTGATCATGCCATCACCATGCAGCAGGAAAAGCCCGCAACCAACATTCAGGACGCACTCAAAGTGCCACGCAATGAAAGGTCGATGCCGGGCCTCTTTCCCGGACGCGTTGCACTCGTGAGGAACACCCGCTCGGTGAAGGACAACGCTATTGTTGCCCAGGAGGTCTATGACATGATCGAACAGTCAATGCTCAGCCTCACAGGTGAGAAGAAACTGAAGAAAGCATGGAGAAGATTTGTGTCGCCCGGTGAACGGATCGGACTGAAAGTCAATCCCGTCGCCGGCAAGAGCCTGAGCACCAGCCATGAGGTCGTGAAGGCAGTCATAACTCAGCTCGAAGAGAGCGGCATAGAGAGATCACAGCTGACAATATGGGACCGCCGTGAGTTTGAACTGACAGATGTGGGATTCACGACAGAAAATTATCCCGGCATACGCGTTGTCGGCACCGAACAGATGGACAAAAACGGCCTTTACTATGGGAGCGACGGCAAGCTCTACGGCGAGCACATGATAGACCGTGAATGGTTTTACTGGGCCGATGTCGAGGGTGAGTACGATGAATACACCATGCCCTACATGGTCAACGGAGGCAAGTATTCATATTTCACAAAGATCATCACCCAGGATCTCGACAAGATCATCAACATCCCGATCCTCAAAAACGCCGGTGCGACAGTGACCCTTGCCCTGAAGAACCTGGCATACGGCTCCGTCTCAAATACAGGCAGGCTGCACGCAAAACTCTGGGCAGAGACCTGTGCTGAGGTATGCGCCTTCGCCCCCCTGAGAGACAAGGTGGTTCTGAATATCGTCGACGGCATAAAGGGATGTTTCAACGGCGGCCCGGGAGCTAATCCCCAGTTCTTCTGCGACTATCATACCATCATTACCGGTACCGACCCGGTAGCGGTTGACAGGATTGGTTATGATATTGTCCTTGCCAAACGTATCGCCGAGGGGCTGCAGAAAGAGGGGGCTGCCTCTGCTCTTAACTTCATGGCAATGGCTGAGAAACTCGCCCTCGGAGTGGCTGACAGGGAGAAGATAGAGCTGGTGGAGGTTGCATTTGGATAGGCGAAATTAATTCCTGACTGTATATGTTACTTAAAACCGTCAAATTATCTATTGTCATTTTTTCGATGACCCTCCAGGGTTTCAGCCAGGGAGAATCATCCATACCTTCACTTTCAGGTTTGACAGACTGTGATATTAAAGTCACCCGGACCTTCAGCGAGAGTTCTTTATACGGATATATAAACGGTGGTGCGGAGCTCTATCTCGAGTACGGCTTTGACACACTCGTTGTATCAGAACTGAACGGCTTTGGAAGCGACATAAGCGTGGAGATTTACCGCATGAAGGATGATGAAGCGGCCTTCGGGATATTCTCGGTATCACGTTTCAGGTGCAACGGCGGGCCAAAGCTGACTGACCACATGTGCCGGTCAGCATACCAGCTGCAGTTTTGCAAGGGGCCATTCTATGTAAGCATCATTAATGACACCGGCAACGAGGCTGACATCAGGCTCAGCAATGAGATCACCATGTACCTTCTGGAGCGAATCACTGACCCACCCTTCAGTCCTGATAAATTCTTTGCCGCAGGGGTCAACGAGGAGGCGATGAAGAGCGCGGTGCTTGTCAGGGGTCCGCTGGGGGTTTTTAACGGCATACCCACTCTCTCCGATATTCTGGGTGAGGGAACAGGATACAGCGCACTCATAGTAAGGGAGGAAAGCAAAACCATTGCGTCGATGCGGTTTGTGTCAGATACGCTGGCTGCCGGATTTGTGCAATCAAATGGAAAGGGAATGCCGGCTGATAGCCTGGTAACAAGCAGTAAATCAAATGTCTCATTCATTTCTCCGCAACATATCATGCTGACTATTGAATGATCGTTTCATATAATTATTATTTTTGACGTCACAATTGAGATTAGAATCACATGCAGTTTTTCAAACCACTCGAGACAGGCAGCAAGGAAGAGAAACCTGTCGCCACCGCTTCTGAGAGAGTAAAGTGTCTTATTGTCGGTTCAGGGCCGGCAGGTTATACCGCGGCTATCTATGCCGCAAGGGCTAACCTGCACCCGGTATTGTATACCGGACTGCAGCAGGGGGGGCAGCTGACCACGACCACCGAGGTTGAAAACTTCCCGGGCTATCCTGACGGCGTCACCGGTCCCGAGATGATGGAAGACCTGCGCAAGCAGGCTGAAAGGTTTGGTACTGATATCCGTTTCGGCATAGCCACTGCGTCGGACTTCTCAGGGAAGCCGCTGAAAGTGATCTTTGACAATACAACGGAGATAATGGCTGACGTGGTCATCATCTCCACCGGGGCGACAGCCAAATATCTGGGTATCCCTGCCGAGACAAAATATGCAGGGATGGGGGTATCTGCCTGCGCCACATGTGACGGTTTCTTCTATCGCGGCAAGGATGTGGCGGTGGTAGGAGGGGGCGATACGGCATGTGAAGAGGCTTCCTATCTCGCCGGGCTCTGCAATAAGGTTTACATGATCGTCAGGAGGGATGTCTTAAGAGCCAGCAAGGCGATGCAGCACAGGGTGATGAACGCCCCGAATATTGAGATCCTGTGGAAGTGCCAGGCGGAAGACCTCTTCGGCACCAACGGTGTTGAAGGAGCAACGATAATACGCCATAAAGGCACCCCTGAGGAGGAGAAGTTTAACATTAAAATAGACGGTTTCTTCCTGGCAATAGGGCATACACCTAATTCAGATGTATTCAAACCATGGGTGGAGACTGACGAGACCGGATATATAGCTACTGAGCCGGACTCAACGCGCACGAGGGTACCGGGGGTCTTTGCCGCCGGTGACGTGATGGATCATGTCTACCGCCAGGCTGTCACTGCCGCCGGCAGTGGCTGCAAGGCTGCCATCGACGCCGAAAGATATCTTGCAGAACAATCATAACCTTACGTTACCAATGCGCAACTTCAAAAAAACCTTCCATATCAACGCCGAGCCTTCAGACATATACTCGGCGCTGACAAATCCCTATACAATCGAACTCTGGTCAGGTTATACGGCTACGATGCCGGCAGAACCGGGTGAGGAGTTCCAGATGTGGAACGGTGACATCTGCGGGAAGATAATAGAGTTTGTTCCCGACCATAAGGTGGTTCAGGAGTGGTACTTCGGGGATAATGACGTAAAGTCGATAGTGACCATCTCGATATCAGGCAAGGATGGTAATTCAAATGTGATTGTGGAACACACAAACATCCCGGCAGGCGATTATGAAAATATTGCCGAGGGGTGGAATGAATATTATATGGGAGCTATAAGACGCTTCTACAACCCCAACTTCTGATTCCGGAGTATCTCTTTCACATCTTCGAGACTGCCGATTATCAGTCCTGATATACCGGTATAGCACTTCGTGACCGATTTCTCAGAAACCGTTTCGGCCCATCGCGGCAGCCATACGAGCATCTCATCGGTAATGAAAGACAGGAGGTCATTTCTTATCATCGCCTTGATCTCATAGTCGTCCTCCGTCAGATATTTTTCTATCATCAGGTTTATGAAAAGAAGTTGTATCCCAAGATGGTCGGCCTGCAAAGTACATTCCTTCTCACGGCTGTATCCGTATCTCCTGTAAAGCAGTTCAAGCTGTTCCCGATAATAAGAAGGATCGGTGCCGTTGCTGAACCATCGTGATGCCTCGGGAAAGGCTGTCGAGCTCTTATCTTCGGAGAGGAGGGCATTGTAATTTGCACTGACAGTAACGGTGCAGGTTGACTTGTACTGACACGGTGATTTGAGCAGCCGGCTAGCTTTTTCATACTCCCTGTTGCTGGTTTCGACCGGCAGATTCCGCAGTAACCCGCTGTCACATACATGCGGCAGGGAGCTCTCTGCAGGTGAGAGGGAAATCGATCCGCCAAGAAAAATAAAGAGTGCAGTGTAAGCCTGCAAAAGTTCGTCAGGTGTGCTTATGCCGTTAAGATTGCTGATCATCAGTATTTAAGTGTGAGATGTAGAAAAAACATCTGTCTGCAAAAAATGTTCAGACCAGCATTCACTTGGTACAGTATTTGCGGCTAATAAGAACTACCAAAGACGGAGCCATATGTCCAGAACTGTTTGGATTACAGCAGTTTTAATGCTGCTGACAGGATTTAGCTGTGAAAAGCTGGAAATAATTGGAGATGTGCCTGAATGTGTCAGACTGATGGCTAAGTCACTGAGCAGGGAAGAGGTGAGGAACCCTCCGGCAATGATCGTTGAGTGGACCATTGCGTCGGGGGAGAAGTATTATTATGTCCCGCCCTACTGTTGTGACATGTACAGCGCACTGTATGATTCGGAGTGCAATCTCATCTGTGCGCCTGACGGCGGTTTTACAGGTGGCGGTGACGGCCGCTGCCCGTCAGAGATTCTGGGTAACATTGAGTCAACCCGGATCATCTGGGAGGACGTGAGGGAGCGGAAGTGAATTATGGAGTTATTGAATTAATGATTTATTGAATGGGAGGATTTATGCTCTCATTGTTTCACCTTATCGAGATCCTCCAGGCCCTCAATGCCTATGTTGTCTGACAGGCTGGCTATCGTCTTCAGATCGAGATCACCCGTGATGGAAACCACAGAGCTGCCATCACCTCCTGTTATCATCAGCAGTTCAGATATTTTTCCGTTGACCTCACGTATCATGAACCTTATCTCGTCATTCTGTTCCTTCACCGTCATCAGCTCCTCATAGCCGGAGGCATTAAGCTTTTTCTGCAGCTCGCCGATGAAGTTAACACCCGAAGCATTGGCGGCACTGTCAACCGCGAGTATCCTGATCCCCCTTATCCTGCTGACGAGATTCTGAAACTCCTGATCCTCAGTGTCAATACGGGCCAGCAGGCTGAACATCCTTGACGATATATAGACCGACGTGAATCCTTCCCTTCCGTCATATTTTTCAAACAGGTCGTCGACAGGACTCTTCTGGCTGAAAGATGGAAGCGAGAGTGCTGCTATGATGGATATAAGTACTAGTTTTTTCATGCCCCTGATTTATTTATTATCAATCCCTGTTGTCTTTGGAGTGTTCTCCATGTTATTCAGATAGCGTAATCTGCCGAGGTTGTTGTCAACGGCGTCATTCAACCTGCCGAGGTCTTTCATTGCAGACGGCGCGATGCTCAGGCTGCGCATTGAGCCAAGAGGCTCAGTCCCGGCTTTCATGTTGCCGGAGACCATCGTGAGGATGCTTCTTACCTCGGCCATTGCCAGTTCCGGATCGTCATATGTGTCAGCCCAGTCGCGGGGCCGCATATTGTCAAAAATAAGATAGGACCCAATCAGCAGCGCTGCTCCGGCAGCTACTGATATTCCATATCTGAGTGCCGGACTAAGCCGGTATATTTTCTTCTCAGTGCGGATGACAGCCTCAAGGTTTTTGAAAAAGTCCTCTGAAGGTTCAGGAACGGTTGATGCTTTAGCAGAGAGGTAATCCTTTTCGGCCTGAAAAAGATTCGATAAGGCAGGGTCAGAGAGATGTTCCCTCAGCTGAGCCTCCTCCTCTTCCGAGGTTTCACCCCTGAAGAACCTGTCAAGCAGTGCCTTTATCTGTTCCAGTTCCATAGCTGTATATCTTTTCCAATTCTTCTCTTATACTCTTCCTTGCCCTGGAGAGGGTTGTACGCAGTGTCTCCACGCTTGTCTGCATGACCACTGCTGCCTCCTCATAGCTGTAGCCTTCCATGTCTCTCAGTATGACGGCGCTCCTGTAGGGTTCCTTCATCCTCTCCACGATGCCGGTGACCAGCGCGGCGGCCTCACGGCTGTCATGGTCGGTTACGGTCACATCGTCTGCCCTGCCGGTAATTATCACCGATTCAATCTCCTCATGTGACATCTTCCTGCGCTTCCTGAGCATGTCGATGCACATGTTTCTCGTGACTGTCGTTGCCCATGCGGCAGGGTTTGCATAGTTGCCGAGCCTCGTTCTATCCTCCCACAGCTTCATCATCACCTCCTGTACCGTGTCCTCAGCCTCTTCCCTGTTGTTCAGGAAGCGGAAGGCGAGAGCATAAAGCCTTCGCCCTTCCGGCAGAATCACTTTCCTGAACTCTTCGGGTGTCATCTTCTCTTACAGTGCACCTCAAAGTTATCATTTCCCTGATGATTCGAGAAGCTCAAGGCGGGCAAGACCTTCGCCGTGATTTTCGGAGAGGCGTTCGACATCGTCGCGTGTCAGGTTGCCCTTTATCTGTATCACCGCCTCGCTGTCGCCTGAGGCTATGATCAGCAGTTCCCTGACTGACCTTCCGGAGCTCCTTATCATGACGAGCACGTCGTCATCGGAGTCTTTCACAGACATCAGCTCCTCATAGCCTCCCCGTCTGATGTCGCCCTTCAGTTCTGAAATGAAGCTGTTTCCGCTGCCGGCATAGCCGCTCTCCCTGCTTACTATCCTCACTGAGGTGATCTTCTCATCGAGGTATGCCAGGTCGGGATCATCGTCGAAGTTCTTAAGCAGCCCGAACAGGTTGCCGTTGATGATCACGGAGGTATAGCCGTCCTTCCCTGAGTAGGAGGCAAAGAAATCATCCAGGTCATCCTTCTGTGCATTGAGTGCCATGGCAATCAGGGCCACCGTACATAATAAAACCATTCTTTTCATGACTGTCCGTTTTTAAGGTTTGAAGAATTAATCTTCTACAATGACGAATCAGTATGAAAAACATTACAGGAATTGGAAAAAAAAAGATCCCTCTCCGGCGTGGAGAAGGATCTTATAGAGAAACAGTATCGTTACACTTTTCAGTTCTTGAAGTCGGCTACAGTATCGGGGTATGCTCCGGTCTCAAGCTTTTTCTTGATCTCCTTGAAGCACTTGATTGTATATTCCACATCTTCTATGGTATGTGCCGCTGTCGGGATGATGCGGAGCATGATGACACCCTTCGGCACCACCGGGTAGATAACCACGGAGCAGAAGATGCCGTAGTTCTGCCTCAGGTCCTTGATCATATGTGTCGCCTGCGGTATCCCTCCCTTGAGAAAGATAGGGGTGACGGGTGATTCAGTCTTGCCAAGGTCGAATCCTGCCTCCCTGAAGCCTTTCTGAAGAGCCGTTGCAATTGTCCACAGTTTCTCGCGCAGTTCCGGATGCTCCTTGATCATTTCGAGTCTTTTGATGGCTCCTATTGTCATGGCCATTGGGAGAGACTTGGCGTAGATCTGTGAACGGAGGTTAAACCTGAGGTAGCTGATTACATCTTTATCGCCTGCCACGAATCCTCCGATGCCTGCAAAGCTCTTTGCAAAGGTGCCGAAATAGACGTCGATCTGGTCCTGAACACCGAAGTGTTCACCCGTTCCGGCGCCCGTCTTGCCCATTGTGCCAATGCCGTGGGCATCGTCAACGAGAAGGCGGAAGCTGTATTTCTTTTTGAAGGAAGCTATCTTATCCAGTGCCCCGAGGTCCCCTGCCATGCCGAAGACACCTTCGGTGATAACGAGTATCCCGCCCCCGGTCTCAGAGACGATCTTGCGGGCATGCTCAAGTTGCTTCTCAAAGGCTTCCATGTTATTGTGAGGAAAGACAAACCTCTTCGCCAGCACCATCCTCAGTCCGTCCATGATGCAGGCGTGTGATTCGGAATCATAGACAATGACATCATGTCTTCCCACCAGCGAATCGATGATTGACACCATACCCTGGTAGCCGTAATTCAACAGGTAAGCAGCTTCTTTGCCAACAAACTCGGCAGCCATCTGCTCAAACTTCTCATGCATCTTTGTCTGGCCTGACATCATCCGCGCTCCCATAGGCGAGGCAAGCCCGTACTGGGCCGTGGCTTCGGCATCAACCTTCCTTATCTCCGGATGGTTGGCCAGTCCAAGGTAATTATTGAGGCTCCAGTTAAGAACCTCTTTGCCCATGAATTTCATTCTTGGGCCTATTTCGCCCTCAAGTTTGGGAAACATGAAGTATCCGTCAGCCATCTCCTGGTACTGTCCGAGTTCTCCACGATTCTTTCTGATTTTTTCAAAAATATCCACGTCTGTCTCTGTTTTGATTAATGCCCGCAAAATTATGAAATATCCAGGAGGGGAAGTACCTATTTATACCTATTTGCCCTATAATTTAACACTTCTTTAACCACAACCGCAGGATTATTAGAACACTTTTGCATTCAATCCGACGACTGTATAAAAAAAAATAGTAATTTTGCGCAACATTTTAATTATGAGGTTCAGACTTCTGATAATTATTCTGCCGGCGCTCATCGTCACATCATGCGGTGAGTATGAAAAACTTCTCAAGAGCAGTGACTATGAGCTCAAGAAGCAGAAAGCCTATGATTATTATGATGATGGCAAGTATGTCAAGTCCATTGAGCTGCTGCAGCAGATCCTACCCCGTTACAGGGCAACTGATGAAGCAGAACAGCTTAACTGGATAAACGCCCAGGCTCACTACAAGACGAATGACTACATCATGGCAGGAGCTTATTATCTGACCTTTGCAGATACATATCCAAGGAGCAACAACGCTGAGGAGGCATTATACCTGGTTGCAACATGTGACTATTATATGAGCCCCAGGGCCGAACTTGACCAGGCATATACACGCAAGGCAATAGAGAACTTTACCATCTTCCTGGCAAGGTACCCCGCAAGCATGTGGGCAGAGGTGAGCAAAAGCAGGGTAAAGGAACTGCAGGAGAGGCTTGTTGAGAAATCATACCTGAGTGCAAGGCTCTATTATGATCTTGAACAATACCGCGCTGCAACCGTTTCTCTGTCAAACAGCCTCAAGGAATACCCCGATACAAAATACCGCGAAGAGCTGATGTTCCTGAAGCTCGACGCCCTCTTCCTGTATGCGCAGAACAGTATTCCTGCAAGACAGGTGGAGAGGTATCAGTCTGCCCTCGACGAATACTACTCATTCATTGAGGAGTTTCCAACAGGGAAGTTTTCAAGAGAAGCGGAGAGGATCTTTCAGTCGACGGCAAAATACCTGAAGATAGATACCGCAGAAAAAACAGTAGCAAGTAACTGAACATTATAAATAATATGGATTATAAAAAAACATCAGCGTCCTATTCCACCATCACCAGGGATGTGGACAAGTTTGACAGTACAACGGGCAACATTTACGAGAGTGTGATCATTTGCACCAGGAGAGCAAACCAGATCAGTGTGGAGATGAAGCAGGAGCTCAACTCCAAGCTTGAGGAATTTGCTTCTTTCAACGATAACCTCGAAGAGGTTTTTGAGAACAGGGAACAGATAGAGATATCAAAGTTCTATGAGAGGCTGCCGAAGCCCACACTTATTTCGCTCGCCGAGTTCGAGGAAGGTAAGATTTATTACCGTAACCCCGAAAAAGAGCAGAAGCAGAAGAAGTAAACACGAAATAATATGCTGAAGGGCAGGAAGATACTGCTTGGCGTCACCGGAGGTATTGCCGCTTACAAAGCCGCAACTATCATCCGGTTATTTGTCAGGGAAGGGGCAGAGGTAAAAGTGGTTATGACACCCCTTGCAAAAGAATTCATCACCCCTCTTACCCTTGCAACCTTGTCGAAGAATCCTATCCTGGTCGACTTTTTTGACCCGGAGGACGGAAGATGGAACAGTCATGTAGACCTCGCTCTGTGGGCTGACCTTTATCTCATTGCCCCTGCCACTGCCAACACCATGGGAAAGATGGCGGCTGGGATAGCAGACAATCTCCTCCTGACCTCGTATCTGTCATCCAGATGCCCTGTCTTCATCGCTCCGGCGATGGATCTTGACATGCTGGGCCACCCGGCCACGGTCAGAAATATGGAGGTGCTCAGGTCATTCGGCAATCACATCATAGAGCCCGGGACAGGAGAGCTTGCCAGCGGTCTGTCAGGCAAAGGGCGGATGGCTGAGCCGGAGACAATCGTGGAGGAGATAAAAGCATTCCTCTCAAAAAAAAAAATAAGTGATCTTCCCCTGAAGGGCAAAAGGGTTATCGTTAACGCCGGCCCAACTGTCGAGCCTATCGACCCGGTACGCTTTATCAGCAACTATTCTTCCGGCCGCATGGGTATAGCACTTGCCGACAGGGCAGCTGAGATGGGCGCCGAAGTGACTCTTGTCCTTGGCCCGGTGTCCATCAGGCCATCACACCCCGGGGTGAGGACAGTAAATGTCACAACGGCAGACGAGATGAAGGAGGCCACCGTCAATGCCTTCCGTGACTGTGATATAGCCATACTTGCTGCTGCCGTGGCTGACTTCACTCCCGAAACGACCCAGGCAAGAAAGATGAAGAGAACGGGCGGGGAGATGGTCATTAGGCTTAAGCCCACTGAAGATATAGCCGCGCTGCTGGGCAGCAAGAAACGTGCAGGTCAGTTCCTTGCAGGCTTTGCCCTTGAGACAGATGATGAGCTTCCCAATGCCATCAGCAAACTGAAGCGCAAGAATCTCGACATCATTATCCTCAACTCCCTGAAGGACGAGGGGGCCGGTTTCGGTCATGACACCAACCGGATAACCATTATTGACCGTAACAATAATATTGATAAATTTGAGTTGAAAACAAAGGGTGAGGTTGCCTCAGATATTCTGCAAAAGATCGTCTCCCTGGTACAGTGATTAGGACTCATCATGATCTCATTCAATAAACGCAGGCTGCTCCTGTCAGTGTTGTCGCTCTTTATGGCTGTTACGGCTGTGAGTGCGCAGGAGCTGTACTGCAACGTACAGGTCTCTGCCCAGAAGATACAGGGTTCCAACAGGGAGATCTTTCAGAGCATGCAGCGTGATATCTATGAGTTCATGAACAGCATGGTCTGGACAGACAATGTGTTCAGTTTCTCTGAGAAGATAGAGTGTAACCTGCTGATAAACCTCGACGAGCAGCTGTCTGCCGATGAGTTTCGCGGCACGCTGCAGGTGCAGCTCAGCCGTCCTGTTTATAATACAACATATGAGTCTACTGTTCTCAATTTCGTTGATAATAACTTACAGTTCAGGTATATAGAGTTCCAGACCATCGATTGGAATCCCAATGCGTTCACCAATAACCTCGCCTCGGTGCTGGCATATTATGCTTATCTGGTTATTGGTATGGATTTCGATTCTTTCTCCCCTATGGGAGGCACACCCTATTTCCAGGTAGCGGAAAAGATAGTCCAGAATGCCCAGAATGCCCCTGAACCGGGATGGAAACCCTATGACGGATCGAGGAACAGGAACCGCTACTGGCTTGTCAAGAACATCCTGAACGATGAGTATGCCGGTGTGAGACAGTTCGTTTATCACTATCACATCAGGGGGCTCGACAAGCTGGAATCTGACAGGACCCTGGCCAGGGCTGAGATATATGAGTCGCTCAGACGGCTTCAGGAGGTCTACCGGCGACGGCCTGACCCCTTTATGTATTATCTGACCCTGGTTATTGAGGCAAAGACAAATGAGATGGTGCTTATATACACCCCGGCCTTCCCGGAGGAGAAGAACAGGGTGGTGCAGATACTCGTTGAGATCGATCCGGCAAACGAGGCAAAATATCAGCTGATACTAACAACATCCGGATAATCTTCCGACCAATGCTCCGAAGACTATCAGTAAAGAACTATGCAATTATCAGGGAGCTTGACATGGGCTTCGGCGATGGTTTTACCATAATAACCGGTGAGACGGGGGCCGGCAAATCAATACTTCTGGGAGCGCTGGGACTGGTGCTGGGCGATCGGGCAGATACCTCTGTTCTGCTCAGCAAGGAGGAGAAATGCATTGTCGAAGCCGAATTCAACATAAGGGGATATGATCTCGAGGAGCTGTTTGAGAAGGGAGGGGTTGACTATGATGACGAAGCGATATTACGCAGGGAGATAAATACTGCCGGCAAGTCAAGAGCTTTCATTAATGATACCCCTGTAACGCTCGGTGTGCTTAAGGAGCTGGGTGACAGGCTTGTTGACGTGCACTCGCAGCATCAGACCCTTCTCCTTGGCAACAATATGTTCCAGATGCGCGTCATCGATGCCTATGCAGGAACATCGGCGCTCTTCAGGGATTACTCTCTTGCCTATAAGAGTTATCTGAAGGTTACCCGCGAGTATGAGGCTGCTGCTGAGTCTGCCGCCCGCGGAAGGGCTGACTATGACTATTATAATCACCAGATGGAGGAGCTTGCAGCGGCAAGTCTCAGGCCGGGAGAGGTGGAGGAGCTGGAGCGCGAGCAGGAGTTGCTTACAAATGCAGGCGAGATCAAAGAGTCTCTCGCTGCTGCCGCAGCTGCACTCGCAGGAGAGGAGGTCTCTGCTCTGTCACTGCTACGTATGGCCCGTGCCAACCTGGCAAAGATATCAGGATGGGTGGCTGACGCCGCTGAGCTTGAGAAGCGCCTCGGGTCGTCACTTGTTGAGCTGAATGACATCTCGTACGAGGCTGACAGGATGAATGACCGCACGGTTGCTGACCCTGAACGGCTCGGTCAGGTGACCCGCCGTCTTGACACTCTCTACACCCTCATGCAGAAGCACCGCTGCAACGGCGTTGACGAGTTGCTGGCCAGGCAGAAGGAGATAGAGGATCAGGTTGCCGCAACTTCAGATATTGACGTAAGGATTGACGATCTTAAGAAGCGTTCCGACATGGCGTACAGTGAGACCCTACGGCTGGCCGGAGAGTTGTCGGCCGGAAGAAATGCCTCCGCCGGATCTCTCGCATCCGAGATAACAGCGATGCTTGTCAAGCTCGGGATGCCTCACGCACGCTTCAGCATAAGGTTCGTCAGCTTTGCATCTCCAGGTGCTTCGGGCCTTGACAGGGCTGACTTCCTCTTCAGCGCCAACAGGCAGGTAGAGCCCGAAGAGCTGTCACGTATAGCCTCCGGCGGTGAACTGTCACGCCTGATGCTGTGCCTTAAATCAATACTGGCAAGCAGCTCCGGACTGCCTGCCATCATCTTTGACGAAATAGACTCGGGTGTATCAGGGGAGGTGGCTTCCATGGTGGGAAGCATACTGGCAGACATGGGGAAGAGCATGCAGGTAATAAATATTACTCACCTGCCGCAGGTGGCATCCATGGGAAGCCTGCATTATCATGTCTACAAGGAAGAGAACGATCACTCAACAATTACCCGGGTGCGGTTGTTAAACGACAATGAAAGGGTGACGGAGGTGGCTCGCCTGCTCAGCGGAAGCACCATCACGGAAGCCGCCATGCGAAATGCCCGTGAACTGCTTAAGGGCAACTGACCACAAAATAGGTAACCTAAAACAAAAACACTATGACCAACAATCTGCTCGAGGGAAAGAAAGGGATAATCTTCGGCGCGCTGAATGATAAGTCCATTGCCTGGCATGTGGCCGAAAAAGCCCATGCTCAGGGCGCCAGGCTCCTTCTTACGAACGCTCCTGTGGCAATGCGCATGGGAACGATAGGCGAACTGGCTGAAAAGACAGGCAGCGAAGTATTCTCTGCAGACGCAACCAGCATGAAGGACCTCGAGGGACTGTTTAACAAGGCCTTAAGCGTCTTTGACGGCAAGATCGACTTTGTACTTCATTCAATAGGCATGTCACCCAACGTCCGCAAGGGTATCCCCTATGCCGAGACCAGCTATGAGAACATGCTCAAGACTTTCGATATATCAGCCCTGAGCTTTCACAGGATACTGCAGACAGCATACCGCATGGATGCCATAAACGAGTGGGGCTCAATAGTCGCCCTTTCCTATGTCGCGGCACAGCGTACACTGGCAGGATACAATGACATGGGAGACGCCAAGGCTCTGCTTGAGTCTATCGCCAGGAGCTTCGGATACATCTATGGAAAGGAGAGACATGTAAGGGTGAACACCGTCTCCCAGTCTCCCACTTTGACCACAGCAGGTTCAGGCATCTCCGGCTTCGACGCACTGGTTGATTTCTCCGACAGGATGTCGCCCCTTGGCAATGCCGATGCTTCAGACTGTGCAGATGTGTGCATCACACTCTTCTCTGACCTCACCCGCAAGGTCACAATGCAGAATATCTTCAATGACGGAGGCTTTTCGAGCATGGGTATGAGCCAGAGGGCCATCGAACAGTACAGGAAGAGCTTCGAGGAGTGTCCCGATAAGCAAAAAGACGTATAGGATAAGTATAAATACCTCTTTTTCGTAAACCCTGCCAATCAGGCAGGGTTCTTTATTTACATTTGGTTAAACCAAAACCGACTGCCATGATTTACATGATCATTCTTATTGTGTTCTATGTGACTTTCCCGGTGTTTCTGATTTGGCTTACAATAAAATATCCTCTGTTCAAAAAAATCGGGGCAATTGTCATGGCATACGGTATAGGGATCATAATTGCCAATGTGGGCATTCTGCCTAAAGGAAGCGATGCACTAAGGGAAGATACAATTACCAAAAACAGGGCGTTCATTCCCAAGAGCGAAATTGTTGAGATGGTTGCTGCCGGGATTCTTCCCGAGAGTGATATCAGGGCAAATAATGTTGCCTCGATTCAGGACAGCGTGCAGACGGCAATACTCCCGCTGGCCATACCGCTGATTCTTTTCTCGCTGAATGTAAGAAGGTGGTTAAGGTTTTCAGGCAAGGGATTCCTCTCAATGGTACTGGCCCTCGTATCGGTTATGGTTATCGTGGCGACAGGCTACCTCATATGGAGAGATAAAATACCCCAGTGCGAGAAGATAGGGGGAATGCTCATCGGTCTATATACTGGAGGTACTGTAAACCTGGCTTCAATTGCCATAGCTCTCGACGTTGAACCCAATGCATTTATAATGACAAATACCTATGATATGATTGTAGGTGCGTTTGTGATCATGTTCTTTATTACTCTGGGGCCCACGTTTTTCAGGTGGCTGCTCCCTCCATTTAAAGGAAATGTGAATCAGAGCGTTGAAAGTCTTGAGTTTGAGAAGACAAGGCTGGAGATGACTGAAGAATTTGATGACTTTACGGGCATGTTCAGGAAGGATATTCTTTTTCCCCTGCTGGGGGCCCTTGGCCTCGCTGTACTGATCTTCGGAGTCGGATTTGGTGTAAGCCTGATGTTGCCCGGAGTACCTCAGCTGGTCTCGGTGATACTGACAATCACCACATTCGGTATTGCCGCATCGTTCATCGCGCGGATCCGTAACATTAAGAAAACATTTCAGCTTGGGATGTACCTGGTCATAGCTTTTTCCCTGGTGATCTCTTCGAGGTGCGACCTAAGCGTGATATTTCAGGCTAAATATCTCAGCCTGGTTATGTACGTTACCTATTCATATTTCGGCTCACTTATCCTGCACCTGTTCCTATCCTGGATATTCAGGGTCAATGCTGATGACTACCTCATAACCACAACAGGATTTGTCTATTCACCGCCGTTTGTGCCGATAGTGGCAGCAGCCCTGAAGAATAAGGATGTTATTCTTACAGGGCTGGCAACCGGAATCCTGGGATGGATTGTCGGAAATTATCTGGGTGTCGCCTTCGGGATGTGGCTCGATAAGCTTTAGTTTTCGGTTATCGGTTGTCGGTTATCAGTTAATAGTCGCAATTTCTTGACAACTGACAACAGACAACAGACAACCGATAACTGCCTGTACATCGGAGCTAGAAGATATAGTTAAGTCCTATATAGAATCCTGTTCCGCCATCCTGGGCATTGAACGTTTTGCCGAAGTCGGCTGAGATAATGAAGTTCTCATTCATGGCAATCTTGATGCCGGCACCTGCGCTGCTGTGAGGCTTATCCTTTTCGTCAATATAGTAGTCGTCTATGCTCTCCCCGGGGAATCCTTCCTGGTCAAGGAGGTAATCCTCAAGGTCCTCAACATTGACATCAATGAGTGAGGTAGCCATACCCACATCATAGAAGAAGTTTGCACCAAGGTAGAAGTTCTGGTTAATAAATTTGAAATAGACTATCTTCCAACGCAGTTCAGCATTCCCATAGAGGAAGCCGTCGCCCACGACCCTGTTGCGCTGAACACCCCTGAGGGTCTTGCTGCCTCCGAGCCCTTCCGATTCTGTTCCCCTGAGGGCTGATACGATCACCTGGGTCTGGTAGTAGAAGGGTACTTCTCCGAAAATTGTGTTCTGGTAGCCCAGTCTGTATGCAAAGCCCAGGTCACGCTCCTTTATGGTGAAGTACTGTCTCCAGGTAAAATAGAATTTTCCGAACGATGATTCCGAACCGAGAAACTTCGGGGTAACCTCAATACCTGTCTCAGCCCAGATACCCTTCATGGGGCATGCCCGGCTGTCACGGCTGTCATACGAGAAACCGCCTTTGACAGTATTTACCCAGCCGCCATCAGCCTCTTCAGCCGATATCAGACCGGACTCCTTATAGTAATCGAAAAGAACCGGGACATCTTCAAGATAATCCGGGTCTCCCGGTTCCCTGTTCTTGTTGAACTTGTCAAGGTTTACATCGCTCATCTGGTAGTTTTGTATTGTGAGCCCGGCGTTCCACTTCCAGTTCCCTTCCCCGAGATTGCCGATGAAGTCATTCTTGAACCTGAAGAGCTGACGCTTGTTGCGGTAAAACATACGGCTTACATATTCATCAGTTTCGTCATCAGTCCACGGTTCGTTGAAAATTGCATTATATCCGTTGAAGCCGTAGAACGCATAGGCCTGATCCGGCAGGTAGGCAAGGTCAGTTGTAAAGCGAATCCCTTTGATGAGGTAGTCAGAGTCATACATCATTCTCAGGGTTGAGCTCCCCTTTGTATATGTTGAGGCCTCAACATAAAGCATATGGTAATAATTAGGATAAATTGAGCCATCGCCGTAGTCAAACAGATTGACCAGGGCACCGTACTGGAATCCCATGTCAGTGCTGTAGGTTATGGTGGGCAATGCCCCGAAATTCCATCCGGTTTTGGCTTCCTGGGCAATGGCAGAGCTGCCCAGAAGGGCCATTAATAGAATAAATGCGAGTTTCTTCATATGGTCTGTTTTAGTAACAAAAGTAAAGATATAGAAAAATGATCCTCATATCCTAATATTTTTTTATTGCTAACTTAGCCGGCTAAAGCCGGAAACCATGAGCCTGTTAATATATAATATTGGTATGCTTGTGCAGACACGTGAAGAACCGGTCGCTTTTGTTGCCGGACGTGACATGGCACGGTTGCCCTTCATTGAGGATGCGTGGCTTCTTATTGAAGACGGCATCATAGGAGGGTACGGACCCTCGAAGGAGATGCCCCTCTTCAGCGATGCCATTGACAGGCTCGATGCCGGCGGTGGCTTTGTCTTCCCCTCTTTCTGTGACCCGCACACTCATATTGTATATGCCGGCAGCAGGGAGAAGGAGTACACTGACAAGATAAGGGGGCTGTCATACGAGGAGATTGCCAGGAGGGGCGGAGGCATACTTAACTCAGCCAGGCTTCTTCATGAGACAACCGAAGAGGAGCTCTTCAGACAGTCGATGGACCGCGTACGTGAGATCACAGGCTTTGGTACGGGTGCGGTGGAGATAAAGAGCGGTTACGGCCTCACGACTGACGATGAGCTTAAGATGCTGAGGGTCATAAGAAGGATAAGACACGAGTCACCCCTTACGGTCAGGGCAACCTTTCTCGGAGCTCATGCCATACCCCTGAAATACAGGGATGACAGGAGAGGATACATTGACCTGGTCATCAACGAGATGATACCGGCTGTTGCCGCAGAACGGCTGGCTGACTACATCGATGTCTTTTGCGACAATGGCTTCTTCACTGTGGAAGAGACATCGAGGATACTTGAGGCAGGAGCGCGCCACGGCCTCCGCCCGAAGATGCATGCCAACGAACTTGACTACTCAGGCGGCATACAGACAGGTGTGAAGTTTGGTGCCCTCTCGGTTGACCATCTTGAGTTTACAGGTGACGCTGAGATAGCTGCTCTTCTCGGCAGCGGCACTATGCCGACTCTTCTGCCGGGCGCTGCATTCTTCCTTGGGATGGTTGACCCACCGGCACGCAAAATGATTGAAGCGGGGCTGCCCCTGGCGATGGCCAGTGATTACAACCCCGGCTCATCGCCGGCAGGTGACATGAAGTTCATCATGTCACTCGGATGTATTAAGCTCAGGCTTCTCCCCGAGGAGGCGATAAATGCAGTGACCATAAATGCTGCCTATGCCATGGGTATCTCTGATACACACGGTTCAATTACGATAGGCAAGAAGGCTAATTTATTTATTACCAAAAAGATACCGTCATATGAGTTCATGCCTTATGCTTACGGCAGTAACTTGATTGATAGGGTTATTCTTAATGGAGAGGTACAAAATTTAAACACAGAGTAACACAGAGTTTTGTCAGAGTTTCACTGTTAGATTCAGATCAGACAGTGTTACTCAGTTCTCAACTCAGTGTAACTCTGTGGTAAAAAAGATACCACAACCGACAACCGACAACAGAAAACAGAAAAAAAAGGTTATCGGTTATCGGTTGTCGGTTATCGGTTAAATTTTTTGGACGACTAACTGACAACTGACAACAGAAAACAGAAAACTGACAACATTAAATACAATGACTACAAAGCAGCTAATAGAGTGCGTTCCCAACTTCAGTGAGGGACGTGACATGAAGATAATAAAACAGATCACTGATGAGATTGAGGCAGTTGAAGGCGTCAGGCTGCTTGATGTCGACCCCGGTAAAGACACCAACCGCACGGTGGTGACCTTTGTCGGTGAGCCAGAACCTGTCTGTGAAGCAGCCTTCAGGGCGGTGCGCAAGGCCGCTGAGCTGATAGACATGACAAAGCACACCGGAGCACACCCGCGCATGGGTGCCACCGATGTCTGTCCGCTTGTGCCGGTATCAGGTATTACCATGGAGGAGACGGCTGCCTGCGCTCGCAGTCTGGCTAAGAGGATAGGGAATGAGCTTGAGCTTCCGGTCTATTGTTATGAGGAGGCTGCTTATGAGCCAAAGAGAAAAAACCTTGCCAGTGTCAGGGAAGGCGAATATGAAGGGCTCAAGATGAAGATCGAAGACCCTGCCTGGAAACCTGACTTCGGTCCTGCGAGATTCAATGCCGGCGCCGGCGCTGTCATAGTGGGAGCCCGCGATTTTCTTGTGGCCTTCAACGTGAATCTCAACACAACCTCGGTGCGCCGTGCAAACGCCATCGCCTTTGACGTAAGGGAGCGCGGCCGCGAGAGGAGAGAGGGAGATCCGGTGACAGGCAAGGTGGTGAAGGATGCAAACGGTGAACCGGTGATGATACCCGGAACACTTAAAGCTGTCAAGGCCATTGGCTGGTATATCCCTGAGTACGGGTTCGCACAGATATCGATGAACCTGACAAATATAGGTGTCACCCCGGTGCATGTTGCCTTTGACGAGGTGTGCAAGAAGGCAGAAGAGAGAGGTGTCCGTGTCACCGGTGCCGAGCTTGTAGGACTGATACCTCTGAAGGCAATGATTGATGCTGGAAAATACTTCCTGCACAAGCAGCAGCGCTCAGCAGGCCTCTCCGACGGTGAGCTTATCGCCGCAGCTGTAAGGTCAATGGGACTTTCAGAGCTTAAGCCCTTTAAACCTGATGAAAAAATCATAGAATATATCCTGAAAGATTCCTCCCGTAAAAAGCTGGTTGACATGCCGCTCTCATCATTTGTCTGGGAGACCTCCTCCGAATCGGTTGCTCCGGGCGGCGGGTCAGTGTCCGCAGCCATGGGTGCCATGGGAGCAGCTCTCGGAACAATGGTAGCCAACCTCTCAAGCCATAAGAGAGGCTGGGATGCCAGGTGGGAGGAGTTTGCCACGTGGGCAGAGAGGGGAGCCACGATGCAAAAGCGGCTGCTCGAGCTTGTTGATGAGGACACCGATGCCTTCAACGCCATAATGAAGGCCTTTGAGATGCCGAAGTACAGTGAAGAGGAGAAGGCTGTCAGGGCTGCTGCCGTTGAGGAGGCTACGAAAGGGGCTTCGCTGGTACCGCTTACAGTGATGAAGGAGACAATAAAGGTCTTTGACCTTCTGGGTGAGATGGTACAGAAGGGCAACCCGGGCTCAGTCACCGATGCCGCCGTGGGGGTGCTCGCTGCCAGGGCATGTGTCAGGGGGGCTTATCTGAATGTAAGGATTAATGTGAGCACCCTAAAAGACAAAGCCTTTGCTGTTCAGCTTGTAAATGAAGGAGCTGAGATAGAAAAATTAGCCGCAAACTTTGAGCAAAATATATTAGCCGATGCGGAAAAGAAAATTTCATGCTAAATAACATCAGATTAAGTATTACAAAAACTTTTTTCTATATTGCCACTGTTTCACTAACCCTAAACTAACATCAGATGAAAAAACAATTGATGATGTTTGTACTGTTGATGGTTACAGGCCTTTTTGCATTTGGCCAGACAGTACAGATCACCGGTGTGGTAACCAGCTCCGAAGACGGGCTTCCGCTACCGGGTGTAACCGTAAAAGTGCAGGGAATGACACTGGGTGCCGTTACAGGGCCCGATGGTGTTTATACCCTACAGGTACCACAAACGGCAACTTCTCTTGAATTCTCGTTTATCGGGATGCAGAGCCAGGTTGTTCAGATAAGCGGAAGGACGAGGGTCAATGTTACGCTGGCTCCTGACCTTGTTGCGATGGATGAAGTCGTTGTAATAGCCTATGGTACAGCCAAGAGAGGTACCTTTACAGGTTCTGCAGCGCAGATAGAGAGCAAGAAG
Organism: uncultured Bacteroidales bacterium; assembly: GCA_963732365.1. Classification (GTDB taxonomy): domain Bacteria; phylum Bacteroidota; class Bacteroidia; order Bacteroidales; family VadinHA17; genus SR-FBR-E99. Next base: position 129,349 of record CAVSZC010000003.1, on the reverse strand, counting down.
ATCGAGACCAGGCCTATCGCCAACATCACAAAGGCTATAGAAGGTACGAATCCCGGAATCCAGGTTACGTCGTCAAGCGGCCAGCCCGGTGCAGGCCAGGATATCCGTATCCGCGGTTACGGATCAGTCTCCGCCTCCAATGATCCGCTGTACGTTGTTGACGGTGTGCCTTTCTCAGGCAACATAAGCAACATCAACAGCCAGGATGTCGAGAGCATTTCGATCCTTAAAGATGCAGCGTCATCAGCCCTTTATGGTAACAGGGCTGCCAACGGCGTCGTGATGATCACAACGAAACGCGGATCAAAGAACCAGTCTTCCATTCAGTTCACCACGACGCAGGGTCTCAGCACCCGGTCGATACCTGAATATGAAAGGGTAACCGGTCTTGATTACTACCCGTTGATGTGGGAATCTGATTATTACAGGCAGGTATATGCAACAACACCTGTTGACCCCGCTGTCGCTGCCCAGAACTCAACAAATAACCTTATCACACGCGTCGGTTACAACATAACCACCCTTCCCAATAACCAGATTGTCGGAACCGACGGTCTCCTGAATGCCAATGCAGAGATCCTTGGCGATTATGCAGGCGATCTTGACTGGCAGGCTCCGATCATGAGGCAGGGTTACCGCGGTGACTACGGGCTCACCTTCAACGGAGGCTCGGACAAGGGAGACTATTATGTATCTCTTGGTTACCTTAATGAGCATGGTTATGTCATTAAGTCAGACTATGAGCGTATGACGGGCCGTATAAACGTGAACACCACTCCCAAGAAGTGGATGCGCACCGGTCTTAACCTCTCCGGCACCATGACGGAATCAAATGTTGCCCAGGAAGGTGGTACAAGCTATGTAAACCCCTTCTTCTTCACCCGCAACATGGGTCCGCTCTATCCGGTCTATGCGCATGACCCTTTGACAGGCGATTATCTTGAAGACCCTGCCACAGGCGGAAAAGTTTATGACCTCGGCAACCTTCCCGGTCTGCCTGCCAGACCTGCAGGTGCAAGCCCCGGAAGGCATGTGGTGGCTGAGACGAACTGGAACGACGACCTTTTCAAAAGAAACGTATTAGGTGCAAGGACCTATGTCGACTTCATGTTTCTCGACGGGTTCAAGTTCACCATTAACCTTGCAGCGGACGTGACATCGTACAATGCTTCAGGGTATGAAAACAAGATTGTAGGTGACGGTGCTCCGGCAGGACGTGGCGAAAAAGTCAATACAACAACTACAGGCTACACTGTCAACCAGCTGCTTAACTACAGCAAGACCTTTGATGTTCATTCAGTTGAAGTACTGCTCGGTCATGAGAACTATGACTATACATATGATTATTTCAGGGGCTTCCGTCAGGGACAGATTGTTGACGGCAACACCGAGCTTGTCAACTTTACGACCACTAACAGCCTTACGTCATACCGTGATAAATACAGGACCGAAGGGTATTTCACCCGTATGAGTTACAATTACAACCAGAAATACTTTATTTCCGGTTCATATCGCCGTGACGGTTCGTCGAAGTTTTACCAGGATACACGCTGGGGTGACTTCTATTCTGTCAGTGCAGCATGGCGTATGGATGCCGAGAACTTCATCAAGGCTCTCACATGGATCGACATGATGAAATTAAGGGGGTCATACGGTGCCGTGGGTAATGACGGCGGCATTGATTACTATGCATGGCAGGCACGCTATAACATCGGCGTCAATAACGCACTTGAACCGGGCTTTGTTCAGGCAAACCTCGCAAATGAAAGCCTAACGTGGGAGTCAAACAACTCATTTGACGTTGCCCTCGAGTTCGGGCTGCTGAAGAGACTGACAGCTACAATAGAGTTCTACCGCAGGATTTCGTCGAACCTGCTCTTTGCTGTTCCGCTGCCGCTGTCAAGCGGTATCACCAGCCAGGATCAGAACATAGGTGAGATGTATAACCAGGGTATCGAATTCCAGGTTGGCGTTGATGTGGTCAAGAAACCCAGCTTTAACTGGAACATCAACTTCAACGGATCTACCATCAAGAATGAGATCACCAAGCTTCCTGAAGGACAGACCGAGATTATCCAGGGCACCAAGAAACTTATGGTCGGTCATTCCATCTACGACTTCTGGCTTAGAGACTGGTACGGTGTTGACCCCGCTGACGGCTCTGCACTGTATGATGCAAACATCAAGGACTTCGCCACACAGGCTTCAAACCTCAGGATCATAAATGAGACTGATACGGTAAGCATTAGCCAGAATAATGCGAAGTATGCCTATCACGGAAGTGCTATTCCCGATCTTATCGGAGGTATAACAAACACCTTCACTTACAAGGGATTTGATCTTTCGATCCTCACCACTTTCCAGATCGGCGGGCTCATCTATGACGGCAGCTATGCCAGCCTCATGCACGCAGGTGATTACGGCAGGGCTATCCATGTTGACATCCTTGACCGCTGGCAGAAGCCGGGTGACATCACAAATGTCCCGAGGCTTGACAACAGCAAGCTGACACAGTTTGGCGCCTCCTCTGACCGGTTCCTTGTTGACGCATCGTTCTTCAGCATCAAAGCCGTCACCCTTGCTTACAACCTTCCCGCATCGATCGCACAGCGCGTCGGCTTGAGGAGTGCGAGAGTATGGCTCAGCGGCGAGAACCTCCTTCTGCTGAATGCCCGTACGGGTCTTGACCCGCAGGGATCATTCGCAGGTACCACCGACAACGTTTACAGTCCGTCAAGGATTACAACGCTTGGAATAAATGTATCATTCTAAAATCAATATACGATGAAACGTATTATATACAGTACACTGTTTATAGCTGCACTTTCACTCTTTATGGTGTCTTGCAGCGAGGACTATCTCGACACCCAGCCTACTGACCAGGTGTCAGCAGATGCTGCCTTTACCACCACCACCAATGCCATGCAGGCGTTGAACGGTATACACCGCATAATGTACAACCAGTGGCGTAACCAGGGAGAAGCCGGTGAAGGTTCAATGAACATCAACCGCGACATGCTGGGTGAAGATCTCGTCATGACTTCAGCAGGAAACGGCTGGTACAATAACTGCTACAAGTGGCTCGACCACAGAAGTGAGACGGCAACGGTGGATTCATATCCATGGTGGTTTTATTACAGGATCATTGCCAATGCAAACATGATCATCAATAACATTGATGGTGCAACCGGCTCCCAGGCTGAAAAGGATATAATCAAGGGGCAGGCTCTCGTTTACAGGGCATGGGGCCACTTTAACCTCGTTCAGCTCTACGGAAAGAGATACGTAGCCGGCACACAGAACACACAGCTTGGTGTTCCGATCATGCTCACAAACAACTTTGACGGCCAGCCGCGTAACACCGTTGAGGAGGTTTATGACCAGGTGGAAACGGATCTTGAAGAAGCAGCAACCCTGCTTGCTACTTACTCCAGACCTAATAAGTCACATATGAACCTGAGTGTGGCGAGAGGCATGCAGGCACGTGTTGCCCTGACCAAACAGGACTGGACCTCTGCAGCATCATTTGCATCACAGGCACGCACAGGATATTCACTTATGACCACAGCTGAATATACCGGCGGCTTCAACAACTACACCAACAGGGAGTGGATGTGGGGAAGCACCGTCATTGCAGACCAGACAACCTACTTCTATTCATTCTTTGCCTACATGTCAAGGAATTTCAGCTCGACTAACATCAGGGGTAATCCCAAGGCAATCAACAGAGTGCTCTGGAATGACCCGGCATTTACAGCAACTGACGCCCGCAAGCTCAACTTTGACCCGACAGGTGCACATACGGCTCTGGCCCTTCCTTCAACATTCAGCAAGTTTCCTTATACCAGCCAGAAGTTCATTGCTGCCGGCGGTGCTGACAGCCGCGGTGACGTTGTTTATATGCGTGCTGCAGAGATGCTGCTTATCGAGGCTGAAGCTTATGCCCGCATGGGCGGACGTGACACAGATGCCCAGACTGCCCTTAACACCCTCAGGCAGGCACGTGAGACTGTATCGGCAAACTATGTGGCCTCAGCCAATACCGGACAGGCCCTTATTGATGAGATAATGCTTAACAGAAGGCTCGAGCTCTGGGGCGAAGGATTCCGCTTCACAGACCTCAAACGCCTTAACCTGCCCCTCTCTAGGCCTACCGGGACAGGAGGAGGATACCACACTACTGCCCTTTGTAACCTGACAAGTGTTCCTGCGGGTGATGTTATGTGGGAGTGGCTGATACCCAAGACTGAAATTGATGCCAACAAACAGATGGTTCAGAATCCGTTGTAACCACTGACTCTGAAAAAACTGATGAAGGCTGCTCCTGAGGGGCAGCCTTTTTCTTTATTATTTAGTTTCGTTTATACTGATTAAGTGTTAAAAAGTGTTGCATATTGAAAATATTGTTTATTTTGCGTATGCAAGATTTTTACATTAACCCTTATTAACCTAAACTATTAATGTATGAAAAAGATCCTAATGCTTTTTTCACTGCTGATACTGACGGCTGCCATGGCCATTGGTCAGACAGTGTTAGTGACCGGGACTGTTACCAGTTCTGATGATGGCCTGGAGCTGCCTGGCGTCTTCGTTACCGTTAAAGGTACGACACTGGGTGCAATAACAGGCACGGACGGTAAGTACTCACTGCAGGTTCCTGCAGGTTCCAGATCTCTTGTGTTCAGCTTCATGGGTTATGTGACCCACGAACAGGCCATTGAGGGGAGGAATACAATAGACGTAGTCCTGAAACAGGATATGTTCAATGTCGATGAGGTCGTTGTCGTAGCCTACGGCACACAGCAGAAACGCGACGTCGCCGGTGCAATTTCAACCGTCAAGGGTTCCGATATTGCGATGATGCCTGTACAGAGCTTTGACCAGGCACTGCAGGGCAAGGCCGCCGGTATGACAATCACCATGCCTAACGGTGTGCTTAACAACCCGCCTGTAATCAGGATCCGCGGTTTCAACTCCATAACTGGTAGTTCCAGCCCGCTGATCGTTGTTGACGGTGTGCCCATATTCACCGGCAACGTATCAGGTACCAACTCATTCATTAACGCACTTGGCGACGTTAACCCTGCCGATATCCAGTCAATGGAGATCCTCAAGGATGCCTCAGCAACCGCTATCTACGGATCGAGAGCTGCCAACGGCGTTATCCTTATCACTACCAAGCGCGGAGCGGTAGGCAAGACAAAGGTCACATATGACGGTTATTTCGGCTTTACTCAGCCTTATAACATCTTTGAAGTGATGAACTCCGAGCAGTACATCGAGCATAAGAACAGGGCTCTGGCAAATAACCCCACAGCTCTTCCCGGACCTTTCACCATCCCGACAATCAACGGCGAACCCGTGAATACAAACTGGGCTGATCAGGTCTACCAGACAGGCTTCCAGCACAACCATGCACTGACAATCTCAGGTGCCACGGCAGCCACCTCATATTTCCTCTCGATAGGTTATACCAACCAGGAGGGGATGGTTCAGAAGAATACCTTTGAGAGAGTAAACGCGAGGTTGAATCTTGATCACAAGCTCAACAAGTACATCTCACTCGGTGCAAACATCAACATCACGAACGGATTCAGCGCAGCACCAAACACAGGCGCATCTTTTGCCACTGCAGGGGCTGCACGACTAGCATTCGTTCTTCCTCCGAACCTCGGACCTTACAAGGAGGACGGCACCTATAACATTGCAGGCTCTGCAATAGGTAACATGGGGCAGCCGGTTGCAAACTACGGTTACTATAACCCGGTTGCGATCTTCGATCTCAATACTTTCACTACAGAATCGGACAGGTTGCTTGCTACTTTATATGCTTCCGTTACACCGTTAACCGGTCTTACGTTCAAGACAGCATACGGTATTGATAACCTTGCGGTTGAAGACAATTTATTCCAGACCGGAATCACGGGTGACAGCTATGCCTCAAACGGCCAGGCGTGGAACCAGTTCAACCGTCCAAGCAGGTGGACATGGACGAATACCTTGAATTACAACACCACTTTTGCTGAAAAGTTTAATTTAGGTCTGCTTGCCGGTGTTGAACAGCAATATACAAAGGGTGTCAGCTGGAACGGTTCCAAAACCAATTATACAGACCCATTCTTTGAAGTTTACCAGGGTTCATGGGTAACCGCTGGTATGGGTGGCGGAGGCCGTTATGAGAACTATTTCCTTTCTTATTTCGGTCGCGTCAGCTTCGACGTGAGCAAGAAGTATTACTTTGAGGTCAGTGCCCGTCGTGACGGTTTCTCAGGTCTCTCTGAAGAGAACAAGTGGGGTAACTTCGGCGGCGCATCAGCCATGTGGAACATCTCGAAGGAGGGTTTCATGGCAGGCGTTAACGATTATGTTTCCGACATGCGTATCAAGGCCAGCTACGGCCGCGTCGGCAACATGTCAGGCATCGGCAGCTATGCTTCACTCTTCCTCTATTCCTCAGGCGTTTACGGAGCTGCTCCGACATGGACATTCTCACAGGCCGGTAACCCCGCCCTTAAGTGGGAAGCGAGTGACAAGTATGATGTAGGGTTCAGCTTCGGTCTGCTCAATGACAGGCTGCAGGCTGACATCAACTGGTATTACAATGATGTCAATGACCTGATCCTCAATGTTCCGCAGCCTCCTTCAAAAGGGATACCCGGAAACACTGTCCCCGACAACATCGGTTCAATGTTTAATACTGGCATTGAAGTAACGCTTACTTCATACAACATCTCAAAACCCAATTTCACCTGGACAACAAACTTCAATTTCAGCACCCTGAAGAACGAAGTTTCTGCGCTGGCTCCTGGTGTAACTGAGATACAGGGTGTTACAGGAGGACTTGAAACTACCAACAAGACTATTGTGGGCGAACCGATCGGCCTTATCTGGGCCGTAAAAACAAATGGTGTTGACCCCACCACAGGAAGAAGGATTTTCGTCAACAAAGCAGGCCGCGAAGTTCTTTACAGTCATGAGAATGCCAGCAAGTGGACCTACTTGTCCGACGGAACCGTTGCGCCTGCCATAACACTTGCAGGTGACGGCATAAATGCCGGGTCTCCGCTGCCAACAATCTATGGCGGTCTTGACAACACCTTTACCTACAAGAACTTTGACTTCGCCCTTAACCTTACCTACGCTCTTGGATTCTCAGTTTACAACGGATCAAAAGCAGGTCTGCGTGACCAGAGGTGGTGGAACAACTCTGTTGAGGTATACGAAACAGCATGGAGAGAAGCAGGGGATGTTACAAATATACCCAGGCCGGTATTTAACGACAACGTCTCCAACGGTTCTGCGATGCCAATCACTGAAAACGTTGAGAAAGGAGATTACCTGAAGGTAAGGAATTTCTCTGCAGGCTATACTTTCAAGGATCTTCCTGCCAGTGTTGGCATTCAGAGCATAAGGATTTATGCCCAGATGTTCAACGCATTCGTATTCACGAAGTATACAGGTTCTGACCCTGAAGTATCGACTAACGGTGATACAAACCTTACCCCCGGTATCGACAGGAACAGTGCACCGCAGGCAAGGACATACACCTTCGGGTTAAACCTTTCATTCTAAACAACAAACAATGAGAACTATGAAAAATATATTAAAGATATCACTGACACTGCTGATTATAATGTCGGTTGCCGGTTGTTCGGAAGACATGCTGACTCTGGAACCGGAGACAGCGTTGGCAGAAACGGCCGCCTTTGATACAAAGGACCGTATCGTAGGCCAGGTTAATGGTCTCTACGCTTTCATGAAGAGCGGCCAGTACCTCGGTGGCAGATTCTTTGTTTACAATGACATCAGGGCAGAGAATTTCCTTCCCAAGAGCACGAACCTTGTTACAGGTTATGCAACATGGGGCCACACTGTGCTTGGATCTACCAATGAAGTACAGAACCTCTGGGCAGCAGTTTATGCAGCCAATAACGCAATCAACCTCTTTCTCGAAGGTCTTGAAGCAAATAAAACTGCCGGGAAGCTTGACGGAATTATAACTGATGCTGAATACAATCAGTACAAGAGTGAGGCTCTCACACTGCGTGCCATGTGTTATTTTGACATGCTGCAGCTCTATGCACAGCCGTACTTAAAGAACAGCGGTACAAGCCCGGGTCTTCCGCTCCGTCTTATTGCCTATAAGACAGCTGAAGGAAACGACATGGCAAGAAGCACTGTTGCTGAGACATATACACAGATTCTTGCTGATCTGAATGCGGCTGAGCCTCTGGCCATTGCAGATTATTCATCTGCATTGCTGAGGACAACCAGGATCCACAAAAACTCTATCATCGCATTCAAGACCCGTGTCTATCTTCATATGGGCAACTGGGCATCAGTAAGGACCGAGGCTGCAAAAATAGTTCCCGCAGCTGCACCGTTTGTTGCACCTACAGGCGCACCGTTTGCATTGAGTGCAACCTTTGCTGCAATATGGAACACCCCTTACACAACGGCTGAGTCAATCTTCTCGATGCCATTCACCTCCACTAACCTTGCTGGCACACAGAACTTTATGGCACACTATCATCATCCTAATTCAAGTGAGTCATATTACCTGAATACTGCAGGCCAGGCATATAACGCCCTTGATCCCACAGATGCAAGGAGAACTCAGTTCCAGTCAGGCACTGTCTCCGGAGTTGGTACAGTGTACTTCGTCGGCAAATGGCCCAACCTGACCGTACCGTCTGATTATGCACCTGTCATCAGGTATTCAGAGGTTCTTCTCAACTATGCCGAGGCAATTGCAAGGGGCGGTAGTGTTACACAGCAGGCTGTTGATCTGCTTAATGCGGTGCGTACACGTTCATTCCCAACAGGCGGCTATACTCTTGCCAGCTTTGCAACTACACAGGCATTTATTGATGCAGTTCTTCTGGAGAGGAATATCGAGTTCCTTGGTGAGGGCATCCGCAATATGGATCTAATGAGGACTTTGAGTACCATACCAGGGAAAACAGGTGCTCCAAACCCGATACCTTCGACATCAACCTCATACATATGGCCTATACCGGACAGTGAGTTGTCATCGAACAAACTTATGACCGGGAACGGAAACTAAACTAATTTAGTCTGATTTGATAAAAGAGGGTGTCTCAAACGGACACCCTCTTTTTATTTCCCCCTGAATCTTCGTGTGTGGTCCCGCTTCTTTTTCTGTTTCTCGTGCCTGCTCTTCAACACCAGATAAATGAGAAACAGTACCAGCGTAATTACGATCAGCCTGAAAAGGGTGTTATCACTCATTACAGCATTCTTTTAATGATCCTCAGGCGATGTGTATACCGGCCGGCATCATCGCGCCAGATGCCCTGGTGGTCAACCCTGTCTCTCCTCACGCAACCCGAGGCATGTATGATCGATCCCGGCCCTTCAACAATGCCTGTATGTGAAATTTTATCAGTCTCACCGGAAAAAAATATTACATCGCCCGGTTGTGCTTCGCCAAAGAAATTGACTGTAGTACCTTGCTCAGCCTGTTGGGCTGCGTCGCGCGGCAGCGCAATACCATGAATCTTAAACACGACCTGAATAAGTCCTGAACAATCAATACCTGCCGGTGTCCGCCCGCCCCACAGGTAAGGTGCGTTAAGGTATTTCACTGCAGTATCTGTTACCTTTTCATGATGGATGAGGCGTAAGGCGTGAGGGTCCTGTATCAAATAGTCTCTGCCACACATGGTGAATCCTGAAAAGTCATCACGTGGACCGAATAGCTCGCTGCCCGGATAGAGGCTCATCAGGGTGCCATCATCTTTTTTACACATCAACTCATGACCGATTATGATTCCCTCTGACTCCCCGTCATGCCTTTCATACCCTCGGTGAAGCGAATCGATCCAGCCTGAGTATGAGTCAAAGAGCGTCTCAACCCTCAGCCAGTTGCCTGATGATTCAGTGATTGAGAACCTCTCCCCGAACAGAATCTGGTTCACCATCTCAGCCCGGTGGGAGGGGGCAGCCATGAGGGGGATGTATGCGTTTGTGCAGATGTGCAGTTCCATTGTTGTTTGTCTTAACGCTTCGCTGTTTTGCCCTCCGAATCCGCCAGTTGGTGGAGAAGGAGGGTCTGACGCTTCGCTGTCTGAGGGTCTGAGGTCAAGATAAAAGACAAAAGTAAAAAGATAAAAGTAAAAATTTAAAATCAAGATCAGCACATATCCAAATTAACCACAGAGGCACACAGAGTCAGAATGGAGTTTCACTGTTTTAATTTGAAGAAACAGTGCAACTGTTGCTTTATTGATATAATTTTCCGAAATTAGATACCGGTGATTACAAAACAATTTATATATAATTGATAAAGAAAATCTTATAACATTATGAAACCATTAAATTCTATCTCAATAGGCATATTAATTATTGCATCTTTACCATTTAGTGGTATGTCCCAGGTAACAGAAATTGACGGAAATACACATAAAACAGTATTAATTGGAACTCAGGTATGGATGGCAGAAAATCTGAGAACCACTAAATATAATGATGGTACTCTTATTCCACTTGTTACTGAAAACAAAGAATGGAACAGTTTGGAAACTCCAGGTTTCTGTTGGTATGACAATGAACAGGATTTAAGTAATGCTTATGGAGCACTATATAACTGGTATTCGGTAAATACTGGAAAATTATGTCCAATTGGCTGGCATGTGCCAAGTGATGTAGAATGGGCAATACTAATCAGTTACTTAGGGGATTACCCAGGGGGTAAACTCAAAGACAATAATCAAGGTATATTTTACCCCAGACAAGGTCTAATAGTTAAATTTGGTAATGAATGGGAAGAAGAACCTAATCCCTATTCAACTGATCAGTATAGCTTTACAGCACTTCCAGGAGGTTTCCGCGGAGAACGCGGAAGGTCCTATCATAAGGGTTTATATGGTACTTGGTGGTCCTCAACAGAGAAGTCATCAAAGTTAGCTTGGCATTGGGGTATGGAAAGGGATAAGTTTGGGGTGTACAGAAGGGGACTTAAAAAAAAATATGGTATGTCTATCCGCTGTATAAAAGATTGAGGTGAGAACTGAGCATACAGGGTGAAGGGCTTCACTTGACGGCCTTTGAGTTGTAACAACTCAGAAAGAAGATTATTTTCGATTTTAAGACATAGACAAACTAATTCTGTTTAGAGGACAGTATGACGGTAAACTGTTACGTATTGGTCTGAGAGAGGTTGGAAGTGAATTTCTTCAGGCTTTGAAGAAACAGTGTTACTCTGTAAGAACTCAATGTCACTCTGTGGTAAAAAGATTACAGCATGTGGTAACTTTTTTTCTAACACAGAGTTACGCAGAGTTTAAACTGCCTGCCCCGATTTATCGGGGAGTTTCACTGTTTGACTGTTTTATAATCCACCACCCCCTCACTGGCGGTCGCCAGTGAGACCCCTCCTGTCTCAGGAGGGGAAACTATTAAATTCCATGCTCCATGCTCCCTGCCCTGCGCTCTGTGCCCTGCGCCCTGCGCCCTGCTGCCTACCTCATGTCAATCACATCAACTCCCTTATAGTCAGCGGTATTGAATGTGAAATAGTCAGCCGCCGGCCTGAACGTGAGGTCATACCTGCCCGCATTTAGGGTAACGGTAATACCATCCTTTGTTACATATTCGGCGCTTCTGAGGATATAGGTCGTCTTTGCGATCTTAAGCCTGATGCGGACCAGGTTGAGCGTCAGGTCTTCGGGATACAGGTCAATGACCCACTCCTTCGCAGTCTGTTCAAGGAGCCTGACCTTGTACCCCTCTTGGTAAAGGGTGAAGAGCATCGACGGCCTTGACATGAACGACTCGTCATCCGGGTCGGTTGCCGTAATGGTTACCTCGTTGACATCAGGGAGGTAGCTCCAGACATTTTTCCCGTCAGCCCAGACACTGTTGTCGGGCATTGAAAGCTTATATTTATCGCCTGCTATGACAACAGACCCGTCCATCGTGTTCACGGTGCCATCCCTGCTGTCACTGGTTACGAAGGTGAAGTCAATTGATACCGAAGGAGCCGAAGCAGCTTTCTTGCTGAACTCGGAAAGTATCTTAAGCGCCTCGGGATCCTTCTGAGCAGAGATGAGGTTGAGGTTGAGGCTGAGGCAGAGGCAGAGGCAGAGGATAAGGTTGAGGTTGAGGTTGAGCGGGTGCCTGAAGGTGTACTTTTTCATATCAGATAGTCTCTTCATTGAGCCTCTTCAAAATCTGTTCCAGAGTTGCCATATCCTGCACGACAACGTCACGTGCCTTGCTTCCTTCGAATGGTCCGACGATGCCTGCAGCCTCCAACTGGTCTATTATACGGCCGGCACGGTTGTATCCAAGCTGCATGCGCCTCTGAATAAGTGATGTAGACCCCTGCTGGTGCTGCACAACCAGTCTGGCGGCTTCGTCGAACAGCGGGTCGCGTTTCTTCAGGTCCACCTCCCTGGCGCCGTTATCGGCTTCCTCATCGCCATAATACTCAGGCAACTGCATGGCTTCAGGGTAACCCTGCTGTGAACCGATATATTCTGTGACGTCTTCGATCTCCGGGGTGTCGATGAAGGCGCACTGCACCCTTACCGGTTCACCCCCCTGCGAGATGAGCATGTCGCCACGACCCACGAGCCTGTCAGCACCTGTAGTGTCGAGTATGGTGCGGGAGTCGACCCCTGAGAACACCCTGAAGGCAATACGTGATGGGAAGTTTGCCTTTATGAAGCCTGTGATGATACTTACTGACGGTCTCTGTGTAGAGATGATAAGGTGAATACCCACCGCCCGTGACAGCTGGGCCAGCCTGCCTATGGGTGACTCAATCTCACGCCCGGCTGTCATTATGAGATCTGCAAACTCATCTATGACAAGCACAATATATGGCATATAATCGTGTCCCTTTTCAGGATTGAGCCTGCGGGCGATGAACTTGTCATTGTACTCCTTGATGTTGCGTGTCTGCGACAGCTTGAGAAGTCCGAGCCTGTGGTCCATCAGTATGCATAGCGAGTTAAGCGTATTGATAACCTTTCTCGTGTCGGTGACAATGGCGTCATCCTCGCCGGGCAGCTTGGCAAGAAAATGTCTCTCAATCTTCATGTAGAGAGGCAGCTCAACCCTTTTAGGGTCGATAAGCACAAGCTTAAGCTCTGACGGGTGCTTCTTGTAAAGAAGAGAGGTAATGATTGCGTTAAGACCTACTGACTTGCCCTGTCCTGTTGCCCCGGCAACAAGCAGGTGAGGCATCTTTGTAAGGTCGATGATAAACGGATCATTGGTGATAGTGCGTCCCAGTGCCAGGGGGAGCTCATGTTTGGAGTCGATGAATGCCTGTGACGCCAGGAGGCTCTTCATAGAGACGGTCTCGGGCTTTTTGTTAGGCACCTCGATGCCCACCGTTCCCCTTCCCGGGATGGGGGCGATGATCCTTATGCCCAGCGCCGAGAGGCTCAGGGCTATGTCGTTATCAAGAGTCTTGATACGGTGTATCTTCACCCCGCGGTCAGGCACCACCTCGTAGAGTGTGACGGTGGGGCCCACGGTGGCAGATATCTGCTTTATGGTGATCTTGTGGTCAGAGAGTGTCTTAAGTATTATCTCCTTGTTGCTGTTGACCTCCTCGTTTGTTGTTGCTGAGGCATTTTTATAATCGCGCAGCAGAGCCACTGTCGGGAAACGGTAGCGCGGCAGCGAGAGCCTGGGATCAAAAGGGGGCAGGCCGGCAATTGGCTCATCCTCATCGATGTGTGAGTCTGAAGGCTTCTGTCCCTTGCCGATGACATTGACTATAGGTCTCTGTTCAGTCACAGGGGGCCTGTAAAAGTCATCCGTCTCCTCCTCTTCCTCCTCATCAGCCCTGAGCGGTTCTTCTTCATGCGACGGAAAGTTCTCCCCGGGTGCTACCTCCGTATCTTCTTCAATTATTTCCTCCTTGCGGCCGTTGGCGGCAAAAGCTGCTCCTGCCCTGGCCACCGCTGCAATCGGTCTTCTGATTGCCTGGGGGCTGACATGCAGGGCGAAGATAAGGTAGGCCACCGTAAGAACAAGCATCACTGCACCCGTTCCGACCTTCCCCATCAAACCGTTCAGCCAGCCTGCGATTTGATACCCGTATTCACCTCCCGGTCCGGCACCGAGGAACGATGACTGGCCTGCAAGATAACCCAGTATCACGGAAACAAGGACCGTTGCCAGGAGGAACCGGAGAACATTCTTCCAGAGCCTGAAGTATTTCACCCTGAGAAGGGCCAGGCTGAATGCTCCTATAATGAGAGGTATGAAGAATGACCCGAGACCGAAGCCGTTGAAGATAAAATAGTGTCCTACCTTGAATCCGAACTTTCCTCCCCAGTTCTGGTAGATATATTCCGTTTCGGCAGATTGTATGTTTATTGAATCCTGGTCTGCCTTGCCGGAGATAAGATAGGAGATGAATACGACAAGCATGTAGAGGGCGAAGACCAGCAGCAAAAGACCTGAGATGAACCTGATGTTCTCTCCTGACGAAGTCCCTGCTGCATTCTTCTGCTTTGATGACGCACTGCCGTTCTTTTTCTCCCTGACCATCTTAAATACGAATTATTATGCCCTCGCGGGCAGAAACTATCTAAATGACGAGCAAATGTAAGAAAAATGGTTGAGCTGAAGATTGAAAAAAATCAAAAGGCTATCATTTTAAGAATGAGCGAATCAAGGTAACCGCCTGACACTTCCCTGTAGTTCTTTTTCTTCTCGAAGTTCTTGTCGGGTATCTCTCTTACAAAGACCTCATCAGCGATAAACTGAAGTTCTGCATCGCCGATGATATAAAAGAAGTCCATCAGAACACCCTCAATCTCCCTGTATGGTGTCAGCCTGTTAGGATTTTCAACATTTATCTCATTGGTATACCATACATACCGCACAGATTTTGATTCGGGCAGCAGAACCTCGAGCTGGTAGCAGTCTAACCCGCATATCTGCGATTTCTTACCCGTTTCCCTGAAGGTTATCCCCTTCATTGCAGAGAAGCCCGGCTGAATGTCATCGGGGTATCCCCTGAAATAATACTTGAAAGAGAGCATGTTAAGGTAGGTGTCATAAATACTCTCCTTTGGATTTATAATAGTTGTTATCCCGGTGTTGCCAAAAGGTGCGTGCAGCTCAGTGTGAATAAGATCGTTTCTGAATGATATGGTAAGCTCCCTGGGCAAAAGATCCTTTGGCAATGAAGAAGGATTCCTGATATACTTTATGCTGTAGAATATCTCGCCTTCACGCATGTTCCTGTTGCCCCTCTCCCTGCAGGAGGGAAGGAGAATAATTGATACCAGCAATGATGTAATAAAGAGGGAGCGGTTCTTCACTTAAAAAAATTTCTCCGTAAATGTAATAATAATGTGCTTTCGAAGTACATAAACCTCAGCGGCGGAGCAGATAAAAAAATATGATCTTTTATTCAATATCATTAGTTTAGGCATGGTTTTATCAGACATAAAATTTTAGCTTTGTCACCTTACTGAAAAAAGACAAATATGGATAAAAAGCTTGCTGTCATTGCTCTTGGGGGAAATGCCCTGCTCAGGGGAGATCAGCTTGGCACGATAGAGGAGCAGGAGCAGAACACAACCGATACGCTTGAAAACCTTGTTTTTCTTATCAAAGAAGGCTATGACCTTGTCATTACCCACGGTAACGGTCCTCAGGTTGGGAATATCCTTATGAGAAATGATGCCGGTGAACAGATGTACGGCATAGCCCAGATGCCAATAGACATATGTGTGGCAGACTCCCAGGGTGGAATAGGGTACATGATTGAGCGAATGTTCAAGAACGTTCTTAACAGGCATGGGATAAAGAAGAATGTAGTGTGTCTTGTTACCACGGTTCTTGTCGACAAGGATGATCCGGCCTTCTCCGACCCGCAGAAGAGGGTAGGTAAGATATACTCCAGGGAGCAGGCTGATGAACTTGCCAGTGCGAAGGGATGGGTATTCAGGGAGGAGGTGAAGGCTGAAGGAGGTTTCCGCAGGGTGGTGCCGTCGCCCAGGCCCGTCGGGATAATGAATCATGAGCTCATTCGCGAGCTTGCACGGAGGGGGAACATCGTCATTGCTGCCGGAGGGGGTGGCGTACCGGTATACATAGATGAAAAGAACGATGTAAGGCCTTCTGAGGCAGTGATAGACAAAGATCTGGCATCAGCACTCCTGGCTTCTACCATCGGAGCAGATGAGTTTTACATTCTGACTGATGTTCCGTATGTCTATATAAATTATAAGAAGCCTGACCAGGAGGTCAAGGAGTTCCTTAACTATGAGGATACTGTAAAATATCTCAATGAGGGTCAGTTCTCAAAGGGGAGCATGGCGCCGAAGATTGAGGCCTGTCTTAACTTCATCAGGGCAGGGGGCAGCAAGAGCGTCATCACCGAGGCCTTCAAGCTCGAGGACAGGAGGTACGGGACGAAGATAACGATGGAGTATGATTAGGGGCAAGGGGCAAGGGGCGAGGAGCATGGAGCAAGCAAGGAGTAGGAAGTAAGAAGAGGTAGTGAGAGGTAATCGGTAATCAGTAATCGGTAAAATGAGACTTGAAATTGAAAAATTTCTCCTCCTGAGTCAGGAGGAGTACCCCGATCCGCCAACTGGCGGAAGGGGGGAGGTGGTCTGTCAAACAGTGAAACTCCAACCTGACTCTGTGTGCCCCAGTGGTTAATTTGGATATGTGCTGATCTTGATTTTCAATTTTTACTTTTATCTTTTTACTTTTGTCTTTTATCTTGACCTTAGACCTTCAGACCTTCAGACAAAAGACAAAAGACAAAAGACAAAAGTTAATTTTGCAGAAAAATTAAATCGCAAATCGCAAATACCAAATACCATGGCTTACAACTTGAGAAACCGTCATTTCCTGAAGCTTCTTGACTTCACCCCCGAAGAGATAAAATTCCTGCTCGACCTTTCATTCGACCTGAAGAAGGCCAAGTATGCCGGCACTGAACAGCAGCGGCTCAAGGGGAAGAATATCGCACTGATCTTTGAGAAGACCTCGACACGCACGCGGTGTGCATTTGAGGTAGCAGCCTTTGACCAGGGAGCACATGTTACATATCTCGGCCCCTCCGGATCACAGATAGGGCACAAGGAGTCGATGAAGGATACTGCCAGGGTGCTGGGCCGCATGTATGACGGCATCGAGTATCGGGGTTACGGACAGGATATTGTCGAGGAGCTGGCAGCCTATGCAGGCGTACCGGTTTGGAACGGACTGACGACTGAGTTCCATCCGACGCAGATACTGGCAGACTTCATGACAATGATGGAGCATTCAGACAAGCCGCTGAATCAGATCAGCTTCTGCTATCTTGGTGATGCCCGCAACAACATGGGCAACTCCCTGATGGTGGGTGCTGCCAAGATGGGGATGGACTTCAGGGCTGCTGCTCCTAAGGCATGTCAGCCGGCTGATGACCTGGTGAAGCAGTGCCGGGCTGTAGCAGCTGAGACAGGCGCGCGTATAACCCTCACTGAAGATGTTGCTGAGGCTGTTAAAGGGGTAGACTTCCTCTATACTGACGTATGGGTGTCAATGGGTGAGCCTGACTCTGTATGGGAGGAGAGGATAAGGCTGCTGAAGCCTTACCAGGTCAACGGCGAGGCAGTGAGGCTGACTGGTAACCCGAAGGTGAAGTTCCTCCATTGCCTCCCTGCCTTCCACAACAGGGAGACGAAGATGGGAGAGGAGATATTCAAAAAGTTTGGTCTTGACGGGATGGAGGTGACCGAAGAGGTGTTCGAGTCACCACGGTCGATCGTTTTTCAGCAGTCAGAGAACCGGATGCACACCATCAAGGCGGTGATGGTGGCTACCCTCGGATCCTGAAAATTCTGAAGGAGTTGTAAAAGGAGGTTCGCTGTTTTTCCTGAGGTCAGGAGACCAGTACCTTGATAAAGTAGAAGGTGATGATGAATGACGCGGCGAGCTTGAGCCCCACGCCCGTCATGAATCCGAGCAGGCTTCCAAACCCGGCTTTGAGAGCGTATTTTACATCATCCTTAAATATCAGTTCCCCTACCACTGCCCCGATAAATGGCCCGAGGATAATCCCGGCGGGACCGAGAAAGAGACCTATCACGAGCCCCACCGTTGCCCCGCGTGTACCGTACTTTGAGCCTCCGAAGTGACGGGTTCCCCAGACAGGCACAATATAGTCCAGGAGGGTAACCACAATGGCGATGACCCCCAGTATTATGAACAGCTTATGGCTGACGTCAGCAAAACGGGTGAAATGAACAAGGACGAGTCCGAGGTAACTCAGCGGTGGTCCGGGGAGCACAGGCACCAGGCATCCTGCTATACCCAGCAGCATAAGAATAATTGCGAGAGATAATAACAGGTAATCCATATGATCTCAGGTGTCGTTTGAACAGATGGTTGAGAGGGGTCTTCTACTTTGAGCCAAGATCCTCAAAGTCAACATCTGAGAACCCGTCAGCTGCCACTTCGGCTACAGCCTCTTCAACCGCCTCAGCCTGTTCGATTCCAGTCGCAGCCAGATGGCTTATCTCACCGTTTCCCGCAAAAGTTACAGCCTCACGAAGGCCTTCGGTGAACTTCTCAAAGTCCTCCTTGTAAAGAAAAATCTTATGTTTTTCATAAAACATCTTTCCTTCTTTCCCCTGTCGCTTTTTGCTTTCAGTTATTGTCAGATAAAGATCTTCGTGCCTTGTTGATTTAACATCGAAGAAGTAGGTCCTTTTTCCCGCGCGGACAACTTTTGTGAATACCTCCTCCTTATCACTTCTATCATTCTGACCTTCAATTCTGCCTTTCTCGTCTTCCATCACCTGCGGCTGTTTTAGGATTTCTGTGGTTAGTATGCTCAAATGTAACAAATATTTTATCATCTCAAAGTGGAAGTGCCAAATTGTGAGAGTTTTTTGGGGAGAGGGGATAAATGCAAGGCGATTTTTTTATCTTTGCTGCCTGAAATTTGTGTTCTTTTAATGATAAGCAGACGACAATTAAGGATTAAGGCACTGACAGTACTTTACGCCTGCAACAGGAAAGAGATTGATGACCTTGAGACAGCCGAACAGGAGCTGATGTTGAGCATACGGAAGAGCTATGATCTCTATCATTATCTCCTTCTGCTTATTATTGCACTCTCAGATGCAGCACGGGAAAAGGTGATGCTCTCGCGGTCAAAGAGGATCCCCTCACCTGAGGATATCAATCCAAACACACGGTTTGCCGAAAACAGGGTCATAGGTCAGCTGAGGCTTAATGAACAGCTTCGCCGCTATGCAGAGGCGACACCTGCGCTATGGTCGAGGAAGGAGAAGATCTCCGGATTCAAGTCGCTCAGCCGTTACGTCGGTACGCTGGGGCTCTCATGGGAGAATCACCAGGACGTGGTCAGGAAAGTCTTCAGCGACATGACCGGCTGGGATGCCTACAGACAGTATATGTCATCACCTGACGGAAGCTACAGGGCTGATCTTAAATTCATCAAGGAGCTTGTTACAAAGCTGCTGCCGGCATCTGAGGACCTCTCTTCAAGCCTCGAAGAACAGTCGGTCTACTGGAATGACGACCTGCCCTTCGTGGCGGCGATGATCAAGAACACTCTTGGCAAGTTCAGGGAGCATGAGGAAGGCAGAGATATTCCCTTGCTGCCGATGTTCACCAGCAGTGATGACGAGATCTTTGTCAAGGTGCTTCTCCGAAAGGCTATCCTGAACAGTGAAAAGAATTCTGCTCTCATTGATGCCCACACGACAAACTGGGAAGTGGAGCGAATAGCCCTGATGGACAAGCTTGTGATGCAGCTGGCAATAACGGAGCTCTCAGAGTTCCCTGAGGTGCCAGTCAAGGTCACCCTCAATGAATATATTGAGATAGCAAAGGACTACTGCACCGCCAAAAGCAGTACTTTTGTGAACGGGATCCTTGACAAGATCGTCAGAGAAATGAGGGCTGACAACAGCCTGGTAAAGTCAGGGAGGGGGCTGATAGGGGAGAGTTGAGCGGGAGCAGGGAGCCCTCCTTCGCCACCCTTCGACAGGCTCAGGGTCCGGCTACGGAGGGCGAAGCAGGGAGCAAGGAGCAAGGAGCAGTGGGAGAGGCAGTGTTACTCCGTGAAAAACTCAGTGTAACTCTGTATTTAAATAAAGACGAATGAAGAAATTAGTAACATACATATCACTGATAGTGGTTCTGGGGGGACTGGTTGCAGCATCATGCGGAAGGACTTCTTCAGGAGAGGGCAGGGAGACCCCTGCTGATACCTCAGGCACTGCTGTCATTAAATTCGATACGTTCGATCATAATTTCGGGTCAGTCAGACCTGGAGAGAAAGTCGGTTGCATCTTCAAATTCACCAACGCCGGAGACGCAGACCTCGTCGTCACTGCAGCATCAGCCAGCTGCGGATGCACAGTCCCGAAATTCAGCAAGAAACCGGTAGCTCCGGGCGAAGGTGGTACCATTGAAGTGATCTTTGATACCTCCGGAAGAGAGGGATTGCAGACAAAAACAGTTGTAGTACAGTCAAATGCAGAGAATAGTTTAGTTATTTTGCGTATTATTGCCGAGGTGGTGAAGAAATAGGCAGTAGGCAGTAGGCAGTAGGCAGTAGGCAATCGTAATATATTGATTGACTGAAGACTGAGGACTGAGGACTGAAGACTTTAAGACAAATGATAACAACAAACAACAAATAACAATTACAATCATGACAACACTTGCACTCATTTATTTACAGGCCACACCTGCCGGACAGGGAAGTCCCAACATGCTGACAAGCCTTCTTCCCCTGCTGCTCGTTTTCGTGGTGTTTTACTTCTTTATGATCAGACCGCAGATGAAGAGGCAGAAGGAGTTGACCAACTTCCGCAGTTCAATCTCAAAAGGTGATAAGATTGTCACGACAGGAGGCTTATACGGTAAAGTCATTGAAGTGGCTGATAGCGTCGTCACTATTGAGATCGCAAACGATGTCAAGGTAAGGGTTGACAAGAACGCAGTTCTGAGAGACCCTTCCGACATCGAGAAGAAGTGAACTCTGACTAAGAGTGACTGGCAATGACGGCAGACGAGAAAAAGAAAAGAAGAAGCATCCTGAACAGGGAACTGCCTGTTTTTGCTTTTTTTCTTCTGTTGTCATTTGTCTTCTGGTATCTGAATGAGCTTGGGAAGGAACTGGACGGGACAATAAACTATCCTGTCCGGTACATTAATCCACCTAAAGACCGAATTATTACAGGTGATCTGCCAGGTAAGCTGGAGATGGATCTCCGCGGGCCGGGTTATTCGATCCTCAAGATGAAGCTCTCAGGCAGCAGGGCTCCCGTAGTGATAGATTTCACCAGGGTTGCCCCTAAGAGAATCCCCGGACCTACTCCTCATTATTTCCTTGTAACATCAGGACTCATACAGAGCTTCGCCAAACAGCTGCATGCTGATTTTGAGATTATATCCATTCACCCTGACACACTCTTTTTCGGCTATGACAAGCTGGTGACAAGAAGGATGGCAGTGCTTCCCGATCTTAAGCTGGATGCACCGCCGGGTACAAGGATTGTTCTGGTACCCGATCCGGACAGTGTTACGGTCACAGGTCCGGAGCATGTACTTGACACCCTGAGGGGTATTTCAACGCAACGCCGGTCATACAGCAGGATGGAAGGCAATTTCAGGGTTAAGGTGCCTCTTGAATTCCCTGAATATCTGGAGACAGCGCAGAAAAGGGTATCTGTCGAGGTCACATTTCTTGACAGGGATGTCTCTCTTTTCAGTCAGAAAAATCATCGTAATAATTAACTCCGGGCTGCATGGCAAGACGACTGGGCATAACAGGCGGCATAGGGAGTGGCAAGACAACAGTATGCAGGATATTCAGGGTCCTCGGAGTGCCTGTATTCGTAGCTGACGTCGCAGCCAGGCAGCTGATGAACAATGATCCGTCAATACGGTCAGAGATAAATAAAATTGCAGGGAAGGACTTGTATGAGGGGGGTGAACTTGACCGCAGAGAGCTTGCACGGCTGATCTTCAATGAGCCTGATATGTTGCAAAAGGTCAATGCTTCTGTCCATCCTGCAGTCCTCCGCGAATTTGAGGCGTGGTCCTCAGTCATTGATGCACCGTATGTGATTATGGAAGCGGCGATACTATTTGAGGCAAGGGCTGACCGGCTGGTTGACAGGGTCATATCAATATCAGCGCCTGTGGAGGAACGTATCTTGCGTGTCATGGGCCGCAGCGAGATCAGCCGCGAAGAGGTGCTTGAAAGGATAAATAACCAGATGGAGGATAATGAACGGGAAGAGCAGTCATATTATGTCATCAATAATGCTGACAACGAAATGATTATTCCGGAGATTCTGAAGATCCATGATGATATGCTCCGTCTTGCAGCAAAGGAGAGGTAATGGGAAGTTTTGCCAAGTGGATAGGGGGTGGATTGGGGTTTGTTGTTGGCGGACCGATAGGCGGGTTGCTGGGCTTCTTCATAGGCTCGGTGGTTGACAACTCCAGGACGGTTACCTGGCAGCAGTCGGGACAGCAGATAAGACAGGGGACAACTCCGGGTGATTTCGGCATGAGTCTTCTGGTACTCATCGCCGCGGTGATGAAAGCTGACGGCCGCGTGGTGAAGTCTGAGCTCGATTATGTCAAGAGATTCTTTGTCAGTCAGTTCGGACCCGATACTGCA
Organism: uncultured Bacteroidales bacterium; assembly: GCA_963732365.1. Taxonomy (GTDB): domain Bacteria; phylum Bacteroidota; class Bacteroidia; order Bacteroidales; family VadinHA17; genus SR-FBR-E99. The sequence goes on along the minus strand of CAVSZC010000003.1, from coordinate 106,680 downwards.
CAGGAAGCCCTGATGCTTCTCAGAGACCTCCTTAAACAGGAAATCCCTCTCCGCGACGTATGCTCGCAGATTAGGAAGAATATGGATTATCCCTCAAGGCTCCAGCTGATACATATACTGTTCAACATTTCAGCAGCTGACTCTCGCTTTGAACCTGCAGAGGTAAGGGTAATAAGGGCCATATCCGATATGCTGGGGATCTCAGCAACAGACTATGAGTCAATACAAAATATGTTTGTCCCATCCACTGATGCTGCTTATCGTATTCTGGAGGTTGAACGGTCAGCTACTGAAGAAGAGCTCAAGAAAGCTTACCGTAAGATGGCATTGAAATACCATCCCGACAAGGTGGGTCACCTGGGTGAAGAATTCAGAAAAACGGCCGAGGAGAAGTTCAAGTCTGTGAACGAAGCATGGGAGAAAATAAAAAAAGAGCGAAAGATCGTATAATAAGTATCTGAAATACAATCATTAACAATTAATTAAACGAGATGAATCTGAAAGATATTCTGGCGATTTCCGGTGAAGGGACACTCTTCAAGTTCATTGCACAGGGCAAGAATGCAGTCATTGTGGAGAACCTTGAGACCGGCCGGCGCCTCAGTGCAGGAGCTACCGCCAAGGTAAGTGCTCTTGAGGAGATAGCTATTTTTACAACGGGTGAAGACCTGCCGCTGGGCAAAGTGATGGACAGGATATGGGAGAAAGAGAATGGCGGTGAGGCCGTCTCTCACAAACTTCCCGATGCAGAACTGAAGAAGTACTTCACTGAAATGCTTCCCGAGTATGACCGGACAAGGGTCTATACTTCGGACATAAAGAAAGTGCTGCACTGGTATAACATCCTTCATAAGCTTAACCTCCTGGTGAAGGAGGCTGAGGCTGAGGCTGAGGCAGAGGTTGAGGCAGAGGTTGAGGCAGAGGCTAAGGCTAAGGCTAAGGAGGGGGCTTCGAAAAAGGATGTTGCAAAGACAGGTTCTGCGAAGAAGAGTACAAAGAAAAAGGCAACAGGAAAAGAGTAAAATGGCTGTTACCAATTTTGGCGGCGAAGAGGTGGTCTGCGGATACGATGAATCAGAGATCATAATCATTCCTGTCCCGTATGACGCCACAAGTACTTATATAAAAGGTGCTGACAGGGGTCCTGCGGCGATACTTGAGGCTTCTCCGGCTCTTGAGTTTTACGATATAGAGACACGCACCGAGGCTTACAGGAAGGGTATCTTCACCCTCCCTCCGTTAGTGACCGGACCGGATCCTGAGGAGGTGACAGAGGCGGTATTCGGAACTGTCTCACAACTCCTGGCTGAAAAGCGCTTTCCGGTAGTCATAGGTGGCAACCACACTGTGAGCGTCGGAGCATTCCGGGCTGTTGCAGCCGTTTTTCAGAACCTTACCATACTGCAGCTCGATGCCCATTCCGACCTCAGACCGGTATATGAGGGTTCACCTCTGAATCATGCCTGTGTAATGTCAAGGGCGAAGGAGTGTGCCCCTGTCGTACAGGTGGGCATCAGGAGCATGGCTCATGAGGAGCTGCCATATGCCGACAGCAGCAGGATATTTTATGCCCATGAGCTGTGGGCTGACAGGTCACTCTATGCCAGGGCTGCAGACCTCCTTACCGAGAATGTTTATATAACAGTAGACCTGGATGTCTTTGACCCTTCAGTGATGCCTTCTACCGGCACACCTGAGCCGGGTGGGCCTGATTACAGGGAGGTGATGGCGTTCCTCAGGGAGGTCTTCAGAAGATTTAATGTCGTTGGTTTTGACATTGTGGAGTTGTGCCCCTCAGAGACGAACAAGGCACCCGACTTCATGGCAGCAAAGATCATCTACCAGATGCTCAGCTACAAATATTCGGACTGAGGATCTCAATAATCCTTATCGAAACTCTTTGCCTCCTCCCAGATGACATTCATCTCGTCAAGGGTCATGTCATGCAGTGATCTTCCCTGTACCAGGGTCTGTTGTTCGAGGTAGTTAAACCTGCTTATGAATTTTCTGTTTGTCTTTTCCAGGGCCGTCTCCGGGTCAATCTCATAAAGTCTGGCAGCATTTATTATTGAAAAGAAGAGGTCTCCCAGTTCGGCCTCGATATTCTCCTTTTTCCCTTCAGCAACCTCGTGCTTCAGCTCATCAAGTTCCTCGGTCACCTTGTCCCATATCTGTTCCCTGTTTTCCCAGTCGAAGCCCACACCCCTGACTTTTTCCTGTATCCTGTTGGCTTTCACGGTCGCCGGAAGTGATGCCGGCACTCCCGATAATACCGGTTTATATTCGGGGTGTTCATTCATCTTGAGTTTTTCCCAGTTCTCTTCCACCTCGCTGGCACCACGGGTAACACTTACATCACCGAACACATGTGGGTGCCTGTATACAAGCTTTGTGTTTATGCTTTCAAGAACATCGCCCATGTCAAAGAGCCCCTCCTCCGAGCCAATCTTTGAGTAGAACACTATGTGCAGCATGAGGTCTCCCAGCTCTTTCTTCAGGCTGTCATAGTCATTCATTATAATAGCTTCGGCAAGCTCATAAGTCTCTTCAATGGTCAGCTTTCTCAGGGTCTCCTTGGTCTGCTTCTGATCCCACGGACACTTCTCTCTCAGCTCATCCATAATATCCAGGAGCCTGCTAAATTCTTTGATCGCTTTGTCTCTCATTCGATGTTTGGTATTTAAAAAAGTCCGTTCCCTGCCTGAGTGCTGTTTCTGACCTCAACCCGCACCGCATCACCTGTATCAATGCCAAACAGCTGGCAGAGGTTTGCACCATTGACAGATATTTCAAGCAGATCGATGCTGTTAAACCGTGACACCAGTTCTCCGACAGGCTCGTCGCTGTAGAAGAGGCTTATTTTTTCAGTATGATACTTGTTGCTCTTGATGAGGATCCGGAATGCCCTGCCGTCAAATACCCTTGAGAAAATCTCCCTTGTGATATTCGTGATTGCGTTGCCGTATGAGTCAATGAAGATGACACTGCCGATGATCACATCGCGGTCTATGGTAGCCCTAAGCGGAACCCTCTCAGAGACTCCCTTCACTTTTCTTCCGAGAGACTCAGGGCTCTTTCCTCCGCTGATTGCTGCGGCAGTCCTTACAAAAAGAGATATTTCGTCACTATGGTCCTGATTGTCAAGCGATACTGTCAGGTCAGGCTCCGCGTTGAGTATCAGGTTAAAGATGCCGTTATCAGCCCCTATAAACCAGTGGCCCCTCGCTTTTACAAGCAGATGAGGCTGTTCGCCTGACCCTTCGCTGCTGATAAAAATAAGGTGTATCGTCCCTTCCGGATAGTGGCTGAAGGTGTTCCTGATGACGAAAGCCCCGTGCATGATGTTCAGCGGAGGAATGGAAGATGCGTTGTTTATCACTACTGCCCCGGGACAGAGGCTGCTCAGCTTGCCCCTCAGTATCCCGTGAAAGAAATCGTCCTCCCTCCACTCCGTCGTCAGTGTGATAATTGCCATCCTCAAAATAGTTACAGCAAAGATAATCTTCTGAAAAAAATAAACTTACTTTGTGAGAAGCCTGAAATAAAATTTTAGACAGACTGTAAGTATTTGAAAAACAGAGTAAAGAGAGAAAAGGAGTTAATGAGAGGATGACAGAGAGAGTGATTTTGCTTGAAGGGATAGACCCTGTTTCACTATTTGGCCCTGGTAACAGGCTGCTCGACCAGATACAGGGATATTTTCCGAAGATAAAGATCATTGCAAGGGGAAATGAGTTGAAATGTGTTGGTGAGGCGGAGGAGGTCTCACTCTTTGCCGGAAAGATGGGGGAGTTGCTTGATTATTACCGGCATTTCAACAGGATCGATGAGAATGACCTTGAGCGTCTGCTTCTGGATGAGGATCACATGCGCACTGCTTCAAGCGGAGACTTTGAGGATGCTCTCGTCTTTGGAACGAATGGAAGACCTGTCAGGGCCCGTACAGTAAACCAGTTGCTTCTGGTAAAGGATTACAGCGCCAATGACCTTATCATTGCTGAAGGACCGGCAGGAACGGGTAAGACCTACACGGCCATTGCCCTGGCAGTGAGGGCTCTGAAGAACCACGAGGTGAAGAAGATCGTTCTTACACGCCCTGCTGTGGAGGCTGGTGAGAGGCTTGGTTTTCTGCCCGGTGACATGAAGGATAAGCTGGATCCATATCTGCAGCCTCTGTATGACGCACTTCATGATATGATTCCGGGACGCAAGCTCGAACAGTGGATTGAAGACGGAACGGTACAGATAGCCCCGCTGGCATTCATGCGCGGGAGGACTCTTGAGAACAGCTTCGTCATACTCGATGAGGCACAGAATGCAACGATTAACCAGCTTAAAATGTTCCTTACCCGCATGGGGATGAACTCAAAGTTCATCCTTACAGGCGACACAACACAGATTGACCTGCCCAGGAGAAGTGATTCAGGACTGCTGCAGGCAATACGCCTTCTTACGGGCATAGAAGGAATTTCTGTCATCCGCTTCGATGAAAGAGATATAGTCAGGCACCGGCTCGTGAAACATATCGTGAGGGCCTATGACACGGAAGAGAAAAACCAGAAAGAGGATAAGAACAACTAATTCGATAATATCATGGCAAAAGCAATCACAGCAACTAGCTTCAGTTTTCCGGGGCAGAAGAGCATTTATAAAGGGAAGGTAAGAGATGTATATAATATTGATGACAAATATCTTCTGATGGTGGTCACTGACCGTATCTCAGCATTCGATGTTGTGCTGCCTGAGGGGATACCTTACAAGGGCCAGGTGCTTAACCAGATAGCTGCCATGTTCCTCGAGAGGGTGAAAGATATTGTCCCGACCTGGAATATCGCCACTCCCGATCCCAATGTGACGGTGGGGCACTGGTGCAAAACTTACCCTGTTGAAATGATTGTAAGAGGTTATCTTACCGGAAGTTCATGGAGAACATACAAGTCAGGGGCACGTGAGCTGTGCGGAATACCCCTCCCTGAAGGAATGAGAGAGCATCAGCGATTTGAAAAGCCGCTAATAACTCCTACAACCAAGGCCGAACACGGTATGCATGACCAGGATATTTCAGTCGAAGAGATAATAAGGTCAGGACTGGTCCCGGAGGATGAGTACCGCATGCTCGAGGACTATTCTATGAAGCTCTTCATTAAGGGTTCAGAAATAGCCGCAGAACATGGCCTGATACTTGTTGATACAAAATATGAGTTCGGGAAACGTGACGGAAAGATTTATCTTATTGACGAGATACACACGCCTGACAGTTCACGTTACTTCTATGCCGACGGATATGAAGAACGTTTTGCCAGGGGTGAGCAGCAGAAGCAGCTGTCGAAGGAATTTGTGCGTGAGTGGCTTATGGCCAACGGCTTCCAGGGGAGGAGCGGTGAAAAGGTCCCTGAAATGACCCCCGGATTTGTCACAGAGATATCTGAACGGTATATTGAGCTATATGAGAAGATCACCGGACAAATGTTTCTGAAGGCAGAGGGTGAAGACCCGATCAGAAGAATTGAAAAAAATGTTGCAGCATTTCTTGCCGATCTGAAATAAAGGCATTGAAAAGCTGTTTTTTGAGTATGAAAATTTACCTTGCAATGAACAACGGAACTGCCATGTCTCCAAAACATGCTCTGAAAACCCTGCTGATTATAGCGGCACTGATGGTGTCTTCATCAATGACTGCCCAGGTGCCTGTTGAGGTATCAAAACAGAAGATCGTCGCAGAGGGCAAGATATACTATATGCATGCAGTGCAGAAGGGGCAGACTCTCTACTCAATTTCAAAGGCATACAATGTGAAGGTTGATGATCTCACACGCGAGAATGTGATACCTGATACCGGTATAAAAGATGGTCAGATTCTCAAGATACCTGTATCATCAATACCTCCTGCAGCAGACCAAAGGGCAGCCGTAACCACGGGGCAGGAGCCGAAGCCTCAGACTACCGTGCAGACTCCTGCGAAGACTACCGCATCCGTAACTGCAGCTTCCAGTGCAGCAAATGCAACCTCAACCTCAACCTCTGCCTCAAAAGGCCCTGCGAATCAGGATCCGAGGTTCATATACCACAGGGTGGCAAGAGGAGAGACACTCTCATCAGTTTCACGCGAGTACGGCATCTCTGTCAGGGAGCTTAAGAAAGCGAACAAGGGTTTGCTCTTCCCCCGCGAGGGAGACTACCTGCTGATACCGCGCGACAAAGTCTCTTCCGGTAGAGCGGGAAAACAACAGACACAGGTTACTGAGAAGGTTATTATAGCCGGGGATGTTCCTGACGCCAAAAATATATCTGACACCTCGCTTGTATTTACAGTTCCGTCTGAAAAGACACTGATAACAGAATTGAGCGGCTCAGTGAAGGTCGCGGTTATGCTGCCGTTCTTCATTAATGAAAACAGTGTCAGATCATATATTGATTCAACGAAAAAGGACTCAAAAGGCAAAAAGATTTATAAAGAAGTTGTTATGCCCGGTGAGTGGATATATGAAGGAAGCGTCCCCTTTCTGGAATTGTATGAGGGGATACTCATAGCTGTTGACAGCCTGCGTTCGCTGGGCCTCACGGTTGAACTTGATGTCTATGATACGGGTGGAGACACGGAACAGATAAACAGCCTTATCTCTTCAGGGCGGCTCAATGATGCTGACCTGATCATAGGGCCGGTATATTCAAGTAATCTGAGTATCCTGTCACAGTGGGCTGCCGGGCACTCCATCCCTGTCGTCTCGCCGGTGCCGCTGCGCGACCAGAACATACTCAGCAACAGACCGACACTATTCAGGGTGCACCCGTCGGTGAGCGTGGCACAGGATATCTCTGTGACTGAGCTCAGATCACACAGGGGCAGCAACATACTTTTTCTCTATTCAGACACTCTGATGAGTGATCCGCTTACATCTGAATACTGGAATAAGATATCGTCGGCCATGCAGCCTGCCGGACCTGATGACAGCACCATTGTCACCGCGCAGTATTTTACCGGACTGATACCCAGGAATGATACATACAGGGGAGTAAGTTCACTTGAGAGCCTCATCAGGCCTGACAGGGAGAATATTATTATACTGGCCTTCACCGAGACGCCAAAGGTTAGCTCTGCATTCTCCACCCTGCATACCCTTTCACGTAAATACAGCATCAAAGTAATGGGCTACCCTGAGATCATCTCGCTTGAGACGATTGACCTCAGGTATTATTATGACCTTGAACTCTTTATCCCGGCAGAGAGCTATATTGATTTCAACAGCAGCACGGCATCATGGTTCATGAGATCATTCAGGAAGAATTTTGGTACCGAGCCGATGGCAGAGAGCTTCGCCTGGAGAGGCTTTGACATAGCATTTTATTTTATCGGCGGTATTGCGAGCCACGGCAATGCCTTTATCAATGACCCCGGCATCTTCAATCCTGAACTCGTGTGTCTTGACCCCGACTTCAGAAGGAGTAGCCTCAGTGACGGGTATGAGAACAAAGGTATGTTCATCATGCATTACAGGAAAGACATGACCATCGAGGTCCTGAAACCGGCACACCCGGCATACTGACATTGCGGAAGAACAAATAAAAGATTCCTGCGGAATATTTCAACCTGCAAAGTTGTCTATTACCTGAACTTCGGATATGACTTACAATGGTCTTACAGATGAGCAGCTTGTCAGCCTTGCACTAAACGGAGACAGGCAGTCGTTCAGTGAGATCGTTGAGAGATATAGGAAGATGGTGGCCAGAACTGTGAAGGGGATGCTCGGCGATAATGTTTATGCGGAAGACATCGGACAGGATGTTTTTGTCAGGCTCTATCACTCTCTCTCTGAGTTCAGGGGCGAAGCGAAGCTTCCTACTTATATAAACAGGATTGCTGTCAACCTGACGCTCAATGAGATAAAAAGAAGAAAAAGGTCATCTGGAGTATTTGTAAATGAAGATCAGGGGAGGGAAACACTTTATGACATGACCGATGAAAACGATCATGACAGGCGAGACACCAAGGAGATTATCGGGAGGGCACTGGCAATGCTGGAACCGGGATTCAGGGCGGTGGTAGTGATGAGAATGCTTGAAGGTTATTCCACGAAGGAGACAGCTGAGGTGCTTGGAATACCGGTTGGTACGGTGCTTTCAAGGCTGTCAAGGGCACAGGAGCAGTTGAGGACTATTATAAAAGAGTACAGATGAATAAGGAACAGGTAATGCGGCTGGTAGAATTGCTCGGCGATGATTCCGTGCCGGGTGCGGAAGACAAAACTCTTATGGAAGAGATCCGGGGCTCTTATGATTTCGAGGCCGGCTTCACCGGAAGGGTGATGCAGAGGCTCGAAGGTATGCAGCCCGGGAGACTGTATGAGGGAGTAATACTCTCCATGAATTCACTCTTTCTGCGGATTGCCGTTACCGGCGCCGCCGCAATTGTTCTGCTTGCCGTCTCAGTCTTTCTTTCCGGAGGCAACTTTTCATTCGAGACCCTGCTGGGCCTGGGTGACACAACAGAGGAAGGCATGATATCACTTCTTACCGGTAATTATTGAAAACCATGAAAACAAAAGCAATAATAATAGTAATCGCCACACTTCTGATAGGGTTTCTGCTGGGGATGCTCACCTCTGCGCAGATAAGGCATTCAAAGCTCAGGAAGATGCGTATGTCAGTCAGCGGCAGGGACTTTGCAGAGATGATGATGGAGGTGATCAATCCTGATGATCAGCAGCGTATTGAGCTTGAGAAAGTTATGAAGAGCTATGAAAATAGGACGCGCGAGATGCAGTCAGAGTTCAGAAGGGATTTCGACTCGGTTTCAACGGCCTTCAAGAGGGATATCGATACCCTTCTTACACCTGATCAGCTTGCCAGAGTGCGTGAGATGGAGGCAAGAAACCGTGAGATGATGGAGAAGATGAACCGGAACAGGCACGATTGGCACCCTTACAAGGGTGACAGAGGCAAACCATATGGCAAAAAGGATCCGCCACCGGGTGATCGTCATCCCTGACCCCTGTCTTCAAGGCTCATCAGGACATAGTCAAGCACTATCGGCAGATCATCAGGAGAAACCCCGTTTTTTATCAGTACCGCAGAGTCTTCTGAAAAGACTGATACGAAAGCCTCAGCCGTAATTCCTCCTACAGTAACAGCACTGAGATAAAGCTCAATGGCCTTTTGCGGGTTACCCTGGCAGAGGGCCAGATGGCCTATGTTGATCCTGTCATGCGGGGTCAGAGAGCTCTCTGTGATCCGTTCAAAATAGCTCGCTGCCTCAGCGAACCGGCCGGTGACAAGGAAACACCAGGCTATAGGCCTCAGCACCTTGACATTACCGGGGTTCTCATACTCGATACGGAAATAATGCTTCAGGGCTTTGTCATAGTTGCCAGTGTCAAGATAACAGTGGGCAGTAACGAGGACAGTGTTAAGATCATCAGGGTCACTCTTGAGAATCCTCAGGTATAATTTCAATGCTTCCTGCTCTCTGCCCAGCTTCCTGAGGCACAATCCCATCTTCTTCAGGGTCCACGGCTTCGGATCGATGATGGAGGCCATTGAATATTTCTCCAGCGCCTTCTCATATTCCCCGGCCATCTGGTAGCAGTATCCTGACTTTTCGTAGAGTTCTGCGTCATCTGTCACTGATGTAAGCACCGTCAGATAGATCGAAAGGGCATCGCCGTAATATTCCTTGCTGAAGAAATAATCGGCAAGAGACCTGCTGTCTGCCTCAGACCCGCATATCTCCCTGTAGAAAAGAGAGTTATATATATCAAGCCTGCTCATGAAGAGGTCGTCGAACTCATTTTTGAAGTCAGATAGCTTGTAGAACCTGTAAAGATCATGGATATACTGTGTGACTGTGGTCCTGAACAGTGCTGCCGGGTCGGTGAGTTCACTGTCATATTTCATCTGTTCGAGCCCCTCAAGCTCCATCCTGAATACCTTAAGCATCATGCTTTTCTGTTCTGCAGGGAGGTGCTTCATGTTAAGTATAAGAGAATACTTGTCGGAGTTGCAGATGAAGGGGGTCTTGAACAGTGCCTCTGCAAGCTCGTTGATACCAGGGCCAAGGATCTCATCATGGAATATCTCGTCAACGGTCACATGGTCAGGATAAAAAGGGATGAACCAGTTGCGCAGTTCCCTGAAGAAGTCGAATTTCTTAAGTCCTGAGAAAGCTGACATATATACGTCAGAACCCTCCATCTGAAGGTTGGTAAGCTCCTCCATGGTCTTGAACATCTCTTCCGAATCCCTGAACATATCTGACCAGTCCGGGTTTCTTCCCTCTTCGGTGCTCTCGCCCAGGATGGCGTCAAGATCAAGTTTCTCCTCAATGCGTGGTCTGAGCTTCACCACCTTGGGCAATATCTCATCATGCATCCTCCTGGTCAGCTTCTCAGTGTCGCGCGATTTTATCGTTTGCAGCACCACGGTGCGTACCTGCTCCCTGAAACCGGCTCTGGAGGAGGAAAGCTCTTTCATCACCTGCATCACTTCGGGGTAGAGGCTGAGCCTGTCATCATAATAATACAATATGAGTACAATGCCAGTAATCGCTCTTTCCGAGACATGCGGGGTCTTGTTCCTGTACAGTTTTGCCAGAAGTCTCAGCTTGGCCGGATCCCATATCCTCAGGCAGCTGAGGGTAATTGCACTCACGAATGTTGCCATCTCATGCCATTCGATGCGACCTGACCGGAGCAGGATGTCAATGAGGCTCTCTTCAGCCTCACCATAGAAGTCTGACAGCCACAGGTGTTTGAAAATGATACCTGAAAGTTTCTCCAGTTCTTCACTCTGTTCCCTGGTCGTTTCCTGCTTGCGTATCTCAGCCGAAGAGAGAAGGTCATCAAGACGGGCCTTGAAGAAAAGGTCGTCAACACTCTGAACAATATTGCCTCCTCTCAGCCTCTCCTCCCTCTCCTCCACAGCTCTGACAGAATAAGTATACCACCCGGAATGATGTGTCAAAATGTCCTGTTTAACCCTGTCAGCCAGTCGCAGGATTCTTTGAAGCAGTTTCAGGTAAACCTTCTGCCGCCCCGGGTCATCGATCCCTTCAACAGTATATTTAAGGATATTCTTATATGTCATCTGCAGCTCAGAGAACTCATCCCTGAAGCCGCCAAATGATACATTTTCAAGCATATCAGCAAGGATGTCAAAGCTTTGCTTCACCTTTCTCCTGACAACAAGATTACAAACCTGCTTATGCTGAAGTATGACTGTCGGTATATTCATTTCAGTTAAATCACTACTAACATGTAATGTATGTCAACAATCAGGCCACCGGTTTCGGTTATCAGAAATTGTAGCCTATACTGATATAACCCTTGAAATGGTTGAAGCCTGACTCTTCGCCGTAGAATCCCTGCATGATGCCTGCTTTTATCGGGCCGATGATTGACATGTATCCGGCGCCTGCCGAGTAGCCTGCCAGAAGAGAGTATCCTGAAGTCCTGCCAGCTTCACGGATGGCGAACGCGTTTGCAGAAAAAGTCAGATGGACATCCCTGAAGATTTCGATATCTGTTTCAAAACCGATTCCTGCCAGCTCCCTGACAGCTATCTGGTAGGGATGAAACCCTGCAGCCGGAATTGATCTTCTTCCTGATGACTGTATCCCCCCCAGAAGAAAGAAGTTATTGTTTGCAGTGACAGAATCGGTCCCGGTGATGAACAGGGCGTCTCCCCTTAAATTGAAGGATACCTTTCTGTGAGGGGAGAAGTAGTGACTTAAAGATCCCCTTAATGTGTAAAACCTGTCAAATGAAAACTCATGAGGATTCTCGCTGGTGCACTCTGCGTTCAGGCTGTCAGAGCTGATGTAGCCTGAATAGAGTTTTGATGTTGCTGCCGCCAGCTGATAAACGATACCTTTGTCAGGAAAGTGCTTGGTATTCAGGGTATTCGCCTGGTAATCGAATGACTCTGATATATAATTGTATCTCAGTCTTGTCATGCCGCACGCAGTCGGAAATTCGGGTGCGAGATACATGTTTTCAATTCCAGCCGATATGTTCATCATGTTATTCAGTCCGATCCTTTTATTAATAATGAGCATGTTGTAAAAGTTGGTACTGGTCACGGCTCCGCTTAAGCCTCTGATCTCGAGTGACGGGTACAGGGAATTGTCTCCCGTTAGATTGACTGACAATCCGAACTTCTGGTTCCTGCCAACGAACTGTGTGACATTGAGGTTATACCGGAAGTATTCTGCAATATATGCATCAGCACTGATCACCGATCTCCTGGTAATGAGATTCCTTGATGTGAATCCTATAATGAGCCCGGCTTTAAGTGCATTGTCATAATGTACTGATCCGTAAAGCATTGTCTGGGGTCTCTCAACACAGTCTATCACAAGAATAAGAGAGTCATTCCGTGGAACGACACGGTATCTTATCTTTTCGAACCAGGCTTTCCCGTAGAGCAGTTCGATCCCTTGCCTGAGCTGCTCCTGATCAACCTTCTGTCGCGGCTCAATATCCAGAACACCCGTTATCTGGGCGGCATCAGTGATCTTGTTACCTGTAACCTCAATCCTGTCAAAAGTATGGTATTGCCTGTCAAGTATATTCTCAATGGGCTTCTGCGGTGCAATCCTGTTCAGCGAGTCAGCCAGTCTTCTGAATTCATCCCTGTAAACCAGGGCAGCCTTGTAGCCACGCTGTATTGTCGTGTCATGGTTATTGAACTCCATCGACGGCAGATCCTTTACCTCTGGTTCAATCAGGAAGTCAATCTTTTCTTTCTCATTGTTGAAGTCCCAGTATGAATGCATGAATCCTATCTGCTTTATAATGCCTGTGGCTGTCTGGAGCTCTTCCTGGTTTTTGAGGTGAAAGCCGGTATATGATCCTATTATAATATCAGCGCCCATCTCTTTTAACTCGCTTACGGCGATATTCCTGAGAAGCCCGCCGTCAACCAGCAGGGCTGAGTCAATCTCTACCGGAGTGAAGACAGTCGGAATAGCCATGCTTGCCCTCATGGCATCTGCAAGGTATCCGCTCTTTAGCTCCCGTTTTGTTACGGTAACAATATCCACTGCCATACATGAAAATGGTATAGGGAGCTTGGAAAAATCGTTTATGTCAGCCGCAGGCCAAGCATAATAGTTTAACATGTTCTCAATCTGCTGTCCGTTCATTATTCCTGATGGCAGTATGACTTTCGTTGATTTAATCGGGAGAGACATGATACTGTTGTAGAAACGCTTCTTCTCCTCGAAGATTATCTTGTTCTCGGGGATCCTGTTATTCATGATGAGATTCATGTCCAGATTGTGGAGAATACTGATAATGCTGTCGGTTGAGTATCCCAATGAATACATGCCTCCGACAATGCTTCCCATGCTGACTCCTGTGATATAGTCAGGTCTTAGCCCGGCTTCCTCCATCACCTTCAGAACGCCTATATGAGCTATCCCGTGGGCGCCTCCTCCGCTGAGTGCCAGGCCTACAGCGGGTCTGGCAGTCCCTTCCTGTGCTTCAGCAGGGGAGGGAAGGAGAAATATCATCATCAGCAAACATGCTGTATAAAATGCCGTACCGGTGTTGGGAAAATAATATTCAGGAGGCGCCTTTTTCATATAGGTATTATGATTAAGATACCTGATTTATGGCACTTATTAAAGCAAGTTAGGTATAATATGTAAATTGGCAGAGTGAAAATCAGGGAAAATATTTCGCAAAAATGGCTTCCGACTTCACAGAAGGAGGTTGAGGCTCTGGGATGGGATTCTCCTGATGTGATCCTCTTCACCGGCGATGCATACATTGATCATCCCTCCTTTGGTGCTGCCGTGATTGCGAGGGTGCTCGAGTCAGAGGGTCTGCGCGTGGCGGTGGTGCCTCAGCCTAACTGGCGTGATGATCTGCGCGACTTCCGCAAGCTGGGTGCTCCGCGGCTTTTCTTCGGTGTCACCGCCGGCAATATGGACTCGATGGTCAATCACTACACCGCCACGCGCCGGCTGCGCTCCGATGATGCATACTCACCCGGCGGCGCGGCAGGGTTCCGCCCGGACTACCCCACAACAGTATACACACGGGCATTGAAAAAGCTCTTCCCTGACGTTCCGGTGGTCATCGGAGGGATAGAGGCATCGATGAGGAGACTGATGCACTACGATTACTGGAGCGACACGCTCGAACCGTCAATACTTGTCAGCTCCGGAGCAGACATGCTCGTCTACGGCATGGCCGAGAAGGCGGTGAGGGAGCTTGCAGGGAGAATGAGGAGAGGGGAGAGGCTGGATACAATATGTGATCTTCCACAGACAGTGATACTCAGGCCTTCATCAGCGCCTCCGGCGCCGTTACCCGGTTTCAAGGATAAACTACTGCACTCCTGCAGTGAGGCGAAGTCATCACGCAAAGCCTATGCAGAAAATTTTGTCCTCTTTGAAAAGACAAGCAACAGCCGGAGGCCGGTGAGGCTCATCGAACCCTGCGGCGACACTCTTGTGGTGGTTAACCCGCCTTATCCGGTGGCCTCTGAGGCTGAGGCAGATGCTATATATGACCTTCCGTTCAACTATGCACCGCACCCACGCTATTCAAAGAAGGGTCCAATCCCTGCCTGGGAGATGATCAGATTCTCGGTGAGCATACACCGGGGATGTTTCGGGGGTTGCAGTTTCTGTGCCATTGCGGCGCATCAGGGCAAGTTCGTCAGCAGCCGCTCCGAGGCCTCCGTACTGAGGGAGGTGGAGCGTATAGGCAGGATGGAAGGTTTTAAGGGTTATCTGAGCGACCTGGGAGGGCCGTCGGCAAACATGTACCGCATGGCAGGCAGGGACAGGGAGCGATGCGAGAAATGCGCGCGGCCGTCATGCATATGGCCATCGGTGTGCGATAACCTGGACACTTCGCATCGCGATCTGACAGCACTGTATCAGAAAGTAAATTCACTGCCCTACATTAAAAAGGCATTTGTCAGCAGCGGAGTGAGGTATGACCTGCTGTTCAGGGAGTACAATCCGTCAGCCGGGAAGGCAGAGGAGCGCTATCTGCACGAACTGGTAGTAAACCATACCAGTGGCAGGCTGAAGATAGCCCCTGAACATACTGACGATGAGGTCCTCTGGCTAATGCGCAAGAGCCCGTTCAGACACTTCAGGAAGCTGCGGGAAAAGTTCCAGTCCATCGTACGGGCAGCCGGGCTCAAATATGAGCTCATACCCTATTTTATCTCCGCCCATCCGGGTACGACGGATCAGAAGATGGCGGGACTGGCACGTGAGCTTAAGGAGCTGGGGATGCATCCGGAGCAGGTGCAGGATTTCACACCCACACCCATGACCCTTGCCACTGCAATGTATTATCTTGGTTTTGATCCGTATACCGGCAAAAAAGTCTATGTCGCCCGTGACCTGGCAGAGAAGAGGAGGCAGAAGGAATACTTTTTCAGGAAGAGGAGCAGCCGGGGATAAAAAGTCGGCAGTCGGCAGTTGTTAATCAATGATTATCAAGTACATAACTGAAGACTGAGAACTGAAGACTGAGGACTAAAAAAAGAGGCCAGTCACCCGGCCTCTTTTTTTTCTTTGCTATTCGTATTCCTTCAGTATAGCCTTTACATCATCAGGAGCTACCCTGCCGTAGGTCTTGTCGCCAACGAGAACCACCGGAGCCAGACCGCATGCTCCAACACAGCGAAGGCTCGAGAGAGAGAATTTGCCGTCGGGGGTTGTCTGGCCAACCGATACGGCCAGCTCCTTCTTGAATTCATCAAGCACCTTCTCGGCACCCCTGACGTAACAGGCCGTACCCATGCAGATGCTTATCGGGTGCCTGCCCTTGGGCGTCATAGTGAAGAATGAGTAAAAGGTGACAACACCGTACACTCTTGCCGTTGACACATTCAGCCTCGAGGCTACGACCTCCTGCACCTCGGCAGGAAGATACCCGAAATGTTCCTGGCATTTGTGAAGTACATTTATAAGCTCAAGGGGTTCATTACTGAATGAATCACATATCTCAGTGATCTTATCAACATCCTCTTTTCTTAGTTCTATCTTTATACTTGACATCTCTTTGAATTTTAGATAGTTAAATTACTTTTCTCACTTTTTGATGATGATCTTCGCCTTCCTGTCAAAGTAATGTGTATGGAGGAGGTGATGTGCCTTCTCGCTGTTAGGCTCACCGAGGAACTCCTTGTAGAGCTGAAGGATATATGGGTTCTCATGCGATACCCTTATGGGTTTGTTCTTATCTTCTTCATAGATTGCCTTTGCCCTGGCCTTCAGTATTGAAGAGTCGCCATGGTGCAGAGGCTGTCCGCCGCCGCCGATGCATCCGCCCGGGCAGGCCATGACCTCTATGGCGTGGAATTTTGATCTTCCGGCTTTGACCTCGTCAAGCAGCTTGCGCGCATTGCCAAGTCCGTGTGCAATGCCGATGCTGAGGGGGAAGCCGTCAAAATCGATGGTTGCCTGTCTGACACCCTCCATGCCTCTCAGTTCAGTAAAGTCGAGCCGGCTCAGTTTCTTTCCGGTATAAATTTCATATGCGGTACGCACAGCTGCCTCTATAACACCGCCCGTGTTGCCGAAGATGACTGCTGCACCTGATGATTCTCCGAGAGGCCTGTCAAAGTCCGTGTCAGGCAGGTCGTTAAAGTCAATGTTAGCCTGTTTGATGAATGCTGCCAGTTCACGCGTCGATATAGAAAAATCAACGTCAGGATTGCCGTCAACGGAAAACTCTGGTCTCTGACTCTCATATTTCTTGGCCAGGCAGGGCATGATTGACACCACGACCATATCCTGACGTTTAATATTGATCTTATCTGCAAAGTATGTCTTCGCTATTGCGCCGAACATCTGCTGGGGCGATTTGGCTGTGGAGGGGACGTCTTTCAGTTCAGGGTAGTTGTGCTCAAAGAAGTTGACCCATCCGGGGCAGCATGAGGTAAGGATAGGGATATTGGCATCCTTGTCACCATTGAGGTGCTTACCCAGCCTGGTTAGCAGCTCTGTTCCCTCTTCCATGATTGTGAGGTCAGCTGCGAAGTCGGTATCGAAGACATAGTCAAAGCCGAGAGCTTTCAGTGCGGCAACGAGTTTTCCTGTGACGAGTGTACCGGGTTTCATTCCGAACTCTTCTCCGAGGGCAGCGCGCACTGCCGGTGCTGTCTGCACCACCACAGTCTTTGACGGGTCGACGAGCGCTCTCAGTACGTCGCGCGTATGGTCAACCTCTGTCAGTGCGCCTGTCGGGCACACTGCCACACACTGCCCGCAATAGGTACACGGTGAGTATTCGAGGTTCTGCTCGAATGCCGGGGCCACAACGGCCATGAAGCCCCTGTTAACGGCTGACAGGGCTCCCACGGTCTGTACTTCGTTGCACATCATCTCGCACCTGCGGCACATGATGCACTTGTCAAGCTCCCTGATT
Source organism: uncultured Bacteroidales bacterium (assembly GCA_963732365.1). Classification (GTDB taxonomy): domain Bacteria; phylum Bacteroidota; class Bacteroidia; order Bacteroidales; family VadinHA17; genus SR-FBR-E99. The sequence continues at coordinate 89,284 of CAVSZC010000003.1, read as the reverse complement.
ATCGAGGGAGAGGTGTCTTTACGGTAGGTCGACATCGCTGCAATATCCTGTCCGGGTATCTCCCTTATGCCCAGCCTGTTGGCCATATCCTGCAGGTCACAGTGACCTGACTTGGGGCATATCAGGCAGTCCTTGGGATGATCCGAGAGGATGAACTCCATTACCGTCCTGCGTGCATTAAGTACCCTCGCGTTATGCGTTTTAATGGTCATTCCCTCTTCGCACTTCGTTATACAGGCAGGAGCGAGGTTGCGTCTTCCCTGGACCTCAACAACACATATTCTGCATCCGCCGGGTTTGTTTTCAATATTCAGATCATGGAGCTCCATGTGGCAGAGAGTGGGTATCTCCACCCCCAGACGGTGTGCCGCCTTGAGGAGGGTCGTTCCCTTCTCTACTGCTATCTGTTTGTTGTCTATCGTAAGATTCACTGTTTCCATCTTCAATCTCCCTGTCGTTTAGTTGATTAGCACGGCGGCGAATTTGCACTTCTCAAAGCAGGCACCGCACTTGATACATTTATCCTGGTCAATGAAATGAACCTCTTTGCGTTCTCCGCTGATGGCGTTAACCGGACAGGCTCTGGCGCAGGCAGTGCAGCCCACACATTTGTCATCTATGATAGTGTAACGCATCAGGTCACGGCACTGCCCTGAGGGGCACTTCTTCTCTGACACGTGAGCCACATACTCATCCATGAAGTTGGCAAGCGTAGAAAGGACTGGATTGGGAGAGCTCTGCCCCAGTCCGCACAGTGAGGTGTCTTTGATGACCAGGCTCATGTTCCTCAGCCTGTCAAGGTCTGCCATCGTTCCGTTGCCCTTGGTGATGTGTGTAAGAAGCTCATGCAGCCTCTTGTTTCCTATCCGGCAGGGAGAACATTTGCCGCATGACTCTTCAACCGTGAACTCGAGGAAAAACTTTGCAACGGAGACCATGCAGTCATCCTCATCCATTACTATCATACCACCTGAGCCCATCATTGAACCGGCAGCAATCAGGTTGTCGAAGTCTATGGCTATGTCAAGATGTTTTTCGGTAAGACATCCTCCGGATGGTCCGCCTGTCTGCACAGCCTTGAATTTTCTCCCGTTTTTTATCCCTCCGCCTATCTCGAAGATCACTTCGCGCAGTGTGGTACCCATAGGCACCTCGATAAGACCCACATTATTGATCTTGCCCGCCAGTGCGAACACCTTCGTCCCTTTGGATTTCTCCGTACCGATGGATGAGAACCATCCGGCACCTTTGTTGATGATTACCGGCACGCTTGCCAGGGTCTCCACGTTATTCACGTTGGTTGGTTTGCCCAGGAAGCCGCTCTCTGCCGGGAAGGGCGGTTTGTTCGTCGGTTCGCCTCTTTCGCCTTCCATGGAATGGATCAGAGCCGTCTCCTCACCGCAGACGAATGCGCCGGCACCGTATCTCATCTCAATATCGAACATGAAGCTGGTGCCGAGTATCTGTTCTCCAAGCAGACCGTAATCGCGTGCCTGTTTTATCGCCGTCTTGAGGCGCTGAATGGCAAGCGGATATTCGGCACGTATATATATCAGTCCTTTCGTTGCGCCTATAGCATAGCCGCAGATAGCCATTGCTTCAAGGACGGAGTGGGGGTCACCCTCAAGCACTGATCTGTCCATGAATGCTCCCGGGTCACCCTCGTCAGCATTGCATACTACATATTTCTGGTCTGCCTTGTTTCGTGAGGCGATCTCCCACTTAAGTCCGGTTGGGAACCCGCCGCCGCCGCGGCCGCGGAGGCCTGACAGCTTGATCTGCTCAACCACCTGTGCCGGGTTCATCTCAGTGAGACACTTGCCCAGTGCGGCATAACCGTCACGTGCAATGTACTCATCTATATCCTCAGGGTTGATGAAGCCGCAGTTACGCAGTGCAATCCGTACCTGCTTACGATGAAAACCGTTATTTTTCGGGTCGCTGACAGGTTCCTTACCGGCAGTCCCGGCATAAAGGAGTCTCTGTACCCGCCTGCCTTTTATCACATGCTCCGCAACAATGACATGGGCGTCTTCAGGTTTCACCCTGACATAAAACGTGTTGTCAGGCATGACCCTGACAACAGGGCCTTTGCCGCACAGGCCGAAACAGCCGGTCATGATGACCTGTACCTCTGCCTGCAGCCCTTTTTCTTCAATCTCTCTCCTGAGGCTCTCAGCGATGAGATCGCTTTCTGATGTGCGGCAGGTTGATCCGCCGCATACAAGAAGGTGCATTCTGAACTTTGCCATTGTTTTTTTCCTCCCTGACAGTTAATCAATCGTTTCATAATTGACGGGGATAATCCCCTCAACCAGCTCGCCATTCTTGATGTACTTCTCAATGATCTCATCGGCCCTTTTCAGGTCGACAAAGCCATATACCACCGGCTCAGTGCCGGGCAGCTGTACCTCCACGGTAGGCTCGGCGTAGCAGTAGCTCATGCAGCCTGTCGGGGTCACTATGGCTCCAATGCCTCTCTTGTCAAGCTCATCGGCAAAAAAGTCCATGATCGTCCTGGCACCGGCAGCCATGCCACAGGTAGCCATTGCCACCCTGACCTGCACGAGCCCTTCAGGACTGTCGCTTTTTGCGCGAACCGCGATCCTGTGCTTCGACTCTTCCCGGATCTTAGTTAAATCGGCAAGTGATTTAAGTTTTCCCATGATCGTATTATAACTGATTATTAGTTTGTTCCTTATAACAATTCGTCCGCAAACTTATTCTTCTTAAATTATTTAAATCCTAATTATTATCATGCCGGTTGCTGACATATATTCTGTAAGAATAGCAGGGCAAAACGGCAGAAATCCGATGCAAATATATTAAATATTGTTAAAACAATAACAGTGTTAATAAAATAACAAACTACACATCATCAAGTTTAGCGGGATGTATGATTACTTATATTAATTAACTGTTTATCTTGCTTTTGCAAATTCAGACATACTCTTCCAGGCAGGCCTGACGTCACTTGTTGCGATGCGCCACGCAACCTCAAAGGTAGCAGCAGCATCTTCGGCGATACCATCAAAGTTCATCTCAGGGTAGTAATTGTCAGCCGGCTTGTGATACATTGTTGTCAGGTATTCCTTTTCCCGTGCAGCAGCCCATTCTCTTCCGTTTTCCCTGCTGTCGCAGTTGCCCCTGGCAAAGAGTGAGGGGACACCGATGCGTGCGAAGGGAAAATGATCTGATCTGAAATACATGCCTGTCTCCGGCGCAGGGTCAGGAAGGATATACCGGTCCTGTTTCTCAACAGCCGAGGCCAGCATATCATCGAGGTCAGACTGTCCGTAGCCGGTCACCATGATATCTTTCATCCTGCCGATCGCAAGCATCATGTCATTGTTGAAGCACGCTATCATGTTTTCGGGCGGGACAGGCGGGTTAGCAGTAAAATAGTATGATCCCAGCAGACCCTGTTCTTCGGCAGTGGGGAAGAGTAATATCACTGACCTTGCCGGCCTCTTGCCGAGGGATGCAAAGGCCTCGCCGATTTCAAACGCCCATGCCATAGTTGTTCCGTTATCCACCGCTCCGTTGTATATTGAGTCACCGTTCTCCTTTTCTCCGATACCGAAGTGATCCCAGTGACCGGTTACAACAACACAATCCTCCGGTCTGCTGCTTCCCCGAAGGATACCTGCCACGTTGACAGAGGTGTTACGTGTCTGTGTATTCGCCAGCCGGGCGGTTATACCTGCCTTCATTTCAAACCCTTTGAACTCCCTTGAGCAGGCCTCCGTGCGGAGCTTAGCGACATCATAACCGAGCATTCCGAACAGCCTTTCGGCAGCAGAAGCGTGAAGCCATCCTGTCATCTCGCAGGGTGGTATATCACCCTCCTTCTGTTCCATGTAAAGACTCGATGTGATAGAGCTCTTGCGCGGTATTGAATAGTCATAACCGGCACCAAGGGTCTCGTGTATTATCAGTATCGCCTTTGCTCCCTGGCGGGCAGCCTCTTCATATTTGTAAGTCCACCGGCCGTACCACGTCATTGATCTTCCCCTGAAGAGAGAGGTGTCACCGGAGTATAATCCGGGGTCATTGACGAGCACCACGACACATTTGTCCCTTACATCGACGTTGCGGTAGTCGTCCCATCCATACTCCGGGGCTACGATGCCGAAGCCGCAGAATACCATGGGGAGTGCCTTCAGGTCAACGACCTGGTTCATTGACGGTGACTCTATTGCAATGTCATCGGGAGCAATGAATGTGATGGATCCGTTACCTGTCTCAATAGTCACCGGTCCTGTCACCACAGTCGATATCTCAACCATCGGAACACTCTGGAACCAGCTGTCACCGAACAGAGGTTCGAAGCCAATTTTCCCAAGCTCTTCCGCCAGGTAGTTGACAGTTATTGTCTCTCCCTCCGTGAACGGCTTGCGTCCCATGAAGCTGTCAGAGCCCAGTGTCATTGTATATTCGCGCAGTTCCTCTGCGCTTATTGTTGCTGCAGCTTTCTCATACCCTTCCGGTCCTGAACATGAATATGAATATGCCAGCAGGATGATGGCCAGTAATGGCAACAGGAGATTTCTCATTTCTTTTTGGGTTTAGTATCCACTGCAAGATTTATTATTACTTCAACTGCCTTTTCCATCGACTGCAGCGGGATGTATTCATACCGTGAGTGGTAGTTATGTCCCCCGGTAAAGAGGTTTGGGCAGGGGAGGCCCATGAAAGAGAGTCTTGCTCCGTCAGTGCCGCCACGTACGGGTTTTATCACCGGCTCGATACCGGCTTTGCGGTAAGCCTTTATTGCATTCTCGAAGATGAAGAAGCTGGCCTCTATTATCTCCTTCATATTGAAGTACTGATCCTTCAGGGTAACCGATATCCGGGCGTCCCTGTACCTTTTCCTCAGGACTGATGCCGCCTCTTCCATTACTTTCTTTCTCTCTCCGAACTTAAGAGGGTCGTGATCCCTGATGATATACTTCATCGTCGTCTCCTCCACTGCTCCTCTCATGTCGTACAGGTGGAAGAATCCCTGGTACCCGGTGGTGAACTCCGGCCTCTCTTTTGAGGGGAGAAAGGCATCGAACTTACGTGCCAGCATCAGTGAATTGATCATGGTTCCTTTTGCCGACCCGGGGTGTACGCTTCTGCCCCTGATGGTCACGGTTGCAGCAGCAGCATTAAAGTTCTCATACTCAAGCTCTCCCAGTCCGCCCCCGTCAAGGGTATATGCATATTCGGCGCCGAAAGCCTTTACGTTGAAATGATCTGCTCCCCGGCCTATCTCCTCATCGGGTGTGAAGGCGATCCTTATCTTGCCGTGCTTAAGCTCAGGGTGCGCTATAAGATACTCCATCGCTGTCACAATCTCTGAAAGACCCGCCTTGTCATCGGCGCCGAGCAGTGTGGTGCCGTCAGAGGTGATTATTGTCTGTCCCTTGTAACGCCTTAGCTCAGGGAAGTCACGGGGTGATAGTACTACCCCTTTTTCTTCATTGAGAGTAATATCCCCACCTCTGTAGTCATAATGTACCTGCGGATTGATGTTTTCCGACGGCGCTTCCGGACTGGTATCCATGTGTGCAATGAAACCAATTACCGGGCGGACTGAACCGGTGTTTGCAGGCAGTGTGGCCATCACATAGCCGTTGCCGTCGAGAGAGATGTCAGATAGTCCGATCTCCTTAAGTTCAGAGACCAGTTTCTCTGCAAAGAGCATCTGGCTGATCGATGAAGGGGAGACGGTCGAGGACTCATCCGGCCTGGTGTCGTGCCGTGCATAGGCAAGAAACCTGTCGAGGAGATTTTTCATCAGGTGATTGTTGCTTCAGAGGTTAAATGTAATGTAACAGCCTGAGAAAACCAACAACAGAAATACTGTTATCCCCTGATGTTACCTGAGTATAAGGTTCCCCAGCAGCACCCTGCCGCTTTTCCAGTATGCCCTGAAGTAAGGGTCGTCAGATATATAGATCACCTCGCCCTCACCAATTCTCTCTGAGGCGATCACACTTGTGTTTTTTACCTTCTGGCAGAATTTATACCCTGCAAAGCCTGCAACGGGTTTGTTGTCTGTTATGTAACCGATATTCCTCCCTTTCTCAAGGAAGGGAAACCCGGTGCTTCTCTTCATCAGGAACCACTCTTTTCCCATCCCGAAAGCATATGGATGTGTATCATCGAGTCTTACCCTGAAGATGGCACCTGAAGACCTCTCTGTGGCCGATATACGGCGCTGGTCATCATAGCGGGTAAGGAGAGTGGTGTCTCCGACAGTGCTTTTGACACTCTTTTTATCTTCGGCCTCTTTGGCCTCTGTTGCCTTACCCAGCTCAGTGGTCTTTTCAGCCCTGAAGAGGGCCATTGCATTGTCAATGGCTATAACTCTGCCACCCTCTTTGACAAATGTCATTATGCGATCTTTTGCTTTCGTATAGTCTCCTCCCGGAAGTATGAGGATGTCATAATCAGAAAGGTCACAGTCGGGCAGGTCGGAGCCATCGATCACTGTCACGGGGAACTCAAGCTCCCTCTCCATGTAGTACCATATCTCACCGAACGCCTGAGATGTCCCTTCACCTCCGGCCAGTGCCACAGCCGGGGCTTTATTCACAGGAGCGTAGTCGGAGCCGATGTCCTTACCTTCGGTGACCATGCCGCTGCTGAGTCTCACTGCGGTGATGCTGCTCTTTGAAGCAGCGTCATACACTTTCCTGTCAAAATCAATCACATTCATGTTATCACCCCTGGCAACCATCACAGATCCTCTTCCGAAGGTTATCCCCTCGGTTACAAATGGCTTGAGGCTGTACCTCACGTTAAGCCCATTTTTGTACAGCTGAGCCATGAACCTGAGTTCATTGAAGCCTGTCATGGGTGCAGCGTAGGCGTAGGGTTTAATGCTGTCAAGGGGTCTGTCAGCGGCTGTCACGGCATAGGGCGTTTCAGCAGCTGACAGTCTCTCTTCGACTGCATATGCCTCGATATTATATACATACGGTAATGCCCAGGCTGTTAGGTCATAGCTGATAGAGTCAGATGATCTTGAGTCGGGCTCGAAGAGTACCTGCATCAACCGGCTCTGAGGTTGAAAGGCGCTGATGATAAGGTCATTTTTCTCAATCGTCAGGGTGCCCTCCCTGTCTGACCGGTAATCAAATGCCGTCAGTTTCTTTCCTGTCACGCGCGGTGAGGAGTATCTTATCTGGTTGCTCTCCAAAAGATTCCTGAGTGATGCGAGTGAGGCTGCATCATTTGATCCTTTTATTACAATGGTCTTGTATTTGAACGTGGGACTGGTCGATGCTGAGCGGAAGAATTCGTAGAATTCCTTCAGCAGTCTCTCACGATTGTCATTTGCTGCAGCTATCATGGCTACCGATGAGAGCCAGTGCCCTTCAATCCGCTTCCTGAGAGTGAGTGTGTCACCCTCTTCGCGGCTGAATGTCAGTCCGGCCTGTGCGCCGCCGCCCTGCTCAAGGGTGAACCCCATGGCGCCGTTGAACAGTGGCCATGTATCTCCGAAGCTTGGGCAGAAGAGATCAAAATTGTCTTTGGTGAAATAGAGACGGTTTGCAGCGTCGAAGAGCTTCGCCGTTGTCTTTCCGGTGATAGTATGGTACTCTCTCTGCCATGGTGTGATCGTCTCATGCCAGGGCTCCGCCCCGGGGGGGAAGAAGAACGAACTCCCTGCACCCATCTCGTGAAAATCGGCATGAATATGCGGCATGAAGCTGTTATATAGTTTCATCCTGAGCCTGGTCTCCTGCTGAACATGCCAGCTCCAGTCGCGGTTCAGGTCGAAAAGGTAGTGGTTCAGTCTCGCTGAGGGCCACCCCTGGTTATGTTCCCACGCATTGGGGTCGCTGCTGGGCGGATATCCCTGTGACCTGAGGTACCTGGTGGTGAAAAGATCGCGTCCGTCAGGGTTCTGGCACGGATCAATGATAATAATAAGGTTTTTGAGCCACTCATCCGCGCCCGGATAACTTCCTGTCACAAGGGTGTAAAGTACTTTCATGGCAGCCTCACTTCCGACCGGTTCCGCCCCGTGTACGTTATATGCAAGCCAGACAATGGGTACAGCCTCTGCCGCAGGCTCTCCCGGCGCCAGCCCGGTCCGCTGAAGGTTAGACATCCTGATGTTTTCAAGGTTGGCGATGTTTTCGGGCGAGCTGATGATACATACTCCCAGAGGCCTTCCTTCCCATGTGACGCCGTATTGCATATAGTCAGCATTGGGACTTGCCTCTGCTACATGCCTGAAGTAACCGTCTATTGAATGATGCAGCGTGAAACGGTCACCCGGAGTGTAACCGAGAAACTGTTCCGGAGTCTGTACCACCTGTGAGTGGAGGTTCAGTGAAACGAATGCTGCCAGGATAATAAACTTTATGGAGATCTTCATAAGTCAGAATTAGAATGTAAATATATTTTAATTATGCTGCCCTGTGTTATTCACGGCACATGTTCTTTGACAACTTCAAGACTGTGCTGTCCTTTCTTAATTATATTTGCTGTTCAAAGAAACTAATTCAAACATCCAGACTAATATCATGAAAAACAGGATCAGGATCTTACAGACCTCGGCTCTCTTGCTGCTCACTGTTCTCATCTCAGCACAGAGACCCGGCATGCAGAATAACCAGCCGGGAATAATTAAATGGCTTGATGATAACCGGATGCTTCTCCAGACCTTTGATGAGCAGAAGAAGATTGTCATCAGTGAGTATGATTGCAAAACAGGTAAATCGGTTGTCGTAACTGACTATAAAAGCGATGCGGAAAAGCTTCGCGAAATGTTGCCCGAAGGTGTTCAGCCGGGCCTTAACCAGGCCGTTGCCTCTGACCGCCGGGCGGTTGTGCTGAGTCGCGACAATGACCTTTGGTATGTCACCGTTGAAGACCGCACCGGCAAGCGTCTCACGAACGATCCGGACCAGGAGGTGAACATGCGCTTCGCTCCCGGAGACAGGAAGATTGCCTATACGAAGAACAAGGATCTGTATGTATTTGATCTTGACCAGCAAAGGGAAATACGGCTGACTTTCGATGCTACCGATAAGATATACAACGGGTGGGCATCATGGGTCTATTTCGAGGAGATACTGGGGCGAGCATCAAGGTATGCAGCCTTCTGGTGGTCTCCTGATGCCACCCGCATAGCCTACCTTCACACAGATGACAACCCGGTGCCTCTCTTTAACCTGATTGGGCTGGAGGATACCGACGGCATTCACGGACGTATGGAAACCACACCCTATCCGAAGCCGGGAGATCCGAACCCGAAGGTGAAGATGGGAGTGGTTGAGCTGGCAACGGTAAAAACCACATGGGTGAAGACCGATGACAACATAGACCAGTACATTGCCTGGCCGTCATGGACACCTGACAGCCGCAGCCTTATGATACAGGTTCTTAACCGTGACCAGAATGACATGAGGTTTATCCTTGCCGATGTCGCCACAGGCGATTTCAGGGAGGTATATCGCGAGACCAGGCCTACATGGATTGATTTTTTTGAAGACATACATGTAATGAACGATGGCAGCGGATTCATCGTCAGGAGTTACCGCAATGACTGGCATAACCTCTATTACTACGGATGGGATGGCAGGCTCATCTCACAGATCACCGGCTTTGAATGGAAGGTTACCGAGCTTGTCAGGGTTGACGAGGCACGTAAGGAAGTGTACTTCAACGGTACCGGCCCTGATGCTCTCGACAATCATCTTTACAGGGTAAGGATCGACGGCAGCAAGCTTCAGCAGATGACAGCGGGTTCAGGATACCACGCCGTTTCAGTATCACCGGGAGGATCATGGTTCCTGGATACATGGAACAGTATCAGCGACCCGGGCGGAATTAACCTTATCGACAAAAAGGCAAAAGTCGTCAGGAATATTTACACCCAGGAGACACCGGCCTTTGATCCTGCCAGCCACCAGAAGTCTGAGATTGTCAAAATAAGAACCTCCGACGGGCTTTTTGACATGCCGGCAATGATTACCTATCCTGTCAATTTTGACCCTGCGGTGAAATACCCCGTCATCTTCACCATCTACGGAGGACCCGATGCCGGAAGCATCCGCAACAGGTGGACCGGCTACACTCCCAGATGGTATGCTGAGAACGGCATCATAACAATAAATGTTGACCATCGGGGATCAGGTCATTTCGGGAAGAAGGGGCTGGACTACATGCACCGTTCTCTTGGTAAATGGGAGATATCTGACTACTCAGATGCGGTGAAATGGCTCCGGGAGAAACCCTGGGTCGACGCCTCCAGGATGGGGATAACGGGAGGCTCATACGGTGGTTATACTACCTGCATGGCTATGACACTGGGTGCCGACTATTGGACCCACGGGATCGCAGACTATTCGGTAACAGACTGGCGGCTGTATGACAATGTCTATACTGAAAGGTTCATGGATACACCGGAGGATAATCCGGAGGGATACAAGTACGGTTCTGCCATTACCCATGCTGCAAATCTGAAGGGCAAGCTGCTTATCCGCCATGGCGACATGGATGACAATGTGCACATGCAGAACTCCGTGTGGCTTATAACCACTCTCCAGGATCTTACCAAGCCTTTCGAGTATATGATTTACCCGGGCGAGAGACACGGATGGGGAGGCCCCAAGAGAGTCTTTATGTCCAATGAGGGTAACAGCTTCTGGCTCAGGCATTTCTTTGGCAAATAAAATCAATAAACAATAATCAGGTGGCAGCAAGCATTTACAAAAAACGTCTCGCCGGCATAAGAGCACTTATGAGGAAGAAGGGGCTTGATGCCCTGATAGTACCGTCATCCGACCCTCATCTGGGAGAATATGTCCCTGATCACTGGAGGGCAGTAAGGTGGCTCACAGGGTTCACCGGCTCGACAGGAAATGTGGTCATCACTGCCAGGTTTGCTGGTCTGTGGACTGACAGCCGGTATTTCATCCAGGCAGCAGACCAGCTAAGGGACTCAGGTTTTGAGCTTGTCAGGCTCAGGGTACCCCATACGCCGGAACATATTGAGTGGCTGCATGACAAAATCAGGAAAGGTGGCAGGGTAGGGGCCGATGGGAGGCTCCTTTCCGCGGGTATGGCACGGCAACTCAGCGATTCGCTGAAACCGAAAGGGATAAAGCTGGATCTCAGGTGTGATCTTGTTACACCTTTGTGGGAAGAGCGGCCGCCACTGCCCGCGGAGAAGGCTTTTATACATCAGATCAGGTATGCCGGTGAGAGCAGGAAGGACAAGATATCACGTGTGCGTGAGAAGATGGCCGCTATGAAGGCTGACTGGCAGCTTCTGACTGCAACAGACGATGTGATGTGGCTTCTTAACATCAGAGGCAGGGATATTGCTTACAGTCCGTTGCTCCTCTCCTTTGCCCTTGTAGGTATGGACCAGGTGCTCTTCTTTGCCGACGAGGAGAAGGTTCCAGGGGCACTCAAGGCTGAGCTTGACCGTGAAGGAGTGGTATTACTGCCTTATGATACGGTGACATCACTCTTAGGCTCTCTGTCGGCAGGCTCAACACTGCTTCTCTCTCCCTCAACAACATCTGCGGCTCTTTACAGGGCAGTCGGCCGAAGGGTGAATATCACAGAGGAAGTTACCATCGCGACACGCCTGAAGGCAATCAGGAATCAGACGGAGATAAAAAACCTCCGCGAGGTGATGGTGAGGGACGGTGTAGCCCTGACCCGCTTCTTCCACTGGCTGGAGAAGAGCCTTGACAGCGGCATGGAACTGACCGAGATCACTGCGGCTGAGAAGCTTGAGGCCCTTCGGCTTGAACAGGAGGGGTGCGTGGGGTTGTCATTCGCAACCATAGCGGCAATGAATGAACATGCGGCCCTGCCTCATTATGTGGCCGAAGCAGGTAGCTATACAGCACTGAGAAAGAAAGGTATCTTCCTGGTTGACTCAGGGGGACAGTATTACGGTGGCACAACTGATACAACACGAACCGTCGCACTGTCAGATCCGTCCGGCACGATGAAGAGTGACTTCACCCTGGCGCTGAAAGGAACGATAGACCTCGCAATGGTTCGTTTTCCGTATGGCACCAGGGGCTACCAGATCGAAGTGCTGGCACGAAGGGCATTGTGGGATAACGGGCTGAACTACGGACATGGCACAGGCCACGGTGTAGGGAGCTTCCTTAATGTTCACGAAGGGCCGCAGACAATCGGCACGGCCGCATCAGGAGACCTTAAGACAATCATCGAACCCGGCATGCTCATATCAGATGAGCCTGCTGTTTACAGAGAGGGTGAGTACGGTTTCAGGACAGAGAATCTTATGCTTTGTGTTGACGACCGTGAGACCGGCCATGGCAGATTCCTGAAATTTGAAACAGTCACATTATGCTATATCGACACCAGCCTGATTGATGTCTCCCTTCTTGAAGAGAGGCAGCTTGAGTGGCTCAACGACTACCACGAGACGGTATACAAATCACTGAGCGGACATCTGAATCAGGATGTCAGAAAATGGCTGAAGGTCAAAACGGCCCCTCTGAAAAGAACATGAATTTAACAGGTTTAACAACAAGAATTAACATGACTCGTACGTTGATCCTTATTGCATCTTCGATGCTTGTTTTGTCTGCAGGGTGCGGACAGAAAACCATGACACTTGAGGAAAGGCTGGCAACGCTGCCTGCTGAAGCCATCAAAGAGATTGAGGCTGACTCTATGTTTCTCAAGGCATACGAGATTGACCTTATACAACCCGTTGATCATAATAATCCTGACGGACCTGTATTCACCCAGCAGGTATTCCTCAGCTATGTCGGGCCTGACAAACCGGTGGTGGTGGTTACTGAAGGCTATTCAGCCCGTAACGGCAAGAGTGAACTGGCAGACATGCTGCAATGCAACCAGATAATCATCGAGCACCGCTATTTTGAGGATTCCTGTCCTGATTCAATTGACTGGCAGTATCTTACTACATGGCAGGCTGCCACTGATCATCACCGTATAATAGAGTTATTCAAGCCTGTCTTTACCGGTAAGTGGCTCACAACGGGGATCAGCAAGGGTGGTCAGACAGTGATGTTTCACAGTTATTATTATCCTGATGATGTTGATGTGAGGGTACCTTATGTAGGTCCTCTTGCTTTCGGACCGGAAGATTCGAGGATGAAGCCATTTCTTGAAAATGTGGGGACAGAAGAGTGCAGGAACAGGGTGTTTGAGTTTCAGAAACTTGCACTGGAGAAATTTGACATTATGTTCCCGAAACTGCTTGCTCTCGCTGAAGAGAAGGGATTTACCTTTACGAGGATTGGTGGCCCTGAGATCGCCTACGAGATGACCGTTCTTGAATATGAGTTTGCCTTCTGGCAATGGGGTACATTAACATGCGAGTCGATACCTCTTGAGGGGACCGATGATGAGATATTCAATCATCTTGCCAGGGTAGCTGATTTCAAATATTTTTCCGATCAGGGTATTGAGTACTTCGAGCCTTTCTTTTACCAGGCAATGACTGAGTTAGGGTATTACGGGTATGACTTTGACAGGTTTGCAGGGTTGCTCAGGTATGCCAGCGACACAGGCAGTCCTGAGTTTCTCTTTTCTGCACCGGAAGGGATAGATTATAGCTATAACTATGAAACCGGAAAAGGAGTTGACAGCTACCTGAAAAAAGAGGCGGAGAACTTCATCTTTATTTACGGTGAATATGATCCATGGTCAGCTGCGGCAGCCGATCCGGGGGATAATGATGGGTGTATGGTTATCGTCAGGGAAGAGGGGGCCCATGGCACGAGGATAAGAAACCTTGCCCCTGAACAGCAGGAACTGGTTTTTTCTAAACTTGAAGAGTGGCTTGAGAGCCCCGTGGTAAAGAAAGAAAGATAATGCCCGGCCCGGCCTCAACAGGTCATTTTCAAATAATTAAATTAATTTGTAAATGTTAAAATAAATTAAATATCTTTGTGCTTAACGGGTGGGTTTATTCCTTTAGCTGATTTTTAGCAAAGGGTGAACCCGCTTATAATAACCCTTTTATTAACATTTTAATTGATTTTCAGATGAACATTTTTGTAGCCAAGCTGAGTTCTGTTACAAAAGCAGAAGACCTTCAGGAACTTTTCAGCAAATTCGGAGAGGTGATCTCCGCAAAAATCATTATGGACCGTGAGACCGGCTTTTCAAAGCGTTATGGTTTCGTTGAGATGGCTGATGACCGTGCCGGTTTTGAGGCTATTGAAAAGCTTAACAACTCAGAGCTCGATGGCAGCCAGATTATTGTCAAGAGATCTGAGCCGAAGGCCGAGAAGAAGCCCTTCAGGCCTCGCCGCGACTTCCGCGACAGAGATCGTGAACCGAGATACTAAAACAAAGGGGCTGTCAGACGACGGCCTTTTTTATTCCTGTTTATTATCCTATTATTGTATTTTTGGAAAAAGCTGACAGATGAAATATCTATTCATACCCATATTCGTTCTTCTTGCAGAGGTTGCCACTGCACAGGATAATTCATTCTCCATGAGGGCAGGTTATTCATACATATATGCCCCCTACGGTGTTTATTCCGAGGATGTGACATCAGCCTATGCCAACAACGATTTCAACTTCTACAGGGGTGACGGCTACGGAGTTACATTTGATGCAGAGTTGCCGTCAAAGTATCCGTTCATGACATACAGGATAGGTGCGTTTTACAGTTATTCTGACAGGTATGACGGGTACGAAGATGACTTCCAGATCTCCGAGGCGTGGCTATACCTGACAGGGTTTGGAGTATACAGCGGTGTATCTCTCAAAGCCGGCTGGGATCATGTCGGGATCTACAGCACCTTTGCTCTTGGCTTCTATACTTATAATTATCGTGCCGAGCTGCAGTACACTTCAAAACTGGGTGTCGTGCCTATCAGTGACAACATTGGTGAGTCGGTATCCGGTCCGGGAGGCAAGTTCGAGCTGGGACTGTACGGCACCTGGAAAAGGATAAACATCTATCCCTCCTTTCAATTCCTGGGTACTGCAAGAGGATCACAGTCGCTGCTTATAAAATCTTTCAACCTATCACTGGGTTACACATTCAAATACTGATAAATCATTTCCCTTCCTTTTGATGGTCTTTATACATAATACCTATTAACAGGTCGCCCCTACAGGGCTGATAATTGTTTATGACCCTTTTCTCTACAGACAGTCAGCTCCTATGGAGCTGGCAGCAACCCGAAGGATAACTTTTATCACTGCAGACAATCACCTCCCATTAGCCTGGCAGCAATACGAAGGATTACTTTTATTACTATGGACAATCCCCCCCCCCATAAAGCTGGCAGCCGCATGGCGGCTTACTGTTTGTAGCATGGAAGAAAAAAATCAATAATCAACCCCATAGGGGTGGCCTGTCAGTTATAGTTCAGTCAATCAATGATAAAAGATGTGCCTGCAGAGCAGCTATGAATGAGGGTAGGCAGCGCAATTATCAGTGAAGCAGTTGTACCTGCATCCAGTAAACTGCAGCTCCGGCGAGGTATCCCGAAAGTGCCAGCAGAGATATCTTCTTCATGTACCAGATGAAATCTATCCGCTCAAGGCCCATTGCAGCAACGCCTGCTGCAGAGCCAATTATCAGCATGCTTCCGCCGGTACCTGCACAGTAAGCCAGCAGTTCCCAGAATAATCCGTCCTGTACATAGAAAGCGGCATAGGCCGGGTCAGCTGCCACGCGCAGCATATCGGGGGTGACAATATCGTACATTCCCATTGCGCCTGCGACGAGAGGTACATTGTCAACCACGGCTGAAATGGTACCGATGGCGATATTGATCAGGTATATATTGCCAAGTTTTTCATCAAGCCATCCGGAGAGAAGACTTAAATGACCGGCACTCTGAAGGGCGGCAACGGCCGAAAGGATCCCCAGAAAGAAGAATATTGTAGGCGTGTCTACTTTCTTGATAATGTGAAAAATAGTCAGTTTCTTCTTTATCTCTTCCTCCTTTTCGCGGTGCATTATCTCAGATACAAGCCAGAGGACGCCGAGGCCGAAAAGCATTCCCACATATGGGGGGAGGTGAGTAACAGTCTTGAAAACCGGCACGAAGAGCAGCATGGAGATGCCAAGGACCAGTATAAATGTCCTTTCGAACGGGGTTGTGAGTTCGGCAGTCTGATGAGGTTTTTCAGGCCTTTTCACATCACCCTTCAGCATGAATGAAACAATGGTGAGAGGGACTACCATGTTTACAAGGCTGGGAAGGAACACTTTAAGGATAATATTGACGGTGGTGATCTGCCCGCCTATCCATAGCATAATGGTTGTCACGTCACCGATGGGTGACCATGCTCCGCCAGCGTTGGCTGCTATGACAATAATGCTTGCGAAGAACCACCTGGTTGGTTTGTCGGAGATCAGCTTTCTCAACAGGGCTATCATCACAATTGTGGTTGTGAGGTTGTCGAGCACAGCTGACATGAAGAATGTGATAAAGCCTATGATCCATAGAAGCCTGACCTTATTCAGGGTCTGAATCCTGTCAGTTATAACAGTAAAACCCTGGTGCTGGTCAACCACTTCGACGATTGTCATCGCGCCGAAAAGGAAGAAGAGAATCTCTGCTATTTCAATCAGATGATGCCCCAGTTCATACTTCACAAACGCGGTTGGATGGCCTGCCAGGTCAACCGTCTCGCGGAAGGGTGAAGTTGCGAAGCTGTCAGGGTCCATCGAAGGTTTTATATTCTGAACGATGCTTTGTGCCATCATCTTCAGCTCCTCCCAGGAAGGGGAAAATCCCAAGGCAAGTATCTGCTCGCTGAAGAGAGCATACAGTGCCCACAGTATGCTTCCTATCAGAAGTGCGCTGGCCGCTTTTTCAACCTTAATAGGATGCTCGAGGGCTATCGCCAGGTAACCCAGTACGAAAATGACTACCAGAATGATAAACATAGGTTCGGATTTTTATGCAAAAATATATCTTCAAAAGAACTGCAAAAGGATTATTGTCAGTTTTATATCGTAAAAGACTCTCCCTGGGAAGGAATATTAATGTTCCAGAAGCCTCTTTTCTGAAGGTAATCCTGATATTTTATCTGGGTTTCATATTCGCCGTGGACGAGAAAGACTTTCTGCAGCTTTGCCGGGTCCTGGCATGAGATATAATCTCCCATTTCACGGTAGTCTCCGTGTCCGGAGTAAGAGTCAATCTTTCTTATCTCCGCATTGACCTGATACCTGGTTCCGTGTATTGAGACCTCCTTTTCACCCCTCAGAAGCCTGGCCCCGAGGGTTGAAGGAGCGCAGTATCCGACTGCAAGAACAGTGTTGGCCGGATTGGAGATGCTGTTGGCAAGGTGATGCTTGACCCTCCCGGCCTCCATCATTCCTGAAGAAGAGATAATGATAACCGGTTTTTTTATGTCGTTCAGTCTCATCGAGTCCTCCTTCGAGCTTATGTAAAAGAGTGAGTTGAACCCGAAAGGATCAGGGTCTGTCAGCATTACCTTCATAACATCATCGTTGAAGCATTCGCTGTGCAGACGGAAGATATTGGTTGCATTGACAGAGAGGGGACTGTCAACATACATTTCCACCGGTGGCAGGCGCTTTTCATTATAGAGCTTGTTCAGGGAATAGACTATCTCCTGTGTTCTTCCCACACTGAAAGCTGGGATGATCAGTTTCCCTTTCTTCTCAACGCATGTGTGGTGAACTACTGAGAACAACTCCTCGTCCGATTCTTCTAACGAGGAATGCAGGCGATCGCCATATGTAGATTCGGTGATGAGGAAGTCAGCCTGTGCAAACGGCTCAGGGCTTTTGAGTATCCTGTTTACCGGCCTTCCGATATCACCCGTATAGGCAAGCCGTTTAATGCCATCCTTTTCCCTGAGCTCAATTGTTACAACGGCACTGCCAAGCATGTGGCCCGTGTTGGTGAATCTGACCGTAGTGTACTCATCAATACGGAATTTGCGGTCGTATGCCACACCGATGAAGAGCTTCATTGAAGCTATGCCGTCGGCCTGTGTATAGAGAGGCTCAACGGGCGGCAGACCTTTCTTTGCCCTCTTCCTGTTGAATGTCTGGGTATCGAGCTCCTGTATCTTACCCGAGTCGGCCAGCATGATGGAGCAGAGATCACGTGTTGCATTTGTGCACACTACAGAACCGTCAAACCCGTGACGGTACATAAAAGGAATCAGTCCCGAGTGATCTATATGGGCATGTGAAAGTATGATATGGTCTATCGTTGCGGGAGAGAAGGCAAGCGACCGGTTCATGCTGTCGGTTTCAAGCCCTTTGCCCTGAAACTGCCCGCAGTCGATAAGGATCTTCTTACCATGTTCTGTTTCTATGAGGACCTTGCTGCCTGTTACCTCACGGGCAGCACCGTAGAATGTGATTTTCATGACGGGAATGCATTATACTGGTCGCTAAGATACTTAAAGTTAAGGGTACCATGAGTTGATTAGTAATTAACATTTAATGAACATTAAGACAAATCTCCTTTTATGACTGAACTCTTTAGTCTATTTTTGGGAGGTTGTCAAACTATACATTCGCTATTAGATGAAACTTGATATGATATTCTCGTTCCTTGCCCCCAAGGAGGGCAAGTTCTACCCACTTTTCAAAGACTCATCAGCCAATCTTATTGTGGCTGCGGAGCTCCTCAGGGAGCTTATGAGGGAACCTCTCCCGGAGAAACGTGATCTCCTTGTTGACAAGATAAAGGAGTCAGAAAGCGTGGGGGACCAGATATCGAGGAACCTGTTTATGACGCTGAACAGCAATTTCATAACACCGTTCGACAGGGAGGATATCTTTGACCTGGTGCATGCCACAGACTCGGTTGTCGACCTTATTTTCGGAGCATCAAAGAAGATATCGCTCTATCATGTTGGCGAGATACCATCAGAGTTCGTCGAGATGGCAGATCTCATCCACCGGGCATCTATCGAAATAAACACTACATTCAACGGCCTCAAGGACGTGCTGCACCTCTCAAAGTACACTGAAAACTGCCGCAGGATAAGTGAGCTTGAAGAGCTGGCCGATGATGTCAACCACAGATACCTGGCCAAGCTGTTCCTTGAAGAGAAGGATGCGATTGAACTGATAAAGAAGAAGGATATCCTGCAGGCGCTTGAGAAGGCTGCAGACCGTTGTGACGATGTT
This sequence comes from uncultured Bacteroidales bacterium, assembly GCA_963732365.1. GTDB lineage: Bacteria > Bacteroidota > Bacteroidia > Bacteroidales > VadinHA17 > SR-FBR-E99. The sequence continues at coordinate 70,158 of CAVSZC010000003.1, read as the reverse complement.
GCCGACATCATCTCATCAGTAATTATCAAAATAGCTTAAAAGTCGCCTGATGGAATTTAAACTGCTGATAATCATCGTTATTCTTGCCTTCGCGTTTGACCTTATCAACGGCTTCCATGATGCAGCAAACTCGATAGCTACCGTAGTGTCAACGAAGGTGCTTACCCCTTTTCAGGCAGTTCTCTGGGCTGCCTTCTTTAATTTCATGGCATATCTTGTCTTTGAGCTCCATATTGCTGACACTATTGCAAAGATCGTCGATACCTCCGCCATTACACTGATGGTAATAATGGCAGGTATCATAGCTGCCATTCTCTGGAATCTGCTAACCTGGTATATGGGAATTCCGTCGAGCTCTTCACACACACTTGTCGGGGGTTTCGCGGGGGCTGCAATCGCCTTTACGGGATGGGATGTGGTGCACACCGGAAAGATTGTCAAAATAGGAGCGTTCATCTTCCTTGCACCTCTTCTCGGAATGATAATATCATACCTTTTCTCCATTGCACTGTTGTGGATCAGCAGGAAAGGCAACCCTTTCAGGCTCGATAAGCGTTTCAAGGGTTTTCAGCTTCTCTCTTCAGCGCTGTTCAGCCTGGGTCACGGAGGAAATGATGCCCAGAAGGTAATGGGTATCATTGCAGCGGCACTGATGGTATATTTCCATGGAGTGGAAGCATCGGCGATACCGCACTGGGCGCAGATCGAAATGGTGAACGGCAAGATACACGATATACCGCACTGGATAGTGCTCGGATGTTACACCGCTATCAGTATCGGAACACTGATGGGAGGCTGGCGAATTGTCAAGACCATGGGGACGAAGATAACAAAGCTGACTCCTTTTGAGGGGGTGGCAGCCGAAAGCGCCGGAGCGGTACTTCTCTTTGGCACTGAGGCATTCGGAATCCCTGTGAGCACAACCCATACGATTACGGGTGCCATCATGGGGGTTGGACTGACGAAGCGCATAACGGCCGTAAGATGGGGTGTGACTATCAATCTTCTCTATGCCTGGCTGCTGACAATACCCGTTTCCATGCTCCTGGCGGCAGGGATATACCACTTGCTGGTCCTGGTGACAGGAATAAAATAAGAATACTTAATTCATTGTTTCGAAGCCTCTGATTGTGCTTCCCGAAGTCTTGCGCAGATCAAAGACTATCACTTCATTCTCGCCCTTTCTCAGCCATGACGCCGGACAATAGAGCCTCTGCTGAGGGCCTATTTCCCAGTATCTCCCCAGGTTGTTTCCGTTGATCCAGACAAAGCCCTTGATGAAATTTGTCATGTCAATGAATGTGTCGGCTGGATCTTCGACAATAAAGGTTCCCCGGTAAAAGATTCCCGGTTTGTCAGTCTGAGCTCCTGTTGCTTTCAGACCGGTCACAAACGGTTCATCCATCGGGAAGCCATATACGTTCCAGTTCATAAGGGTCATTCCGTTAAGTACAACCCTGTCGGTTATCCCTTTGCGGTCAATCATGGCACTGGCGAAGTTTATGCGGCCCATCCCCTCGACGAAAATCTCCAGGAGCGGATCCTTTACTTCGGTACGGGGCAGTTCTATTGAGTTGATGCCCAGTCTCCTGTCGAGTGTGCCGACAAACTCTCCGTTCAGGAAGACCGTAGCATAGTCATGAATGTCAATTACCATGAGTTTGCCGCTCTTATGGCCAATGAGCCTTGTCGAATAGAGCATGAAACCGTATTCCTGACCGAACGCCTCGAACGGCTCAGGCTGTACCGAACGGATGGGAGCCGGAAGATTGTCCCATACCGTGGTGAAAGGGGTAAGGGTGATTTCCGGGAGGGTCATGACAGGTATTGGATCAGGTACAGGAGGCAGCTTAGCCTTCTTAGGCAGGTATGATCCTATGAGCCTGCGCAGGGCATAGTACTTTGCCGTAGCTCTTCCCTGCTCATCTATCGGGGCGTCATAGTCGTAGCTGGTAACGTCGGGTTCATAGCCTTTGCCTCCCGAATTGGCTCCGGCAGTAAAGCCGAAGTTGGTGCCACCGTGAATCACATATAGGTTGAATGATTTACCGGAGTCCATAAGAAACTTCACTTCGCGAAGCAGTGAGGCCGTGTCAGGCCTGGCCCAGTCTTCACCCCAGTGGGTCAGCCACCCTGGATAGGTCTCGCTGGAGAAGACAGGTACCCCAGGGTTCATCTCCCGTGCCAACTCGAAGTCAGCTTCATCGGACCCGGAGTCCAATCCAACGGCACAGCCGGGCAGGGTCCCTGCCTCGAGCATGTATGTCGTCGGACCGTCGCCCGTGAAGAAGGGTACATCAATATCGCAACGCTCCCATATTTTCTTAAGGGTTGCCATGTAATCGCGGTCATTGCCATAGCTTCCGTACTCATTCTCTATCTGTATCATCAGCACCGGACCGCCATTGGTGATAAGGTGAGGACGCAGTTCATCAGCCAGGCGGGAGAGATACCTTTCTGCAGCCTTCATATAGACGGGGTCAAGACATCTTACCTTTATCTCAGGTGTACGGAGAAGATAGGGTGGGATACCTCCGAACTCCCATTCGGCACATACATAAGGACCGGGTCGTATAATAACCCACATGCCCTCCTCCTTTGCAATGCTTATGAACTCTGATATGTCACGGTTACCGGTACGAAAGTCATAGATGCCCTCCTGTGCCTCATGATGGTTCCAGAAGAGATATACCGAGACCGTGTTGCACCCCATTGCTTTTGTCATCTTTATGCGGTGACGCCAGTATTCGGCCGGAATGCGGCCAGGGTGCAACTCTCCGCTGATGATCCGGAACGGACTGCCGTCAAGCAGGAATTCATCACCGCCAAGGGAGAAGGTATGACGGTCGGCGTTGTTCTGACTGAAGGCGATTGAACAGGTAAGCAATGACACAAACAGTATCAGGATGGGCATGGCAGATCGATGCATCATGTCAGTTATTTGAGGATATTATATGTTAGTTCTTCAATTCAGACGGATTCTTCTCCCAGGCAGGAAGGATATGCTTCCTGAATTCTTCCTTTTCCCTGATAAGGGTTTCCATATCGAGCCCTATCGCTTTCTGAGCTTTCTCCTTGGTGGAGAAGTCAGGGACCAATACCTCTTTGACTCCCATGCTCTGCAGCATAGCCGCCAGCCCGATCCTTGCCTCCAGTGCCCTTATGATACCGTTACTGAGGACAGAGGCAGATTCGAGTGGTGCATGGAATGAACCGCCGTGACTGGCGGCAATAAAGTCCCATCTCCACTGTGCCTGCCTTATCAGCGCAAGGACAGGCTGCATGGTCTCCTCTTTTGCTCCCGCATCCCATGCTGCTTTGGCTTCGTAATGAGCTGATACAAGGATCTCTTCAAGGTAGTGTCTCAGAGCTGCGATCTTATCCTGACGTTCATATACATTGTTTCTGAGTTCCTCCTCGCTCTGGCGGTGGCATACTGCGCATGTGCTGGCTATCATGTTAAGAGGGCTCTGTACATGGTGGCTTGTGAATTTAACCCCTCCTTCGCTCACATAGGGCATGTGACAGTCAGCACAGGCAACGCCTCTCTGGCTGTGAATGCCAAGTCTGAACAGCTCATAATCGGGGTGTTGCGCTTTTAACATAGGGGCCTTGCTGACTGCATGCGTCCAGTCGGAGAAACCGTAACTGTCATAATAACTTTCCATATCGCTGACAGTCATCCCATTGTCCCACGGGAATGTAAGATACTTACCGTCTCCCCTGAAATAGTACTCCACATGGCACTGGGCACAGACGAGGCTGCGCATTTCCTGGTGGCCGGCATCAGAGATGTTTTTCCCCTGTCTTTCGTAAGCCTCCTTCAGGGCGGGTCTGGTAATGGTAAGGACCATAGTCTCATGATCATGACAGTCTGCGCATCCGATCGGATTATTCATCTCCGGTCCGAGGGCTGCCCACGTCGATTTGTAAAAGCTTTCGATACCAATCTTTTCCATCATCCTGGGAACGTCTGGACTCTTGCATGCCCAGCATGTGCCGGGCTGCGGTCCGGCCTCAGGAGTCATGGGTGAGCCGGTGCGGAGGGTATTTTTAATATCCTCCACCGCATAGAAGTGCCCTCTCGCCTGGGAATAATCCTTTGAGAAAGCATATCCTGCCCACAGAACAGCCAGCTCAGGATCTGTCTCCAGAACATCAATGGGTTTGTTTCCGGCGTGTTTACTCATGAAGGAAGTATCGGCGGTCTGAAGGAAGGTTCTGTACTCACGCGGATAAAACTTACCCCATACACTGTTGTCTGACTCAAAAGGCTGCAGGTCTGTGGGAGGGCGGTATGCATATTTAGCTTCGCTGCGTCTCTCCACGATCGATGAAGCAAGTATACCGAGAAAGAATACAACCACTGTTGTTGCCAGGAAAAGTAGCCATCCGAACCATGGCTTTTCCGAGATCACTTCCTTGATGGTTTTCATAGGTTATAATTTTGAACGTAAGTTATAGTTTGTCATTTTTTCCAGGGGTGATAGCACCAGGAGTTGAGGTGATGCTGTTAACCCTGTCATGCGGCGTATTACGGTGACAGTCAAGGCACTGACGCTCTCTGCGTCCGGCAAGTGCCTCCCATGGCATACCCGGCCCGTCACTGAAGAGAGAGGTGTGGCACCGGATGCAGTTTTCCTGGACCACTTTCCTCCCGGCCTCCCTGATGTAAATGGAGTGCGGTTCGCGGCGAAGAGTGAATATGGTCGCATGTCTCATACCGTCGCTGGCCTTGAACATATATTTTCTTATAAAGCTGTCATGGGGTACATGACAGGCGTTGCAGTCAGTGATGCTTCGGTGTGCGCTGTGTGACCATGTTGCGAACTGGGGAGTCATGATATGGCAATTGATACATACCCTCGGGTCATCGGAGAGATAAGATGTGGCATTTGATATCCTCAGAAGAAAGAGGAATATGCCGGTAACAGCTCCAAGAATGATTATTACTGGAAGACGCCACCACTGGGGAGGGTGTAAAATTCGGAAGAAACGACAGGTTCTGCTCATAGAAGAAGCTATTCATTATGTAGTTAATGACATCTCCCTCCGGTGTGCATGCAGCAAGAGCCGCGTTTCTACGTGAAATTCACAAAGCAGAGCGACACGATTGCGGTGCCATACCTCTTGTCAACTGTAAGCGACTCATTGATCACATTCGGTTCACCCAGGTAGTACTGAGCAAATGTGCGTTCATGAAGGTCCTTGAGCACTGTATAAAGCCTTTCCTCAAGTGCTTCCATGTCAAAGTAACCTGCAAGTTCGCACACCAGTCCGCCAACCTTCTCCTCACAGGTGTCATCCTTGTACATCCAGGCGAAGATTATTCCGGCTGAGATATGCTCGCCGTAATAGCCGTTGGCGACAGCCATGATTGTACATAGTTCAGAACCGTAAGGGGGCATGTCAACCTCATCAAGTGTCACCAGTTTAGCGGTTGACGGCAGTACGGATGAGTAATTCATGATGTTATACTCAGCTATTCCTGCATCATGCAGCGCCATGTGATATGATCCGGGATGTATGGCATATTCGCTGCATCCTGATCCTTTTGTGACGAAGAATTCATGAGGGATTCTGTTCTGGGTAACTTTAACCATTTCGTGCTTCAATAATTAAGTTAAACCTGCGCCGGTTGAAAGGCGTGCAAATATACCTAAAAATGAAAAACGGTGTCATGCGTGACCAATTTATCTCGCTACAATCTGCACAGGGCAGTGGGGAGTGAGAGCATCACAACATTTAAAGATAGAAAAAATCCTCACATTAAACGGGTTATTGCCGGGGAATGTATAAAAAATCATAAATTGTGCTTCAGTAATCATAGAAATGTGACAAGGAATACATGCGTTATAGAATAAGGACAATAATTGCCACTCTGTTACTTGTTCCACTCTCTCTTTACGGGCAGTTCAAATCAATAGGGGTCCCCGAAATAAGGAATATAGACAGAAGTGAGTACAGGGGGGGGACTCAGAACTGGAGCATTGTTGATGATGAACAGGGGAATATTTACGTGGCAAACAATAACGGGATACTGCGATTTGACGGTGAAGACTGGGAGACATTTACATCATCAAATAATTCAGTCGTCAGGTCCATTGCCTACGGAGCAGATAAAAAGCTATACGTCGGAGCATATAATGAAATAGGAGTTCTTGAAAGATCAGACAAAACAGGAATAAGATATCACACCTTAAACCACCTTATTCCTGAGGATGCAAGAAATTTTGATGATGTATGGAATATTTATCAGACCAGGTTCGGGGTTGTTTTTCAAAGCTTCGAAGCCATCTTCATCTTTAAAAACAACACCATTCATGTAATTAAGCCTGAGGAAAGATTTGGCAACTCATTCTATGTAAACAACAACTATTATGTTGTTGAAACGGGAGTCGGCCTCAGGATGCTGGCAGATGACACTCTCCAGACTGTCAACGATGATCTTTTGTTCACACAGGATGAGATTCATTCACTCACACCCGTGAATGCGAACGACCTGTTGATCGGTACAATGAACAATGGGTTGTATATTCTCTCAGATAATAAGTTGCATCACTGGGATACCGAAATATCCGATGAGCTGAAAAAATCCAAGCTCTATTGCGGATCATATTACAACAATACATATCTGTTCGGCACCATCAAGAGCGGATTGTTTGTGGTTGATGAAAGCGGGAAGATACTGGAACATCTGAGCAGGTCAAACGGATTGCAGAATAACACCGTATTATCGCTGTTTGTCGATCGTCAGAACAATGTATGGCTGGGGCTCGATATTGGAATTGATTTCCTGAAATCAGGTCTTCCGACCTCCGTTATCAATGATAATTACAACATTGCAGCCACTTATGCAACGGCCATACACAATGGCAGACTATATGTCGGGACCAACCAGGGGCTGTTCACAAAAGAACTTGACAAGCTGAGGAGCCACGTTAATATTAAGTACGATCTGGTTAAAGGGATGGAAGGGCAGGTCTGGAATCTTACGGTCACAGACGGTCAGTTACTGTGCGGGCATCACAGTGGAGCCTTTGCAGTTGACGGATTGAATTCAAAGAAACTTACTAATACCAGGGGTGTTTGGAACTTCAAAAAAATACCCGGCAATGAAAACCTGCTTTTAAGCGGAACATATGACGGGTTGATAACTTTCGAAAAGGATAGAGAGGGAAGATGGAAGTTTAAAAAGGAGGTAGAAGGTTTCGATATATCTTCAAAGGATTTTATCATCAGGGATGATAACTGGCTGTGGATGAGCCACGGATATCTTGGACTCTTTCATCTTCAACTTAATGAAACCCTTGATAGCGTTGTTTTAATAAAAGAATACAGGGGCTCCGGCAACCTTCCGGAAAAGTTGCCATATAATTTGCATGAGTCAGGAGACGACTTTTTTATATCAACCAATCAGGGTATTTACCAGTTTAACGAGCAGAGCCAGCTTTTTTTCCAACCGGAAGCATTAAATCAATTTTATGGAAAGTTGCAGCTTATCTACCTCTTGAAAGAAGATTTCAGTGGTAACATATGGTATTCAGCCACGGAGGGAATGGGCGTATTCAGGCTGCTCGAAGACGGTACTTATACAAATATTTCAACGCCTCTTATGGAGCTGAGCAATACGCGGGTTTCCCCGTTTGACAATATTTTTATTCAGGACCCGGACAATATTTACATCGGTACTCAGAACGGCCTGGTTCATTATGATCCGTCGATCTACAAAAATTATTTTGAGGAAATGGATGTTTATATAAACACTGTCCGCATTTCTTCAAAGCGTGAAGATTCATTATGGTTTTATTCCGGCAATTCGCATATGGTTGAGAGGGAGATTAAAGAAAATTTCTCTCTGCCTCACGCATGGAACAACATTTCATTCAGGTTTAATTCACCTGACATGGAGAATGCCGGTCATATTGAATATAGTTTCTGTCTGGTCAATTTCGATGATGGCTGGAGTGACTGGACAACCTCAAACGGGAAAGATTATACCAATCTGCACGAAGGAAACTACAGCTTTGAGGTGAAGGCAAGAAACATATACAATAATATAAGCTCTGTCGACAAGTTTTCTTTCAGTGTTGAAGCTCCTTTCTTCAGGTCATATAAAGCACTGATCATTTATTTCTTTTTACTGTCCGGTGTCATCCTGGCCTTTGCTTATCTCTACCTGCAAAGGATTGAGAAGATCAGAGTGCATGAAAAGAACAAGCAACTAAATGCCTTCAGAGAGACGGAGAAGACACTTGAAGAACAGAAACTTGCCGCGGAGAAAGAGGTCATGCAACTTAAGAACGAAAAGTTGCAGTCTGAAATGAATCATAAAAATAAAGAGCTAACCACAGCCACCTACCACATCATACAGAAGAACAAATTCCTGAATTCCCTTAAGCAGGAAATCTCATCATTGATCCATAGTGCTAAAAATGAGCCTTTTATCGCCGAACTGAAAAGGATAAGCCGAAAAATCGACAGGGACATTCAAAATGAAAAGAGCTGGGAGGTTTTTGATCGTTATTTCGATGAGGTTCATCAGGAATTCCATTCTCGTCTTAAAAAAATGCATCCGGAACTAACCCCGGGTGAATTAAGGCTTTGCAGCTATCTCAGGATGAATGTTTCGACAAAGGAGATTTCACCTCTGATGAATATCTCAGTGCGAGGCGTTGAGATAAGCAGGTATCGACTGAGAAAGAAGCTCAAGCTTGATCAAAGTGCCAATCTGGTTGACTACCTGATGCAAATCTGAAACCACTGCCCACAGATTCAGGGAATCATTCTTCATCAGGTAACCTCTGAATTATCTTTTTTTCTCTTCATGATGTACATTATCTAAGATTATGATGTGCTAATGACGGGTCTGTTATATCTTAATAAACTTAATATTAGTTATTTAATTTATTAATGATGTAGTATTGATGTAGTCATTGGTTGTACATGATGTAATTTATTTTTCCATCGTAATAAAGTTATGCAACAACTTTTATGTTACTTAATGGCGGCAAAATGGTTTTCGCATATGATTAAGATGCCATTAATCGATTATAATATAGTCAAACGTTAACCGATCAAATCAAAACTGTCAATATCATGAAAAAAAATCTCCTTTTTCTTCAATTATTAATTCTCTCAATTGCAGTCCCTACGTTGCTGGATGCACAGGCTTATCGTGTATCGGTGGATAAACAGGATGACGGGATGAGACTTGTAGTCGATGGGAACGAGTTTATGATCAACGGTATGAATTGGGATTATTTCCCGATTGGCACGACTGTCACGTACAGTCTGTGGAAACAATCTGACGACGTCATCAAGGCTGCACTCGATGCCGAGATGTCGATGCTGAGGAATATGGGTGTAAATACGGTGCGGCAGTATACGGGTGTTCCGCCAAAATGGATTGCATATATCCATGAGAAATACGGCATTTACACAATGCTTAATCATTCGTTCGGACGGTACGGACTCACCCTTAACGGTAAGTGGGTTGCGAACACTGAGTACTCCGATCCGCTCGTTCGCGATCTCCTGCTTTCCGAAGTAAGGGAGATGGTTAACAACTATAAGGATACGCCCGGTTTGCTTATGTTTTTGCTCGGTAACGAAAACAATTACGGACTTTTCTGGGAGGGTGCTGAGACCGAAGATATTCCGGTGGAAGACAGGAAATCGACAGCCAGGGCACGACATCTGTACAAGCTTTTTAATGAGGCAGTTAATGTGATGACCGGCATTGATGCATCTCATCCCGTTGCGATCTGCAATGGAGACCTGCTTTTTCTGGATATAATTGCAGAGGAGTGTAAGGACGTTGAGATTCTTGGAGTGAATATGTACAGGGGATCTTCATTTGGCGATGCTTTCCAGAGAGTTAAGGATGTCCTCGATGTTCCGATCATGTTCACGGAATTTGGTGCTGATGCATTCAATGCCATTGAAAACACTGAAGATCAGCAGTCTCAGGCTTATTACATGGTAAATAACTGGAAGGAGATATATGAGAATGCAGCAGGTCTGGGTAAAACAGGTAATTGCATCGGGGGTTTCACATTTCAGTTCAGCGATGGATGGTGGAAATTTGGTCAGACCTCTAATCTCTCAGTTCAGGATAATAATGCTTCATGGGTTAACGGGGGTTATCTGAACGACTATGTTGAAGGTGAAAATAATATGAACGAGGAGTGGTTCGGCATCTGTGCCAAAGGTCCGACAAATGAACGTGGCCTTTATAAGCTTTTCCCTCGTGCGGCATATTATGCGCTCAAGGAGGTTCATTTGTTGAATCCTTATGCTGAAGACATCACCCTCGAAGCAGTGGATAAACACTTCTCGGGCATCGAACTGGTTGGTTCAGTGCTCACAGCGAGAGGCGATCAGGCGGCTCTGGTTGGCGAGCAGGTTAAAAAAGTCAGGATAAGCGGAATGAGGGCTGAGCTCACTACATTCAGCACCGGCGGCTATCTGCTCTCAACACCTGAGGACGCGGTTTCCGGTGAGGCGAAATACCCTGATGAGCTTGGTTTCGATCACATGCAGTCATTTTACATGGATGTGGAAGCAAATCCTGCACCGAATCTCAGGGCGAAAGTTTCTATCAATATCCTCGGCCATGTTGCTGAGAATCCGATTGATGAGATTTTCTACGAGAACCGGGGCCGTCCGGAGGAAGTAAATACAGACAACGGAAATCTGACGTTATCAGACCTGGAGCGCATTAAACTCTACAGGGCTGAATTTACCTGGAACCAAAAGTATTTCGACCTGACAACATTTTATCGTACCGGTCATTATCATTGGGGTTATGAAGGCGACTTTTTCGGATTGTATCCGGAGGCAAACTATGGCCCAAATATCGATATTTATAATGGTAACGCACCTTTCGGCTTTGAATTTGCAGGAAAGAAGTCGCTGAGTGGTTTAAAGGTTGCTTTTGGACCTGAACTGTGGTGGGGGGCTAACCCTGCTGTACTGGTCAAGTATAGCAGAAAAGTTGCAGGATTTGACCTGACCGGTATTTTTCATGAGGATCTGGATGAGCAGGAGCAGGCAGTGAGTTCATTTGCGATACCAACGCCGCCGACGCGAAGGACTACTCTCCATATAAAGAGGCAAATGGGGCCGGTGGGCCTTGAACTTGGAGGTATATGGGCCGGCCAGCCACGTGTAGGTGAAACCTTCCAGATAGCTGAAGAGGTTGATGGAAACTATACAATTTACGAGGATAAAATCACTTCCAACGACACATGGGGCGGCAAGATCAAAGTGACAGTCTCTTCAGGTCCGTTCAACTGGTATGCCTCGGGAGCTGCCATGGGACTGGTAGCCGGCGGGGGTGCAGACTACACAAAGACTTTTACGGGTTGGAGACTCAAGGACAGCGGAAGCGGTAACCAGTTTAACTTCCTTACCGGTCTGACCGTGCTTGTTGGAGATTTTCAATTAGCTCCCAACTTCCTGTGGCAGAAACCCGTTATCGGCCCGGTGCCCGGTGATGTGCCACCTCCCGGAAGGGCCAGGAATATTCTTGATGATCCCTTTGCTGTAAGACAGAACAGGGAGACGGTGGCCGGTGAGTTTCTTCTTACATATGACCCCACACCGGGTACCTGGATGTACGAGTGGGATAACGATGAGAATGAAGACGCAACCTTTGCGATGAGCGCCGGGTTCATCTACCGTCACCATCCGACCACACAGGATGCTGCCATTGGAATTATGGCCGACGGGCGCGAGACCTTTGCATTCGACGGGGCTCCGCCGGCACGCGACCTGTGGGAAACATATGCACGCATAGTGTCAAAGGTAAATCCAAACCTCGGTTTGATTGCCAATCTGTTTGCCGGTGAGGCTGAATCAAACGGCAGCGACGCACGACTGATCAATCGCTACGGCGGTGACCTCAGAATGATATATAAAAAGGCAAAACTGATATCAATGGTTAAGGTTAACGATTGGGGACCTTACGATTATCACCGCGACTTCAACTTAACTTACCCTCTGCAGATAAAGTTTGACCTGTCTACTTCGGTCGCAAAACCTAAATGGTTTGTCTTGCCTGAAACCCGTTTCGGAATACAGTTTAACTGGCGTTCTCTTGACCAGTATTCTCCACGCTACTGTCCAACCACTACCATAGATCCTGATGGGAATCCGGTATGTGATCCCACAGTGCCTGGCTATCCAAACGGTAATGAATGGGAGATCAGGACTTACTTACATTTTAATATAGGCATGTAACCATAAATAAATGGAGACTAAAATGAAAAACAGAAAATATAATTGGTCAGCGCTTGCCCTGATAACTGCTCTGGCACTTGCAGGTTCGGGTAGCTGCGTAAGGGATTTTGATGAACTTGAGCTGGCATCTTATCCCACCACACCAGAAGTGTTCATAGACGGGTTCAGTGCAGGCTTGAAGTATGCCGCATTTGGCGGATCAAAAGTGACCGCTTTCGATGTGGATAAGGAGGTTAAATATGCAGGATCAGCATCAATGAGATTTGAAGTTCCTGATTATGAGGATCCTCAGGGCGCTTATGCCGGAGGAACGTACTATACAACTATTGCACGTGACCTGTCTGGTTATGATGCCATTACCTTCTGGGCCAGGGCGTCAAAATCAGCAACAATTGACCTTGTGGGCTTTGGCAATGATCTGGGTGAATCAAAGTACCTTGCTTCAATGCGCGATGTTGCCTTGAATTCAAACTGGCAGAAATATATCATTCCTATACCTGATCCTTCCCGGCTGACTGAAGAGAAGGGAATGTTTTTCTATTCGGAAGGTCCTGAAGATGGTATGGGCTACACATTCTGGATTGATGAACTGAAGTTTGAGAAACTGGGTACAATTGCCCACCGCCAGCCGATGATACTCGATGGAGATGAAAAAGTTGAATCAGCAGTAAACGGATTGAAGTTCCCCATTGGCGGTTTGAAAGTATCCTTTAATATGCCAACCGGGATTGACCAGACAGTCATTGCAGCACCTGCCTATTTTGCATTTGTCTCTTCGAATGCAGGGGTAGCTTCTGTGGATGCAACGGGATTGGTTACGGTTCTTAGCGAAGGAACCGCTGTTATCACTGCCACCGCCGGTGGTGATGCTGCTGACGGGTCTCTTACTGTTCAGTCTTCAGGTGATTTTACTCACGCACCCGTTCCTACAGCAGATCAGGAAGACGTTATTTCCGTCTTCAGCAATCAATACGTAAACGTACCGGTAGATTTTTATAACGGTTACTGGCAACCTTACCAGACAACTGTTTCATCAGATTTCACGGTTGAGGATGATGATGTATTGTTTTATACCAATTTCAATTTTGTTGGCATACAGTTCACCTCACCGACAATAGATGCAACTACAATGACGCATCTTCATATGGATGTCTGGATTCCGAATGAGGTTAATCCTTCAGATAAACTGGCCGTGAAACTGGTGGATATGGGTCCCGATGGAGCCCTTGATGGCAACGACCCTTCACTCGTATATCAAATCTCAGGTCCGCTTGCTTCGCAAAGCTGGATAAGTGTTGATATCAGTCTCTCCGGTCTCTCTTCAAGGAGCAAACTTGCTCAGATTATTCTTGAACGTGTTGGATCATCACTGTCGGGATTTTACCTTGATAATGTCTATTTTCACGGTAACGGCGGAGGTACGGTTACTGTGCCGACAGAGGCTGCTCCTGCACCTCCGGCCAGGGATGCAGCTGATGTGATCTCCATATACGGTGACGCATATACTAATTTAACAGGTACCGACTTCCCGAACTGGGGTCAGACAACAGTTGTCTCTGATGTTCAGATAGCAGGAAATAATACGCTGAAATTTACAGGATTGAATTACCAGGGGATTCAACTGGCATCGAGTCAGAATGTTACAGGCATGGAATATTTGCACCTGGACTTCTGGACAGTAAGTTCTTCAGCATTAAATATTTATCTGATAAGCCCCGGACCTGTGGAAAAGGCATATTCACTCACAGTACCTACAACAGGCTGGACAAGTATCGATATTCCTTTATCTGGTTTTTCACCGGTTAATCTTGCTGATATCATACAGCTGAAGTTTGACGGTAACGGTGATATATATCTTGATAATTTGTATTTCTATACCTCCGGGGGCGGTACAGCAGATGTACCTGCAGTGGCTGCTCCTGTGCCACCGTCAAGAGACCCTGCTGATGTTATTTCTCTCTTCAGTAACGCCTATACCAATAGAACTGTCGGTGCATGGTCGGCTTCATGGGATGAAGCAGATGTGGCAGATATGCAGATAGCTGGCAATGATGTTAAGAAATATACAATTACAAATTTCGCCGGTATTGACTTTAGCAGTAATAAGTTTGATGCCTCTGGAATGACTCATTTCCATATTGATGTCTGGACACCTGATGAAGTAGTGTCTAAATCACTTTCAATAAAGAATGTTGATTTCGGAGGAGGAACTGCAGAAGCTACAGCTCATATACTCACCGTTGTTCACACTGCCAGCGGTGATATCCCGGCGCTGGCAAAGGGAGCATGGGTTTCAATAGATGTTCCTATTACAGCCTTTAACGGCAACCTGACCAGGTCGGACCTTGCTCAGATGGTACTTACCAGTAATCTGAGGACAGTCTATATTGACAATATTTATTTCTATAAATCCGGCGGTGGCACAGTTACTGAACCGACTGCTGCGGCTCCTACACCGCCTGTCAGAGCTGCTGCTGATGTAGTCTCAATATTCAGTGGCGCATATACCGACCTCACCGGAACTGATTTTAATCCCAATTGGGGTCAGTCAACTGTTGTTTCCACGGTCAGTATCGCAGGCAACAGCACACTTAAGTATGCAACATTCAACTACCAGGGCACTGCTCTGTCAGCTCCTCAGGATCTGACTGGAATGGGATTCCTTCATGTTGATATGTGGACTCCCGATGCAACCGTTGTTCAGGTGTCGCCTATAAACAACAGTGGCTCACCCGCGGAGAAACTTGTTTCTTTAACCCCGATTACTAAGGGACAATGGAACAGTTACGACATACCGCTTACAGCCTTCACATCTTCCGGTATGGCGCTGAACGGGGTGTTTCAAATGAAGTTTGACGGACAGGCAGGTACAACTCCTTCAACCATTTACCTCGACAACATTTACTTTTACAAAGGATCCGGTAGCACACCCACAGAGCCAACTGCTGCGGCTCCTACACCGCCTGTCAGAGCTGCTGCTGATGTAGTCTCAATATTCAGTGGCGCATATACCGACCTCACCGGAACTGATTTTAATCCCAATTGGGGTCAGTCAACTGTTGTTTCCACGGTCAGTGTTGCAGGCAACAATACCCTTAAGTATGCAACGTTCAACTACCAGGGCACTGCTCTGTCAGCTCCTCAGGATCTGACTGGAATGGGCTTCCTTCATGTTGATATGTGGACTCCCGATGCAACCGTTGTTCAGGTGTCGCCTATCAACAACAGTGGCTCACCCGCGGAGAAACTTGTTTCTTTAACCCCGGTTACTATCGGACAGTGGAACAGTTACGACATACCGCTTACAGCCTTTACATCTTCCGGTATGGCGCTGAACGGGGTGTATCAAATGAAGTTTGACGGACAGGCAGGTACAACTCCCTCAACCATTTACCTCGACAACATTTACTTCTACAAAGGATCCGGCAGCACACCCACAGGTCCCACTGCTGCAGCCCCAACACCGCCTGTGCGTAGTGCCACCAATGTGGTTTCCATTTATAGTGACGCTTACGCTAATATTACCATAAGTAATTTTGATGCTGGCTGGTGCGGAGTTGATGCTGCTACAGAAGTTTCGGTTGCCGGAAATAATACATTGAAGAAGAATGCAGGGATAGGCTGTCATGGAATAGATTTTTCCACCAACAGGCAAAACTTATCTACATTCACACATATTCATTTCGACCTTTATACTGATGATACTGACTTAACCGGGGATGTATTCAATGTAAAACTGGTTGATTTTGCAGGTGGAGCCATCGAAGCCTCTGCCCTGGAAGTTAATATTAATACGGGAACAAATCCCGCAATAGTTGCAGGCGCCTGGGTTTCCGTGGATATTAATATTACTGCTTTGGGAGGAGTTGTCGCAGGTAACCTGACACGAAGTGATGTTGCTCAGATGGTAATTACCACTGCCAATCTGACCAATGTATGGTATGATAATATTTATCTCTGGAAATAACTTTTATTTGCTAAAGCTTCAGTTTCAATTCTTTTGAAACGAGAAGCTTTAGCTTATTTAAGAGACAAAACTTGTAACAAGATAAAATCACTGAATATGAAATCAAATAATGTATTACTTATCCGGGGCATCCTCTTCCTGTCAGCCCTTTTCATTTTGGGAGGATGCGATGATAACCAGGCACTGGAAGATCGCACCTATCAGCTGGTTTGGCAGGATGAATTCGATACCGAAGGAGCTCCTGACGGATCAAAATGGGTATTTGACCTCGGAGCTGGCGGCTGGGGCAATAATGAACTGCAGACCTATACAAATGATGTTCAGAATGTTGTAATTGCGGATGGAGTTCTGAAGATTACAGCAGTAAGATCAGGTAATTCATTCACCTCTGCCAGAATCAAGACTCAGGGATTATTTGAGCAGGCTTACGGCCGGTTTGAGGCACGGATTAAGTTGCCATGGGGGCCCGGAATCTGGCCTGCTTTCTGGATGCTGGGGTCAGATATCGAAACTGTGCCATGGCCCGGGTGCGGCGAGATAGATATTATGGAATATCGTGGCCAACAACCTAATCTTATACATGGCAGTGTGCATGGTCCAGGCTATTCTGGCGGCGCTGCTATAACGAAAAGCTATGGGTACACAAATGACAGGTTTGATGTTGATTATCATATTTTTGCTGTAGAATGGGGGGAGGATTTTATCCACTATTTTGTTGATGATGCCCTCTATCAGGTGATAGAACCCGATGATGTTACAGGAGAGTGGGTTTTCGATCATCCTTTCTTTATGATTCTTAATGTGGCCATTGGTGGAAATTATGTAGGTTTTCCAACATCCGAAACACCATTCCCTCAAACCATGTATGTTGATTATGTCAGGGTCTACAGTGAAGTTGACCAGGATAAATAGTTGATTATCATTATTCCATTTTAAAATTCAGTGAGTAATCTGCAGTGAAATGTCAGACACTTTCAGAATATGCATAAGTGATAAATATTTTACCTTAAACTTCTTCATATGAATCATTATATTACAGCAGAGAAAGACAGAGTGCCATTTGTGCAGAAAGCGGCATTTGGTGCTGGCCACCTTGTGAATAACCTGCTCCCTGGATCCCTTGGAATCTTTATGTTCTTCTTGCTGACAGCCTTCGGCATGGACCCGTTTCTGGCGGGCCTGCTTGGAGGGCTGCCAAGATTGTATGATGCCATTACAGACCCGATCATGGGTTTTATATCTGACAACACAAAATCGAGATTTGGACGCAGAAGGCCCTATATTTTTATTGGTGCTATTTCAAGCGGAATCTTATTCGCAGTCCTGTGGCAACTCTATCCTGAAAATTCCCAGATGTATAACTTCTGGTATTTCCTGGTTTTTTCCCTTATATACCTGACAGGAAATACAATCTTTTCCACACCACTGATCGGACTTGGATATGAAATGACATCAGACTATAATGAGCGTACCCGGTTAATGGCATTTTCACAGACTTTGGGCCAGGTGGCATGGATGATTGTACCATGGTTCTGGGTGCTGATTGCTAACCCAAACCTGTTTGAGACCCAGGCTATTGGGGTAAGAAGTCTCTCAGTAATTGTAGGTGCTGTCTGTATTGCCCTGGGTATTTTACCTGCAATATTCTGCAAAGGTATCGATGCCACCAATATGGAGGGTAGGGTCAAGATAACGTACAAGACACTGTTTTCAAACATTCTGTCTCTTTTTAAAGGAATTGCCCAGGTTTCAAAAAATAAACCCTTCATGAAACTATGCGCAGCAACATTCCTGATCTTCAATGGCTTTCAACTTGTAGCGTCGTTCAGTTATTTCATTATTGTGTTTTACATGTTCAAGGGTGATTATGGTTTGGCCGGAAACTGGCCGGCATGGTTCTCTACCGTATCGGCAATAATTACTGCCTTTCTTGTGATTCCGGTTATATCTGCCATTGCCAGCAAAGTGGGTAAACGCAACGCTTTTATCATTTCAACGATTATCTCCATTTTTGGTTATCTCCTGAAGTGGTGGGGATTTAACCCCGAAATCCCCTGGTTAATATTTATGCCCCTTCCTCTCATGGCATTCGGAATTGGTGGTTTGTTCACCCTGATGATGAGCATGACAGCTGATGTATGCGACCTTGATGAGTTGAATAATGGCATGCCACGAAAAGAAGGAACATTCGGCGCCATCTACTGGTGGATGGTGAAACTCGGACAGGCCCTAGCCCTCGTTCTGGGTGGTCTGGTGCTGAAACTTGTCGGGTTTGACCAGAATGCAACCATTCAGGCTGCTGAAACCATTATAAAGCTAAGGATTGCTGATATAGCTATTCCTGCAATTACTGCCTTTCTGGCCATAATAGTAATGTGGAAATATGACCTTACAGAAACCAAAGCCCGGGAGATAAAAATGCAATTGATAGAAAGAAGGGGAGAGCTATAGTCCCGGTCAGCTGAATTTGATTATAAAGAAAATCTTCATTAACTTATACAGATAACAGATAAAATCTAATCTTATGTCATTCAGAAGCGGAAAACTCTTATCTCTCGCAGGAGAGGACTTTAGTAACAAATCGACTGCCGAATTAATAAAACTGTTCAGGAAATACCTTGAGAATGGAATTCATGGCCTTTGCTTCAGCTCTTATGTTGAGGGTCAGGAACCCGGCAGCATTATCAGCGAGGAGCAGATTCGTAAAAGACTGGAGATAATAAAGCCTTTTACTACATGGATAAGGACATTCTCCTGTACAGACGGACATGAACTTATTCCTCAGCTTGCAAGGGAATATGGTTTAAAGGTTATGGCAGGTGCCTGGTTAAGTGATGATAAGGAACACAACGAAATTGAAATTAACAACCTGGTTAAGGTTGCAAGGGAAGGAAATGCAGATCTCGTTGCTGTTGGAAACGAGGTTTTATATCGCGAGGAGCTGACAGAGAAGGAATTACTGGAATATATTCAACGGGTCAGGCAACAGGTACCTGAGGTCAGCGTGGGGTATGTCGATGCCTATTACGAATTTGTCAGGCGCCCGGCGCTTACCGATGCATGTGATGTGCTGTATATAAACTGCTATCCTTTCTGGGAAGGCTGCCACATTGATTATTCACTGGTCTATATGAAGAATATGTATTTTAGTGTGATTCAGGCTGCCAAAGGTAAAAGGGTGGTTATCAGTGAGACAGGATGGCCTGACATGGGAAGAGCCTTTAAGGCGTCCGAGCCCTCAACTGACAATGCACTGCGTTACTTCATAAATACTCAGAAATGGAGCCTGGAAGAGAAGATTGAGATCATGTATTTCTCAAGCTTTGATGAGGCATGGAAGATCGAAAAAGAAGGAGATGTGGGCGCTTTCTGGGGCCTGTGGGACAAGGACGGAAAATTGAAATATGCCTGATCTCAATGAGCAGTGGTATGATCATAGAGACTCTGAATGAAACTATTATGAAATACAGAATGTTTTATTTTTCGGTGCTGGTTATCTTTACAAGTATTATGCAATCATGTGACCCGGATCTGTTATCAACAAAAGAGATCTTCGTAACCTCGGAGAGCGGTGACAAAATCGCATTAAAAGAAAATGTCTCTTTTGTAAGGGGAGAACCTGCCGGGACTATAATCAAGATAGATCCGGATAGTTTAAAGCAGACCATCGACGGTATAGGGTCCTCATTCACTGAATCTTCTGCCTTTGTGCTCGCACACCTTGATCCGGCTGAACGCAGGGAGGTCATGAGAAACATCTTCAGTGAAGAGGGTGCCAACTTCTCACTCACAAGGACGCATATAGGAGCATGTGACTTTACTGTTAACGGTAAATATTCCTATCTCGACAAAAAGGGAGATGTCAAACTGGAGACTTTCAGTGTTGCACCTGACAAAATGGGATTCAGTAAATCTGAATTTCCAGCCATTAAGGATGAAGAATACGATCTCTTACCCATGATCATGGAGGCGATAGAGATCAAGAGCCAGCAGAAGGATAAGGAATTGAGGATAGTAGCATCGGCATGGACTGCCCCGCCATGGATGAAGGATATTGAAGATTGGTATATACCAGGCTCAGCTGAAAACGACTACCAGGGCACCGGTGGAAGTCTCAGGAAAGAGTATGAAGAGACATATGCTGACTATCTTATCAGATACCTTGAAGCATACCGGTCTGAAGGTATTGAAATATGGGGTATTACACCTGTCAATGAGCCGCATGGCAATAACGGTCAGTGGGAGAGCATGCATTTTACCCCTCAGACACAGAATGACTTCATTAAAAATTTCCTGGGTCCGAAGCTGAAGTCAGGCGACAACGCCAGTGTAAGGTTGCTAATATATGATCAGAACAGGGATGGACTTGAACAATGGGCAGACCTTATCCTTTCCGATGCTCAAACATCCGCATATGTCTATGGAACGGCTGTTCACTGGTATGAAAGCACATTTAAAGTCTACGAAGAGGTATTTGAAACAGTTAATTCAAAGTTTCCGGATCACAAGATCATTCATACTGAAGGCTGCATAGATGATCTGGGCAAACCGGCTCCGCAGGGAATTAATGATCCGGAACGTTTCATGGAGAAGGACTGGTTTGATAATGATTCATTCTGGTGGAACGATAATGCTACTGACTGGGGATATTCAGCATCATGGCAGGGTGTCAGAACAGAAGACCATCCGGTCTATACTCCCGTGCACCGCTACGCAAGGAATATTATTGTCAGCATTGACCACTGGCTTGCAGGCTGGATTGACTGGAATGTTGTACTTGATCATCTGGGCGGACCGAATCATGTTGGTAATTATTGCGGCGCTCCCGTTATGATAGATACTGAAACAGGACACATTTACTACACACCTGTCTATTATGTGCTGGCCCAGTTCAGCAAGACAATCAGGCCGGGAGACAGGGCAGTCCAGACATATAGAACTCTTGCAGGTCTGGGTGATGATGATCTGCACGCCTGTGCAACGGTTAACAGTGACAATGTCCTCAGTGTGCAGCTTCTGAATACAACAAAGAAAGATATATCTTATAAGCTTCAGATAAAGAATCAGTATGCTGACATAACCATTGTTGCCAACTCAGTTCAGACTGTCCGGGTGCAGCTATAATGTTGTTTCTATGAGATCCTTTTTACATGAAGAAGAACTCTAAGGTTCAGATGTCAGGATACCCGGTTGTAAAACAGGAGCCCTTTATAAGTCGAAGATTCGAGCCATTCCTAAACGGTAAATGGATCGGAGAAGCAGTTTCCTACGGATGTTACCGGAACGGTCAGTCGCCCGGAATAAAAGGCCCTTCTGATGAGGAGATTGAGGAAGACCTGCAAATATTAAGTCGCCACTGGAATTTAATAAGGCTTTACGGCTCCGATGCAGACTCCGGAAGAATATTGAGTCTTATAAGAAAAAATCATCTCCCTCTGAAGGTTATGCTCGGGGTGTGGCTTGAAAATGAGACGGGCCGGCCTGAAAGGAAAAAGGAGAACGGAGAACAGGTTATCAAAGGCATCAGCCTGGCTAACGAATTTCCTGACATAATTGCTGCCGTAAGTGTGGGAAATGAGACCCAGGTAACCTGGTCAGCTCACAGAATGGACCAGCAGGATTTAGTCCGCTACATCAGGCTTGTCAGAAACAACACCTCTGTTCCGGTAACCACAGCCGATGATTACAGTTTCTGGATTACATCTGAAAGCAAAACGGTTGCGGATGAAACAGACTTCATTGTCACGCATCTTTATTCGATGTGGAATGGCATCTCTCTCGAAGATTCAATAGAATGGATGGACAGGATTTATTATCAGGGCGTCAAGGCGATGCATCCTAACAAAGTTGTTGTAATAGGAGAGGCAGGATGGGCAACGAATTATAATGCCAGAAAGACAGGGCCCGGAGAGCAGGCTTCATTAATTAAAGGAACCGTAGATATTGCTGCCCAGGAGTACTATCTGGTCAATCTGCACAACTGGGTTACCAGAACAGGGGTGACAACATTCCTGTTTGAGGCATTTGATGAACCATGGAAGGGAGGAGGAGAAAAATCAGATCCGGATGAAGTGGAAAAGCATTGGGGGGTTTTTTATGAAAACCGCCAGCCGAAAATATCCTTTATCAATTACCTGAGACATTATGAACAGAGAGAAGATATTACTGGGACAGACACTCCTGAAACAATCAGATAATAAAGTTCAGGGGAATTTTCTGGAGATTGACGGTGAGAAGTTTTACCGGATTGAGCATTATGATCAGATGCCTGATTTTTTTATGACCATTGTCAGTGATTCCGATCAATGGATGTTCATCTCCAGTAACGGATCATTGTCAGCCGGAAGGAAAGACCGTGATCATGCCCTTTTTCCATACTATACTGATGACAAGATTCATGATTATTATGATCTTACGGGAAGTAAAACCGTTATCCTGGCTCAAAGAGGTGATCATACCTCCTTATGGAAACCGTTTTCGAAAGAGCTGGCAAATGTCTACCGGACAGACCGGTACCTCCTTAAGAGCATATATGGTAACAAAATCATCTTTCAGGAGAGGAATTTTGACCTGGAACTGGATTTTCAATACGGATGGTTTTTCAGTGACAAATATGGATTCGTAAAAAGATCAAGGCTTGTGAATTTTGGTGCCGGGTCCGTTAAACTCCAGGTACTTGATGGAATACGCAATATCCTTCCCAGTGGTGTCGATTATAACTTCCAGAATGAATACAGCAACCTGCTTGATGGTTATAAAAAAAGTGAACTCATAGAGGATACAAAGCTTGGTCTGTTCATGCTGAGTTCAATTCCGGTAGACAAAGCAGAACCGAGCGAATCACTCAACGCAACAACTGTATGGTCGTTTGGCCTGGCTGACAGTAAGGTTCTTATTTCCGACAAGCAACTCGGGAATTTTATAACAGGGGCTCCACTCCAGACTGAAACTGATATCAGGGCTTCGCGCGGAGCTTATTTTATTAATGCTGACGTCTTTCTGCCCGGTCAGAAAGAAAAAGAATGGTTTTTTGTTTGCGAAGTTGACCAGAGCACCACCGGGGTGGCCAATCTAAACCATTTTCTGGAGGCTGACAACAATTTCTTTGGGCTGATCAATGCTGACATTGAGAAAGGCACCGATAAACTTGTCTCCTTTGTAGCATCGGCAGACGGGTTGCAGAAGAGCAGTGATGAGTTGTGCACGGCGCGCCATTTCTCAAACATTCTCTTTAACATTATGCGCGGAGGCATATATGTTAACAATTACATGATCGCAACAGAAGATCTGAAGAGATTCATCCGCGATACAAACAAAACAGTTGAGCCTGAAGCCGAAGAGCTGTTGGCAAAAAAGAGCCCCGAAATATCCATTCAGGATTTGCACCTTCTGGCGAAACAAAGCAGTAACTCCAGTTTAATCCGCATCTGTAACGAATATCTGCCACTGACTTTCAGCCGGCGGCACGGTGATCCCAGCAGACCATGGAATCAATTCTCGATTGACAGCAGAAATGAGGATGGCTCTCCGAAATTCGACTTCCAGGGGAACTGGCGTGACATTTTCCAAAACTGGGAGGCTTTAAGTATTTCGTTTCCTGAATTCGTT
Source organism: uncultured Bacteroidales bacterium (assembly GCA_963732365.1). Lineage (GTDB taxonomy): Bacteria > Bacteroidota > Bacteroidia > Bacteroidales > VadinHA17 > SR-FBR-E99. The sequence continues at coordinate 46,337 of CAVSZC010000003.1, read as the reverse complement.
GAAAACATTATCAGCAAGTTCGTAAATGCCACCACAGCAGATGGGTACAATCCCTATCGGATTATGCGTAAAGGCATTGACTGGGAATGTCCCGATCCTGATGACCCGTGGTCGTACATTGGTTACTGGGGCGATCATCAGATTATTTACCTTCAGAAACTTCTTGAATTATCGGACAGTTATCATCCCGGCAGAATAGATCAGATGCTGGCAGAAGAGGTCTGCGCCTATGCCAACGTACCTTATCGTATAAAATCGTATGCTGAAATTGTCAGCGATCCGAAGAATACAATTGTATTCGACGGGGAGTTGAATAAAAGGATCAGAGCCATGGTCGGGGAGATGGGTTCAGATGGCCGGTTGCTGTGCATTGGTGATAACAAAGTATATCATGTGAGCCTTACTGAAAAAATACTGGTTATACTGCTTGCCAAACTAATTAATTTTATTCCCGAAGCAGGTATCTGGCTGAATACTCAGCGTCCGGAATGGAATGATGCCAATAATGCCCTTGTCGGTAATGGAGCTTCAATGGTAACCCTCTGTTACCTGCGGAGATTCATGAGTTTCTGGAAAACTGTCTTTAACAGGTCTGCATATGCTTCGGTGAACATTTCTGTAGAATTAAAAACACTCTTCGATAATGTCTCAGGTATCTTTTCCAGTAATAAACAGTTGATTGGGACAGGATTTTCTGCCAGTGAACGCAGGAGATTTGCCGATGTACTTGGTGAAGCCGGCACGGTTTATCGCCGGTCGATATATACAAATTCCTTTTCAGGTGAAAAGACTCAGGTAGGAATGGACCAGCTGATCCAGTTCCTGACGCTGTCACTTGAATATATTGATCAGTCAATCAGTAAAAACAGGCGTGATGACGGATTGTATCACTCCTACAACCTGGTTTCATTTGATAATGACACAATTTCCATTCGACACTTGTATGAGATGCTTGAAGGGCAGGTGGCAGTTCTCAGCTCCGGGTACCTCTCACCTTCCGAATCGCTGGAAGTACTGAGGGCGCTTAAAAAGTCTGACCTGTTCAGGGCCGATCAATACAGCTATTTGTTATACCCTGACAGACGATTGCCCGGTTTTACAGAAAAGAACAATATACCTGTCGGCATAGTCACAGGATCAGAACTCCTGAACAGGTTAATTGCTGACAAAGAGACATCGATAGTTAGCACCGACCTGACAGGGGGTATTCATTTCCACGGAAGTTTCAGAAATGCAGGAGTGCTTGATTCAGCACTGGAATCACTTGATGAGGAGAAATACGGGCAATTGGTGAAGAAGGAGAAATCAATGATTCTGAATATTTATGAAAAGCTGTTTGATCATCAGTCATTTACCGGAAGGTCCGGGACATTCTATGCTTATGAAGGGTTGGGCAGTATTTACTGGCATATGGTGTCCAAACTATTGCTTGCAGCTCAGGAAAGTTTTTTTCAGGCCATGAATGTTAGTGTGGAAAGAGGGTTGTCAGCTCAGTTGAGAGAATCCTATTTTGACATCAAAGCCGGTATAGGGATGTACAAGTCGCCCCTGTTATACGGAGCATTTCCCACAGATGCCTATTCTCATACCCCGGGAAATTCCGGAGCCAGGCAGCCTGGTATGACCGGACAGGTTAAAGAAGATGTTATCTCAAGAATGAGGGAGCTTGGTGTTGCAGTTGAAGGAGGCAAGGTGCGATTTGATACGTCACTCCTTAATCCAGCCGAGTTTATGGATCGCGATGAACTATTCTCCTATCAGGCTATCGATGGCAGTATCGGCTCTGTTCAGCTGTCTGCCAATCAGCTCGCATTCACTCTTTGCCAGGTGCCTGTCATCTATTCTGCTTCCGACCGGAGGGAAATTGAGGTGATATTTAACAGCGGTGAAGCTTTGATTATCGAGGGTGATTTGCTTGATGTCCAATCCAGTAACAAGATTTTCAATCGGACCGGGGAAATCAGACAACTAAAAGTGTCAGTCAGGCGGCACTCCTGAAACCCATACGGGAGGCCAGGTCAGTTTTTAAAGATCTTTGTTATATAAAGTCTGTCCGCAGTGACTATCCTGATGATATATACTCCCTTAGCCAGGCCAACCATGTCCAATTCACAAGTGCTGCCTTCACATGATATGGTTTTTATCAATGGGCCAGTTAAACCATAGACATCTACCTTGATAATTTCAGATGACGCTTCAATGTACAATTTCCTGTCTGTCGGATTTGGATAGACAATAACTTCGTTTTGTGCGACGTTGAGGTCAATTGAGGTAATTAAATCATTTGATGCTACCCAGCTTGAGGCGATGTTGTTATCAAGGATCAGATCCTTAAGCTTCAGGTAGTAGCCATTGCCGTCAGCATCAGGCCATGGGTCTGTATCTGAATAAAGTACATAGTCAATCACGTTGCCGAATGCATCAGACAACACCAGGCTCTCGCTGCTGTTGGAGAGGTGACGGGTGAATTGCCCGAACGGTGCGAAGCCGTACCTGCTCTGGAATGCAGCAGCATTACTGGCCAGAATGACAGCCTGGTAGGGCACCAGGGTCGCATTTGCAGGAAACTGGTAAACCAGACCTGTCCCCAGGAAATAAATGCCGCTCAGGTTAACGGTTGTATTGCTGTTGTTTCGTATCTCCAGGAACTCAAGGTCATCATCGTCAGGGTATTGTACCGTCGGAAGAGGATGGTACATGATCTTGGTTATCACCAGTTGAGGTACTGTTACATTGGCGCATGCAGAAAATGACCCTATGTTTGCCGTCATCCAGGCTATCCGGGCAGCGATGAATGTTTTCATTGCGGTTATTCGCTGGGAATGCGAGCCGACCTTGTTCCACCGCTGGTATTCACGCGGGATCGCTTCGCTGATGCTGTCGGCATTGAGGTCAATGAATGCCTCGAGGGTGGCCTGGTTAAGAGGCTGGCCGGGGGCAATGAGCTCATTCCAGCGCCTGGAGAGATAGCACCTGAACTGGGGATTGTAAAAAAGATCACGCCAGAACCTTGAGCCGTCGTTGCCTCCGTACTGGAACTGCCACACATTTGTCTTGCTCCTGTCAAAACTCCACATGAAGAGATCATTGCCGTAGGTCAGGTCAAGATCCCAAATAGGGCCTGCTCTCAGTTTTCCGTTCCTGTCCTTGTGAAAAAAGGTGCTGTAGGTATAGGCGTCGGCATTGGAGGCAAATTCATTGATTATCATGAAGTCAATGAAGGAGGGGACATCTATGATCGACGGATAGCCGTTCACCACTGAGGCATCTCCGTTCTTGGCAGCTGTTTCAAGCTTGAAGAACTCTCCCTTGATATAGTTTGTCTGCTGGGTTGTGACATCCTCCGGGTCTGGCAGGTCATGTATGTAATAAACCGGGTTATTTGTCCATGAGTACATGGTCCAGGCAATGGGATCACCTCCGGTCTGCTTGTCAGCTTTTGAAATATAGCCTCCGGAGAGAGCCGGTAGTGTATTATCAGCTTGCGTGATCTTGATGACGTCAACCCTGTTGTCATCAGACTTGATCTTTTCCTGCAGCATGTAGAGACCCTTGTAATCGTTATTAATAATGATCTCGCAATAAGATGTTCTGGAGGCATAGTTGCCAAGCTGCCTTGAAAGGTTATGGCACAGGTAGTCACGCATCATGGCAGTGTCAAACACCATTCCGCCAAAGATCCAGTCGTTCTCCTCCGGCATTCCCAGGAGGCTGACGTTATTGTTGGTGACATCGTCGGCCAGGCGGGTTGTGAAGCCATAGTTCTTTTTCGGTGAGACCTGTGACGAGGATCCCCTTATTTCGATGCCTATCCGGCCGTTGTAATCAAGATATTCTGGATTGTTCTGATCAGTAACATAATTTCTCTGACCCGGCCCACGGTAGATGATCTTCATCGTCGCCTTGACCTTTGGTTCATCGGTGATAGTGACTCCTCCGTCAGTATTAATGATTACGATAGGCAGGTTGCTGCTGGTCAGTGTCTGCGGAAGGAGTGACACTGATGACAGAAAAAAGAGTAAGGCTGGCAGTAATAGTATTCTCATCCTTTGATCTGATGGGGGATTCAAAATTAACATTTTATTATTTATCCTTAGCATTGCTGACTTTGTCAACCAGGCCGGGCAATGAGCGAAAGAGTAAGAGTGAAGACCCCTGCGACTGTCTCAAATCTGAACTGTGGATTTGATGTGATTGGTTTGGCTATTGATGAGCCCTATGACATAGTTGATATAGAACTGACCGACAATGGATTAATTGAGATAGCCGAAATAAGGGGATGTGAAAACCTCAGCAGGGATAAAGATAAAAATGTGGCAGGAGCAGTGCTTCAGGCAATGATATCAGTCACGGGAGCCAGCTCAGGTTTCAGAGTTATCATAGAAAAGGGAATCTCTCCGGGCAGTGGTATCGGGTCAAGTGCTGCCAGTTCTGCCGCAACTGCTTTCGCTGCGAATATCCTTCTTGACAGGCCATTCAGTCTGACGGAGCTTGTAGCTTTCGCCATGGAGGGTGAGAGGCTTGCCTCAGGGTCAGCCCACGCTGATAATGTGGCGCCTGCGATCTTTGGCGGCATAACTCTGGTTCGCAGCTACAACCCTCTCGATATTGTCAGGTTAAACATACCGGCAGAGCTCTGGTGTGTGGTTATTCACCCCCAGGCAGAGATAAGGACCTCTGAGGCTCGAAAGCTCCTTGACAGGGAGATACCCCTGACCACAGCGATAAGGCAGTGGGGAAATGTAGGAGGATTGGTTGCCGGCTTTTTCACATCTGATTACGACCTTATCGGGCGCTCGCTTGTCGATTATGTAGCTGAACCGAAGCGTTCAGGACTTATCCCCGGGTTTGAGATGCTGAGGAAAGCTGCTGTTGCCGGAGGAGCGCTTGGTGCAGGTATTTCCGGTTCAGGCCCTTCACTCTTCGCCCTCTGCCATGGCGAGGCAATTGCAGGAAGGGTTCTTGGCGAGATGTCTGAGGTTATGCACTCTTCAGGGATTAAATTCAACGGTTATTCTTCACCGGTGAATCATGAAGGAACCGTTTTATGTGAATAACATGCATGACGAGGGAAGATGCTATACTACAACCTGAAAAACAATAAAGAGAGGGTAACATTCAGAGAAGCGGTAACCCGCGGATTATCTTCAGATATGGGTTTATTCATGCCTGAAGAGATCCCTTCACCGGGGCAGGACTTTTTCAGAAGCCTTCCGGAGATGAGTCTTCCGCAGATAGCATTCAGCATAGGGGGAATGTATGCGAGAGATGAAATTTCGGAACAGGCTCTTAAGAACATCTGTGACGAGTCATTTAATTTTCCTGTCGAAATACGAAGGATCGGTCCCGGGAAGAGGGTGCTGGAGCTCTTTCATGGTCCGACGGCAGCCTTCAAGGACTTCGGGGCAAGATTCATGTCGAGGTGCCTTGGCTATTTTACAGCCGGAGATGACCGTAAAACCGTTGTTCTGGTAGCTACGTCCGGCGATACGGGTGGAGCCGTGGCTGACAGCTTCGCGGGAGTGGAAGGAGTTGATGTCATCATACTTTATCCTTCAGGCAGGATAAGTACGTGAATTGAAAAAAAACAGTAATTACATGTTAAGTCTTATTATATTTAGAACCGTGATACAGTCAGAAGAATATGGTCGCTTGTCCTCGTGAGTTCCAGATATTTGTGAAACCGGTTGGAGCCAGGTGCAATCTCAGGTGTCATTACTGTTATTACCTTGATAAGGCTTCATCTTCAGCACAAACGGGTGCTGCCGTGATGAGTGATGAATTGCTCGAAATTTATATCAGGCAGCACATTGAGGCGACAGGCAGCAATGACCTGTTCTTCTCATGGCACGGAGGTGAACCCATGGCTGCAGGTCTCTCCTTCTACAAAAGGGCGGTCGAGCTTCAGAAGCGGTACAGGCCTGACAAAAAGGTTATTATTAATGGGATACAGACAAATGGCACGCTGGTAAACGAAGAGTGGGCCCTCTTTCTTAAGCAGGAGAATTTCATTGCAGGAATAAGCCTTGACGGTCCTGAGATTTTTCATGATTCGTTTCAGGAGGAGACGCGATGATACAGGAACATTTCACGATGTCTTAAGGGGAATTGATCTTTTAAGGCATAAGAATGTGCCATTTGAGATACTATGCGTTGTCAGCAGTGCAAATGTTCTCTCACCCGCTTGAGATATATCGTTTCTTCAGGACCCTCGGAACTGGGTTTATGACCTTTCTGCCACTGGTTGAATTTGCCCCTTCAGAAAAAATCAAGGTATCGGCACGAAGTGTCGACCCTGTTGAGTTTGGCAGTTTCCTTGCAGCGGTTTTCGATGAGTGGATTGAAAATGATATTGGTCATATCAAGGTACAGATATTTGAGGAGGCGCTCCGCACCGCCTTCGGCCAGGATCACACCCTCTGCATCTTCAGGAAGAGATGCGGCGGTGTGCCTGTTGTGGAGATGAACGGCGACTTTTACTCCTGTGATCACTATGTGAATGAGGGTCATCTTATTGGAAACATAGGTAACACCTCACTTTCTGATCTCCTTGACCATCCTCGTCAGGCGGCCTTCGGGCAGCTGAAACGGGATACCCTTCCCCGTTACTGTCTCGAATGTGAAGTGCTCGGTATGTGCAATGGCGAATGCCCCAGGAACAGGTTTATGACCACCCCCTCAGGAGAGCAGGGGTTGAATTACCTCTGTAAAGGATACAGGCATTTCTTCAACCACTGCAAGCCTTTCGTTGAAGAGGTTGCCAGGGTATGGAGGCAGCAGCAGGATGGTGCTTTATAAGGTAGTTATTTAACCTTTCAGCTTCTCCCTGAAGAATCCAACAGTCCTGCCCCATGCCAGGCCTGCGGCTTCCTTATTGTACCTCGTCCCTGTATCATTGTTGAAGGCGTGTTCGGTACCTTCATAAATGAATATCTGGTATTCAATGCCTGCCTGCTTCAGAGCCTCCTCGAATGCAGGTATACCGGCATTGATTCTTTCATCGCTGCCTGCATAGTGTGCCATTACGGCAGCCTTAATCTTAGGAACATCCTCAGGTGCGGGAGTTGACCCGTAATAGGGTACTGCAGCGTTGAGATCCGGGGCATTGACAGCTACCTGGTTGGTCATGGCTCCTCCCCAGCAGAAACCTGTACAGCCCACCATGCCTGATGATCTTGGGTGTGTCTTAAGGTATTTGACTGCCGCTACAAAGTCCTTGATCGTCTTCTCGCGGTCAAGCTGCCCGATCATTGTGCGACCCTTTTCCATATCCTCAGGGGTACCGCCGAGAGGTGAGAGGGCATCAGGAGCAAGAGCGAGAAAACCCTCTTCCGCCATGCGTCTGTTCACATCCTGTATATGGGGCACCAGACCGCGGTTCTCATGTATTACGATAACTGCAGGCAGCTTCTTCTTTCCTTTCGGTACAGAGAGATATGCGCGCATCTCACCAGTCTCTCCGGGGTAGGTAACAAACTCATTGACGAGTTCAGTGACATCATTCGCAACCGGCGAAGCATCAGCGCTGTTCTGCCCCGGAAAAAGAACAACAGCTGCAGCCGTTCCTCCGGTGATGATTGCCAGTTTCTTCATGAATTCGCGCCTGTCAACTCTTCCGGCACGAAAATCATCATACAGTTCATTCATTTTCTCACTCATGACTACTTTCTATTATTGAGTAATTAGCTTCTACCAACTTCAGCCTTTTCTTGTCTCCTCCTTGATTCTCTGGATATGTCCGCGCCCCAGTCCTTTAACCTCGCATCCGAGCTGGAAATAGCGGCGGATCTTGTCGTCCGAGAGTATCCCGAAGCAGTCTATTATTGCTGCCGGCTGCCCGATGGTTTTTACAACAGTATCGGGATCAAGGTCTTTGTACGCTTCGTGAGGCACTGCAAGTATGACCGCTTCAGCCCCTTTCAGTGCACTGTCAAGGTTCTGTTCAATGCGTATCTCCTTAAGTTTTTCCTGGTTGCGGAAGAACTGTGCCTTGCTTTGTCCCTCACCCGGATAGGTGTCCTGCTGTTCAAACTCCCACCAGTGTTCCACATAAGGATCATGGACCCTGATCTCAGCTCCCATCTCTGTCAGTTTGCGGATCACTATTTCTGACCCGCTGTACCTGGTGTCACCGACATCCTCACGGTATGCAGCTCCCAGGACAAGAACGTCAGAGGCTGCAATGGGTTTTCCCATGTTACGCAGGGCATCGCGTGTCAGCTGACCAACATGAAGCCCCCGGGTGTCATTTATGTCGATGGCCATAGGTGTGATCCTGAAGATATCATCCTCGAAGCCAAGAATATGCTTGTAAGCCCATACTCCCAGTCCGCCGTCTTTTGGGAGGCAATAGCCTCCTATTCCCGGGCCTGGGAAGATCATGTTGCTGTGCGTTGGTCTTACCTTTATCGCTTTAATGACCTTGACAAGGTCAACGCCGTTACGCTCTGCGAAGAGGCTCCACTCATCCAGGAATGCCAGTATTGTTGCCCTGTAGCTGTTCTCGACGATCTTTGCCGTCTCCGACTCAATAGGCCTGTCCATGACAGTAAGCGGGAACTTCTTGGTATTAAGCACCTCGTTGAGGAACTTAACAACACGCTTTTTTGCCTCCTCGTTGATGCCGCTGCAGACCCTCCAGAAGTCGCGTATGCTGGCAACATAATTACGGCCTGGCATCACCCTCTCATAGCTGTGTGCCAGCAGCGGGTCAGAGTCGATACCGCGTTTCCTGAAGGCTTTCTTCATGATGGGGTAGGCAACCTGCTCGGTGGTCCCCGGGGCTACAGTGGTCTCGATGAGCACCAGCGCATGGGGCTGTATATGCTCGGCGATGACAGCCAGCGAGGCCTCGAGGGCTGCCATATCAGTCTGTCCGGCCCGCACATTGCCCAGTTCAGCCTTGAGATAATCACACTGCACATCCACAACCACAACATCAGCAAGCTTCAGTACATCATATGTATAAGTCGCCATCAGTGTTTTCTTTTCGTTGACACAGCGGGCTATCATCGGATCAACCTCCGGATCTTCCGCCTTTACCGGTGACACACCGCGGTTCAGCAGAGGTATCTTCCAGAAGCTCCGTGCACTTGGGCGCTGCATGCCGATGACAAATTTTGAAGGCCTGCCGCTCTCATCAACGGTATCAGCCACGATGGCTGCCATGACCGCACCGACGAACCCCACTCCCATGACGACCACGATCTCGCGATTCTTCGCCCGCTCCTCATCTACACGCTTTTTAATGTTCTCAAACTCAGTTTTATAATCCTCAGGTTTTGGCAGGGCAAATTTTTCACCTGCCGGACTGACTGAATACTTTTCGCTCATACTGATTTATTATTAATAAGTTAGATTTTCCAGAACCATAAATCTACAAAAAGTTCAATCAATTCTTATCATTAAATGTTTATTATCTTTGATGATAATCAGAGTCATTGAACTGATTAAACGGAAGTTTGTTTTATAAATATGTTGGATATAAAAAGTCCTGAAAGTCAACTCGTATGAAGAATTTACTTTTACTGATCATCGTTGCATCCCTGGTATCATTATCAGCATGCAGCAAGGAGGAATCATCAGATCGCTTTGATCTGATAACAGCACATACATGGAAGAGCGAAAGTCTTCTGGCTGATGGCGTCGATGCCAGCGGTCCCGGTCAGATACTTGAAAAGTTCAAGGGCGATATACAGTTCAAAAAAGATGGTACCGGTTACTTCGGGCAGTATACCGGAACATGGAGACTTACCAATAATGACACGAACCTGGTGATACAGTCACCCGAACTGCTTGCCGCTGTTACAAGTACTATCGTTGAACTGACCGAAACGTCACTAAAGGTAACATTCACCTATCCGAACCTGATCAATCCGTCAGATCCCCTTGACATATTAATGACTTTCATACCCAAATAATGAGGAAAGTTTTTCCTGTCCTCATAATATTCATATTCCTTTTCCCTTCTCACCTCAGTGCGCAAAACATTGTCCGGGGAAAGGTATATGACATGAGCAGTGGTGAGGCTCTGCCGGGAGTATATGTACTCCACGGTAAGGGGAGCGGAACAACCACCGATGACAGGGGATTTTACTCAATGACCTGTGACAGCGGGCAGGTCAGCATAACCTTTAAGTTTGTCGGATACAAGACTGTCACTGAGGTGGTTCATCTGACCGGGCATGAGCCCTTCGAGCTGAATGCAGGTCTTGAGACCGATGCCCAGGCGATAGATCAGATAGTGGTCAGCGCTGACAGGATGGAACAGAAGGTCTCTGAACTGACTGTTTCAATGGATGTCATCAGGAACGACTATATTGAAAGAAGCCATATCAGTGATGCCAGGGAGCTTATCACCAAGACACCTGGCATTGAGGTTCTTGACGGTCAGGCATCCATAAGGGGAGGAAGCGGATTCAGCTATGGCGTCGGAAGCCGTGTTCTGGCCCTTGTCGACGGCCTTCCCCTCATGTCGGCTGATGCAGGAGGCATTAAATGGAACTTCCTGCCATTTGAGAACCTTTCGCAGGTAGAGATAATCAAGGGAGCCTCATCAGTGATGTATGGCAGTTCAGCTCTCAACGGCGTGATAAACTTCAGAACAGCGGATGCAACAAATATTCCTCTGACGACATTCTATGCCGAGGGAGGTATATTCGGCAAATCACGGAACGAAGAGTGGGTCTGGTGGAATGAGCCAAGGGTGTTTACCAATATCTCATTTTCTCACCTTCAGAAAGCAGGTAATACCGACGTTGGAGTCGGCCTCAATCTGAGTGTCGACAACGGCTACAGGAAATACAATTTTGAAAATCTTGGAAGGATTAACCTGAGGCTCAAGCACTTCAACAGTAAGGTGGAAGGCCTGAGATACGGCCTTAATATCGGAGCCGGGACAACCCGGAAGGCAGACTTCATTTTGTGGGAGGATGCAGAGACGGGAGCCCTGAAACAGGATACGTCAACGGTCGCTGAGCTGAGAGGTTATCTGCTCACTGCTGATCCCTTCCTCTCATACAATAAATCAAACAGGTTCAGGCATGACGTGAGGGTGCGCTTCCAGGCATCGGCAAACAGATTCCCCGTCAGAACAAACAATGATGCCGGGTCTGTCTCTGTGTACGGGGAATACCAGGCCTGGTACAGGGTGTTTGGTTTTATGGATCTCACCGCAGGTGTTTCGGAGACATGGAGCAAGATCATATCCACCTTTTACGGAGACCATGACGGACTTAACCTTGCAGGGTTTGCACAGCTTGAGTTAAGGCCCTTCGAGAGGCTGAAGGTTGTCGGCGGATTGCGTGTTGAACAGAATATACTTGACGGAGAGAATGACAGGGTTGTACCGGTCTTCAGAGCAGGAGCGAACTGGCAGGCTGCAGGATTTACATTCATCAGGGCTTCGTTCGGACAGGGTTACCGTTATCCTTCAATTGCCGAAAAATATGCATCTACAACTCTCGGATCAGTCAAGGTATTTCCAAATCCTTACATTGAGCCTGAGTCAGGATGGAGCTCCGAGATAGGGGTCAAGCAGGGTGTCATGCTGGGTGAGGTGAGAGGTCAGGTCGATCTCTCGTTTTTCTTTTCGCAGAACAGCGACATGATCGAGTATCTTTTCGGAATTTTTCCTGATCCGGTAACCGGCCTGTCGGGCTTAGGATTTCAGGCTGCCAATGTTGAACAGTCGAGGGTCTACGGTACCGAAGCTGAGATTCTTCTGAGAAAAACATTCGGATCACTTGATGCTGCGGTCTCGGGTGGTTACACCTACGTTTACCCTGTGGAGTTCAATTCCTACACGGGACAGAATACTGACATTTATCTTAAATACAGGAGGAAACACACGGCGAAGCTGGGACTCATGCTGACGCGGAAGAAGTTTGATGCAGGATTTGATATGTATGCCAGGTCCAGAATCCTGAGAATAGATGATGTCTTTCTGAATCCTGCAACCAGGGAGCAGATACTGCCGGGTTTCTACGATTACTGGCAGACGCACAACACCGGATATTTCGCGATGGACATCAATGCAGGTTACAAGCTGAGCAACCATTTGACACTTTCGGTTGCAGTCAGGAACATCACCAACACGGAGTACATGGGCCGCCCGGGTGACATTCAGCCTCACCGCAACCTCAGTCTCAGGCTGAGCGGGAAGTTCTGATTCTATTATATCAATAAAGAGGTTACTTTTGGGTTAGTAATTTTAGCTTTTGCACTATGAAAAAATCACTGTCAGAAACATTCATCAGATTAGGAAAAACAGCTGTGGCAGCTTCACTTATTATGATTGCTGTGGCCTCATGCAATCAATCGCCTAAAGAATCGAAGGCGGGAGCCAATAAGAATCCTGGCATATCGGCCCCTGGCACGGAGACCGTTATGAGATCTGCCGATACTGCTTCTACAACTGTAAAAACAGGAGGAACGGAGCAGCAGAAGCTGAAAGGGCGATGGATGAGGTCAGACGGCGATTATATCATTGAGGTTTTTGAGGCCGGGGGGGATGGTACACTTAAAGCCGCGTATTATAATCCCAATCCCATAAATGTTGAAAAAGGTGAATGGATCATCGATCAGGAAAAACTCTTCATGCAGATAATACTGCGTGATGTAAACTATCCCGGCTCAGCCTATACCCTTCAATACGTTCCTGAAGATGACGCTCTTGCAGGTAATTATTTCCAGGCGGTGGAGGGGATCAATTATGATGTGGTCTTCACAAGAAAGAAATAGCTTCTGACGGTGCTGTTCCGCATTTTATGCTAACGTCGGCAATAAAATCAATATCTTACGGTTTTCCTTCATGAAGGATGCTATATGACAACAACAGTTCACAGGATATATCTTGGCCTGATGGTGATGACGGTTGCCATTGCACTTGTTGTGCTCACGCTCAATGGATCGGAGTACTACAGGACAGGCATTGATGAGAGAGTATATCATGATGGCCACGCCGCTCTAAAACCCAGCGGGATTGTTGGTCACGGCATTGGCATCTTCGGTTCTCTGTTTATGGTTGTGGGTGTGATCTCCTATATGGCAAGAAAGCGTTACCGGTTCATGTCAAGAATGGGGCTTCTTAAACACTGGCTCGAATTCCACATTTTTCTCTGTACTCTTGGCCCTGTTCTGGTTCTCTTTCACACTGCCTTCAAGTTCGGAGGGCTCGTTGCCGTGAGTTTCTGGAGCATGGTGGCGGTCTTCCTGAGCGGTATAGCAGGAAGGTTCATTTACCTCCAGATACCGCGCTCCATAGAGGGCAGGGAGCTCAGCCTTAACGAGGTGAGGGCCACCAAGGGTGACCTTGCCGAAGAGATCAGGGCATCGTACAATTTTGATGACGAGAGCTATTCTTTGATCGTTGAGACAATAAAACAAAGTAAAGGGTCCGCCTCCAGGGGCTCCTCAGGCGGATTATTGACTCACTATCTTGAAGACAGAAGATCTGTCATGTCAGTAAAGGAATTGCTCAAAAAGAAGAATATACCGGCATCGGCTACCAGGGGAATCATTGCGCTCGTCAGAAAGGATATCATGCTCAGCAGGAAAATTGAAAGACTGGACCGGATGAAGAATTTATTCGGATACTGGCATGTCGCCCACCTTCCCTTTGCACTGGTGATGCTGATAATTATGGTTATTCACATCGGGGTAACTCTCCTGTTCGGTTACAGATGGATCTTCTAGCCATGAGCCTGCAGCTTGAGAGCATATTGATCTATTCCCTGGCAGCCTTGCTCTGCATTATTGTAGTATCAATTTATATTCTCAAAAAAAGGAGAGAATCAAGGATAGTTGAAAGGAAGATAATAAGAGCGAAGGAGGAGGGGATGAATGAGCCGGTGTCGCTGCATCCATATGTTGACATCAACACGTGTATTCAGACCGGAGCATGTGTTGCAGCCTGCCCTGAAAAGGATATCCTGGGAATAAGAAACGGTAAGGCAACTATTATCAATGCATCTCGGTGCATAGGCCACGGAGCCTGTTTTCATGCATGCCCCACAGAGGCTATCACCCTCAGGATCGGAACCGAGAAGAGAGGGGTGGAGTTGCCCCATGTAAACCAAAACTTTGAAACTAATGTGCCCGGCATCTATATCGCCGGGGAGCTGGGTGGAATGGGACTCATAAAAAATGCTGTGGAACAGGGCAGGCAGGCCGTTGACAACCTTGCCAGGGCATTGACAAAAGATCATCACGCTTCATATGACCTTATAATTGTCGGCGCAGGACCTGCGGGAATATCAGGCGCACTTACTGCAAAGAAACACGGTTTGAGATTTCTCCTCCTTGAGCAGGATACCCTTGGGGGAACGGTATTTACCTTTCCCCGGAAAAAAATTGTCATGACCCATCCCATGGATCTCCCGCTCTACGGAAAGATAAGGCTCTTTGAGACCAGCAAATCGGAGCTGCTTGATCTGTGGCATAAAGTACTTGATGCGAACGCTGTCACAATCAGGGAGAATACAAAAGTCGAATCAATTGTTCCTGAAAGTAATATATTCAGTGTTACTACTATTAGCGGTGAATCGTTCAGCACAGCCAGCGTACTTCTTGCTATTGGCCGGAGGGGCTCACCACGTAAGCTTAATATTCCCGGTGAGGATAAGGAAAAGGTGGCGTACCGGCTGCTGGAGCCAGAGGATATATCAGGAATGGATGTAATTGTTGTCGGGGGAGGTGACTCTGCCATCGAGTCAGCACTTCTGCTGGCCGATCAGAACCATGTTCTTCTCTCTTACAGGGGAGAGGCATTCAACCGTATCAAGCCACGTAACAATGAATCGCTGAAAACGGCAATCGCAAATGGCATTATCGATGTCAGGTTAAAGAGTAACCTTGTTTCCATCGAAGATGAGAATATTTTTCTGTCACTTGATGGCGAGCCAGAACCGGTGAAAATCAAAAATGACCTTGTATACATTTTTGCAGGAGGCGAATTGCCAACGCAGTTTCTTGAAAAGGCTGGAATCAGAATCACCAGAAAATTTGGGGAAACGGTCATGAAACATTAACTTTGGATGTATAATGACCCTCTGTCAGTAGAATCGTTACCAGGGAAGTTTATCATATAATTCTTTTGTATGAACATAACTCCGGTTAAAATTCTTGTCCTGCTTATTCTTCTTCATTTCACAGGACTCAGGCTGGAAGCCCAGCTATCGCCCGGGGACCTGTCGGAGCCTCATTCGCATCTTGAGGGAATCACAAACTGTACACAATGCCACGTGCTCGGCAACAAGGTTACAGATGCAAAGTGTCTTGCATGCCACACAGAGATACAGTCAAGGATCACATCCGGGAAAGGATATCACTCCTCCGCAGAAGTAAAAGGGAAGTCTTGTTCTGTATGTCACAGTGAGCACAACGGAAAGAGCTTTCGCCTGATGCGGCTGGATATCACAAAGTTTGACCATTCTGCCACCGGGTACACATTGTCTGGGGCCCACGCAACACAACAGTGTGCCAGTTGTCACAATAGAGCCAATATCAAGGATGAGAAGCTCAGGTCAAAAAAGAGTACCTATCTCGGCCTGAATACTTTATGTTTGTCATGTCATGCCGATTACCATCAGGAGACGCTCTCCTCCGCATGCCTCGATTGCCACAGTTACGATAAATTTGTCCCAGCCTCAAAGTTTGATCACTCAACTGCGAAGTTCAAACTTATTGGCAGCCATAAGAATGTAGAATGTATTAAATGTCACAAGAAGGAAACTGTTGGCGGTAAGGTCTTACAGGAGTTCAGGGGTGTGCTCTTCAGCAACTGTACGAATTGTCATGAAGATCCGCACAAGAATCAGTTCGGGCAAAACTGCCGCCAATGCCACACCGAAGTATCATTCCTCTCAGTAAAGGGAGGAACCGGTACTTTTGACCACAATAAAACAGACTTCAGGCTTGAAGGAATGCATCAGACTGTAGGATGCAAGGAGTGTCACAAGGGAAAAACCACTGACCCGGTCACTCATAACAGATGTACAGACTGTCATACTGATTATCATCGAGGGCAATTTAAAAATAAAGGGAAGCAGCCTGATTGTGCTGAGTGTCATACTGTAAAAGGGTTTAACCAGTTCACTTATACTCTTTCTCAGCATGCTGCCGGACCGTTCCCTCTAAAAGGCTCACATACTGCAACACCCTGTTTTGAATGCCACAGGAAGCAGGAGAGGTGGAGTTTCAGGGGGATAGGGATCAACTGTTCGGACTGTCATACGGATATTCACCGGGATATCATCCAGGCAAGGTATTATGGTGATGCAGGGTGCAGCACTTGTCATACTGAGGCAGGATGGCCGGCAGTAACGTTTGATCATGAAAAAACAGGCTTTAGCCTCACCGGGGCCCATTCCGGACAGGGATGCAGGGCCTGCCATTTCAGGCCAGCCTCAGAGGGAGTTATTATTCAGAAGTTTGCAGGACTGCCCACTGACTGCACAGCATGCCATACTGATAACCATCATAAGCAGTTTGAAAGGAACGGCATAACAACCTGCAGTGACTGTCACGGGACTGAGAACTGGAAAGCGACGGGATTTGATCATAGCCGCACGGCTTTCAAACTGGACGGGAGGCATGCAGAAGTGCCCTGTGGCTCCTGTCATAAACCTCAAAAGGAGGGATCAACGGTGTATATAAAATATAAAATTCCAGATTACAGATGCGAATCCTGTCATTAGTGTTTATCTGCAGCATATTCCTCTTTTTCAGGCAGATAGAAGGTCATCCGCATGGTGAGGATTTCAAGTTGAGCTGCAACATATGCCACAGTCCGGAAGGCTGGCATCTTGACAAGAGTATTTATTCCTTTGATCATAATAAGACGAACCTGCCACTTACCGGTCAGCATACTCAACTTGACTGCCGGTTATGTCATCCCACCCTTGTCTTTATTGATGCAGAAACAGAATGCAATGGTTGTCATACTGACATACATCAGTCAACCGTGGGGCAGGATTGTGCACGGTGTCACACAACATTTTCATGGCTTGTTTCGAACATAACTGCAATTCATCAGATGAGTCGCTTTCCGCTCCTGGGGGCACACCGAACTGCTGACTGCCTTGACTGTCATCTGTCAGAAAGCCTTGTGCGCTTTGATGTCCTTGGTGTTAACTGCATCGATTGCCACCGCGACGATTATCAGTCGACAACAGATCCGGCACACGCTGAAGCCGGGTTTTCTGAAGACTGCAATTCATGCCATCCTGTCAATGCCCTGAGCTGGGATGGAGCGGGATTCATACACAGCTTTTTCCCCCTCACGGAGGGTCATGCGGTTCCCGAATGTAACGATTGTCATACCTCAGGCAGTTATACCGGGCTCAGTACAGAATGCTATTCATGCCATCAGGCTGACTATGTTGCCACAACAAATCCAATTCATTCGACAATGGGATTCCCGACAACATGCAACACCTGCCACACACTCACCCCGGGGTGGAGCCCGGCAAAATTCACGGAACATGACAGCCAGTCATTCCCCATTTATTCCGGCAGACACAAGGGTACATGGTCTTCGTGTGCAGAATGTCATCCTAACCCTGCAAACTACTCGGAATTTACCTGCCTGAGCTGCCATGAGCACAATAAGACTGATATGGACAATAAGCACAGGGAGGAAAACGGATACTCATATAACAGTGCGGCATGCCTTGACTGTCATCCAAGGGGAGATTCAGATTAATACAGACAAAAGACTTCAGACCTTCAGACATATTATCAGATGAGAATATTTCTCTCAATATTGACAGCCACACTTTTGGTCGCAGCGGCAGATGCGCAGCCAGGTGCTGCTGACCGGATTGGAAAGGTCTCATTTATAAGCTCCGGGAATATATATGTTAAATTCAAGTCGACAGATGGAATCAATATTGGCGATACACTCTATATACCTGCTGGTGATACGCTTTCACCGGCTCTTGTCGTGAACGGATTATCATCAGTATCCTGCCTTTGCACATCTGTTAAAGGCGCTGTAATTGCGATAGACCATTTAGTTGTTGCCCGGATAAGTAATGAAAAACCAGATAGCGGTGCGGGTGTAGCAGTAGCTGCTGAGAAAGTCGCAGATGAATCTGGCATGGCAACCGACACTCTGTTGCCACAGAAGCACGAGGGACAGAAACCAAAAGCACGGGGGACTATATCAGTAAATTCGTATACAGGTTTTTCAGATACTGACAGCCAGGTTTCACAGCGTTTCAGGTATACATTATCACTGAGCGCTCCGGGAATAGGGGGGTCGAAATTTTCTTTCGAGACTCATACATCTTTTAATCATAGGGCAGGTGAATGGGAATATGTCAGGGATGATATTTTCAATGCCCTTAAAATATATAATCTGTCAGTCAGATACGACTTCAATAAATCAGCCCGGATAACGTTGGGCAGAAAAGTTAACCCAATGATCTCCAGTCTGGGCGCCATTGACGGCGCCCAGTTTGAGATGAATTTACGGAATTTCTCTTTCGGGATTATTGCCGGATCAAGGCCAGACTATGCCGATTACGGTTTTAATCTTTCTCTCTTTCAATATGGTGCATGGATAGGGTATGCGACGAATAACAGTGGAAAGTCAAGCCGGAGCTCCCTCGCATATATTGAGCAGACAAATGACTTCTTAACTGACAGGAGGTTTCTTTATTTTCAGCACTCTAATAGCCTAATAAAGAATCTTAACCTTTTTACATCTGCTGAGGTTGACCTCTTCATGCTCGAGGACGGGTCCCCGGTTACTACATTTGACCTTACAGGTCTATATCTGTCACTGTCTTACAGATTGTCAGGAAAAATATCAATAAGCGGTGCTTATGATGCCAGGAAAAATGTCGTCTATTATGAAACTTATAAGTCATATACTGACAGGATACTTGAAGATGAGATGAGGCAGGGATACAGGCTGAATGGCAGCTGGCGGGTAAACAGGAATATGGTTACAGGGCTACGGGCAGGATACCGCTTCCTGAAGAGCGATCCAGTCCCCACAAAGAGCATAAACGGATACTATACTTACAACGACCTGTTCGGACAGAGCATTACTGCAACCTTATCTGGAGCTTATATGATGACCAGCCATTCTGACCTGATAATCGGAGGCATGGATTTAAGGAAGGATTTTGCCAATGGCAGATTCCAGGCAGGTATAGGTTACAACTATGTCAGCAACAGCCTTACCGAAGGCGATATCAGTTTTGTACAGCATATGGGAGAGTTTAGTTTCTCATGGTATATCCTGGAGAAGCTTTCCCTATCAGCCAACTACGAGGGAACATTTGAGTCAGTTAACTCATATAATACTGTTTACGTTCAGCTCAGGCAGAGGTTCTGACCGGCCGGCGAGGGTATCGGGATTAGTTCTTTCCGGCTGCAGCAATTGCTTTTTTTACTTCCTGCAGGTGCAGGTACTTTTCATGACTGTAATAAACCTGCAAAGCCCAGCCTCTTTCAAGAAGTTCAAGCGCTTCCTGTAATTTCCCCTGTTTGTACAGGCCCCATCCTTTGCAATCCAGAAACACGCTTTCATATTTCGGAATCAATTCCAGGGCTTTATCTATCATCGCAAGACCTTCCTCAGCATTCCTGTTTTTATCTATGAGGTGATATGCGAGGTAATAATACCAGAAACCATTCCCGGGTTCAAGGCTGACGGCCCTGCGAAATGATTCTTCAGCTTCATCATACATTTTTGCCTGGGTGTAAGCCCATCCAAGGTTTCTTGCAAGAGCGGCTTCAGGCCATAAGTTATCCTTGTATATGCCCTTGTACTTATCAAGATAGGCATTGGCTTTAACAGAGTCACCAACAGTAAGATAGAGTATCGCCTGCCTCCAGGTAAGAGTGGGCTCGTCAGGGAAATCTTTTTCTGCTTTAATATAGAGTTTCTCCTCCTTTTTAGTTTGCCCAGTATTGTGATAAGCATATCCAAGCTCGGTGTAGTTATATATCCACCAGGGTTTTATGTTAAGTTTGTCATATATTTTAAGTGCCTTCTCAAATTCAGGTATTGCCTTGTCATACTGAAACAGGCTACTATATTTCAATCCAATATCATAATATGTTCCGGGAAACTGGTCATCAATCTCCAGGAACTGCCTCAGGTATTTGATTTCTTCAAGAGGTGTTTCATAAAAGAAAGAATTTGTCCGGTTGGTAAGGATCTTGAGGCGTATTGGCATTGTCTCTATCTTCTTGTATGCAAGGTCATTCCAATTTCTCGCTTCCTCAAATAATCCCTGGTTAGTACATGCTACCGAGAGCATCAATGCCATGTGTGAATAATTTGAATCGAGGGCCAGAGCCTGTTCGAACATTTTTATAGCAGTTAAAAAGTCTCTTTTACTTCTGGCATTCTCTCCCTGCACATAACACCGGTAAGCCTCCGGAGAAGATGTTGTTGGCTGGTGCTGCAAATATGGCGGTAGTTCACCTATCAGCTTTGATATTACAAGGAAGTCCATCACCAGGCCAGATATTGAATCAACGACATACAACATATCCTCAGAGGGGCCTTCAATCTGGAAGGATTTAATTACCTCATCAGTATTTGATTTGATAAGTTGCGCATTCAAGCGTGCTCTGTTTCCTGCTTTGCTGATACTTCCGGAAATAAAGATATCCGCATCAAGCTTCTGAGATATTATCCCTGCCAGCGATGGCAGAACTGAGGCGTAGTTGGAAGGGCTTTCAGCCTTCAGCAGCCTGTTTATTGTCTCTTTATGTCTGACAATCAGATCTCCCGAGTTGGAAAGGGCAGTAATTAAATTATCCTGAATTCCATCCTGCCAGATATTCCAGAGAGTATCATTGGTCATATTCTGAAACGGCATCACTGCAACTGAGAGCCTGTCTCCGGCAGATATAATGCCTTTCAGCCTGTCATCTGGAAATACGTTGGTAAAAAACAGTATTGCTGCAATTACAATTGCAAGGAAGCCTGATGTCCCGTAAATGAGATATTTCTTGCCTGATTTTGAAGATTTCAGATAGTGAGAGATGTTTTTTTCTCCGATGATATCCCTCAGTCTTTTACCGGGCTGTACGCTTTCATCCTTCATTTCAGCCGTACCGGCTATCAGCCCGGAAATGATCTCCTGCACCGCAAGGGCTACTTTGTTTATCTGGTCACGATAAATTGTATGTTTCAGATTATCGTGCGGATTATCCTCCTTTGATCTCAGGGGCCTGTTGACGCCGGCTGATTTGTAAATAAATTCTATGCCTCTCAGTACTCCACCCAGTATTGATTCACAAAGCTCAATGTCCGTATTATCAAGATCATGAATACGAACAGGTAAGACCCTGTTTGAAATATTGCCGTTTGGAAGCTTGACCTTCAGTCCCAACCGGTCATTGGAGGCCAGATTGACAAAAGCCTTGAATTCATGCTCCCAGGCAAATGATCTGGGATCACAATATGTCCGAGACAATATCGGAATAAAGATAAGACATTTGAGTTTCTCATTAAGTGAGGCCTCTACATCATGTGTCTCCAGAAGCCCGTCATGAGGGTTTGTGTCGAAGTAGACGCTTATCTCATCCTTGAATGTCGATTCAAGTTCACTTTTCAGGTTCTCTACAAACTCAGATACCCAGCCATCATGTTTATTGTCCTTCTGACGGTAACTGATGAATATGTCATAATTGTAACCTTCAATAATGCTTGCCATGGGTGGTTTGCTTATTTTACATTCAAAATTAGGCTATACCTTGGCTAAAAGCAAAAAAATCATATCCTTATAAAATGTTTGATACCGATAAATAATCCTTTTAATTGCTTTAAAGCGATTTAACGGGGGAGATGCCGGTTTAGTAAATCTTTCAATTTCATTCAGCGTTCCCTGTAAATAAATTTGACATTACCAAATTCACTGTGTAACTTTAGTGATTGATAATGATTCAGGAGTCAGATTCCAGGAATGCTTTAACTTATTTTCTTGATCAGATAATTTTTAGATTTTCAAAATTATAATAGCGGATGTCGAAAAGCTTTACGAGTAGACTCACTGAAATCCCAAGTTCCATGAAAAAGTCACTGACTCTCCTTTTGGTATGCTGCTTCTTATTTGTTGCCGCATCTTTGCAGGCACAGATGAAGTTTGGCCCGGTAGCCGGACTGAATCTGTCAAAAATGACACTGAAATCTTCAGGCATTAGTTTTGACCCGAAAACGCTGATCGGATTTCATTTTGGCGCAATGGCTGAGTTCACTCTCTCAGGCGGTTTAGTGCTTCAGCCTGCTATACTTTATTCCGGGAAGGGCGCTTCCTATGAGTTAGATTTTTATGAAGAGGTCTATGAGTTGAAGATTGCTCCCGCTTTCATTGAGGTGCCGGTTTATGCAGCCTATAAATTCGATCTCGGATCAGTTAAGTTATTTGTGAAGGCCGGGCCCTATTTTGCATACGGCATCTCAGGCCAGGTCAGTGACGATGAAGAATCTTATGACATCTGCTATGGCGAAGGCGAGGATTGTGACATGAAGCCGTTTGATTTTGGGTTGGGATTTGGAGCTGGTGTTGATCTGAACGGATTCATAATCTCATTGCAGTATGAGTTAGGACTGATGAATCTTTCCCCTGTGGATGATGCTGAGATGAAGATCAACGTCTTTGGATTCTCTCTCGCTTACTTGTTTGGCAAATAAAAGCCTGATCCTGACTTAAAAGGGGGCACCCCACAGAATATAGGCAGGGCTGTAGTGCCAGTCCTGTCAGGTTGGCTTATGCCTGCCGGATAAATTGAGAGGAATATTACCAACCTTTCTGAAATATTCGCTTACTTCATGCTGTCCAAAATAGATGAGCGGTTATGAAGTATACGAAACTGGGAGCAAAGGGTCCGGTCATATCGACAGTCGGCTTTGGTGCATGGGGCATCAGCGGACGCGACTGGGGCAAGACTGATGACGACAGCTCACGCAGGGCTATTCATGCGGCTATTGACGCAGGGGTGACTTTCATTGATACGGCAGACGTCTATGGCTTCGGCCACTCTGAGGAGCTGATACGGGAGGTACTGTCGGAACGCTCTGACAGGGACAAGATAGTCATCGCCACCAAGGCAGGGAACAATTTCTACCCTTATGTAGGGCAGGATCATGTCATCACCCCTGCCAATAATGATTATTCGGTAAGACACCTCGAGTTTGCTGCCGAGCAGAGCCTTAAAAGACTCAACCTGGAGACTCTCGATATTCTGCAGTTGCACAGTCCCGGCCTCGAGATACTGGAGCGCGATGAGCCGTGGCTGGCCCTTGAAAAGCTGAAGAGAGACGGTAAGATAAGACACGCCGGATGGAGCGTTCTCTCCTTTGGCGAGACAGCGCAGGCACACATCCTGGAGAGGCACCACAACCTGCTTGACGTAATACAGGTCAGATATAATCTTCTCGAACGACAGGCTGAAGAGGTGCTGCTGCCTATGGCACTCAGGTACGGAACCGGTGTGATATTGCGCATTCCGCTGCTCTTCGGATTACTTTCCGGTAAATTTAACAGGAATACCAGCTTTGGTGAGAATGACCACCGGCGCAGCAATCTCTCACCCGAGAAACTGGCTTCGTACCTCGATGCACTGGATGGCTATAAGCCGGTCTTTGAAAAATACAGCAATTATTCCGTCGCACAGCTCTCACTGCGGTTCTGTATTTCACACCCGGCATGTCATGTGGTTATCCCCGGAGGAAAAACACCTGAGCAGGTTGAAGAGAACATTGTCGCTTCAGATCTAGATTTTATCCCTTTTAAACAATTTGCAAAGTAAATTGTCATTATTTATGAAATCATATTACTGAAGTATACCTGTGTAACATGAAAAAGCTGGCCCTCCTCCTTATAATCAGCCTGTATGGTATTAACTCACTTGCGACAGGGCGGTACGAAACAAGTACTGATACAATTAACGACGGGCCCTATATTTTTTATGTGAATGATACACTCTATGCAATAATGGTTGATAATAGTGTAATAAAAGATTATCAGCTTACTCCGGAAAACTTTTCATCCCTGAAACCGGTACTTGGGCTTTCAGTCGGATACAGAGACCTCCTCAGGGTTTTCTATGAAAAGACAGATTATCGTCAGAGTTTTAAGAAGGTTGACAGCATTGTTGCCATCAGCGATGTTCATGGACAGTACGCGACTTATATTGATCAATTAACTGCCAACGGTATAATAGATGAGAAGCTCAACTGGAAATTTGGCAAGGGACATCTGGTGTTTCTTGGTGACGGCTTCGACCGTGGAAGTATGGTCACCGAAATTCTATGGCATCTCTTTGACCTTGAAAGACAGGCTAAAAAAGCCGGGGGGAAGGTTCATGTGATGATAGGTAATCACGAAAGCATGGTTTTGAGCGGTGACCTGAGATACCTTAATGAAAAGTACAGGAAAGTTGAAGAATTGACCAACGTCCCATTCTATAACCTATTTTCTGAAAATTCTGTTCTTGGGAGATGGCTGCGGAACAAACCGGTTATGGTTACTGTAAATGACATCCTGTTTGTTCATGCAGGCGTTTCAATGGAACTGGTTCGCAGGCAATTATTGGCTAAAGAGGTCAATGAGATTTTTTCCCTCAAGATCATCGGGCAGATTGATGAGTCAATCTATGCTGATGAAGAGATTGATTTCCTGGCTGGCAATGATGGTCCGTTGTGGTACAGGGGTTATTTCATGAATGGGGCAATCATTGAGAGTCAGCTTGATTCCATACTTCTTTTTTATGATGTGAATCACATTGTGGTAGGGCATACGACACATAAAGAGATAAAGTCGCTGTTCAATAACAAGATACTTGGGATTGATTCCGGGATAGTCAATGAGGAGCCCGGGGAGGTTCTTTTATACAAAAAGGGCACTTTTTACAGATGCTCCGTCAAGGGTAAGAGAACCAGACTCTAGGTCACAATTAATTTTCTACTGATTTCATTCACTGCGTGACGATGCTCCTGCGGAGCCTTCAGCACCTGTCGGTGCTATCAATGGTATCATAGCTATTTGCACAGCTTCAGCCCGCAGGGCGACTCCTGCCTGGTTAAGATGCACCGGCGGAAGGGCACTGTGTATTATCTGTCACCCCTGCAGGGCTCCAGTCAGCTTTCTGCACCTGCCCCCGGCTCACGCCGGGGGTTATGCACCTTTCGTCACTTCGTGACGATGCTCCTGCGGAGCTTGCAGCGCCTGTCGGTGCTTTTTATGGTCATCAGACTCATATGCACAATTACAGCCCGCAAGGGCGACAGGTGAATAACCACTGCGGAGCTTGCAGCACCTGTCGGTGCTATCAATGGTATCATAGCTATTTGCACAGCTTCAGCCCGCAAGTCGACTCCTGCCTGGTTAAGATGCACCGGCGGAAGGGCACTGTGTATTATCTGTCACCCCTGCAGGGCTCCAGTCAGCTTTCTGCACCTGCCCCCGGCTCACGCCGGGGGTTATGCACCTTTCGTCACTTCGTGACGATGCTCCTGCGGAGTTTGCAGCGCCTGTCGGTTCTTTTTATGGTCATCAGACTCATATGCACAATTACAGCCCGCAAGGGCGACAGGTGCATAACCGCGGGTGGAGTCCGTCATCTGACGGACGGAACCCGTGGCATGAGGGAGACTCCCACAATACCCCTTAGCCCTGAAGGGGCAACAGAACACTAAGGGAAATACTGTTCGCTGATCTGTACACCATTCTCCATCAGGAGCTTCCTGTATTCATCAATAGAAGATGATTTTTTGTGATGCTCCTGCTGGTTCCTGATATAATCGATGACCACACCTGAATCAAGGTATGAACACGACAGGGCAGCATATCCTTCTGACCATCCCTCAAATTCCGGGAATTTGCCACTTGTCTTGATCCACAGAGAGCTGTTTGATTTTACGTCTCTGACAAAATCAGCCAGGGCAATAGAGGGATGAATATCAGTCAGTAAGTGTATATGATCTTCTATGCCATTGATCTTGTATAGTTTAGAGTTTTTACCTCTTATTATACCACCAATGTAAGCATAGAGATCACCTGTGTGCTCCCGGTACAGGGAAGGCTTACTGTCTTTAGTCCTGAATACAATGTGATACAGGAGCTGACGATAGCTTGACATAACTTCAAATATTAGTTTATAACAGCGAGTAAAGAACTAAGGTACAAAGGTTTTGGTTATACTGCAAATATTTTATATCACCCTTGCAGGGCTCCGGTTGCCTCTCTGCATCTGCCCCCGGCTCACGCCGGGGGTTATGCATCTTTCGTCACTTTGTGACGATGCTCCTGCGGAGCTTGCAGCATCTGCCGGCGCTGCCTAAAGTCCCCATCATTATATGCACAAACCCAGCCCGTAAGGGCGACAGGTGAATAACCACTGCGGAGCTTGCAGCACCTGTCGGTGCTATCAATGGTATCATAGCTATTTGCACAGCTTCAGCCCGCAGGGCGACAGGTGAATAACCGCGGGTGGAGTCCGTCATCTGACGGACGGAAGCCGTGGCATGAGGGCGATCCACCACCACACACCTGAACCCTGCAGGGGTGACACTGCCAGGCATAAGATCTTATGTTTATAAAAGCTATATTTGATCTTCAATTAAAAGTGAATATGAGAATCCCCCATTATATTTTCAGAACAGTCGGCATAATGTTACTCCCTGTATTGCTTTCAACGGTTGCAAGCGCCCAGGGCACTGAAGAAAATCCTATACCCCATTTTCTCTTTCCTCAGTTTACGACAGGGACAATCATTATGAAGGACGGCAAGTCATTCACTTCCCTGCTTAATTACAATATGGCAGAGGAGAGGATGATCACAGAACTGAACGGCACCTACAGGGTGGCGAAGAATATTGAGACCTTTGATACGATCTATATTCAGAATCGCAAATTTGTGCCTGCAGAGAAAGGTTTCCTCGAGCTTCTCATCACCGGTCCGGCAACATTCTTCTTTGAGCATAAGTGTAACCTGACTCCAATGGGATCTTCTGTAGGATACGGTCAGAAGTCACAGTCTGTCGGTCCGACCGACATGCGCAGGCTCGAGATTCCGGGTGATGTTGTGCATATCGAACTTCCGCCTAATGTTGAAATCACACCGGCATCGGTATGTTGGGTCAGAAGAGGCGATGAGCTGTTTAAGTTCACGGGAACAAACCAGTTTCTGAAGATCTTTCCTGAAAAGGCTGATCAGCTTAAAAAATATATTAAGGCTGAGAAGATCAATTTCAAGAACCGGGAAGATATCTTAAAACTGGGAACATTCTGTAACCAGATCCTGTGATTCAGGCAAACAAGAACCCATGGGTTGCTGATTGATCCGGATCACTCCGTGTCAATCATTCCGGCAGCCATAGTCTCGTTGGTCGCTTCGTCAATGATTATCAGGCTGCCGGTGATCCGGTTCTTCTTATAGGGATCATAAAATATTGGCCTGGAGGTCTTTATGCTGACATTGGCTATGTCATTCATATTCAGACTTTCGACAGATGTCTCCTTCCCGAGTGTCTCAATATTCATCCTGTAATTTATTGCCCTGATTATACAGGAAGTCTCATGAGTGTTGTTCCTGATCAGATATCTGGCACCCGGGCGAAGCGACTTCTCATTGAACCAGCATAGCATCATCCTGATATCCTGACCTGATAATGGCATTTCTCCTGCTCCTGTGATCAGATCGCCCCTGCTTATGTCAATCTGATCTTCTAGTGTCAGCGTGACTGACTCTCCGGTGGTAGCCTCGTCGATACTTTTCTCGAAGACAGTTATACTTTTTATTTTTGATTTCAATAATGACGGCATGACAGTGATCTCATCACCTGGTTTAAACGACCCTCCGGCAACCCTGCCTGCATAACCCCTGTAGTCGTGATATTCAGCAGACTGCGGGAGAACCACTGTCTGAACGGGGAAACGGGCTGCTGAGTTCAGATAGTCCTGCCTGATATCAATGGTTTCGATCAGTCTCAGAAAAGTCATACCGCTGTACCATGTCATGTTGGTGGAACGGTCAACGACATTGTCACCAAACTTGGCACTTATCGGAATATAGTGAGAGTCTTCTATGCCAAGTTTATTAACCAGTTGTTCAAGATCGGATCTTATAGCGAGAAAGCGGTTTTCATCAAACCCGACCATATCCATCTTGTTAATACAAAATGCTATATGGTTAATTCTCAGCAGTGAGGAGATATAGGTATGCCTTACTGTCTGTTCCACAACACCTTTCCTGGCGTCAATAAGAATAACGGCGAGGTTAGCAGTGCTTGCTCCTGTGACCATGTTCCGGGTATACTGGATATGACCGGGAGTATCGGCAATGATGAATTTTCTGGCGGGGGTGGCAAAGTAGCGGTAAGCCACGTCGATAGTAATGCCCTGCTCTCTCTCAGCCCTCAGTCCGTCTGTCAGCAGTGACAGGTCAACCTCTTCCCTCCCCAGCCGTTTACTTGACTCCCTGATATGATCCATCTGGTCCTCAAAGATCGACTTGCTGTCATAGAGCAGTCTTCCTATAAGAGTGCTCTTGCCGTCATCAACGCTTCCTGCCGTGGTGAAACGGAGAAGGCTTTTATTGTTGTTTCCGTTATTATTCATCATTATTGCTTTCAAAAACGATCAGCATGCCACCTTTCATGTGCTGCTGCTAAAAATACCCAACCTTTTTCCGGTCCTCCATGGCAGCTTCCGATCTCCTGTCATCATATCTGCCACCTCTCTCGGTAACCCTGGTGGCGGCAATCTCAGAAATAACCTCCTCGAGAGTATTTGCCACCGACAATGAGACTCCGGTACAGGTTATGTCACCTATGGTACGGCAGCGGACATCTGCCTCAAACACCTCTTCATTTGGCTTCAGCTGCATGAATGGGGCCCATGCCAGATAGACGTCATTTCTCTTGAAGACAGGCCTTCTGTGAGAATAGTATAGTGAAGGCAGTTTTATCTTCTCATTAAGTATATACTGCCATACGTCAAGCTCTGTCCAGTTGCTGATCGGGAAAACCCTGAAATGTTCTCCGACGTTTTTTCTTCCGTTAAAGATATTCCACAGTTCAGGTCTCTGGTTCTTCGGGTCCCAGTGGCCAAACTCATTTCTGTGAGAGAAGAAGCGCTCCTTGGCCCTTGCTTTTTCCTCGTCGCGGCGTCCTCCGCCGATAGCCACATCGATATTGAGCTCTTCGATTGCATCAAGAAGCGTTACCGACTGAGCCTTGTTACGGCTTGCATTTATCCCTTTTTCTTCGGAAACGCGGCCGTTATCGATCGAATCCTGTACATATCTCACCAGTAACTCAACATTCAGTTCCCTGGCAAGATCATCCCTGAAGGTGAGGGTCTCCTCGAAGTTATGACCTGTGTCAATATGCAGAAGGCTGAAGGGCATGCGGGCCGGCCAGAAGGCTTTTTTTGCCAGATGAACAAGCACAATCGAATCCTTTCCTCCGGAAAAGAGAATAACCTTCTTTTCAAACTGGGCAGCCACCTCACGCATTACATAGATCGCTTCATCCTCCAGTTCCTTCAGATGCTCATTATTTATCTGCAGTGCACTTTTCATTTTTACTTTTTATGTTATCATTTAAGATGTAATCCGCACTCTTTCTGGTTGCCTGATTCCCACCACCACCTTCCTGCGCGAAAGTCCTCTCCAGGGCTTAATGCCCGTGTGCAAGGTTCACATCCAATACTTACATATCCTTTGTCAACTAACGCATTTACCGGGACATTGTTCTTTTTCAGGTACTCATTGACCTCTTCCAATGTCCAGTTAAACAGCGGAAGGAATTTATAAAGCTTCTTATTGTCGTCGTATTCAAGCCAGTCGAGATTGCTCCTGTCTGGCGACTGATCGGCCCTGATGCCTGATATCCAGCATGACCGGCCTTCAAGGGCTCTCGCCAGCGGAACAACTTTCCTGATCCGGCAGCATTCCAGCCTGTTTTCCTTTGAATGGTAGAAACTGTAAGGCCCTTTTTCCGTGACCATCCTCTCCACATCATCACGTTCAGGAAAATAGACGCCGATGTTTTTGTTATATTTTTTTATCGTTTCTGAAAATACTTTGTACGTTTCGGGAAAAAGCCTTCCGGTATCGAGGGTGACAACATCAATGGGAATGTCATTTTCGAAGATGGCGTGTGTAATTGCCTGATCCTCAACGCCGAAACTGGTAGTAAATATTGCTTTTGCGGGAAATAGCGATGCAATGTATCTTAAGGAGTCTTCCAGGGATCCGGACCTGAGATCATTGCTCAACTTGCTCAATTCCATACTGCTTGCTTTTCTTATTTACAGGAAGGTTTATTTTAAGCCTGTGAATATGGGCCCACAGTCTCTCATGAAAATAGTAGAGAACTGTTTTGGTGATCACCTCAGCACTTCCGATAGAGATGGCCATTGTGAGGTGTCCTGTGATAAAATAGCTGATCACCATGGTATCAATGGTACCGACGACCCGCCATGATAATGCTTTCAGAAAGCTTTTGATGGGTTTGTCAGCCCGGTCACTGACCTCGATGGCTTGTTGCCCGGTACTTTTGTTCTCAGGTTTGTTGATTAATACATCCAGCATTTGGCAGCATTTCAATTCCTCACAAAAGTAGGTCTGCGACCATTATGATCGGGCAGTAAATAAGTGGTAAATAGATGGGTATTTTTGCCTATACCGCTGTGCGAAAAAACATTAAGATGAAGCATATGCAGTGATAATTTCAGAGCACATATTGCGGAATGGTTCTCAGTTCAGAGAGCCGGAGGTCACAGGTCTGAAAATATTATACGCATTCTGAGATTGGGACTCTGGGGATAAAATATGGGACGCAGGGCAAAATCCAACTGAGTATGATGGCATAACTTTACCCGACTGGCATGTTATAGAACCATAAAAGAAAGTGCTGGCATGCAGACAATGCTTCGCTTTGCCAGATTCCGTATGCCATGAAATATGAAATGCAAGCAGAACCGGTTTAAAAAAGTCATTGATATGAAGAATCAAACGAAGGCATTATTAAGGTTGGCGGTGATGATCCTTGTATTGAGCATGTCACTTTGCTCAAAGCTCCTTTCTCAGGACCGGCAGTTGACAGATTCATTGAGAAATGCACTGACCGCAGCAGATTATGATACCAATAAGGTAAAACTCTTCATTGAACTTGGTGAGCTTTACAGAAACTCTGTACCGGATACGGCATTTTATTATTATCATGAAGCCCTTGAAGTGGCGGAAAATATAAAATCCAGGAAATTCATCGCCCAGACTTGTATTGTAATCGGTGCAAATCTTGAAAAAAATGGATCAACCGATTCGGCATTGATATACCTTGAAAAAGCTCTCAGAATATCAAATGAAATAGGGGACAAAGAGAAAATATCAACGAGTCTTCTGAATCTTGGCATCGTTTACCATGACCGTGGCTCATATGACAAAGCCATCGAGTACTATCAGAAATCGTTGGAAACGGCAGAAGAAATTAATTTCAAGAAAGGGATATCAAGGAGTCTGAATAACCTGGGCCGTGCATACTTTGACCAGGGCTCATATGAAAAATCAATCGATTCTTATCTCGAATCCGCCAAGATGCATGAGGAACTTGGTGATCTTAGAAATTTAGCAGCTTGTTATAACAACATAGGTCTTGTTCATGATGCACAGGGTACGTATGACAAGGCAATTGAATATCTGGAGAAAGCTCTTGAGAAAAATCTGGAGCTCAGCAATAAAAGATCCTCCGCAATATGTTACCTGAATATCGGAATGGTAAGACATAAACAGGGTTTGTATGATAAAGCGGTTGAGGGCTATGACAGGGCTCTCAGAATGTTTGAAGAGATAGGAGACAAGAGGGGCATATCTGAGTGCAATCACAATCTGGGAGAGCTTTATCTTGACCGGGGATCATACACCATGGCTGCTGAGCACTACCTCAAGGCGCTTTACCTCTATGAGGAAATTGGCGATAAGAAGGGGATAGCACTTCTGGGTGTCAATATCGCAGGATTGAATGTTTCGCTTGCCGACAGTGTTGCAGTAACCGGGGATCAGAGAGCAAATTACCTTTCCCGCGCTGTAATTTATGGAAACAAGTCGCTGGCAAATGCCAGGGAGATGAGCCTGACACCAACGATAAAAGATGCTGCTGATATTCTTATGACAGCTCATTACAAGCTTGGCAACTATAAAAAAGCTGCGGAGTATGCGCAGATATTAATAGCCGCTCAGGACTCTATGTTCCGGCAGGAGAAGACCAGGGCAATTGAGGAAATGAGTACCAGGTATGAAACTGAAAAGAAGCAGCAACAGATCGAATTGCAGGAGTCGCAGTTAATTGCCAAGGATGCCAGGATAAAACAGCAAAGAACATTCAGAAATGCACTCATTGGCGGTCTGGCAGCAATCGCTGCCGTTATAGTGGTGATAGCTTATGCCTACAGGCAGAAACGGAAAGACAACCAGATGATTATTGAAAAGAACGAGCAGATACTCAAGACCAATGAAGAACTACAACAGCTATATGATACTGCCAGCAGTCAGAAGGAAGAAATAATCAGCAGCATAAATTATGCACAGAGAATACAATCAGCCATCCTGCCGTCAGAAGGATACATAACTGAACTGTTGAATGAGAATTTCATTTTGTATAAGCCAAAGGAAATTGTCAGCGGCGATTTTTACTGGATAAAACAGGTGAAGCATTATATCATACTGGTCTCTGCGGATTGTACCGGACATGGCGTGCCGGGAGCATTGATGAGCATGCTTGGAATAAGTTTTCTCAATGAGATTGTACAGAGGAGGGAGATAACCCAGGCTGATCATGTATTGAACGAATTGAGGAAGCAGATAAAACACTCTCTCAGACAGAGCGGCAAACGCGAAGAATCAAGAGACGGAATTGATATAGCCTTATGCGTTATAGATACCAAGAAGAGCGTGATGCAGTATGCAGGTGCGAATAATCCGTTATATATAATCAGCAACAGTAACGGTGAATCAGAATTAAAGGAGATTAAAGCTGACCTGATGCCGGTAGGTGTTCACTTTTCAAGCGACAAACCATTTACCAATCATGAGATTAAGCTTGAGATCGGAGATATCTTTTACATTTTCTCGGATGGTTATATGGATCAGATAGGTGAGGGGGGCAACACCCGGTTTACCAGCGCAAGGTTTAAGAAATTGCTGATGGAGATTCACGATCAGCCCATGTATGAACAAAAAGAGATCCTGGAGCGAACCCTTACTGACTGGATGGGAACTCAATCTCAGAGAGATGATATTCTTGTTATGGGAGCGAGGGTGTGATAATTCAGGATGTTACTGTATTCTCTCATTTAGTTGCATAGTAGAAAACAGCCCCTCTGATTGGAGGGGCTGCCTGTTTCAACTACATTCCAGTTAAAACCGGTGCAAGGAACTTCTTTCAGCGATGGATAAGCTCACCTGTCAGCATTTGTTGCCCGTTTACAATAAACCGGTATATCACTATACCACTCAGAAGGTCATTGGCAACATATTCAAAGGTGTAACTTTCATGAGCAACAACAGCATCGTCATATATTGTTGCAATCTTTGTTCCATCTATACTATAAATCTCCAGACTGACTCTGGAATCGGTATCCATCTGAAGATCGAAACGGATGTAATCATCGAATGGATTTGGGTAAGCTTTCACATAATTTCCGGAGATACTCAAATTCTTTTTGTTATTTGGACTATGTACAACGATTGAGCCTCCGGAAATAGCTGTAACCGGATCAAGAATATCATTTGCACCTGTCTCGTTATCATAAACAATCATGTCTGTTGTCAGATCCCAGATTTTTATCCGGAATTTATCAGGTATACCGTCAATGGCTGTCAGCATGAAATTGTAGTTACCTGCGCCATTTATGGTTCCGGTTCCTTTAAACTTGGCTTTGGAACCAGAGATAACCAGCCATTCATAGGATATACTTTTGAAATTCATGCCGGCAGCATGAAACTGGAATTCAGTGTTTCCACTCGGGACGTTGGCACCTTTCTTATACCTGGATTCGAATCCAAATGTTGCTTTGCCGGCAAGAGATGGATCCGCGGCATAAGCTCCGGATGGTGAATTAATCCATCCTCCTCCTGTAACGAATCCTCCTTCCGGATCATAAACAACAACATAGTTATAAGTTGACTCAACAGAAGCACATCCATCAGATAGGGTAACGTTTACTGCAAATACACCTGTTCTGTTGTAGATGTGTGAAACCTGCAGGGCGGCATCTGTTCCGGTAAGTGATGTAGTTTCAGGAATTGACCCGTCTCCGAAATCAAAAGTAACCGAGGTCAGGTTGTCATCTATATCAACAAGATTCGCAGTAATATGAACAGTTGCTGTCTGATTAATTAATGCGATCGGATCAACCGGATTTGCTATGATATTCTCAATTACCGGATCGCTGTTGATTATTACTGTGGCGCTTCCCGAAACTGTCCCGGAGCAATTTGCATCACTGACTGCAACCATTGAGTAGGTTGTTGTAACGACAGGTGCAACTGTTATTGTGTAAGGAGTTGTTAGTATACCCGAAGTCGTTATTTGAGACGATCCGCTAGTGTAGGTGATACTCCAGGGTGGCACGCCGGTTAAAGTAAAAACCAAATTAGCAGAAGTTTCCTCACAGATTAGCGTGGTGCCTGAGATTGTTGCCGTAGGTAATGCATTAATAGTCAGGGTCACAGGTGTGCGTGTCAGGCTATAATAACCAGTTTTATCGTCCTGTGACGCAGCATAGTAAGTAATTGTTCCCACACCGACCATAACCGGACTCGCTGTTGTTTCAGATCCTTCCGCTGTTGTAAACCATACCACTGTAGAACCTGCCGGAGCAGATGCCGTTGCCGGTAATGTCTGAGTAACTGTGCCGTCTGAGCATACCGTATGGTCTCCGGCAGTCGGAGCTGCAGGGAGGGCGATAACATTAACTGAATAGCTTCCGGTAACGCTATTGTCATATCCTCTTATCCTGATATAATACCATGTGTTTGCACTCAGGCTCACTGCAATCTTTGAATTAGGGAAGCCTGCACCGTCATTATCCTCTGCAATTATTGTAGACCTGTCACTCTGGTAGAGATACATATATGTATCTGTTGACCCATGGGTCTGAAATATATAATCCCCTTCAATACCGGGCATGAATCTGAACCACTTTTCTTCCCCTTCAGTGCCTATGAAGCCATATGCATAAGCTCCTGCATCTCCGGGAAGGATTTCATTCTGGGCATCTCCTTTTAGGCACCTGACAGAATACCCTGTCATTAAGTACCTATTTCCTCCATCAAGTACTCCCCCGATATTTTCTCTAAGCAGGATGTCATTTGCAGCATTCTCACCTGACTGTGTTGAAGACCAGAATTCAGCAACGATACCCATACTCCAACAGAGCCCGTCACGATATCCTCCTGGCAGTGCTGTAAAGCCGGTTTCATTTGTGGCGCCGGCATTAGGCGACGCCCAATGCACGGTTCCGGTTTCCTTTAGCTTCCCGCCGGCGACGCTTTTCCCACCCAGATATGATATCAGTGTACGCCATTCTTCAATATTAGGTACATGCCAGCCAGAGGGACATAATTTGCCTGTATTCACGGCATACCAGTTGTATAATGCCCCGTACACATTTTTGTAGGTCGCTTCTTCATTGTCATACCAGCAGTATGCCGGCGTTCTATGTGAGGTCCATTCACTGTTAATTGTTACAAGAGGTATGCCCGTTCCATCATTGTATCTTGTGGTTTTAAGGTTTGAAGCCATCCATATCTGCTCGCCGATAGTCACAGTATTGTATTGATTGCCGTCAGCGTCTGATACTGTTGTGCCTGACCCTGAACCAGGCGAAATACCAATGATTGCCCATTGTGAATATGTATAATCCCGGGTAGTGCCTGGTGTCAGGTCATTTAAATAGTAATAACCATCCGGCCCTGGCCCGAAACCCCAGTTAAAATGAAAATAGGAGTCAATATCCTGGTATCCGTCACATACGAATGCGTGTCCGTTATCCAGGTTATCATTTGAATATCCGGCGTAATAGACTGGTCTGTTATTGTTCAATTCGTTTCTTAAAAGGTCTGTCCAGTCGATATCTGAATAGCCGCTTTTGAAGACCTTTTGAACACTCTGAGAGTATTTAAAATAATCTATAAATGCATTTTCAACAACTGAAGTGGATGGAGAACCGCCTCCTGATCCCTTGGGAGGAGGTCCGTAATTCATTTGTATTGAAACTCCGCAATGGTATACAAGTGTTGAAACAGCATTTATCTGTGAAGGGGATGGGGTTACCGGATTATTCAGGTCAACATTGTGAGGCATATTGGACCAATCATAAGCAGTCACAGAAATAGCCGGGATTGTCCCGTAACTTACAGGCGTACCATCAGCATAATAGCTTACAGGGTCATCATAGCCAGGTATAGGATTATTTGAGGCAGGGTATCCGTGATATTTCATTATCTGCGCCATTGCAACTGCGACACAGCCTGCCGGGACATGATAATTAAGCGCATCCCCTGAACATGTAATATCATAAGGGCAGAGATTATTATAATAGCCACGCTGAGTCCATCTCGTTGTCAGTAATGGTGAGACTTCACTCAGTTGTTCAGTACCCTTCACTTCAATTGTACTTAAATATCTTTTCCACTGATCAGTTATTTCACGATCAGGCATGAGGTTGTTCTGAACGGCATAAATAATTTGTTCTTTGTAGTGATCCATCCATTCCCTGAATGCCGGAGCCAGATCATTTTCCGAAAATTCCCCGATGAAAGAATACCCCAGTACTGCAGGTACTCTCTGATCAGCAGATACAATGATAAATCCATTCTTATCTTTCGGATTAGTCATATCCCTGACATTAAGTACATAATAGAGGGTTGTGGCTTGACTCCCCTTTGTTAAATCACCTTTGACATTAAGGGGTTCCTCCGCCCTGTACACAAGGAACATTTCAAGATTCTTAGATGAAATGCCTTTAACAGTATTGGTACTGCTTCGGGATAATCTGTCCGCAAAGAAATTCTTTGCGACTAATTTAGCCTGAATGGTATCGACAGGTTGCGCGTTCATATTGCTGACGGCAAACAGACTTATTAACAAACACGTTGTTAAAACAAATACAGTAAATCTACCTGGTGCTTTCATGTTATATTCTATTAGGTTTAAAAAATCCCTGCTTCTGTTTTCCTGGAGTCACTTCTTTGTATCCTTCATCGCTTCCTTATTGGTGACTAGAACACAATAGATATTTGTCTGCCACGTCTTGCACTAATTATTCACTAAAGTTAGACAGATGGTACCGATAAGGACTTTTCTAATCGTCCCAAAAACATGCCTTAGCGTACCAACAAACATTTTCTTCAATATCTCATATAAATGATTCGGCTTCAAGTATCAGGGCAGATCTCAGAAAGTGCCAAATAATAAGTTGCAGATTTTTCTAATCCATTGCATCGGATAAGGCAGGAATGAGTATAGATAAATGCTGGTGGTCAAGAGTTCACTTTCCTGCATTTCAATTAAACGGCCGGAGAGACTGCAGATAAATAATAAACGTCTAATGGTATTCAGGGAAATATTTTTGGGACGATTAGAAAAGTCCTCATCAAACCTCTGTTGGAATTCTTGGAAACTCATTAAACGGATGGGATGTTGACATTGATATGGCCACCTCTGACGGCATCACATATTACCTGAATAATCTACCCATGTCAGCTGGCAGAGTAAAGTTCAGGGCTGACGACATGTGGTACATCAACTGGGGAGGTTACTCGTTTCCTTCTGGCTGGGGATTCCAGGGAGGTCCAAATATTCCTGTTCCTCAGGGCACCTACAATGTCACTTTCAACAGGTTGACAGGAGAGTATAACTTTGTTGCAACAAGCTGCCCCTTCGCAGCAATACAATGTCCTGATTATGTCTATACGGCAAGTACACCTGGAATGTGCGGTGCTGAGGTATTTTACCCGCCAGTTGCACCTGCAGCCAACTGCGGAGGCCCCGGCGTTGAAATTACGCAGATCGGGGGATTGCCTAGCGGGTCTTTCTTTCCGGTTGGCGTGACAACAAATACATTTATGCTTACCAACCAGGAGGGCGGCACAGCCTATTGCGGTTTTGAAGTATATGTCGGTGATTATGAACCTCCGGTTATCGAAGGATTAAGCGGGGATTTTCTGCCTTTATGGCCTGCCAATCATAGGATGGTAATGGTCCCGATAGAATATTATGCTTCAGATAATTGCGGGAATACTTATTCTGAGCTTTATGTATACAGCACTGAGCCCGATAACGGTCTCGGCGATGGAGATACTTCTCCTGACTGGAAAATAATTGATGAGCACAACGTGCTGTTAAGAGCCGAGAGATCTGCCCTGGGAACAGGAAGAGAGTACCATATCATTATTGTCTGTCATGACGATTTCTGGAATTATTCATTCAGTGAAGTTATTGTTTCCGTACCTCATGACATGGATAACAAATCGTCTGAACCACTGCCATTTAAATATAATGTCTGGCCAAATCCGTCATCAGGTATTTTCACCCTGCAGGTAGAGTCGGACTCAGATGGGATGATAGAAGTATCTGTTTCAGACATTAATGGCAGAACCGTTTCACAGATACTGATTATGAACATGCAGACAATCAACTTTGGGGAGGATCTGTTGCCGGGTACTTATATACTTCATATCAAGCAGGGTGATTATTCAGGAACTGTCAGACTAATGAAGCGTTAAGTAACATACAATAAATTAAATATTTATATCATTATTATCAGCAGTTAATCCGGCTGCTTATGCCGAAGGTATTATAAATTAAAAACTACGGGCGAAGCCGCCGGAGGCTACGTCATCCTGAGGCGGTGGAACATGTGGCAGGAATGAATCCCCAAGGCATATCTGAGTCCCGCAGGGATGACAGATCACTAAGGGAAATCTTGCAGCCACCAGATATCAGGGGTTATAATGCAAAACATTTGACTTTGGCTTTTTAATGACATAGCTTTGTTCCTGATGTTTGATGTTGATAGCAGAATCAATTTTAATTAACCATATCAAAGAACAGACTATGAGACAGGCACAGATAGCACTTTTTATACTCGGAACTGCTTCATTGATTGCCTCGGCTTTTGGACTTGGGAAAGATTATGGAGAGACACTTTATAATACCGGTATCGCTATACTGCTTATCGATATTGTATTTATACAGTTGTTTCGGTCGGCAAAGCATAATTAGAACAATCCCATCCTCACCATCATGTATAATCCTCAGAAATCAGCTATGAAGCCTTCTTTTCATTTTGCGGGTCTATTAGCTTCCTGCTCTTTCTGACATCCGGGACGGGACGGACCTCTCACTGCGTCAGGGGAAAATAAAAAAGTTGACTTTGATTCAGCTTTAGTTTAAATTTGATAATTGAAGATAGATTTAATTCAGGGAAGGGAAAAACGGGTAACCAAACAGATAACATAAGCGGATGTCGAAAAGCTTCATGAGTAGACTCATTAATACCTAATTCTATGAAAAGATTCCTTATGATCATGATGGGATGCTGCTTCATCTTTCTCGCCTCAACCATCCAGGCTCAAGTTAAATTCGGTCCTGTGGCTGGACTGAATCTCTCAAAGATGACATTTAAATCTACAGATTCAGAGGAGCATTATGATCCCTCAATCCTGATCTCCTTTCATATTGGCGTATTGGCTGAGTTCTCTGTCTCCGAGAGTTTTGCGATTCAACCGGCTTTGCTCTTTTCAGGGAAAGGCTCATCCTATGAAATGGACTTTGGTGAAGAGGTTTATGAGTTGAAAGTCTCCCCCGGCTTCATTGAGCTGCCCATTTACGCTGCCTATAAGTTCGACGTAGGCCCGGGCAAACTGTTTCTTAAGGCAGGGCCATATTTTGGTTACGGCATTTCAGGAAAGATTAGTGATGGTGAGGAAGAGGAAGACATTGAATGGGGTACAGATGACGACTCATTTATGAAACCGTTTGACTTTGGTGTGGGACTTGGAGCTGGTTTTGATCTTAACGGATTCCTGATCTCATTGCAGTATCAGTTTGGACTGACGAACCTGTCGGCTTATGACGAAGTTGAAATGAAAATGGGTGTTTTTGGCATTTCACTTGCATATCTCTTCGGGGGAAAATAACCGGAATGCCGTCTTGTTTAGACAAAGAGACTTGCATCTTATTCATATTAAATTACAAAAGCCCTTGCCGGATGGCAAAGGGCTTTTTTTTCTGCGGTGCGGAAGGGATTGTCCCGACACTTCGGCCGCGACGGACCCTTTCCTCCTGAGGGGAGCGACCGAAAAGTACCGACATGGTATGTTGGTTCTGTCAGAAATTATATATCCTCGAGATTCGCTCGTTTACAAGGTCGTGAAATGAAATTTTCATGTCATCTGGGAGAAAACTTATATCTATAAATTCATGCCATTGCTCTTCTGAATTTTTGAATTTGGCGAACATGTTTTCAACGGCCTTATTATTAATATTAAATCTGTTTATAGCTTCGAGGAAATCGTTTTTCTCGAGTTTTTTATTTTTACCATTTAATTTCATAGCCAGGTCCTCTTCATCTCCCTCCACGACAAGACTTGATGCAACCATATCATAAGCCGGACTTAACACATAACCCAGTCCCGGTTTATCATATAGTGAGAAATTCTTCAAATGCATATCTGCATTTCCCGTCAGGAACGAAAAAAGAACTTGTTCAAAGAAATTAATAA
Organism: uncultured Bacteroidales bacterium; assembly: GCA_963732365.1. Classification (GTDB taxonomy): domain Bacteria; phylum Bacteroidota; class Bacteroidia; order Bacteroidales; family VadinHA17; genus SR-FBR-E99. The sequence goes on along the minus strand of CAVSZC010000003.1, from coordinate 5,570 downwards.
TATCCAATCCAGGATTTGTAGAGTATTTGATAATGGCTTTACCGATTTGTTCGTGTGATCCATTATATTTTTGTTCGGTAAGTCTTTCAGTCAGTTGACACATATCTTCCATGTGGATCTTAGTATTACGTATCCTGTCAATCCGTCTGGTTATGTATGAAAGTTTACCTGATTTCAGCCTGATAAGTGAATGTGGTACTACATCTATTCCTGAGATTTCAGCAAGATGCATAGTAAGGTCCTCGAGTTCAGGAAGGAATTTATATTGCCGTGTTGGTGGTTTTAAAATGTACCCGCCCCAGAGTCCCACTATTGTAAATCGTTGAGGTTCGTCTTTCTTTGCCAGTTTCTCAAGATGCAATGATAATTTTGGCTGAACACCTGTTACAGTAGTCTGAGATTTAACCACCTTTTCAGCAAGCTCTAACATTTGATCTTCTGAATATGGAAGTTCAGGTGGATTGGGTGTCCCGAATATTTTTCTGGAGCAAGCAGAATGAAATTCCGATTTCTCTTTGCCCAGCGGTTCATAACAATATAAACATCTTCTCATATCCTGCAATTATGAGTTATCTTCTTCGATACTGACAGCACCAATACAATTCCTGCAACAGGCAAGCAGCAAGCCCATACGGTCACGGGCATTTAATTTCCAGTTCTTCTCTGCAATTTCCAGTAACCATCCTTCCGGGATCAAGCCATCAAAAAAAGGAAACATTGTCCTGCTTATATGCGGCTTGCCCTGAAAAGGCAGGGTGAGACTTACTGGCCTGGCCAAAGATCCGGTCAAATATTTCGTATCATATACAAATGAATAACCTTCTTCTGATTCCGTTAGAAAACCAGCCAGTTCATTGTGCATGTAGACTTTTGCTTTTCTCATTCATTTACAAGTTTTTCACGATTTAATGGTTGGGGTCCCAGTTCCTGGCCAAACAGTTTTAATACCTGGTTTACCTTGTCCATCCTCAGTGTAGTTTTTCCTTGTTCCATATCACGGACAAAGCGTAGTCCTACACCTGCTTTTTCAGCAAGTTGCTGTTGCGTAAGCTTTAGTTTTTTCCGCTTATCTTTTAAGAAGTCAGATAATAACATTGCTGTTTCTTTGATTAATATACCTTATCGGGTATAAATATAGTCGTTTTTATGCAATTTATACCATTTCAGGTATAAAATTGATCATTTAAACATGAAATATACCCGATGGGGTATAATAATGTACATATTCGACTAAATTATATCTGATCTGGTATAAAAATAAATATGAATATAGTTTTAAAAAATATTTTTCAGAAATCACATTCCGGAAGTTCCTCTCTATTATCAACTTCACGCCACAATCTTCCGGGCATTATCTCATCGAATTCTTTATAATCCATGAGTCAACGCCGTAAATGGCCAAAATATGGCTACCTTGAGAACGCGTATAAACGAGTTACGCACAAGCATAAGTACCAATGAAAGAGATAACTGCCTTTGACGGAGGCAGATTTAATGATTGTAAAGTTTATAAAAAAGATTGGGTCGATCTTTTTTTCAGAACAAACAAAAAGAAAACTGGTATTGGTTATATTGACAGCAATCTCACAATCACCTCAAAATCCACCAACAACCCGGCAATCCTATTCAAACATAATGATATAAAGGAGTTTCTTTCGCTTAATGATAAAATCTCTCCTTTGAAAATAATATTTGAAAAGGACTATATCCAAATAGTTGAATCACTAAAAGATAAAAGTGTTGTTGGGATTGAAACGAATTACTGGGTCTACCCGATGGAGGAAATCGATCTGCTCCTGGATAAAGGATTACATCTCATTAACAACCTAAAGAATGCCTGTGCGTAACAGGTCGGTATATGCAATTAACTCCCCAGCCGGCGGCGGGATTCGTTGAGCTCAGTCGGGACGGACCCTTTCCTTTGGGCAGCATATAACTCTCTACAATGCTAAAGTTTAGTTTAGGCAGATTTCGAAGACTATCAATACATCTTTCCTTATTGGAAATATGGATTCACGCCTTATGTTGATTATGAAAGGCCGTATGAATCAAGAGTTCCAGGAAGGGTTCTGCGAGAGGTAAAGGGGGTGTAACTCCCCAGTACCTACTCGACTTTCTGTTTTCCGCCGAATTTATAACCGACCTGTATTCCTAAAACCCGGTTTTTAGCTTTAGTTTCATCTTCAGTATAGGAGGAAATATTTGCTAAGCCCAAACCGTAGGTTAAACCAATCTGAAATGAGGATATTTCTACCCCTGCTCCCATAGTTAATCCAAAATCAAGTCTTTTGAAATGGTCGTTCTCATCATCAGATCCCCATTCAACATCTTCTTCATCCGATTCAGTTTCGCCATTGTATTCTGCTTCCCATTTCCATTTTCCGGTTAAACCTATTCCCATATATGGACCAAATACAGCATAGATCTTTGCGCTTCCTGCATCAAACGAAACTTTGGGTGTCAAGGGAATATCAATGTACAGAAGGTTCAATTTTTCCTCATAGGTGACGGTTTCGCCATCCCAGTTTTCTTCATCACTAATCTTGAATCCCTTTGTTGATAATAACAAACCGGTTTCAAACGAAAACATTTCATTTATAGAAAATTCCACAGTACCGCCTACATGAAAACCAGTTCTCATTTTGATATCATCATAGTAGGATTCACCATCTTCTTCCAGCACCATGTTTGAAAAATTCAAACCAGCCTTTACTGCAAAATTTTGAGCACCCAGATTAGTAGTCATTGTAAAAGCGATAACTACAACAATTAGTTTAGAGAGATTTTTCATAGTCAATTCTGAATTAGTTTTCTCCTACTCGTTAGGCTTTTCGGATTCGCCCCGTTTTTTTTAGTGGTAGCTGGCATCCACTTTTTTATATTTTTTGTGTTACTTGGGTAGTCAGCCCTTTATGACCATTATTGTGTTTTTAAACTTGCCCATTATGTTTGATGGTATGGTACCGTGAGGGATTATGTAGCAATTTTCATTCAGTTTACACCGATTGTTTTTTACGAGCCGCAAACCTTAGAAAGCTGCTGAAACCCAAATGCACTATACCATGCGTAAGCAAAAGTACTTTGTCATCTGCCTGGTCAAATCGATTGTATATCTCTATATAAATCGTTCACTGCCTTTAATCAAATTTAGTATTAATTATCATATACTTTAGATATTTTCATTTGTAATTCAATATAAATTCAAACTTAATTGAATCAAACATACACGACAACCGCACCCAATTTGTCTGCAATTTACACAAAGCCCTGAAGGCGCCACCAGACAGTTTGCGGTTCGCACCTTTTCAAGCTTGCACACGTGCATCTTAAATGGTTAAAATTTTGAAAATTAGTAAAAAGAAGGGGGATGCCTCACCATTCCAGGACCTCAGGCCTACGTAACTTGAGGTATTCAAATAAACAATATGATTGAAAATGCAACTATCTGGATAGAATAGAAACCCAACATACAGATTATAAGTATCTTGGCATTTATTTTATTTTAAGCGGTGCGGACGGGATCGTCGCGACGCTTCGGTCGCGACGGACCCTATCATCCAGGGAAATGACGTGATTGACTGGTCATTCGCTTTACTCCAACCGGCGGATAGGGTGGGAGAGTAGTATTTGAAAGTCTCTTGCAATAAACGATTTACTTTCGTTGTGTAATATCAGCGTAATTGGTCAAATAGGTCTACCTTAGGTACGCACATGAACGAGTTTGGTGTAATACAAACCCCAATCCCTTATTAATGAAGTTTCTTATCTTTGTTACATGAATGTCATCGAGAGAAACATAGATCAAATAATCAAACTTTGTAAACAACACAAGGTCAGGGAGCTCTATATATTTGGCTCCGTGCTGACAGATAGATTTAATGATGAAAGTGATATTGATTTTCTTGTTGAATTCAGTCTAGTAGATATTCTGGAATACTTTGACAATTATATGGATTTCAAGGAAAAACTGGAAGTTTTATTGAAAAGACCAATAGACCTTGTTGAAAACCAGGCGGTCAGAAATCCAATCTTCAGAAGAGTTCTTGATAGAGACAAAAAGCTAGTCTATGAACGAAAAGGTACTTAAGTGTCTATATGACATTAAAATAGCTATTGATGAAATAAATCTTTTTTTTGAAACAGGTCCCAAAGACATAGAGGATTATAAAAAGAACTTTCTTTTTAAGAGAGCTATTGAGAGAAATCTTGAAATAATTGGAGAAGCAATAAACCGTATTATCAAAGATGATCCTGACTTTCCGATTGATAATGCAAGAAGAATCATTGGCTTGAGAAATCAAATAATTCACGGGTACGACTCTGTCTCAGATGAAAATATTTGGGGGATAATAACTGCTCACCTTCCCAAATTAAAGACTGAGATTGAAAGATTAATTGAATAAAGCACAACACCCAGCAGGTCGGTACATGGAATTAACTCCCCCGCCGGCAGCAGGATTCGTTGAGCCCGGCCTCATCAGATTCAAAGTTGTAATAACCCAATAGTGGCTGTGGCCTCGGTTGCCTTCCGGTTCAGCGGATGGCTTTTTGTTTTTCTTGCGGTGCGGACGGGATTGATCTCGCTTTGCTTGATCGGACCCTCTCCTCCACGGGTTACCATATAAATCTGAGCAAAAATGCTGTGAAAACAGCATTTATAGCATTTTAGTCCATCCGCTTCTGACCGCAAGCGGTCATCGCCGCTGTCTTAAAATGCTAAAGCCATCTGCCGGTTGGCAGATGCTACTGTGATTCACATAATGCCATGATGGATGAAAGATGCATCCAAGTCGAAACGACCAGCTTCTAAATTGTTTCCTCAAATTATGGAGGAAATTTTTTGTATTAATGTATAATATACACATAATCAGCTCAATAGGTGTATCCCGGGGATCTCTCTCCGGCTGGACCCCCGGTCTACCAGGCCAGAGGTGCTACAGAGAGGATTTCTTCCAGCAAAAAATGCTTGTCCCGTTTACAATAATAAATACCTGGTTGAGTTGAAATGCATTCAATAATTGAATCAAAAAAATATTCCGGAAAAGAAATTTTGATGGACAAAATGTCTATCTGAAAATTTTTTCCAAAATTTTTAAAACTTATACTTAAATCCAATTCGGAATGTTCCCGACAGTTTTTCATTAGTTGTTGACGTTCTTTACTACTCAGAAAGAATTCAGGAGTAAGATTGTATTTTTTCAATTCAGGTATATTATAGATTATACCCATATATTTATATATAATACCCCAAATACTATTAAGGATGCTCCACTATTTTATACAAAATAACTATTTTATATAAACTAATTGTTCAAACTTCATCTTCTCATATGAAAATGGACTAACTGGCAACACGTCTGATTCTGGATCAGAAAAGTTCAGATTCGATCCTTAGTGGGACAACAAGAAAATCAATCATTTGCAATTATATTTTCGATGATAATTTTCTTGCTAGGTTTTTGATGATATTTTGGTAATTTGTTCAAATTTAAACGAAGTTCGAAGGTCATTGACCCCATCTATACTATTTTTTAAATAAAATAATCAATTAGTCCCGTTCGGGACCCGAA
>CAVSZC010000002.1:0-8613 GCA_963732365.1 uncultured Bacteroidales bacterium | reverse complement strand
GTTGCAGGCGATTTAAGACCGTAGTTCGGATTGATGATACTCTGTGCGAATCCTGACAGGCTGCCACATAAAAGGAGTGTCATTATCTGAATAATTTTCATCTCAGTCACCTTCTGTTAGTTTGTAAAATGCAAAGTTAATTATTAAAACCATTGCACTTTCAGCCTTTGTTCCATCTCAGCTTATCTGAGGAAAGAAAAACTTTGTAATAAATTTGTAACGGATGTTTAATTATTTTGTGACAAAAAGAGAAGTATTTTGCTTCGTCAAACCATAAATTGAATTCAAAATGAGAAAATACCTGATTATTCTGGCTGTGTCAGCAGTGAGTCTTTCGGTAAGCGCACAGGAGGTTGAGGAATTTAAACCTTCAGGAAAGGTGTTCGGACTGCTTTTTGCTGATTATCATAACACCTACTCAGAAGGAGATAATGTACCTGTATTCCAGGTCACCCGCTCCTATCTAGGTTATGATTACTCATTTGCTAAAACAGTTTCCAGCCGCGTCATGTTCGACGGATTCACGCAGGTCATAAACGGCAAGATGATGATAACCGGTTATCTGAGAAATGCCTACCTGCAGTATGACAACGGCAAACTGCTGATGAGGGGCGGATTGATCGGTTCCGAGCAAATATCAAATTCTGAAAAGTTTTTCAACTACCGTTATATCGCCAAACCCACAATGGATTATGCCCAGATGGTTTTTCCGGTTGACCTCGGCTTTATGACCAGGTATAAAGCCGCAGATTTTCTTACGATTGACATATCTGTAATAAACGGCAAAGGGTTCAAGGAAATAACCCCTGACACTACCCTTAAATTTGTAACCGGGGCAACAATTATCCCGGTTAAGAATTTGTCTCTCAGACTCTATTACGATCTTATGGGCCCTTCAGGCGGACGTCAGTCAACTTATAGCATTACTGGTGCCTATACAGGCAAAATTTTTTCTCTTGGTGCTGAATATCTTTCTCAGTCCAACCACCTGATGACTTCCGGGGAAGATTACTCTGGCATCAGCATATTCAGTGCTGTACTGTTTGCAAAGAAATTCTCAGCATTCGCACGGTATGACCATATTGTATCTGCAGTACCTGAGGGTGAGGCAGAACCCTGGAACCTTGCTAATGACGGAACCAGGTTTAGTATAGGATTTGACTACTCCCCTGCTAAAAATGTCAGAATTTCTCCGAACTTTATAGGATTCATTCCTGAGGATGAGGAAGCAGCCTTCGTTGGAACAGTCGGAATTAATGTAGAGGCAAGATTTTAGCAGGGAGCAAGGAGCGCAGAGCGCAGAGCAAAGGGCTCAGGGCACAGAGTAAGCGGAGAGAGAAGAGCGCTAGAGCGTAGAGAGCAAAAACGATAAAAGATAAACGATAAACGATAAACACAAAAACATGAAGAAAATTATCTATTTACTGGTGATCGCCGCGATGGCAGCATCATGTGGCGGCGGCGGAACGAAATCAGCCAAAGAGAAACAGGTTACACTCTCCGCTGCAGGAGCAACATTCCCGCAGCCCTTCTACAATCTCGCCTTCAAAAAATACAGTGAAGAGGGCGGCGCTGTAATCAACTATGGCAGTATTGGATCAGGAGCAGGCATCAAAAGTCTTCGTGACCAGGTGGTCGATTTTGGTGCTACCGACGGCTATCTCTCTGATGCCGAGCTGGCAGAGATGCCGGGTGAGGTGATCCATATCCCGACATGCATCGGTGCAGTGGTGATAGGTTATAACCTGCCGGGAGTGACCGGACTCAGACTGACACCTGCACTGCTGGAAGGAATATTCCTTGCTGACATTACCAAATGGAATGATAAGAGGATTGCTGACGAAAATCCGGGTGTGACCCTCCCTGACATGAACATAACCGTCGTCTACCGCTCAGACGGAAGCGGAACGACATATATCTTCAGTGACTACATGTCAAAGGTGAGCCCCAAATGGAACGGACAGCTAGGCACAGGCAAAGCGCTCAACTGGCCTGCAGGCATCGGCGGCAAAGGTAATCCCGGAGTCGCTGGTACTATCAGCCAGAGCCAGGGTACCATCGGCTATCTTGGTTTTGAATATGCCTATGCACAGAAGATCCCTATGGCACTCATACAAAACAGCGCCGGGAACTATGTAGAACCCACCCTCGACTCATTCTCATCTGCAGCCACCGTTGAGATGCCTGCCGATACACGTATCATGATTACAAACTCACCAAATCCGGAAGCATATCCTATCACAAGCTTTACCTGGGCAATCCTCTACAAAGAGCAGTCGTACAGAGACCGTACCGAAGACGTTGCAACCGCTACCGTAGACGCTCTAAAGTGGCTTACGGGTCCGGATGCCCAGTCAATTGCCACAAGCGTCCATTATGCGAAGCTGCCACAGAATGCCTCAGATCAGGCATCAGTGCTTCTCAGTAGCATCACCTTTGACGGTGAACCGATCCTTAAATAATATCTGATGAATGGCGATAAAGTAACAAAAGCCTTACTTTTTCTCTCATCACTTACAATACTTCTTTTAAGTGCCGGGATAGTGCTCTCCCTTACGCGAGGTGCTATACCGGCATTCAGGGAGTATGGTCCCGGCTTTATCACATCAACGGTATGGAATCCCACCACCGGCAGCGAGGAATACGGAGCGTTGCCCTTCATTGCAGGGACTGTCATTACATCGCTGCTTGCTCTTTTGCTGTGCATCCCCATGGCCTTTTCAACCTCGCTCTTCATTGCCGAATACTTCAGAGGCACCAGGACATCCGGTATACTGCGGGGCCTGGTCGACATGCTTGCAGGTATCCCTTCCATAGTATACGGTTTCTGGGGCTTTTATGCCCTCCGCCCGATGCTTATTAGCACCGGTCTTACTGACCAGGGATTCGGGATCTTTACAGCTTCCATTGTGCTGGCAATAATGATTGTCCCTTATGCGACCTCACTGAGCACAGAGATCATAGCCATGGTACCTTCTGAGCTTAAGGAGGCTGCTTACTCGCTGGGAGCCACACGCCGCGAGGTCATCTTCAGCGTCATAATCCCGTCAGCCCGCTCAGGCATAGTGGCAAGCTTTATCCTTGCCCTCGGCAGGGCTCTCGGAGAGACAATGGCTGTCACGATGCTCATCGGTAATGCCAACATAATCCCAAAGGGTCTCTTCTCGCCAGGAAACACAATGGCCTCCGTAATTGCCAACCAGTTTGGCGAGGCTGACGGACTGAAGCTAAGTGCACTTACTGCAATTGGATTACTTCTCTTTGCCATAACGGCGCTGGTAAATGCGGCAGGAAAACTCATCATCAAACGATTTGCATAGAGCCTGCCATGGATAACCTGCTGATTAACAATATAAGGCGCCGCAACCGCACCAACACCAGGCTGAAGTACATCATAATTGCCGGTGCAGTGATAACAGTAGTGCCTATCTTCCTCATCGTCGGCAACCTGGCAATTAAGGGATACCGTCAGATAAACATGGCCTTCTTTACGGAGCCGGCGCCTGACACATTCCAGGCTATGATGGCAGCTGCATCAGGTGAGGTGATACCCGGAGGCATCTCCAACGGACTCACCGGCTCTCTCCTTATGGTCCTCGTCGCATCACTGGTTTCCATACCGCTGGGACTGATGACGGGTGTATACCTCTACGAGAACGGAACAAAGCGATACACCAACTTCATCAGAAGCCTTACCGAGATCCTGCAGGGAGTACCTTCAATCATCCTCGGAATTATAGCATACCTCTGGATTGTTAAGAATATTACACGTGGTTATTCTGCCCTGGCGGGCAGCACAGCGCTTACGATCATGATGCTGCCGCTCATAATAAGATCGACAGAGGAGACAATGAAGATGATACCTGTAACAATCAGGGAGGCGGCGTTCGCCCTTGGAACTCCCTATTACAAGATGATCATCAAGGTGCTTATCCCTGTCAGCTTCAGCGGGCTGGCAACGGGGGTTCTGCTGGCCCTCTCGAGGATTCTTGGTGAGACGGCGCCACTGATGCTCACAGCCCTCGGGAGCCCGTCTGTAAGCCTCGATCTGACAAAGCCTGTAAGTGCGGTGCCTCTGCTGATATGGGATTTCTACAATGACCCAAATATGGTCAACCTGGTATGGAGCGCCTCACTCTTCCTGATGGTCTTTGTTCTCTCAATGAACCTCCTCTCACGCAGCATAGCTTCAAAACATAAATATATCTGATACTGATGAGTGACACCCATACAACGGAGCCTGTACTTAAGATCGAAGGACTTTCAATAGCCTACGAACCGGGACGTTATGCCGTCAAGGATGTATCTGCAACAGTCAGGCGCAACAGCATCACTGCCATAATGGGCCCCTCGGGATGCGGTAAAAGCACGTTGCTCAGGGCAATGAACAGGATGCATGAGCTCTATCCCAACATCGAGACTAAGGGTGATATACTTCTCGACGGGCAAAGCATCTTCTCAATGTCTGTGATTGAGCTTCGTCGCAAGGTGGGCATGGTGTTCCAGAGACCCAATCCATTCCCGAACATGACAATTTACGAGAATGTTGTTGCCGGCTACTCCCTCAACGATATCAGGCTGAAAAAGAACCAGCGTGATGAGATCGTCGAGAACGCCCTGAGGAATGTGACACTCTGGGATGAGGTCAAAGAGTTTCTTTTCCGCAAAGGGACCTTCCTCTCCGGCGGGCAGCAGCAGAGGCTCTGCGTAGCACGGGCAATAGCATTCAACCCTGAGGTGCTTCTCCTTGATGAGCCCACCTCCGCACTTGACCCCATTGCAACATCCAAGATCGAAGACCTGCTGGGCGAACTGAAGCAGAAATATACACTCGTACTGGTTACGCATAACATGTCACAGGCAGCAAGGATTTCGGATGACTCGATGTTCATGTACCTGGGTGAACTGGTTGAGTCAGGCCGCACCGAGACACTCTTCACAACCCCAAAGGATTCACGCACAGAGGCATACCTGACAGGCAAATTCGGATGATGAACTCACTTATTTCTTACATTTGTTAAAACTACCATGCAATGAGCACAAGAAAAGAACAGGCAATAAATGAGATTATGACCAGCTTCAGGGAGATGGCAAACCTGACCCTGAGCCAGCTTACCCTCATTGAAAGGATAATGGAAACATCCGAAGAAAAGTCAATCAAACGTATTGTTGAAAAGATGCTTCAGACTGAAAACCAGATTGATAACCTCGAGGTTGTCATCGGCGAACAGTTTACAAATACAATTGTCCTGCACCAACCTGTTGCATCAGATGTCAGACGCATTGTGGCCTGCTACCGGATGACAGTCAACCTGGAACGTATCGGCGACCGGATAATGAATATGGTAAGAATAATTGATAAAGTACGAAAGACCGAGGAATTTGCATCAATATCAACGCTTATAAGCAACATGCTTGCATCGGGCGCAATAATGGTTGAGAAATCCCTTCTCTCATTCATCAATACCGATCCTGATTTTGCCATCTGGACCATCAAAAATGATGCAGTAGTTGACGAGATGAACTACAAGCTTCTGATAGGCCACATCAATAAGATTCCCATGGATGACAAGACACGTTCAATGGTCACAAATTATGTAGAGATAAAAGATATGATCTCAAATATTGAACGCATCGCTGACCACGCCACAAACATTGCAGAGGCATCTATATATTCAATGCAGGGAACTGATATAAGGCATACGGGAATTGGTAAGGAGGAGGTGAAGGGGTAATCGGTAATCAGTAAGCGGTATAGACCAAATACCGATTACCGAATCCCGAATACTGAATACCACCTGCATCATTAGAGAGTTAGTATAATAACAGAGGATGGTTGAAAAGAAGAAAATACTGGCTGTAGATGACGAGGAAGACATCCTCGAGATACTCTCATTCAACCTCGCAGGTGAAGGATACGAAGTTGATACATGCAGCTCGGCAGAGGAGGCAGTACGAAAAAACCTCCCCTCCTATGACCTCTTTATCCTTGATGTGATGATGGGAGACATGTCAGGGTTCAGATTGACGGAGAAAATAAGAAAGGAGATGAAACTGACGACACCTGTGGTCTTCCTTACTGCACGTGATACCGAAAATGACAAGATCACAGGATTCAGCCTTGGCGCTGACGATTATCTCGCCAAGCCCTTTTCTGTCAGGGAACTGACAGCCAGAGTCAAGGCCATCCTCCGGAGATCATCACCACGGGAGATGACAACTCAGATGCCATCGGGAGACTTCCGGATCGACTTGGCAACCAAGCTGATATATGCAAATGGAGAGGCCCTTGAACTGACAAGAAAAGAGTATGAGATACTTGCTCTCTTCCTTCAGAACCCTGGCCGGATTATACCGAGGACGGCAATACTCGACCGCGTATGGGATAATGATGTGATAGTTACCGAACGAACGGTCGATGTAACCATTGCCAGGATAAGAAGAAAGCTGGGAGACAAGGGCGGCATGTTAAAAAACAAATCAGGATACGGATATTATTTCGGTGATTGAAATAGACAGACAAATGACAGGAAGAGAGAGTTTCAGGCGCAGATTGTTCTTATACTACTTCAGTATCTTCATACTCTTCACTGCGGTAATAATGGTCTTCCAGTATCACCGCGAGAAGAATATAAGGATCGCTGCGCTTAATTCAAGAATGAATGACATGGCGGGCCTGGTTGACAACTATATCAGGGTTAACTCCCTTGCCGAAACCGGCAATTATATCCTGATTGACTCGATATTCAACCTGATCCCGATCCCTGACCTGAGGATAACCATTATAGCAATAGACGGAAGCGTACTGTATGACAGCTCAGTAGAGGATTGGATCAGAATGGAGAATCATCTGAAGAGACCTGAGGTGGGTAAATCCCTATTCTCATCATTCGGAACAGCAGTACGCAGATCAACATCGACAGGAAATGAGTATTACTATTTCTCCAGATACTTCAAAACATACTATGTCAGGCTCGCAGAAGAGTATAATATCAATATCGAAGGATTTCTCAGGAGTGAGAAGATCTTCCTTGTCTTCATCACTGTGGTCTTCAGCGCTATTTGGGCTCTGCTGGTCCTTGTGACAAGGAGGATGGGCGAGAGCATAACGATGCTCCGTGACTTCGCTGCCAGGGTACGGCGCGGCGAAGGAAATGACCCGGGTATAATCTTTCCGAGGAATGAGATCGGCGAGATCGGTAAGGAGATAGTCAGGATTTATAACAACCTGGCCAGGAACACTGCAGAGCTTACCCTGCAGAAGGAGAAGCTGTTTAGACACCTCCATGTCCTGAATGAGGGTGTCGCATTCTTCTCCCCGGAAAGAAAGGTGACACTCTCAAACAACCATTTCCTGGTTTTTCTTAACGCAATCACAGGTGAACATTCAATTGAGGCTGAAGGATTCATTGAACATCCGCTCTTTGCCGGGGTAAGATCATTCCTGGACAGGCATCAGGACCCCCAGGGAAGACAGGTGGATATACCTTCAACCGACTTCCACATCGAAAATTCAGGACGATTCTTTGGTGTAAAGTGCATCCTCTTCCATGACGGCAGCTTTGAGATAGTACTGACTGACATCACCCGCACCGAGCAGACAAAGGCAATGAGGCAGCAGATGACATCAAACATTGCACACGAGCTGAAGACACCCATTGCATCTGTGAGAGGATATCTCGAGACACTGATGGTAAACAGTGATCTGGATGAAGGCAAGAAGCAGTACTTCCTGGAGAAGGCCCTGGCCCAGTCAATTCGCCTCACCGAACTGATAAATGATATCGTAACCCTTAACAAGCTTGATGAAACGGGCAGCAGCTTCCCGTTTGAGACGGTTGATGTTGCATCAGTGATCAGAGAGGTGCATGATAACCTCATTACTGCAATAAACAAAAAGGGCATTAGCATTGATATTGCTGTCGAAGAAGGACTGTCAGTTACTTCAAACCGGTCACTTGTTGTATCCATATTCCAGAACCTGATTGAAAATGCCGTGACTTATGCCGGTGACAATGTGACCGTTACGATACGTAACCTCCCTGGTGAGGCCGGATACCATACCTTTTCTTTTGCCGACAACGGCGTTGGCATACCCGAGGAACACCAGGCGCGTATCTTCGAGAGGTTCTACAGGGTTGATGACGGTCGCTCGCGCAAGAGCGGCGGGACGGGGTTAGGGCTCGCCATTGTCAAGAACGCAATATTGTTACATAAGGGTGAGATATCGGTACGTACAAGAACAGGCGGTGGCACGGAGTTTATTTTCTCACTGCCTGCCTGACATTACTATTCGCCGATTATCAGCGACACATCTCTTTTTGCACCTGCACTGCCAATGACGGCTGCTTCAGGATGACCGGCAGCATGCAGGTCAGCCAGCAAGGCAGCAGCCTTTTCTTCAGGAACTGATATCAGCAGCCCGCCAGAGGTCTGGGCATCAAATGATATCATCCTGAGGTTATAGTCAAGACCCTCCCCGAAAAGGGTATCTCCTTCGGCATAGTCAAGATTACGGAAGGCAGCTCCGGGGATACATCCCTGGCTGACAAGGTCGTACACGCCACTCATAAGAGGCACGCTCCCCATGTTTATCCTGATTGTAATTCCTGA
>CAVSZC010000001.1:0-552036 GCA_963732365.1 uncultured Bacteroidales bacterium | reverse complement strand
GCGCATACTTCACCGATCTGTCACCAAGTCAGCAGGCCGAAATTATAGCACGAACTGAGGAAGTTTAGATTGAATACATTATCCGCATTGTATTTCCATAACGGGAAGAAATGCCAAACTAGTTATATAACCAACTAAAAAGAAAAAAGTCAAATGGAAACAAAAATCGTTTTAACAGGTATCGCCCGCTCTAAAGGAAAGGCGGCTGGTGAAGCTATGGTGAATCGCCAGCGGATTGGTTGGGCCTTTAATCATGTCGGCAACGAGGATGGCATGGTTATGGCTCCGGGTGCCGACCAGAAAGGCAAAATCGTGACCGGCAAGATCTTCGTTTATCCCACTACCGCAGGCTCGACCAGCGGAGCTTTCGGCCTCTACTACAAATGCAAGGTATCAAACCATGGCCCGGCAGGTCTCATCTGTCAGGAGGTCCATTTTATTGATATCAACGGTGCCATCGCCGGTGAGATCCCGGCTGTGGATAAGCTGGACAAGGATCCGGTTACTACCATCAAGGACGGTGACTGGGTTGAGATTGACGCCCCCGAGGTTGGTGAGAAGGCAACTGTAACAATTACCCGTAAGGGCTAATCTTTTTCAACAAATTAAAAGACAAAAACTTAGAAGAGAAAACTATGAAAGCAAAAATGAAACTCACCAAATACCAGCAGGAAATGCTCGATGGCAAACATGGTGAAGCCAAGCAGTTCTGCATGGACAAACTTTTAGACTTCGGCAAGGCAGTGGAAGCCACTGAAATGGTGGATCTTGTACTTACCCTCAACTGTTGTCCCATCTATGTAAAGGATCGTATGGAGCCAAAGCGGCTGCTTAAGCTTAATGAATACGACCTTGGACATAGCCCCCTTACGATCCGATCTTTGCAATGAAAGACGCACATGTCTTTGACGAATCCGGCACAGAGTGCGGAAATGATCCGTATATGTGTCAGCTTGACAAGAAAGCCGAGATAACCGGACCTCCAAACGGTAAGCCATGGAACTTCGAACTACCCGGCAAGGGCAGCTTCAAACTCGACATGGAAATGGTCAATGGTTTCCAGGCTGGTTACGACATGCTTATGAAGCATGGCTGGCTGCCATGGCTTTCATGCAATCCGTATTTAAATACCCGCATACCCAAAATGGGAGAGTATGCTGCAAGCTCTGAGTCGAGCGCAGCGTGTTATATCAACACCATCCTTGGCGCAAGAACTAACAGGGAAGCCGCAATCAACACTATTTACTGCGCATACACCGGCTGTCTGCCCAAGTACGGCACGCACCTCGATGAGTATCGCGCTGCAAAGGTCATAATCGAACTGACTGATGAGGTTCGCGACAACATCAAAGGTATGGCTGACTGGGGCGCCCTGGGTGCCGCTATCGCCGAGAAGGCAGGAAACCGGATCATGGCCGTACTCAACCTGCCCAAGAAGATGGGTCCGGGTGCAACAAAAAACCTGATATCCTGCGCTTCACCAGGCATGAACGACCCGATGCTTCACCTGATGGGCTATACTCCAGAGTCTCCTACGCTTGAGGCAGCCTTTAAGGGCAAAATGCCAAAGAACCCTGAAAAATATACGGTTACAATGGACGATGTAGTCGAGATGTACCACCATCTCAACGCAATTTCACCTGCACCCGGCCCCGACAAAGCCAAACCGGTGGACATAGTCTTCTTCGGTTGTCCTCACGCAACATGGGATGAGGTTCGCGAGGTAGCCCGTCTTGTAAAAGGTAAGAAGGTAAAGGACGGTGTTAAACTTTGGGTGCAGACCGACACGCCAACTTACTATATGGCACAGCACTACGGCGATACCAAGACAATCGAGGATGCCGGAGGCCACATATTCCACCAGACCTGCATCGCCATGTCACCTATCCGGCACTACCCGAAGGGCACAGTTATTGCCACGGACAGCTTCAAATACGTTAAGCTGGGAGGCGGTTTCGGACCTAAATGGATCTATGGCAACCCGGAAGCACTTGTAAATGCAGCAATCACCGGAGTTTTCACCCCGACAGCACGCTGGGAATACTGGAGCAACCCACGCAAAAACCAGCTGGACAGTGAAAAGGAAAAGCCTTTATACCAGGGTGAAAAACCGATGGTAGACTAGAATGGTGATTCCGGCTGGAAATAATCCGGGAGACCGTGGGAGGCCATGGGTGCCCGGATTTATTCAAAGGAAGTAAGTACCATCTTTTTTAAAAATACAACATTGTTACAATGATCAAAACATGAAGGCTCATACGAAGGTTCCTTTTGTAGACACCACAATCATCCCTGACAGGAATGCGGGGATAGGGAGCCTTCTGCTTGATCTTCAGTATACTCAGGATCCTGACATAGACGGACCGTCTTTGTTGGGACCTGAGTTTGCTTTTATAGATGTTGGCGCTTCAAATGCCAGGGTATCCATTGCTCTGAAAACACTTCTGGCTAAGGATCTCAGAATGAAGGTGGATTATGCAGCCACGGAACTCCCGGAGATTGTTCCTTACGCAACAGTCACTCCTGAGGGTGAACTGGAAGTTAAGATCCGCAAATATCTTTCCGGTATGATCTCTCCAGGGGAGAACAGGCGCGAGGTAATCGACTGGAAATATACTATTGATCGCAATGGCAAAGCTTATTCCATAGCATATTCGTACAATCATTATGGAAATGAAGTTTGGGAATCTTATTTCATGGGCCGGCCCTTCATGATCTCAGGTGAAATTGTTGAGTTTCGAGATCCTGTTCTGGATGAGATAATAGCCCCGGATATTAAAAAGATTGAGCAAAAGATTAATAAGGAAAGGAAGGCCAATGGCCTTCAAAGAAAGACTGAACCTGTATGGAACGGTTACAGGATTGAAAAGAATCCTCTGGAGGCTGGTCTAATTGAATTCGGAATCAGCTTGCAGCAGACAGATGTTCCTCAAAGGATAAAGAATAGTCAGAACGTCCTTTATCTGGGAAATGTCCTGAATCATTATCCGCAGGAAGAGCAGCCTGGAGAGCTCGATCGTATTACGGCTAATATGCTTGAAGGAGATATTATTATTGTCCAGTCTGATGAAATGGAGACGGCTTCTATTGAAGTATTCAGGGTCAAAGGGCGGAAAACACTTGAACGGGTCAGTTGGATCAATAGCGGTAAGCTCGAAGTAAGGAAGCCTGTACCGGGTACGGGATCGTGGCAGCAGATTAATCTGAAACCGATATTGGAACAGATAGTGAGTCTTCTTACCGACAGTCTCGGTAGAAAGTTGAACTCTCCGGAGTGGAATCAGGAAGATCATAAGCTCCTAGTCCGTCAATTTATCTATCAGATTTTTGGAACCTTCTTCAGAGCCATGCCAGTTGAAGAGACTCTTCGGATCGCTATCCGGGAGGCTTTGCGGAGAATGCCATCAGAGGCAGGACTGAAAGGGATACCAGTCTTCAATGATGATGCCATAGATGTCTATGGAGGCGTGTTGGGGCCTGACACGAGTCCCATCGTATCAGAAACAGATTTTATCATTATGAAGACTATTCTCTGATTTCACAATTATTAATAGAACATTAAAATTTTAAGAATGGAGTTTATAATAGATTTTCTGAGTAAGCAGCCTTTTCTGGCTTTTTTCCTTGTGATAGCACTTGGATATGGTATCGGATCAATAAATATCAAAGGATTTTCGCTTGGTGTTGGAGCAGTAATATTTTCAGGTCTGCTGATCGGGGCCATAGAACCGAAGGCACAACCTCCTGCAATGGTAGGTACCCTGGGATTGGTAATGTTTTTATATGGACTTGGAGTACAGTTCGGGAAACAATTCTTTGCAGGACTTTCAGGTGCAACAGGACGGAAATATAATCTGATCGTTTTAGGAGTGCTTGTATCTGCCGCATTGGTTACACTCCTTTTATTAAAAGTCATTGATGTCTCTAATCCTTTAATGGCAGGTATCTTTGCCGGAGCTGGGACTAATGCCGCCACAATGCAGGCAGCTGCAGAAGCTGCGCAGAGCAATGAGCCTGCTATCGGGTACAGTGTCGCATTCCCCTTCGGACTAGTCGGTGCAATCCTTTGTATGTACATCATGCAACTTATAGTAAAACCTGATCTCGAGAAAGCAGTCAGCGGCGGACTTGAGAGACTTGAGGTTGTTGTAAAATCTCCTGAAGTAACCGGAAAGATTCTGGGAGACATTATGAAGATACTGCCACAGGGGGTGAAGATCCTTGTTGTCAGATCAGGAAACGTGAACAGGCATCCTGACCCTGGCATGATAATAGGAATGGGTGATGCGCTTTTTATCGGGGGAGAGGACAAGGCCTTACTTGAAACTGCCGGGAAGATACTGGGTGAAAAAATAACAGGAAGTGTTGTAAGTGACCGATCCACAATGGATCTCCTTTTTGTCTTTGTATCCAGGCCCGCCCTGATAGGAACCAGACTGGCCGATCTTAAGATGCCGGAAGGGATTGATGCAACTGTAACTCATTTGCAAAGGGGAGATACAGAAATGCTTGTCAGTCCGGATCTTACACTGGAGGTTGGAGACAGGATCGGACTGATCGTCAATAGAAAGTCCTTCCCGGTAATGCGGAAATTCTTCGGAAATTCAATAAGGGGAACATCTGAATTCAGCTATATATCACTGGGGATCGGAATGGTGTTTGGAGTGCTGCTGGGTATAACTCCTATACCTTTACCTTTTGTCGGTACAATGAAACTCGGGATTGCCGGAGGATCACTTATTGTTGCGTTGATATTAGGCAAGCTTGGTAGAACAGGGAAGCTTACATGGACAATGCCGCTTTCAGCCAATCTTACCCTTCGGAATTTCGGACTATCCATCTTCCTTGCACAGGTTGGTATGAGCTCTGGTGCACCATTTGTGAATGTAGTGACTGAAAACGGTTTGGTGCTGCTTGGGGCGGGAGCTTGCATACTTCTGGTACTTGCACTTATTCCACTGCTTATCGGCCATTATGTGTTGCGCATTCCGTTTGATGATCTGCTTGGTATAACAGCCGGAGTAACAGGCAATCCGGCAATACTTGCCTATGCATACCGTTCATTTCCGTCGGAGCGTGTTGAAATATGCTATGCAATGATCTACCCGGCTGCCACAATTATGAAAATTATAATAGCCCTTATTCTTATCGCACTTGGAGCATCCGCATAGTTTTGACGTCACAGCAATATTATTATGACAAAGCAAATTAAAAAAATAGCAATAAACTTCGGGGGAGGGTATGTTCCCGGCCTAAACTCGGTTATCACAGGAACAGTACTGTCTGCCAAACAGATGGGATGGGAAGTCGTCGGAATCCTTGACGGATATGACGGACTTCTTTTTCCTGACCGTTATCCGGGAGGCGGATTGATAAAATTCAACCCTGAAACAACCGGCGACATTTCCGGTTCTGTCAGTTCAATTCTTGGAACCGCTGTCAGGAGCGATCCGTTCAATGTCCGCACAATAAATGAGGATGGTTTTGCCGAGGAGGTTGATATGTCAGATGTTCTCCTGAAACGTATCGAAGAAGAAAAGATTGATGCAGTTATTTCTGTTGTCGGTTCAAGGGCTCTCAGTATACTCTGGAAACTCAGCCGGAAAGGAATGCGTACTGTCTGTATCCCCAAGTCAGTCGAAAACGATGTTGAAGCAACGATGCTATCTTTTGGTTTCAACAGTGCACTGAGCTTTGTGGCGGAGATGCTCGAACGGGCCCGCATTGCAGCAGAATCAACCCGGAAGATAGGAGTGGTAGAGGTTATGGGTGCCAATTCAGGCTGGCTGGCATTGCAGTCAGGAATGGCAGTTTGTGCCGATGCAGTTCTGATCCCGGAGATCCCCTTTGATATACGGAAAATAGCATCGAAGCTGAAGGAGAAATCAAAAACAGGTAAAATATCAGGGCTCATTGTAGTTGCAGAAGGCGCCAGGCCTTTGGATGGGACAGGTTCATTGTCGGATACTAAGGATGATGCTATGAAAACATCATTATCTCCGGGTGCCTCCGGAAGTTCAGGATCTAACATTATTGAACGCTCAGGTAGAATGGCAAATGAAGTTGCTCTTGAAATTCAAAGACTGACCGGACAGGAAACCTCAGCTCTCGTACTGAGCCAGCTCGCAAGGGGAGGTAACCCTACTGTGGTTGACAGGCAGCTTGGATTGGGCTATGGAGCAGGGGCAGTGAGGGCTTTAAAGAGCGGTCAGAGTGGTGTTATGGTAGTCTTCCAGCCCCCTGATCTTAGATTCGTGCCCATTACAGATGCCATTAATAAGTTCAGAACCGTTCCTGTAAACAGTGAGTTTGTGCAGATAGCAAGAGACCTTGGAATATCTCTGGGAGACTGACTCTGGGTTCTGGGTAATGATATCCAGTACCCAGCACCTAGCACCATTGATTAAGTAGTATAAATATTGATTATCAATAGATGAATTCAGAAAATATAACCGGTCTGGTATTGAATGTCCAGCATTTTTCCACCCATGACGGACCCGGTATCCGGACCAACGTTTTCCTGAAGGGATGTTCACTCCGCTGCAAGTGGTGTTCAAACCCTGAGAGCATCAGGATAAAACCTGAACTTGCATATAATCCTTCAAAGTGTATAGGAGAAAAGCAATGCGGATTCTGCCTTAAAGATGTGTGCCCGGAATTTGCCATTTATAGGATAGGGTCAGGCGAAAATTCTGACGATAAGGTCAGGATCAACTGGGACCTGTGTACCAACTGCGGCAAGTGCATCGAAGTATGTCCTACCAATGCCCTGTACATGTTCGGACAGTTGATGACTGTTAAACAGGTGCTGGATGAGGTGGAACAGGACAGCTCCTTCTACCATGAATCTGGCGGCGGAATAACACTCAGCGGGGGTGAATGCCTGCTGCAGGCTGATTTTTCGTCAGGACTTCTTGAGGAAGCACATAACCGGGGTATTAATACAGCTATTGAAACAGCTTTCAATGTGCCCTGGTCAAATGTTGAGAAAGTATTGCCGCATGTGGATGTTGTCCTCCACGATCACAAGGTTACTAATTCTGAGCGTCATCATAATTGGACAGCAGTACCCAACAAACGTATAAAGGAGAACCAGAAAAGAGCTTATGAAACCTGGCCCGACAAAACATTCATTGCCCGTACTCCTGTCATTCCTGGGGTAAATGATGATGAGGAACATATCAGGGCTGTTCTTGAATTCATAAAGCCATATAAAAATGTGATCGATTATGAGTTGCTGCCTTATATGCGCTTTGGTGAGAGCAAGTACGGATTCCTCGGGAAGGTATATGAAATGCAGGATTTTGATCCGCCAGCAGCTGAAGTGATGAGAAAATTGCAGGCGATCATAAATGAAGCTTTCGGCCGATCGTCGGGTTAGACTTATGAAATGAGTATGAGCAGCAAAAGAAAGATTACATCTGATGAAGCCTTGCAGAGGCTGATAGAGGGAAATAAGCGTTTTCTCACCGGGGAGCCTTATTTGAGTGGATTTCCAAAGGAGACCATTGCAGAACTGGTAAATGGGCAGAATCCTTATGCCACCATACTTGGTTGCAGTGACTCGCGTGTTCCGCCTGAAATAATTTTCCACACCGGACTAGGTGCACTTTTTGTTGTGCGGGTTGCCGGGAATGTCATTTCCCCTGAGGTTGCAGGTAGTATTCAGTACGCAGGTTCCCACCTGCAAACTCCACTGTTTGTAGTGCTTGGCCATGAGGGGTGTGGGGCCGTTCACGCTGCCCTGGAAACAAAGTACAAAGGGGCAAAACAACGTTCCAGGATTCAGTTGCTTGTGGACAATCTCCTTCCGGCAATTGATAATCTCGATCCGGATCTGGAATCCGGAGAGTTGTATAAACAAGCTATCGAAATGAATGTCCGATGGACAGTTAAGACTATCATGGAATCTCCTGAAGGAAAAGCCCGACAGGCTGAGGGAGTTATGAAGTGCATAGGTGCCATTTACGAGATCGAAACAGGAAGAGTGAGATTTTTGGAATAATATGTAAAACTTAAAATGAAAGGGTATAAAAAATGAATGAATTTTTATCACACGCATTGACTCCGGTAATACTGATTTATGTGATCAGCGGGATGCTGGCGTTAGGATTAAGTCAGACTGTTAAACAGATCATTGAACCATTGAAAAATGTACGGATAACGATCTCAGCAATTGTTGCGAGCTACATTTTAATTCCTCTCCTCGCCGCATTAATTGCGAGGCTCTTTGGTCTTGAGCCGACACTGAGATACGGTCTGGTGCTGCTGGCCATGGCAGCAGGAGCAGAGGCTGGTCCGATATTTACAGCCAAATCCAATGCCAATGTCTCACTTGCCGGTGGCATTCTTGCCATGTCGATTCCCATCACTATCATCTACATCCCCTTTATGATCGGAGTGTTCCTCCCCGATGTTGAGGTAGACGTAAAGCATATGGTGATGAAGCTGGTCCTTACAATAGTGGTGCCGTTGCTTCTGGGTCTATTAATCAGATCACGTTTTGAGAAGTTAGCCCATACTGTTGAAAAGTACCTGCACACAATCTCACGCCTTTTTATGGTTTTATTGCTGTTAACTCTTATCGGGCTATATTATAAGTCGTTCATTGGTCTGTTAGGCACATACACAATACTTGCAGGATTGATCTACATAGTTGCCGCCTTTGCGATAGGTTACCTGCTTGGATGGCCCGAACGCGCTACAATGCTTGCCATGGGTTACATGCATGGTGCACGAAATGCCAGTGTTGCAGTTATCGCTGCAAGTAGTGCATTCAGCGATCAGCCCAATGTTATGCTGATGATCGCGACGATGGTAATACTTATGCTGGCTATGCTGATACTTGCATCATCTTTCTTCAAAATCAAACCTTCTCAAAAGTAAAAATCATTCTAAATGATTAAAGCATCCAGGTTCATTGCATCGATTGTAGTTATCTGTGTACTCTTTTCAGACATAGTATTTTCGCAGGAAAGCAAAGAACAATTGGCAAAGGCGGCACAAAACCCTATTGCGAATATGATGAGTTTCCCGTTTCAGAATAATACCAGCTTTGGGATGGGACCCTACAACCGCACTCAAAATATTCTGAATATTCAACCGGTGCTGCCTTTCTTCAACGGACGGCTGATAACAAGAACCATTGTGCCGCTTATATCTCAGCCCGACCTCTCTTCAGAATCAGGAAGTACATTCGGTTTAGGCGATATAACCTTTACAGCATTTTATGCACCTGAATCTAAAGGAGGTCTGGTATGGGGTATCGGACCGGCCATTAATATTCCGACCTCCGGAGAAGGTCTCGGGACAGGTGAATGGGGTTTTGGCCCATCACTGGTTTTATTAAGGATAACAAAGAAACTGGTTTATGGCGGAGTTATTAATAATGTCTGGTCTGTGGATGAAAACAATTCACTCAATTTATTTTACTTCCAATACTTTATAAACTATAACCTACCCGATGGCTTGTACCTTACTACGGCACCCATCCTGACATCAAACTGGAAGTCTGAATCGGGAGACCAATGGACCATCCCATTTGGTGCAGGCATCGGCAAAATAGTAAAAGTAGGTGGCAAACTTCCTGTAAACCTGCAGGCAAGTGCCTACTATAATGCAGTTAAACCAGAGTATGGCGCTGACTGGACATTAAGATTTATGGCTGTTATACTCCTGCCTACTAACAGGTAGTACTTCTGATTGTGATACTTATATCTTTAATAAAAATTTGATCATCTCTATAAATCTACTCACATATGCCAGCAAAAACAAAAAAAACAGTATCGGCAGAACTTCCTGTCGAAATGCAACGATTGAGTGATGCCCGTGAAGGAAAGACTTTATGGAAAAAATGGGGCCCATATCTGAGTGAGCGACAATGGGGTACCGTAAGGGAAGATTACAGCGAAAATGGTGACGCCTGGAATTTTTTCACTCACGATCAGGCCCGCTCCCGTGCATACCGCTGGGGTGAAGACGGAATTGCCGGTATATCAGATGACAAACAGCACCTTTGCTTTGCACTGACTTTGTGGAATGGTAAAGACCCTATACTGAAAGAGCGGCTTTTTGGATTGACAAACAGCCAGGGGAACCATGGAGAAGATGTAAAAGAGTATTACTTCTACCTCGACAGCACTCCTACGCACTCGTACATGAAATATCTTTACAAGTACCCGCAGGCAGCTTTTCCCTATAGCGAACTTGTGAATGAGAACGGCCAGCGAAACCGTGAACAAATGGAATATGAGCTGCTCGATACAGGGGTATTTAATGAAGACCGTTATTTTGATGTATTTGTCGAGTACGCCAAAGCCGGTCCTGATGATATATTAGTAAAGATTACAGCTTTTAACCGGGGACAGGAGGAAGCCGATCTTCATATCCTTCCTACTCTCTGGTTCCGCAACGATTGGTCGGCATGGATAGCTGAATCGAACAGAGCCATGGAAAAACCTGTTATAAAGCAAATAAAATCTAAAGCAGGGACGAGTGTAGCTTCGGCTTCACATACTGAGTTGGGTGAGTTTCTGTTTTCCTGCGAAGGTAATGTGCCCCTTCTCTTCACTGAAAACGAAACAAACCATGCAAAATTATTCCCCGGACATGAGAACGAAAGCCTGTTTGTCAAGGACGGTATAAATGACTTTTTGGTTCAGGGCAATATGGAGGCAGTGAATCCCGAAAAAGAAGGTACAAAAGTTGCAGCACATTATCATCTAAATATTGGTGCAGGTAAATCATCAGTAATTCAGATGAGGCTTGCCAGCAATTCTCTGGCCAAAGTGGACAAAACCTTTAAGGAGGATTTTGATGAAGTCTTTACTGACAGGCTCCTTGAAGCAGATAAGTTCTACAAGGCTGTAACCCCACCGTCAGTAAGTAAAGATGAGGCCAATGTAATGCGTCAGGCAATTGCGGGGATGCTTTGGAGTAAACAGTACTTCTTCTTTGATGGCGATAACTGGCTGGACGAACACAACTCCAATCCCCTGCATAAAGGGTTTCAAAGTGCCCGGAACTCCGAATGGTATCACATGCTGAATTCAGATATCATCTCGATGCCCGACAAATGGGAATATCCATGGTATGCAGCCTGGGACCTGGCCTTCCATACCCTGCCACTTTCAATCGTGGATCCTGATTTTGCCAAAACTCAAATGGATCTGATGCTCAATAGTTTATACCTTCACCCCAATGGACAGATGCCAGCTTATGAATGGAATTTCAGCGATGTGAATCCACCCGTTCATGCCTGGGCATCAATGTTCCTTTATAATACTGACAAAGCTTTGCAAGGCAAGGGTGATTTGGAATTCCTT
Organism: uncultured Bacteroidales bacterium; assembly: GCA_963732365.1. Classification (GTDB taxonomy): domain Bacteria; phylum Bacteroidota; class Bacteroidia; order Bacteroidales; family VadinHA17; genus SR-FBR-E99. The sequence continues at coordinate 540,712 of CAVSZC010000001.1, read as the reverse complement.
AAGTCCATGTTCAACAAGCTGATGCTGAATTTCACCTGGTGGGTGAACCGCAAAGACCGTTTCGGCAAAAATGTATTCGAGGGAGGATTTCTGGGTCTGGATAATATTGGTGTTTTTGACCGCAGCGCTCCTCTCCCCACTGGTGGCAGTCTGGAACAGGCTGACGGAACGGCATGGATGGCCCTGTTCAGCCAGAATATGGTAGAAATGGCCCTTGAACTGGCTCAGCACGATCCACTTTACGAAGCCATGGTTGTGAAGTTTGCAGAACACTTCTATTTCATTGCCTCTGCCATGAATACTACTGGTACGGACGGAATGTGGGATGAGGAAGATGGTTTCTATTATGACCTGCTCCGTTTGCCTGATGGAAGCGGACAACGGCTAAAGGTGAGGTCACTAGTTGGATTATTACCCTTGTGTGCTACAAGTGTTGTTGAAAAGGAGTATCGGGAGAAAATTCCAAAAGCAATGTCGCGTATCCTTGAGCGTCTCAGGAGGATCCCGGAACTTCACGAATCCATACACCCTACGGGTCCCGGTCATTATGGAGTGGCTGAGCGCGGGATTTTCGCTCTTGTTAACCCTGCCAGGCTCCGCAGGATTTTGTCCAGGATGCTTGATGAGAATGAGTTCTTAAGTCCTTATGGTATCCGATCTATATCCAAATTCCACGAGAAGAATCCTTATGTTCTATATGCCGGCGGTCAGGAATATCGTGTGGATTACCTGCCGGCTGAATCCAATACCGGTATGTTTGGCGGCAACTCCAACTGGCGCGGACCTGTCTGGATGCCTGTAAATGTTTTGCTTATAAGGGCTCTTCAACAGTTCTACCTCTATTACGGGGATAATTTCAAAATTGAATGCCCGACAGGATCAGGAAATATGATGAACCTTTTTGAGGTAAGTAAGGAAATAAGTAACCGGCTCACAAAGATTTTCACTCTCGACAAACAAGGTCAGCGACCGGTTTTCGGAGGTGCACATAAGTTCCAGACCGATCCTCACTGGCGCGACTACATTTTGTTTTATGAATATTTCCATGCTGACAATGGGGCCGGACTGGGAGCAAGTCATCAGACAGGCTGGACAGGAGTAGTGGCAAAACTGATTCAGCTCTATGGAATTCTTGATCCTGAAAGTTTGCTGAAGCATGGCAAAAAGGTTGGCTTTGTTAAAGGAACAGCCGAATAAATTACAAAATAGTCAAATCCTGAAAAAAACCCTACCAAAGCCAGAATACCATATAACTTTAACACATGCTGAAAAGAATTATTAAAAGACTTTCCGGATTACTTTTTCCTATATTATTATCTTTATTTTTGTCACTTGACATTTATGCCCAGTCTGACAGTTCCTTCACGCCGCATGGCAAACCTTTCGCTCTGATCTTCAGCGATGTAAGTTACACTACGAATAAGGAGGGAAATTCAAAGGCTTTTGAACTGACCAGGGCATTTCTCGGTTATGAATACTCTTTCAGCAGGAACATATCGTCAAAAATTAACATCGATCTGGCTGATCCCGGTGTAGGAGAGCTTAAGATGACAGCTGTAATAAGAAACGCTTTTGTTCAATACAAAAACAATAAATTTTCAGTCAGGTTCGGGATGATAGATGTAGATCAGTTCATTCTCCAGCAGGCACAATGGGGCTATCGATACATCTACAAATCTTTTCAGGATGCTTATAAATATAGTCCGCCTTCTGACCTTGGAGCCGCTTTCGAATACTCACCGGCAAAAATAATTTCATTTGATTTATCAATACTCAATGGAGAAGGATATAAGAAGGTACAGGTGGACAGTATCTTTAAGACAACATTCGGTATAATATTGAGGCCTTTTAACGGATTTGTTTTAAGAGGCTATGCTGACATGATGAAGAAAGATTATGCCCAGACTTCACTATCATTCCTGGCAGGTTACAATAGAAAAAAGTTCAAAACCGGGATAGAGTATAACATGCAGAAGAACAAAGACATGATTGACGGAAATGACCTTTCAGGCTTATCCGTTTACGCTTCTCTTGGCCTGTCTGATAAATTCAGCTTATTCACGCGTTATGATTACCTTAAGGCAACTGTCCCCGATAATGCAATAGAGACAGGGGATATTATAAAAAAAGACGGGCAGCTTTTTATTGCAGGGTTTGACTATACACCAATAAAGGGTGTCAAAATTGCTCCGACATACTTCGGATATTCTCCAAAAGATAAATCATTACCCTTTACATCCAGAATTGGTTTATATTTTGAAATTAAGTTCTGAAAGTAAGAACTTCTTAACATTTCAATTACCTCATTTAGGGTCATGAAGGTAGAAAACTAATCAAATAACCGAACGTTTTTTTGATATGCGAAATAGAGGGGAGGATCGAGTATTTTTAAAACCAAAAATCCACTTGAAATTATTTGGGGGAGGATTTTGAGTTTTTAACTCTTAATTTATATAAAATAAGTGTTATCTATAAAATAGCATCTGAGATCAACTTAGTTCAAACGGTTTCTCTGTTTAACTGAAAAGAATAATCCATTTCTTTAGGTCTCAGCCTCTTCATAAGACATACATTGAGATGGGTTTCAAAACAATTTTAGAGGTAATTATTTGTGGCAGATTGTGGCGGATTTTGTGGCAGATTTTGTGGCAGACATTAAAAAACCCCTTGAAAATCAAGGGGTTATGAGGTCTTAAGGGCGGTGCGGACGGGACTCGAACCCGCGACCCTCGGCGTGACAGGCCGATATTCTAACCAAACTGAACTACCGCACCAAAAGCGATGCAAAATTACTCTAATTTTTTATTCCTCAAAATATTTTTCCAATTATATCATTCTGACACCCCGCCCGCAAAATATTATATATTTGTCTTTAACCGACCGCTAAACAGTTCAATTTACCTAACCTCAGACTGCTGGCAGACCGGTAAAAAAGTCAGAGATGAAGAACATTTACCGCCACCTTGTGCAATATGACCAGCCAGCTGCCGGCATGGTGTTGGCCACTGTTACCGCTACACACGGCTCCACGCCACAGAAACCCGGCAGCATAGCCCTCTTCGGCAACGGTAAGCTCCTGGCCGGTACAGTAGGAGGTGGCTTCGTGGAAAACAGGGTACGGGAACAGGCAGTGAAGTGCCTCTCAGGCAAAGAATCTATATGGATGCACTTCTCTCTCGATAATGACATCTCAAGAAAAGAGGAGGCAATATGCGGGGGCTCCATCTCTATCCTCCTTGATGCCTGTCCTTTGAAACACCTCACCGTCTTCAGGGAGATGGAGAAGAGCCTTGCAAGTGGAATACACGGCGTGCTGGTAACGGTAATAAGCCGGCTGAATCAACCGGAGATATCAATAGACCGAAGATGGGTGACTGACCTGTCAGCAATCGATCTGTCTCTGCCTGACCATCATGATATGAAAAGAGAGGTCGAAGAGATTATTAATACTCAGGGATATGCATCGTTCAGACAGATTGACCTTACATCGGCAGGACCGGAGGTATCCACTGTTGCATTTCTTGAGCCTGTTTATCCTCTTCCCCGACTGATAATAGCAGGTGCCGGACATATCGGAAGAGTACTGTCACATCTGGGAAGATTGCTTGATTTTGAGATCACTGTGATAGATGACCGCGGCGAGTATGCAAATGCCGGAAACCTGCCTGACGCTGACCATATTATTGTCAGACCTGTCGGAGATGCGATGAATGAGGTCCGGAAAGACAGTAATACATATATTGTTATCGTCACCAGGGGACACGATAACGACGCTGAGGCGCTGAAACCATGTATCGGCACAGAAGCGGCATACGTCGGAATGATCGGCAGCAAACCCAAGGTGGCAAAGATGCGCCGGGAATTTATCGACAGAGAATGGGCCACGGAGGAACAGTGGCAGCAGATTTACACACCGGTAGGACTCGAGATAGGATCCAAAACGGTAGAGGAGATTGCCGTGAGCATTGCTGCGCAGCTCGTTCTTATAAAGTCGAAAGTCGAAAGTCGAAGTGAAAGAGCCGAACTATAACAGATAACTGACACCTGACAACAGATAACCGATGAAAGGCATCTGGGGAATAGTGCTTGCCGCAGGGGAGTCGAAGAGGATGGGCTCTGCCAAGATGAGCCTGCCGTTCATGCAGAAGACAATTATCGAGACGGTTATTGCAAATGTCATGGCCTCAAAAGTTGAAAAGAGTATTGTCGTGCTAGGTGCGAACCACGATGAAGTCTTATCTTTGACAGAGAAGTACCCGGTTGTGAACTGCTTCAATGCAAATTATAAAGAGGGCATGCTCTCATCCGTAAAATGCGGATTTGATCATCTGCCTCCCCACTTCAGGGCAGCGCTGGTCCTCCTGGGTGACCAGCCGATGATTGATACAGAAGTAATTGACCTTGTTATTGAAACCTACAATAAATCGGACCGGGGCATTGTTGTTCCCGTTCACAATGGGAAAAGGGGCCATCCCCTGCTCATTGACAGCAGGTACAGGGAAGAGATATACCGACTTGCTGGGCCGGATGGACTGAGAGGACTGTTGAAAAAACACCCGGAGGATGTCCTGGAGGTGGAATCCTTACATTCATCAGTGCTGAAAGACATCGATACGCATGAGGAATACTTGAATGAAATAAACCAGGAGATTTAGACATGGAGGAAAAAATCATCTTTAAACTGAACAACAAAAAGACCGAGCTGGTCACTGACCCCACCCAGATGCTTCTATGGGTCCTCAGGAACCACTTCGGCCTTACAGGCACCAAATACGGGTGCGGCATCGGTTTCTGCGGTGCATGCACTGTCCTGATCGATGATGAGCCGGTCAGGTCATGCATGATACCTGTCAGTGACGTGGCAGGCAAAAGGGTGGTAACAATCGAGGGGCTGGAGAAGAAAGGCAAGCTTCACCCGGTTCAGCAGGCTTTTATTGATCATGACGCCCTTCAGTGCGGTTACTGCACCCCGGGTATGATCGTCACGGCTGTCGGCATGCTTAAGAAAAACCCTTCGCCAACGCGGCAGGAGATTGTTGCGGGTATGGAAGAGAACCTATGCAGGTGCGGAGCGCATATGCGTATCATTGATGCCGTTGAGGATGCTTCAAAAGCAATGAAAGGAGGGAAGCAGTAATGAAAAAGACAACAGTATCATCAGGAATAAAGAGGAGGAGCTTCATCAAGCTGTTCGGCGGAGGCATCTTCATCTTCTTCCAGCCATGGAACGCGCTGGACCTTCTTGCTTTGCCTGCAGACCAGGCGAGATCACTCACGAAAGACTACAATGCCTTCCTTCAGATAGCCGAAGACGGTACCGTAACCTGTTTTACGGGCAAAATAGAAATGGGACAGGGTATCATCACCTCCCTGCCGCAGATGATGGCTGAGGAACTTAATGTACCCATTTCGAAGGTAAAGATGATAATGGGAGATACCGACCTGTGTCCCTACGATGCGGGCACATGGGGCTCACTCACCACAAGGGCCTTTGGTCCGAATATGAGGGCTGCCGCAGCCGAGGCGCGGGCGGTGCTCATGGAGATGGCATCGGCGCGCCTTGGCGTACCTGCATCTCAACTTGAGGTAAAAGACGGGGTGGTTGTTGATGCCATGAACAATGCGAAAAGTGTAACATACGCTGAACTGGCAAAGGGGCAGAAGCTTGAAAAATACCTTGATCCCAAGCCTCTGCCTGAGGATTATAAAGTCTATACGCAGGTCGGCAAGCCGCTGATGCGCTCCGACTCCTTTGAAAAAGTGACAGGAAGGACAAAATATGCGGGCGACCTCACACTGCCCGGGATGGTTCATGCCAGGATCCTCAGGCCCCCGTCACATGGCGCAAAGCTGGAATCGGTCGATGCCTCAGGGGCGGAAAAGATTGACGGTGTCACGGTAGTACGGGAGGGCGATTTCATAGCAGTGATCAGCGAGAACCGCGATAAGGCTGACCTGGCAATTGTGCAGATCAGGGCTGACTATTCATATAATGAGTTGCAAGTCAATGACAAGACGGTCTATGACTTTATCAACAAGGGTGAATTCAGAACCAATGTTGTCAGGACTACTGGTGACATTGAGGCGGCCAGGCTGCAGTGCGACAAGGTGTTTGAGAATGAATACCACGATCCGTACCTGGCCCATGCTCCGATAGAGACGCACACAGCCCTTGCCCGCTTTGAAGGGGAGAAGGTTACCGTGTGGGCATCAACACAGTCACCTTTCGGCCTTCAGGACGGTATAGTCAGAGAACTGGGGATGACACGCGAGAACGTCAGGATCATTACTCCGTTCGTTGGCGGAGGGTTCGGTGGCAAGGCTGCATACCAGCAGGGGGTTGAGGCAGCGAAGCTTGCAAAGATGACCGGTAAGCCGGTGATGCTTGCATGGACACGTGACGAGGAGTTTTTCTACGATACCTTTCATGCGGTTTCTGTTGTCAAAGTAAGATCAGGTATTGATAAAACCGGATCGATCCAGCTGTGGGATTACCATGTCTATCTTGCAGGTACGAGGGGAGCGGAGACCATCTATAATGTTCCCAACGCCAGAACGACAAGTTACGGAGAGAACAGGGCAGCCTACAGGGTTCATCCTTTTGCCACCGGTCCCTGGCGTGCGCCGAACAACAACACAAACACCTTCGCGAGGGAGACACAGATAGATATCATGGCTGCGACAGCAGGGATTGATCCCCTGGAGTTCCGGCTGATGAATCTCAAGGATGAAAAGATGATCGCCTGCCTTAAGTCGGCAGCAGAGAAATTCGGGTACACACCTGCAAAAACACCGTCGCGAAGAGGCATAGGGATAGCCTGCGGCACCGATGCAGGTACATGGGTGGCTGAGATTGCTGAGGTGGAGGTAGATGCTTCCACAGGCAAGGTGAAGGTCAAACGTGTTGTTGCCTCACAGGATATGGGTCTCTGCGTCAACCCGCAAGGTTCACTGATACAGATGGAGGGGTGCATCACCATGGCCCTGGGCTATACGCTGACCGAGGAGTTGAAGTTTGAGGGCGGCAATATAGCCGACAGGAATTTTGACACTTACCAGATACCCAGGTTCTCATGGCTGCCGAAGATAGAGTGTGTCATCCTTGACAGGCAGGACCAGGCTCCACAGGGGGGCGGTGAACCTGCTATCATTGCTGTAGGTGCCGCAGTGGGCAATGCGATATTCGATGCCACGGGTGCCAGGTTGTTCCGTGTACCCTTCACGCCGGAACGGGTTGTTAATGCGATTAAACTGTTATAAAACAGTAGAGACGTTGCATGCAACGTCTCTATATAAATGAATCAAATTGATCCGTGAAACGACGCCCGATCCGGGCGTCGTTTCACGGATATTTCTTCATCATTTTGTATACCATTCGTTCTGTACAAGCAGGTCATTGACCTCCATCTCCCTGAATGGGATTGGAAGTATAAGGTTTCCTGCGTTATACGGGTAACTTGCGATATTTACTTTCCATCTCTTCAGGTCATGCAGCCTGTGACCCTCCCAGCATAGCTCAAAATAGCGCTCATCCCTGATCTGCTGCCTTGTTACCGTGCCGGTATAGAGCGGAGCATTTGACCTTGCCCGTACCGTGTTGATGTCCTGCGTTGGTGTCCTGGGACCAATGTCAGCGCCCGGATCCTCGAAGTTGGCCTCTGCCCTTATGAGATACATCTCAGCAAGCCTTATGAGCGGGATAATGGCGTAGTAGTCGCCCCACTTTGCGGTATTGATACCGCCGTTGTTTATTATTGTACCCACACCCTTGTAATACATCATAGTAATATTGTCGATGGTATAGGATTCTTCGGTGTCCTCCTGAAACATGCCGCGCAGGTCAGCAGGGTTGAACTTGTCAAGGAACACCTGCTGGATCTCATAGTCGCCCCTGCCCATACCGTTCAGCGAGGCATACATTACGGAAAGCCAGGAGGTGTTGGATGCCACATTATTCTGGAGGGCAAAAATATCCTCAGGAGAATTTGATGTATTGTTGAAAGCCTGAAGAGGGTGCCCGACGAGAGCAAAGGGGCCGTTCTGAATTATGAAGTTAGCCTCAGCGGCGGCTGCAGAATACTGGCCTGTCTGGAGGTAAATCCTTGCCAGAACAGCTCTTGCAGCCCAGTTGGTAGCATACACATCATTTGAAGGGGGCAGAAGGTCGCGTGCAGCAACAAGGTCTGCAATTATCTGTGTATAGCACTCCGCTACCGTGTTTCTTGCAACTTTCACTGCATCAGAAACATCTTTGGTAGGAGTGAGAATAATAGGTATACCCGGCTGGCTGTTTGCCTGTCCTGGCTCATAAGGCAATCCGAAGTATCTTATCATCTCAAACATCACCCATCCTCTCAGAAAGCGTGCTTCCCCTTCGACTCTTGTTTTGTCCTCATCATCGAGGATGGCAAGGGTCTCTTCATCAAGGAGAGTGTTGCAGATATTGATCAGCTGGTAACCATCAATCCAGGTTCCTGAGACGTAGCTGTTAGTTACCGTCGCTTCTTTGTCTTCGAATTCACGTGGCTGTTGATAGGTCCCGATGAAAATCATATCACCGGTAGTAGCATAGAGCTCACTGTATTCGTTGAACTGTGAGCCAAAGAGGTTAGCACTGCGGGCTGTCAGATAAGCTCCGATAAGAGTTGCCTGGATATTGCCAGGGGTTGTAAGAGCCGCCTCTGCATCAATCGACTGCTTGGGCTTGATGTCAAGCTTCTCGCTGCATGAGAAGAGAAGCGCAAGCACGGGCACCAGCAGTAACCATATTTTATTTCTTGTTATCATATTTTTCATGACCATAGTTCTTTAAGGTTAGAATGAGAGGTTAATACCAAGGGTATATGTTCTGGCCTGTGGTGCCGTATAGAAGTCGTAGCCCTGGATAATGTTCGTGTTCTGGGTACTGCGGTTAGTACCGGTATAGTTCACTTCGGGGTCCCATCCCTTGTAATTGGTGAAGGTGTAAAGATTCTGAACGCCGAAGTACACTCTAAGTGACGACATCTTCATTTTGCTTACAAGCGATGCCGGCAGATTGTATCCCAGGTTAATGCTTCTGAGCCTTAAGTAAGAGGCATCTGAGAGGTATCTGCTTGATGCCTTGGTTCCATTACCATCACCGAGGCGTGCCTGCGGCACATCTGTTATATCGCCCGGGTTCTGCCACCTCTTCATCTGATCAACGGTCTGATTGTCAAACCAGTCAGCATTTGCAGACTGGTAGACGCCAGCGCCGTTATATACCATATTACCGTATACAAAGCTTGTAAGTATGTTCAGATCAAAACCTTTGTACTTAAAGTAGTTACTGAAGCCTCCGGTGAAGTCCGGATTGGGCGAACCAACTATCTGCGGTTCGGCAAGGTTATAGTTGTTGGTAGTCTCGTTGCTGTCAGGTCCCAGGTAGTACAATGCATCTCCATTGTCCGGATCCACTCCTGCGTACTTCACTAATTTGAAAACACCTATGGGCTGACCTTCAATGACGTAGTTAAAGCCGTTTGGTGTAATTTCCGGGCCGTCGATGCTTATGATGGTATTTTCATTGAAAGCCATGTTATAATCCATCGTCCAGGTAAGCGCGCCGGTGAGGATATTTGCATGCAATGAAAATTCCACTCCGTTGTTCTTAAGCTCCCCGACGTTGCTCCAGACGCCTGTGAAGCCGGAGGTAGACGGCAGCGTCCGGTAGAGGAGAAGGTCTGTCGTATTCTTCTGGTAATAGTCGACCTCAGCGGTAAGCCTGTTGTTGAACAAGCCAAAGTCGATGCCTATATCCATTTGCGCTGTGGTCTCCCATCCCAGCTCGCGGCTCTGAAGCTGAGTGGCTTCAAGCCCGTTTCTGCCTGCGTAGTTGACGCCTGTGTAAAGTGCGAGATGGGCATAATCAGGAATACCTGAATTACCTGTCAGACCGTAACTTGCTCTCAGTTTAAGGTAGCTGAGGACATCTTTAATACCTGCCATGAAATCCTCCTGCGTGATGATCCATCCTGCCGATCCTGCAGGGAAGAACCCATACCGGTTGTCTACACCGAACCTTGATGATCCGTCTACACGTCCGCTGATTGTAAAGAAGTACTTATCATTGGCCTTGTAATTGGCACGGGCGAAGTAAGACAGGAATGAGGAAGCATCTTCCCAGCTTGAAAAGTCAGTTGCTTCTGCTGCATTTTCAATGTTGGTGAAATCATCTGTGGGGAATCCCTTCCCATAAATATTTGAACCTGTGGAGTTGGCCTGCTGGTATGACATGCCGCCAACGGCGTTGATGTTGTGAACGCCGAATGCCTTGTTATAAGTGAGGTAGTTCTCCCAGTTGTAGTTAATGACTCTTACAGAGCGGTTCTGGGCCTCGCCGGCAGGACCGGCACCAATTGTTTCGCGTCCGAAGAAGTTCTTCTCCCTGAGGTCGTAGATGTCTGTCCCGAACTCGCTCCTGAAAGCGAGATTCTTGAAGATATTGTATTGTGCGTTGAGGTTTACAAGAGACCTGAAGGAAGTCTGGTTGTTGGATCCGTCCCTGAGCGATATAAGACCATTGTAATAAATGGTGTTTGTATTGAGTTCACCCGTCTCCGGATCATAGACCGTCGTCAGTGGCGTCTGTGCAACAAGCTGCAGGGGAGTGGCATAGGCGTTGTCATTCTCTACCCTTTCCATCTCTGTCCTGATGATGTTCATCTGCATCCCGAAGCTAAATTTTTCAGTTGCTTTCTGATCAAGGTTTAACCGTGCGCTGAGCTTGTTCATGGTGTTGCCACGAAGTATACCTTTTGTATCGTCATAGCTTACGCCAGAATAGAATGTGGTGTTACCTGTTCCGCCGCTGGCTGAAAGATTGATCCTGTTGAGAGAGCCTTTCTGGAAGGCTTCTGCCTGCCAGTCGGTATCATAGCCGTCATCCCACTGCGACCCGACAAAGTACTCCCAGAATTCATCTTTGGGTAACCAGCCCCAGACTAAACCATCGCCGTCTGAAACGTTGTCCATTGACTCATTAAACAGTTCGAGATACTGATCAGCATTCAGCCATTCCATGAGCCTGCTGGGTTCGCTGATGCCGGTGGTGTACTGAACGTCAAACTTCGTTGCTCCGCTCTTTCCCCTCTTTGTCTGAATGATGACTACGCCGTTTGATGCCCTTGAACCGTAGATGGCGGCTGCTGAAGCATCCTTGAGGATCTGGATGGACTCCACATCTGTCATGGCGAGGTCTGCAAGCGGGCTCGTAGGCTGGTTGTCTTCGTTTGAGAGACTCTGGGTGGTGATGGGCACGCCGTCGACCACATACAGGGGCTGGTTATTTGCTGACACTGATGATGACCCCCTGATCCTCATCTTTACAGTCTCTCCCAGTTTACCGCTGGCTTGTTCAATGAATACGCCGGAGGTTTTACCCTGTATGGCCGATTCGAAGCTTGCTGTCGGCATCTCGGCGATACCCCTGGTCTCTACCTTGGTGATGGAGCCGGTAAGCTCCCTCTTGATGGCTGAGCCGTATCCTACCACGACGATCTCGTCGAGGCCTATATCATCAGGTTCCATTATAATGTTTATCACATTATCAGCACCGACAGTTACCTGTTGTGTCTTCATGCCGATGAACCTGTAAACGAGAATAACCCCGGGGGCTGCGCTGATCGAGTACTTGCCGTCAAGGTCGGTAACACTCCCTGATGATGTACCCTCGACCTGTATGGTTGCCCCAATGATAGGCAAGCCATCAGTCTTGTCTGTGATCACTCCTGTAATGGTTTTTTGCTGAGCCAGCAGCGAAAGAACCATTGAAAAGAAGATCAAACTGGTTAATAGTAGTTTTCTCATGTGTCAAAAGGTTTGAGTTAATAAAGAATTCAATTCACTTATAAAGACCGGAAAATATCCTTTTTGCGGCATCCCTTTCATGAAATAAATCATGATTAACCGATAAAATGCCGATCATTAACCAATAATTAACATATTTTCTAGAGAGCCGGCTGGAAAAAACTGAAATTTACGTTTCCGTATTTTCTGTGGTCCTTTATTGCAACATGCCTGCTGAAATCAAATGATTTTGGGTGCTCAAGAATGAAAAGGCTTTCCTGGTGCACGGCACCCGAGGCAAGAACCATATCTGGCAGCTCCTTCAACCATGAAAGAGTGTAGGGTGGATCGGCAAAAATAATGTCATATTGTTTATGGCATATCTTCAGCCAGTCACGGACGTCTATCCTGTGTACTCTCGCTGACCTGATCCCGAGAGAGCGGAATGAAGTGCTGATGAATTCACAATAGCGCCTGTCAGTTTCTACAAGTTCAAGCTCCCTGCATCCCCGTGAGGCAAATTCATAACTGATTGCACCCGATCCGGCAAAAAGATCGAGCAGGGACACGGCAGTGAAATCATACCTGTTATTCAGTATGTTCAGCAGGCTCTCACGTGCAAAGTCAGTAGTAGGGCGGGCTCTGAAGCCTGCCGGTGGATTGATATGCCTTCCTTTAAACTCTCCCCCTATTATTCGCACGATGCGGCAGTAAAAAGATTGAGCCACCGGTGGTGAGCTGTATCATGCATGACATAACTGAATCCCTGTCTTATCACCGGAGAGGCAAACTTAACATTCTCAGCATAGTTTAATATTGCCAGATGGGCTTCACTGTATGGCTCAACAGTGCCGCTGACGTGAATTGACTCATCTGATTTTATGCCGCGGCTCTCAAGCACATTGAACAGATAATAACCTGCATCTGATGCATCGGGACAGATAAAACTGTTGCAGAAGGCCAGGCTTCTTTTTTCAGCAATAATTAACGTGATGAAGCTCTTTTCGTAGTGAAGATGAATATGACGTTCTTCTGAAGAGCGGCATGCCGCGGAAATATGTTGGAGCAAAGGTTTTGTATGGTGCCAGGGGGTCACGCCGGGCCATCGTGACGATACCGCCTCACTTACTTCCCTGTCAGGTGCGAAAAGCACTGCTGCACCCGGAAAAGGGAGATTATTGGCTGTTATCCTGGTGTCAGGCCGGATGCTGTGACTGAAACGGAAATAGTCATCCCTGAGTGACGGATCGAAGACAGCAGACGGAACAAGTGTAAAATGAGGAGAAGGAGTTATTATAAAGACCTTTCTGAAATGTCTTCTCAGGAAATCATCCGATCCGATTATTTCGGCATGCGATCGTGGCGCGTTGTTTCCGTGAATATCGATCGGGTAGTGCCTGAGAAGGACATATTTTCCCCGAAGCAGATCAAGAACAGCCAAAGAAAGTCCATCTTCCGACAGTTCCAGACTGAGATCGTAATTTTCGGTCGCGTTTATGTCAAGGGTCTCGTCGAAGAGCTCCATTGGATATTTCTGCGACTGAGTCATCAGTCCTCCCAGTTCCCTGCATTGTTGTTGGGGACCTTCACATCACCCACCTTCATGCCGGGGAAGCCGGTGGTTTTGACTCTTTGTTCGTTATAGTTGACGACAAGCTGGCGGTTAAGGTCTTTCAGGAAGACGTCATTAAGAACATATGCCTCAAATACATTTACCAGTACCAGTGATGTTGTCATCACCTTTGTGGCTGACATCTGGAACTCAGTATTTTCCATCCCCGGCACAAACCTCAGTGATTCAAGAGGATATCCCTGATGGAAGATCGAGTCTCTTACCGGTATATATGAAGTGTCTCTCTTTATAAGTCCCTTTCTTACGGCCTCCTTTTCACTGGTGATGCCGTCAGCTATCATCTCATCAGTCAGGGAGCCGAGGCGGAAAATGAGCGGCAGGGAGTCGGTGGTGAGGAAGGTGACCAGCGTATCAAAACTGCCTGTATAGTACCCTTTTACTGCCTTGAAGGTCTCCTGTGCTGTCCTGATGTCAATAAGTCTCTCCTTTATGGCAGCTTCCCTGGCATCTTTTTCCCTGTTGAACCTTATCGGTTCCATGATGCTTTCGATCAGGAAATAGGCAAGTACCACAATGATTACTGCAAATACAATGTTGAGAGCCGTTTTCATATCTTTTCTGATGGAATGTTTGAGTAACTTTGTGCAAATTTAAAAAAAAAGCAGACTGATATCCGGATTGTTCAAAGAAAATGAGAAAGGAGAACATCTATTCGTTGCTTGAGAAAAATCTCGGCTACATACCCACACCGGATCAGTCTGACTGCATGCGGATGCTTGCCTCATATGTGTCGGAAAACTCGAATGATGTCATCTTTCTTCTCACTGGTTATGCCGGGACTGGCAAGACCAGTGTTATTGCATCACTGGTCAATACCCTCTCCACCCTCAGACAGAGGTTTGTACTGATGGCTCCGACAGGCAGGGCTGCCAAGGTCCTGCAATCATACTCCGGTAAAGAGGCCTGCACCATTCACCGCAAGATCTACAGGCAGAAGTCGGCTACCGACGGGGTGGGTAAGTTTGTCCTTGACCGCAACCTCCATAAGGAGACTTTTTTCATAGTTGATGAGTCGTCAATGATCCCTGCCGAGTCTTCTGAGGGATCGGTGTTCGGAACTGGCAGGCTGCTGGAGGATCTTATAGAGTATGTATACACCGGCACTGACTGCAAACTTGTCCTGGTGGGTGATGTGGCACAGTTGCCTCCTGTGGGATCTATTGTAAGTCCTGCCCTCGATGAGGAGGTGCTGAGGAGCACAGGATTCGCCATACATACCTTCGAGCTGCGTCAGGTAATAAGGCAGAGCGAGGGCTCAGGCATACTCATGAATGCCACGGCTGTAAGACGGCAGGTAAGCGACGGCGACCTGTCAGTGCCGGAGATGACACTCGATGGTTACACCGATGTTGAACGGCTTGGAGGTAACGACCTCATCGAGCGTCTCACGGAAGCGTATGACAGGTGTGGCACAGACGGGGCTATCGTGGTCGTGAATTCGAACAGTCTGGCCAACCGTTACAACCAGGGTATACGCAACAGGGTGTTCTACCGCGACGAGGAGATTAGCTCGGGCGATATCGTTATGGTGGTAAAGAACAACTACTTCTGGCTGAAGGATGAGGAGGGAGCCTCTTTCATCGCCAACGGCGACATTGCAGAGGTTCGCAGGATAAGAAAATATGAGGAGTTATTCGGGATGAGGTTTGCTGAGATGACACTCTGGTTTCGCGATTCGGACAGGGAGCTGGAGGCCAGGGTTATGCTTGACACACTGATGATGGATACACCGTCGCTCTCCGCAGAGAAGTCTCGTGAGCTCTATTTCGCCGTGCTGGCCGATCATCCGGGGATAAAATCAAAAAGGAAACAGTTTGAGGCGGTGCGAAATGATCCTTATTACAATGCACTTCAGATTAAGTTTGCCTATGCCGTCACCTGCCATAAGGCTCAGGGAGGGCAGTGGGAGAGGGTCTTTATAGATCAGGGTATGTTCAGCCGCCAGGAACCGACGATAGATTATCTAAGGTGGTTCTATACTGCGCTTACGAGGGCTACGGAAAAGGTTTACCTCGTCAACTTCCCTGACAGGTGGTTCAGGGGGTGATGCAAGGTGCAAGGGGCAAGGTGCAAGGGGCGAAGGATGAGATTTGACTGGATAACTACATAAAAGAGGACAATGAAATCGTACAGAAAAGAGATATGGATTGAGACTCCTCACCGGCGCGATTATGTCAATATAACCCGTCAGGTTGAAGAGTGTCTCCGCGACAGCGGGATAATGGAGGGTCTTGTACTCGTTAACGCCATGCATATCACCTCTTCGGTGTTCATCAATGATGACGAAGGGGGGTTGCACCATGATTTCGAGGTGTGGCTCGAGAAGCTTGCACCCGAGAAGCCTCACTCACAATACCGCCATAACGGTTTCGAAGACAATGCTGACGCACACATGAAGCGGCAGCTGATGGGTCGCGAAGTGGTGGCAGCCATTACAGGCGGCAGGCTTGACTTCGGCCCCTGGGAGCAGATCTTCTACGGCGAGTATGACGGCATGCGCCGCAAACGCGTGCTTATCAAGATAATAGGGGAATAAAGGCAAGGGGCAAGGGGCGAGGGGCGAGGGGCAAGGCAAAGGGGAAGGCCGCATTTGGTGACTCGCAACCTGCGCATCGCTGAGGTCATAGTTTCAGATCTGAAATGATGCCATCAATCCTCTCCTCGAGAGACTTCCATGCTGCTTCAAATTCCGATATATTTCCGAGAGCTGTCCTGGCACTGAAGTAGAACTTTATCTTCGGTTCCGTGCCTGAAGGCCTGACAGATATCTTTGTTCCGTCTTCAAGGAAGAACTGCAGCACATTGGACTTCTCAAGAGGCAGTGGGATCTTTTTCCCTGTAAGAAGGTCAGCGGATGTCAGAAGCAGGTAATCATTAATCTTCACAACCTTGCTGCCGTCGATAGCTGCAGGGGGGTTGCTCCTGAAGTCCTCCATCATCTTCCTGATCTCTGCAGCACCCTCGGCACCCTTGCGGACGACGTTGACCAGCTTTTCCCTGTACAGCCCGTACTCAGCATAGATGTCGAGAAGCAGTTCCCACAATGATTTACCATGATCACGGGCCCATGCCGCTATCTCAGCAATAAGGGCGCATGATGACACTGCATCTTTGTCTCTTACATAGTCACCGGGCAGGTAGCCGAAGCTCTCTTCGCCTCCTCCGATATATTTCTTCTTCCCTTCCAGGTCTCTCATAATCTCTGCAAAGAACTTAAAGCCGGTCAGGACATTGTAACATTCTACACCGTTCTTCTCAGCTATACTGTCGAGCAGATCAGAGGTAACAATAGTTTTAATTATGTATTCGTTACCCTTGAGTTCACCCTTACCCTTCTTCTCCGAGATGATATACCATGTCAGCAGTGCCCCTGTCTGGTTTCCGTTCAGAAGGACGAATTCGCCTGACGGCTTTCTGACGGCAATACCCAGCCTGTCGGCATCAGGGTCTGTGGCCATCACCAGGTCGGCACCCTTCTCGCGTGCCAGGTCAAGCGCCATGGCAAGAGCTCCGGGTTCCTCGGGGTTAGGTGAATGGAGGGTCGGGAAGTTGCCGTCTGTAATGCTCTGCTCCCTGACCGGGTATATATTTGTAAAACCATACATGGCCAGCGCCTCAGGGACCATTTTGTATCCCGTTCCGTGGAGCGGCGTATAAACGATGCCCATGTCAGCATGCCTTCTGATGATCTCGCTGTTGAGGCTTAGTTTTCTCACCTCTTCCATATACTTTTTGTCAGTCTCTTCACCTATAAAGATGATTTTTGAGTGATCGCCTCCGGATGCTATCTCCTTGACTGACCTTATCTTCCTGACTTCGTCAATGATCCCCCTGTCATGAGGAGAGACAACTTGTCCGCCGTCGTTCCATGAGACCTTATAGCCGTTATATTCCTTGGGGTTATGTGATGCTGTGATGATCACTCCGGCGTCACAGCCGTGATGCCGTACCGCAAACGAGAGCACAGGTGTTGGTCTCAGAGACTCAAAGAGATATGCGGTGAAGCCGTTTGCCACGAAAATGTCAGCCGCCACCCTGGCAAAATAGGTGCTGTTATTACGGCTGTCATAGGCTATTGCCACCTTTATGGACGACGGATTGGCAGCATGCTTCTTAAGGTAGTTAGAAAGCCCCTGTGTAGCCATGCCGAGAGTATAGCGGTTCATCCTGTTCGTCCCTGCACCCATGATGCCTCTCAGCCCGCCGGTGCCAAATTCAAGATCCTGGTAGAAAGCATCGATGAGTCCCTTCTCGTCGTTCTCCATCATGTTCTTTACCTCATTGCGGGTTTCTTCGTCAAACTCATTTCCCAGCCATAGGGTGGCCTTTTTCCTGATTTCGTCGATATTGATCATATGGTGTTGATTTTTGTTAAACAATTGTTCAGGCTGACGCGCCAGTGAGGAATGATAAGGTTATATGTTTCCTTGATCTTGCTCTTGTCCAATACGCTGTACGAAGGTCTTTTAACCCTTGACGGATATGCAGAGCTCCTCACAGGATTGACTGCGCAAGGAGAGCCAGCTGCACTGATTATCTCTTTTGCAATGTCATACCAGCTGCATACTCCTTCGTCAGAGTAGTTGAAGATGCCGGGTATGTAGGGATGCCTGTTCTGTATCACTCCGCTGATGATCTCGATTATGGCTGCAGCCAGGTCTGCCGCATAGGTGGGCGAACCGGCCTGATCAAACACAACATTTATACTCTCGGCGGAGCCTGCTTTTCCGAGTATGGTCCTGACGAAATTGTTGCCGTACGAGGAGTAGAGCCACGAGGTGCGTATTACCATTGTATGCGGCCATGCAAGCGCAGCCTTCTCTCCCGCAAGCTTACTCCGTCCGTAGGCCGACGCGGGTGCAATAGCAGCATCCTCTGTGTAGGGTAATGGTGAACTGCCGTCAAAAACGTAGTCAGTTGAAATATGTATAAGCCGGCATCCTGTTCCCCTTATGGCACTTACAATATTGTCAACCCCCCTGCCATTGATCAGTGTGGCAAGTTGCTCCTCCTCCTCAGCCCTGTCCACGGCCGTATAAGCTGCACAGTTGATGATCCAGGCAGGAGCGGCAGCGGAAATGAAGTTTGCCGTTGCCCCTTCATCTGTTATATCAAGCTCTCCGGTGTCAGTGAAGATAAAGTTGTACCCGCTGTAACGGACAGACCGCTCCCTTATTTCACTGCCAAGCTGTCCTGCAGACCCGGTAACAAGAATAGTTGTCATCCCTTAAAGATAAAACTTGTTGAGATATCTTTGAACAGGGGTTGCTCTGAATCTTTTGAACTTATGATCTCTTTACCTTTCTCAACCATCCAGTCAATGTTGAGCGAAGGGTCCATTGCATTTATCCCCCGCTCATGTACCCGGGAGTAGTGATTATCACACTTATAAAGAACTATTGCCCTCTCGCTCAGCACCGAGAATCCGTGCGCAAATCCTTTGGGAATCATGAATTGTCTCTTTGCATCGGAGTCAATGACGAGTCCGCACCATTTTCCGTATGTAGGCGATCCTTTCCGGATATCGAGGGCAACATCATATATCTGTCCCTCAATCACCCTGATAAGCTTTGCCTGTGCATGAGGCTCCTCCTGGTAATGCAGGCCACGAATAACTCCTCTGGCAGAACTTGATTCATTATCCTGGACAGGCGAATAATCAATGCCTTCCTTCCCGAACTTCAGGCTGTTATAGCTTTCGAAGAAGTAGCCTCTTTCATCCTGGAAGAGGTCAGGCTCTATAATGAGCAGTCCCGGAAATTCAGTTTTTATGACTTTCATTTCCGGTCCATTTCATTTGCCACTTTCAGCAGGTACTGACCGTACTGGCTTTTTGCCAGTGGCTTTGCAAGCTCAATCAGTTTTTCTCTTGTGATGAAGCCGTTGTAAAAGGCAATCTCCTCGATACATGAAGCACTCAGCCCCTGTCTCTGTTCAAGGGTGGCAATAAAATTTGATGCCTGCAGCAGGCTTTCGAAGGTGCCGGTGTCAAGCCATGCCATTCCCCGGCCCAGGAGTTTCACTTCAAGCAGCCCCTCGTTAAGATAGAGCCTGTTCAGGTCAGTGATCTCAAGTTCGCCGCGCGGTGACGGTTTCAGGTTGCGTGCGCGTGAGGCTACCGTGTTGTCATAGAAATACAGCCCGGTGACGGCATAGTTCGATTTGGGTTTCAATGGCTTCTCCTCAATGCTTACTGCGCGGTACTTTTCATCGAACTCTACGACGCCATACCGTTCCGGGTCGTTGACCGAATAGCCGAATACCACGGCACCCTTCTGCAGTGTGGCTGCCTCTTTCAGTATCCCTCTGAGGCCCTGACCGTAGAAGATGTTGTCTCCCAGTATCATACAGACGTTGTCGGTGCCGATGAACTCCTCACCTATAATAAAGGCCTGTGCCAGACCGTCAGGGGACGGCTGTTCACGATAGGTGAACTGCATTCCCAGCCTTGATCCGTCACCCAGCAGGGCACGGAAACTGGGCAGGTCACGCGGTGTGGAGATGACAAGGACCTCACGTATCCCGGCAAGCATGAGGGCTGAGAGAGGGTAATAGATCATCGGTTTGTCATATACCGGGAGCAGTTGTTTGGAGACAGCCTCGGTAATGGGATGGAGCCTTGTGCCGGCGCCCCCGGCGAGAATTATGCCTTTCATCTTCGGTTTATGTTTGTGTTTGTTATTATCTGCGTCCGATGCCGTAATATACAAAGCCCATGCGTTTCAGTTCAGCAGGGTCGAAGACATTGCGGCCGTCAAAAACGATCTTCTGTTTCAGTTTGTCAGATACCTCGTCCCAGTCAGGCAGCCTGAACTCAGCCCATTCTGTTATGAGCAGCAGCGCGTCAGCACCCTCGGCTGCCTGGTAGGGGTCGCTGGCGTAGGTTACCCTGTCACCCAGCTTTGCCATTACTTCCGGCATGCCGGCGGGGTCGTAGACTTTGACCTGTGCGCCTGATTCAAGAAGCCTGTTGATTATAACCAATGAGGGAGACTCGCGCGTGTCATCAGTTTGCGGCTTGAAGGTGAGCCCCCACACAGCGAAGAGAAGCCCTGTCAGATCTGGCCCGAAGTGCTCGGTTACTTTCGTCATCAGCCGTAGTTTCTGCTGCTCGTTGGCCATGTCGACGGCTTTGATGACATTCATTGAGTAACCCCTTTCCTCTGCCGATCTGATGAGAGCCTTAATATCCTTCGGGAAGCATGACCCGCCGTATCCCACGCCGGGGTAAAGAAATTTATTTCCTATGCGGCTGTCGCTCCCGATCCCTTTCCTGACCAGGTTCACGTCTGCCCCAAGGATGTCGCACAGGTTTGCAATCTCGTTGATGAAACTGATCCTTGTCGCGAGCATGGCATTGGCAGCATACTTTGTCAGCTCAGCCGAGGCAATGTCCATAAAAAGTATGGGATGCTGGTTCAGGATAAAGGGCTTGTAGAGCTTGCGCATTTTCTCTTCAGCCCTGTCAGAATCGACCCCTATGACAATCCTCTCAGGCCTCAGGAAGTCCTCTATGGCATCTCCCTCCTTCAGGAATTCAGGATTCGAGGCTACATCGAACGGAATCTTACTGTTTCTGGCAGCAAGCTCTTCGCTCACAGCCTTCCGTACCATCTCGGCTGCTCCGACAGGTACGGTGCTTTTTGTGACAATAAGGATATAGTCCTGCATGTGGCGCCCTATGTCTCTGGCCACACTGAGCACGTGAGACAGGTCAGCACTGCCGTCCTCTTCGGGAGGGGTGCCTACTGTTATGAATACCACCTCGCACTTGTCTATTGCTTCGGCAATGTCAGTAGTAAAGAAGAGCCTCCCTTTTTCGGCATTGCGCCGTATCATCGTCTCCAGTCCCGGCTCATAGATCGGAGGTTTTGCCATCCGCAGGCGGCTGATCTTATCCCTGTCAATATCAACGCAGGTGACTGTTACACCTGTCTCAGCAAAACATGTTCCGGTAACAAGCCCGACATAACCTGTCCCTACAACAGCTATCCTCATGATTTATGGTTTCTGATTAATTCAGATGACAAAAATAGAAAAAAGTGTCAATCTAATCAGTCCGGTTACCGGTAAGAGGGAGGATTTTCTTATCATCTGAAAATCTGATCATTGTTGACAATGGAATAAAAAAATTACTATCTTTGCAACCAATTTTTAAACAACATAATGTCTAACTTATTAATTTTCAATCAAGTAAATTTAACATGAGTGAGAAAAAAGAAAAGGTCGCTGACAACCTGAATGAAGACCTGACAAATGCTGAGATCAGCACAGAAAACACAGAAGCAAATGAAGTAGTTGCAAAGGGCACTGAGGTAGTAACCGAATCGGCTGGTGAAGAGGTGGCTGAAGAAAGGCCGATCCTCAAAGAGAAAAAAGTAAAAAAGGTGAGAGTTGCTGAGGAAGCTGCTGCCGCCGCTGCAGTTGCATTCACCGCAGGGGCATCACCTGATGAGTTCGACTGGGATGCTTATGAAAAAGACGGATTCTCCACGGAGACGAGCCGTGCAAGCCAGGAGAAGCTTTATGAAGAGACGCTGTCAACCGTTGCCGTTGATGAGGTGGTTGATGGAAAGGTTATTTCAATGAATAACCGAGAAGTGGTTATCAACATCGGACAGAAGTCGGAGGGGGTAGTCAGTCTCAACGAATTCCGTTACAATCCGGACCTCAAGGTAGGTGACATGGTGGAGGTGTATGTTGAGAGCCAGGAAGACAAGAAGGGACAGCTTGTTCTTTCACACAAGAAGGCAAGGGCTTACAACTCATGGGACAGGGTCAACTCTGCCCTCGAGAACAACGAAATCATTACCGGTTACATCAAGTGCCGCACAAAGGGTGGCATGATTGTCGATGTCTTCGGCATTGAGTCATTCCTGCCCGGTTCACAGATTGATGTCAAGCCGATACGCGACTATGATGTCTATGTAGGCAAAACGATGGAATTCCGTGTTGTGAAGATCAACCAGGAGTTCAAGAACGTGGTTGTGTCACACAAAGCCCTTATCGAGGCTGAACTGGAGCAGCAGAAGAAAGAGATCATCTCTAAACTTGAAAAAGGACAGGTTCTTGAAGGAACAGTCAAGAATATTACATCATATGGTGTCTTCATTGACCTCGGTGGCGTTGACGGACTTATCCACATCACTGATCTGTCATGGGGCAGGGTTAACCATCCGGAAGAGATAGTGCAGCTTGACCAGAAGCTTAATGTCGTCATCCTTGACTTTGATGATGACAAGAAGAGGATAGCACTCGGTCTGAAGCAGCTTACGCCTCATCCGTGGGATTCACTCAGCGGAACGATGAAAGTGGGTGATAAGGTTAAGGGCAAGGTGGTGGTTATGGCTGACTACGGTGCATTTGTTGAGATCGCTACCGGAGTGGAAGGTCTTATACATGTGTCTGAGATGTCATGGTCACAGCACCTGCGCAGCGCACAGGAATTCATGAAAGTGGGCGATGAGGTTGAAGCAGTAATTCTTACTCTCGACCGTGAAGAGCGCAAGATGTCGCTTGGCATCAAACAGCTCAAGATAGATCCGTGGGAGGCAATAGACAAGAAATACAGTCTCAATTCACGCCACAAGGCCCGCGTTCGCAATTTCACAAACTTTGGTGTATTCGTTGAGATCGAAGAGGGAGTTGACGGACTGATACACATATCCGATCTGTCATGGACCAAGAAGATCAAGCATCCGGCCGAGTTCACCTCGATAGATGCTGAGATAGAGGTAGTGGTACTTGAGATAGACAAGGACAACAGGAGGCTCAGCCTGGGCCACAAGCAGCTCGAGGAGAATCCGTGGGATGTATTCGAAGATCTCTTCACGGTTGATTCAATCCATGAAGGGACTGTCATCGAGGTCTTCGACAAGGGAGCTATTATAGCCCTGCCTTACGGTGTTGAAGGATTTGCCACGCCGAAGCATCTTGTCAAGGAAGACGGAACCAGCGCAGTTGTTGAAGACAAGCTGAACTTCAAGGTTATTGAGTTTAACAAAGGAGCCAAGAAGATCATTGTATCTCACAGCCGCGTATTCGAGGACGAGAGAAAAGGATCCGAGGCAGCATCAAAACGTGCTGACGCCGACGTTACCAAGAAGGCAGCCAGAAAGTTAAAGTCGAGTCTTGAGAAAACCACTTTAGGTGACATCTCGGAGCTTGCTGCCCTCAAGGAAGAAATGGAAGAAAAAGAGAGTAAAAGTATAGCTAAAAAGAAAAAATAGCTTACATTTAGGTTGCCAAAACATTCTGCCATGGACTTCAAAATAGACAATCGAAATCGATGCACTGTAATCAGGATAGAGACTGAGAAGCTTGACACCCATATTGCTCCTTCTCTCAAGTCGGAGCTTGTCCTCATATCGGGCAAGGGTGAAAAGAATATCATTCTGGACCTGAAAAAGTGTCATTATTGTGATTCTTCAGGTCTGAGCGCAATTCTGGTGGCAAACAGGCTCTGCAAGAACGCCGGTGGCACTTTTGTCCTGTGCGGTCTTAATGAAGCGGTCGAGCGACTGATAACAATATCACAGCTTGACACTGTGCTCTCCATAACCGCTGATACCGAGGAGGCAGAGAAGCTCATTTCCTGAGTGTTGACGGCAGCATGTCATTCAGGCTGACCATACTTGGAACAAGCTCTGCTCTGCCCACCTCAGACCGATATCCAACCGCTCATGTACTTAATGTGCATGAGCGGTTGTTTTTAATTGACTGTGGTGAAGGGACGCAGATGCAGATGAGGCGGTACCGGATACGTTTCGGGAAGATAAATCACATCTTCATCAGCCACCTCCACGGCGATCACTTCTTCGGTCTGTATCCGCTGCTATCATCATTCAACCTGATGGGGCGCAAATCACCGCTGAACGTTTATGCTCCGGAACCCTTTGAGGAAATGCTTGCACGGCATCTTGCCGATTTTGACATCAACCTGGGATTTGAGTTAATAACTCATGGACTCGCAGGACGATCAATGAAGCTCATCCTCGATGATAAGCGGGTGCAGGTATTTTCATTCCCCCTTAAACACCGTGTAAAGACTTACGGGTTCTTGTTCCGCGAGAAAGAGAAGGACAGGAAGATCATCAAGGAGAAGATAGCCGGTCGCGGGATTACCATAGCCGAAATGGCCCAGTTGAAAAGCGGTGCCGATATTGTCCGCGACGACGGTGAGGTGATCAGTAATGCAGAAATGACCACCCTGCCGGTGCCAGGTGTTTCATACGCGTTCTGCAGTGACACGGCTTACTTTCCCAGGCTTTCAACATATGTCGCAGGGGTGAGCATGCTGTATCATGAGGCCACCTTCGGCGATGATCATGAGTCACTTGCCCGTCAGACAGGACACTCTACCGCCCGCCATGCTGCCACCGTGGCACGCGAGGCTGGTGCCGGAAGGCTGCTGCTGGGTCATTTTTCCGCCAGGTATAAATCACCTGTCCAGCTTGAGGAGGAGGCCAGGCAGATATTCCCCGGAGCAGAGGCTGCGCGCGAAGGAGAGACATATGACATCTGATGCGCAGGTACAAACCAAAGATTAACTATCTTTGTTCCATTCTTTTAACTCTTAACAGTTTTTCTCCGTGCCAGAAAAGATACTGATCCTCGATTTCGGATCACAATATACACAGCTGATTGCCAGGCGAATAAGAGAACTGAATGTCTACTGTGAAATTTATCCCTTCAATCATTTTCCCGTACCGGACAACACAGTCAAAGGGGTTATCCTCTCCGGCAGTCCCTATTCTGTCCGTGATGCAATGGCTCCCGTGCCTGACCTCACCGGGATAAAAGGCAGGATACCCCTGCTGGGTGTATGCTACGGCGCGCAGCACCTCACTCATAATTTCGGGGGAGAAGTGCTTCCGTCAAACACACGTGAATACGGCCGGGCGAGGCTGGTTTCTCTTGATCAGAATGACCGGCTCTTCAGTGGTGTCGCCGCAGGAACACAGGTGTGGATGTCGCATGGTGACACGATCGCAAGAATACCTGAGGGTTACATGATAACCGGGTCAACAGCTGATGTGGAGGTGGCAGCCTTCCGGATTGAGAATGAAGATACATGGGGAATTCAATTCCATCCTGAGGTATACCATACGACAGAGGGTCTTAAGATGCTTGGGAATTTTGTCACAGGGATATGCGGATGCAAGGGAGACTGGACGCCGGAATCGTTTGTTGAAATGACAGTCAGATCACTCAGGGAAAGACTGGGTAACGACAGGGTTGTGCTGGGGCTGTCAGGCGGGGTCGACTCATCTGTTGCAGCCATATTGCTTGACAGGGCTATTGGCAGCAATCTTACATCCATATTCGTTGACAACGGACTCCTCCGCAAAAATGAATATGAGGCCGTGCTCGAGGCTTACAGGAAGATGGGGCTGAACGTGGTGGGTGTTGATGCTGCATCAGGTTTTGTTGATGAGCTCAGGGGTGTAAGTGACCCTGAGAAGAAACGCAAGATTATAGGCAGGGTATTCATTGAAGTATTTGATCGTGAGGCACATAAGGTGCAGAATGTCAAATGGCTTGCCCAGGGCACCATATATCCTGATGTCATTGAGTCTGTCTCGGTGAACGGCCCGTCGGCAACCATCAAGTCACACCACAACGTGGGGGGGCTGCCTGAGAAGATGCACCTGAAGGTTATTGAACCTTTGCGTCTTCTCTTCAAAGATGAGGTGAGAAGAGTTGGCCGTGCATTGAACATGCCTCCCGGGATACTCAACAGGCACCCCTTCCCCGGACCGGGCCTGGCAATCAGGATAATAGGGGATGTCACCAAAGAAAAACTTGATACACTGCGTGAGGCGGATGAAATCTTTATTACAGGATTGAAGCAGCACGGATACTATGACTCGGTGTGGCAGGCCGCGGTTATACTTCTGCCGGTGCAGTCTGTGGGTGTGATGGGAGATGAACGGACTTATGAGAATGCAGTTGTCCTCAGGGCTGTTACCTCCACTGACGGCATGACAGCTGACTGGAGCCATCTCCCGCATGAGTTTCTTGCTGAGATATCCAACCAGATAATAAACAGGGTTAAAGGAATAAACAGGGTGGTTTATGATATCAGTTCCAAACCCCCCTCAACAATTGAATGGGAGTAGATTATGAAGAGAATGAAAATAACGGATGGCTGTATCGCCGGGAGACTTGTTTATATATTTGTTATTCTGATATCCCTGCAGGGATCAGGCCTCAGGGCACAGGGCCTGACGCAGGAGACCTACAAACTGGGTAAGACGCTTGCCCTGCTTGAGTCTATTTATGTCGACAGCGTCGACATCTCGTATATATCAGAGCAGATGATAATCAGCACACTACGTAATCTTGACCCTCACTCCGTATATATCCCCGCGAAAGATGTGCTGGAGGAACATGAGCCGCTTCAGGGTAACTTTGAGGGTGTGGGGGTTCAGTTCAATATCCTTAATGATACTATTCTGATCATCTCGCCTACGCCTGGCGGGCCGTCAGAAAAGATTGGCATCATGGCAGGCGACAGGATCATAATCATAAACGGAGAAAAGGTTACCGGCATCGGCATGAATACCACCGGTGTGCAGAAGAGGCTGAGAGGCCCGAAAGGAACGAAGGTAACAGTAAGTATATTCAGAAGGGGAGAGCCTGAACTGCTTGAATATACGATTACCCGTGACAAGATACCAATGAACAGCCTCGATGCATCATATATGATTTCAAATGAGGTGGGATATATCAAGCTCAGCAGGTTTTCGGAGCAGACTGCGGTTGAGTTTGGGGATGCCGTGAATAAGCTGCGTCAGCAGAAGATGGCTCACCTGGTGCTCGATCTCCGCGGAAACTCAGGAGGATATATGGCTCCTGCAATTCAGATCGCTGACGAGATGCTCCCCCTTGACGAGCTTATAGTTTATCTCGACGGGCGTCATACATCACGGCAGGAATATCGGTCAAACCCTTCAGGCAGCCTTACGAGGTCGAGGATAGCGGTGCTGATCGATGAAGGTTCAGCCTCGGCAAGTGAGATACTCGCCGGTGCTGTACAGGACTGGGACAGGGGTGTTTTACTGGGCAGGAGGAGCTTTGGCAAAGGGCTGGTGCAGAATGGATTCTCGCTCCCTGACGGATCAGAGATCAGACTCACGATTGCGCGCTACTATACACCTTCAGGGCGCTCTATACAGACACCTTACACTGAGGGATTCGATAAGTATTTTGAGAAATTCTACAGCAGGTATTTTAACGGGGAGCTTATTCATGCCGACAGTCTCGGACTGCCTGACTCGCTGAAGGCGTACACAATACCCAATAAGAGAGTTGTTTACGGCGGCGGGGGCATTACCCCTGATGTGTTCATACCCATTGACACCACCTATTACTCTGACTACTATCGCGACATGATAAGAACCTCGACGATAACGAACTTTGTTGTTGCCTATACTGACAGGAACCGTAAGGAGTTGCTGAAGAAATACAAAGATTTTCAGCAGTTTGAAAAGAGTTTCTCTTTCGGTAGTGAGACGCTCGACGAGCTGAAGCAGGCGGGCGAAAAAAACGGAGTGAAGTTTGACGAGGGGCAGTATGACACGTCATATCCGGAGATGGTAAAAGTAATGAAAGGTCTTGTCGCCCGGGACCTGTGGGATATGAATGAGTACTACATGGTTGTTAACAGGGATGATGAGGCTATTCTGAAGGCGCTGTCAATAATCAATGATTCTGATTTTTACAATAGTCTCCTGGGCAATAATAAGGCTGGAAGATGAGACTGGTGGCAAAGACCCTCTATGGTCTTGAGGAGGTGCTTGCCGAAGAACTGGCGGTTCTGGGTGCCGTAAAGATACACAAGCTTAACAGGGCGGTTGAGTTCGAAGGGTCCAAATCCATGCTGTATAAGGTTAACTATAACAGCCGTGTTGCCCTTTCTGTTCTGTTGCCAGTGGCAGAGTATGCCATCGCCGGGCAGAAGGACCTGTACAACGGAGCTGTCGGTGTTGACTGGGACCGGTTTATTGATCCCTCCGGAACCTATGCCGTCTCTGCCGTGGTCAACTCAAAACACTTTGCACATTCAGGATATGCAGCGCTCGTCATCAAGGATGCAGTCGCTGATTACTTCCGCAGGCTGACACAGAAAAGGCCATCGGTAGACCAGCGTTCGCCTGATATGCTTGTTAACCTTCATATCAGCAATGACAGGGTTACTCTCTCAATAGATTCAACCGTTATTCCGCTCTATAAAAGAGGTTATCGCCGGGAGTCGTCGGAGGCTCCACTAAGTGAGGTTCTTGCTGCCGGCATGATCATGCTCTCAGGCTGGAAGGGAGAGGTGCCGCTGGTTGACGGCATGTGCGGATCAGGAACAATCCCTTCCGAGGCGGGACTGATGGCATGCAACGTTGCTCCCGGACGGTTCCGCAAGAGCTTTGGGTTCA
Source organism: uncultured Bacteroidales bacterium (assembly GCA_963732365.1). Classification (GTDB taxonomy): domain Bacteria; phylum Bacteroidota; class Bacteroidia; order Bacteroidales; family VadinHA17; genus SR-FBR-E99. The sequence continues at coordinate 511,840 of CAVSZC010000001.1, read as the reverse complement.
TGACGTGGAAGGACTATGACGCCGCCCTTTTCCGCTCAGTCAGGTTTGAGGCGGAGAAGAGAGAGAAGAGATCGCCTGTAAAGATCTACGCATCAGACGTCTCCGCTGAAGCAGTAAGGATCGCAAGACTGAATATCGCTGAGGCGAATCTGAATGACACGGTGGATATCTCGGAGGGCGACTTCATGACTAAGCCTGCACCTGCTGAAGAGGGAGTGCTGATTCTAAACCCTCCCTACGGAAAACGGCTCGGAGGGGAAGAAATGGACAAATTCTACGGCGAAATCGGGTCGGCACTTAAACACCATTACAACGGATACAGGGCATGGATTCTGTCAGGAGATCCAAAGAGTCTTAAATCGATTGCATTGAAACCTTTCCGAAAATTTGACCTTCTTAACGGTGATATTGAATGCAAGTTCCACGGGTACGAACTCTATCCGGGCAGCAGGAAATCAATAATCGCTCATACCCATTAATACTTCGTTTGCCAATGCGCCTGCAACCTTGGTCAAAAAAAGATAGTCATCATCTAAAATAGTAATAACAGTGTGTTGCCTATTTAGAACAAACATCTATTTTTGTTATTCGTTAAGCTTTTTCTTACGTGTACAAGAGGCCGATGAGCTTTGATCTTGAAAACCTAGTGAGTGACCTTGATATCAGGGATGCTATCCTTTATTATAAGGGTAACGTTGACTCGGAGGTAATAAACAAGGTTCTCGATTCTGCGGAGGGAAGGCTGCTTTCAAGCCATGAGAATCCCAGACTCAGGAAAAAGGTATATAATGTACTTGTTGAAAGCCTCCAGAATCTTTATCACCATGCAGATCACGTCCCTTCCGGATACAGGGCTGCCAGGCCGGACCGCTTCGGTCTCATAATGATGGAAAAGACCCTGAGGGGTTACAGGATCACAACGTGTAACTTTGTCACTACAACAAGAGTACGGGAACTGGAGACGAAACTGACAAAAATAAACACATCTACTTCCGAGGAAATAAAAGAGTTGTACAAGGATATCCTGAATCACCAGGAGATTACCGAAAAAGGGCTTGGCGGACTGGGACTTATAGATATTTCCAGAAAAACAGGTAACAGACTTGAATATAAATTTGTTAAATATGATAACTTGCACGCTGCATTCAGACTTAGTGCAATGGTCACTGTCGATTAAAAGTAATAAACACAAAATAAACTAGCTATGGAACCGATCATCATTGAAGGAACCCCCAAAACCCCGACTATTAAATTTGATTCCAGGGAGGGAATATTCGAGATTAAGGGAAGATCCATTCCAGAAAACTCGGTTGAGTTTTATAAGCCGTTGAATGAATGGCTTGACTCGTACATGCAGGTGCCTCTTGACAAGACCGTGGTGAATATAAAACTTGAATATTTCAACACAAGCTCATCGAAATGCATCCTGGATGTGTTCAAGCGCCTTGAGGCTATTCACAGGTCTAAACATGATGTTGAGATAAACTGGTTTTACGAAGAGGATGATGAAGACATGCTTGAGGCAGGTGAAGATTATGACTCTATCATCAAGGTGCCTTTCAAAATGATAGAGATTGTCGAATAGCGGTTTTCGCATCTATTAGCAGATCGGTAAAAACTATATCAACAGGGGGTGCCGGCCAGGGGGCCGGCACCCCCCGTTCTGTTCATATCACGGAGGCGACCCTCTATTGATGCTCAGCCCCTCTGAAGGCCCTTAATGCCTTGTTGGAAGATTCCAGCAGTCTGTGTAAGACCCTGAAATATAGTAGTATATACAACAGAATGGTCATAATCCATATTACCCCGGTATTGACTGCAAGCGTGCTGGCATAGTAGCCGAATACCTGCTTGCGCGGAGCATAGAAATGAGCCTTGATTAACTTTCCGGGGGGATCAAAAAATACCTGGTCATAGTTCTGGTAGAGCCTGTCATTGAATCTCTTTATCTTGTCCTTTTCATTATCGTTCCTCACAAACTCCTCCAGCGATTCATTCGTATACTGTTTCTTCATCCTGATGAATCCCTCCTTGTCAGCCCGCTCCATGGCCGTGATGGTGATGTCGCGTGCGTCAACTGCATTCTTCGAAACATCTATGTAATACCTCCGTATCCTCTCGATATAGTTCCGGGCAGTGTCAATAGCCATGTATGTAATGTTGTCCGGATCGATAAGGCTCAGGTCAAACGTGACCCGGGGGGTAAAAAGAAGCTCCTCATCAATTTCATTATAAATAAGTGTCATATCCCTCGCGGCCGATTCGTCAAGCCTTTCCCTTTCAATGTTTCCTTCAAGCCGCGAAAGAATGCTTTTCATCTCGTTATACCAGATGTCTTTCTTGAACTTGGCAATGCTGATCACCTTATCATACTGATAGAACTGCTGTTCGAACTTATTATTCATGAACTGGTCAACAGCGAGGGCTTCATATCCCCATCGGGCAACAATGATCTCCCCGTAGACCGGTATCGAAACGGGGGAGGAGATATTAGGATTCAGTTTTTCATATTTTACAATGATGCCGCTGAGTATTATCTGCGGAATAACAAGGAACGGTATCAGTATATATATTGTAACCACTGTCTTGAAGCTGTCGGAAATCAGGAGTCCCATCATGTTTGAGGTAGCCCAGCAGGAAAAGAGCACCAGCCAGTATTCCAGCCACATTCCCTTGATCCCGATGATTGAATTGCCCACGATTACAAAGGTTGCTGCCTGAACAGCCGAGATAAGAAACTGGACACCTATTTTTGACAGTAGATAGCTGTTCCAGCTCAGGTTCAGAAAGGCTTCCCTGCGCAGTATCTTCCTGTCCTTTATTATCTCCTCGGCGCTGACGGTGAGGCCCATGAAGATTGCAACTATCACTGACATGAAGATATAAACCGGCAGGTTGCTGTTCTGAATTAATGTGTAAGCAGGCTGGCTTACGCTCTCATCGAAATACCTTATGATAAAGGCCAGGAAAAATGCCAGGACCGGTGCCTCAAGCAGCGTGATAACCAGGTATTGTAAGTCTGAGAGCTTGGAGAGTATGTCACGCTTCATGAAGACAATGAACTGCTTCAGCTTGTTGGGTGTCTTGAGGGTTATCTCCGGGATAACGCTTACCGGCTCGGGTTGCGGACCGGTTTCCTCCCTGTTTGATTTAAAGTATGCACTCCACTCAGAAGGAGATATTTTCCTCGTTTTTGTCGGCCGCCCGAATTCATCCAGCACCTTTGACTCGACGATGCTGAAGATCTGCTCCGGATTGACATTTCCGCAAGCATGGCACTCACTGTCGTTGTATTTCGGCAGTTGCATACGGTCTTTAAAATACTCTATTGAACCGACGGGGATGCCGTAATAAATCATATGACCTCCGGTGTCAAGGAAGATCAGTTTGTCAAACATCTTGAAGATATCTGAGGAGGGCTGATGGATGACGACAAAGATGAGCTTCCCCTTCAGTTTGAGGTCATTGAGCAGGTCAAGTATGTTTTCCGAATCGAGCGATGAGAGTCCTGATGTAGGTTCGTCAAGGAACAGGATTGAGGGTTCCCTGATAAGCTCGAGAGAAATATTCAGTCTTTTCCGCTGTCCTCCCGAAATCTTCTTGTTCAGGGGGGTGCCGACTTTCATGTCCTTGATCTCGTAGAGCCCCAGGCTGTGAAGCACATCCTCCACCTTGCGGGTTATCTCGGCATCATTGAGATTGCCGAAACAGAGTTTGGCGTTATAAAAGAGATTGTCAAAGACTGTCAGCTCTTCGATCAGGAGATCATCCTGAGATACAAAGCCGATCAGCCCCTTGACCTTTTCTGCATCGTCATGGATGTTCACCCCGTTAATCAGCACAACGCCGCTGTCAGGTCTGTTAATTCCGTTCAGAACGCCCAGCAGCGTTGACTTGCCTGCCCCGGATGCGCCCATTATCCCCACCAGCCTCCCCGACTCTTCCGTGAGGCTCATTGTGTTCAGCCCGACAAATCCTCCCTTGAACTTGTATTCGATATCCTTAACCTCGAACACCACGCGTGAAGCAAGGGCCTTTTCGTCAAGGAAATGCCTGATCACTTCAGAGTAGTATATTGGCTTGCTGCTCATATACTTGAGTGATGCGCCCCGCTCAAAGAGGTACACCTTGTCCTCATGCCTGAGCTGGCCGCTGAGCAACAGTTCTCCGGTGCCGAATGACCTGATGAAGAGCATATCTGCCTGGGGCAGGTTCAGCACCCTTACCTGGCCCTTTACCGATTCATTGAATATATGCCTGGTCTTTGCAAATTTGTGCTCCCGGTGGTTGTCAATGACCAGTATCTGTGAAGAGTCAGGTACTGCTGACCTTTTTGAAAGCACAAAAGCCTGTATAAGCTTAAAATCTTCGGGGCTTACGTTAAAGCCTTCAGCAGCGGTCACAATGAACTCAAGTTCCGTTGAACTCACCTCTGACCCGTCTGACCTGCAATATTCAAGGAGCTGAACGAGAACGATAATCTTCTGGTTCAGGGTGAGCTGAGCCCCGATGTCAAAGCATATCTTGATGATCCTTACCGAGATTGCTGCATTGCGCCTTGCCTCGTTCCCCTTCTTCAGCCTCTGCTGGGCCTCGGCATAATAGTTGTCGAAGATCTTCAGGTAGGCATCAACACCCTCCTGGTTAAGCTGCGGCCTGAGAAATGACTCTACAACCCTGCGCCTGTCAGTCTCACTGCCCTGTGCAGGGGCAATGATGGCAAATAGGTGCATCAGGGTATTAAGTATCTTTTCATTCATCGGGCAGCAGTATCAGTCCGTGGATTACAAAGGCTGAAAATAATATATAGGTGCGAGAATTCCTAAAATATTTCAAGACTGTCATAATAGATGTACGGGCAGGAGACGTTGTATTTGACCATGGTAATCAGGGACCGATACGCAGGTAGCTGTCGAGACACGACTGACGGTCAGGGTATATTTCAAGGGCTGTATGAAGATGAAGAAGTTCAAACAGTTCCCTGGCATGGGGTGTCAGTGAACAGAGCCTGAAGGTACAGTAGTTTGACCGGGAAACACGCAGGAGATGCAGAAACATAGCAAAGCCTGTGCTGTCAAGGTAATTCACACCTTCAAGGTCTATGACAGCCCTGGTGTAGGGTATGTCAAACAGCCTCATAATGTGAGGTTTAATGCTTTCGACATTTAATGCGTTGATCCTGTCGGTATTGAAACCTATGACCTCGATCCCGTCAATCTTTTCAGACAATATCATGTCAGATCAGTGTTTACTGCTCATGAAATGGTCTATCTCAGCCAGCACTGTCGCAGCATCCTTTTCGAACCTGGAGATAAAGTCATGGTAACCATTCTGGTTGATACCCGCCTTTGCCTGAAGCTCAAACTCCTTCAGCATCCTTGCCGTTTCTTCCATTCCCATTACCGTGACAGACCCCTTGGCTTTGTGCGCAAGCAGCCCCAGCTCAGAATTGTTTCCGCTGTTCAGCAGGCTCTTCATTTCGTTGACGAATTCAGGTATCTGGTTCCTGAATATCGCAACGATCTCTTCCATTATTTCCATATCTCCGCCGCTTACGTTCATCAGGTAGTCCGGGTTGAATGACTTGTATTCCATCGGTTCAGGTTTGAATGTGATGCAAATATAAAAATAATGATCCGCAGGTTGATACGGGATGTAAAATTAGAGTATCCAAAAATGATTTATCGCAGGTTTTTATCAGGTTAAAAATGATACTTTTGTTGTGTACAGAAAACATAATGTTATGAAAAACACTCCTTTTCTTAAGTTTCATGAGGCTCTGGGAGCAAGGATTATTCCCTTTGCCGGGTACAACATGCCGGTTGAATATTCCGGTATCACCGATGAACATATGACTGTTCGCGAAAAAGTGGGTGTTTTTGATGTGTCACACATGGGAGAATTCTGGGTTAACGGTCCGCGCGCACTCGAATTTCTCCAGTATGTAACCAGCAATGACGTATCGGCACTGACAGACGGAAAGGTTCAGTATACATGCTTCCCGAACGGTAAGGGCGGCATCGTGGACGATCTTCTCGTGTACCGGTTCAGCAAAGAGAAGTACCTCCTGGTTGTTAATGCCTCGAATATTGAGAAGGATTGGGCATGGTGTGTTCAGAATGCCACCAGGTTCGGCATTACTGCAGGTCCGGGTAAGGATATGAATAATGCCTCCGACGGCACTGCCCAGCTCGCCGTGCAGGGTCCGCTGGCACTGACGGCGATGCAGAATCTGACAACAGAGAAAATAACTGACATGGAGTATTATACTTTCAAGGTACTGAAATTTGCAGGGATACCTGATGTAATACTCTCTACCACAGGATACACGGGTGCAGGCGGATGCGAGATATATGTCCGCAACGCTGATGCTCCGCGTCTGTGGGAGGAGGTCTTCAAGGCAGGAGCTGATTATGGCATCAAACCTATCGGGCTTGGCGCAAGGGATACTCTTCGCCTCGAAATGGGATTCTGTCTGTACGGGAATGACATAAACGATGAGACATCACCAATAGAGGCCGGGCTGGGCTGGATCACCAAATTCGTTCCCGGCAAGGATTTTATTGACAGGGCGCTGCTCCTGAAACAGAAAGAGGAGGGGACAGCCAGACGGCTGAAAGGATTTATTATGATCGACAAAGCTATACCTAGACAGCATTATGAGGTTGCCGATGCATCAGGGAAAATCATCGGAGAAGTGACATCGGGAACAATGTCTCCGGTATTGAAACAGGGCATCGGGATGGCTTACCTCCACAAGGATTTCTGGAAGAACGACAGCGAGATTTTTATCCGTGTCAGGGGTAAGGATATGAAGGCAAGGGTCACGGCCCTGCCATTCGTCAGGAAGTGAACATACTTAATGCAAGAGATATAGTGTTGAAAAACAACCTCGAGATATGCCTGTCGCCTGCAATGTATGAAGCGCATTCAGATACCGAGGCTGTGGTCGTGATAATCGATATACTCAGGGCAACAAGTTCAATATGCACTGCATTTGCAAACGGGGTAAGTGAAATAATCCCAGTTGCCACCGTGGAGGAGGCAAGGGAACTGAAAGAGAAAGGCTATCTTCTTGCAGCAGAACGTGATGGTTATGTCCTTGACTTTGCTGACTTTGGCAATTCACCCTTCAACTTCACCCCTGAAAAGGTACGGGGGAAAAGCGTGGCTTACAGCACCACCAACGGTACCGGCATTATGAAGATGGCATCTGACTGTCATGCTGTGGTTATCGGGTCTTATCTTAATTTCTCAGTCCTTTGCCGCTGGCTGGAAGATCAGCAGCGTAAGGTCATAATAATTTGCGCCGGATGGAAGAGACGTTTCAACCTGGAGGATACACTTTGTGCAGGAGCCATTGCAGAAAAGCTTCTGGAGAGCGGAAGATTCACTACGGTGTGTGACTCGGTGCACGCTGCCACTGATCTGTGGCGCCTGGCAAAGGATGACATAACCGGTTATATTGAAAAAGCAGCACAGAGATCGAGACTGAGAGACAAGGGTCTGGATGACTGCATCGGCTACTGCCATACCTTTGATGTGACAGCTGTTATCCCTGTCCTTCGGAACGGGAGGCTGGTCCCTATGAGATAATCACACAATGTGCAAATGAGATAATACAGACAAAAACACAGATGAACTGAAAACATCCGAAATCATAAATACTTACTGAAATGAAAAAGCACAATTTTTATGCAGGACCTTCGATTATGCCTCAGTACACGAATGAGAAGGTGATCGAAGCTATTCGTGATTTTGCAGGCACAGGACTTTCGATCATGGAGGTCTCTCACCGGAGCAAGGAATTTGTTGCGGTCATGGATCAGGCCGTGGCAACGGTAAAGGAACTTCTTGACATACCATCGGGATACTCCGTTATTTTCGTCGGAGGGGGCGCAAGCCTTCAGTTCGCAATGGTACCGATGAATATGCTCGAGAAGAAGGCAGCATACCTAAATACCGGAGAATGGGCAGGAAAAGCCCTGAAAGAGGCTAAATTCTTTGGAGAGGTTGTTGAAGTAGCTTCATCAAAAGACAGAAACTTCAATTATATACCCAGGAATTATGTGGTTCCGGCTGATGCCGATTATTTTCACATTACCACAAATAACACCATCTTCGGCACTGAACTGAAGAAGGACCCGGATGTCAGTATCCCCCTGGTGGCCGATATGTCAAGCGACATCTTCAGCCGTCCTGTTGACATCTCCAAATATTCCATCATTTATGGCGGGGCACAGAAAAACCTTGCCCCTGCCGGGGTCACATTCGTAATAATAAAGGACAATGTACTGGGTAAGGTCACCAGACCCATTCCTACGATGCTTGACTATAAGACTCATATAGAGAAGGAGTCAATGTTCAACACTCCTCCTGTCCTTCCTGTCTTTGCAGCACTCAAGACTCTCGAGTGGCTGAAACAGAAAGGCGGTGTGGCAGCAATGCAGAAGATCAACCAGGAAAAGGCTGCCCTTCTCTATGATGAGATTGAGCGTAACAAACTCTTCACAGCTACAGTTCCCGACCAGGAAGACAGGTCTCTCATGAATGTCTGTTTCGTGATGACGGAAACCTACAGTGAGCTTGAGAAAGAGTTTGCCACATTTGCTAAGTCGATGGGAATGATTGGCATTGAAGGACATCGTTCCGTAGGCGGCTTCCGTGCCTCACTATACAATGCACTGCCGCTTGAGAGTGTCAGGGCACTTGTGGATTGTATGAAGGAATTTGAAAAGAAATACTAAAACAGACCATCATGAAAGTACTCGTTGCCACAGACAAACCGTTTGCACCGGTTGCCGTCACTCAGATACGCGAGGTGACGGAAAAGGGAGGCCATACCCTGGCACTGCTTGAAAAATACAAGACCCCGCAGGAACTGCATGCCGCAGCATCTGATGCTGATGCCATGATTGTCCGCTCAGATATCGTTGATGCGGCTCTGATAGCCACTGCTCCGAAGCTGAAGATAGTTGTCAGGGCCGGCGCCGGCTATGACAACCTTGATCTTCAGGCATGTACCGCACGCAACATAGTTGCGATGAATACACCGGGACAGAACTCGAACGCCGTGGCAGAGCTTGCATTCGGGATGATGATCTATGCGGCAAGGGGTGGGTTCGACGGTAAGACCGGGTCTGAGCTTATGGGAAAGAGCCTTGGGTTGCACGCCTTTGGTGCGGTAGGTAAGTGCATGGCTCGCATCGCAGCGGGATTCGGGATGAAAGTTTACGCCTTTGACCCGTTTGTCGATAAGAAGATTATTTTAGAGTCTGGCGTGACGGCAGTGAACACCGTCGAAGAGCTCTATTCCTCATGCCAGTATGTCTCGCTGCATATCCCGGCCAATGACAAGACCAGGAACTCGATAGGTGAAAAGCTCCTTTCACTCATGCCCGGAGGCGCAGTGCTGGTCAATACGGCCCGCAAGGAGGTCATTAATGAGGCCGAACTGGCTGCCCTGATGGAGAAGAGAACCGACTTGAAATACCTCTCTGATATTGCCACTGATAATGCAGAACTGTTTGCTTCCAGGTTTGCCGGACGATATTTCTTTACTCCAAAGAAGATGGGTGCGCAGACAGAGGAGGCCAACATCAATTCAGGTGTTGCTGCCGCCAGGCAGATAGTCGACTTTTTTGCGACCGGAAATGAGAAGTTCAGAGTCAACAAACCCAAATAGAAACCAGTTTTATTATTGAATATGGCTACAGTTAAACCTTTCAGGGGTCTCAGACCGCCGGCGGCACTGGCATCGGAGATCGCCTGCCTCCCCTATGATGTCATGAATTCGGATGAAGCTGCCGTAATGGTGAGAGGCAAGGAAAAGTCTCTTTTGCATATTACCCGTTCAGAGATTGACCTTCCGGAGGGTACCGACGTGCATTCGGAAGAGGTGTACAAAAAAGCCCTTGAAAACTTTATCGCCTGGCAGAAAAACGGTTGGCTGGTACAGGATGATGAACCCCATTTTTATATCTATGCCCAGACCATGGAAAGGAGAACGCAGTACGGCATTGTAGGTGCTGCAGCGGTGGAAGACTATCTTCAGGGTGTTATAAGGAAGCATGAACTCACAAGACCTGATAAGGAAGAGGACCGTATGGTACACGTAAGAGCCAGCAACGCCAACATAGAACCTGTGTTCTTCGCCTATCCTGCTGTGAAAGAGCTTGATAAAATTGTCAGCAAAGTGACCGGAAAGCAAAAGGCTGAGTACGATTTTGTCGCAGAAGACGGTATCTGCCACCATTTCTGGGTGGTACGGGATAAGGCCGCCAACGAACGGATTGAAAAACTGTTTGCAGAAAAGGTCCCTTTTACTTATGTTGCTGACGGCCATCATCGCACTGCCGCAGCTGCACTTGTCGGAAAGGAGAAAAAGGATAAAAACCATTCTCACAGGGGTGATGAGGAGTACAACTTTTTTCTTGCCGTGCATTTTCCGGATAGCCAGCTCAGAATAATAGATTATAACCGCGTTGTGAAAGACCTTAATGGCATGTCTTCTGCCGACTTCCTGTCAAGACTGAGAGAGAATTTTGATGTGAAGGAGAAGGGAGAGAAGATTTACAAACCGGCCAGGCTCCACAACTTCTCAATGTACCTGGAAGGAAAGTGGTACAGTCTTACTGCCATGAAGGGTACGTTCAATGACAGTGACCCGATAGGTGTGCTTGATGTCACTGTGCTGGCTGAGAAGGTACTGATCCCGGTACTTGACATACAGGACCTGAGAAGATCGAAGCGGATTGATTTTGTCGGAGGCATACGTGGCCTCGGTGAACTGAAACGACGTGTTGACAGCGGTGAGATGAAAGTGGCATTTGCCCTTTATCCCGTTTCAATGAAACAGCTGATAACCATTGCAGACACTGGTAATATCATGCCTCCCAAGACCACATGGTTTGAGCCAAAACTACGTAGCGGACTTGTGATACATAAACTTGACTGAGCGGCTTTCATTACTGAGATGAGCGGCATTAAACAGAATATTGACAGTCTTCTGAAGGCAATTCCTTCCCGCGTGACACTGGTAGCTGTAACAAAGACGCGCAGCAGTGAACAAGCTCTTGAAGCCTATAATGCAGGTTTGCGGGTATTTGGTGAGAATCGTGTGCAGGAACTAGCTGCAAAGAAAGCGCTGCTGCCTCACGATATACAATGGCACCTGATCGGACACCTGCAGACAAACAAGGTAAGGCATGCCGTTGCTGCAGCATCAATGATTGAATCCGTTGACAGTATAAGGCTTCTGGAAGCGCTGAACAGCGAGGCTCTCAGGCAGGAGCGGGTAATAGATTGCCTGCTCCAGGTTCATATTGCCACAGAGGAGACAAAGTCAGGGTTCGCAGTGGGGGAGATTGAACAGACAGACTGGGCCTCTGTGTCCGCGGCCCTTGGCGCTGTGCGGATTCGCGGTCTTATGGGAATGGCCACATTTACGGAAGACACTGACAAAGTAAGGTCTGAATTCAGGTCCCTCGCCCGCCTCTTTTCAGAGACCCGTGTAAGATGCTTCAGTGACAGTCCTCTCTTCACCCAACTGTCAATGGGTATGTCAGGCGACTGGAAAGTGGCAGTAGAGGAGGGCAGCACGATGATAAGGATCGGCACCCTGATATTTGGAGAACGAATAAAAAAATAATATGAGCTTGATAAGCACCAGTTACATGGGCATGCAACTCAGCAGCCCCGTTATCGCAGGAAGTTCCAACTTCACTTCAAAAGTAGATTCAATAATAGAGGCAGAGGCGGCAGGGGCAGGGGCTGTTGTGCTGAAATCACTGTTCGAAGAACAGATAGTCACACTCGCATCATCTCTTTCAGCCACAGAGACATATCCCGAAGCCGAGGATTACCTGCAGTATTATACAAGGTCAAACAGCGTTGAAGATTATCTGGCACTGATTTCCGATGCCCGTAAAAGGGTAAAGATACCGGTGATAGCCAGCATAAACTGTTTTTCCACAAAAGGCTGGATTGATTTTGCGGCTGATATAGAAAAAGCGGGGGCAAATGCCATTGAGGTGAACATCTTCTTTATGCCCGTGGATATGCACCAGACTGCAGCCAGGGCTGAATCACTCTATTTCGGCATCATCGAAAAACTGAAGAATAAAGTATCGATACCTGTAAGTGTCAAGATAGGAATGCGATTCTCAAACCTCCTTAATTTTGCATGGCAGGTTCATAACCACGGGGCTTCCGGACTGGTACTGTTCAACAGGTTTTACGAACCGGATTTTGATATAAACAACCTGTCCGTTGTACCGGCTCCGGTTCTGTCACATCCTGCTGAACAGAGGTATGTCCTGCGATGGGTAGGAATGGTCAGCGCCCTCAACATAGATATGGATATCTCTGCCTCAACGGGGGTTCATACGGGGGAAGATGCAATCAAGTACCTTCTTGCCGGGGCAAAGACAGTTCAGGTATGTTCCGCACTTTACAAGAGGGGCTTTACCGTGATCACGGAGATAAACAATGCGCTCCGGAAATGGATGAATGATAAAGAATTCTCCCGGATAAGTGACTTCAGGGGGAAACTGAACTATCGCAACGTTGAAAACCCGGCGCTGTTTGAGAGGTCCCAGTTTATGAAGCACTACAGTTCTTATATCTAAACTATTCCCTCAGTACGGCTAATCAGTTCCCTGGTAAGCTGCTGCTTGGCTTTATCATAGGTGCCTGCTGCTTTTTCCAGCCCGGTGATAATAAATACGCGGTCAGTTTCGGTTATCATCCCTGAACAGGTGTCAAGCACAGTGAAACACTCCAGCGAGGTGAGATAGTCTCCCTTCATGAATATGTCAGCCAGGGCAAGGGCATGATCGGTATAATCAAGACCCGACTGCCAGCATGAGCAGGCAAGCATGGCTTTTGATGCAGGCTTTGTCACGGCAGAGATCGAATCTATTACTTCTGCGCGGCATGACAACTCTTTCATATCATTGAAGAAGTCTGATATTATCAGCTTAATGCTTTCATCTTCGGTATTGTCATAGAACAGAGCCAGCAACCTTATTGCCCCCTCATACGGCTCACTGCCACGCAGCATACCGATTTTTTCCTCAATCTCGTAATGTCTGCCGCCGTTAAGAATCCTGTTCAGCTCGGCTAACTTTTTGTCAGACCTTAACATACTACCTGGTTTTGAACAAATTTATGTCTAATTAATTACTTGCAGGCAAATTTGAATAATAAAAAAAAAGTGGTAATTTGGTCGGATAAATGCCTGTGAACTCTAAAACGAAAATCACTATGAACATTAAACTTAAAACACTGCCACTGATTCTGGGAGTGACGGTTCTCTCGCTTTGTGTGGTTTCAGTATCATGTAAGGGGAGGACGAAAGGGGAGGCGGTAGACAATACCGGTGAAAAGGTAAGTGCTGATGCTGAGACTGTGAAGCACATCAAGAATGCAGAGAAAGTATTTAATGCTCTCCCGACACCGCTTGAAATAGCTCATCTCATAAAAGGAACCGGGGCAACGTTTGATGAGACTCTGCTTAATCCGGTTGAGAACAAAAGCAATTATACCACAAGTAAGAGCATGGCCCTTAATCTGGGTGTCTTTACCTGTGATCTGAGTTTTGCCAGCATGTATGACCAGACCTCAATGATCATAAACTATATGGAGGCGGCAGAGAGTATGGCCAACGGACTGGGTATACTGGACGCCATCGATGATGCCACGCTGGAGAGGCTTGAACAGAACATCAACAACCGCGATGTCATCATGGAGATTGTCTCCGAGACCTTTCTGAACTCACAGTCATACCTTGAGGATGATGAACAGCATGCCGTTGCTGCCACAATTATTGCCGGCGGGTTTATGGAAGGACTGTACATCTCGACCAATATGGTTGATATGAAGAACTTCAAAGGGGACAAACTCGTCGCCACAATAGCTGATCAGAAAATGTCTGTCGATGACCTGGTGCGCATGCTTGAGTCCTACACAGACAACACTGCCATCCAGGAGCTTATCGGGCCGATAAAAGAGCTGAAGTTGATCTACGATAAGATAGAACGCTCTACGACCCCATCCTCAACCGAGTATGATGACAAAACCGGAGTGACTGAGATCACCGGGTCAGCCAGATCTGAGATCAAGCAGGATGTCTTTCTTGCCATCAAGGCGAAGGTAAGTGAAATAAGAAACTCATACGTAAAATAGAGACCGATGAAACAGCTGATACAGATTGTTCTGATAACGGCTATCCTTTCCCTGGCTTCATCAGGGGAAGCGGCAGCACAATGCAAGGGTTTTGCCAAGTCACTTTGCAAAAAGGAACTGGGGGCCTATCTGCACGACGGTAATTACCATGCGGCTGTTCTGGTCGAAGGGGAAGAGGCTGAACTCTACAAGACATTTTATTCTGAAATGGAGTACCGTGTAGCCATTTGCGGCGCAGACGGACTGCCACCAGTTGAGTTCTCGGTACTCGATGCCACAGGTAAGATACTCTACACCAACAGTGAAGCAGCAATGAGCGGGATATGGGATTTCAAACTCGAATCGAGCCAGCAGCTCAAGATAGTCGTCAGGGTAACTACCCTTGGAAGCAAGGATGATCTGCCTGCCAGCGGCTGTGTTGCAATAATGTTCGGGTTCAAGACCAAATAACCCTCCACTGACAACATCAAGAGCCATACCCGGAAAGGGGTGGCTCTTTTTTATTTGCCTTCTTCCTCAAATGTATTTCTGCACCTGTGGCAGAGATGTATTGTCTTCTGATCAATATCTTCGACATACGTGCTTGATCTCATCACGCAACTTGAGACATGACAGTGTATCAGGCCGAAGGTATGACCGAGTTCATGCACAACTTCTTTTATTGTCCTGTCAAGCAGCAGGGCGTCATCCTTCTTCATGCCGTAAAGTTCATTCCTGAGCCTGTAGACCGATGCCACTGCTGCGTCGCCTCCAAGCATTGCCTGTCCGAAGATATAGGTCAGAATGGGAATGAAAAGATCAACCCTGAAGAGCCCTGCAATCTTTATATAGTCACTCTTTGTGCATGATGATACCTGCTGCAGCAGCTTGTTGCCGTCATACTGCCTTCTGCCCGGGCTGTAAAACGGCTCGAGCTCCATATGACCCTCTTCAATGACAACAGGGATCCTGAATTCATTATCCACCGCTTGCCCTATCTTGCGAAGGAAGTCCTTCTCAAAAGGCCCGCATGAAACCAATATGATCTTGTTTTCTTTCAATCAGTGTGAGCCTAATGGAATTATTCCTCCTGCTTCAGATCATACTTCCTGATTTTGTTATAAAGGGTAACCCTGTCTACATTCAGGGCTTTTGCTGAACGGGAAACGTTCCACTGGTATTTGATCAGTATCTGCTCAATATGCCTCTTCTCCAGCTCGTCAAGGCTCTCCACTGAACTGCTGATAGCCTCCTTGCCCATTGGCAGATCTTTCAGCTTGATCTCCTTCCCGTTGCCAATAACAATGGCTCGCTCAATCATATTCTCAAGCTCGCGAACGTTACCGGGAAATTCAAATTTTTCCAGATGCTTCATTGCTGCGGGCTCTATGGTGATCATGTCGCGGCTCATCGAGGTACAGTATTTTCTGATGAAGTGATTGACCAGCAGGGGGATATCCTCGATCCTCTCCCGCAGCGGCGGGATGGTGATGTTCACCACATTCAGCCTGTAGAAGAGATCCTCACGGAAAGTGCCGTTCTTTACCATGCTCTTCAGATCCCTGTTTGTGGCACATATGACACGGAAGTCGGAACTTATCTCCTTGTTGCCTCCCACACGTACAAAGGATTTTGTCTCCAGGACCCTCAGCAGTTCAATCTGCATCTTCGGTGATATGGTCGCTATCTCGTCAAGGAAGATTGTGCCGCCGTCAGCCATTTCAAACCTTCCCTTCCGGTTGAAGGTAGCCCCTGTGAAAGCTCCCTTCTCATGCCCGAAGAGCTCGCTCTCAAGCAGACTCTCTGTAAGGGCACCGCAATGAACACTTATGAGCGGAAAATACTTCCTCGGTGAATTTGAGTGTATAGCCCTGGCAACCAGCTCTTTGCCTGTACCGCTCTCACCGGTGATGATGACTGACGTATTTGACTGGGCTACACTCTCAACCTGTTTCAGTACCTTCCTTATAGCCTCACTGTTACCAATAAGGTCATCAATGTCTTCAAGGGTGGTTACCTTTCTCTTCAATGCCTCATTCTCGGCTTTCAGCGCTATATGGGTTGCCGCATTGCGTATCAGATGAGACAGGTCATCAGGATCGAACGGTTTGGTTACGTAATCATAGGCGCCGTCCTTCAGCGCCTGAACCGCCGTGTCGACAGATGCGAAGGCTGTCATTATTATGACAATGGTCTCTTTGTTCAACGCCCGTATTCTGCGGTGCATTTCCATTCCGTCCATGCCTGGCATCTTTATATCTGCCAGTACAATATCGAATTCCCGGGACTCGAGGAGGAGAAGTGCTTTTTTTGCATTCTCGGCACATTCGACATCATAACCGTCTTCCATAAACCAATTGAACAGAGAATCTCTTACTGACTCCTCGTCGTCAACGATCAGTATTGATATTTTTTCTGCCATAACGCTTCTCTTATACTTTTCTTAAAGGTAAAATTATTGAGATTGTGGTTCCTTTACCAACAACTGAATCTACCTCAATTCTGCCACTGTGGTTTTGTACTATGCCATGAACAATTGCAAGGCCTAGACCAATCCCCCTGGCATCATGCTTTGTGGTGAAGAATGGTTCAAAAATATGGTGAATGTCGTCGGGAGCTATACCCGAGCCGTTGTCACTGATATCAACCCTGATGTTGTTTTCATCAGTGTTTCTTGTTCGTATTACTATTTCCCCGTTATCGGAGACCGCTTCCGAGGCGTTGACAAGCAAGGCCACGCAGGCTTGCTTTATCTGGTTAGGGCTGCAATGGATGAGATCTGACTGTGACCCGAAATCAGTCAGGAAATTTATGTTGGCTATCTTTATATGATGCGTCATGAAATCATATGTGTCGCGAAGTATTTGTTCAAGGTGGTACTCCTCAAAATCATCCTGGTCTTTCCGTGAGAAGTCCAGCAGCCCTTTCACAATGTCTCCGCATCTTTTTGTCTCACCCTCAATAAGCTTCAGTTGCCTGAGAATGTTCTCTCTTTTTGCGGGAGTGAGGTCACCGTTGTCGAGTTGCTTATAGACAAGTTTTGTATAGACTAATATTCCGGAGAGGGGATTGTTAATCTCGTGAGCAACCGAGGCTGACAGTTTGCCGAGTGAAGCTATCCTCTCTACGTTGATAAGCTCATTCTGAGCTTCAGAGAGCTCCTCTGATTTTTTCTGGACCTTATATTCGAGCTGCCTTGACCAGTTTTCAAGTTCATTTGTGGCATTGTCAATATTGTCAAGCATATTGTTGAAGGCCAGTGACACCTTCTTCATGTCATCAAGCAGGTTGGGTTTTATCTCCAGCCTTGTATTCATCTCACCGTTAGAAACAGCCTCGCTGGCCTTTATTATGCTGTTAAGCGGATCCTTGATTCTCCTTCTTGTGAAGAATATGAGTGTGGTGACAATTATTATTGTTGTCAGCAAAGACATAAGCAGGAACTGTGCCGATGACTTTTTTAGTGCGTAGTCGAGATCGTTCAAAGGCATCCTGATTATCAGCGATCCGAGCAACTCCTCGTCTTCACTGTGAGCATGGCACGAAGCCGTATAGCATGAATATTCGTTTAGAATAGGCCTTCTTATCAGCAGATGTCTCTGCCCTGGCCGACCGGGATTCATGCTGCAGTCACTCTTGGCATCAATGATCATGTAGCTTCTCTCTTTCCTGGAGAACATCGTGCTGAGGTTATCATGACACGATATGCAGTCAGGGTTACTGTGGCTATCTGAGTCGCCTTTGAACGAGGAGTAGACAAGATTATCAGTTTCATCATACATGTTGACATCTTCAATACCGGGCATGGTATTTATTATGTCAAGTGTACTGTGCAGGGTCCGTTTGTCATTTTCCAGCATCGACTGATAGAGAGAGCCTTCAACAATCGCCCCGATATTGTTCCCGTTCTGTTTCAATACGGTGTTGAAATAATTAACATAGACAGTTCTGAATATAACGCTGAGAAACAGAAACAGAATTATTGCCGCGAATGTAATGATTGTCACCACCCGGCCGTAGATAGTTGATCGGTACTGCAGATACTTTCTCAGTGTTGATGTACTTAAGGTCTTTCTGCTCATATTGTTTCAAGGTTTTGTCTTTGCCTTAACCCTCAGCCTGAATGAAGCAGGAATAACCGGGGTCCCTTGACGGTCCCGGTTATTTCTGTTGTTTAATTTTTCTACAAATTACTAAGAATATACTATCTGTGCAATGATATTTGTTATATGGAAAGCTTATTTCAGGAATTCCTTTTCGAAGTCACTCCATACCTCTTCAGGCATTGAAGAGAGTGGGTGGTCGACAAGTTCACCTCCGTCCTGCATATAGACTGCAGGCGACCCCTGTATGTATTTGCCTGCCGAGACTGCAAGGAAATCCCTGAATCTGTCAAGCTCTCTCCCAAGCCATCCTGTTGCATCTGATGCGATGTGGTAACTGCTTGTCTCAGATTTCCAGTCAGTTGGCTTTATGCTTAGTAACCATCCTCTGCCGTATGGATCCTCTTGAAGAAGTTCATAGTTCAGATCATGATTGATGCCGGTGACCTCTCCTGAGATGGGGGAAACGACATTCAGTTTCTTTCCCTCGTGGTCAATCACCGAGATCACCTCACCTTTGGAGACCACGGTGCCGGGTTCCACATCAAGGCTTACATTCACATCTCCGGTCAGATGAAGCAGGAGGTCATCGATGCCGACTCTGGCATTGCCTGATTTCTCCAGGTGAGTCCATGTGTGCTTGTCGCTGAAGAATACTCCCTGCGGTACGCGCAGGATAGAAGCCGTAAGAGTACTGAAGGCTTTCCTGATCTTGCCCGACAGTTTGAGAGGCCTGTTGATCATTGTCCAGAAGGGGATGATCAGCAGCAGGAAGGCGATGATGATGATGTACTCTATACCCTTTGTTTCAAACAGGTTGTAGTAAGTAAATCCATCCATGATATCTGTGTGTTTAGTTATATTTAATTCATTATTGATCTGGTTCTATGACTGCTCCTTTGCCCATGCCGGGGAATCCCTGAGAACTGGCATACGGGTGATGATCCACCGGAATATCCATATCTCGGTAAATATCACGGCAAGTGTCACTGTAATTTCCATCCATGAAGGATAATAATGCTGTGCGGCATCCCATTTGAATCCTATGACGGTGACATTAAGTCTGTTGATAATAATACCTATCATGGTGACCAGTGATGCGATCCTTATCAGCAGGATGTTCTGTTTTCTGTAGCTGATGAAGAAAAGCACCATGGGCAGCAGTACAAATCCAAGCATCTCGGTCAGATACCAGTATCCCATCGGACTGTTCAGAAGTCCCCACCTTTTCTCATGAACGAACACCAGCACGTTGAGTGTGAAATATGCAAAGAGTGCTACTGCGCAGATCTTTGAAAGTCCATGCAGTATCCTGTTGTGGGCCTTGTGGTTCTTTTCACTTATCTGGTCAGAGAAGACCTTATGGCTTATCGAACCCTCGAAGATCACCATTGACAGACCCGCAAAGATACTGGACACAAAGAACATTATCGGGATAAACTCTGAATACCACAGCGGGTGTATCTTGTCCTTTGCCATGAGGAAGAGGGCACCGAGACCTGACTGATGAAGTGTTGAGAGAGTGATACCGAAGATGACTGCTCCGAGAGTCATCCCGGAAAGGATCTTCCTGGCACGTTTAGCGCCTAACCATTCAGCCACTGCAGGGGAAAACTCAATCAGTTCAGCTATCATATACAGAAGGAAATGCCAGGCTACAAGAAAAAGAACAGAGCTGGTGCCGAAACTGTTGCCGATGATAGGATTGATGACATTCCATGGCCTTCCGAGATCAAGCAGCAGGGCGCCTGCATAGAACACATAGGCAAGGAAGCCGTTGAGAACAGTTACTCTCACGATGGAGTGATACTGCTTCATGTTGAGGATATAGACCATGAACGTGATGACATAGGCACCGCCGGCAAAAGCCACCCCGGTAACAACATCAAATCCGATCCACAGCCCCCATGGAACTTCCTGTGTCAGGTTCGTTATTGACCCTATCCCTTTCCAGAATCGTATCACAATAAGAATGAGGCCGGTTAACATTATCGGCAAGGAGATCACGTTAAAAGGTGTAAGCCATTTTCCTTTCGGTTTAAGTTCTTCCTTAAGGAATTGCCAGGTGCTGAGGGAAGGTGCATTCCGGGTCAGGGTATAATCAGTATTACTCATGGTCTTCTTCTTCGTTATGGTTATTATTTTTAGTTGCCTGCTGAAGTCCCAGCAAGAGTGCAGGCCAAAGAACAAATATGGACGGGACCGCATAGAGGAATCCTTTTGTCAGTGCGGGATAGGATGATTTCTGCAATGTCGTTTTGAAGTCCAGTTCCTCAAATGGGACGGCGGAAAGATAGAGGTATCCGGTTCCTCCGGCTTCATGTTCGCCGTAGATTTGGTCGTAGTACGCACCGGGGTTATCGTGTATCCTCTTGCGGGCCTCCGCCAGTAATTCCCTCCGGGAGCCGAAGACAATAGCCTCCGTAGGACAGTTCTCTGCGCATGCCGGGATCTTACCCTCCTTAAGTCTCTCGTAGCACATATCGCACTTCTCGATCTTTGGATTTGCGCTGAAGTACTCGAATTTAGGGACATCAAACGGGCATGACACCATGCAGTAGCGACATCCCATGCATTTGTCCCCGCGCCAGATGACAGACCCGTCGGTGGTCTTGTACATAGCCTTGGTCAGACATGCTGCCGCACATGCAGGGTCGTTGCAATGCATGCACTGTCTCTTGACATACATCTCGCCCTTACTTGTGTTGTAAACGTTGATCACGGTACGGCGTGTCTCGTTGGCCTTACGTTCCGTGCCCACGACGGGCAGATCCTGCAGATCTGGCGTGGGCAATCCGTTGGCTTCTGCACATGCAAACTCACATCCCTGGCAGCCTGCACAGCGTGTGGAGTCATATAACATTCCAAAAAACTCCTGTCTGCTGTCCATATCTGGTGCCGGTTCAGCTCCCAGACGCTTCCCTGTGGCAAGCGTGACTCCTGTGACTCCCAGCACTTTGAAAAAGTCTCTTCTGTCAATACTCATTGCGGTATTTATAAAGTGAATATTAATTTGTCAGTTTGATATTCTGTTAAGGTCATTGCATCATCTGGCGTTGTCCATGAATTTCATCTGAAACTCCTCCCATACCTCCGGGCCGAACTCCTCAAGCAGCCCTTCCTTCAGCTCGCCACCGTCCTGCAGAACCACATGTGCCAGCCTTACCTGATTTACATCCGGAAGTGAAGCGAGAAAGTCCTTCATACGGGTGAATTCACCTTTTATCCATTCGGCATACTTGCCTGCCATGATCATGATACGCGACTCCTTCATCCAGTTGTCGGGCTCAATAGTATAAATCCATCCGTCATTGAACGGGGAGTTATTGATGGCAGCTGGATTGGTGACAAGCTGTTCATTGCTTGATCTGATGATTCCACTTACAGGTGAACATATATCGAGCTGTTTGCCCTTCTGTACGAGTGAAAGAATATGATCACCCTTCCTTACCTTTTCGCCCGGCGATTTCATGCGCAGACGTGTGATTGAGCCGGTAAGGTGCTGCAGGAAGTCATCGATCCCTACGCGAACTGATCCGTCCCTTTCCATGAAGGCCCATGTATGGCTTTTATCGAAGAGAATGCCTGCTGGTATGACGAGATTTTTTTCACTGAAGCTTTCATTATGTACACGTTCAGGTTTGACACCTGCTGAGGCGCGTTTCCCTGCAAACCTGTACAATGCATATGACAGTAATGATACGGTTATGATGAAGGCCGCAACCCACAGTGCTGCCCTGTATGGATCTGTACCGCCCGGTGAAACTGAAACAACATTCTCATCCGAACCAAGTATGGCTGACCTGTTACGGCCTTCGCCGTCTGCGAGTGCAGTATAACCGCTCAGTGCGAGCTTGGGCTGGCCGTCGGTAAGGATGTAGCTCAGGAGGGCTGAGCCTGCATCATTCAATGGCTGTGCGGGAGCTACAGCAAAAATGTTGTTGCAGAGTGTCTTCGGATACTTACCGATATATACGCCCCTGTTGAAACTGCGAAAGTCAGAGTAGAACTGCTCGAAATAATCTGAAATGCCGTTACTGTTGACATCTACAGGAATTACCCTGAGCCCGGAGATAAACTCCTGGCTGGAAGGATCTGTAATGTCAGCCAGTCTTAAGAAACCGACGGCTGAGGGATCTCTGTCAAGTGCTCCAAGGAGAGCGGAAGGTGAGGATATGAATGATCCCCTGACAAGAGACTGATCAAGGCTGACAAACCTGGCAACCGATGATTGTACGGTGCTGTTGCCGAGGATAAGTGCATTGACCCTCTCGTTGGAATTATTGCCGAGGATCTTCCCCCATGTATAAATCTCTTCTGATGACAACAGAGCAGCAAATTCCTGCTGCGAGAGGCCCCGGTTGAATATCTCTTCAAGGAGAGGATTCTTAACACTCATTACAGGAACCACAACATCCCGTCCAACTACCATCCTGAATGCTGAAGCGTATCCTGATTCCTGTAGGGAGTTGCCGGCGATAAAATGAATATCTGCGCCAGCGGTTGCAGACTCCGCTGCAGTGAGGGTAACTTTCATCCCCGGGTTTGAGCTTTCAAACCCTGCTGCCCACATCCCCACGAGAGCCTCAATTTCAGGAGAGGCTGTGACTGTGATGCGGTTTGCTTCATTCTGAACTGCTTCAGATCTCAGCTCCTGACACATCATGATGCTAAATGGGATTAACATCATGCAGGCTGTTAAAAATGATGCTTTTTTCATATCAATTGATTTAATGTTCATTTCATGCGGTTATGTGAAAGGGGATTTCCAATTAATGTGCCAAACGCTGTAATAAACAGATAATCAGTATTATAATGAAATAAAGATGAACTTGTAAAAAGGGATAAGTGTTTAATAAATCAACACACGGGTTCAAGTATATTTGCTAACATTCATATATACAGATATATAGGGTGGGTGTTTAAAAAGTATACAGGTGTTTAATAAATATACAATAGTAAAATGATCATTTTATAACAATCAGATAAACAGAGATATATGGACTACCTTTAATGTACATCGAATTTCATTGGGTTAAAGGACAATTGTTGATTTACGAGGTTTAAAAAATACTGGCTGTATATGATCTGTAGTATCAGCAGGAGGGGAGGACTGACATTTGGCAAAGACTGCTTGTTATGTTTTCCCGCTTTTCCTATATTTGTTTATCGCTGACTGTCGGGAATAATAGAAGAGGGTATTGTCTCAAACAAATAATTCAAAGTCAACTTATAAAAGGATGATAAGGCCTGAAAACCAGATAATTGTGATCTTCGGAGGGAGAGGAGACCTCGCCATGAGGAAGATCGTGCCAGCCTTGTATGCACTTTACACACAGAATCTTCTTCCGGAAAGATTTGCGGTGATAGGCACTGGTAGAAGCATGATTTCTGACACTGCATACCGTGAAGAGATAGGCGATGCCGTAATGTCTCATATCGGTGACATGGACCGTAGCCGGATTTCCCGGTTCGCTGAAGCCTTTAATTATCTGCCTGTTGATCCTGCCGTTGTTGATTCCTATCTCTGCCTTCGGTCAACTCTTGCCAGCCTCAGAGAAAAGATCGGATCAGGAGGCAATACTCTCTATTATCTTTCTGTTCCGCCTGAGTTGTACGAAGTGATACCCCGCCATCTTGCCTCTCATCACTATAATGATCAGTCGGACGGATGGAAGAGGCTGATCATTGAGAAGCCTTTTGGAATGGACTATGACAGCGCGGCAAAGCTTAATGCTGCCCTGCTTGAAAGCTGGGATGAGAATCAGATATACAGGATCGATCACTATCTGGGCAAGGAGACGGTGCAGAATATTCTTGTGACAAGGTTCTCGAACGGAATTTTCGAACCGTTATGGAACCGTAACTATATTCATCACGTTGAGATAACATCGTCTGAGAGCCTTGGCATTGAAATGAGGGGTGAGTATTACGAAAAGACCGGTGCTCTCCGTGATATGGTACAGAACCATCTGATGCACCTTGTCGGTTTTATTGCCATGGAGCCCCCCTCATCGATAGATTCCAACTCCATCAGGAACGAGACTGTCAAGGTTTTTCAGTCATTCAGACCCATAAAGCCGGAAGAGGTGGTCAGGAATGCCATCCGGGGTCAGTACACCGGAGCGCATGTCAAGGGAGAGTGGTTAAACGGGTATCGTGAGGAGGAACATGTCGACCCTCATTCAATGACTGAGACCTTTGCAGCGCTGAAATTCTATATTGACAACTGGAGATGGGGAGGTGTGCCTTTCTATGTCAGGACAGGCAAGAGGCTCCCCACACGTGTCACCGAGGCGGTGATACATTTCAAGCAGACACCTCACTATCTCTTCTCGCAGAGCAGGATTAGCGAGGCATGCAATCAGCTCATCATACGCATACAGCCTGATGAGGGCATTCTGATCAAGTTCGGGGTGAAGATTCCGGGTGCCGGCTTCAAAGTGAAGAATGTCAACATGGACTTTCATTATTCAGACCTGGCTGAGGAGAGGTTACCTGAAGCATATGAACGGCTGCTGCATGACAGCATGAAAGGTGACTCAACCCTGTATACACGGTCAGACGCAGTTCTTGCTGCCTGGAGCTTCCTCGATCCCGTCCTCAGGGAGTGGCAGGATAACCATGAGGTCCCGGTTTACGGCTATCCTGCAGGCACATGGGGCCCTGACAAGGCAGACGAGCTAATAGAGCAGCCGGAGCTGACATGGAGATATCCCTGTAAGAACCTGGCCGATGATGGCATTTATTGTGAATTATAATTAGTTTTATATCCTGAATTTTCCAGATTATGTCACATTCAGTCAGAGTGTTTCAGACGCCGGATGAGATGGCGCAAAACTTTGCTACTATCCTGATCAAGGATCTTGACAGGGTTGAACCTGATCACTTTTATACCATTGCCCTTTCCGGAGGATCAACCCCCCTCCACCTCTTCAGTTACCTATCAGAGAAGTATACTGACAGGATAAGCTGGGAGAAGCTGCTTGTTTTCTGGGGAGACGAGAGATGCGTTCTTCCTGATGACAGCGAAAGCAACTACCGTATGGCTTATGAAAACCTCCTTCAGAATGTGCCGATACCAGATGCAAATATTTTCCGCATCAGGGGGGAAGATGATCCTGCCATTGAGGCACGCCAGTATTCTGACCTGGTAAGCAGTGTGGTGCCGTTTTATAATGGTACTCCACAGTTTGACCTGATGCTTCTTGGACTGGGTAATGACGGACATACTGCTTCAATCTTTCCCTCCGCGATATCACTCTTCAATTCGCCGCGCCTTTTTGATGTTGCTGTAAAGCCCGAAGACAATCAGAAGCGGATCACTGCAACAGGAAGGATCATCAATAATGCATCCAAAGTCTGGTTCATGGTGACCGGCAAGGGAAAAGCTGAGATCATATCGCGCATCATAGAACAGAGAAGCGGCTTCGAAAAATACCCTGCCTCGCTGGTCAATCCTGCTTCGGGCCACCTTGTCTGGCTGCTTGACAAAGCCGCGGCAGGTAACCTTAAGAATTTATGATTCCGGAAACTGAAGCATCAATGTTTTATAGCAGATTTATAAAATTCTTTCATGGACATGGAGGAGGATATAATCTTGTTTATTATATTGTGAACAATTAGCATTCATTTAAGAACTTCAGCAACAAATCCCAGATATATGATTGCAGGAATCCTCAGGGAACCGGTGAATGAGAACCGGGTAGCCATGCTGCCGGGCGAGGTGGCCATTCTGAAAAAGATGGGTATTGAGGTACTTGTCGAAACCCATGCCGGAGAAAGATCGTTCGCTTCAGACAAGGAATATCAGTCTGCGGGGGCAACCGTGGCTGGCAGGAAAGAGGTAATCTCAAAGTCAGCCATGCTCCTGACTGTCAATCCTCCTGTCGAAGATGAGGTAATTGTTTTCCCGGAGGGACAGATACTTTGCACCGTTCTGAATCCTGTCGAGAACCGCCTCTGGCTTGACAGGATGAGAGAGCAGGGGGTGACGGTGATGGCCCTCGACATAATACCCAGGACTACCCGGGCTCAGTCGATGGATATCCTCTCCTCCATGGCAACCGTCTCAGGTTACAAGGCTGTCATTGAGGCCGCTTCAATGCTGCCAAGGTTCTTTCCTATGTTCATGTCAGCCGCCGGGACAATTAAACCTGCTAAAGTGCTTATCCTGGGAGCAGGTGTTGCTGGACTGCAGGCTATCGCTGTCTCAAGGAAGCTTGGAGCATCGGTGGAAGTCTTTGACGTGCGCTCAGCGGTGAAGGAGGAGGTGAAAAGCCTCGGAGGAAAATTTATAGAGGTGGAGGGTGCCAGGGAGGACGCGGCAGCAGGAGGATATGCCGTTGAACAGACAGATGAGTTCAGGAAGAAACAGTCGGAGCTGATACATCAGAGAGCAATGGCTTCTGATGTTATTATTGCAACTGCCATGATTCCGGGAAAAAGAGCCCCTCTCCTTATCATGAAGGAAACAGTGGCATCAATGAAGCCAGGCTCAGTGATCATCGACCTTGCAGCATCAACGGGAGGCAACTGTGAACTGACAAGGAACGGTGAGAGCGTCACAGTGAATGGCGTCACCATTGTTGGCAAGTCAGACTACCCTTCATATATGCCTTCAGATGCATCAAAAATGTTCGGAAACAATGTCATCAACCTTCTGAAGATCATGGTCGACAAGGAGGGTAATCTGAAGCTTGACATGAATGATGATATTGTCAGAGGGACGGCTGCAGTTCATAATAAAGAATATGTAAGCCAGAGAGTTAAACAGTTATTGGAAGTTAAACAGACAGCATGATGGAAAATATTCTTCAGTTTTTTCTTGAGAACAAAGGGGCTATTTTTATGGTGATCCTTTCGATATTTCTTGGCATCGAGGTCATCAGCCATGTCCCTGCAATACTTCATACCCCTCTTATGTCTGGGGCAAATGCCATCCACGGTGTTGTGATAATCGGTGCCATTATAGTCATGGGGCACGCCGAGACGACGGGAGCCATGATCCTGGGCTTCCTCGCAGTGGTACTTGGTACACTCAATGTGGTAGGAGGATTTGTCGTGACAGACAGGATGCTTGAAATGTTCAAGAAAAAGAAATAACAGGTTACACTGACGCAAAATTATATCAGCACGATGAATGATTTGTCTCTCTTTTCTGTGGGAATCTCGATTCTTGAGATTACTTATGTTGTTGCCTCTGTACTTTTCATCCTGGGGCTGAAAATGCTGAGCCACCCTCTGACGGCCCGCCGTGGTAATATTTATGCAGCAATAGGTATGATCATGGCCATTGTTGCTACCATCCTCTTTCACCAGAAAGAGGGAAAGCCTATCGGAAACATTGGATTTATTATCGGTGCAATTGTCATTGGCACTGTAATCGGATGGGTAATTGCAAAGCGTGTCAGGATGACCGCAATGCCTCAGCTCGTCTCATTCTTCAACGGTATGGGAGGAGCTGCAGCAGCTCTTATCTCAATGATGGAGTTCCCCCACGTGAGTCCTGAACTGATTGCCGCAAGCGGTATGTCTAACGGTCATGTCCTTGCAATCCTTCTTGGCCTTGTGATAGGGACAATCTCATGGGCAGGCAGCATGATAGCCTTCGGGAAACTTGACGGATGGATCGGCGACCTGCGGGTAAAGGCAATGAAATTTGTCAACCTGACAATCCTGGCAGTCATAGTAGCACTTGTTGCGTATGTGATGACCAGGGATGTTCAGGCTGCTGGTGAGCTTACAATATTCATTTACATAATTTTTGCCATTGCCGTGGTATACGGGGTACTCTTCGTCATGCCCATCGGCGGTGCCGACATGCCTGTGGTCATCTCGCTGCTTAACTCCTTCACAGGTGTTGCGGCAGCCATGGGAGGCTTTCTCTACAATAACCAGGCGATGCTTACCGGCGGTATCCTTGTGGGCTCGGCAGGTACCATACTTACCGTGCTGATGTGCAAGGCAATGAACCGGTCACTGCTGAATGTTATCGTAGGCGTATTCGGCGGTGGCGGCCAGGCCAGTACAGCAGAGGCAGGTACAGTCAAGGAGATTTCGGTATCTGACGCTGCGGTACTGCTCAGCTATTCAAAGAAGGTTGTGATTGTTCCGGGCTACGGACTGGCGGTGGCGCAGGCGCAGCACATATGCCATGAACTGGACAAGCTGCTTGAGGAAAAAGGGGTGGAGGTGAAATATGCCATCCATCCTGTTGCAGGCCGTATGCCGGGGCATATGAACGTCCTGCTCGCCGAAGCAGACGTCCCATATGAACAGCTTGTCGAGAGCGATGAGATTAACCCGGACCTTCCGAATACGGATGTTCTGGTAGTCATCGGAGCCAATGACGTGGTAAACCCTGCTGCAGAGGATGATCCTTCCAGCCCTATCTACGGCATGCCAATAATAAAGGCCCGTGATGCAAGGAATATCATAGTCATGAAGCGTGGTATGGGAAAAGGCTATGCCGCGATAGAGAATATGCTCTTCTTCAATGACAAGACGCGCATGCTCTTTGGGGATGCCAAAGGAACACTGCAAAACCTTGTAAATGAGGTGAAAGCCCTGTAGGGGGTCTTCAGTCTTCAGTCCTTAGTCTTCAGTCCTCAGTCCACACCTGCTGCCGACTGCCGACTGCTGACTGCCTAGTGCCCGCTGATGACTACTTTATTTCGATTGCGCCTCAATTACGCGGGAGATATGTGACCAATATTGCCTGTGAAACTTAAGACTCTTACTGTCAAGCATGTTATGTATTGTTTCCGGGGAATCACCAGGAGAGAATTTTAGCTTCAAATCGCTTTTTTCTTCATACAGATTGAGGACTTCCGGATGGAACTGAACCGAGAAGACATGAGGATATTTCTTATGGACCAATCCCTCAATTACTTTACCGTCAGGTGACAGTGCGGTAACTTCCAGTCCGGCTCCGACATCCTTGACTGACTGGTGATGACTGCTGAATATGAGAGGACTGAGCTTTCCTGATAACTTTACAGTTTTCCCGAAGAATTGATTTTCAGTGAATTGAATGCGATGCAGGTTAAAGCCCATCAGGCCTTTGTCATCGCTGATAATCTGCCAGTAGTTGCGATGAAGGTTTGACCGGCCTATCTTAAGGTTTGATTCCGCGTCATGACTGTCATAAATCTGGGCAGGGATGTCCTGGTACAATGTTCCTCCCGTTGCGACATTCATGGTCTGCATTCCAAGACAGAATCCTGTCACCATGTAACCCGGGTTTTCTTCCAGAAGAGGGGTAAAGGAAGGATTACTGCTTCCTCCAAGGAGATGAAACTGGAAACTAACCTCGAAATAATGCCTTCCGGGGTCCGTGGTTGATGAATACAGGTTCTCCTCACCATACACTGAGGGAGGGATATCCGCTCCCCCGAAGAAGAATACCCCTACAGAATTCTCAAAGATCACCCGGAAATCTTCAGTGCAGCCATTCTCCCTGAAAAGGTTCTTCTCGCTCAGTTCTCCGCTTACCCCGTGAAGGTAGTATCCCTCCAACTGATTGGTTTTGATGTATTCCAGTGATTTTGAGAAATCATATTCCTGGCTGGTGTGATAAACACCTACAAAGTCAATGGCACTCTCATCGACATTAAGCAGGCCGTTTTTTACAAGAAAATCAACAACCTTCAGATTGCCGGCAGTCGGATTCATAAGTATCACATAGCTTTTTGAACTGTCAAAATCACCCCGGAAGAAATCCTGGGGATAGAGCAGGGCAGCTATCAGTAAAAAGATCAGTGAGAGTGAGGTTTTTTTCATTGGTCATGTCTGGTTTAGGGAGAGTTTCCGGTAATTATCATTTAATCCGCTCTTCATCTGCAAGATAGAGCATTTTGCTGTTTTCACGATTGAATTTCACCATAAGGTCATAGACCCCTGGTACCTGGTCTGCAAGGCGGAGCAGCATATCATCAGGCAAAACTGACCGGCTGAAGGGAACACACTTCACATACTCCTGTAGCTCTCCGGCCCGCCGGCCATATTTGTACTCATAGGTGAAAGACCCGTCTTCATTTAGGATTACATTCTTATTATTAATATTCGGGATGGTCACATAAAACTCACCTGTAATATTTCCTGAACTGTTCAGCAGCTCTTTTTCAAGCAGGTGCTGATATAGCTGTCCGGCCACCACGGATGCCGGATTGACGATGATCATGTCCTCGGCAATGAGTGGCCTGTATATGTATTTCCCGTTTTCTTTGAAGTCTCTAAGTCGTGCAAGGGTGGTTCTGAATGTCTCAGTGAAAAATGGGTAATGTGTGCAGGCGAGAACCAGGGAATTGAGGGGCTGTACTCCATCCGTGGCTCTGATCTTTTCCATCAGTGTCACAAGATGAAAGGTGATATAATTTTCAACGGAGTTGATCTGCAGGTTAAATGGGTTGGCGGTATCTCCCTCGAAAAGCATTGCCCCGTTCATCATGTCAAAATGATAACGCTCCCACAGGGCCGTATCGATCTTCATTTCACCGGAACCAGTCTCTGTCGGTCCCTTATAACCCTGCCTGGGTTTGCTGGCAGTACGGTCAATAAATTCGTTTTTTTCATCGATTGCCTCGGCAATCCCTATCCCCGCCTGCTGGAAAACCGGTACAGTACCGGTAAGTCCCTCCTTGTTTTTCACATACGTAATTGTTGCAGGATAAGCCCCTGATCTGACTGTGCCGTCGGTGGCCATCACTGCTACGATGCCGTTCTCATCGGGTGAGAAATTTCCGAATGCCCCCTTCGCTCCGGCATCTATAACCCCGATCACCCCTATATCAAGCCCTGCATCCTGAAGGAACTTTCTGATGGTGTCAAGGCCATAGGCTGTAGCTGTATTGCATGCAATTACTATTGCTTTCACCGGACTCTTGTCATTAAGATAATCGCGTGAACCGGCAGACTGATAATACCTCTCTCCGAGCAGGAACTGCACGTCTTTCATTATGTGTTCAATCAGGAGAGGGGTATTGTTCTCAAGTGCGTAGCTTCCGTACGGCATGTTTGCCAGGTCTCCGAGGAAGGTGAATGACTCGCCTCTGAGGCCCTCATGGTCAATGATGTCATCAAGCGTTGAGAGACCGCCGGTGCCAGAATCGAAGATACCGACGGGGAGGGAGCTGTTGCCGGATGGATACTCCTTAAGATCAATATAATAGAAATTGCTTTTATCTGTCAGAATGGCCTCCCTGATGCCGGCTGGCTTGCCGCATGAAATGAATGCAAGCGGTATAAGAAAAATTGGGAAAATATGATTCCGCAGGGTGGTATTATTCATGTCAGAAGGGCAGAGGTGATTTGATATGGTGAAATTAACGAGTTGAGGTGAGATATACAATATAATTCAGGTAAAGAATACGCAATTAAAATCATTTGATCATCTACGAAGATCAATGGTTTGATACGATCATTTTGCTACAATAATATGATCATCTACGATGATCAAAAAAAGCCCGGACTATTCTTATGCAGGAGGAGAAAACTCAGCTGCTGCCTGAAAACGAGACCTTCGTAGAAGGTCAAAATATTGTAGAAAAGCGAATTATAAATATATTTTGATGGTCGTAGATCATAAAATAATGTTTTTCTACCGGTCATATGGTTTGTGTGATAATAACAGCTATTTTTGTTTCGTCATTTCCCGAAATGAAAATGAGCGAGAAGAAGAAATATTACACCTCAGACCAGGAGAAACTGGCCCGTTATTCAAAGGCTTTATCTCACCCGGTCCGTGTATTTGTGATTGACTTTCTTGTCAACAATCTTGACAAATGCTGTTACAGCGGTGATATGGCTGAAGAGCTGCCCATTGCCCGGTCTACCCTCTCGGAGCATCTGAAGGAACTCAAGAAGGCGGGACTCATTCAGGGAGAGATTAATCCTCCGTATATTAAATATTGTATCAACCGTGAGAACTGGGAAGAGGCAAACATACTCATGGATAAATTCTTTAAAAGATAGATGATGGAAATCAAGATCCTGGGTCCGGGGTGCCCTAAATGCAAGACCCTTGAACAACTTACCCGCCAGGTGGTAGAGCAGAACGGGATTGATGCAACGGTGACCAAAGTCGAAGACATCGTTGCCATAATGAATTACGGTGTGATGACTACTCCTGCCCTGGTAATTGATGGGAAGGTGGTTCTGAAAGGCCGTGTACCCTCAGCTGACGAGCTCAGAAAGATTATAACCAGATAACATGACAAAACTATGAAGAAGATCATTCTTATTTCAGCTGTGTTGGTTGCCGTGATTGCAGTGTATGCTTTCAGGACTGCAAAGACTTCTGCAACTGAGGAGATAACCGTGAATGCCGGTGATAAGGTTGAGGTCTATTATTTTCATCTCACCCGCCGTTGTGTGACATGCCAGGCGGTCGAAAATGAGACCAGGAACGCAATTCAGGCACTTTATCCCGATGAGTTGGATAAAGGTACAGTAAGCTATATTGTTCTGAATCTTGAGGATGAAAAATCACAGGCTGCAGTTGAGAAATGCAAGGCTACGGGTCAAAGCCTCCTGATAATAAGCGGGGACACGCGCATTGACCTTACAGACAAAGGATTCATGTACGCCAAAACCAGTCCTGATAAACTCAGGGCAGAGATAAAGAAAGCAATCGATCCGCTTCTGAAATCGCTTCAATAGGTCAGATGGAGTTCCTTCAGAAGATCCTTGAGAACACCCAGTATTCAGTAGTAACTGCCATAATACTTGGCCTGATGACTGCCATCAGTCCATGCCCCCTGGCAACCAATATTTCTGCCATTGGATTTATCAGCCGAGACATTGAAGACCGTCGCCGTGTTTTTTTAAACGGACTGGTTTACACCCTGGGACGTGCAATCAGTTATACGGGCATTGCTGTCATTATATACTTAGGTGCCGGACAGATTGATCTTTCCGGCTGGTTTCAGCGCTGGGGAGAGAAATTCCTCGGGCCGATTCTCATAATAATAGGGCTGTTCATGCTTGATTTTATTACCGTTAACCTCCCGGGCATTGGATCATTCACTGAAAAGATAGGTGAGAAGGGGAGGAGCAGCTACATGAATACTCTTCTTCTCGGGATGCTCTTTGCCATGGCGTTCTGCCCCTACAGCGGCGTGCTTTACTTTGTAATGCTGATCCCTATGACCGTTGCCAGCGCTGACGGTCTCATTCTCCCGGTGGTCTTTGCAATAGCAACCGGTATCCCGGTGATAATATTCGCATGGCTGCTTGCATTTGCTGTTGGAAATGTGGGAAAGATGTACAGCCGCATAAAGGCATTTGAGATCTGGTTCAGAAGGGTCGTTGCCGTCCTCTTTATCGGGGTTGGTATATGGTATATAATTATAGTCTGGTTATGAAAAAAAATTATGAAAATATTTCGGGTTTTTGCGAAATGATAATTTGATCGACATATGGAACTGAAGAAAGAAATAAAGATCCTCTTATGGATCATTGCGGTTTTTGTATTTGCATTTTTTATGCCAGTTGAAAGCGCCCGCTTTACAACTGCCGTAGATGCAACCTTTGACCTCGTAAAATGGTATGCCAGGGAGCATGTTATCCTGTGTCTGCTCCCTGCATTTTTCATAGCCGGGTTGATCTCGGTCTTTGTCAGTCAGGGATCGGTCATAAAGTACTTCGGTGCCAATGCAAAAAAATGGCTGGCTTACACTGTTGCAGCAATGTCAGGTACCATTCTGGCCGTCTGTTCGTGCACCATTCTGCCGCTTTTTTCAAGCATTCACAAGCGCGGCGCAGGTCTCGGCCCGGCAATTGCTTTTCTCTATTCCGGTCCGGCTATAAATATCCTTGCAATAATCCTGACTGCCCGCATCCTCGGTTTTGAGATGGGAGTTGCACGGACAATCGGTGCTGTAACATTCAGTATTATCATCGGTGCCACCATGGCATTGATCTACAGGAAGGAGGAAAAGATTAAGAAGGAGGTGCAGATGAACATTGTGCCGCAGCCTGAGAAGCGTCCCATCTGGCAGACCTCAACGCATTTCTTTACACTGGTGCTGATCCTGGTCTTTGCCAACTGGGGAGCCCCGTCGCAGGGTGATACTTCAGGCACCTGGTATCTGATCTGGTCATATAAATGGTACATCACCGGGTTTTTCAGTCTTGTACTATGCTGGTCACTCATTAAGATCCTGAAAATCAACTGGCAGCTGGTTCTAGCTGCCGCCATTGTTACCGTCATATCAGTCATCCTCTCAAATTCCTTTATTGAAAGCGCTAAGCTCAGACCTCTGGTTCCGATGATCACAGGTATAATCGCTTTGGCAGTAATAACCCTTGTTGATAAGAATGATGAAGAGAACCGCGAATGGACCCTTTCGACATGGGGGTTTGCCAAACAGATACTGCCACTGCTGGCAATAGGAGTTGTTACTGCCGGCTTCCTCCTCGGTTCAACACATGACGGAAAGACTATTGCAGGCGTAATACCCAACGAATGGATCTCGTCACTCGTCGGTGGCAACTCAGTATTTTCCAACTTCTTCGCATCCATTGTGGGAGCATTCATGTATTTCGCCACCCTGACTGAGGTGCCAATAGTCCAGGGACTGCTGGCTTCCGGTATGGGCAAAGGTCCGGCTCTGGCGCTCCTCCTCGCAGGCCCCTCGCTCTCTTTGCCTAATATGTTGGTAATAAGGGGTATACTAGGTAGTCAAAAGACTGTTGTTTATGTGAGCCTGGTTGTTGTAATGGCGACAATTTCCGGATTACTTTACGGTTCGATTTTTTAGGTATTTTAAGCGACTTCGGAAATGACAATGCCTTGGCAGTGCAGGCGCATGTGCTTTCATAAAACTCTTAATACGAAAAATGGCTGGTCATTTGCCAGCCATTTTTTCATTGCCGGGCATTAAATCGGGCAATGTAATGAAGACTAATATCACTTCTTGACAGCAGCATGCTGGCTGCACATTGCCGGATCGCATTTCGCACCGGAAGATGCATTAGCGCAGTTTGTCTTGCATACTGCCGGATCACACTTGCCTGCTTTGCACTGTGCCGGATCGCATTTCCCTTCCTTGCACTTCGCCGGATCACATTTCATAGAAGCATGATCAGCAGCTGATGCCGTCACTGCAGCTTCGCCTGAAGCCGCTGCACAGCTGGCAGCTGAAGGACACTTTGAACAATCCTTTGTAACTTCTGCCTTTGCCTTCTTGACTTCCTGGTCATTACTCTGAGCCTTGACTGCAAAAATGACAACGAAGCTTAAGACCATTAACGCTGATAAACCAATAATTACCTTTTTCATATCTCGATAGATTTATTCTTAATAATATGTGTCAAAATTAGGGGTCAAAAATTCAAAACATGTTATACCCGGGTTAATTCGTGTTAAGCTGATGTTAAATCTGAATAAGCCATTAATATTCTGATTAATTTTGGACGCATGCAGAGATCTAAAGTCCATCTGACAATACTGATCCTTACTCTGGCAGCAATTGTTGCACTTGTCGGGATACAGTTTTCCTGGATAATAAAAGCTGCAAGGATGCAGGAGGCGCAGTTCAATCACAGCGTCACAATGGCCATGAACAGGATTGTGGAGAATCTTGCCCGTAACCAGGCCATATGCAAAGAGGTAAATAACTGCCTCAGGGAGGGCAATGGCGGTTCGTGCTATCTCCTCATGGAAAGCAGGGAAGAGTGGTCTGATATCAAGTCGGTGATAAAGAACGACCTTAATTATTATGGAATAGATCTCAACTTTGAGTTTGATATCATTAGAATCAATGATGATGGAACTGGCCAGCCTGGGAAGAATCTTTATCTCAGCAAGACTCTGGAAGAGATGCTCGAAAAATCGGGGTACACACTGAGTCTCAGATTTCCGGAGAAACGTGATTTTATTGTTGCCCAGATCGGAGACATATTTATTTTTTCAATATTTCTGCTCGTTCTGGTGACTCTCTCATTCATCCTGATCTATGGTTACTATAAAAAAGAGAAGCAGCTTTCGGAGAGCATCCTCGGCTTCGTTAACAATGTCACGCACGAATTAAAGACACCTCTGACAAATATATCGCTTGCCAACGGCATGCTGTTGAGAAATGAGAAGATTGATAAAGACGAAAAACTCTCTTTCTATTCCAGGATCATACGGACAGAGCAGATCAAACTGAATGAAAAAGTAGAGAAACTCCTCAATGCCAACTTTACCGATATTGACAAGGACCTGCCTGATGAGGAGATTAATGTTGCGGCAGTGGCAGAAGACATTATTGAGACCTTCAGGGTACAGATAGAGGAGAAGGGCGGAACAGTTGAACTGAGGAGACTCGGGGATAATTTCATCATAATCGGCAACCTTGACCTTTTGCATATCGTAATAGGTAACCTTATCGATAACTCGATCAAATACTGCAACAGAATACCTGAAATCATAGTAACACTGAGAGCATCGGAGGATCATTTGTTGATAGATATTGAAGACAACGGACCCGGTATTTCCAAGGAGTTCAGGGAGCATGTCTTCAAAAAGTACTACAGGATACCCACCGGGAATATTCATAATATTGATGGCTTTGGACTTGGGTTGTTCCAGGTAAAAAACATCATAATGAAAATGAAGGGAAAAATCAGGCTGACAAATAGTAAGGAGGGTGGTCTCAAAGTATCCGTTGAGCTGCCGCTGGCAAGAACCAATGGTTGACAATGAACATAATATAAGGATAATCATTGTTGAAGATGATGTGAACCTGGGATTTCTCCTTGTGGAATTCCTTGAAGCAAATGGATATGAGGTAAAACTTTACAGGGATGGTTTATCAGCTTTGCAGGGATTCACTCTTTCACGGTTTGATTTCTGTATTATTGACCTGATGCTTCCCGGTATGGATGGATTCACCCTGACGGGCAAAATAAAGGAGCTGAACAAAGAGATTCCTGTCATTATCCTTTCGGCCCGTTCCATGAAAGAAGATAAGATTAACGGTTTCAGACTGGGGGTTGATGATTATATCACCAAACCTTTTGATGAGGAGGAGTTACTCTACAGGATTCGCGCAGTTCTTAACAGGCAAAAGAGTCTGCCGGGTCAACCTGCACCTGAACCAAAACCGATGATGATAGGACGTTACAGGTTTGATCCTGTCAACCAGACCTTGGCTAACGACAGGTCCTCACAGAGAATTACCCTAAAGGAGAGCCGGATTCTCTTTAAGCTTGCCTCCGCCATGAATACCATAGTCACACGTGATGATATCATGTCGAGTGTCTGGGGTGAATCAGACTACTACACTGGCAGAAGCCTTGATGTGTTTATTTCCAAGATCCGGAGCTATCTGAAAGACGATCCTTCAGTTCAGATAGTCACTATTCCGACTGTCGGATACCTGCTTGAAGTGAAAGAGGCATAATGCCCTGAGTCTGGCAATGATCTTACCTGAACAGGCGGGGAATGAATTTAGGGACCTCTTCCTGATACTTTTGGTAGTCAGGGTACTTGCTGCTGCTGATCTTTTCTGTCAATATTGTGCTTCCCACAAAGAGTAGTACCAGCAGCACTGCCCCGGCAGCAGTGAAGTTTATCCATTTGCCGGAGGCTGCGACACCGAAAAAGTAGAAACTGATCCAGATGCACTGCTCTGAAGCGAAATTAGGATGCCTTACAAATCTCCATAATCCGTCTGTCATGAATCCTTTTTTCAGCGACTCAGTGAAACGGCCGTCGTCAGCCACTGCCTTTCTCTTTTGCTGGTGGAACCTGAACAGCTGCGTGTCTGCCACTCCTTCAATTATGATAAACATCAGCATAAAAGATGCTGCAATTAAGTCAATCAACGTCAAGGCCTTATCCTGAAAAAGGGCGGCAAGAAGCAATGGGGTTGAAAAGAGCAGAATAAGGACATTCTGGTATAACGATATGAATAGCAGATTGAATAACCCGAACTTCAGACGGCTATTGAGTAAAGGATGATCCCTCATCACCTGCCACCTGTAATCTTCAGCCCCTCTCCAGGGGATTAAATCATATCCTCCTTTTCTTCCGAAGTTATAGCTGAGACGGAGACCCCATATTGTTACAAGTGATGCCATAAGGTATAACCGTGCTGAAGGAAATGCAGCCACAGTAACCCAGCTGTAAACTATCGGCATCAGACTCCACAACTTGTCAACCTGGCTGTAGTTTCTGGTAATTTCACTTACAATGAAGCAGATAAGGGCTACAAGCACCATGATTATAATCCAGTTCAAAACGAGGTTTTGAAATAAATAATCATATCCGGAAAGTAATGGATTGTTGCTTAAGGCCGATTTTATGAGGTCAATCATATCAGGGAAGTTTTTTGGTTGTGCAATATAAAACTAAAACTGTTTGATACAATCAGGTTCTTCTGTATGTGTTATCAGATATATTTTACATATGAAGACATCAAAAAATCTAACCTGATAAGTGTTTCGTAATTTTACGAAATGATTATATTTGTGATCTGATTCAGTCATTTAGCCTAAGGGGAAAAGCCGTGATGAGCACTATATTTCATAGTAAGGGATTCATAAGCTCGGGCTTCCTGAACCTCACACCTCTTGAAGCCTATTCTGAGGCGACTGAAGGGGATGCAATTATTGTAGACGTTCGTGAAGAGAGACTCACTGGCTACAAATGTTTCAACGTGCCCAGAGTGATTTACCTCCCAAAAAGCAGGATCCTTGAAGAGTATACTGATCTCCCGGCAGATATTCCCTTAATAATTGCAGATTCGGTGGGCCTCCGAAGCCAGGAGGTAATGGAAATACTTATCGAAAAACGATTTTCAAATATTGCCAATCTTGCAGGAGGTATTGTAGAGTGGGAGCATGACGGACTGCCTTTGAAGATTGATATATCTGAGCAGCTTGACGGCTCTTGCGTTTGCCAGTTGAGGCCGAGGCACAAAAAGGGGTGAGCGTAAAGCGTAGAGCGTAGAGCGTAGAGATGATAGATATTGGGCCTTTATTAACATTACAGACCAAACAGAACTGATAACCAATAACTGATAACCGATAACTGAGAACTGACAACTCATGAAAATACTGATACTATGCACTGGAAACAGCTGCCGCAGCCAGATGGCTCACGGTTTCCTGCAGTCGTTTGACAGCAGTCTGATTGTATGCTCTGCAGGTACGCATGCATCAGGTAAGCTTAATGCGAAGGCCGTCGAGGTAATGAAAGAGGCAGGCATTGACATCAGTCACCACACTTCTGACCAGGTTGACAAATATCTCGGCGAGAAGTGGGATTATGTGATTACCGTATGCGGAGGGGCCAACGAAGTCTGTCCAGCTTTCGTGGGTAAAGTAAAGCACCGCCTTCACATCGGGTTTGATGATCCCTCCCATGCAACGGGAACCTCGGAGTTTATTCACACCGAATTCATAAGGGTGCGGAACGAAATAAGAGAAGCGTTCCTGAGATTTTATAATGAAAATATAAAAAACGGAGGATGACTCAAAAAGATCTTAAAGAACTGGTAAGGGAGAAGTACGGTGAGATAGCCCGTGCATCTGATAATCAGCAATCCGGAACATGCGGCTGCGGTCCTTCATGCTGCTCTCCGGCTGGCTATACTGTCTTTAGTGAAAGTTATTCGCAACTTGATGGTTACAATCCTGACGCTGATCTGAGCCTGGGTTGCGGCATCCCCACGCAGTATGCCGGACTCAGGGCCGGTGATCATGTCCTTGACCTGGGCAGCGGTGCCGGTAATGACTGCTTTGTTGCAAGAGCCACAGTTGGGGATACAGGTCATGTAACAGGGATTGACTTCACGGAAGATATGTTGCTAAAGGCCGAAGAGAACAGGAAAAAACTCGGATATCAAAACATTGAATTTATCAAAGGCGATATAGAGAAGATGCCATTGCCTGACAACAGCTTCGATGTTGTGCTTTCTAACTGTGTCCTTAACCTTGTACCTGACAAAAAGAAGGCATTCAGTGAGATAATGAGGGTTTTAAAGCCCGGGGGACATTTCTGTGTATCTGATATTGTTCTCAGGGGAGAACTCAGTGATGAAATGCGTGCTGATGCAGAGTTATATGCTGGTTGCGTTGCAGGCGCCTCAGCCATTGATGATTACCTGGGATACATCAAACAGAATGGCTTTGCTGATATCCGAATACACAAGGAAAAGAGGATTGAAATGCCTCAGTTAGTTATCACATTCCCCGTCGGGAAAGAAGAGTCCGGAATATACAGTATTACCCTTTCGGCCAGCAAACCATTCATTGCCAGTTGATTGCCAGCCTTCTCCAGAATCGCAAATCGCAAGTCGCAAATCGCAAGTCGCAAATCGCAAGTCGCAAATCGCAAGTCGCAAATCGCAAAGCGCAAATCGCAAATCGCAAATCGCAAATCCAAAAATCTTGTCTATGCCCTCCCAAAAACGACTCAAAGTCCTTGACCGATACCTTACATTATGGATCTTCCTGGCAATGTTTGCCGGGGTGATCATCGGCTGGAGCAGCCCCGGTATTGCAGATTTCTGGAACAGCCTCTCCAGCGGGACAACCAATATCCCCATTGCCATCGGCCTGATAGTGATGATGTATCCACCCCTTGCAAAGGTAAAGTACGAAGAGCTCCCTGACGTCTTCAGAAATACAAAGGTGCTGGGGCTTTCCCTGGTGCAGAACTGGGTCATCGGTCCCATCCTTATGTTCTTCCTTGCGATTTTGTTCCTGAGGTTCAACATAGACTATATGTACGGACTGATACTGATAGGACTGGCCCGATGCATTGCCATGGTGATCGTATGGAATGATCTGGCAAAGGGTGATACACAGTATGCTGCAGGACTGGTAGCCTTCAACTCAATATTCCAGGTACTTTTCTTCTCGGTCTATGCATATGTTTTCATAGCTGTGCTGCCTGGCTGGTTCGGACTACCGGTTAATGATTCGGTCGAACAGATAACGATAGGGCAGATAGCCGAAAGCGTCTTCATATATCTGGGTATACCTTTTATTGCCGGATTCCTGACACGGTTTATCCTTATCAGGGTTAAAAGCAAGGAGTGGTACCACTCTAAGTTCATCCCGATGATCAGTCCCCTGACGCTGATCGCATTGCTCTTTACAATCTTTGTAATGTTCTCACTTAAAGGAGAATATATTGTAAAGATTCCGCTTGATGTGGTGCGCATTGCCATCCCCCTGGTAATATATTTTGTTGTTATGTTTCTTGTCTCATTCTTTATGAGCAGGAGGGTTGGGGCCAACTATGAACAGACGGCGACGCTGTCATTCACGGCGGCAAGCAACAATTTCGAGCTTGCCATCGCTGTCGCCATCGCTGTCTTCGGCATTAATTCGGGAGAAGCATTTGCTGCTGTCATAGGACCGCTTGTTGAGGTACCGGTAATGATCGCGCTGGTTAATGTTGCACTATTCTTTAAAAGGCGGTATTTTGCAGTGCATTAAAGCAAGGAGCAAGGAGCGCGGGGCAAGGAGCAAGGAGAATTTGCGATTTTCGATTTTCGATTTGCGAATAGTCAAATGTCAGTGAAAACTCAGTGTGACTCAGTGTGAAAAAATGAAGCCTTATACCATCATTTTGTGAATCCGAAAGTATTACTTTACATACTGTAATTAAGAAGCAGGTACCATGAAAAAGGCAATTTCACTGATAATGGTTTCATTATTAATAGGATTAACGTACGCACAGGGAGAGGTGTCTAACAGCAGGACTGAACGTCACCTTTTCACCGGCGATGAAATAAAGACGCCACGCAATATAGATGTATGGCTGCCTTCTGATTACGATACGACGAACAGGTATGCGGTGATTTATATGCATGACGGCCAGATGCTTTTTGACAGCACTGCTACATGGAACAAGCAGGAGTGGGGAGCCGATGATGTTGCTGCTCTCCTGATAGAGGAGAATAAGATAAAGCCCTGCATCATTGTCGGGATCTGGAACCGTGATGATTACCGGTACACTGAATATTACCCCGAGAAAGGCCTCAGCTTTCTATCAAAGCGCAAGAAGGAAAGACTCATAAGGAAGGGAATGAAAGGTGAGCCGCTTGGTGACGAATATCTGAGATTTGTGGTCAAGGAG
Organism: uncultured Bacteroidales bacterium; assembly: GCA_963732365.1. Taxonomy (GTDB): domain Bacteria; phylum Bacteroidota; class Bacteroidia; order Bacteroidales; family VadinHA17; genus SR-FBR-E99. The sequence goes on along the minus strand of CAVSZC010000001.1, from coordinate 469,489 downwards.
GTGAAACCGTTCATAGACAGCACATATTCAACCCTGGCTGACAGGGAGAATACTGTCATAATGGGCTCGAGCATGGGCGGGCTGATATCACTGTATGCTATATGCGAATACCCGGAAACATTTGGCGGGGCAGGGTGTCTCTCCACCCACCTGCCAATGGGAAATGTAAATATCTTCAGGAAATTTGACAACCGTCTTGCAAGGTCCTTCAGAAAATACCTTGCGGCAAACCTCCCCGATCCCAAAAGCCATAAGATATATTTTGACTACGGAACAAATACCCTTGACAAATGGTATGAGCCGTATCAGAAGAAGGTCGACAGGGTGATGAACACGGCCGGTTATAATGAGACGAACTGGGTGACACTTAAGTTCGAGGGAGCTGACCATTCGGAGCGTTCATGGAACAGCCGTCTCTCGGTTCCGCTTATCTTCCTGCTCAAATAGGTCATATTTTAACTTTTTTTTGGAAAGACAGCTTGCATTTTCCCGGGTTTTCAATTCCGCGGAAGAAGATTTAATTGTAGTTTTATAGGATTGTATCTACCTGCCTATTAATACTGCCTTATGATTACAAATAAAACGGCCTCTTTCCGCCGAAGCAGACTATTCACTGCTCTTATAATATCATTTTCTTCACTGCTGACGCTGAGCGGCCAGAGCGGTTTCAGAAGCGGGACCATTATCGTAAACGATAAAACCATGATTCATGGAGAGATCAGCCCTGTATTCACCAATGGAATAATAACATCATGTTTTTGCAGAGCCGGTAGCACGGGCGAATCTCTAACATTTACTCCCGGCAATATCCAGGGCTGGCACCTTGACGGCGGCAGGCAGTTTATTTCAGGAAGTTATATCTCACCCGAGACTTCAGAAATGTTCCTTGAGATACTTTTCGACGGTATATCAGATCTCTTTTACTATAATGATCTTTCTGCAGAACACTATCTTATCAGAGACAGAAACGGGAGGCTCTTTACACTCAAATCTTATAGCAAAAAAGGTAAGTCATCAATCCCGGATGAAGAAACAGATCTCTCAGGCATCCGTGCAGTGCTCAGGATATGTATGGCTGATGCACCTGCCCTTGCAGAGAGGATAAACATGATTGAGCCTGAGCGTGAGACACTTACTGACCTTATGCATGATTACCATGTATTGATCACCCGGTCAGAATCGGATATAGCTTATGAGCTGCCACCGCCGCGAACGGAATGGGGGACAGGACTGTTCATCAGGTACAGCATTGATATGCTTCATGCCGGGGAAGAAGGAGGTCTTTCAGGCATTTCAATTGATCCGGCTTACTTCCCAAGTATTGGTTTGTTCGTAACGACATCTTTTCCCCGGATAACAAGAAATCTTTGGGCCACATTAAACCTTTCTCTGGCAGAGAGATACGCATACGGATTCAATGCTTCCGATGAAGCCGGTCCGTCATTGACACTGTATGAGGAATTGCATTTGCATCAACTGTTTCTTTCAGGGGAACTACTTTTTGGATATACTGTCGGCACACGACGATTACGTCCGTCATTCTTCACAGGCCTGTCGGGACAGTATGTTATCAGCGACGACTCAAGAATTGACTATGATCTGGCTGGCGATGACTTAATCGTTTCTGAGAGCTTGCCTTACAACCCTGATGGAAACATCCGTTTCGGATTCACTTTAGGTACTGGAATTGAGTATCAACTAAGCCCCGCCTTATCACTCTTCATGAATGCAGGTTACACGCGCTTTTCCGGAGATGATGAGATATCTTCAATTGATTCATTCGCCGTCACAGCAGGCATTACCTTCTGAAGTCATGAAAAGTTACAGATTTACAAAGGTTTCTTTTATAGTTCTTCTTTCTTCCCTGGTTTTGATGTGTCAGGACGAGAAGTATACAGACAAGGGGATACCTGAAGTTGACATAATAAGTATTAAACTGATTGAGGGAGGAGGAGCGCTCTTTGAGGGCAGGATAATGTCGGCCGGTGCATCTGTGATTGAAGAACACGGATTCCTGTGGGGCACCGATGAACATCCTTCACCAGGAGGGTCAGATGTTGTCCTTCTTGGTCCGAGAGATGGTATCGGGACATTTACCTGCATAGTTACAGCCGATCTGCAAAAGGATACAAATTATTACGTACGTCCCTTCATAATTACAGATGATTACTACTCTTTCGGGAGTGTAAAATCATTCGTTTCAGCAGGAGGGAAGCAGCCAAAGCTGACTTCTGTCACACCAGCCGAGGCAGTATGCGGAGATACTGTGACAATATCGGGAGAGAACTTCTCATTCACGCCTGAAAACAATGCCGTACATTTTAATGAGAGTGAGGCGAGAGTTCTCATTTCATCAGGAGATGAGCTTGTAGTGATTGTGCCTCCCGCAGAGGAACTTCAAGCAAAGGTAAGCGTTAACGTTTCAGGCTATGAGTCAACCAATGAGCTTGATTTCACCATGAAACAACCCTTGCTTACAGGTTTCTCGCCTCTGACGGGTACCTTTGGCGATATTGTTACTCTCTCAGGTACAAATTTCTCTCTTGATACCCTGTATGCAAAGGTCTATTTTAATACTGCCCAGGCCGAGATCGTAGAGATGACAAGAACTCAATACAAGGTCAGGGTTCCTTTGGAGAATAACATCTCACCGGCTGTCGTTCAGATCAAATACTTCAATTATTTTTCATATAATGAACAGTTTACTCTAAGACAGGCAGAAATCACAGATGTGTCACCGGTGAAGGCAAAGGGAGGAGATTCGATCCGCATTACCGGAGCAAACTTCAATCCTGCCAGGGAGATGAACCAGGTAAGCCTGGGCGGCATGGATGTCATTGTGTTGAGGTCGAGTGCGACGGAGATAGTTTTTATGGTTCCGTACGAACTCTCTTTAGGCAGCTATGGGTTGACACTCACGACATTGTACGGGCAGCCCGTAACATGGCCGGGCTCAATAGGTGTGACCTCGATCTGGGCCAGGCTCAACGATTTCCCGGGGACCGCACGTTCAAGTCCTGCTGTCTTTGCCACCGAAACGCACGGATATGTCGGATGCGGGCACAACATAGGTGTATTTGATGACTTCTGGGAGTATGCACCCGGTACTGATCAGTGGAGCAAGATCAGAGACTTCACCATACATAGTCTCTATTTTGCACAGGGGTTTGCAATTAACGGGACGGGATACGTAACGCTTGGTAAGATAAACGACTCATACAGCAAAGCGCTGACAAAATATAATCCTGTCACTGATGCATGGGAGACAATGGCGCCGAAGCCCGGCGACGGTTCAAGCATGAAATCTCCTGCGTTTGTCATTAATGGCAAAGCCTATGTTCCGGCTGCTGAGGAGATGTATGAGTATACACCGTCAACTAATACATGGGTCAGGAAAACATACCCCTCCCAGCTGGAATATTTTGGCAGCGGAGTTGCATTCGCGATCGGCAACAAAGGATACATGGGCATAGGATGGATACACCAGCAGAGTACTAATACTCCCATGCTCTTTGAATATGACCCCGTAACTGACATATGGACAAGAAAAGCAGATTTCCCGGGAACCCTCAGAAGCAACGCGGTTTTCTTCTCACTACCAAACGGAAAGGCTTATGTCGGACTCGGCACAACACTAAACTATGTATATCTGAATGACATGTGGGAATATGACCCTGGCACCGACACATGGAGGAGACTGGAGGACTTTCCCGGAACGGCGAGGTACAGCGCAGTTGCCTTCAGTGTCGGATCAAAGGCATACATCGGTTTCGGATACGATGGCCAGCACAGGAACGATCTGTGGGAGTTTAATCCGGAATAACATGTAACAGGGGAATAAACCATACGATAATGACCAGTCTTCCTTCTGATCTTTTCGGTTATAAAAAGTTTTTGATAACTTTAACCTATAGATTCTGCAATTATACTGTTGAATAAGACTTTAACATGATGCCTGCCCGGTTATTGATTCAGATTGCAATTCTTCTTATGCTGGCCACTGACTTGTCTGCACAGATCATCTCCAGGAAGGCATATGTTATTACTAATGACTATGATACAGTACCCGGATTTGTCGATCTGAAAGGTTACAGATCGAATTCTGAGGCATGCTTTTTCAGGGATTCGCGATTCAGTAAGCAAAAGGTCTTTGCCCCTGGCACTATTTCCGGATACCGGATTATTAACGACAGGTATTTCGTATCTATGAACATACCGACCATCAACGGATCCCGGGTTTTATTCCTCGATTTTCTTCTGGACGGTATCCTGGATCTTTACTATTTCCGCGACAGCTTCGGTGACAACTATTGCATCGAAGATGCAAACGGAAGGATATTTACACTTTCAGATATGGATAAGGTAAAAGAGGGAAGGGATGAGAATAACTCCGGTGAGACGGGAGATAATTTTAAAAGCATCCTGAAGATACTGATGAATGATATGCCGGGAATCGACGCAAGGCTTCAGGATGCCGTTCTCAGCCACTGGTACCTTACAAATCTGTTAAGGGATTATCATAATTTTAAAACCGCCGGCGAAGCGCCTGTGGAATATGCCGCGGAGCCGAAGCCATTTTCATTCAGGATTGCCCCCTATTCGACTTTCATTTTCGAGAACTACAAAGTTTCAGATCAGGCAGATCTGGCAGACTTTGAGTTTAATAAAGCATATTACCCTGTGTTTGGACTGTCAGCAGAATTGTCATCGCCGCAGAAGTCCGGGAGGCTGGCACTTCTGTTTAACCTGGAGGGTGGCAAAAGATATTACTACGGCTTATATCAATACGAAGATCCGTTCGGGAACTATACCCTATATTCCGAAGCACATCTTCATCAATTCATTCTCGAAGGGGAAGCGCTGCTGAGATTTAAGTTAAAGGGGGCCGTAATTGATCCGACAATATTTGCAGGCGTTGCTTACAACTCAATTATTGAAGAAGATTCAAGAATTGAGTTTGACGAGGTCAATAACGGGCAGGCCTATTCTCAGACCAATCCATATTCAATGATAACAAAACGATGGCCCGGACTCATAGGCGGGGTAGGACTGATGTACGATTACAGAAGTTATTTTAGCATTTACTGCAACATCCAGGTTAAAGTTCTGTATGATAACACTGAGGAGTCAAAGATGAATTCTGTCGGTATGACCATTGGAATAATGTTCTGATAAATGAGATCAGTTGTCAATTCAATATGGCTTATAAGTATTGCGGCACTTCTCGTGTCTGAATCATGCCAGAATGAGATCCACCAAGAGAAGCCCTTTGCTGAGGCGGAGACGACAGAAGCCACTGTCATGCAAAGCGGAGGGGTGGTTTTCAAGGGAAAAATACTCTCACGTGGCAATTCGGAAATTACGCAGCATGGATTCATCTGGAGCACATCCCAGAATCCCGGGTATGATGATATTGTTTTTCAGAACGCTGAGTTCGCAATGCTCGGCCCGGCAGGCAGTGAGACCGATATATCCTTTCATGCCACCGCTGCAATAGCAAATGATGTAGTATATAATGTCAGGTTGTTCCTGATAACCGAAGATATCATCTCACTTGGCAACATAATCTCCTTCACCGGCAGGGGAAGCCTTGCCTCCGGAGCTAACCTCGGTTGATCCCCCTTCAGCAGGTGCAGGCGACACAGTAACCATAACCGGGAAGAACTTTGCCTTCAGGAAGTTCAGCAACTCTGTCTGGCTGGACAACCATTCATGTGAGATTGTCAACTCGGATGCAGAGCATATCATGTTCAGGGTGCCTGCCCTCGGTGATGGTGATTATAAACTGGGTGTGGAGGTTGGAGGTAATCAGGCCCTGAATAAGCCTGATTTTGAGATTACTAAACCCGTATGCACGCGATTTGAACCGGTAACCGGCACTTTCGGTGATGTTATAACTCTCTTTGGTGAAAACCTCAGCCTGGCAGACGGCAGCTTTGTTCAGGTCTATTTCAATTCTGAAGAAGCAACTGTTACAGAGAAGACAAGAACATATTATAAAGTAATTGTACCGGACAGATTAAACAGTAATCCTGTCAGTATCAGGATACAATCCGGCAAACCATATTATTTCAGCCAGCAGTTTGAGCTTAAGCAACCAGTGATCAGTGATATCACACCCCGGGAAGCAAAGACGGGAAGCATTATTGTCATCTCCGGTCAGAACTTCAACCCCGAACCTTCATTCAATATCCTGACCATCGGAGGATCCCCTTCAGAGGTTATCTCAAGCACATCGAATGAGATTACGGCCAGGGTTCCGCAATCACTGGGCACAGGTACATATAATATTTTTATTTCCACCATAGCAGGTCATGTTATTGAAAGCCAGGTTACGTTTAAGGTTAACTCTCCCTGGAAGAAACTGGCCGATTTTCCGGGTGGTCCGAGAACGGCGATTGCATGCTTTGCCCTTTCAGGGAAAGGTTACGCAGGAACCGGTCTGCGGCCGGACGGCGTCGAGGCAAGTGATTTCTGGGAATATGATCCGTCAACTGACCAGTGGAAAAGAATTGCTGATTTCCCGACACCCATAAGATATGCTACCGGCTTTGAGGCAGATGGTATGGCGTTCATGGCCAATGGTAAAACCAGCGGCATTTACAGGAAGGAACTGACAAGATATGATCCGGCCACCGATACATGGGAGGCTAGAGCACCCAGACCTGGCGGGGGATCAAGCATGGACGCTCCCGGCTTTGTGATCAACGGGAAGGCATATCTTCCGGCATCATATGAAATGTATGAGTATACCCCGTCAACGGACACCTGGCAGCAGAAATCATTCCTTCCGGCTCTTGGATATTTCGGCAGCGGCGCTGCCTTTACCATAAACGGTAAAGGATACTATGGTGTAGGATATATATACGAAGTTGATAGCAACACTGGTGCTTTCTATGAATATGACCCCGTTACAGACACATGGTCTGCTAAGGCAAGTTTCCCGGGCATCCTGAGAAGCAGTGTGACTTCTTTTTCACTGCCGAATGGCAAAGGGTATGTAGGATTAGGTTACAGCTCACAACTCAATAAGTATCTCAATGACATGTGGGAATATGATCCTGTAGCAGATAAATGGACGCAGGTCACAGATTTCCCGGGTGCGGCACGCATATGCGGCGAACCGTTTGTAATAGGGCCGGTAGCTTACATAACCACAGGTTTTAACCTAACCTACCATTCTGACCTGTGGGTGTTTGATCCGGATTCATCCAAATAACTAATTCTTTCAGTTATGAATGCCAGGTTGCTGTCCGGTTTGCTGATTGTCATTATGCTGACACTTGGCAGTCTGTCTTCGTGTGAGAGAAATGAGCAGGTAAACGTGATAATAATTTACCTGGATGATATGGGATATGGTGACCTGTCACTGACAGGTTCAACAGGTTATCATACTCCCAATATTGACATGATGGCTGCTGGCGGAGTATTTTTCACCCATTATCTTGCCCCGCAGGCTGTCAGCAGCGCCAGCAGGGCAGGACTCATGACAGGGTGCTACCCCAATCGCATCGGGTTCAGCGGTGCCCTTGACCATGCATCAAAGACTGGCATCAACTCAGCTGAGGAGACCATTGCTGAAATGCTGAAGAAGGAGGGATATGCCACGGCGGCCTTCGGCAAGTGGCACCTGGGCTGCCAGCCCCAGTTCCTGCCCCTGAGGCACGGGTTTGATGAGTACTTCGGGATACCTTACTCACACGATATGTGGCCTCATCACCCCGTCACAAAGAACTATTACCCCCCTCTTCCGCTGATTGAAAATGACAGTGTCATAACAACCGAGCCTGACATATCACAGTTTACACAACAGTTTACAGGCAGGACGCTTGACTTCATCCGCAGGAACAGGGGCAATCCCTTCTTCGTCTACCTCGCCCATCCGATGCCTCATGTGCCGCTGGCCGCATCTGATGCCTTCAGGGGAAAGTCTGAACAGGGCCTTTACGGTGACGTCATGATGGAGATAGACTGGAGTGTGGGTCAGATAATCAGCACTCTTGAGGAGCTTGATCTTGACAGGAACACCCTCGTCATTTTCACTTCAGATAACGGCCCGTGGCTTAACTATGGCAATCATGCCGGCAGCACGGGAGGGTTACGTGAAGGGAAGGGTACGACCTTCGAGGGTGGGCAGCGTGTCCCCTGCATAATGTGGTGGAAGGGTACAATACCTGACAGGGACCGTATGCAGCAGGCTCGTGTCGGGAATAGACATACTTCCGACGCTGGCAGATGTGACCGGAGCAGCCCTGCCGGAAAGAGCCATCGACGGTGTAAGTATACTCCCCCTCATGAGAGGAGATAAGAATGACAATCCGAGGAAGTCATTCTATTACTATTATCGCCATAACAACCTGGAGGCCGTCACCGACGGAACGTGGAAGCTTGTATTTCCGCATCGCGGCCGAACCTATGAAGGATTCCTTCCGGGCAACGACGGGCAGCCCGGCGGGGCTGATGAGAACCGGTGGATTGAAGGAGGACTGTACGACCTCCGGCGTGACCCGGGAGAAAGGTATAATGTCATCGATCTTTATCCCGATGTGGTCGTCAGGCTTGAAAAGATGGCTGAACAAGCACGCGATGACCTGGGTGATGACCTGCAGAATGCTCCTGGCAGGAACAGAAGAGAACCAGGGAGGGTAAAATAACCTTACTCCCTGCCTTCGCCGCCCTTCGACAGGCTCAGGGTCCGGCTCCGACGGACAAAACCTGCTCCTTGCTCCTTGCCCTACTGCCTACTGCCTCTGCCTCTCCGCTGCCCTCCCCCTTAACCTTTAACCGTAAATATCTGGCAGTATATGACTCAGGGCATTCTGCCAGCTGTTCGGGTGTGCCCTCAAAGACAACATATCCACCCCTGTCACCCCCTTCAGGCCCGAGGTCAATGACCCAGTCGGCACACTTGATGACCTCAACGTTATGCTCGATGAGTATCACCGAGTGACCGTGCTCGACAAGGGCATTGAGTGATTTCATCAGCTTGTTAATATCGTGGAAGTGAAGTCCTGTGGTAGGCTCGTCAAAAATGAAGAGTATCTTTTCACTGCTCTTCTCCTGTGCAAGGTAATATGCCAGCTTTACCCTCTGGCTCTCGCCGCCTGAGAGGGTGGAAGACGACTGTCCGAGCCTTACATATCCCAGTCCTACATCTGCCAGTGGTCTGAGCCTGTCAGCGATCTTTCTGCAGAACTTGTCCTTGCAGCCTGTGAAGAACTCTATGGCCTCGTCGATGGTCATCTCAAGCACATCGTAAATGTTCTTCCCTTTGAACCGTACGTCGAGGATGTCGCGCTTGAACCGCATCCCCTTGCATGCCTCGCATGTAAGCTCAACGTCAGCCATAAACTGCATCTCGACACGTATCAGCCCTTCTCCCTGGCATTCTTCGCAGCGTCCACCCTCCACATTGAAAGAGAAATGGGAAGGCTTGAACCCGTACTGAACCGATGCCTGCTGTTCGGCAAACAGCTTTCGTATGTCGTCAAAGGCCTTCAGATAAGTGACCGGGTTTGATCGGCTTGACTTGCCAATAGGATTCTGGTCTATAAGCTCTATGGCTGTGATGCTGCTGACGTCACCTGCTATCTCCGTGAAGCGGCCAGACCTGATGCTGGTCCCTGACAGCCTGTTTGACAGTGCACTGAAGAGAATATTGTGTACCAGGGTACTCTTGCCCGAGCCGCTTACACCTGTCACAGCCGTGATTGTATGCAGCGGGAATTTCACACTTATCTCCTTGAGGTTGTTCTCCCTGGCGCCGGTGACGCTGACGAAGCTGTTCCACCGTCTCCGCCGGGCAGGCTCTTCGATCTTCATCGCTCCGGTCATGTAGGCAGCGGTCAGCGATTTGTTATTCTCACTGAAGTCGACCCCGCCCTGGTAAACGATCTCACCGCCGTGGGTGCCGGCGCCCGGTCCCATGTCTATGATCTCATCGGCTGCCCTGATGATCTCCTCCTCATGCTCAACGACGATTACCGTATTACCGAGATCGCGCAGTTCCTTCAGTACGCTGACAAGCAGGTTGGTGTCGCGCGGATGAAGCCCTATGCTCGGCTCATCGAGTATGTAGAGCGAACCTACCAGGCTGCTGCCCAGCGAGGTAGCCAGGTTGATGCGCTGTGACTCGCCTCCCGAAAGGGTGTTCGACAGCCTGTCGAGGGTGAGATAGGAGAGACCTACATTGACAAGGAAACCAAGTCTCTGCTGTATCTCCTTCAGCAGACGCCCGGCTATCTCCCGCTCCTCACCGTTGAGCATCAGCCTGCTGAAGAATTCGTATGCCTCGCTTACCGGGAGGGAGGCTATCTCACTAATAGATCTGCCGCCTATCTTTACCCAGTTCGCCTCTTTCCTGAGCCTCTGTCCTCCGCACTCGGGGCAGATGCGCTTTCCCCTGTAGCGACTGAGCATGACCCTGTACTGTATCTTGTATTTCTTCTCTTCAAGATGTTCGAAGAACTGGTTCAGTCCAAAGAAATACCTGTTGCCGCTCCAGACAAGTGCCTTCTGTTCGGCAGTAAGCTTATGCCATGGCTTGTGTATCGGGAAGTCAAACTTGCCGGCGCTGAATATAAGTTTCTCCTTCCACTGCTTCATCGTCTCGCCTCTCCAGCATGCAATGGCGTCATCATATACCGACAGGTTTTCATCAGGGATGACCAGGTTCTCATCTATCCCTATCACCTTGCCGTACCCCTCACAGAGAGGGCAGGCGCCCAGCGGGGAGTTGAAGCTGAAGAGATGCTCGGTGGGTTCTTCAAAGGTGATGCCGTCTTCTTCAAACTTATCAGAGAATCTCACTGTCTGAGATGTCTCCTCATCAGTCACATCCAGCTTTATGTGGCCTCTGCCGGTCAGAAAGGCAGTCTGCACCGAGTCGGCTGCACGGCTCAGCTCCTCATTCAACCTGCCCGCTGACAGCCTGTCGATGATTATTTCAACGACCGGTGCATTTTTCACCAGGTCCGTGGCTCCAGGCTCATCGAGCCTTACAATGCCCTTCTCCGTGCTTATCCGGTTATACCCCTGCCTTATTAGAAAATCAATGAACTCTGAAGGATCGACATTCTCAGGTACTGTCAGCGGAGCAGTCAGGACCACGCGCGTACCTTCCGTGAGGTTGGCGATATAATTCACAACGTCGTCAACAGTGTGTTTTCTTACCTCCCGGCCGGATACGGGTGAGATTGTATGTCCGACCCTTGCCCAGAGAAGCCTGAGATAGTCGTGTACCTCAGTTGAGGTGCCTACAGTAGACCGCGGGTTTCTCGTGTTTACTTTTTGTTCTATGGCTATTGCAGGAGGGATGCCATTGATGAAGTCGACATCAGGCTTGTTCATGCGCCCCAGAAATTGCCGGGCGTATGATGAGAGACTCTCCACATAACGGCGCTGCCCCTCGGCATAGATTGTGTCAAATGCAAGTGACGATTTGCCTGATCCTGACACTCCGGTGATTACGACAAGCCTGTCTCTCGGAATATCAAGGGTAATATCTTTGAGGTTGTGTACACGCGCCCCTTTTATCTCAATATTACCCTTCATTTAAGCTCTTTATAAGAAAAAGCCAAAAATAATCATTTTGAAATAAAGAATTTTTGTTTTCTTTGTGTCTTGAATAACCAAAACGACGGAGGATAGCCTATAGCATAATTCTACTCTTGACCAAAAAGTAAGAGTTATGAAGAGTACAAAGACCGATTATGAACTGATAACCAGTTTCATGAACGGTGATGAGAGGAGCATCGAGCTCCTGATCCTTCGGCATAAGAGCAAGGTTTATTCCTATATCAGCCTTTACATTCGAAGTCGTGATCTCGCGGATGACATCTTTCAGGATACCTTTCTGAAGGTTGTTCAGTCTGTCCGTGCAGGCCGGTACCAGGATGATGGCAGGTTTCTGTCATGGGTGATGCGCATTGCCCACAATCTCATCATCGATCATTTCAGGCATGAAAAACAGATGGGCATAGTACTGAATGATGACTATGAGAGCGATCTGTTCAATTCACGCAGGTTTGCGGATGAGAATGTTGAGGATGTGATGGTGCGCCGTCAGGTGCTTCGTGACGTCCGTCGTCTCGTCAGCGAGCTCCCTGAGGACCAGCGCGAGGTGGTGATAATGCGTCATTATGCCGGAATGAGCTTCAGGGAGATAGCTGATATGACCGGAGTGAGCATCAACACCGCCCTCGGTCGCATGCGCTATGCCCTCATTAACATGCGGAAGATAATGGAAGAAAAAAATATTACTCTTTCAATCAGCTGAGACAATTTTTGCAGAGATAAGGGCGTTTTTCTCATATGAGAACAACAACGCCTATGGATAATATCTCTACCCGATTACTTTCTTACAGCGAAATTGAAACCTGCACCAATGACCTGGTGGCAGATGCTTTCGGCATTGATCATGAGCTGAAGGCTATTTTGCCCGGCCTTGATCTTCAGCCTGAAGACCATGTAATAGCTGGTTTGCTTGAGAAGATACACCACGGCACCAGGGTACACTGAGCTGCCTTTTTGTCTTTTTGCATCTCACCTGCTTTTTTGCGGTTGATTTCGAAATTTAACCACAGAAGCACTCGAAGGAAATCCCTCGGGCACTGAAGGTGTGGAGCATCATCTTTTATCTGTTCCATTTTTTTTACCTTCGCAAAATCCAAAACAAAAATGATGAGAAGAGTACCTATCTATTTATTTGTAGTGTTGACCATGTTATGGTCATGTACATCAAAACAGGAGAAAATGGAAAACCGGATGAGGGAGTTTATCTCCGCATATGAAGCGAAAATAATTCCTCTGTACAGGGAGAATGCCCTTGCATCGTGGGAAGCAAACATAAACGGTACTGACGAGGCCTGGGCCCGCAGTGAAAAGGCAACAATAGAATATGTAAGCTTTTTTGTTGATCCAGTGGCTTTCGCCGGGCTGAAGGAGATGAAAGAGTCAGGAATGTTAAAGGATCCGCTCCTTGCCAGGCAGCTTGAGCTGTTGTACAACTCCTACCTTCAGGGTCAGATAGATACCAGCCTGATCTCTGAACAGATCAGGATGGAGACGGCAATCAATAAGAAGTACTCTAACTTCAGGGCATCAGTTGATGGCAAGCCGCTGTCAGACAACGAGGTGGAGGAGATACTCCGTAACTCGAAGAACAGCGGGGAGCTGCAGGCAGCATGGGAGGGGCATAAGATGATAGGTCCGCTGGTCTCTGAGGATGTGATCAACCTGGTGAAGCACCGCAATAAAATTGCACAGAAACTTGGATTTGCCAACTATCATACGATGAGTCTCGAACTTTCGGGTCAGAAGCCTGAAGATGTTACCAGGATCTTTGATGAGCTTGACAGTCTTACCCGCGACAACTTTGCTCAGCTTAAGGGAGATATTGATGCATATTTTGCAAGGCGTTATGGGATAGAGATCGCGGAACTGCAGCCATGGCACTACCAGAACAGGTACTTTCAGGAGGCTCCGGAGATATACACTGTAGACTTTGACAGCTATTATGAAAAAAATGATCCGGCGAAACTGGTGACTGACTTTTATGCCGGCATTGGCCTTCCGGTTGATGCCATCCTGGCAAAAAGCGACCTGTACGAGAAGCCGGGAAAGAACCAGCATGCGTTCTGTACTGACATAGACAGAGCAGGCGATGTGAGAACACTTAACAATATAAGACCCGATTCGTACTGGATGAACACAATTCTTCATGAACTGGGTCACGGAGTTTATTCATACTACAATGATATTACCCTGCCGTTCACGCTGCGTGATGCTGCGCATACTTTCACCACGGAAGCCATCGCCAATTTCTTCGGCAGACTGGCCACTGACCCGCAGTGGATGTGCGACATGAATATCATCGACGAAAAAGAACGTGACAGGATATCCGGTGAAAGCGAAAAGGCGCTGCGCCTGCAGCAGCTGGTCTTCAGCCGCTGGGCACAGGTGATGTACCGCTTTGAAAAGGCAATGTATGAGAATCCTGACCAGAACCTGAACCAGCTTTGGTGGGATACCGTCGAAAAATACCAGATGGTGAAGAAGCCTGAAGGGCGCGACATGCCTGACTGGGCAACTAAGATACATGTGGCTCTCTATCCGTGCTATTACCATAATTACCTGCTCGGAGAGCTGCTGGCGTCACAGTTCTATGCCTATATTGAATCGAATGTTCTGACGGGCACCTCGCTGGTTGGAGACAAAGCAGTTGGCGATTATTTCAGGAATAATGTGTTTATGCCCGGAGCAAGGTATCAATGGAATGATATGATTGAAAAGGCAACAGGGGAAAAGCTTACGGCAAAGTATTACGCATTGCAGTTTGTTCAGTAAACAGATACCGGTTAAAAACGAAGTCAAATGAAAAAGATCATCGTACTTATGATTGCAGCATTAGCAGCCTGCGCCCCGGCTGAAAAGAAGACAGCAGAGTCAGCCGCAGGTTTCATTGATGAAGCCACTATTGTGAGGTCAATAGATGGCATACGTTCTTCACAGCCTGAAACTGATGTCTTCATCCTTGAGAAGGGTGTCAGGCACGCAGCATCACTCTGGAGGGAAGAGGACGGCTCAGCACAGCAGTTCGCTGACTTCGTTGCAGCAAATTACATAGCCAGTCCGCAGAAGAGGAGTGAGGTCTTTATTAAGATCAGCAGCTATTTTGAATCACTTGGCGGTAACCTTAACGAGATCACCCTTGATCTGAAAAAAGTCCTGGATGAGACTGGAGGTGAGATTGATGAGATTGACAAAATGTTTGGGAATTATTCGGTCGGATCACATCTGCAGTCAGACTTCTATTCAAACAAGATAGCCTTCGTTATTGCCCTTAACTTTCCCTATTACACCCTTGCGGAGAAGGAGGAGCTGGGTGAGAAATGGAGCCGCGAAGAGTGGGCCATGGCCCGTCTTGGAGACCAATTCGTATCACGCGTTCCTGCCGAACTGAATCAGGCAATGGCTGTGGCGTCAGGTAATGCTGCCATGTATGTAGCTGAATATAATATATATATGGGCAAGCTGAGGACAGACGACGGTCGTCAGATCTTTCCTGATGATATGGTACTCCTTTCACACTGGAACCTGCGTGACGAGATCAAGGCCAACTATGCCGAAACGAAAAATGGTCCGGAAAAACAGGAGATGATCTACCGTGTCATGGAGCGTATCATCAGGCAGGAGATACCCGGGAAGGTTGTAAACAATCCGGAGTATGAGTGGGCTCCCTATTCGAACAGGGTGACAAAGGAGGGAACAGAAGTGCAGCTTGCCCCGGAGCCTGATACCAGGTACGCACAGGTTGTGAATATCTTCAAGGCACACACAGCCATCGATCCGTTCAGCCCCGGGATGAATACTGCCATCCTAAGGAAGTTTGCAGGCGAAATGGAGATAGCCCAGGAGGAGATAGAGGCACTCTTTGATGCCTACCTCAGTACACCTCAGCTTGTTTCTCTGGCTGAAATAATTAAGCAGAGACTGGGCCGTGACCTGAGACCCTATGACATATGGTATGACGGCTTCAAGTCGCGCAGTGAAATCCCTGAGAGCATGCTGACCGCGAAGACATCAGCACTCTATCCCGATCCTGCCGCATTCCGGAATGATATGCCGGCGATGCTGGTCAAGCTTGGATGGTCACCGGAGAGAGCAAAATACATTGCGGACAAGATAGTTGTTGACCCCGCCCGCGGATCAGGACATGCCTGGGGCGCCGCGATGAAAGGCTCTGTCTCTCATCTCAGAACCCGTATCTCAGACAAGGGTATGGACTACAAAGGATATAACATAGCTGTCCATGAGTTCGGACACAACGTCGAGCAGACAATATCACTCTATGATGTTGATTATTTTATGCTTTCGGGTGTGCCTAACACCGGATTTACGGAAGCGACTGCATTCCTGTTCCAGGACCGCGACCTGAAACTTCTCGGCATAAAGGAAGAGAACCCTGAGAAAGAGAAGCTGCAGATGCTTGATGCTGCATGGTCACTGATGGAGATAATGGGAGTGGGGATGGTAGAGATGAAAGTATGGAAGTGGCTCTATGAGAACCCGGAGGCAACGCCGGCGCAGCTTAAGGAACAGACGGTGGCTTTCGCAATAGAAGTATGGAATAAATACTTCTCGCCGGTCATGGGCATTGCCGACTCTCCGATACTGGCGATCTACTCTCATATGATAGACGTGCCGCTTTACCTGCCGAACTATTCATACGGACAGATAATACAATTCCAGATAGAGGATTATCTTAAGGGGAAGGATTTTGCGGCAGAGGTAGACCGGATGTATAAACAGGGGCGTCTTACCCCCCAGCACTGGATGAACGGGGCAGTGGGAGTGAAGATATCAGCCCAGCCGGTAATCAATGCCCTTGAGGAGGCACTGAAATAATATAGTAGCCCGTGGTTGTCATAAAGTTCCGCAGGAAGGGTATTGATCCCGGGAACTGAGGCAGGCGCCGTGGACGGAGCCCGAATTTGACTTCAAAATTAGGGTTGATGAACCAGAGGGATTTCTTGAGAATAAGAAATCCCTCTTTTTTTATGGTTCTTTCAAACCACCCGAGGTTAATGCCAGTCTCTTTGATCTCAAGCAAACCCTCAATCCTGGCCTCACTCTCCCCGAACATCTTCAGGATGCCGCGGTACATAGCTTTTGGGAGCAGATGGAACCAGGGCAACTTCGAGAGTATCCTGCTTTCACACATCTGCTGATGTCCTCCGAAGGGGTTGTTCCACGGCGGAAAACCAATGAACAGCACTCCTCCCTGGTCAAGAAACAGCTTAACGAAACCGAGGAACCTCTTCTGGTCATGTATATGCTCCAGGACATCACGCATCATCACGAGGTCAAATTTGCCGGCCGACGCTGAATCATAGATGTCGGCTGCAATAAATTCAACCTTCTCCCCTCCGGGTAGTGAGGAATAAAAATTCCGTGCATTTGATATCTTCCCCTCAGAAATGTCAATGCCGGTAATCCTTTTGCATCCTGCATCAAGGAATGGCTTCAGATTCCCTCCCTCACCACATCCGATCTCAAGAACGGAAATCTCTTCATTGACCTGCAATATGCTGTTTATGAAGGGTATAACGTGCCTGGCTGTTGTCAGGGCCTGTTCCCTGAAATACTGCTCCCTGTCCTTGTGCCTGTCATGCATGACCCAAATGTAAATTTTTTTTCGATTTTCCTTGACTTTTGTGATTTAAAGTAATATCTTTGTGATATCATAATAATATCATAAATCATGAAAGAAGAAAAGAAATTCAATGCTGCATCGGGATATCTCTTCCTGCTGTTAGGTATTCTGGTGGCAACAGCCATGGTATTCTCATTCATAAATGAGGTATTCTGGCTGGGTGCGATTCTGATCGTTATCACCTTCCTTATCCTGCCCGGATTAATGGTGGTCAATCCCAATGAATCAATGGTGATGGTTCTCTTCGGGGCTTACAGGGGCACCGTGAAGACTAACGGATTCTGGTGGGCGTTACCCTTCTATGTAAGGAAGAAGATTTCTCTCCGTGCGAGAAACTTTGACAGCGAGCCTATCAAGGTGAACGACAAGAACGGGAACCCTATCAAGATAGGGCTGGTACTTGTCTGGAAGGTTGATAACACCTATAAGGCAGCTTTTGATGTTGACAACTATGAACATTTTGTGCTTGTTCAGAGTGATGCTGCGCTTCGCAAGCTGGCAGGGCTCTATCCTTATGACAACTGGGAAGGTCATGATGACAAGCTGACCCTTCGCAGCGGGGGAGAAGAAGTTAATGATGAACTCGAGAGGGAGATTCGTGAGAGACTGAATATTGCCGGCATCTATGTGATCGAGGCAAGGATAAACTACATCGCCTACGCAGAAGAGATCGCCGGTGCGATGCTTCGCCGTCAGCAGGCCACAGCCGTAGTGGCTGCACGGTTCAAGATTGTCGAGGGAGCAGTGTCAATGGTCGAGATGGCTCTCGAGCAACTTTCGGAAAAGGGTATCATTGAGCTTGACGAGGAGAAAAAGGCTGCAATGGTGAGCAACTTAATGGTGGTGCTGTGCGGTGACAAGGATGCGAATCCTGTCATCAATGCCGGAACGCTTCATCAGTAGTCATGCAGAAGAAGTCCTTTGTCATACGGATTGATCCCGGCAAGCTGAGTGCCATCGAGAAATGGGCCTCTGATGAGTTTCGCAGCACCAACGGTCAGATTGAGTGGATACTTGACCAGGCACTGCGCAGGTCGGGAAGATTACAGGCAAAGAAAGAAAACAGAAAAGAAGGAAAAGATGAAAAATGAATATCCTATGCTTAAGTACACCTGTCCCAAGTGCGGGAGCAGGAAGTGCAAAGTCACAGAGATAAGAGTTGCCTATAATCTGTTTACTCAATTATTTGATATACAGGCAGCCAGGTATACTGCACTTGTTTGTGAGAAGTGTAAATACACAGAATTTTACAATGTTAAGGCCAAGGCTCTTACAAGTGTATTTGACTTCGTTGTCGGATAGTGAGGGTCAGATATTGGCAAGATAGACTGAGCAGCAGGCGGCAACGCCTGCTGTTTCTGTTCTCAGCCTGCTGCAACCGAGGTGAACGGCAACGAAACCGGCCTCCATGGCTGAGATGACCTCCTCACTCGTGAAGTCACCCTCAGGGCCTGCAAGAATAAGTAGATCTTCAGCAGGTGCAAACGCATCGGTTATGGCTTTGCGTTCAAACACCCGGTCACAGGTTGCGATAAGTTTCCGGCAACCGAATTCTCTTTTAACCATTTCGCTGAACATCACAGGTTCGTTCAATACGGGAAGAGAGGCCTTGACTGATTGTTTCATCGCCGACAGTATGATACTCTCAAGTCTCTCCTTCCTGATTCTTTTCTTTTCACTGCGGCTGCATATCAGAGGTGTGATTTCATCAATTCCGATCTCAACGGCTTTTTCGATGAACCACTCAATTCTGTCTTCATTTTTCAGGGGAGAGATGGCCATATGAAGTTTGTATTGACGCTTCCCCTCCTCCTTCCTCTCTCCGGTTATGGTCGCCTTCATTGCTGCGGGATCATCAACTGCAATGACTCCTTCAAAAAAAGTTCCCTTCCCGTCAGTGAATACCAGGCTGTCACCCTTGCGCATCCGGAGGACCCTGAGGCAATGACCTGACTCCTCGCGGCTGAAGGTTGCAGCGGTTCCTGAAATGTCAGTTGTATAAAATAACTGCATGATCGAATTACTTTGCTCAAATTTATAGAATTTAGCATTCACATTATTACGCTTCATCAATATGAGAATTGGTGTAATTTCTGATACGCACGGGTGGGTTGATCCTGCTGTATACAAGCATTTTGCAGATGTTGACGAGATATGGCATGCAGGTGATGCGGGCAATATCGATGTCATCACTGAGCTTGAATCGTTCAGGCCGGTGAAGGCTGTATGGGGTAACTGTGATGATTTCAGGGTAAGAAGTGCGACAAAGGAGTTCATCAGTTTCACGGCAGGAGGGAAGAGAGTTCTTATGGTACATATTGGTGGTTATCCCGGCCGTTATTCACCGCGGTCGCTTGAGCTGATAAGGGAGTACAAACCTGAGATCTTTGTGTGCGGCCACTCACACATCGTGAGGGTAATTTACGACAGGAAGCATGATCTGCTCTGTATCAATCCAGGTGCTGCTGGGCGTCAGGGGCTGCACAGGGTGATGACTCTTCTCCGGTTCTCCGTCGAGGCAGGGAAGATAAGCGATATGGAAGTGATTGAATTCAGGAAGAGGGGTGACAGTTATGATTACTGACCGAACTCATCAATTGCGCCTCCGCCCTCCATCCGGCGCAGGAACCTGCTGAGCCTGTCAGGAAGACCTATCATAAACTCATACGGAACCCTTGAGTTAGCTTTGGGATCTTTTCTGTCCTTCTCCTTCATATTTGTCAGAAGGTCATTATATGTGGAGTTGGATGAGTAACTCATCAGCACCCCCCTGAAATAGGAGAACCAGTACCATGTATTATTATTGGCTTTCAGGTAAATATCCAGCAGGTCTCCTGACCTCTTCCTCTGAAGCTCAACATATCCGTCAACATAGATGTTCAGTGGCTGGTCGCCTATAAAGCCGATACCGATCTTCCCTTCTGATATGAATGACATTGAGTTCTGATTCCACTTCAGGTTCACATCGTTCAGCATCAGCTGAAAACTGAGTTCCTTTGGCAGCGTGCGAGCCACGCCGAAAAGCTGCAGTTCCTCACCAACCGCTTTTGCGGCCTCGGCACCGATAAGGTCGCGCATGGCCTTCGTATTAAATTCCGATGCCAGGTTGACCGGGCGCAGGGTAGGCACCATGCGAATGTCGTCAGCCATCAGCCTCAAAGCGTCGGTACTGAAGAAGAACGAAAAGCCAAGAATTGACTGGATTGTTACCTCAGAAGACTCGGTGTTATGGACCACATGGCCGGCACTGTTCAGCTTCAGCAGGTTATAGTCAGCTCCGAAACTTATTTTCCCTTCGCTGCCGAGGACACAGAAGTTCTTGTCAAAAGTGACCATGTTGCCTTCCATGCTCAGGTCTGACAGCTTCTTAAGCGTTGCTATCCGGTACTTGCCTGCTCCCTTATCGTGGAACAGGAATCCGCTGGCCGTCACCAGCGGGTTGTCGCTCCATGACTTTCTCTCTGAGAGGAACGTGCTGTAGACGCCTGAAGAATCAAGGGTGATGAATGAGCCTGAGAACAAAAGATCGTCATTGATGTCTCTGGGTTTTTCATCAATGGGTATAAGTATATTTTTGGGATCAATTGCAGCACTGAATTTTACCGGACTGTTATTGATATTTTTGCAATTGGTTACTATTCCGGCTGCCCCTGTAAACTTCAGGTTACTGTCAGCTGAACGGAGGGAAACATCACCCGTGAATGTAAATGCAGGGCTTAACATAAAAATCTGTGATTCAGGGATATATCCCTGTGCTTTGGTGGCCATTGTGTCAACCCGTATCTCCGAGAAGTTAATGACCTGAGGCATCCCTGTCTCGTCTATGTAGTCGTAGCTGCCTGTCCCGTAATAATTTGCGCTGCTCTCAATGTTCAGCCTTGCTGAGTGGATCAGATGCCGGTTGTTGACAGCCACAATGGCACTGTCGGTCTCTCTGATCCTGGCTCTCTTTTCGATATACAAAACTCCTCCACCCGGTTGTATGAGCGCGTCGGCAACAGGGATGTAGTTGACACCCTGAACCCTGATATATTCATCTCTGAGGAAGTATGAGGCAGTACCTGACTGAAACTTCAGCGTGTCCTTCATATTGTTGGTTGAGAGGAAAGTAGGCTTCTCCTCCATGCCGGGAGGCACTTTGAGCAACTGTGCGGCTGACATCAGTGTAGTGGAGTCTCTGCCTCTCTGCCACATGTCAAGGACCTTGTTCTCTATGTCGTATTCAAAGTTCGTCATCTTCGAGATATATTCCATCTCCGGAAACATGACGAGGGAAGAGTCTGTGTTCAGCCTGAAGAGTGAGCGTTGTTCTGCAAAGTTGACATGAGTGTTTGCGTTGGTCGCCACGAAACCGTAGCCGCTTCCCGTGATTGCTTTGAGATAGTAGTCTGATGTGTCTGCGCTGATGGTGTTTGTTCCGAAGCTGAATGTTCCGGAGGTGATACGTGAATCAGACATATTCACCTCACCCTTGCCGTCCAGCCCTTCGGGCCTTAGTATAAGGGTGCCGTCCATGGTAGTGCCGTTGGCGAACATGCTGAAGTCTTTGTCCGGGCTGTTAACAGCGTACCATTCATCAGGCTTTGTAAGCCATTGGATATCAACTGCCGCCGAACTCAGCACCGGAAATCGAAGCAATGTATCTTCAGCCATTGTAAAACTCATTGCCCGGGTGATCATCGAATCAGGGTAGAATCTGAAAGTATCTGCCACCGCTGTGGCTGTGAGATGATCAATCCTGCCGCTGCCAATAAGCCCTGTATTGCTCATGCTCAGATGATCGTAAAGGATACCTTTTCCTGCATATATGGGTATCCCCTCCGGAACGATTGTCATTGAAAAGCCAAGAGAAGTGTCGGGCTGTACCGTAAGTGTCTGTCTCATAGGCTCTGTGATGCCGCTGCCGAAAAATTCGCCGGCCAGTGCCACCTCCTCATTGGAGTAATGGTCAATATTGGTATAGGTGAACGGATCGATTTTGAAAAAGAAAT
Organism: uncultured Bacteroidales bacterium; assembly: GCA_963732365.1. GTDB lineage: Bacteria > Bacteroidota > Bacteroidia > Bacteroidales > VadinHA17 > SR-FBR-E99. The sequence goes on along the minus strand of CAVSZC010000001.1, from coordinate 447,283 downwards.
CCTCCTTGGGATAGACACCTTCCAGACCGGGTATGCGGTCATAGAATATGTATGAGTTAGTGACTGCGTTTATTATTGGATATTGCTGCAGACTCTTCAGTCCCGACTTGTTCTTAGGGTCATCAATAAACAGTTCGGCAGTGCCAAGCTGTATCAGGTTATCGATCTCTTTGATCAGTGGTCTTCCGAAAGCATCCAGCTCACTTGTTTCCACAGCCATCCTTATCGAATCAATCTTTGCCAGCTTAATGTTAAAGGTGTCATAGTTGAATGAAAACTGCTTACCGTAGATTGTAAACAGCCCTGCCCTGACAATGCCGTCGAAAGAGATAGCCCGGTTCCTGCCGACAACCATTCTTCCTTTGTAGGGTATTATTGCCACCCTCTGTGAGTCACTCAACGAAACTCCCCTGACACCCATGAGGTTCAGATCATAATTGCGGAGATTTAATATCGCATTCTCTTCTGCACCGCTTGCCTCACTGTTGATGGTTATGGCGTCATAGTCCTTCTTTTTTGCAAAGGAGGCCAGGTAGTCATCCAGCTTCTTCTTGATGGTGACCTCATTATAATTTCTGTCATAAAAGAGGAAGCCGTTGTTAGCCAGTTCAATGCATAGTGCCGTAGCCTGTTCGACCGGCATCCTCATCCATTTGGCAAATCCTTCAACCGGGAAGACATCCAGGCCGTAGACCTTTGCGTAGTCTCTGACGCGGTAAAGAGGATGGACGTCATCGAGACGCATAAGCCTGTAGAAGTTGGCTTCGTTGTAAAACGATACTGATTCAAACTTCGCGGCACCGATGGAAGCGCCCCTGGTCCTCGACATCGTTATGAAAGAGTCATCCATATCCCATGACAGATGTTCAAAATAAAGATCCAGGTTATGATATGAATCATAATAGGGGCTTCTTGAAACCGGGCTCGGTGTCCGGAAGAGTCCTACCTCACGTGTGGAGGTATTGTATGAGAAGCCAAGGTTACTGTGGAACACAGAGTCTTTGTCAAGATAGAGGGTGGCAGAGGCCTCATTGCTGTTGATCGTCTTCTGAGAGAGGAGGAAATTCCTTGATTTAATGCTTACGTACAGTGTGTCATTCCTGTAGAGCCTGACCCCTGCCGGAAACCAGCTTGTGCCGGTACCCCTTACAAGTGCACCCTCAAGAGTGAGTCCTCCCTCATAGTCAACACCTTCATAAATATCACTAATGATGAAACGGTTTTCGTAGGTCTCAAAACGAGGTACCGTAGCCTTCTCAGGTGATGATATCTGCGAGGCCCTGTCAGTAAGTATCCCTTTTACCGGTTCACGGAAATAGGTTGAGTGCGTCAGGAGCGATGAGTCACAGGTGAATTCTCCCTTTGTCACATCGATACTAAAGTCAGTTACTGAGGCGTTTACAGATTGGCGGTCATATCCCGCCTTCTCCCATGTTATAAGCCCTTTGTGGCAGTACAGTGAAAACAGGTCAGGGTAATAGGTCCCGGTAAAATCATAGATCTCAGTGCTGTCTTTGGTAAGATAGCAGGTCATGGTTGCCCCTGTGATATCAACCTTGAACACTGTGTCACGGACAAACTCAACTGTTCCACCCTTGGCTTTCCACTTCATTGTTCCGGCAGAATAGATAATATTGTCAGTAATGAGCAGCCCGGTAACCTCTATATATTTCTCAATGGAAGCGTTTGCGAACCTCGGGTTGAAGATTGCCTCACTGAGGCCTGCAAGCCATCCTGATATTTCATCCTGGCTCCTGCCTCTTAAGGCGAAGGCTGTGAGCGTACGGACATATAATACGAAGCCGGGAGCCTGTCTGACGTTTCTGCTCCTCAACTGGCTTCCCACATTCACAATCCGCTCCTTTACAGGGTCGGAATAGAAAGTGCTGTCCCAGACAGTTAAGAAAAGATCAACTTCTGCTTTTTGTGAAAGGCTGACATAGCTTCCCATGAAAGTGGTCAGCTCGGCTGCGAACAATGAGATATCACCCGAAAACTGTCTGGTCACCTGTGCTGATGACGCCAGCGTCAGTGACAGCAGTGCCGTGAGTGTGATGATGCTCTTTCTGATCTGTCTCATTATTCTTCTTTCTGTCAGCCTCCTTTACATGTTCAACGTTTGTTCAGAGAGCACTTACAATGGCACAGAATTCTTCTTTCACAAGCGAGGCGCCCCCTATGAGTCCGCCGTCAACATCGGCATTGGCGAACAACTCGGCTGCGTTCGATGCCTTGCAACTGCCTCCGTAAAGGATGGTGGTCTCCTCAGCAGCCTCCTTGCCGTGATGACGCTCCACCAGGCCGCGGATGAAGTGGTGCATCTCCTGCGCCTGAGCAGGAGATGCTGTGACACCGGTTCCTATCGCCCACACAGGCTCATATGCTATGATGCACTTGCTGAATTGATCGCGCTCAAGCATGAACAGACCCTTTTCCATATGCCTTTTTACCACCTCAAAATGTATACCCTTTTCTCTTTCGGCAAGCACTTCACCGCAGCAGAAGATTACCCTGAGGCCGTTTCTGAGAGCCTCGGTTGTCTTGGCAGCCAGGAGAGGGTCATCTTCTCCGAAAAGTGTCCTCCGTTCGGAATGTCCCAGTATGACATTCAGTGCACCCGTGCTCCGTATCATTGCAGCTGAGACCTCACCAGTATAGGCCCCTGACTTATGATCATTGCAGTTTTGTGCTCCTCCGCTCAGACCTGATGCCGTTAGCACCGGGCTGACAGATGCAAGATGGATAAAAGGGGCGCAGAGTATTACTTCATTATTGTGTTTCAGCGGATTAGCCAGAAAATGACTGTTAATATCTTTCGCGAGGGCAATCCCCTCCTTCAGATCCATGTTCATTTTCCAGTTGCCTGCAACGATTTTCTTTCTCATAATAAAGCCATTTATTTATTTGATTTATTGTCTGTTAATCTGAATCTGGCAGACAGCGCAACAAATAGTGACACAATAAGCACAGATGAAATTATTGTCAGAATGTTCTTCTTCCGTGTAAGTGTCCTGACTGCAAGTGCATTAAGATCACCGTCAAATTCTGTTTTATCCGGAAGGTTTTTAGCCGACCACTGCGCCATCACCGTTCCGTTGTGCAGAAGCAGGAATCCCGGATCAGACCTGATCACTGTCTTCAGGGTTGTCTCGTCTGCAAACAGCAGACTGAATCCCGGTGCGATCTCTGCGGCTGTTTCGAACGGGGTGGCTGTGACAATATAAAAACCCTTTCCCTTATCCTGCAAGGATAGTCCGAGGTCGTAGCCTTGCAGAAGCCCTTCCCTGTCTGCTTTCTCAAGCCGGCGGGCCACCATGAGAAGCAGATGCTCACCGCTGCCTGTAATTTGGTCAGTCATGTCAACGCCATTTTCTGTTACAAGCCTGAAGTCATGGAGGGGTGGCACATACCCCGCGGAGATAAGCACAGATTTCTGATCTATGAATTTCCATGCAGTATCATCTGCCGGGTAATCGCTCAGGGTAAATTCCTTCTGTACGCCATCCTTCTCATAGATAAATCTGATATCGTATTTGTCTGCCGGGGCGCCCGGGGGTACAGACATCGCCTCCGGAAGGTTTGTTCCAACCCTGTAAGGCCGGAAGTCAATAACAGGCAGATATGCCAGGTTGTACCACATGAAAAGGAGGAAGGCAATCACACTTGTCCCTGTGGCCGCAAGGGCTCCCCTGAAGGTCAGAACCCCCTCTCTGTCGTCCCGTCGGATAAATACCACGATCACAATAACAGTAAGAACGATATTCTTGAAAAATGTCTGCCAGTTGGTCAGGTGGATGGCATCGCCGAAGCAGCCGCAGTCTGATACAGGATTAAAGATGGCCAGCACAAGTGTCAGGGGGGTGAAGAGGGCCATCATCAGCGCCGCAGCCCAGGAAGCTGTCCTGACAAATGATCCTGTAAGAAGCATCATCCCTGTCACAAACTCAACCATGCAGAGGATCATTGCAAGAGGAAGAGAGAGGTCATCAAGAAATGGCATGCTGAATGCCTTGAAATAATCGCTGAATTTGAATGCCGTGCCGAGGGGATCGATCCCCTTAACGAAGCCCGAGAAGAGGAAGAGAAGCCCTGTCAGTATCCTTGCTGTCTGGGTAAGTATCTTCATCTGATAATTTCCTTTTCTTTCAGTTTGCCCATAATAAGGCTGAAAATATCTTCAGGTGACATCATTGTCGCATTGGCTCCATGGCAGCTTATTATGTCAAGGCTGGTATCGTGTCGGGCAACATCGAGATATACCTCTCTTACCCTGCGCTGAAAATCTAGATTGCTCTCATGTATATCCCGGCTGCCCTGAAGGTAACCCCTGTCATCACCATGGCGGTGATTCTGCAGTTTCTCTTCGGTGAACCTGAACGGGACGTCAAGGAAAATGTTGATGTCAGGTCTTGGAATCGCAAAATGCTCAAATTCAAGTCTGAGGATCCATTCCCTCAGTTTATCGGAATCTTCGGCTGAATTCATTTTGGCGCACTGATATGCGATATTTGAATAAGTATACCGGTCAAGGACTACATAGTACTTCTCCTCAAGCCACGCTTCAATCATGGGAGCGGCATCTTTCCTGTCACCCGCATAGAGCATTGCGACAAGGTAAGGATCGACGTGGCTGATGTCACCGTATTCACCCCTCAGGAAACGGGCTATGAGCTCTCCGAAATAAGGGGCATCGGTGCGGGGAAAATGAATATATCTGTATTGAAGTTTTCTTTCAGTAAACCAGCTTTTAAGCAGGGATATCTGCGTCGATTTGCCTGCGCCATCAAGTCCTTCTATTACTATCAGTTTCATCCGGTCCTAAAGTAATCGGTGCAATGAGAAAGTCTTATGATACTGTCGGGTTCTAAAGATAGATATTTAAGCATGACAGCCTCATGCGCCGCAGCCTGATTTTATGAACACTCTTTCAAAGGTTTAAACAACAGTTTATCAACTATTTGCGAATGAAGTGATCCATCTCGAAGGGGATCTCCATAGATAACTCGACCACACCCGCCAGTTTCCCGTTATCATACCATGGTGCCTGGTATATAAGCTTTTTAACGCCTTCTTTTTCAATAGTATAGCAGTTTGGAATTTCCTTTGCCATAATGTCTGAAATCTTTTCCCATGAGTCAGGTTTATGGCAATCCTTCAGATTCCTTCCCTCGAGTTCACTGCCTCCGTACTTGCTGAAGACAGCGGCCGACTTCCTGTTCAGGTATATTATCTTTCCCTCGGTGTCAGAGACGGTTACCGCCACACCCAGATCCTCAGCCCATTTGATATGATTCATAAAGTATTTGGAAATATTTGTTGAACGAGGTCAAATATAGCAAATTTGGCATTGTATAACCTGTTATGTGACAGCACTGCCCGGTCAATGATTATCTTTATCGCAGATTAATTGAATTTGTATGTTTATCAATGTCAAAGGCAGACTTATTGATCTGTCTCACCCCCGGGTAATGGGTATAATAAACGTGACCTCGGATTCATTTTACGAGGGAAGCCGTTTTATGTCAGATAATCAGGTCATTGAAGTTGCCGGAGAGATGCTCGGGGAGGGAGCTGACATCCTTGACATCGGAGGATGCTCAACCCGGCCCGGGACGCTGCCCGTCACTGAAGAGGAGGAGATGAAACGGGTTTGCCGCGCCGTTGACCTGATAAGGAACAGGTATCCTGAGGCGGTCATCTCCGTTGATACATACAGGGCGTCAGTTGCCGGAGCAGCTGTCAGGGATGCCGGTGCTGATATCATCAACGACATCTCCGGAGGTGAGATGGATGCAGACATGTTCCCCCTCGTCACCGGTCTGAATGTGCCATACATTATGATGCACATGCAGGGTACACCTCAGAATATGCAGGTTAACCCCCTTTATGATGACGTTGTTGCTGATATTCTTAAGTGGTTTGGCGACAGGATTACCCCTCTGCAGCAGGCAGGAGTGAAGGATATTATAGTTGATCCGGGATTCGGTTTCGGAAAGAGTGCAGTACATAACTTCGAGATGCTCAGGAGGCTTGAGGAGTTTCATGCAGCACGCCTGCCGCTGATGGTCGGGCTGTCGCGTAAGTCAATGATATGGCGCACTCTGCAGGTAACTCCCGGCGAAGCCCTCACTGGCACTGTCGCCCTTCATATGACTGCCCTGATGAAGGGGGCATCAATCCTCAGGGCCCATGATGTGAGGGAAGCAAGAGAGGTGATTGCCCTTTATGAAAAGATTTACCCTGAGGGTATCCTTTTCGATCATTATTCTTAAATTTGCCCGTCACCCCATGCTTGTTATGCTGAATTTTACGATTCTTGATATTATCGATATCTTTATGGTAGCAGTTATCCTCTACCAGCTCTACCGTCTCATCAGGGGTACAGCAGCCTTCAGCATATTCCTCGGCATTTTCTTCGTCTACCTCTTCTGGCTGGTTGTCAAAGCACTGAACATGGAACTGATCAGCGCCATCATCGGCCAGGTGATAGGGGTGGGGGTCATTGCCCTCATAATCGTGTTTCAGCAGGAGATACGGCGCTTTCTTTTAGCGATAGGTAACAGATATATCAGCCGTAACAGGTTTTCATTCGACAGGTATTTTCCGTCGGGGGCGGTAGACCAGACAATCAACCAGATAGTAGAAGAGATAGTCCGCGCCTCTGAATCAATGGCCCAGTCACGTACAGGTGCTCTCATAGCAATAGGCAGAACAAGTCTTCTCGACATCTATTCAGACGGAGGCGAACTGCTCAATGCACTTGTAACAGATGAGTTACTGAAGACGATCTTCCATAAAGGGTCACCTTTGCATGACGGGGCAGTGCTTATTCAGAACGGAAAGATATTCGCTGCACGCTGTCCCCTTCCGTCAACAGACCAGTCGGGCCTTCCGGCAAAATTCGGAATGCGTCACAGGGCAGGAATAGGGCTTACGGAGCATACTGATGCAGTGGTGATTATCATTTCAGAAGAGAGAGGCAGGATTTCTGTTGCCGATGCAGGAAAAGTGCATGAAGACATCACCCCCAACGAGCTGAGACAGTTACTCCTTACCCTGCGCATCTGACAATGCGGGCCTAATCATACCGCAACCGCAGATCCAGCTCATTATTATAGATATAATAACATGGCACCTCGCATGCCTCTTCCTCAAAATGAATGGAGGGTGTTGCTGTATCAACGGTAATATACGTCTTTCCGTTATAAACAGACCTGGCGGTAACGGTGTAGTCCTTATAAAGCAGTGCATCAAGCAGATATGTCTGAGCAGACGTGGTAAACTCATACAGAACAATATTATCATCAAGCGGACCCTCATAAACTGTTACCAGCATGCTCAGGGGAGATTGTGAGGGGTGTGCAAGGTCAAGCTCAAGGTAAACCTGGGTGGGATACTGTTCATTGCATTCGTTGCAGGGAACCCAGGCAGGTCCGTCACATGAGTGAAGAAACACCATTATGACCGTGACTATGGTTAATGTCCTATTCATAATTGTACAATCTGATCTTTTTTCCTGCTGACCGGGCATAATCGCGGAAAAGTGTCACAGATCCGCTTAAACCGAACCATACTGGCATCACCTTGTAGAACGGTGTCTTAAGGTATGTGACACCAGTGCTAAGACCGAAATGTTTTAATTTCCAGTTGAAATTTACTGAGGGAATTATGCAGAAACTGCCTTCGGGTGATCTCCGTGTTCCTTCGTAATTGGAATAGAAACGGTACCCCGCTGTAAGAGAGGTTGTGAAACTTAACTTGCCCTTTCCGAGATTGCCGCTGAGAGGAAACTCCTTGAATATTCCTGCATGGATTACTGAAGAGTTGACCTTGTACTGGTAAATGGCATCCTCCTCTTCGACAAGGAGCCTGTATCTGAAAGGATTAACGGAACACCCCAGGATTATACCCACGTTTTTCCTTGGCTCTATAATTGCAATTGTTCCGTTCAACAGCAGGTAGTGTGTTGTAAACATGGCTCCCGCGGTGAATGAGAACTCCTCCATCCTGAATGCCTCCTCTGTATTAAATCCATGACTTGCCAGAATTGGCATAAGCTCCTTCTGGCCATAGTCCTGGGCTATTTTTGCAGGGTTCTTTGTGCCCGGACTGCTATAATCCCACATCTTGCCTTTATCCAGAAGGAATTTGACAGCATCCTTCATCCCGACCCTCACTGCACATCCGAGGGCATCAAAACCGTCATTGTTGAATGCATACAGGTTGGCCCCTGAATTGATAAGCATGCTCATCATCAATGTATCGCCATTCTGTGCAGCCGTCATGAGGGGAGTGAACATTTTCCTGTCGGGGATATTCGGATCGGCCCCCTCACTGAGCAGTATATCTGTAATATCATAGTAGCCAAATCCAACTGCAACCATCAGGGGCGTATTACCTTCATTGTCATAAAGATCTATGGGAGAGTCATAATAAAGGAGCATGTCGGTGATGTAGAAGTTGCCAAGTGATGCCGCATGGTGAAGAGCCACTGAATTATTAAGGTCCGCCTGAGAGACCGGGGCGCCGTACCTGATAAGTATCTCAGCCATATCGAGGTTTTGTGAAAGCACCGCGGTTATTAACGGAGACCTGCCATACGGGTCAAGTTTATCCGGCAGGGCCCCCAGGAGAAGAAGTATTTCAACCGCCTCCTTTCTCCCTGAAGCAATGGCATAATGCAGCGCAGTTGCGTTCCCGCCCTGTTGATAATTGACATCGGCACCCTTTGACACCAGCCTTATAATCTCATTGCAGGCGCCCATGGATGATGCAATGAGAAGATTTATGCTGCTGGCATCATTTCCGTATAATTCATATCCGGAAGTGTCGACAAAGAGCATATACTGGTTATATTCCTCCAGAAGGAACTCGATCCGCGCAACAACAGAGTCGACTCCCGTCGTATCAGGCTGTCCCTTTATTGCTGATGAGAGTGCCAGCAGACATGTCAATATGAAGGTAATTCTTTTCACAGATGCTCTTAATACAAATTTAACAGCACTTTCTTGCAAGTGAGGGTTTGTTGATATTTTTTTTCTTAATTGAATAAAATTGACCTTCAGGAGTTGCATCAAACAGGTAATAGTCTATTTTTGTAGCCGGGTAAAAAAACTCCTGATGGATTTAGGGAACAGAGGGATACGCTTTCTGATAGCATTGTTTCTTGTACTTGTTGCAATTATTCTTCCTGTCGGGCCGGAAGAGTCAAGCATTCCTGATAGGGAATTCGACCCGGCCCATCTCCGCATTGACAATACACTGACCGACGCCGAACTGTTTGATCAGGCCGAAAAGGGTATAGAATGGTTTCTGAGGAACTGGTCTGTCAAGGGAGCATCTGTCGCTGTTGCACGTGAAGGCAAGTTGCTCTATGCCCGGGGCTTTGGATATGCCTCCCTGCCGGATTCCATCCCGGTTGAACCATATCACCGCTTTCGGGTGGCCAGCGTATCGAAGCTTCTTACTGCCATTGCCGTCATGAAGCTTCAGGAGGAGGGAAAACTCTCCGTCAACAGCCGGGTCTTCGGACCTGATGGCATTTTACAGGATTCACTTTTTACCAATCCCAGAGACAGGCGTGTTGCCAGTATAACTGTGGCACACCTCCTCTCTCATCAGGGAGGATGGACTCAGAGATACGGTGATCAGATGTTCATGCCCGATGTAGTTGCAAAGACGATGGGCAAGCCCCTGCCTGTAGATACAAAAACCATAATCAGGTTTGCTCTTGACAAGAACCTTCATTTCACCCCTGGTACGGGCCAGTCCTATTCCAATCTTGGCTACAGCATCCTGGGTCTTGTGATTGAGGAGGTATCAGGCATGAGCTATGAGGAGTATTGCAGAACTGCCATACTGGAGCCTCTTGGAATATATGACATGGCTCTCGGGCATAATATGCCTGAAGATGCGTTGCCTTACGAAGTATCTTATTTTGAGGTGGATAATGCCCCAAGAAAGCCGTCTGTATACGGTACCGGCGAGCTTCTTCCTGCGAGCAGGGGAGGAAACGACATTGAATCTCTAGGTGCTGCAGGTGCGTGGGTTGCCACTGCTCCGGATCTCATGAGACTGCTGCTTGCCGTTGACGGATTCGACAATCCGAAAGACATATTGTCTCCTGAAAGCATCGCTTTCATGACTGACATGCGGAACGGTTATGCCCCGGTAGGCTGGAGGGCCACTCTTTATAACGGGTCCTGGTGGCGCACTGGGTCCTTTCCCGGAACAACGGCAATGATGAAGCGGATGGCAGACGGCACTGCCTGGGTGGTGCTGTGCAATACAAGCGCATGGAACGGACCGGAGCTCTCCTCTGACATTGACCAGATGATGTCAAAATTTGTTTCCAGGGTCCCCGAGTGGCCACGTACTGATCTCTTCAGCTATTCGGTACCGGTACCTCTCATGCCTGAAACAGGCAGGTAAATAAAAATATCAATCAGGCAAAGTGTGCTTTACCGTTAATGTAAATATCGTCAGGGAGGAACTCGAGGAGCGCTACGGTGCCACCCTGATAGACCGGGATAAATACCGTCCAAGCTACTATTACCACGCCTACAGCCTGCCATCGCTGCCGGTGGTATGCTCAGACAAACCCTCTGCCATTCGGCTGTTCAGATGGGGACTGATACCGTCATGGGTGACAGGTGAGGACGAAGCCCGGGAGATAATGCTTAAGACCTTCAATGCACGGTCTGAGACAATAGATGTCAAGCCTGCCTTCAGGGAGTCTTTTGTTTCACGCCGCTGTCTTGTCCCGGTAAGGGGATTCTTTGAATGGCAGCACATCGGAGGGAGGAAAGTACCCTGGTATATCAGGCTCCGCGGTGAAGATATTTTCTCTCTTGCAGGTGTATGGGATTCATGGGCAATCAAGGGAGGGGTGACGCTGGAAACATTCTCTGTGGTGACGACAAAGGCCAACAGTCTCATGGAAGAGATACATAACACAAAGAAAAGAATGCCTGTGATACTGCCCTCAGCCGCTGAGAAGCTCTGGCTGAGGGGAGAGATGACGAAGGAGATGGCCTCGTCACTAATGATGCCTGTAGACTCCGGGATGCTTGAGGCATACACCGTCAGTCCGCTCATCACCAATGGAAGAGCTGACCGTAACAGGCCGGAACTGATTATGCCCTACAACTATCCGGTTCAGGGGTTGCTCTTCTGAATGGCTATCGCTGGGAGACAAATACAAATGTAAGGAAACCCGCCTGCTTTGCGGGTGCGCTCAGATCCGAGTTGAATCTTGAACGCAATGCGTGCGTCACAGCTGTCTCTGTAAGACACGGATCCTTTGTGGTCGAGAGGCTTGAAGCAGGCTCGGCCTTCACCACATTGCCGCGCTGATCTACCTCTATGGCCAGGGTTATCTGTCCCGCACCCTCACACTTGTAGATGGGTATCGGCAGATATACATGATGCCGGTTTTTCAGATCATAGTAAATTCTTGTCGGCCCCCTGAAGGTTCCCTTCTCTTCAGGCTTATCCTTCTTCTCGGTTATCTGGGGCTTGACCTCATCCGTGGGGATCGGTATCTCTTCCTTGCCTGCTTCCTCAGCCATCTTCTGCTCATCAATGAAGTTCTTCTCATTCAGCATTCCGCTTTTGATAAGTTCCTCCTTGACCATGTCCTGGTACTCCTCAGGATCAATATCGATGGGTTTGTCTGCAAGGTTTTTAATGATGTTTACAATCTCTTCGGCCGTAGCGCCCTCAAACATGTCGCTCTTTGAAAGCTCTATGGCCTTCTCCATGGCCGGATCAGGTATATCCTCCTCCATGGAAAGGATTATTTCAGCAACGAGCTCATGTTTCATGGCCGACACCTTGACCGACATAAATATCACAGCAACAAGAAGATGCATAATGATAGTTGCCATCACTGCCGTGAATATGATTTCAAACCTGCTCATCAGGGGACGAAATTATAAATAATTGTTTGCAAGGCGTCAATGATATGTCATAAATGTGCTGTAAGCCTGAGGATCAGGATGCGTGACGACAAAGACATCAGTCACTCTTCTTTTTCTTCTTCTTCCTGACCTTCGCCGGTTTCGTCGTCTTGGTTGGCTCATTCTTCAACAGCCCTTCCTTTGACTCTTTGAAGAATCGTGACCATGCAAACGGATTCAGCAGGTTATTAGCCGGCTGCTGTCCCCTTGTATAAAGGTTGTCTGACATCTGCTGCATCGTGTAACGATATCCCTGTCCGGGAGTGGATCGCATGTCTGACCATACCTGCTGCTCTATGAGGGCAAGGTTATTCTGCATGTTTTCCATAAGCGGATCAACAGGCTTGTTTTCGAGTACGGCCCTTTTGAACTCCGAATAGGTTTTCCACGGGAGAACGAGCACTTCGCCTATCAGGATGGTGTCTGTTACCATTATTACATCCGTAATGTAATTTATGCCGGCAAGGTCTGCCGGGACGGTAAGGATGGTTGATTTGTAACCTACCGCGCTGAAGAAAACTGTATCGCCGGGGGTGCTGATAATTGAAAAAATGCCGCGATGATCACTTGCGGCACCTCGCTTAAGATGCCTTGAATAAATGCTTACGTTGGGTACAATGTATCCCTCATCGTCAGCAGTCATTCCGTCTATCTGAATATATTTCCTCTTTGGCTCTTCCTGGGCACCTGTAATTGCAACCGTCGTTACCAGCAAAAGGATTGTAACCAAAATCTTCTTCAACGGCAGTAAATTTTGTGGTGCAAAGTAAACAATAATGGCCGTTAAATCGTAAATTTAACTTAACTTTAATAATATGGAAGGAAAAGGGAAAAGCCTGAAACCCCCGATGATCCTGGTATTATGTTCCGGCAATTCTTCCCGCGGGCAGATTGCTGAAGGATGGATCAGATACTATGCAGGCGATGCGGCACAGGTATACAGTGCCGGCATCGAAGCCCGCGGACTGAACCAGCATGCCGTGAAGTCAATGATGGAGGCGGTGATAGATATATCACGACAGAAATCCAAAACGACAGATGATCTTCCGGTAAAGGAGTTCGACTACATAATAACACTCTGTGACGAGGCAAAGGAACAATGCCCGCAGTTTCCCGGTGAGGCTGTCCGAATTCATCACTCATTCGCTGATCCGGCATCTTTCAACGGCACCGAAGAAGAAATCCTGAGTTCTTTCAATGCCCTGAGGGACGAGATTGAGGATCTTGCGTTTGACTTTGTTCATCATAATATAAGGAGCCTGATACCTGAGGACCTGAAGAGCATACTCTGAGAAATATCAGTGCCGGAACCTTTTCCTGGCATGTCTTCACGATGACTTAACTTATTTGTTTATTCTCAATTTCTTTTCATCTTTACCGGCATCTATTCAGACACTAAAATAAAACCGAAACTATATGCAGAGCTTATTACTGCTTGGTGATGAGGCGATTGCGCAGGCGGCGCTTGATGCGGGCATGAGCGGGATGTATGCTTACCCGGGTACCCCTTCGACCGAGATAATGGAATTTGTTCAGTCTGCAGCGCAGGCGGCAGAAGGGAATGTTCACCGTGAATGGTCGACCAACGAAAAGACTGCGATGGAGGCTGCCCTTGGAATGTCATATGCCGGTAAAAGGGCGATGGTTGCCATGAAGCACGTAGGCCTTAATGTTGCAGCTGATGCTTTCATTAACTCCTCGGTTACAGGTGTGAACGGAGGACTTGTTGTGGTGGCTGCCGATGACCCCTCGATGCACTCGTCACAGAACGAGCAGGACTCGAGGTTCTACGGTAAGTTTGCAATGGTTCCTGTCTTTGAACCGCGAAACCAGCAGGAGGCTTATGATATGATCTTCGATGCGTTTGAGCTGTCAGAGAAACTCATGCTTCCGGTTCTTTTTCGCATTACTACACGTCTGGCACACTCACGCGCCTCTGTCACACGCCGGGAAGCGAGGAGGCAGAACGAAAGCTCACTCCCTTACAACACCAGGCAGTTTGTCCTCCTTCCGGCAATAGCACGCAAACAGTACAAAGCCCTTACGGTACTGTTTGAAACCCTGCCTACAGAACCTCTGATATCAGGATGGAACAGGCTCAGGAAAGGAACCGACAGATCAATAGGAATACTGACCTGTGGTATTGCTCAGAACTATCTTATGGAAAACATAGCGGACGATCAGGAAAAGTATACAGTTCTTTCAGTTGCTGCTTATCCGCTTGACAGGGGACTGGTCTCGGAACTTGTCAACAGCTGCGAAAAGGTGCTGGTCCTGGAAGAGGGTTATCCCCTTATTGAGGAGCAGCTCCGCGGACTGCTGGACAGGGATGTCAGGGTTCTCGGCCGGTTAGACGGTACCGTACCCCGTGACGGCGAACTCAATCCCTCAATAGTAGCCTCTGCCCTGGGGATGAAGACTGCGATGGGAAAAGAAGTGCCATCAATGGTAAAACAGAGGCCTCCCTCATTCTGCAAGGGATGCGGGCATGCTGACCTTTACTCGGCGCTTGCGGAGGTGATGAAGGTGATAGGGCCCGGCAGGGTTTTCTCGGATATAGGATGCTATACCCTCGGTGCATTGCCTCCCTACAATATGGTGAACTCATGCGTGGATATGGGTGCATCGGTGACCATGGCTGTCGGTGCCGCAGACGCCGGGCTCTTCCAGGCAGTGGCCGTGATAGGCGATTCCACCTTCACCCACTCAGGCATGACAGGGTTGCTTGACGCTGTCATTAAAGATTCTCCGGTGACAGTGCTCATATCTGACAACTCAACCACCGGGATGACAGGAGGACAGAAGTCGCAGGCCGCTGACCGTATCGAGAGTATCTGTCTCGGTCTGGGGGTAAGCCGTGAGCACCTGAGAGTGATTGTCCCTCTGAAAAAGAATCATGAAGAGAATGTGAATGTCATCAGAGAGGAACTGATGTATCACGGATTGTCTGTGATACTTGCACGGAGGGAATGCATTCAGACAGCAACAAGAGATAAGAAGGCGGAATCCGCAAAGAAGACTGATAACAGGTAACAGGATGAAATGTGATATAATTCTAGCAGGTGTGGGAGGACAGGGCATACTCTCAATAGCGGCCACCATAGGTCTTGCAGCAGTTGAGAAGAATCTATTTCTCAAACAGTCGGAGGTTCACGGAATGAGCCAGCGTGGCGGCGACGTGCAGTCACACTTCAGGCTCTCGGACAGGGAGATCCATTCAGACCTTATCCCATACGGTAAGGCAGATTTAATAATAAGCGTAGAGCCGATGGAGGCACTGCGCTACCTGCCATGGCTCTCGCCTGAAGGGGGTTTGGTGACTAACTCCGTGCCGTTTGTCAATATCCCTGATTATCCCGAAAAGGAGGATATCATGAAAGAGATAGGGAAGGTGCCTAACTCTGTCGTAATCGATGCCGATTCGATTGCAAAGCAACTTGGATCGTCAAGGTCAGGCAACATGGTGATTCTCGGGGCTGCGTCGTCATTCATCGCCTTGCCATTCGAGAGCCTTGAGAATGCCGTCAGGCAGCTTTTCAGGCGCAAGGGAGAGGAGGTTGTCGATCTCAACCTTAAGGCACTCAGGGCCGGAAGAGAGGCGGCGACACGCTGAACGCTGCAAAGGGGGCTGCCACCTTTCTGGTAACAACCCCTCACGAGACAATCAGTCCACACACATGCCTATCCCTCAGGCATTCTTTTCCTTCACCTTGCCTTCCCTGACCTTGCCTTCTGCGGGTAAATCAGCCCTGGCAACACCCCCTGAGCTGAGGAGAACAAGGTCTGATGCCACTATCTCCGTGACACTCTTCGGTACTCCGTTCTTGTCTGTGTAGGTGCGATAGCTTATCCGCCCCTCGATACATACCTCCTTACCCTTTTTCAGGTATTTTGAAGAGATCTCGGCAAGACCGTTCCAGGCAACAATGTTATGCCACGTGGTCTCCTCAGTCTTGTTGCCGTCAACACCCTTGTAGGTCTCATTGGTAGCCATTGTGAAGTTTGTTACTTTCTTTCCGCTTTCAAGCGTTTTTACTTCCGGATCCTGACCAAGTCTTCCGATCAGCTGTACCCTGTTTCTCAATGCATTCATGATCTTCTGATTTAAGGTTAATAATAAGTTTACGATACAAAGGTGCAACGGCCTTTGCAGTACATCCGGTTATTAACCATTTCTATTCATTTTGCAGTCGTTTATATCCGTTTGTAAACGTTTTTTTTTATCTTTATCAAAACATTACGCTGTGGAAAGAGTATGTCTTGACTGCGGAGCTAAACTTCTCGGACGGTCTGATAAAAAATTCTGCTCTGATCAGTGCCGCAACAATTACAACAACCGTCTTAACCGTGACCAGAACAATTATGTCCGGAATGTACATGCTCAGCTGAGACGTAACCGGAAGATACTGGCAGACTTATTTGAAGACGGACATCATCGCATACACCGTGATGCACTGATGGCTCAGGGATACAACTTCACGTTTTTTACCCACCTCGTCGAGACCACTGAAGGGCTGAAGTGGTCTTACTGCTTCGAATACGGATTCAGAGAGGCTGAGAACGGTTATCTTGATCTTAAGATGAACAACAGCTACCTTGAGGCTTGTATAGAGGATGAGAGCTGAGCAGGGAGGTTAAGGTTGAGGTTGAGGTTGAGGTTGAGGTTGAGGTTGAGGGGGTGATTTAAGTATTAATTTCTCCTCCTGAGTCAGGAGGAGTACCCCGACGAAGGAGGGGGGAGGTGGTATGTCTATACTGTGGCAGCAGATTGCGAATCCGGAAAAATTGTATTTTTGGGTTGCTAAAAACAAATTGAAATGAAGAGAATAGTGATCCTGTTGGCGGTGTTCGCAATTACATTAAATGCTGCAGCACAGGAGAAAAAAGTATATGAACACGATTATCTTGTAAAGACAGGTGATACAGCTCCTGATTTTGTCATTAAGGAGGCCGGAGGAGCAACATACAACCTCTCCGATCTTCGGGGCAAGGTTGTTATGCTTCAGTTCACCGCCAGTTGGTGCAGCGTATGCCGGAAGGAGATGCCCTTTATCGAGAGTGAGATATGGCTGCCCGGAAAGAAAGAGGGACTGTTAGTCATAGGTATCGACCGTGACGAGCCGGAGCAGACGGTGCTGAAGTTCAGGGAAGATATCATGGTAACCTATCCCCTGGCTCTTGACCCCGGCGCTGAAATCTTCTCGCTTTTTGCCCTTAAGGAGGCAGGGGTGACACGAAACGTCATCATTGACCGTGAAGGCAAAATCATCTTCCTGACAAGACTTTTTGAACGGGAGGAGTTTGACCATATGAAGACGGTAATCTTCGCAGAACTGGCAAAAAAGGTCGAAAAATAGCCTATTTTAGCCATCAGATGCAACCTTTCGGCAATTTCGCCCGTTATAGTTAATAGAATTTACTTCTGTTAAACTTAATAAGACGAAAATGAAAAAGATCCTATTTTTTCTACTGGCGGCCCTTCTTGCTGCTCCGCTGTACTCACAGGTTACATTTGGCATAAAGGCAGGAGTCAGTACCGACTTCCCTTATTCAAGCCAGGAGCTTGTCGACGGTGGCGTTGATCTTGTCCTTACAGACCTTGAAAATGCCCAGTGGGGTTTCCAGGGAGGAGCCTTCATGAGAGCTGCCTTCGGAGGATTCTATGTGCAGCCCGAACTGCTTATCGCAACCGCTACAAACACCCTTACCCTTGAGGGTACGATTAATGGAGATCCTTACAAAGAGGTTCTTGATCAGAAATTTACGAAGCTTAACATACCCGTCATGCTTGGCTTTAAACTGGCATTTTTAAGAATACATGCCGGCCCCGCTGCTTCAATCCTCTTCAATGATCCTAAAGAGCTTGCAGACGTTGAAGCCACATACAAAAAGGCAACCTTCGGCTACCAGGCCGGCGTCGGTGTTGATCTCCTGAAGAGACTGACAGTTGATGTACGCTATGAGGGTAACCTGAGCAAATTCGGAGAAGAGGTAGTGATAGAAGGCGAGACCTTTACCTTTGATGACAGGAGCTCTTCACTGATAATACATGTAGGGTTCATGTTCTGAACCATAAAGCAAATTATATGGAACTCTCCTGCTGTTTAACAGGAGAGTTTTTTTATTTTTACACAGATATGTAATTCGGTTTCAATGTTCCTGAATGGCAATGGTATAACTGTAGTACAGGGGGTTCTGGCATTTCTCTATATCATTACTATCTTATCGATATGCCTGATGATAGTATTTGAGAACATGAACCCGGTCAAGACCCTGTCATGGCTTCTGGTTATCATTTTCATTCCCGTGGCAGGAGTGGTATTATACGTGGTCTTCGGAAGAAGTTACCGCAAACAGAAGATTTACAGCCGTAAGAGCATGGCTGACAGCGGCAGGCTTTCGGAACATGTGACCCGTCAGATGGTCTCGCTGCCTACGGTTCTTGCGGAGGAGAGCGAGGATGTCAGGGACAAGGCACATCTGATAAGACTGATGCTGAAAAACAACAGGTCGCTTCTTACTCTGGATAACAGTATCAGGCTGCTTGACAGCGGCACCGAGACCTTTCCGGCAATGAGGGAAGCCATAACTTCTGCAACGGAGTATATTCACCTCGAGTTCTACCGCATTGAGCCTGACATGCTGGGGACCGAGTTCAAGGAGATCCTCAAGGGCAAGGCTGCACAGGGGGTGAAGGTGAGAGTCATCTATGATGATGTGGGAAGCTGGAATATAGGGAAATCATATCTGAGGGAGATGCGGAACGCAGGTGTACAGATATATCCGTTCATGCCGGTGCGCTTCCCTAGCTTTGCAAGCAAGATTAACTACCGGAATCACAGGAAGATACTGGTTGTTGACGGCATGACCGGCTTCGTTGGAGGGCTTAACCTGGCCGATAAATACCTTCATGGCCTCCCTGATCTTGGCCCATGGAAAGATACCCACCTGAAGCTTGAAGGTGAGGCTGTGGCGGCGCTTGACAGCGTGTTCATCTCTGACTGGAACTTTGTGAGCAATGAATCGCTTGTCCCCGACAACTCGCTGCTCAGTTACAGGAAGACAGGCAACAGATGCCTGGTGCAGGTTGCCTCCAGCGGCCCTGACACTGACTGGGCTACAATTATGCAGGTCTATTTTTCTGCTATAGCCACCGCCCGGTCATCAATTTATCTCACTTCACCATATTTCAGCCCCGATGAGAGCATGCTCACCGCTCTCAAGACGGCTGCCCTCAGCGGCGTCGATGTAAGGATGATCTTTCCAAGATATTCGGATTCTGTCATAGCTACGTGGAACACAAGATCATATATTTCAGAGCTCCTTGAGGCAGGGGTTAGAATCTATCTCTTCGAGAAGGGATTTATACATTCAAAATACCTGCTCGTAGACAATATCTTTGCTTCAGTCGGGTCACCCAATGTTGATGTAAGGAGTTTTGACCTTGACTTTGAAGTCACGGCACTGGTTTATGATCATGGTTTTGCTGAACAACTCGGAGCCCTCTTTTCCGAAGATATGAAAGGTTGTACCGAGATTACTGCCGGTGACTGGGAAAAAAGACGCAGAAGAGACCGGCAGAAGGAATCGCTGGCCCGGATATTCGGACCACTCTATTGATCTTACTCCGTAATCATGAGGCTCGAAGAAGGCAAATCTTACAGCTTCACCAATGTGAAGAGCATTGTTCTCCCGGGCGGTGAGTTGAATATGATCCTTGCAGGGCCGGATGGAAGAAAATACCTCCTTCCCGTGGAACGCTATGGCGAATATAACCTCGGAACCAAACCTGAGATAACATGCAAGGTTGACAAGATCAACTGCAGCGGCAAGGTGTTTCTTGAGCCTGAACATCCGTATTACAGGGAGGGAGAGAGCTACTTTTTCATGCTTGCCGGAGGGCCGGTCGCAGACAAAGGTTCAGGTGAGGATAATCATGTTGAAGTCAGTGACTTTAAAGGCGGAGTGTTCAGCGTGCTTGCATCACTGCTGAAAGGCAATATGACGGCGGACGGCAGAGTAAGACTTCGGGTTGAGAGAATCTCAAAGGGAAAAATATTCTTTGCCCCTCCGAAAACAAGGGATGACCTTGAAAACCTTGAAGAAGGAAGAACGTACCGGTTCATGGTTGACAGAATAATATCAGGAGCAGATTATGAGACATACTATGTTGCCATCGACATTAACGGCCGGGAACATCTGCTAAACACAAGATACTATTCCCATTACGGGTTCAACCCGGGAAGTGAGTTCACCGGCAGGGTGATCAGATTCGGTCTTGACAGGGGCAAGACCATTGAACCTGACAATCCGTGGTATGTTCCCGGAGAGGTTATTGAAGTGACGGTAGGCTCATCTGTAGCCTCGGAAACGGGAGAGGGATTTATTACGGAGGTCTTTGACGGGAACGGCTTCATTCACAGCCTGTTGCTTGACACTCTCCCGGATACGCCAGTGATCAGATGCCGCATAGTGAAGCTTAAAAAGGGGTGGCCGGTCCTCGAAGCGGTGGCTGATTAACCCTTTCTTGTTATTTTTGCACATTATGAAAAGGATAATAATGTATCTGTTGTTTGCAGCAGTCACCATACTGATGGCTGCGGCATTTGTTATCTGGACCGTAGCACTGAAGCCAAACCTGGATATTGACGGTACAGTCAGGATATACGTACCGCCGGGTTCGTCGGTAGATGACTTTATCGACACTGTAAGAAGTGTTGGGGGGCTTAAGAGCGAAAAGACCTTTCTCATAACCTCAAGGCTGAAATCATTCAGCCGCTCATTGAAACCAGGGTCTTACCTGCTTGAACCGGACATGAGCAATAACAGGCTCGTGAACATCCTCCGGTCTGGACAGCAGACACCGGTCAGGGTCACGTTTAACAACATCAGGACACTAGGTGACCTTGCCGGAAAGATAGGAGGTCAGATAGCAGCTGACTCCGCCTCGCTGGCACAGTTCTTCAATGACGAAGACAACTATACGGCAGATGGTTTTACCCGTGAGACCCTTATTTCTGTATTCATTCCTGATACTTACGAATTCTACTGGAATACAGATGCTGAGGGTTTTTACACCAGGATGCTGAGAGAGTTCAGATCTTACTGGAATAATGAACGCAAGGCTGCCGCTGAAGATCTTGGCCTTAGCCCGGTGGATGTCTCAACACTTGCCTCTATAATTGATGATGAGGTAGCGAAGGATGATGAGAAGCCACGCATTGCAGGCGTATATCTGAACAGGCTCAGGCTTGGGATCCCGCTGCAAGCCTGTCCCACAATCAAATTCGCCCTTAATGATTTTACCATCCGCAGGGTCCTGTATGAACACCTGGAAACAGATTCACCGTACAATACCTACAAGTACCGGGGTTTGCCTCCGGGACCAGTCCGTTGCCCGACAAAGGCTGGCATTGAGGCTGTTCTCAAGGCTGAAAAGCATGATTATCTTTATTTTGCCGCAAGAGCTGACTTTTCAGGCTATCACCATTTCTCACGTACCCTGGCTGAGCATAACAGGTACGCCAACGCCTATCAGCGTGAGCTTGACAAACGAAAGATTTACGAGTGATTCAGGTAAGTCCGTCATGAAAATTTATTGACTCAAGTATCTTACTGACATTGGTATTATTATCTGCCACTTCACCGAGGAGAAGGTTACGCTTCACCTTCATCTCGCCGGTGAATTCTTCATTCATAAGAGTGTCTGCAAGTCTTACCCAGTCACTTGCTGTACCGGCGATATTGCACAGGCTTGCCAGTTTTGTGCCGTTCACTACCGGGTCAGATGTGATAACATGACGCCCTGAACAGAGTGCATTGATAAGCTTAAGCTTCATTCCGCTGGGTTGTGAGGCGTTAAGCAGGCATATATGGGAATTCATTATCAGTTCTGACATCTGTGCTATTGACGGGTTTGGTATTACCCTGACGTGCCTGAGCCCGGCAGCAGCCTTTCTTATCTCTTCAGAGGGTCTTTTGCCAGCAATGATAGTCTTGTGTTTCCACCGGGGCGCTACCTCACGCAGAAGGTAAAGTGCTGCGGCATTGTTCTCCGGTGTTGAAAAGTCGCCGTGCAGGAGAATATAATCGCCTTTGCCGCTGAGCGACCTGCACTCCTCAGCAGGATGGAACGGCCCGACAAACAGTGCCTTGCCGTACTTTGACCTGAAATAATCAGTGTCACCGGGTGATATTGTAAGAAGGAGGGAAGCCTTCGAGAGCTGATTCTCATATCGCTCCAGCTTGTGTGCCTCGGAGAGGAAGAAGAGCTTCCTGAATATATTTTTCTCGTTACGCGCCAGGTTGTCATAGTACAGATGCTCGATATTATGTGTCCTGACCATCGTCATCCGGTTAGCCAGTGACGGGTGGCCGAGGTAGCGCGTAGTATGCAGACCCTCAAAGATGATGGGATGATTATCAGCCTTCAGGTTTGCCAACAGCTCCCTGTTGCTGCGTGAAAGAACTATAAAAGGATCGGGTCTTACAAGGTAAAAGAGATTAAGCTCACGCTTGTAATAGTAAACCCGCAGGCACTCCTTCTCAAGTGTTCTTGACCTTGGACGGCCGTAAGAGAAGCAATGTAATATGACCCCGACGCCTTTTCGTTTCAGTGATGCAATCTTGTAAAAGACATCCATCACCCCTCCGTAATCAGGCGGGTATGGAACGTTAAAGCTTACCAGGTGCACAATTCTGTTATCAGTAGCTGCCGTCATCAGTGCGTGAAAAACAAGCACAAACATAGTTAAAATAATTCTTTCGTATCTTTCAGATCCTTTATCTGTTCATAAAGAGGTGATGGTTTACGCAATCATTTGTTAATGAAGGTCTTGATAGCAGTCATAAGCGACCTGGTAACCGACATGAGAGTAAGAAAACACGCTTCACTCCTTGCAGAGATGGGCTTTGGTGTGACACTCATCGGAAGAAAAAGTAACGGTACCGTTGACATGAACATCATGCCCGGTAAGATTGTCATGCTCCATGTACCTTTCCGCGGAGGTCCCCTTATGTATTTAACATACAATGTGATGCTGATGTTTCAGCTGTTTTTCAGGAAAGCTGACATCTATGTATCCAATGATCTCGATACCCTTCTGCCATGTTTCGCTGCCTCACGCTTATTCTCGAAACCCCTGGTCTATGACGCCCATGAATACTTCACGGGTCAGTACGGCCTTCCGGAGAGGAAAATCAAGCACCGGGTTTGGAAGTGGCTTGAGAAGTGGCTGCTGCCTGAGGTCAGGCATATGATGACTGTAAGTGAATCGATAGCTTCGCTGTACAATGAGGAGTATGGCGTCAACCCGGTAGTGATAAGGAACGTTGCACCCGCAGCTGATCATATCATACCTGCAAACCGCCGCGACATAGTTAACCGGGAAGATGATCTGCTGGTGATTTTTCAGGGTGCAGGAATAAACCCCGGCAGAGGCGCCGAAGAACTTATTGACGCCATGACCCTGACCGACGGTGTCAGGCTTCTTATTATCGGCTCAGGCGACATCATAGAAGATGTCAGAAGGAGGGTCTCTGACAGGGGCCTGGAGGATAAGGTGAAGCTTGTCTCCAGGATGCCATGGGACCAGATGATGAGTTACACCATGTGCTGTGACGCCGGTCTGTCTCTCGACACTGATACATGTCTGAACCAGCGGTTCAGTCTGCCCAATAAACTGTTTGACTATATTGCAGCCGGCATACCGGTTGTGGTATCGCCTCTGCCTGAGGTATCAGCAGTGGTGAATAATTATAAATGCGGCATTGTTCTGGGTAAGATGACGCCGGAAGCCATAAGCGGGGCACTCACCACCCTCAGGGACAACAGGCTGCTTCTTGAATCGCTGAAGAAAGGAGCTGCGGTGGCACGGAAGGAACTGACCTGGGAAACTGAAAAAAAGAAAGAACAAGAGCTCTTTCAAAGTGTTATTAAGACAAAGGAACAAAGATGAATACCGTAATTTTCAAAAAATATCTGCCTGAGATTGCTGGCACATTGCTGGGAGCTACCGGCGGATTCCTGTACTGGAAGTATGTCGGATGTCTGTCGGGTACCTGTGCCATAAAATCAAACTGGTACATGATGGTTCCCTGGGGAATGGTGCTGGGCTACCTGGTCGGCTCCATGGCCGGTGACTGGCTCAGGAAGAAGAAGCCAGGAGGGAAGACGGAATAAAAATAGTAAGCACTGCGGGAAGTTTTTTTATCCGGGAAGTTTGTATCTTGCATTCTTGCCCGAATAAACCTGATCATTATGAAAACCAACCGCAGAAATTTTCTCCGCACTGCAGCAGCTGCCAGTGCCGGAGCGCTGACAGCAGGAGCTGTCTCCTCATGTTCAACGGGAGCAGAGACCACGGGAGCGATGCCTGAAATAAAGGCAGCAGCCCTCGCCAGCCATTCCCAGGTATTTAATATGACCGGTTACGGTGCCCCCCCGCTGGAGAAAGTCCGGATAGGGTTTATCGGCCTGGGGATGAGAGGCCCGGGAGCAGTTGAGCGAATGGCACATATTGAGGGAGTTGAGATAGCTGCCCTCTGCGACAAGTACCCTGAACGAGTGGACGGTGTGCAGGCTATGCTTGTCAAGTTCGGACTGCCGCAGGCAAAGACATTCACCGGCAGCGAGGAGGCATGGAAGGGTTTGTGCGAGGACCCTGATATTGACCTTGTCTATATATGCACTCCGTGGGCATGGCATACACCAATGGCTGTATATGCAATGGAGTGCGGCAAGCACGCTGCTACAGAGGTGCCTGCAGCCATCACAGTAGAGCAATGCTGGCAGCTGGTTGAGACATCGGAAAGAACAAAGAGACACTGCATGCAGCTTGAGAACTGCTGCTATGACTTCTTTGAGCTTCTCACCCTTAACATGGCCAGACAGGGGCTCTTCGGAGATATTGTCCACGGTGAAGGAGCTTATATTCATGACCTCCGTTTCCTGAACTTTGACAAGAACGGTTATGCCGATATGTGGCGCCTTAAGGAGAATCAGCGCAACGGCAATCTCTACCCGACGCACGGCCTTGGCCCGGTATGCCAGGTGATGAATATAAACCGCGGAGACAGGATGGATTACCTGACATCCGTCTCCTCAGGCGACTTCCAGATGCGGAAAGAACTGGAGGCACTGGCGGCCGAAGATCCGTTCTACAGCCAGTATACCGGCAGGGACTACAGGGGCAACATGAACACCACCGTGGTGAAAACGTCACTCGGACGAACAATAATGATACAGCATGATGTCACCAGTCCAAGACCCTACTCACGCATACACCTCATCAGCGGCACAAAGGGAATAGCCAGTAAATGGCCGTCACCGGAGAGAATAGCTCTCGGCCACTCATGGATATCAACGGATGAGTTCAAGGCTCTTGAGGAACAGTACACTCCCGGCATTGTTAAGAGAGTGGGAGAGATGGCAAAAGCGATCGGCGGACACGGGGGAATGGACTTTATCATGGACTGGAGGCTTATTGACTGTCTCCGAAACGGCCTTCCGACAGACCAGGATGTCTATGATGCAGCACTGTGGAGCGTTATAACACCGCTGAGCGAATGGTCCGTGGCCAACAGGTCATCATCGATTGATGTCCCGGATTTCACATGCGGAGCATGGAAGGCAAACAAGCCGGTAGATCCTAACCTTCTTACAGGTGGTAACACCGGAGTGAAAGGTATTCAGGGCAGTTCAAATCAGCTTGAAGTTTAGTTTTTGAGCTAAAATTGTTTAATTTCACTTCCTGTATTTCTATAGGAACGGAATGTTCTATTTAATTGTAATTCTGATTATTACAGGATTTGTCCTTCTTGCTGCCGGAAAAAAATATTCATTGATCCTTGCGGCCTTGTTTCTCTCAGCCGGTGTAACAGCCAGCTCATGGCTTGCCTTTTCAGCGCTCTTCAACCTGTCCCTTCCCATTGAAATAAATGAATTTCTTACTGGCGCCGGCATGGTCTGTGACAGGCTGAGTGCTGTCTTCATTCTCATCATCAGTTTCACCGTAGTTACAGGTTTTGTATATTCTGCCGGATATCTGAAGCCCTACACCCGCAGCAAACCGGAATTATGGACAAAGCTGCACTATGCAGCACTGCTCTGGCTTTACCTGTCAATGATCGCAGTTGTTCTCTTCAGGAACGGGTTTGCCTTCCTGGTGGCCTGGGAGATCATGACCGTCTCTTCATTTATGCTGGTAATTTACGAGTATGACAAGAAGGGGACTGTGCAGGCAGGGATAAACTATCTTGTCCAGATGCATGTCGGAATGCTGTTTCTTCTGTTCGCATTCATCATCTCATCGGAGGGATCGGAAGGTGTGTCGTTCGATAACCTTCAGTTCTATTTCAGCCGGAACTCAAACTGGCTGGTATTTCTTCTCTTCTTCATCGGATTCGGACTTAAGGCAGGCTTTATCCTTCTTCATACCTGGCTTCCCGAGGCGCACCCGGCAGCACCCTCGCATGTGTCGGGTATTATGTCAGGTGTGATGATCAAGCTGGGCATTTACGGTATCCTTCGCGTCAGCATCAGTCTCCAGGATGATATGTATGTCATCGGAACGTCACTCATGGTACTGTCTGCACTAACGGGCCTTTTTGGTGTTATGATGGCGATTCTTCAGCATGACATAAAGAGACTTCTTGCGTATCACAGTATTGAGAACATTGGAATAATAGGGATAGGTATAGGACTTGGGATCTTCGGCACTGCTTCCGGCAATACACTTATATCCGTGACAGGTTATACCGGAGCCATTCTGCACACCCTGAACCACTCACTCTTCAAGTCCCTGCTGTTCTTCAGCGCCGGATCGGTGACAAGCCGTCTGCATACAAGAAATATTGAACAGATGGGAGGAATAATGAAGTATATGCCCTATACGGCGATAGCATTCCTTATCGGTTCTGTGGCAATAGCCGGCCTGCCTCCCTTCAATGGTTTTATCTCTGAGTATCTGCTTTATTTTTCACTTTTCAGCGGTATAGGCGAGCTTGACTTCTACCCGTTGCTTTTGTTCTCACTCGTAATGGTCTCGCTGGTTCTGATAGGAGGGCTGGCAGTATTCTGTTTTGCAAAGGTCTTCAGCATCATTTTCCTTGGCCAGCCGCGCACCGTATTGTCTGAGCCTCCTGCTGAGGCAGGAAGGCCGATGGTTATTGCCAAGATACTCCCGGTAATACCGATTGTCATTATCGGTGTCGTACCGGCACTTGTGGTTATGCCTCTCGCTTCTCTCGCCTCCGGAATTTTTAACCCTGCTCTTCCCTTTGACAGTGCCACCCTGATTGCCCCGCTGAGGTATATCTCGGCAGGCGTTATTCTGATGGTCTCATTCGGAACAGTATTCGTGGTTCTGAGAATGATAAATGAGAGACGACGTACCCCTGTGATTGGCCCTACATGGGGTTGCGGATACACGGCGACAAATGCAAGGCAGCAATATACAGCAACGTCATTTTCGCAGGAATATGCTACCCTCGTCAGACCCGTGATAAAGAACGGTGCCTCACATGTCAGCTTCAGGGAGGATGAGATCTTCCCGGGCAAGCGTGATTTTCACACCAGTTCGGCTGACGTCATCCGATCGAAGATTATCCTGAGACCCGCCAACTTTATCGTTAACCTGCTCAGGAGATACGCTGTTATCCAGACAGGCAGACTTCAGCATTATGTGCTGTATGCTTTGCTCTTCCTTGTACTTGTTTTCCTTCTGACAGTGCTTGAACTCATATGATAAACGGAAGATGACTGCCCTTGGACTGATACTGTTAACCTCGCTCTTCATTGCCGGATTTATTGTCCGGATTAAGAGCGTCGCTTCCGGACGGAAGGGACCGGGCGTATTTCAGCCTCTTAAGAATGTATGGGTCTTATTGAGAAAGGGTTCGGTTTACAGTGAGGTATCGGGTATCATTACCCGCACTGCCCCGATAATGGTTTTATCAGCCCTTCTCGTTGCCTCACTTATGGTGCCGGCAGCAGGATTTCCGCCCCTTATTTCATTCAGGGGAGACTTCATTATGTTCGCCTATCTTATGGCTTTCAGCCGCTTTATGATGATAATCACCGCATTTGACAGCGGAAGCAGCTTTGAGGGAATGGGGGCCAGCCGCGAGGCTCTCTACGGCATGCTGATTGAACCGGCGCTCTTCGTTCTCATTGCCGGGCTCACTGTCTTCACCGGAGGCACCTCCCTTGCGACGATCTTTGACCTGACGCACGGAGAAGGCTACAGCTATGTCTTCGGACTGATAGTAGCATATATAATAGGCAACATCACGCTTGTCGAGAACAGCCGCATTCCTGTTGATGATCCGAAGACGCACCTCGAACTGACAATGATACATGAGGTAATGGTTCTCGATCTCAGCGGCTTTAACCTGGCAATGGTTCAACTGACTTCAATGCTTAAGTTCGCTATCTTCGGAAGCCTGATAGCCTCGGCGGTAATACCCTGGGATCTCGCACCTGGCGCCAGGATATCCCTTTTTATTGCAGTGCAGCTGCTTTTCGCATCAGCCATCGGGTTGACAGAATCGTTCAGGTCAAGATACAAGATGAACCGTAACCAGCAGTATATACTGACCGTCTCACTTATATCAGTGTTATTTTTCGTTATTATCCTTTTTACCAAAAACATCTTCTGAAATGGTGATCCTTTTATATATTCTGTTCGGCATTTCCCTGGTCTATATTGCAGCGACGGAAAAGTTCAGCAACTACATCAGGGTATATACCCTTCAGGGTTTTCTGCTGTTCGGAATGGCGCTTGCCGAGCGGGAGAGCTTTTCGTATGTAAACCTTGCCCTGATCCTTGCAGAGACGATAATATTCAAATCGGTCATCGTCCCATGGCTCCTCAGGAGAATACTTCAGGGTACGGGAATACGCAACGTCCACAAGAGATCTCTCGCCGGCAACTATACGGTAATGATCATGATACTGGCGCTCGGCATAAGCCTGCTCCTTGCAAGGATGCTGGCAATTCATACTGCTGACAGTACTTTCCTTGTCATTGCATTTTTTACACTCTTCACCGGGCTGGTGCTGATAAGCGCACGGAAGCTCATATTTGGTCATCTTGTGGGATTCCTGATAATAGAGAACTCGGTCTTCCTCTTTTCGATAGCGATAGGGAAGGAGTTCCCTCTCCTTGTTAATGCAGGTATCCTGCTTGATATTTTTATTGCAGTCCTGATAATGAGCATATTCATGACAAGAATAGGGCATCGTACAGGAGGATTTGAAGCTGAGAGTTTGACAAAGCTGACTGACTGATGCTGGCTATTTATTTCATAACAGGTATTTTATTCGCCGGGCTGATCTTCATCGTCAGAGACAGAAGAGTATGCCTGACCATAAACCTCTTGTTCGTCATTGTCCAGGCCTCCCTGGCCGTTTATGCATTTTCTGCCAAGGGTAATACCGAGCTCAAATATTTTACTTTTGACTCACTGTCAGTCATATTTCTTATGGTGATGGCAATACTCTCTGCTGCAGTATTTTACCATAGCATTGTATATGTTAGGGAGGATGATGACTGGAAACGAAAACTCTTCTTCTTTTCTTTCATAATGCTAAATCTTTCGCTGACAGGGGTATATACTGCCAATAATATCATTGTTTCATGGATTTTTATCGAGCTGACCACATTGTCTGCCGCAGGTCTTATTAATCACAACAGGTCGATGTCTTCCCTCGAGGCTACCTGGAAGTATGTGTTTATCTGCTCGGTCGGAATTGCCCTTGCATATATAGGGATCCTCTTTGCCAGTGCTGCCTCCGGTGTTGGAAAGACGGGTGATATGTCATATGACGGCTTGAGAATTGCTTTCGAGAATACCGATCCCATCTACCTTAAGATTGCCTTTATTCTTATCCTTACCGGCTACAGCTCCAAGCTGGAGGTCTTTCCCCTGTATACGATCGGCGTTGATGCCAACTACGTAGCTCCGGCCCCGGTAAGCGCTTTCCTCTCCACGGCTCTCGTAAACGGGGGTTTCATAGTCTTTTTCCGCGTCTACGAGACCATGGCGGCATCTGCCATTGCAGGATGGATCAACAACGTACTCGTTCTGACAGGTATGATCTCTCTGCTGGCAGCCGCAATCTATATGCAGAAAGCCAGTAACCTTAAGCGGGTATTTGCCTATTCAACGGTTGAGCATATGGGTCTTGTGCTTATAGCTCTGAGTTTCGGCAAGCCTGGTATATATATAGCCCTGATACAGGTCACGGTTCATTCATTCGTAAAATCGGGACTCTTTATCCACGCCGGCATTCTGCACAGGGTACTCAGATCATATAAACTCTCGAAAGCTTCAGGCTATATGGCACTTAATCCTGCAGGCGCCCTGATACTGATAATCGGAGTCCTGCTGATCACTGCTATACCCCCGTCAGGACTCTTTGTCAGTGAGTTTATGCTCTTCAGGGAGATGGGGTCTGATCACTGGCTCTTATTCCTTGCCGTAGCTACACTTCTTACCCTGATATTCTACGGCATCTTCAACAAAAGCCTCCATGTGATCGGAGGAGAGCCTGCGACGTCTTACAACCGTCAGCACAAGGTGATGAGGACCGACTATATAAGCCAGTATATTCTGTTCGGACTGGCAGTGGCAGCATGCCTGTATATCCCTGACTTCCTCAACGGACTCTTTTCAGATGTCTCCGGAACAGGACCGATGTCAATATCAATACTGAACATGAAATAGCCTGGCGGAATGGAATTCTTGAGATTGAAAAATAACCCGGGTGCTGTCAGTGTAAATGATATTCCTGTTCTGGAGTACGACGCGTTTACTGAGCAGACCATTGCCCTGCTCAGGAAGAAAGAGCATCATATTATAGACTATTTCACTGTACTGACCGGCGGCAAGATAAGATTCTTTATTCTCATTGCTGGCGATGACACACATACGGTTTTCATCTATTCTCATGTTCAGGAAAAGGAGCTGAAGTCGCTGGCCTCTCTTACTGCCCACCATTATCCCATGCACATATTTGAAAGGGAGATATTTGAAGAGAAGGGTATAATGTTTACAGGACATCCGTGGCTGAAACCTTTAAGATACCCGTCTGAAAGAGCTGATAAAAATGCCGCGATAAGCACATATCCTTTTTACAGTATTGAGAGTGAAGAGCTTCATGAGGTAGGTGTTGGTCCTGTTCATGCAGGTGTCATCGAACCAGGCCACTTCAGGTTCATCTGTCACGGTGAGAATGTCCTTCATCTTGAGATACAGCTTGGTTATCAGCACAGGGGCATTTCAAGGCTGCTGACTGAAAGCAGGGGTATGCTGCATCGGGCGCTCCTTTCAGAATCCATTGCAGGTGATACTGCAGTAGGCCATTCTCTCGCATTCTCACAGGCAGCAGAGGCTCTGGGCAGTTTTATCCCTCCCTCAAAACTTCAGGCCGAAAGGATCATTGCCCTTGAGATGGAACGGATAGCCGTTCACATAGGTGACACCGCTGCATTATGCGGTGATGTGGGATACCAGTTGGGACAGGCGGCATGCGAGGCACTGAGGACAATAGTTATAAATACAACGCAGGATTGGTGCGGCAACCGCTTCGGAAAGGGGCTGGTAAGACCTGGCGGAACAAACTTCCCATTATCCGTTGAGATGGCCGGTAATATCCGGGAGAAACTCAATGATGTGATAAGAAGATATAAAAATGTAACTGATCTTGTTTACAATAACTCCGGTATACTGTCGAGGTTTGAAAACACCGGAGCAGTATCAGTTGTGCAGGCCCGCAATGCCGGAGCTGTCGGGGTGGCTGCAAGAGCATCAGGGATGAAGCGCGATGTCAGAGCCTCTCATCCGTTTCAGGCATACACAGCGATGCAATACAGCCCTTCAAGCCTCGATACGGGTGATGTCCTTGCGCGGGGTTATATGAGAAAGCTTGAGGTTGACCTCTCATTCAGTGTGATAATGAACCTGCTTGAAGGGTTTCAGGGCCCGGGATCAGAAGCAAGCCCAAAACCTGATTATCGCATGAAATTCAAACCTGATACCCTGGCTGTCAGTCTTACAGAAGGATGGAGGGGTGAGATCTCGCACTGCATCCTCACTGATGAAAAGGGCGAAGTACTTGCCGTAAGGATAAAAGACCCTTCGGTCCATAACTGGACTTTGCTGGCCCTGGCGGTACGGGGGGCGGAGATATCGGACTTCCCGCTGTGTAACAAGAGCTTTAACCTGTCATACTGTGGTCATGACCTGTAATAACAAAACCAACTAAAAGTCAGATCTGATATGCTTAACGAATTAAAAGTTCTCTCAGACCATGGCAGGCAGTATATAAGTGACCTTCGCAACAGGCCCGTTTCCGAAAAATTCAGGGGAAGACCGGTCATCTCAGGTGAGATCACCGGCGACGAGATAAAAGAGGTATCGGCCATGTGCCCTGCAGGGGCAATTGACGCCCGTTGCGGCGCCATTGACATGGGAAAGTGCCTCTTCTGCAACGAGTGTGCTCTGATGCTCTCACACCGGATCTCATTTACCAACGATTATCGTATCGCAGTCAACATAAGGGAAGATCTGATAGTCAGGCCGGGTCAGACGAGTCAGATCAGACTCCGCGACAGTGCTGTCAGGAGAGAGATAAGGCATCTCTTCAGCAAGGCCCTTAAGCTCAGGGAGGTATCTGCCGCGGGAGACAACTCCTGTGAGATGGAGCTAACGGCGGCAGGGAACGTAAACTTTGATATGGGACGCTTCGGCATAGAGTTCGTGGCATCGCCGCGTCACGCTGACGGCATTGTCATTACAGGTCCGGTATCAGAGAACATGGCTGAAGCCCTCACGATGACTTATGATGCCATACCGGATCCGAAGATCATCATTCTTGTAGGTACGGATGCAATCAGCGGAGGACTCTTTTCCGGCAGCCGGGCGTTGAACAGGAAATTCATCAGTGAGCACACTGTTGATCTCTACGTACCGGGAAACCCGGCACATCCGCTTGCATTCATAAACGGTGTGCTTGATCTTCTTGCTATCTGATCATTTTGCCTGCAGCAGGTCTATTATGGCCCTGCTCATCGCGCTTGCGCCGGTAATATAGGCCGGGCGGAAGTCAGGAGCAAAGAATTCGCTGTGCAGTGCCGGGAGGGTAAGACTATTTGAAATGCTTTCCTGGTATTTTGAGGTGTTCACTCCTCCCAGCCAGAAGAGGCCGATCTTTACATTCTCAGCGGTGCGACCATACTTGCCGAAGTCTTCAGCAACGGTAGCCGGATCTACTTTTATTATATTCTGCCTGCCTGCTATTGAGCTCATCGATGAGACTGCGCTGGTTACCAGTTCCGGGTCATTTTCTACCGGTGGAGTGAAGTCGTCCTGAACAGTAACCATGGGCAGGAGACCTTCATTCAGCCCTGCAGATATTGCCACCCCGCGTGAGATACGCTGAATTGCTGAAATTATCTGTTCACGTACCTCGTCCGAGAAAAACCTGACAGTAAGCTGAAGGTCAACCTCTGATGGAATTATATTATGTCTTACTCCTCCGTGGATAGAGCCTACGGTGATCACAGCAGGAGAGACAGGGTTTATCTCCCTGCTAACAATGGTCTGATAATCAAGTATTATTCTGGCCGCAAGAACTATCGGATCAACAGTTTTATGCGGCATGGCACCATGCCCGCCGATCCCGAAGATTTTTACATCAAGTGATGTTACACCCGCAAAAATCGGCCCCTCACGGTAGCCGATAGTACCTGCAGGCATGTCTGAAGCGACGTGGTAAGCGAGTGCATAGTCAGGTTTGGGGAAACGGGTATAGAGCCCATCTTTTATCATCTGCTCTGACCCTCCGCTTCTCTCCTCGGCGGGCTGGGCAACGGCAATAACTGTTCCCTTCCATTTATTCCTGAGGCTGACCAGCGTATTGAGAGTACCCCACCATACCGTCATATGAAGATCATGCCCGCATGCATGCATCACAGGTGTTTCGGTACCGTTCACATCAGTGACAGTGACATTGCTGGCAAAGGGGAGACCGGTAGCTTCCTTAACAGGTAAAGCATCCATGTCAGTACGCAGCATAATTACTGGTCCGTTCCCGTTCTTCATGACTCCGACGACACCATTGCCGCCGATTCCTGTTGTTACGTCAAAACCTAACTTCCTAAGTTCTTCTGCCATTTTCGAGGCTGTCCTGAATTCCTGAAAGGAGAGCTCCGGGTTCTGGTGCAGATCTCTGTACATCGACTCTGCAAAAGTGAGAGATGCATTTACCTCTCTTGATATCAGGGTGTTAATATCCTGCCCTGCAAGCGAGAGTCCTGCAAGAAAAAACAGCAGCGGGGCGGTTATCAGGTTTTTTTTCAATGGATATGCTTAGTATTCTCAAAATTAACAAATTGTTTGAGCCTGGAAGGCTGAATTACAAAAATTATCAACACCGGAACCTTCTGCAAGCCATTTTTGGTACCTTAGTTTCGACCTATTAAGAACAGGCAATCATGAAAAAGATATTATTAACAGGAACAATTGCGGCTATGGGAATTGTACTTTTAACATCATGCGGTCATAAAGGAAGTAAGGCGGCAGAGAACAGTGACTTCAGCTACATTGCTGACCGGTTTGAGGATATAAGCGTTCTGAGGTATCGCCTGCCGGGATTCGAGCAGCTGACACCAGCAGAGAAGGAGTTCATCTATTACCTTTCTGAGGCTGCCCTGTGCGGAAGGGACATCTTCTGGGATCAGAACTTCAGGTACAACATCCCCGTAAGGAAAACAATCGAGGCTGTGATAGGGTCATACGGAGGTGACAGGGAGACAGATGAATTCAGGGCCTTCATCACATATGCCAAAAGGGTATTTTTTGCAAACGGGATACACCACCATTATTCAAATGACAAGTTTGTGCCGGGGTTCCCGCCGGAATATTTTGCCGCAATCGTGAAGGGAAGTGATCAATCACTTCTCCCTCTGAAAGAGGGGCAGACGCCTGATGACCTCGTGGCGTTTCTGACACCGGTGCTTTTTGACCCGGGTCTCTATGCAAGGAAAGTGGATCAGTCGGATGGAGTTGATATGATAACCTCATCAGCCAACAACTTTTACGAGGGGGTGACCCAGAAAGAGGTTGAACAGTATTATGCCTCCCTGGCTGACCCCGCTGACCCCAGGCCGGTCTCATGGGGCCTTAACAGCAAGGTTGTGAAGAGAGACGGGAAGGTGACGGAGGTCACTTACAGAAGCGGATCGCTTTACGGTGCAGCAATAGACTCAATCATATTCTGGCTTGAAAAGGCGAAGGAGGTTGCCCTGAGTGACACACAGAAGAGAGAGCTAGAACTGCTGATAGATTATTACCGGACCGGTGACCTGAAGACATGGGATGACTATAACATCCTGTGGGCAGGCAATACAGGACTTACTGTCGACTATATCAACGGTTTCATTGAGACCTACGGTGATCCGCTCGGCATGAAGGCCACATGGGAGTCGGTTGTTGATTACAAGGATATTGAAGCTTCGAAACGGACTGCTCTGATCACTGCCAATGCTCAGTGGTTCGAAGATAACTCCCCCGTAGACCCGGCATACCGGAAGGAGAAGGTCACTGGTGTCGCGGCAAGCGTCATCAACGTAGCCATGCTTGGCGGCGATTGTTATCCGGCCTCTCCTCTTGGTATCAATCTCCCGAACTCTAACTGGATAAGGACCGAGGCTGGCTCCAAGTCAGTCACACTGGCCAATATCACTGATGCAAAGGATATAGTTGCCAGAGGAAGCGGTTTCCTTCAGGAGTTTGCCTGGGATGAGGCTGAGATTGAAAGGGCGGTCAGCTACGGGTCTCTTGCCGACGCCCTCCATACCGATATGCATGAATGTATTGGGCATGCCAGCGGCAAACTGGCTCCGGGAACTGACCCCAACGCCCTGAAAAACTATGCCTCGCCCCTTGAGGAGATGAGAGCTGACCTCTTCGCACTGTACTATATGATGGATCCTAAAATGAGAGAGATGGGACTAATGGAGTCAGATGATGTTGCAAAGGCGGCATATGATAATTACATACGCAACGGTTTCATGACTCAGCTGGCAAGGATCACTCCCGGAAAAGATATTGAACAGGCACATATGCGCTGCCGTTCCGCCATTGCCCACTGGGTATACGAGAAGGGCCGGCAGGATAATGTGACAGAGGCAGTCACGAGGGACGGGAAGACATATGTCAGGATAAATGACTATGAAAGGCTGAGATCCCTTTTCGGTGAGATGCTGAAAGAGGTACAGAGGATAAAGTCTGAGGGAGATTTCGAAGCCGGCAGGGAGATGATAGAGAAATATGGTGTCAAAGTTGACCAGTCGCTTCATGGTGAAATACTTGAAAGATATGCAAAGCTTGATCTGGCTCCTTACATCGGGTTTGTCAATCCGCGCCTCGTCCCTGTCCGTGACGGTCAGGGGAAAATCACTGACGTGAAAGTCGAATACTGCGATGATTACCTGGAACAGATGATGGAGTACGGAAGAAAATACTCGTTTCTCAATTGATTTCCGTAGGAGTAATTACCGGATTCATTGAGGTTCATCTTGTTTTAAGACTTACTGCCTTCTCCATCAGTTCCCTGTCTTCGGCAGTAACTGGCACTGTTTCAATGTTGTGTGGAGTTGGTTTCGTCTCTTCATCAACGTGGATAAAGGTCACGAATCCGTCAACAAGGGGTATGGTGCAATCTGACTTGCAGACCTTGATATATGATACAAGGCTGCTTTTCCCGGTATAAACAATCCTCGAATCAAATTTAAGAACCTCACCGGGTTTGGCAGGGCTGGTAAAATACATTCCATGTATCTTCAGGCAGACCACGCTTTTAGGTTCAAGCAGACCGGCAGCAGCAATGAAGCCTGATTCAACGAACCATTCTGCAGTTCTCCCTGCAAACAGAGTACCATGGTGATTCAGATCCTCGCTTTTAATCAGTCTCATTGTGATGTATGAGGAGGGATTGTGTATTTTTTTATTCATAGTAGTTCTTTTTGATTCGGTTTGTTTTCTTTCGCTCTGAAAGCACCATGTAGACGAGGTATGAAGCAGTGATTACAAGTAACAGAATAATGCTGTATCTGACAACCATGGCAAGGTTCAGCCCGTCACCGGTTGAGGCAGGCGGATTGACCGAATGACCTACCTCTATTCCGAAAAGATTCTTTACGAAGAATAGGAGGAAGAAGGATAGCAATCCGGCTGCAACAGGTGTTGTAACCCATCCTGACGCTATGCTGCCCAATACTTTCAGATTAATGTTCCTGACCCCCTTGTAGAGGCCGACACCCAGGATGGCTCCCACAATCACCTGTGAGCTTGATACAGGTACCAGCGGGATAGGGGGGAGCCCTGTGGCTGCAACAATGCGTGACAGCGCCGAAGATGAAAAAATAAAGAGTACCAGTGCCTGTGCCAGCACTACCACCAGGGCTGCCTCGGGAGTTAGTTCAAGGAGGTTATTGCCCAGGGTCTGAATAACCTTTTTTGAGTATGTCACAATTCCTGCTGCTATTGCTATCCCGCCCAGGAAGAACAGTTGCTGTGCGCCCGTGAGGGTGAAGATGCCGAAGTCGGCCTCACCGAGAGGGATGCTGGGGACAAATACCCCCATGACATTGGCAATATTGTTTGCCCCCAGGCTGAAGGCTCCGAAAGCTCCGGTTATCAGAAGTCCGGTCCGGATATATGATTCGTAGAAAAGCAGGTGTACTTTGATTCTTCGTCTGATGACCTTGATCGTATGGTACAGCAGGTATGCAAACATCGCACCGATGATTGGCCCGGTAATCCAGGTGGATACGATCTGGGTCAGTGATTTCGAGTCTACGGCATTGTCTGTGAAGATGTTCCATCCTATTATGGCGCCTACTATTGCCTGGGTTGTTGATACCGGCAGTCCGGCCTTTGTCATCATATAGACAGTGATACCTGCTGCCAGCGCGACCGTGAAAGCGCCTCCGATGGCATTTACTGACCCAAGACGACCGAGAGTATCGGAGGCACCTGAACCCTGCATAACAGCACCAAGAACCACAAAAACGGATGCCATGACAGCAGCTTTCGTGAAGGAGATCATACGTGTACCGACAGCAGAGCCGAAGATATTGGCTGCATCGTTCGCCCCAAGAGTCCAGCCGAGAAAAAGCCCGCTTGAAATAAAGAGAATGATCATATGTCAGAGCATTTGCCTGATTGCCATTGATGCCAGCATATCGGCCGCATCCTGCGCCCTGTCTGAGATGCTCTCAATATGGTGTGTTATATAGCGCAGATGAGCTTTTTCTGCCAGGGTGAGTTCGCTCATATCGTGAAAGACCTTCCTCTTCAGGTTGAATGATGACTTATCGGTCTCCTTCTCAAAGAAATAGACCTTCAGCAGCTTCTCCCTCACGAGATGCGGTTCCCGGAAGAAAGCCCTGGCTGCAGGAATAAGTTCCTCTGCAGCATTGCCTGACACCTCCGCCAGTGATGCAAAATCATGCACCAGCGAAGCAGGAATGCGTGGCATCTCAATGTAAAACTCATTCAGAGAGCTCTTGGCTGTATCAATTATCTCATCAAGCTGCCACAGCAACTTCACAATGTCACTTCGCTGCTGGGGCAGAATAGAGTGTATGATCATGTCATTCTCTATTCCCCTCTGAAGTTTGTCTGCCTTGCTCTCATGCTCGTCAATCTTTCTGAGGTGATTCTGGAAAGCATCCTGGTCACCGTTGACATATGCTTTTACACCTTCCTTGAA
The DNA here is from genome assembly GCA_963732365.1 of uncultured Bacteroidales bacterium. GTDB lineage: Bacteria > Bacteroidota > Bacteroidia > Bacteroidales > VadinHA17 > SR-FBR-E99. The sequence goes on along the minus strand of CAVSZC010000001.1, from coordinate 408,541 downwards.
TATTAATACCCCGATCTCTATCGTGTCAAAGAATTCGTCAACTCTTGCAGCTAACTCATTGGTGGTGCGGGTAAAAAGCGACATCTGCTTTCTGTGGTGTTGGTTTAAACAAATATATTAAGAAAAAGTATCTGTAACTGCGCTGTCAGAAGTCAATTATTCTCTCCACCCTGTGGTTTCTGAGATAACCTTTGATGATGATCTGGATATCGCGGTTATCATATGCACCTTTAATGCAGTCATGAATGGCGGCCAGTCCGAAACCGACATCGTTGACATTGAAATAGCCGTATCCTGAGTACTTTCCGTTAACGATCTTTACGGCACATCTCTCCTCCGGATCACGTCCGCTGTCAATGATAAAGAAATTCCGTCCCGTGAAGATAAACTCGTCAAGAGCCTGCATGGCTCTCTCGTTGTATGATGACGGCTTCTCCTCTCCGGAACAGGCGCCGCGGCACAGGCTTACCTGCCTGTGAAAACAGGGGCCGTCAGTATCATACATGCCGCAGAGCTTCTGGCAAAGCTCATATTCATGTATTATCTGCTCCAGCTTTGCCCTTACTTTTTCCCTGGATGTAAAGAGAGACAATGGTACTGCATCATCCCTGACGTTCCTGTACTCAAACCTGATATATCCCTGTTCATCAGTGTGGCTGTAAATACCCCATCTGAAACCTGTGCGACGCTGAGCCCTGTTGAACAGAGGTTTTTTTGCCTTTATCTCTGCTGATTCGAGCAGAAGTGCAATGAGTTCGCTGCCGGTATGCTCCCAGCTGATGTCGGCAATCAATGAACGCATCTCCATGGCTCTGGATGAGCTGTTGTTTGACAGATGGGTGTTGACCCTCTGAAAGAGGTTGCGGCTTTTCCCCACATAGATTATTTCACCCGTGTCATTATAAAAGTAATAGATACCGGGTAACTCAGGTATTTCGGCAATCTTTGTCGGTTCAAGTGCCGGATGCAGCCTCGATGTTTTGCGGTTTCTGATGATACTGCCGCTTTTAAGCTCCCTGTCCTTCTCCAGAAGGAGCTCCATCAGTTTTACCGTGGCAAGAGCATCACCTGATGCCCGGTGCCTTCCGTTAATCTCAATACCCAGATCCTTGCACAGGTTACCCAGACTGTATGACCTGTGGCCGGGCAGCAGCTTCCTGCTCAGAGCTACCGTGTCGAGAAGCGGACGTTTGAAATTATATCCCAGCATGCTGAACTCCTGCCTGATAAATGAATAATCAAACCGTGCATTGTGTGCCACAAAGACCCTTCCTTCGGTAATCTCCACAATCTTTTTCGCAACCTCAAAGAACCGGGGCGCATCTTCAACCATCTCATTCGTGATACCGGTGAGGCTGGTGATAAAATAGGGTATGTTGCGCTCCGGATTTATCAGGGTCGAGAATTCCTCAACCACCCTCGTCCCGTCATGAATGTAAACGGCTATCTCGGTAATCCTTTCCAGCCTCGCGCTTCCTCCCGTGGTCTCTATGTCAACTACTGCGTACAATGCTGAATCTATAACACGAAGATAACTACTTTTGATGCGTTATCAGTTATTTGATAACTTTGTAACTGCAATTGATCTGATGGATATTTACGGTACCTATTATTACCTTGACGGGGTCATTCATTCTGCCGGAAGTGAGACCGGAGAAGCGGAGTGCGAACTCTCTTTCTATGAGGTCATCCGCACAAGGAACGGCACCCCGGTATTCTTTGACGATCATATGAAACGCCTTACGGCCGGGATTGCCACGAGATACAGCCTGTCTGAAGATATTCCTGCTGCTGTCAGAAAAGGGATAGGGGCACTTGTAAATGCGGAGCGGTTTCCTGAGATTAATGTTAAGGTGACAGTTTCATTTACCGGGCAGGAACATTCAGTAAGCATATACTATATTAAATCCTCTTATCCGGCCGTGGAGATGTACCGCCGGGGAGTGGACCTTGTCCTTTACCGTGCCGAAAGGTTTGACCCCGGGGTTAAACTGCTGAATAACAGGATGCGACTTGCCGTCAATGAAGTCATTGAAAAGAAAAAGGCTTATGAAGCCCTGCTTGTGAACAGCCAGGGATTTATCACCGAGGGGAGCAGATCGAATGTCTTCTTCCTCGATAAGGATGACAGGGTTTATACGGCACCTGACCCGATGGTCCTTCAGGGAATTACACGGAAATATGTTATTGAAATCTGCAGGAAAGAAGGTATCAGGCTTATTTATGAAGCTGTAAGAGCAATCGATATAGCTCGTTTTTCTGCGGTTTTCATTACCGGCACCTCCCCCATGGTGCTATCGGCAAGGCGTATTGACAACGTTGATTTCAGCACAGAAAAAAAGATCGTGGAAGAGCTCAGGATAAAATATGAGAAATTGATGAATGAGAGCATAGGGGAATATGAACGTCATAACGAAGCAGATTAATCTGTATCTTTGCAGCAAAAGCAGTAATTATGGCAAGTGTACAAAACCTGAAGAAGGACATAGACTTTCTCTTTTTTGAATTCATTTCTGATTGTTTCATGTTTACCAGCCTTCATACAGGTGAAAAGAGGACTGAAGTCCAGAACCTTATTGAGGAGGCTGTCAGTATGCGTAATGAATTCATTCAGAGGGTTAATCACCCGGATGGCAAGGATAACCCGGCACTTGTGAGGGCTTATTACAAATCGGTTCGGAAGGATCTGCTTGAAAAGGTCGACGAGTTTTTTGAGAAGCTCAGTGCCATTTCAAAATCAAAGTGAATTACCAACCTGCCTGAGTTTATCGGTATTTAACGATCAGTTCACTGCATTTCAGGCATCTGCCATCATCTGACAGGCCCGTTATTGTTGTGCGGTAGCCTGAACGTCTGATAACTGTCGTTTTGCATTGCGGACATATTGTGTCAGATCCGGCAGACGGTTCAGCCATATTTCCGGTGTATACAAAATCAAGGTACTCTGAGGCTGCTTCTTTTAATTTCCATATTGTCTCTGAGGGGGTTGGCGGATCATCTCTTTTATACATCGGGTAATAGCGGCTGAGGTGCAAAGGGACGCCGGCCCCGGCATTGATGGCAATCCACTCTGCCTCGCGCCTCATCTCGTCGGCAGAGTCATTCAGCCCCGGTATTATTAACGTTGTAATCTCAAGGTGCCTCCCTGATGCAGCCACCTCTTTTATTGAGTCAAGCACCGGTTTGAGTGTGGCGCCGGTGAACTTCCTGTAAAACTGGTTGTCAAAAGACTTAAGGTCTATATTAAAAGCATCAATAAGTTCAATCAGTTGCAAGAGAGGCTTCCGGTTGACATACCCGTTGGTAACCATGACGTTTTTAAGTCCTTCCCCGGCTGCCAGCCTTGCGCAGTCAGTTACATATTCATACCAAATGACAGGTTCATTATATGTATATGCAATACCTATGTTGTCTTCGGCCTTAAGGGCCCTGGAGACAAGCTCCCCGGGAGATAACCTGTGGCCGGCGCTGGCGTCTGTATTCTGTGATATGTGGTAATTCTGGCAGAAGTCACATTTAAGGTTGCATCCGTAAGATCCGGCAGATATGATATTCTTTCCCGGGTAAAAGTGATAGAGTGGTTTTTTCTCAATGGGGTCGAGGGCAAAACCGGAAACGACACCGTATGTATTGAGCCTTATCTCGTCCCCTGTGTTTTCCCTTACCCCGCACAGTCCTCTCTCCCCCCTGGAAATCAGGCATGAATGAGGACAAAGAAGACATCTGACATGATCGTCATCGTTCTGTTTTTCAGCCAGCTTCACAATGATGAGTTTTGATCTTATAAATTTAATTCTAATTTTGCTATGCTTTGTTTGTTTGATCAACATGTTTCTGATCAGCATTTGTAAACCAACTAGTAACCGACATGACCTCCAGGAGAATCTTTATAAAGCGTTCAGCCTTAGTTATAGCAGCAGTACCTGTGGTAAAAAGTGATCTTTTTGCGGTGTCCGGTCCGTCCAAAAAGACAGGCCTTGCACTTTATACTGTACGTGATGAGATGGCCAAAGACCCTGCTGCAACTCTGGCAGCGGTCGCGGCGAAAGGCTTTAACTGGGTTGAGGCTGCCAGCCACAGCAACAGGGCGTTTTACGGTCTCAAACCAAAAGAATACGGCAAGCTGGTAAAAAAGAACGGGATGGATCCTTTAAGCACGCACAGTGCTGTGAGGCCTGAAAATGAGGATCAGATGATCGAGGATGCAGCAGAGGCAGGAATGAAATACCTCATCCTTCCCTCATTGCCGGGCGAATGGAGCAATTCCCTGGCTGCTTATCAGAAGACCGCAGATTATTTCAATAAAGTCGGGGAGAAGTGCCGGAAGGCAGGACTGACCTTTGCATTTCACAATCATCAGGTCGAGTTTACGGAGATGGAAGGCAAGGTGCCTTTCGACATCCTTGCCGAGAATACTGATCCCAGGCTTGTCACCTTCGAACTCGACCTTGCCTGGATCACTGCTGCAGGGAAAGATCCGGTAGCATATTTCAGGAAATACCCCGGACGGTTTGAAGTATGGCACTTCAAGGATCTCAGTCCTGAGAAACAGGATGCCACACTGGGCGAAGGTATCATCGATTTCAAACCCATTATGGAGAAGGCGAAGCTGGCAGGGATGAGATACTGGTTCATAGAGCAGGATAACTGCCGGACTCACACCCCGATGGAGAGCATTGAAATCAGCCGCAACTATTACCTCAACTACATTCTGAAGTAGGGTCAGAGCGCTGTTCTGACCGAGTTATTCCGTGCTGAGGATACCACAGCCTCAAGGAATTTCATTCCCCTGACCCCTTCATAGATGCCCGGATAGTCGTACAACAGATCCTGTTGCCTTCCTTCCCGTGCTGCCACAATATTCATTGCAAAGTTGCGGTACAGATTGGCAAAGGCCTCAATGAACCCTTCGGGATGACCTGCAGGAATCCTTGAATGAAGCGGGGCAGACATCCCGGCCTCTGAAAACGGTGCCGCAGTCCTGTAAATCTGCAGCGGTTTGTCAGGCCACATTACCTTCAGGCTGTTCGGTTCCATCTGCCTCCAGCTGATGCTTCCCTTGTCACCATACACCCTGATTGACAGGTTATTCTCTTCTCCGAGGGCTATCTGGCTGGCCAGCAGCGTGCCGCAGATGCCATTGCCGAACATCAGGAAGACACTCCCGTCGTCGTCGAGCAATCTGCCTGGCAGGACTGAATGCAGGTCAGCCGATAAGGCTACGGTCTCCAGTCCAGTAACATATTCTGCCAGGTTGAACCCATGCGTGCCAATGTCAGCCATTGTCCCGGCTATGCCTGCCCTTCGCGGGTCTGCACGCCATTCAGCCTGCCTGTTGCCTGTGGTCTCAACAGGGGAGGAGAGCCATCCCTGAAAATACTCAACAGCAACCTTGCGTATCTCACCTATCTCACCTCCAAGAACCATCTCCCTGGCTCTCTTGATCATCGGATACCCTGTATAGTTGTGCGTCAGGCAGAACAGCCTCCCGGTATGCTCTACCGTCTCATACAGGTCGATGGCTTCAGCCACACTGAGACACAGCGGCTTGTCGCAGAGGACATCGAAGCCTGCTTCCATTGCCATTCTCGCCGGACCATAATGAAGGTGATTGGGTGTGACAATGGCAATAAAATCAGGTCGTTCACTCTCAGGGAGCTGGCACTCGCCTTTAATCATCTCCTGCCATGTGTCATAAATCCTTTCTTTTGCAAGCCCTTCTTTTAATCCGGCTGCCTCTGAAACGGCGGGGTCGCTGCTGAAGGCTCCGCTGACAAGTTCGATCATGCCGTCAAGCCGTGCTGCCATACGGTGTACCGGCCCTATGAACGAGCCTTCACCGCCGCCAATCATACCCATTCTGACTTTCATAATTATTCGCTTTATATTCCTGTCTCCGTGAGTGTAATTTCAATATTGTTCCTTGAGCAGAACTCCTCCACAGCTTCCATTATAGCTGCAGAATGTTCAGGATAGTATGTCCCCAGTTTCAGTGACAGTTTCCCCGCTTCTGTGAAGAAAATGACAGACAGCGGCATCAGTTCGACACGCTTGAGATTCTCTGCCGTAAAGATTGCGGGTGAGGCTATTCTGTTCTTTCTTAAAGTAATCTGTTGTTCCGCTATGATTATATACCTGTCGGTGTAGCCCAGTCCTGATGCAATTAGCCAGAGCGAAACAAGGAACAGGAATACTACGGCAATCCATGCTGAGGATGTGGAGGCCTCGGATCCGCTGATATTAAGTGCAAACCACCCGGTGGCAACTATGAACAGTGCACCGAGAGTGACCCTGAGTATCCTCCCGGTCCTGGCGGTCTCATACAGGTCAATATTAAACCTTCTTTCATTCATCCCTTAACCTTTTATGCAAGTTACCAATTTTTTGAATGAATTTGAGGGTTTTAATCTGGTGACACTGCCATGTTTTACAGATGAATTATTTATTTTTAAGGTTTCTATTGAATACTAACCATCGTAAATATGAAAGAAGAATCAAAAAAAGTTAGCAGACGTTCATTTATGGGCACCACTGGTGCAGCACTGGCTGGTCTGACAATCATTCCAAGCAATGTTGTCAGCGGATTTGGCTACAGGGCACCGAGCGATAAACTGAATATTGCAGGTATCGGTATCGGCGGCGTCGGCGCCACCAACATCAGAAATGTGGCAGGGTCAGAAAACATCGTAGCACTCTGCGACGTTGACTGGGGCTATTCAAAGAGGGTATTTGATGCCTATCCTGCTGCGGCCAAATACTGGGACTTCAGGAAGATGTATGATGAGATGGGCAAGTCTATCGATGCCGTTGTCATTGCTACGGCTGACCATACTCACGCCATCTCAGCAGCGCAGGCCATGACAATGGGCAAGCACGTATACCTTCAGAAGCCGCTTACACACAGCGTCTACGAGTCAAGGCTACTGACCAAACTGGCTGCCAAGCACAAAGTGGCAACACAGATGGGTAATCAGGGATCATCTGCCATTGGAGTGGATCTTGTCCAGGAATGGATCCAGAACAGGGAGATAGGAGAGGTGACTAAAGTAGAGGCCTTCACTGACCGTCCGATATGGCCTCAGGGGCTTAACAGACCTGTAACAGTTGACAAGGTGCCAAAGACACTCGACTGGGATCTATTCCTTGGTCCTGCTTCTGTAAGGCCTTATAATGCAATATATCATCCATGGAACTGGAGAGGCTGGTGGGATTTTGGAACGGGAGCGCTGGGCGATATGGCATGCCACATACTTCATCCGGTCTTTAAGTCTCTTAAACTCACCTACCCTACAAAAGTACAGGCAAGTTCTACGCTGCTGCTTACAGACTGTGCACCCAATGCCCAGATGGTAAAACTGGTCTATCCGGGCAGAACTGCCCCGGCACACTACAAGATTGATCTTCCTGAGGTAGAGGTGACATGGTATGACGGTGGCCTCCAGCCTATGAAACCTGAAGGATGGCCAGCCGGCAAGGATATGAATGACCAGGGAGGTGGAGTTATATTCCATGGGACGAAGGATAAGCTCATATGCGGTTGCTATGGAATAAATCCATGGCTTCTCTCAGGCAGGGTGCCGAATGCACCTCAGACCGAAAGACGCGTTGAGAATGCCACGAGCGGCGGACATGAGATGGATTGGGTACGCGCATGCAAGGAATCTCCGGAATCAAGGGTGATGACCAAGTCCGACTTCGTGGAAGCAGGACCGTTCAATGAAATGGTTGTAATGGGTGTCATGGCTGTAAGACTCCAGGGCCTTAATAAAACGCTCGAATGGAACGGTGAAAAAATGGAATTCACCAATATTACTGATACTGAGACAGTGAAGATATGTATTGAGGATCATTTCAGCATCACTGACGGTCATCCCACCTTTGACAGGAAGTTTACTGACCCGATGAACGCTAACCAGTTTGCACAGGAGATGATAATGCACAAATACCGTGATGGATGGAACCTTCCCGAGATGCCGGTATGAGTCTGATAAACTGAATATTAACACTAAACTTAAAAACATATGAAAATAGTAAACGTTGTACTTGTTATGGTGATTGCGGCCTCTCTCATCTCATGCGGAACCGGAAAAGGGAAAAAGGCAAAGGTTGAAGATGAAGGATGGGTAACCCTCTTTGACGGCACCTCCACGGAAGGATGGCGCGGCTACAACAAACCTGCCTTCCCGGAACAGGGATGGGAAATCGTTGAAGGCACCCTTCACTGCCAGGGATCCGGAATGGGCGAAGCAGGAGGTGGCGGAGGTGACATCCTGTACGATAAGAAATTCACCAATTTCCATCTTAAGCTTGAATGGAAGATATCAGAAGGGGGCAACAGCGGTATATTCTACCTTGCACAGGAGAGTCCTGACTTTGATTTTATCTGGAAGACAGCACCCGAGATGCAGGTGCTTGACAATGAGCGTCATCCTGATGCCGAGGCCGGCAAGGACGGCAACCGCAAGGCAGGTTCCCTTTATGACCTGATCCCCGCCGTGCCGCAGAATGCAAAGCCTGCCGGCGAATGGAACTCTGCTGAGATAAAGGTCTACAAGGGTTCTGTATGGCATATTCAGAATGGAGAAACGGTTCTTGAATATCACCTCTGGACTCCTGACTGGAATGCACTGGTGGCCGGCAGCAAGTTCCCGGCACTTAATCCTGATTGGGCGAAGGTTGCCGCGGAGGGCTACGTAGGCCTCCAGGATCACGGCGATGATGTATGGTACAGGAATATCAAGATTAAAGAGCTTTAAATCAGGCTTGCGCAATTAATAAAGGGCGTCTCCGGTATCTTACGGGAACGCCCTTTTTATTTGCGATTTGCGATTTGCGATTTTCGATTTAAATGCCATCCAGATTTAAGACAAAGAAAACAGATAACAGACAACCGACAACAGATAACCGACAACAGATAACCGACAACAGATAACCGACAACAGAAAACTGACAACTGTGAATCAATCGCACATCCCACATCGCAAATCGAAACTCATACTCCTTTCAGTCCAATCTCCTCCGCCACCTCTCTCATGCCGGCGATTGCATCTGCTACCAGGTCTTTCAGCTCAACACCCAGATCGGCTGCACCTTTTTCGATCACGCTCCTGTCAACACCGGCGGCAAACTTGCGGTCATTCCATTTCTTGAGCACTGACTTTGCCTCCATGTCAAGAACGCTTCTTGACGGCCGTACAAGAGCGCTGGTGGTGACCAGGCCTGTCAGTTCATCGATGGCGTAAAGAGTCTTTTCAAGAAGAGTCTGTGGCTGTGCATCTGAACAGATGCCATAGCCGTGGCTTATGACAGCCCTGATATATTCCTCGGGCCATCCCTCTTCTCTCATTATCACTTCGGTCATCCTGCAGTGCTGTTCAGGGTACATCTCGTAGTCAAGATCATGTATGAGTCCTATGACACCCCACATCTCCTCGTCTTCACCGTTTTTCCGTGCCATATAACGCATCACGGCCTCTACCGAGAGTGCATGCCTGTAGAGGCTCTCTGACTTGTTGTACTTCCTGAAAAGTTCCAGCCCTTCTTCACGCGTTGGCTTAGTCTTTGACATACATCCTGATTTTGCCCGTTATTTACTCGCTGAGATCCTATTATACTACAACCTTAAATTCTTAATTCTTAATTTTTAACTCTTACCTCCTAATTGCCTCCCTTAACCGCCCTGATCATCCCCACTTTTCCACCGACACTAATACGAAGGGTATATGTACCTGCCTGCAGATGCCGGCACGATACAGTAATCCTGTTGGTGCCCGGCATCAGCCCTTCGCTCAACCGTAGCACGGCACGTCCCTGAATGTCAAGAAATTGAATCTCTGCGCTCTCTTCGCCCTCAGCATCAATTTCAAGAATGAAGCTGTCAATGAAGGGATTAGGCATCAATCTGACGCTCCCCTCGGTTATCTGAGGAACATCAATGTCTGTTTTAATAAAGGTAGTGTATGCGGTATCGTTGCCTGAGTAACCGTCTTCAGGCAGGCGGCTGATAATGTAAATGCGATAGCTCGTTTCAGGCAGCAGCTTGCAGGTCTGGCTGAAAGTTACATTGACAGTATCGCCCGGATCGATCTTGAGGCCGAATGTCTCGTTTACGGCCTCGCCGTCATTTATCCTGTATGCAAGAGGGAAACTGGTCAGGGTATTTCGCCCAAGATTGACGACACTGCCTTTGATGACAACGCTGTTCAGATCTGCACTGGCAGGGGGTGCAAAGACCGTGTCAATTTGCAAGTCAGCCTCGAGAAAGGATATGTCGGGGAAGGTGATCTCATCTATCCATGCCGCATCAAGCCCCCCTGACAGTGAGACATCCTTTCTGTATATCCATTCGAGATAATGTACTCCGGGTTTGAGAATTGCCTGCCTGAGATCCCACGGTGTCTCACCTGATATCTGCAGGTCGGTGACACTGTCAATTCTGAATATAAACTCGTCATAATTAAACTCAGACGATACCATAGAATAAAATGAGACGGTATCACTTACCGGGTTATTTACATAGATAGCCAGCACAGTCTCATCCTTGTCCGGAATATTGCCTGAGCGGGCTGACCGCACGTTTTCAAAGGATGTTGAAGCAGATATTGTCCAGGGAAAATCCTTCTCCTGTATCCAGGGAAAAACATCAAACCTGTCAAACTCCCATGTCTCACGGGTCTTGCCTGTTCTGATTGAGTAGGAATCCGACGCCTCATATTTTCCGCATACAAGCGCGACGTCATAACCGATTTCGGTACCCGGTAAGGCAAAATCTGAAATCACCGCCTCAAGGCTGAGGACCTTTTCAACACCCGGGTCAAGAATGCCCGTGGCTATTTCCTCAGAGTCCAGTGTAAGCCATGGGGCAGGAGCGATGACCGAGAGCGTACCGCTTGTCGCTGATGAACCTTCATTTTTGACTCTGACATTGATTTTTACCGTTTCTCCCGGATCGGGCAGGTAATTTGAGTTGCCGGTATCATTATCATCATGAACCGATGATATTATTCTGACATCGGGAGCCAGTATTGTCATGTCCAAACCGAAGAGATACTCATTCCCGTTGTCGGTAAGGGTGAGAAGCAGAGAGGCGATTTCGCCATCCTCTGCTTCGTCTGATATGCTGAAGATGAATGCGTTATCAATAGTATATGATTCACCTGGCGCGAGATCACCCAGGGATGTCATGGCCTGTTCAACTGTTATCATTCCTGCAACGGCAGATATATCTGCATTCAGGTTTGAGGAGACTCCGTTGCCCAGGTTCTTGATGGTGACCCTGAGGTTAATTTTTTCTCCGTAGTCGGGAAGACCGTTGTTATTGCCCTGTGAGTCATCGAGCACGATGCTCTCTGTTGTGAGAAACGGACCGGAAACTGAACCGAAGCGTAATGTCTTTCTGAAGGGTATCATATTCTGCCCTGTGACTATCAGGAGGCATGAGTCTTTGATCCCTTCCGGTATTTCAAGTGATACGTTGCCTGACGGGCTTATAAATCTCGCGTCCCACAGAGTATCGAAATTGGTGATTGCTGCATATGAGAAGGGGCTGGAGAAAAAGTTAAGGGAAGTCAATGTCTGGGGCAAAACATCAGGTACAGTTATCTCGAAACGGTCAGGCCTTCCTATCATTGGTGAAAGGGATGGGTCCCCAAGAAGCATATAGGTTTCCCAGTAGTACTTCTTTCTGGAGCTGGTGCTTGCTGAGACAGCCATATTGCCGGCGAAGTTGATCTGTCCCATCGTATAATACCACTCTCCCGGTGCCTCGTCATGGGTGTGAAACAATCTGTCAAAGGCTCCTGTTCCTGTGTTGCTGTAGGTCGCTGTAGTATCAGGTGTTCCGGGGCCTACAGACCAGTAGAAATCATCAGCCCAGAACGAATCGTTGGTACATCCGATAAAGCCAACCGCTCCCTTATCCACTGCATTTACCATTGCTGACCCGAAACATGAAGCTACATTTATCTGGGCAGTACGGCATGCATTGGAAATAATGAGCGGATACATGTTAATGTTTGTGAGCCCGCTGACATCTGTTGTTTTGAAGGTCGGGTCACTGAATCCGTTAGCCTCACCGTGTCCCGTATAATTAAGAATGCTCAGCCCTTTGTTGAAAAGCAACTTAAGGGAATCATCCTTCTGTGACGCTTCGGGATAGAGCCAGTGAAAAGCCTTCAGGGATGTATCCCGGCTCAGGTATTCATCAAATACATACCCTATCTGGCCGTTCATATATTTCTCGTAGCTCTGGTCATTTCCTGCCGTTGCCACCGCGCCAGACCAGAATTTATTCCCTGCTTCAAACGCATAGCTCTCATAGTCAATGATTTTCCTGACCATTCCCTTGAGCTGGGTGGTGTCACTGACCGGAAGGCGTCCAATGAACAGCTCCGGGATGTAGTCACCCTCACCGTCAAACTCACCGTAATAGAGGTCAGAGACATTTCCTGTACCCCGTGAGGCGGGTATTTTCGAAAGATCGCCAACAATGAGCAGATACTGCGGAGGATTGCCTGCTTCAACTGCACTGGAATAAAATGATGTTATCCTTCTCTTAAGGTCATTGTAGACCGTGTCGGGTGACCCGGGCCCCTTATACAGAACAGTGGTATTAATTCCTTTCAGAGTCTTCCATCTTATGAGCGGCTGCAGGTGTTTTATGAAGACGGAGTCTGTCACAATGATCATGGTCACCGGTTCGTCAGTATAACCGGTGATGTACGCCTCAGATGCAAATCCTCCTTTCTCCCCGGCAGGAGGGAAGGTGCCGTCACCCTTGGTCTCTGAAGGCGATTGAGTTATTTCAACATTCATTGATGTGATCAGGTCAACATACCCTCCGGAAGGGTCGTAGAATGCCGGATACAGGGCTATGTTATAAAGCTCCCTTCCCCTGAATATCCCTTCCCTTTTTATCACTACCGTGTCATGCGATATAATGCCTCTTGTTTCGTACGTCTTCTTGTCCTTGATTACAACCTTTTCATCAGGAGGCTGGTTTTTTGTCCTGGCAGGCTGTGACGGATAGATCTGAGAGCCCCTTAGTCCGTGGTCAGAAAAGTGTACCCGCCTTGTCACAACATCAGAGATATGAACCCGGACTTCCATGCCGCGGGGCACCTCTATCAGACGACTGTATACCGGCAGTTCCGGCTTCCCTGTTTCACTAGTGAAATGGTGACCCGGCAAAGAGATTCTGAAATATCTTCCGGAAGGATCGGATGACTTCTTCAGCCTGGGATTGCCGTTGCGATAGGTGATACCTTGATCACGGTTAGGTGACTCCGGCCTCAGTTCAGCCCCCGGAACCATACTTTCACGAGCCGAAACCTGTGCCTTAAGCAGGCCGGTTGCAGCAACAGCAAAAGCCAGCAGAACAATAGCTCTGTTGATTACCCTCATACCTTCTTAAAGTGAAGCAAGATAAACAAAAATTGTCGCAAATAGAATGCCAAAGTCTGACCGCCTGAATTTGATATGAATTCGTATATTTATCTCTTTATTCAGGGAGATCTTAATGGGAATGAAGAACGGACTGTTTCTCATTTTTCTGCTGACTTTTCATCAATTTGCCCTTCTGGCACAGGTTAACAGGTCGGGGGCTCCCGTTGTGCGTTGTTTCGATGCAATGGAAACCCCGGGAGACCCTAATAACATCTGTGCTACCATGGATAAGAGGGGAGTGATGTACTTCGGCAGCCAGCGGAAGGGCATTTTAACTTATGACGGCACTGAATGGGGAGTTGTGCAGGTGCATGGTGAAAAGAGCGTAAACTCACTCTGTTCAGATCACAGAGGAGTTGTCTATGCGGGCATGACAGACGATTTTGGCCTCCTTCAGCCGGACGACAGGGGTGACCTCTCATACGTCTCGCTCGCTGACAGGCTGACCGATTCTCTTGCAAGAAAAGAGGTCGGGACGATTTGTTCCATCACTTCCGACAGCTCATTCGTTTATTTCACAGACGGTAAGAAGCTATATCTCTATGACATTGACAGGAACGAACTCGCAGTAATTGATCTGAGCAAGGATAACAGCCTGTCAAACGCAGCACTCTTACTCGCCAGGGAAGGAAGCGTAATCATTGCCGACAACAGGGAGGGTCTTTTTGAACTGAAGGAGGGTGTGATAAGCCTCATACCCGGGGGAGACAGGATGAAGATGATGCAGTTCAGGTCGATCATCGTTTATGACAGGGATAACCTGTTAATTGCATCATCCGACTCAGGCGTCTTTCTCTTTAATCTGAAAACCGGTGAACTGAAATCTGACTTCCTTTCGACGGAGAACAACGACAGACTTAAAGCGGGTCCCATCTCAGGCGCAGTAAGGCTCCCCGGTAATCGCTTTGCGGTTGGCGTCAATGACGGAGAAGGTATCTCCATCTTCAGCAACGACGGAAGGCTGCAGCAGCAGATTTCCTCAGAAACGACAGGTATACCGGAGGCAGCAATAACGGCTATGTTCTGCGACTATCTGTCCAACTCGCAGCTCTGGTTCTGTACACAGGGATATATTGACAGGGCATACGTCTCGCTCCCGGTGAATGAATTCTTCACTGAAACATCACTGAGGAATGCAATGGAGTTTGGCGGATACATTTACGCAGGTCATGATCTTGGCCTCTTCAGGAGCTTTGTGGACCATGATAACAAGATGCAGTTTCTGAAGCTGGATGGGGTGAAAAGTAAGGTTTTTGATTTGATCGTATGTAAGAATTCTGACTGGGAAGTACTAATTGCCGGGACAACGGAAGGGCTGTTCCAGATCGATGAATACGAACAGGTATCGGTGGTGCTTGATCAGGTGAATATTACTGCTGTAAAATCTGATACAACAAGGCCCGACCTGCTGCTGGCAGGAACTGATGACGGTAAAATACTTACAATAAAATATCTCAATGGCAGATGGAAGGTGGCTAACATCAGTTACAGGAATGCCACTATAGGTGCGGTAAGCAATATTGAGCTCTCTGCGGAAGGGGAGTGGTGGGTGCTCACTGCCTCACCTGACCGCCTTTATAGGATGCAGTGCACACCCTCTGATACGACATTTGTTCCCTATGACGAGACCAGCGGGCTGACCAGCAAAACCCTTAACCGGATTGTTACTGCAGATAATAACCTGTACATATGCACCGGAAATGGCCTGTTTCTGTATAATCCTTATAATGACCTGTTTGAAAAGGATAATAAACTGGTTGGTGCGACATTCGGCGATGCGAATATTCATAAGATCATTAAGACTGCGGAGGGTGATATTGTCTTATCAGGATTTGACAAGCGTCACTTCGATGCGCTGGTAACCCCTACACGCCAGGGGCACGTGGTCTTCAGGCGGCAGTTTGATTTCCTGCCTGACATTCCCACGGCAGACATTGAATTCATTGAGGGTAATGTATGGATTGTCAAGGGACGCAACCTTTATGTAGTGGATAAGGCAAAGCTGGGTTACGGCTACGGCTCATTCAGCACTTTCTTTACAGGCATCACAGCAGGGTCAGGCACCTTGCTGATGGACCCTCTTTTTTATACCTCCTCAGAGACGGGAATAAAAATTCCGTCCGTATCACAAGCGGAGGGTAAGCTCCCTGTACTGAGATATTTTCAGAATGACATCTCATTCAGATGGACTGCCACGTCATACGTGGAAGAGGGGAAAACTGAGTACAGGCACAGGCTTGACGGATTTGACGATGAGTGGTCAAAGTGGGAAAAACGTAACGCCAGGGAATACACCAACCTGCCTTCGGGACATTATACCTTCAGGCTGAAGGCCAAGACAAGTACCGGGCTTGAGAGCGAAGAAGCCCTCTTCAGCTTCTCCGTCCGGGAACCCTTTTACACAACAGCATGGGCCCTGGCTATGTATACAATACTGTTAATGCTGCTTATCTATGCAACAGCCAGGTTCTTCTCCCGCAGCCTACGAAATGAGAATATCCGACTGGAACAACTTGCAGGGCAGAAGACAGCAGATGTTGTCAGTCAGAAGAATGAGCTGGATGCCAGCGTTCATTATGCCAGCCGCATTCAGAGGGCCTTGCTGCCCCCGGAGAAGATACTGGCAGATCAGACTCCGAACTACTTCATCCTTTTTAAACCCCGCGACGTTGTTTCAGGTGACTTTTACTGGATGGCCCGCAGGGAGGAGAAGTTCTTCCTTGTTGCAGCTGACTGCACCGGACACGGCGTGCCGGGTGCCTTCATGAGCCTCCTTGGGATATCCTTCCTCGATGAGATAATTAATAAACAGCCATACAGAAAAGCAAGCCACATTCTTAATGAGCTTCGCAAACAGGTGATTGACTCCCTTAAACAGACACGTGAGGCAGATGAAAGGAGGGACGGGATAAATATGGCCCTGCTGGTGTTTGACTATACAAGACGCATCGTCGAATTCTCAGGAGCATATAGCCCATGCTTCAAGGTAAGACCTATGAATGAAGTTGAGATCGAGATATGGGAAAAAGGGGAATTTGAAACTGATGACGGATCTGTTGCCAATGGAAGATTTCTCCTTGAGACGGTCTATGGAAGCAAGATGACAGTCGGTATCTCGGCCAGGGTGAACCAGGATTTTACACAGAGCGAGTGGGTGATGGAGAGGGATATCTCATATTACCTCTTCACTGACGGTTATATAAATCAGTTCAATGGCACCACTGGCCGCAAGTTTATGAAGAAGAACTTTATAAAACTGATTCTGGAGGTGCAGGATTACCCGATGAATAAACAGATGGAGATACTCGATGAACGGATCAGAAGCTGGATGGGCTCGTCACACCAGGTAGATGATATTCTGGTGATGGGCTTCAAGGCTGATTAGAACATCAGCCGGAGGTCTCAAATTCGCGGGTGAGACGGTAGAAGAGACCTTTTTCACTTGCCTCACACCTTATTATTCCGCACAACATGAAGTCACTTAATATCCTCTCTGCGCTCCTGCTGTTGATCTCAGCCAGTCTGCGGAACTCAGCAACGGTAATCTTCCCGCCGTCCCTCAGGTGATTCAGCAGGAGGTTTTCCTTATCATCAAACCTTATAAGGAGACCGTGCGAACGGCTGCTCCTGCGCCATACCTGCAGAAGCACCCTGTCAGCCAGGAAATTCTGGTCACGCTGCCGAAAGTATGCCTTCCACCTGCCTTCCTCATCCTTTGCCCTCACAGGTATGATGGTGCTCCTTGGGACATCAACCTCAAGGATACTTTTACCGTTTATCGTGTGACTTCTGATTCCTACACTTACTTCCGGCCGGCAATATAAACGTGCTGCGGCATCAATCATGTAATATTCCTCATCTGACCTTACCCCGGCAAGTGATCCGTTGTCCCTGACACCTATCAGCAGTTTTCCACCCTCACTGTTTGAGAACGCGGAGAGTGACCTGGCTATCTTGTGAGGATCAGATATGCAGTACTTGAAATCAAGATTCATCCCTTCACCCTGCAGGATAAGGTTATGAATATAGCGTCCCATAATGTATCTGATTTTTATGCTATCCGGCAGCTACTCCAAAATAATATAAAATATTTGTATATTGGCTCTGACATAGTGTTAATTAATCAGACTAAAACTCAAATTCAGCCCATATGAAAAGAAGAACATTTCTGAGGTCAGGTCTTGCAGGTGCGGCAGGACTGGCAACAATAAACCATACTGCCCTGGCGGGTGACAGACCGGCCAGTCAGGAGATTATTTACAGGACACTGGGCAAGACCGGGCTGAAGGTCCCTGTAGTGAGTTTCGGTGTCATGAGATCGGATAACAATGCCCTGGTAAAAGCAGCTTACGAAGGAGGAATGAGAATGTTTGACACAGCTCACGGCTATATGAACGGAAGGAATGAAGAAATGCTGGGCAGCTTCTTTGAATCTGTTCCCCGGGAATCATTCATACTTGCAACAAAGGTGAAGCCAGCCGGAGTAGATTCACGCACGGGACTCCCTTCGAAAGAGACGACTGCAGAGGATTTCCTGGCTAAATTTGAACTGAGTCTTACCAGGCTGAAAATGGATTACGTTGACATTCTCTATATGCATGCTGCCGACAGCGCTGAGATAGTGAGACACAAGGAGATCACCGCCGCCATGCTTGACCTTAAGAAGAAGGGAAAGGCAAGGTTTATTGGAGTTTCGACCCATAAGAATGAACCTCTTGTGATCAGGACCATGGTTGAAGAGGGAATTTGGGACGTTGTGCTGACAGCCTATAATTTCAACCTTGCACACCTCGATGATCTTAACAGTGCCCTTGAATCAGCCACTAAGGCTGGTCTCGGAGTAGTGGCCATGAAGACAATGGCGGGAGGGTTCCTTGACAAGGAGAAGACAAAGGCCGTCAATCCTCAGGCAGCCCTGAAATGGGCTCTCTCCAACCCGAATGTCCATACTACAATACCCGGTATGACTACATTTGATCATGTGAATGCTGATCTGAAGGTACTTGCAGATATTACCCTTACGGCTGAAGAAAAAAGTGGTCTCATTGCCGCTGCTGCATCAGGCGGCCTCTACTGCAACGCCTGTCAGAATTGCCTTAAGGGATGCCCCGCCAACCTGCCGATACCTGAGATGATGAGGGCATACATGTACGCCTACGGGTACGGAAACCTGGCAATGGCATCGGACCTCCTCAGGGAAACGGATGCCACCTCTGACCCATGTACATTATGCGAAACATGTTCGGCTGAGTGTATCAAGGGATTTGACCTCAGGGGAAAGATAACTGATATCGCGAGGCTGAAGCACGTTCCCTATGACCTTATAGCTTAATCAACATAAAGAGTTACGTCAATGAAACATGTGACCATCTTCTTCTTCCTGGTCTTTGCGTTTCCTGCTCTCCGGGGTCAGCAGGAAATGTTTCCTCTGCTTAAAGGATACAAACAGATCAGCGATTATCCGGTTTATACTCCGGAGGACCTGTGGGATTATATCAACGGTGCAGCCGATGCGTATCTGGCACTTGGATTCAGGGACCTCAACATAAACGAATACCGTAAGGGAAAGCAGTCTCTGAAGGCAGAGATCTATTCATTCGGCGACGAGGCGACAGCATTTGGAATTTACTCCCTTGAGCGTTCTCCCTCTTACAGTTTTATCAAATTAGGAGTGCAGGGTTACTCAGAGGAGGGAGTTGTAAACTTCTTTAAAGGCCGCTTCTATGTCAAGATAATGACACATTCCGGTTCAAAAAAAGCTGCTGAAGCGATGATGACGCTGGCTGAAATGATTGCAGAGCGGATTGAAGGGGGAAATGAGTTTCCTCCATTGCTGAAGCTTTATCCTGCCGAAGGGCTGATTGCAAACCAGGAGACATATATAATGGAGGGAGTGCTTGGCCATGATTTCCTTCATGATTCATTCAGGGCTTCTTATGAGGTTGATAATGACAGGTTTGATGTCTATCTGTTCAACAGCAAGAGCAAACAGGAAATTTCTGATATGGCACAGAGACTCGCCGGAGATGCCTTCAATGCAGGTGAAGAATCGTTTAAATATGTTTTTGACGATGGCTTCAACGGTCTGCTGTTCATGGCTCTGCAGGGTGACAGGCTTATAATTATAAGCGGACTTGACAGGGAGAAGGCGGCACTGGCAGACAGGTATATCACCTTGATGCTTAAATAGCATCTGCCCCATACAAACAAAAAAAGGTGTCCTTTTGAGACACCTTTTTTTATGGTCAGAGCAATAGTTTACTTAAGCTGGAAGCTGATAGGCACACTGTACCAGACGTTAACGGGTTTACCACCCTGTTTGCCCGGTTTCCACAGAGGGAGCATCTTTATTACCCTGATAGCCTCTTCATCAAGAGTAGGGTCAACACCCCTGACAACTGATACCTGGTCAACGGTCCCCTTGTAGGTAACGCAGAAACGGAGTATCACTTTCCCCTGAATGTTGTTTTCCTTTGCTATTTCAGGATACTTGATGTTGTCATAGATGAATTTGAAGAGTTCAGCATCCCCGCCCGGGAATGATGGCATCTCTTCAACAACGACGAACACCTCTGCCGGAGCTTCATACTCCACTTCTTCCTGTACCTGCTCAACTACCTCAACAACCTCCTGGTCGACAATAGTCTCTGAGATTTCATCGGCGGTCATGAGATCTGTCTGGTCCTCAGGTTTGATAGTGTCCACCACAACTGGTGCCACATACTTCACAACCGTCTGTTGTTCAGCTGGTGGTGGCGGTGGCGGTGGTGGCGGCGGAGCTGCCTCTTCCTGATTGATGTCATTAGCCATTTCAGCAATTACCTCGTTGGCGTCTCTCGCCTTTATGTGAGCGATGCGACTTGCCTTGATGTAGGGAACTATTACCGCTGCTGCAATGATGATGATACCGACAAGAGTTGAGATAGCCATTGTCCGGCTGTACTTTCTCCTCAGATCGTATGCTCCGTACGACTGGTTCCTGTTTGCGAAGACCAGGTCATCGAAGCTTACATAATTTTTCTTTTCCTTTGCCATATCCTGTCGTTCTAGTTAGCTGTTCCGGAAGCGATTACCGGTGCCACGCCGATGGCGGCAGCGACAAGGTTCTCTTCTATCCAGCTGATGTCAGTGAATGTGTAACGCGCAATGCCTACTATAGACATTTCGTCAATGATGTCAACGAAATTCCTGTATTTGGATGTCTTGTAGGCTTTGATAAGAACGATCGGTCCCGTATCGTCATCCTTCTTGAGCTGCTTGATGGCATTGAGCATAGAATCCTGTTTGATCTCGATCTTACCGGCGATAACATCGGTTTCAAATTGTTCTATTTTCTTAAATAGTGCCCTGTTTCTGTCAAGCAGAATCTGACGGATTCCGGTAGCGCTGAAGTCAGTCTCCTGGAGAACGGTAACTTCCGGATCGGCTTTTCCCGGGTACCAGAAAACTTTATCGTCGGGACCGAGGATGATGTTCAGAGTACGGCTCTCAGCAATTTTCGGAGGCTCAACTACTTCGTCCTTCTTGAGTTTCTCAGGAAGGAGAATTTCCATGATCTTCGGTTTGCTGAAAGCTGTTGTGAGCATGAAGAACGTGATGAGCAGACACATAAGGTCAACCATCGGCGTCATGTCAATGTGGGTCGAGTGCTTCTTAGGCTTCTTCTTGCCACCTTTACCTTTTTCCTCTTGTATGATCTCTGCCATCTTACTCAGTTATTTCTTCTGTAACTTCAATTACCCTCAGGTTGGTCACAAGGTTGAACCTGTTGACGTTTTTGTCCTGGAGAATGTCGAGAACCTCCCGTACTATCGGGAAGTCAGCATTAGCATCGCCTTTGATCAGCGTGTTTACCGCTGGGTTGATCTGGCGTGAGAACAGTACCCATAGCGCTAGCTGGTTGTCAGTTGAATCTATCGGGATACCTTTTTCAAGTGATGCCCTTACATTTGCATCTGTTGCTGACAGGTAAGCTTTCATGTCCTGAATGGATACGCCAAATGATGATGCCGGAAGCTTCTCAAATGTGCGCAATTCTTCTTCAGTGAATTCAATGTTGTAGCGTTTCCCCATCTCCGCAAGGATTTTGGGCCTGAACTTAAGAATTGTGTCAGGGCCGTTGTCAACATTGAAAAATATCCTGTTGTCAGCAGAAAGCAACACGGTCATAATATTTGCATCAGGAGTGGGCTTCTCGGATACTGAAAAAGGTGTATCTACGGGAGCCGGGTCTGATGGCCTCCATGTTGCCGTAAGCATGAAAAAGGTCAGCAGCAGCGCAAACAGGTCCACCATCGGCGTCATGTCGATGTGAGGTTGTTTGGAGTGTATTTTAATCTTTGGCATTTTCTAAATCCTTTCTTTTTGTAACCAAAAGAATAAATACTGGTGATTATTTGCTGACTGATGCTGCAAAGGTCTGAGTCAGGCTGAAACCTGCCTCATCAATTTTGAAAGTATAACCGTCAATTTGTGATGAGAAATAGTTGTAGAATATGATTGCGAATGTTGATCCAGTGATACCGAATGCTGTGTTGATAAGCGCTTCTGAGATACCGGTTGCAAGAGCAAGTGCATCTGGAGCACCAGCCTGTGCAAGAGCACCGAATGCGCGGATCATACCGAGAACAGTACCGATAAGACCGATAAGCACCGAGATTGAAGCTAATGTTGAAAGTATTACCATGTTCTTTGAAAGAGTCGGAAGCTCAAGGGCAGTTGCCTCTTCAAGGGCCTGCTTCATTGAGGTGATCTTCTGGTCTTTCTCGAGTGATGAGTCACCTGCCAGGTCACGGTAACGTACAAGGCCTGCCTTAAGTACGTTCGCCAGTGAACCTTTCTGCTTGTCGCATGCGGTTACAGCTTCTTCAATTTTGTCCTGTGAAAGTAATGACTGAATGTTGGCCACAAAAACGTTAAGCCTGCCTTTACCCTGTACTCTGCTTAAGGTAATACCTCTTTCAAAAACGAAGATGATAAGGGTGAGAACGCATGTCATAAGTATCGGCACAATGATACCGCCCTTATAGATCATTCCGAGATAGTTACCCTGAAGCGGGTGACCCTTCGGGTTGCTTCCCTCAAAGTTTACAGGGTTACCCATTACATTGGTAAAGAGATAATAGGCAACGATAAAAGCTACAATAATAGCAACGGGTGCAAAAAGTGAATTCATCACATCTTTGAACTTACTGGATTCTTTGCTCATTTTAGTATTGTTTAGTTGGTTTAAGTAAACAGTTGGCAAAAGTAATTATTCTCTTAATCTTTTACAATAGTCTCATTTATAAATATCAAACCTTGGCTGCTTATGCTATCGGTGTTTATTTTTCCAGGGTGGCGTTGTAAACCCTCTTCTTTGTCACCGGAACTTCCTGGGTCCTGTACCCTTTGGCGCTGATGACCAGTACTTCTGAGGCTTCAGGCATGACAAACTTGTACTCACCCCTTGCATTGGTCCATGCTTCAGCGGCAGTGTCTTTTACCCGGACAGAGGCACCGGGAATGGGCAGACCGGCTGCATCAAATATTATTCCGGTAATCTCATTGGGATGTTTGGGTGGTGCAGCATTCTTCTGGAGCGCTGCAATGTACTGGATAGTCGCCTTTGCATTTTCATTCGAGGGGTCAATCGCCAGTATCCTGTTATTCACCTCCGTGGCCCTGTTGTAGTCACCCATGGTAAGAAACATTGTGCTGAGAGAGCTGTGGGCTTTGATCTGATAATCCTTGTTCGATGGTGCCAGGTTAATTATCCTTGTATAGTAGGCTCTTGCCTCTTCGTAGTTTTTCTCCTGAAGTGAGTTATAACCAAGATATCGAAGCGCATCAAATATCTCCTGAACGTTTTTCACCGAATCAACTTCTGCCTTCTTCAGGAGGGCTATAAATTTCGGTTTTGCCAGACCAAGTTCAGAGTCTGGATCCTTGGCTGAGGCAGTATTTGCAGCCCAGAGATAACCCTGAAGATTATCAGGGTATTTTTCAGTCATGAGGTTGAACATGAGCTCTGCCTTGTCAAATTTTTTGGCCTGATAATAGGCGCGACCGATCTGGAGAGCATCATTCTCACTGTTTCTGCCTTTTGTAAGAAGACGTGCCCATGTATCACCCGCATCTTCATACCTGTGGAATGAGTACTGAAAGGTGCCTTTCTCATATATCAGGTTCAGATCCTCGTCACTGAAATTGATTGCTTTTTCATATGCATCAAAAGCACTGGAAATCTCAGCATCAGCTTTGGCAATCTGTGCCTTGGCCTCAGTGACCTTAACCTGAAGGGCATCCATGTCACTCTTCATCTTTTCCTTTGCAGGACTTTTCAGGCTCGAATACTTGCCCTTCATGTCAGCAAGGTCTGATGCAAGTTCGTCGGTTTCAATGATTGACTTATTATAGTTCTGATTCTTCTTGACAAGTATCCTTGCGTAATAGATATAGTCCTTCTTGATAATGCGATCTTCCGGAAGGGTTGCAAAGAGCTTGTCCATATACTGCAGTCCGAGCGGATAATTGCCTTCCTCATAAGCTGAGTAACCGGCAATCCTGTTCATGTATGTCCTGGAATCATCAATGGCAAAGATCTCCTCGACATTCTTTATTACCTCACCGTATTCCTTGGCGTAGAAGAGGGCGTTCACATACCTGATCTTGGCAGGAATATTTCCCTGGGTTAGTTCAAGATACTTTTCAAAGTATTTCTTTGACTCACTGAATCTTCCTGCCATAGAGTATAGCTGACCCAGTTCGCGGTATGCCGGGGCGTAGTTCTGATCAAGTGCAATAGCCTGCTCATAGAAAGGAATGGCAGCCATAAGATTGCGGCCCTTTACATAAATGCTGCCTATCTTCATGTTGGCAGTAGGTGATGTAAGGTCCCAGTCCTGTGCAAGGTTGTAATATTTTATAGCCCTTGACCCGTCGTTGACAAGGATATAGATATCACCGGCGATTATATACACTTCGCTGTTTCTCGGGTCTATCTGCAGTGCGTGCCTGATGAACGGTAGTGCCTTGCTGGTATCGACCTGTTCGAAACGTATGTATGATTCTGCTATTTTGGCGAGGGTGTATGCATAACCCTTCGGGTCTTCTATCTTCGTGATTTTCTTGTACGCGGGAAGAAGCCCTTTTGCTTTTACCCTCATCTCTTCTGCCTTTGCCTCTTCACCCTGGTAGGATGAAACCTTGGCCAGCCCTACATAGTTGAGCGGATCAGATACATTGGCTGCAATCCCCTTGTTGAATATATCGGATGCTTCTTTGGTTGCTGCATTGAGTGAGTTTGAAATGGTATCGGAAAAATAGTTCAGCAGTGTATTCTCGCCGTAATGGAAGAATGCTTTGCTGTTACCCGGCTCGTTCTTGATAAGTTGCTGGAACAGTGCTTCCGCTTTGTCATACTGTTCGTTCTTGGTGAAGGTAATGGCCTCCTGAAGTGATTGAGCTTTCACTCCTGTACCACAAACCATGCAGATCAAAACTGCAGGCAGCAACGCCACTTTAAAACTTCTCTTAATCATCTTTATCTGGTTTAGTTACTCTTTTTTTACCTGTATCAGCCTTATGGGCATAGTCGCGGGGACCAGCCCTGACTTTAAAATAATTCGTTGTCCCTGTTCCCCGGAGACCCATGTGATAAATCCTGAACCAAGACCTGAAAACGTCTCCCTGGAGACCATGTTTATCTCCCTTACAAAGGGATAGGTCTTTTCAAAAATTGAACCCTGGACCGGCAGGTAAAAGGTTGACTTGTCAAGATACTGCATCGAGACGCCTGCCACTTTTACCTTGTATGTGAAACTTACGCTTAATGAATCATCAGTGTCGCTTATCCAGTTCACGCTTACTATTCCAAGCGCATCAGGACTTTCTGAAACGTATTCAATAACCTCAGGGTTATTGTTGACTGCAAAGAAGTTGTCAGGCAGTGTGTCAGGAATGGAGAACTTCTCCCTGAAATACCTGATGTTTCCTGAGCGGTCGTTATCGAAAACTATATTAATTCTGCCAAGTTTCGAAGACGGATTGATCTGCTTCCATTCGGTGATCTTCCCGGTAAATATTCCCTCCACCTCGTCATAGGTAAGAAGTGAGTCACTATTGCTCTTGTGCATAACGAGTGCCAGCGCATCATAGGCAACTGTTGTCGTGCGGATAACCGTACGTGCATCCAGCAGCAGCTGCTTATGCTCTTCCGTCGGAGTCCATGATGTAACAATAACTTTTACCGAGTCGTTGAGAAAATCAGCAATCATCTCCTTTTCGGGTTTGTAGACGGGAGTTATCCTTGCATATTTATACAACGATGTGAATGTTGCTGCCTCTGCATCTACAATTGGCTGAAATGATTCATCTGCCACAATCTTAATGTCACCCGATGTCGGAGTCTCCCTCACGGACGGAGTACCCTGGTTCTTGCAGGTGACGACGAAAACTGCAGTGATGGCCATCATCACAATCAGTGACATCAACTCACTTTTTCTCAGGTACTTTTTCATCTTTCCCATTGTTTTCCCGCTTCTGCAGCCCACAATATTAATAATTATCTCATTAAGATGCTTTCTCTCAGGTTGCCAATTTTCAGGTGTAACACTTTTTGTTACCTGTTACAAAGTATGTGCCACATCATTATAAGACCGCTATACCGGCCTTTGACCCCATCCCCTGAACCTGTTTTACCGGTCATCGTCTTCTCCGTTGAAGAAGTTCTCTTTTATTTTTGTGTAGGAGACAAACAGCCTGTAAACAGCATAGACAAGCAGCGGGGCTCCGATGATTACCCTTAAGGGCCGGTCAATATGATCCAGGTATGGTGAGAAGATCACATAATAGCCGAGGCCGAAATAAAAGAATACCATCATCGCCCCGAATATTGCAAATACCTTATCGTATAGGTTCCTGCCGCTCATAACCGTTATTTTAAAAACAGACAAATATATTGATAATTATTTTTTATGGCTAAAAAGGCTCCTTTTCAGATAAAAAAAAAGCGACCTGCAATTTGCAGGTCGCTGCTTTGGTTTCAGCAGAGGCTATTTGGTTGCATTTTCAAGTCTTTTCATGACAGAGAAAATAAATGCGGCCGAAAGGATGCAGCATACGATGAATACTGCCCACAGTTCCCACAGTTCAACCTTATCCCACAGAAGGGTTCCGACGAAAAGGAGCTTGTTACCGACGGCTGTGGCAAGAAGCCATCCACCCTGCATTAGTCCCTGGAAGCGCGATGGAGCAACCTTTGACACAAAGGAGAGACCCATAGGACTCAGGAATAACTCAGCAATGGTAAGTATGAGGTAACTGCTTATCAGCCAGTAGGGCATGACTCTTTCAGCGTCAGGTACGGGCGACCCGGCCAGAAGCTTCGGAGATGAAAGGTTCAGTGATGCGATAAGAACAACAATGAAGCCTACAGCAGCAATTATCATCCCTATACCGATTTTTTTGGGAGTGGAAGGCTCAATACCTTTCTTGTTCATCCATGCAAAAGCACCCATTACCGGAAACGTAAGGGCAACAATGAATAAGGGGTTGAATGACTGGAAGATCTCAGGAGAAATAGAGTTCAGTGAATCTGCCCCGGTGACCCTGAAATATGAGAATACAATAGCTGCAACAAACAGTACACCTCCAATTGTTCTGTTCATGGCGCTGGTTGATTTCTGGACCAGCAACACGAGACCTGCTACGGAACCTATTACTGCAAGTATTGAAGGCAGTGTGAAGAATAGGTTTGTAAAGGGGTCTACCTGTTTGACTGTATAATCACGTGCAAAGAGAGTCAGGGTTAATCCGTTCTGGTGGAAAGACATCCAGAAGAAGACCACCACCACAAACACAAGTATCAGTGATACTACTCTTGCCCTCTCTTCCTTTGTTGAACTGAGCATGATCCATGTAACGAAGGCAGCGAAGAGGCCGAATGCAAAACCTGCGGCCCAGCCAACCTGCTTGATAAAATGAAGTCCGTATGCCACAACACCCATTGCAATGATTGCAAAAACGAGCGGGAGGGGCTGGAAATCAACTTTTTCAGCAACTTCCGTCACTTTCTTTTCCTTGTTGGGAAGCAGTTTGCCGAAGAAGATGTAGACGAGCATTGAGATCACCATGGCACCGGCAGCGATTCCAAAGGCATAGTTGTAGCCCTTTGAAAATACCTCAAGGTAGGTGTTGGCAAAGTTCGTAAGATCGGCTGCCTGGCCGTTAAGACTTACATTTGCTGCCAGCTGGCTGAATGTTTCGGTGTCGGTAAGATTCCCTTCCAGGTACCGGTGGCATAATGCCGGAAGGCTTCCGTCATGGGCAAAGCCGTTGGTCTTCAGCCACCAGTTTCTCATAGCTGTAGCAGCAAACGGAGCAAAGAATGCACCTACGTTGATACCCATATAGAATATCATAAAGGCAGTGTCCCTCAGCTTTGAATACTGGGGGTTATCATACATCTGACCCACAACTGCCTGGAGATTGCCCTTGAATAAACCGTTGCCAAAGGCAATGGTGAACAACCCGATGATCGTGAATGTGAGTGTCATTCCCGGAATGGCCATCAGCAGATAACCGCCGAACATGATGATGATGCCGAAAAGAATCACAGTCTTGTATTTTCTGGTTGAATCAGCCAGTATACCGCCGACGAGGGCCAGTGCATAAATGCTGAAATAAAACCAGCTGTAAATACCCCCGGCTTTTTCAGCCGATAAGCCGTATTTGGCCTGCAGGAAGAGTACCAGGATGGCCATCATGGTGTAAAACCCGAAGCGCTCTCCCATATTGGCAAAAAATGCTACCAGCAGTCCCTTTGGATGGTTCTTAAGCATAATTCTTGTTTGTTTATTGGTTTATAGTTTTTTCTGACGCAGGCAAATATATTAATCTTTTTTAATTGCCGGTGTCAGGAAGAAAATTGTACCATAATATTTTTGGATCACCTATATATATAAATTTGTGTGTTTGATATTCAACAATAATCTATGAAGATATTTACATCGTCAGAAATAAGGGAGATAGACGCTGCCACAATCGCACTTGAGCCTGTTACTCCCGGAGGACTCATGGAGCGTGCTGCCACGGCAGCCTTCCGGAAAATAAAGGAATACATTGCTCATGACAACAGTGTTACAGTCTTTGCCGGTCCGGGAAACAATGGGGGAGACGGTCTTGTCATTGCCAGGCTGCTGCATGAAGAGCAGCACCCCGTCAGGGTTTATATTGTTGAAACGGGTGCTTCACACAGCAATGAGTTTAATCTTAATGCTGACCGGCTTGCCCGTTCCGGCGTTGCTTCATTTACTCTTGCTGACATCTCCCTTTTTCCGGCGGTCAGCCGCAGTGAAGTGATTATCGATGCCATATTCGGAACCGGACTGAGCAAGCCTCCGTCAGGAATAGCCGCAGAGGTTATCCGCCGTATAAACCTCACTGGTGCAAATGTGATCTCTATTGACGTTCCTTCAGGACTCTTCTGCGAGGATAATACCGATGTCAGCCGGGACACAATTGTAAGATCTTCCATGACGCTGACGTTCCAGTTTCCTAAAATATCGTTCATGTTTGCCGGAAACGATGATTTTACTGGGAGGTGGGAGGTTATTGACATTGGCCTGCACCAGGAAACCATCAATAAGAAACCTTCCAGATATCATTATATCATGAGGGAAGATGTAACTCCGATGCTGAGAAAAAGGAGGAAGTTTGACCATAAGGGCACTTACGGTCATGCACTTATTGTTGCCGGATCGTACGGTAAAGCCGGTGCTGCCACGCTGGCTGCAGGTGCTGCCCTGCGCACGGGCGCCGGGCTTGTGACAGTTCACACGCCTGTGGCAGCCGTACTGCCTGTGCAGGCTGCACTGCCGGAAGTAATGGTCTCCCCCGACCCCGGAGCAGAGTTCATTACATCTGTGCCTGACCTCTCCAGATACGATTCTGCAGGAATCGGACCGGGAATGGGAACGGATCCTGACACGTACAACGTACTGAAAACCATCCTGGAGACAGCCATGATACCTCTGGTGCTCGATGCAGACGCACTCAACATCATGGCCCAGAACAGGGAGTTGCTAAGGCTGATACCCCCGCATTCAATACTTACTCCGCATCCCGGTGAGTTCAGGCGACTAACAGGCGAGGATATGACTGATTACCAGCTCCTTGACAGGGAGAGCAGGTTTGCGGCGGAACATGATTGCATTCTTGTCCTCAAAGGGGCTCATACCTCGGTGGCCCTGCCTGACGGCAGAATATTCTTCAACAGCACGGGTAACCCCGGAATGGCCACTGGGGGCAGCGGAGACGTGCTTACAGGTATGATTGCGTCACTGCTCGCCCAGGGTTATGACCCGGTCAGGGCAGCAATAGCAGGTGTCTACCTCCACGGCGCCGCCGGCGATGTGGCACTCAGAATTCACTCTGAAGAAGCTGTCATAGCAGGTGATATCCTGATGAATATCGGGAGAGCCTTCCGCGAAACACGTTTCAATAACTTTAGCCTATATTTGTAAAAAAGCAAAGACAATGAGAGGACTATTTACACCGTTTATATTTGCAGCTTTATTATTGACATCCGGATGTGTTCCTGCAAAGACCGGTTCAAAATCAGATATCGTTATTCTGCCGTTGGGAGGCGAGGTAAAGGTAACTGACGGCAGCATCGTCTATGCCCTCCCGCTCACCGTTCTTGAGTTTGACATAATAGCTGAAAGAACCATAGAGATACCAGGCCCGTACTCTGAATTTGCGAAGGAGATGATCGGACTCGAAGATGTCATTGCAGACGAGAATGAGATATGGTCTCTGAGGGATGTGACCCTGCGCACGGTCGAAGAGTTAGACCCTTCACAGTATTATGTGATTCAGGGCACCACGCTTATGCAGACCAACCTGCTCTCTCTCAAGAAAAACGGGTTGGTTCTCGATATCAATCCGGATATATATGCTGAAACTGCTTTCGCACACAGCCAGGGTGAGTCTGACTACCAGGGACTCCTGTTTCCTGATATGGGTGCGCAGGAGTATGTCTCGCTGAAGACAGATACAGCATATAAAGTAGTCAGGGCCGACACTGCATTCATAAGGGTTCCATACCTCGTCCAGAAGAAGAAGAGCCCTACACTTGAAGAGGAGGCAGCAGAGGCCGCAAAGAGACTGCTTGAGCTTCGTGAGGGAAAACACATGATCCTTACGGGTGAGACAAACATCTTTCCGCAGGACGGCTCTGCTATTAACGAAATAAACAGGCTCGACCGCGCGTATACTGCACTTTTTGCTGGGAAGAGCTGGACAGAGACAAAGCATTACCGTATATGGCTGACTCCGCAGATGACAATGGCCGGGAAAAAGACCACCCTCTTCAGTTTCTCGGAGACAGGTGGCATGACCAATGAAGGCAGTAACGGCGGAGAGACTGTATCAATTGAATTCATCCCCTCCGGAAAGACAAGAGACCTTAACCTGATCGTGAGGCCTGTTGTATCTGAAAAAGAGATTGCTGTTGCCGACAAGCTGTTCTACAGGGTGCCTGATGTGGTTGAGATCAGGGTATCATCAGGCAATGAGACAATATGCACTGCACGCAAACTGATATACCAGTTCGGAAATACCGTCGCCCTTCCGGCGAACTTCATTCTTGGGAAATAGGAAGACGGAAGACCCTACTGCGCCTTCCCCTGGAATGTCTTCACAAAGTCCGCGTAACTCTGTGACTGCCATAATGTGCCGCTGAAATAGACAAGCATCGGCTCAATATCTTTGGGGGTCTTGTAGCCCGAAACAGGAGTGATAAGTTCACTGTTGGCTGTAAGGAAGACTACAGTCGGATAACCGAGATTGCCCTGAAGAAGAGCATAGGCAAGCTGATGCGTTTTTCCCATCTTACCATCATTGACGAATTTCCTTCCCTGGAAAGTCACCGGTTCTGTTGATTCTGCATCAAACTTAACTGCATAATACTTCGTGTTCAGTATCTCTGCTATCACAGGGTGCGAAAATGTGTCCTTGTCAAGTTTCTTGCACCACCCGCACCAGTCAGTATAGGCGTCAACAAAAATAGGTCGCGGACTGGTCAGCGCCAGGGCTGCAGCTTCCTCTATCGAATACCATTTTACCTGTGTTTCCTGTCCTTTTGCCATCAGGACAGGTACAAAAAGTATCATTGCAAGTAACAGTTTCTTCATGATAATAAGATAATTACAAATATTCAGATATTTAAATATAAACGACGCAAATATAGTTATTCAATTTTACAACCAAAATTGTGCCATAAAGTTCATCTGCTATGTTTTTTGCATAGGTTATTCGATCTATTTTTTTATACATTTACACACTTACAAAATCATTAAACAGACAATATGGAAAAAATAAGAAAGACACTTGCCGATTCCAAAGCTGCAAGATGGACTGCTCTGGCGGTCGTGGCTTTTACCATGCTATGCGGTTATTATCTTACGGATGTCATGGCCCCGCTGAAAGGATTGCTTGAAGGCCAGTTGCACTGGAACAGCTCTGACTTCGGGTTCTTTACGAGCGCATACGGTTGGTTCAATGTTTTTCTCCTGATGCTGATCGTTGGAGGTCTGATCCTTGATAAGATGGGAGTACGCTTCACCGGTATGATGGCAGCCTCAATTATGGTTGCCGGAACGGCAATAAAATACTGGGCTGTCTCGACGCATATGCTCGATGGACAAACCTGGCATGTGCTTTTCTGGGACGTTAACGCACAGGTATTGATGGCAGGGTTAGGCTTTGCAATATTTGGCGTTGGCGTTGAAACCGCAGGTATCACGGTTTCAAAAATAATAGTCAAGTGGTTCAAGGGAAAAGAACTGGCCCTCGCAATGGGGCTCGAGATGGCTACTGCCAGGATGGGTACCGCACTGGCACTTTCCACTTCTGTCCCGATCGCAAAAGGATTCAATACAGTCTCAGCACCCATACTTGTCTGCCTGATTATGCTGTGTATTGGTCTGATAGCATTCTTCATCTATACGTTTATGGATAAGAAGCTGGATGCTTCAACCGAAGCGTACAACAAGGCAACCAATAAAGTCGACGATGAAGAAGCATTCAGGATTTCCGACATATGGAAAATTGTTGGAAACAAAGGCTGGTGGTACATTGCAATCCTTTGCGTATTGTTCTACTCAGCTGTATTCCCATTCCTTAAATATGCAACCGATCTGATGGTCCAGAAGTTCCATATAAATGAAGACTGGGCAGGCGTAATTCCTGCAATGTTGCCGTTCGGGACAATATTGCTTACCCCTTTATTCGGTAACCTGTATGACAGGAAAGGCAAAGGCGCAACAATCATGATAATTGGCGCCATACTGCTGATCTTCGTTCACATTATGTTCACAATTCCTTTCCTGAATCATTGGTTCATTGCCATACTGCTTATCCTTGTTCTCGGTGTCGGATTTTCACTGGTGCCTTCAGCAATGTGGCCTTCTGTACCAAAGATAATACCTGAAAAACAGCTGGGGACAGCCTACGCCCTTGTCTTCTGGGTTCAGAACTGGGGATTGATGGGAGTGCCTGCTTTGATCGGCTGGGTTCTTAATAAATATTGTTTTATTGGCTATTTCGCTGTCGCAGGCACTGGCTTCATTACTTCACAGGGAGACAGGATTTCTCAGGTCGTAGTGGCGGATCAAAGTAGTTACACCATTTCTGAAGTCGGAACCATGAGCCGCAAGAACATGGATGTCAAAATATCAGATTTCATCAAAAATGAAGACGGATCTGTCCGGGCTGTTATTACGGCTGCCAGTGATACCATCGGCGCGGAGTTTATAACAAAAAAATCATTGAATAAGGCCGTTAAGAAAAATGAATTGAAGATTACGGATTATTCTTATTCAGATAAAGGTGAAATTCAATATTTCGTCACTGATAAAGGAGATAAAATTTCAAAACATAATAATGTCTTTTCATTCTACAACTATACTCTGCCGATGATGATTTTTGCTGGTCTTGGAGTACTTGCCCTGGTATTTGCATTTCTTCTGAAAGCGGAGGATAAGAAAAAGGGATATGGCCTTGAGATGCCTAATATTGTAAAAGAATAAACATAATTCATTTTGAGATGAGCGAAATAACAAAATTGGAACCAAAGCTTCTGTGGAAGTATTTCTATGAAATAACACAGATACCCCGCCCCTCCAAAAAAGAGAAGGCGATGATAGAGTACATGAAGAAGTTTGGCAAGGAAAACGGTATTGAGACCATTGTTGACAAGACCGGAAACGTCATTCTTCGCAAGCCAGCCACAAAGGGTATGGAGAACCGCACGGGGATCATCCTTCAGGGTCACCTTGACATGGTGCCTCAGAAAAACTCCGACAAGGTGTTTGATTTCGAGAAGGATCCGATTGAGACACGTATTGACCAGGGATGGGTCAAGGCCAACGGCACGACCCTCGGAGCCGATAACGGCATCGGTGTGGCGGCTGCAATGGCTGCCATGACTGATCCAAAAATCATTCACGGACCCCTTGAAGCGCTGTTTACAATAGATGAAGAGACCGGAATGACCGGCGCAAAGAATCTGAAGAAGGGTGTCCTCAAGGGAGAGATTATGATAAACCTCGACTCGGAGGATGAGGGTGAGCTTTACGTCGGATGTGCTGGAGGAATTGATGTAAGCGCCGTACGCACCTACAAACAGGAGAAGACACCTGCAGGGATGACAGCTTATAAGATTATCGCAAAAGGTTTGCGTGGCGGTCATTCAGGTGTGGACATAAATCTCGAACGGGCAAACGCAAACAAAATTATGTTTCGCTTCTTTCAGCAGGCTGAGCATGATTTCGGCCTCCGCATAGCAGAGTATGCCGGCGGCGATCTTCGTAACGCGATACCTCGCGAATCTTCAGGTATCGTTGCCGTGCCGTCGATCAAAAAGGCTCAGTTCGAAAAATTCGTTAAGGGGTATGAGAAGATCTACAGGACCGAGTTCAAAGAGGTCGATCCGGATATCAGGTTTTTCGCTGAGTCAGTAGCCTTACCGGCTAGGGTAATGAATGAGGGTGACCAGTACAGGATCATCAGGGCTGTCTTCGTCTGCCCCAATGGCGTGCAGAGGATGAGCCAGAGCATGCCGGGACTGGTTGAGACATCAAACAACCTGGCCATTGTCAGAGTGAAGGAGGGTAAGTTCGAGGCATACTGTCTTACCCGCAGCTCTGTTGACACTGCCAAGGAGGCAACGGCATGGCAGATAGCAGCAGGGTTCCACCTTATTGACGCTGACGTTAATCTCACAGGAAGCTACCCCGGATGGAATCCCAACATGGAGAGTCCGATTCTTGCAGCCATGCAGGCTACATACAATAAGCTCTACGGTAAGGTGCCAGAGATAAAGGCGATACATGCAGGTCTTGAGTGCGGCATAATCATGGGAGCCTATCCGAAACTTGATTCGATAAGCTTTGGCCCCACAATCCGCTTCCCTCACAGTCCGGATGAGAAGATTGAAATAGAGTCAGTCGGCAAGTTCTGGAATTTCCTGGTGGCGACCCTTAAAAACGCACCGGTCAACAAATAGGATATCGGATAAGATGTAGTGACCCGCAAATTGCGGGTCGTTACTTTTTATTATTTGGTAAGTCTTAGTTTCTGCCGGCCTTTATTTAACCGTAATCTCCGCCAGGATATCATCTTTCATGACATTCTGTCCGGGTTTGACACCGATTTTGGTGATGGTGCCATTGACAACAGACTGGATCTCATTCTGCATTTTCATTGCCTCCAGTATTACCAGCGCCTCACCGCGCAGGACCTGGCTGTTCTCCCTGACAATGACGTCAATGATCTTGCCCGGCATGGGTGCCCTTACAATGAGCTTGTCACTCTTCCCTTTTCCGCTGTGCAGCACCTTCTTACGCTGCATGGCGAAAGGTGTCTCAACGGTGAACACATGACTGATATCGTTGAACAGTATCTCATACCTGTTCTGCTTTGTGCGCACAATCTCCACAGGATAGCGCCTGTTCTTCCAGAGCACGTGAATACCGTACTTCTCATCTTCGCGGAGCTCTATATTATAGTCCCTCTTTCCTATTCTGATGACGTTCTTAAGAGGGAGTGTGAAGGAGTACTTTCGCCCGTCACTCGACAGGGCAAACAGTTTCTTCAGTTCTGGCTTCTCGGCATTCATCATGTATCGGTTAGAATTGTGTCAGTCTCTTTCTCAGCAGCCACGGGGTGATCTCCCTACCCTGGTCAAAGCTGATATTGTTTTTCTTGTCATCAAGGTTCTCCTCTACGAAGAGTTTTGTCGCAAGCCATGCTGCTATCATCTCCTCATATTCACCGTGTTTATAATATTTATCAAGATCCTTTTCAATAAAAGCGGTGGTGAAGGTTCCCTCCTGGAAGAGGTGGTTTCGCATCAGCATGCGGAAGAAGGGGAGGGTAGTCTTGGTGCCTTTGATCCACACCTTGTCGAGAGCCTTTTTCGTGTTCACGACAGCCTCATGGCGGTCTTTCCCGGTGACAATCAGTTTTGCGATCATCGAGTCGTAGCTTGCAACGATTGATGAACCTGCCCTGACGCCTGTGTCAACCCTTATCCCAGGCTCCTCCGGGAAGCTGATCTTTTCTATCCTGCCCGGTGAAGGGGCGAAGCCTGCCTGAACATCCTCGGCATTGATGCGGCATTCTATTGCCCAGCCGGTAAGTCTGACATCTTCCTGACGTATCTTCAGCTCCTCGCCCATGGCTATCCGTATCTGCTGTTCAATAAGGTCTATTCCGGTGATCATCTCAGTAACAGGATGCTCAACCTGGATACGGGTATTCATCTCCATGAAATAGAAGTTACGGTCTGAGTCGAGAAGGAACTCAACTGTTCCTGCCGAATAGTAGCTCACTGCTCTGGCTATCTGCACTGCCGTATCACCCATGGTTTTTCTGAGCTCCTCGTCAAGGGCAGGAGAGGGGGCTTCCTCAAGCAGCTTCTGGTGTTTCCTCTGGATGGAACACTCCCTCTCACCCAGATGGATGATATTTCCATGCTGGTCACCAAGGATCTGAAACTCAATATGTTTTGGATTTTCGATGTATTTCTCTATAAAGACACTGGGGTCATTGAATGCCTTCTCAGCCTCACGGCTGGCAAGGGTAAACATCTTCTCCATTTCTGATGCATGGCGTACTATGCGCATGCCGCGTCCTCCTCCTCCAGAGGCAGCCTTGATGATAACGGGATAGCCTATCCTTGTTGCATGGACCAGTGCCTCGTCTTCATCGGCGATGCTTCCCGGACTGCCCATTGCCATGGGTATCTTGTGCTTCAGTGCTATCTGACGTGCGACGGTTTTGTTGCCCATCTTGTATATTGCATCATGCGAAGGCCCTATGAAAATGATGCCGTTCACCTGGCACCTGTCAGCAAAATAGGCGTTCTCGGCAAGAAAGCCGTAACCCGGATGCACCGCGTCACATTTGGTTGCAAGAGCAACGGAGATAAGCTTCTCGACGTCAAGAAAGACCGGTATCTCAGATGCATCCTCATCATCATCATGAATGATGTCAGCCATTGAGAGATACATCGCGTTCGGCTCCACGGCAGTACGCACAGCAACGCACTTTATCCCCATGGCCTTTGCCGTCCTCATGATGCGGATCGCAATTTCTCCTCGGTTGGCTATCAGTATTCTCTTTATCTTTTTCATTTTCGTTGGTCTGATGTCTGAAGGTCTAAGGTCTAAAGTCTGAAGGTCTGAAGTCTGAAGGTCTGGAGTTTATATAATTGATAACCACTACTGCTTACTGCCTATTGCCTATTGCCTATTGCCTGCTCCATGCCCCATGCCCCTTGCTCCTTGCTATAACGGCATATTCCCATGCTTTCTTGACGGTACCTTGACTGACTTGTTACTCAATGCTGCGAAGGCTGATAACAGCTTCTTCCGTGTCATTGCCGGATCAATTACCTCATCAATGTACCCCTTTTCATCGGCGATGAACGGATTGGCAACTTTCTCCCGGTACCGCTTGACGAGTTCTTTCTTCATTGCCACAGGGTCCTTCGCATCTGCCAGCTCACGTCGGTATAGTATTGCCACAGCGCCGTCAGGCCCCATCACGGCTATCTCGGCCGATGGCCAGGCAAAGTTGAAGTCACCTCCCATGCTTCGGCTGTTCATGACAATATAAGCGCCGCCGTAGGCCTTGCGAAGGATGACGGTTATGCGTGGTACTGTTGCTTCGGCATAGGCAAAGAGAAGCTTGGCCCCATGCCTTATGATACCTGAATGCTCCTGGTCTTTTCCGGGAAGGAAGCCCGGAACATCTTCCAGGGTGAGTATCGGGATGTTAAATACGTCACAGAACCTGATGAAGCGTGCACCCTTGGTTGACGAGTCGATGTCGAGAACTCCCGCAAGCACTTTGGGCTGGTTGGCAACAATACCTATCGTCTTGCCCTCCATCCGCCCGAAACCGGTAACAATATTCGGAGCGAAGAGCTCCGATGTCTCGAAGAAGCTGTTCCGGTCAACAATGAGTGAGATGATATCACGCACATCATATGCCTTGTTCGGATCATCAGGAACAATATCGCGGAGCTTTTCATTAACGTCTGCGGTATTGTTGTCATAGGCAGCGACAGGGGGGTTCTCGAGATTGTTTGAGGGCAGGTAAGAGAGGAATTTTCTCAATGCAATGATAGTGTTCTCCTCATCATCGTAGATCATGTTGGCCACTCCGCTCTTGCGCGCATGTGTTTCTGCCCCTCCCAGATCCTCGCTGCTGATATCCTCATTCAGCACCTCCCTGACAACATTCGGACCGGTAACAAACATATAACTTGTATGGCTGGTCATGAAGACCCAGTCAGTGAGGGCAGGAGCATATACAGCACCGCCCGCGGCCGGACCCATGATAACGGAGATCTGAGGTATGATACCTGAAGACTGTATTATGTTATTGAAGATGATGCCATAACCGTTAAGACTTGCAATGCCCTCCTGTATGCGTGCACCTCCGGAGTCATTTATACCTATTATGGGAGCACCCATCTTGAGCGCCATCTCCTGTATCTTGGCAATCTTACGGGCATGGACGATACCCAGCGAACCGCCCATTATTGTAAAGTCCTGGGCATATGCGAACACCAGCCTGCCGTCAATCTTGCCATGCCCGGTAACAACGCCGTCGCCGTATGACATCTCAACCTTCCCGAACTCAACACCCTGGTCTGAGGGGGTCACGTAGGCATCTATCTCCTCAAATGTACCTGAATCAAAGAGAAGGGCAATCCTCTCATGAGCTGTCAGCTTGCCCTTGGCGTGCTGTTTCCTGATGCGGTCGGCATTGTACTGCTGCCTGAATGCCTCCTCACGCTCAAGGTATGATTTGAAATATTTCCCGTTAACATCCATTCTTTCAGGATTAAGTTATATCACATAAAAGCCGTTGAAAACGACATGACAAAAGTCACCATTTTACAGCTAATATCCAAACCAAATTTCGACCGGAAACAACCGGACGGTTATAACAAACTAATAAATACCGGATTAAGGCTGGAACATATTTACCTTACATATTTCCTGATTGTCTCGGTCCAGACCCTGTATGCCTCATAATTAAGGTGCAGTCCGTCAACCGAGTATTTGCGCGGTAACTGGTTTTCCGAGTCTGCCATCAAGCTGAAGAGATCGATATATGTGTGGCCTGATTCAGAGGCCAGGGCGCGAAGCTGGCGGTTAAGCTCCATTATCAACTCTGTCTTGTTCTGAAGTGCAGGATAGCGCCCGACAGCTGCATTAACAGGCAGTACGCTCTCAATAAATACCTTTGTGCCCGGAGTCTCCCTTTTGATCTGATCAAGTATCAACCTGTAATTCACCATTACAGAGTCAACGGTGACATTGCGTGAAAGGTCATTTATTCCTATCATAATGAAGATGCTCGAGGGTTTGAGTTTTGTTACCGCGTCGAGGCGCAAAAGGACACCGGCGGTTACATCTCCGCTTATACCCCTGTTACGGCATCGCCTGTTATCAAGCAGTTCAAACCATTCCGCTCCGTCAGTGATGCTGTTGCCAAGAAAGACTATCTCATTCTTTGTGTCGGGAAGATGATCGAAGAGGTCCTTGCTGTGCCACCAGTATGCAGAGTATTTAGAGCTGTCAATGACCGTTCCGGGCTGCTGGCCGTACGAATAGGCAATGAAACATACAATCAGTGCGGATGCCGCAAGAATTCTTTTCATTTTGTAATATTATTAATGATTTCTACCATCCTGTCATACTGGGCCTCCATGCTCTTCAGCAGTGCTATCTGGTTCCTGTTCCGTTGCAGATTGTGCCCTGGATACTTGATCTTGTAGTAAGTATCCCCGTCGAGATAATCTGTAAGGAACCTCGTTGCCATGATATATGTGAGCAGTTTCGGGGCAAAGGGGAGATATTTCTTCTCAGTATCATTCAGAGTACCTGCAGTTTCAGCGAGGTATCCCTGAGCGTAGGCCTCGTATATGCCTATGTTCATGGATACCTGAGACAGATCATCACAGTCTTCAGCAACCCTGTTTGATGCCGTACGTATCGCATCACCGAAGTCATAGTGGACATAGCCGGGCATAACGGTATCGAGATCTATCAGGCACAGCGCCTTGTCATTGCTGTCAAACAGAATATTATTGAACTTGGTGTCATTATGCGTTATTCTCAGGGGTATTTTACCCTCGTCGCCCAGCCTGAGAATTATTTTCATCTCCTCCTCGCGCCTTTTGATCTCGCTGATCTCCTCTGCTGTTCCGGAGACTCTTCCTGCCGGATCTTTTTCAATGACTCTGTGGAAAGTGTCAAGCCTCTTTCTTATATCGTGAAAGTCGGGAATCGTCTCATGCAGCGGCTCGCCCGGGAGATCAGCGAGCATAGCCTG
Source organism: uncultured Bacteroidales bacterium (assembly GCA_963732365.1). GTDB lineage: Bacteria > Bacteroidota > Bacteroidia > Bacteroidales > VadinHA17 > SR-FBR-E99. The sequence goes on along the minus strand of CAVSZC010000001.1, from coordinate 368,200 downwards.
AAACCTTCCTATTGCCCTTCCCCCTTCACGGGCTTTATGGAGCGAATCAACCTGTTCATATGAACGGTGATCGGAAATGAAGATAAACATCCTCCAGAGGTTACCCTCGTCATCGGCATGCCATGAATAACCGCTGCTGCGCGAAGGGATAAGGGTCAGGCACTCCCTCTTGATATCACTCCCTGGAATGGCAGAGAGTTTCCCGCGGAGGTGGGAGGTAACCCTCTCCATATTCTCCTGCAGTCTGGGGATATCTTTGAATACCTTATTGTTAAGTCGCTGGAGGATATAGTCATCACACCCTTTCTCTGCTGTGATGATACGGTAAGTATCGTGTATGTGCCCCGGTCCGAATGACTCGCCGGAAAGGAATGTTCCTTCCGCCCTGAAGCAGCTGAACAGTTTTTTAATATCGGGGGACATCTTGTTGCTGAATTATCTCCCCTTGAGCTTATACCCGTGAAGAGAATAATAAAGTACAATGAGGTAGGAGGGTACGCAAACCCAGTAAGCAGCCTGAGTCGAGAATACGTCGGCCAATTTGCCGTATACCAGGGGCAGCAGAGCACCGCCTACGATTGCCATTATCAGCATTGCCGATGCCGTTTTCGTATATTTTCCGAGGCCGGCGAGTGCCAGTGGCCACATTGCAGGCCAGACAAGAGCATTGGCAAGTCCCAGCAGAGCCACATAAAGCACCGTAATCGGAATTGTCAGTGTGACCGCCTGCAAAGTCACGAGGTCCCTGAAGGGTATGGTGATCTGTGTGGCTGCCGGTGTAAAAATAGCTCCCAGGGAAAAGACGACACCCAGCACGGCAGATATCCTCAGCGCATTTACCTGCGTCAGTACTTTAGGTATCAGTGAAATGCCAATTACATAGCCGATAATCATCCCCAGCATGGTAAGGGAGGTGAAGTATTTTGCAGATTCCATCGGCACACCGAGTGACTGGCCGTACCTTATTATGGTGTCTCCGGCAATTACCTCCACCCCCACATAAAAGAAGAGGGCCATGACACCCAGGATGAGGTGCGGGAAGTGCCATATGCTTGTTTTGTTAACATGGGAATCCCCTGTTTCAGGCTCTTCGGCATCGGTGTCTACCTCAGGGAGGTGTGCAAAGCGAAGCAGGAATCCGAGAGCAACAAGGATCACTGCCATCAGGATGTAGGGATTGATAACCCTTTGTGCCAGTTCATCAAGCAGCAACCCTCGTGCTGCAGCATCTGCCGCCAGCCCCAGCTTCTCTTCCAGGATGTGCGAATCCTTGAGGATGTGTGAAGCAAGTATTATTGGTGCGATGGCACCTGCAAACTTGTTTGCAATGCCCATCATGCTTATCCTTTTTGCAGCACTCTCGCGGGGGCCGATAATAGTCACATATGGATTAGAAGCTGTCTGCAGAAGAGCAAGGCCTGTCCCCTGAACAAAGAGACCGAGAAGGAATACCGGGTAACTGCGGGTAAGGGCGGCGGGAATGAATACTAGAGCCCCGGCAGCCATAACCCATAACCCGATGGCCATGCCCGACTTGAAACCGGTCTTCTTCAGGAGTGCCGACGAGGGCAATGCCATGACAAAGTAGGAGATGTAAAAGGCAGTGGTAACAAAATATGCTTCAAAATCGCTCAGCTCGCATGCCGTCTTGAGAAAAGGTATCAGGATTCCGTTGAGCCATGTCACAAATCCGAAAATGAAAAAGAATATCGCTATCACCGTCAGTGCAACGATATAATTCCTGCGGCTCATCGGCGCCGCTGCATCACTCTGGGTCATAATCTCTCTTTTACAGGTTAGATCTTCTTTTTACTGCAAGTTAAAAACATTGCGGGCAGTTGAACTTCAAAACTAGACTTTTTTATTTTAAACTGCAAAACAGTGATTAACTGTTTTTTTAGTTCTGAAAGAAAAGAACTTTATTAATAATTTACTAAATTTGTTAATATTCTGATAAGCATGTCAGCGCTCAAGAGAAGAGATTCTTCAAAACTGCGGGAGCAGATTGATGAAACAGGCAAAATACTGGAGAAATTCGGGATTACACCCACGAACGGCCGGATACTTGCCCTGTTTACGGTTGCTGATGACTCAGAACTTACATTCGAGGAGATCGTTTCTTTCTTTGGTGCAAGCAAGAGCGTCATCAGTAACTCTTTAAATTACCTGCTTGATCGAAAACTCATCGACTACAGGACATACAACCACGGCAGGAAAAGGCACTTTTACCTGACAGACAGGTTCTTTTCCGTTTATTTCAGAGAGCTTCTATCAGCTATGTCAGAGCTGCGGGAATCACTCTATAAAATCCTCTCGGCAAGATCTTCAGGGTCACCTGATGTCAGCAGCCGCATGCTCAAGTGGATAGCCACCGCAAACATTTTTGAAAAACAGATTGAAACAGCTTTTCACCAGTTGGGGAAGGGCTATTGAAATTATACGGTTCCTGTTAAATCTTTGTTACATTATATTCTTTGAAGCTCATTTATTCTACACATAGTATTAATTTTGCTTCACATTTGATATAAAATGAAAAACAAAGAGATAATCGAAAAGATAAAGAGCAAGAAGGCCTTCATCAGCGACATGGACGGAGTCATTTACCACGGCAACAAACTGCTGCCCGGTGTCCCTGAGTTTGTCGAATGGCTCAAGCGTGAGGATAAAAAGTTTCTGTTCCTCACCAATTCAAGTGAAAGAACCGCCAAGGAGCTGCAGGAAAAGATGTTCCGTCTTGGAATCGATCTTGACGAAAATGTTTTTTACACAAGCGCACTGGCTACGGCAAATTTCCTTGCCATGCAGAAGCCCGGGGGGACAGCATATATCATAGGTGAGGCCGGGCTGATCAACGCCATGTACAATGCCGGGTATTCAATGAATAACTATAACCCTGACTATGTAGTTGTCGGAGATACGAGGAGCTACAGTTTTGAGAAGCTGGAGCAGGCTGTGAACCTGGTGCTTAAAGGGGCCAAGCTGATAGGAACCAACCCTGATGTCACAGGACCGGTTGAGAACGGCATAATCCCTGCCACAAAAGCCCTTGTTTCGCCAATAGAGCTGGCCACCGGCCGGCAGGCTTATTATGTCGGAAAACCCAATCCGCTCATGATGCGCATTGCACTCAAAAAGATCGGATGTTCTACGGAGGAAACCATCATTATCGGTGACAGGATGGATACCGATATCATAGCAGGTATCGAATCTGAGATTGATACTCTCCTTGTACTGACAGGCATCTCAACCCTTAAAACCGTCGACAAGTTCCCCTACCGCCCAACCTATATCCTCGAAGGGGTAGCCGACCTGATCCAATAACAATCGAAGACCGAAGACCGAAGACGGAAGACGGAAGACAAAGTTACTGTCGGTGCCTGAAATACGTTGACCGAAAAAACGGATAACAGTATGGCAAATGTAAGTTATTTCGATCACCAGATTAAGCCTCAGTATCAAAGGTATTTTAGTGATGATTTCAAAAGAAACAAAGTCAGGGAATTAGAAAGAAGAGTTACAAGCATTCCCGATATTTGCAGGACCTATTCAGTCAGCAGAACTGCGGTGTATAAATGGATCTATAAATATTCGGTAATGGCAAAGAAACAAGTAAAACAAGTGGTAGAAGCCAAGAGCGACACCCAAAAGATCAAGGCTCTGGAAGAGCGGATAAAAGAGCTTGAGCGTATCGTTGGACAAAAGCAATTATTGCTGGAGTTTAAGGACAAGATGATAGAGATAGCGGAGGCTACTTATGGAGTGGATATCAAAAAAAAAGTAGGTTCCAGGCTCTCGTCTGGTACTACTTCAACCGGGAAGAGCACAGAAAAAAGTTAAACAGTCTGTTTGAAGTAGTTGGCATAAGTAAACAATCCTTTCATCAGATGCTGCAGCGTCGTAAATATAAGCTTGAAGAGCAGGAGCAGTTGATCCCGCTGATAAATGAGATCCGCAGGGATCATCCCCGTATGTGCGCCAGGGATATTTATCTCAAGTTGCAGCCCAGCTGCATGGGTCGTGATCGGTTCGAGCGCTTCTGCATGGACTCAGGCTACAGGCTGAAGCAATTAAGGAATTACAGAATTACGACCAACAGTCTTGGCGTAACCCGTTTTCCTAACCTGATAAAGGAGTTGGAGGTTACAGGTGTCAACCAGGTTTTTGTAAGTGACATAACTTACTATGATATGGGCTCCAGAACCTGTTATCTTACTTTTATCACGGACTTATTTAACCGGGAGATAGTTGGTTGGTCGGAGAGCGACAATTTGCGTACAGAGAGCACAACAATACCTGCTTTGCACAAGTTGGTCAATGTACGAGGCAGAGCCAATATAAATGGCGCCATTCTTCACTCAGACGGCGGTGGGCAGTATTATTGCAAAGAATTTAAAGCACTTACAAAAGAACTTCAGATGGTCAACTCCATGACCGAGGAAAAGGTTTATGAGAATGCGCACGCTGAGAGGCTTAATGGCATTATTAAAAACAATTATCTTTATCCATATGGCCCTACTAATATGAGTTCCCTTAAGAGGCTGCTAGACAAGGCAGTATTAATGTACAATACTGGTAAGCCACACAGGGCATTGGGTAAACTATCTCCAGTTGAGTTTAAAAAAACTATTGATAACGAGGATAACTCTTTCGGTTATCTCCCGTTATCAACAGTCAATCATATCAATAAAAAAAGAAGTAAAATCAATCAAAAAAAGGTCAACGTTATTTAGGCATTGACTTACCGATAACCGATAACTGATAACCGATAACCCTGTATCTCTAATAAAGTTCTTAATACCCAATGTACCCTCACGCCGCAGCAATAGGAGCAGATCTCGGACGATTTGCAATACGGACAGCAGTGGTGAGGTATGATGGCAAGGTAATGCTCAGAGAGTCATTCCCCCTCTCAGTTAAACTGACCCGTCACAATATAATATCATCTCTTCAGTCATCCATCTGGAGAACCCGGGAGCTGGCCGCCATGAACGGCATAAACCCTCTCGCTGTAGGGTTGTCTGTGCCGGGTTTTATTGACCATGACAGGGGTATCGTTCTCGGTCCTGACCATGGAATTAAAGGATGGAAGAATGTACCCCTCGCCCCGTTGCTGCAATCAGGAACCGGATTTCCCGTGTATGCAGGCAATGATGCCAACCTGATGACTGTTGCCGAACACAGGTTTGGCAGGGCAAAGGGTTACAGGCATGTCATCTTCATTGCCCTCAGAACGGGCATTGGCGGGGGTATCATCATTGACGGAAAGCTTTACCGCGGTGTTAACAATACCGGCGGAGAGATCGGGATGATGATAATTAGCACAGGCACGGGCGAAGATCCGATGAAGGGGAGGGGCACCCTGGAGGAGTTTGCCTCAGCAGGTGCATTGGTGAAAAGATACCTCCTGGCACGCGGAGAGGATCTGTCCGGCTCTGACAGACTCAGGGCAAGAACCATCTTCGGGAAAAGTGCCGCCGGCGATCCCGTGGCAAAAATGGTGGTTGACGAGAACGCCAGGTATGTAGGGATAGGACTGGCGAACTTAGTCAGCATCTTCGCACCGGAGATTATCATTATAGGAGGGGGAATGGCACTTGCCGGTGACCATTATATTAATGAAATCAGAAGACAGACCAGACTCCATTCACTGTCATGGTGCGCAAAGGGACTCAGGATAGAAAAGGCAACCCTGGGCGATGACGCTGCGGTCACAGGAGCCGCATGGTATGCACTCGAAAGGCTTGACGGAAGACATCCGTAAAGCGTTATTCCTAATTATTTTTCCGGTTTTTACCACTTATCATTGACAATCTTCAAAATTTATTCTAAATTGGCGTTTCAAAGATCATTTCATCTGTCCTTATAGGGGGACAGATGCATGTCTTTGATAAATTATTAATAACCAACCCAAAAACCAGCCTATGGAAAGATTAAATCTTTTGCGTAAGTTTATTACTGTATGTGTTGGATTCATGCTAACACTGGCGACGGTGTCAGCACAGAATGTGACAGTAACAGGTGTGGTTACAGGCTCAGATGACGGATTGCCTCTTGCAGGTGTTACTGTTCTGCAGAAAGGGACCGTAAACGGAGTTGTAACTGACACAAATGGAAAATATTCCATTACGGTACCACAAAACTCAGTACTTGCGTTCTCATTTATGGGAATGGAGCCCCAGGAGTTTACGGTACAGAACCAGAGGGTGATCAACGTGGTTATGGCGCCACTCACCACAATGATGGATGAGGTTGTCGTGACCGCGCTGGGTATCTCCAGGGAGAAGAAGTCACTCGGTTATGCCGTGACTGAGGTCTCCGGGTCAGATGTTGCCCTGGTGCGTGACCTGAACGTTGTCAATACACTCTCCGGGCGCGTATCCGGTGTTGTGGTGACACAGGGTACATTCGGCCCCGGCTCAAGCTCGAGGGTCATCATCAGGGGTAACAACTCCATAACGGGGAACAACCAGCCCCTTTATGTTGTTGACGGCATCCCGATGGACAACACAGGCTACGGTTCTGCCAGCTCGGCCAATGCCGGTGAATACTCAAAGTCAGACTATGGCTCCGGTATTTCCGACATCAGCTCTGATGACATTGAATCAATGTCTATCCTTAAAGGCCCTAACGCCGCCGCACTTTACGGTGCAAGAGCTGCAAACGGTGTAATCCTTATTACAACCAAGAAAGGTGCAGCCGGAAGAGGACTGGGAGTGACATACACAGGCAACTATACCTTTGAGACGCCGATGCTCCTTCCTACCTATCAGAATGAATACGGCCAGGGTACCGGCGGAAACGTTCCGGCAAGCGTAACTGACCTCCGCGCATCTGGTGGATCATGGGGCGCTAAAATGGACGGTTCGGTAAAACCCTACTGGAATGACCTGTGGGATCCGGAGCCTGAGACCTATTCACCTCAGCCGGATAACGTCAAGAACTATTTTGAGACGGGCCAGACCTACACTCACAACCTGGCATTTGACGGCGGAAATGAACAGTCAAGCTTTAGGTTCTCATACACAAATACAACTGCTAACTCATTAGTTCCCGGTTCTGACCTGTCAAGGCATAACTTTAACCTGAGGGGTATGACAAACCTTACAGACAAGTTCAGCATTGACGCAAAGGTTACATACTTCATTCAGAATTCACATAACCGTCCTATTATGGGAACCGAGGGTGTCATGGCTTACCTCTATAACATACCGAGGAACACAATAATTGATGACCTGAAGGACTACCAGGATCCTGCAACTTATTCTGTCAGGACATACACGTCAGGATCGACAGGTAACCCATACTGGTATCAGCTTCATGACGTCAACGATGACAGCAGGAGCAGGATACAGGGTTATGTCAAAGGTAACTATGAATTCACTGACTGGCTGTCAGTTTTCTTCAGAGTAGGTACTGATGCGGTAACCCAGGGGATTGAAAACATTAAACAGTATGGACACTGGTTCTACCCCGGCGGTCGTCTTAACGTAAGTACACAGGCAACCTCTGAGACCAACATAGACGGTCTTATAATGTTTAACAAGGACATCACCTCGAAGATCAATATCATGGCAAACCTTGGTGCCAACCATATGTATCAGACCTATGAAGGGATGAGCATATTTGCCGAGAACTTCAAGATCCCGACCAAGCCGACCCTCGCGAGTGCTTCTTCAAACTCGCCGGGTTACAGCCCGTTGCAGGAAAAAATGATCAACTCGGTCTACGGTAACATCCAGCTGAGCTACAATAATTTCCTCTATCTTGAAGCATCCGGACGTAATGACTGGTCTTCAACCCTTCCTTCTGACAACTGGTCTTATTTCTACCCGTCAGTAAGCGGATCGGTTCTTCTGAATGAGCTCCTTGACATAACGGGTGTTGACTTCGCCAAGATCAGGGTTAACTGGGCCAAGGTAGGTAATGACACAAGCCCTTACCAGTTGCAGAATTCATTCGACCTCTCATCAGCCAGCGACAGTTATCTTGGCCTTACAATACTCACCAGGCCAAGTACAAGAAAGAACCCGGGACTGAAGCCAGAGCAGACGAGCTCTCTTGAGTTCGGTGGCGAATTCAGATTCCTGAACAACAGGATCTATACCGACCTTTCATTCTACAGCATTGTCTCAAAGGACCTGATTATGGATGTCCCCATTCCTGCCTCGACCGGCTACAGCTATGAAAGAACAAACGTAGGCGAGATGACCAATAAGGGCTTCGAGATACTGTTCGGAGGTATACCGGTACAGAATGGCAAGCTAGAATGGGATATCTCTTTCAACATGTCTACCAACAGGAACGAACTGGTAAAACTTATCGAGGGTGTTGACAGGTATATATTCACAACCACCAATTCAGGTACCGTTGAGGTCGTTGCTGAAGTTGGCGGCGGCTATGGCGACATCTATGCCAACACATATCAGAAAGATGATGAAGGAAACATCGTTGTTGACAATACCGGAAGATATCTTGCCGCATCTGAGAAGATACTGGTGGGTAACTACCAGCCTGACTGGGTAGGTGGTATGACCAATACCTTCACCTATGGTAATTTTGCCCTCAGGTTCCTCATCGACGGAAGATTCGGCGGAGAAGTATATTCCGGCACAGATGCAGGTATGGATGCTAATGGTACCTCGGAACGGACTCTTAAGTATCGCGAAGGAGGTGTGGTTATTGACGGTGTAAGAACTGACGGAGCAACGAATACTGCTCAGATCAATGCAGGCACCTACTGGGGATCGTACTCAAGCATTGCCTCAAACTACATCTATGATCAGACCAACATCAGGCTGAGGGAGCTTGCTCTTACTTATAATCTCCCTAGGACCATGCTTGAGAAGACTTTCATCAAAGGACTCTCAGTCGGTGTTACCGGAAGGAATCTCTTCTTCATCTACAGGGCAATAGATAACTTCGATCCTGAAGGAAGCTTCAGCGTAAGTAACTTTGCCCAGGGTGTCCTCTTCTATACCATGCCAACTACCCGAAGCGTTGGGTTCAATGTAAGCGTCAAATTCTAAATAGCAAAATATGAGAATTATGAAATCATACAAATATTTATTCATAATCATACTGATTGCTGCGGGCCTCGCTGGTTGTACCAAAGATTTTGAGGATATAAACAAAGACCCCAATGCAATCACAGCGGACGAAGCAAGTGCAAGGTACTTCATCACTGTGCCTCAGTACAAGCTTTATGCTCCGGACAACTATCCCTACTGGAGGGCAATGCTGATACATGCTGACCGGTTTGCCGGTTATTATACCTTCGGTGACAACTATTCATGGTGGTCTGACGAGCTGAGCTATGCCTACAGCGCTTCATATACCGATGCCACCTGGGATTTCTATGAAGGATACTTCGGCTATCTTGACAACTTCCTGAAGCTGACAGGCACAGGGGGTGACTTCGAGAATGAGCTGATGTATGCGGTCGGGTTGATAATGAAGGGATTATATTACCAGATGTATACGGAAACTTTTGGCGAAATTCCATATTCAGAGGCTGGAGATCCTGACATTGTTCTTCCCAAGTACGATACGCAGATATCAATCTATAAAGGCATAATTGCCGATCTGAACGCCGCAATGACCACTATAGGCAGCAGCCTCAAGACCGGTGACGGCGTGGAAGATCTCGGCGCAAATGACCTTTATTGTGGCGGCGACCTTCAGAAATGGAAAAGGCTGGCGAATACGCTGAAGCTTCGCATTGCCCTTCGTGCCTACGGTGCAACAGGCGATGACTTTGCCGCTGCTACAGTTTCTCAGTGTTTCGGAGCTCCTTTACTGAGCACTGCAACAGATGATGTCCTGATAACCAAGGATAATGTCATAAGCAAGTGGAACAGCGACTCATATGCCGGAGCATATCTTGACTTTGGCTCACTCGAGTCGAGCGGCGGCGGATTCACGGTAAGCCAGCCAATGGTTGATTACCTTCGTAATAACGGAGACCCGAGGCTTCCCAAGTTTGCGAGACCTGCCTTCGGCGGTACCTTTACATTCACAAAACCGGCATCAGGTACTGACAGGGATCTGTGGCCAAAGAGAGTCGATTATCTTTACGACGTTCTGACCGCTGCGGGTGCTGACTTCACAAAAACCGGAAATGAAGTCACTGATGAGTCTGTAACCTTCTCGATGGCTCCGAATAAGAACTATGTCGGGCAGCCTGTAAGACTTAACGGGTTCATCAAGCCTCTGATACGCAGGGCATTCTTCAGCACACCTACTGATTTCTTCATTGCAAAGAAGGGAACAGGCTCCAATATTTACAAGGAGATAGTCCTTACCACTGCTGAAGCATACTTCCTTAAGGCTGAAGCTATCGTAAAAGGTATTTCCGGAGCAACCGGTGATGCAAACGCAGCTTTCCAGGATGGTATCAGATACTCTATGCGGATGTGGGGATGCGCTGAAGGTGACATCACTACCTACCTTGCCAAACCGATAGCCAGCATTTCCACCGGCACATCTGCAGAGAAACTGGAGAAGATTGCCACACAGAAATGGATTAACTCTTATACTGAAGGGTTCGAAGGATGGGCAATCGTCAGGAAGACCGGCTACCCGGCAAGCCTGGCAGCAGGTGTCACTGACGCTGATATCTACGGTCTTGGTTCTATCAACGGACTCTATCCTGAAAGGATGCAGTACGGTTCCGGTGCATACAGCAAGAACGGAGCAAACCTGACTACTGCAATTGGACGCCAGGGAGCTGACGCTATGAATACCAAATTATGGTTCTCAAAACCGTAAGGTATTTTAGCCTGTATTAAATAAAACTGCCCTGGCACTTCGCCCAGGGCAGTTTTTTATTGATACTCCCTACCTCTTAATTCTCAATTCTTAATTCTTAATTCTTAATTCAATAGGTCCTCGTCATCGTCTCCGGCACAACAATAATGTAGTCTGCAGTATTCAGATATTCAGCCTTGAGACTGTCTGTGTCAGCCTGCAATACCGTTGTAATGGTTGAAACTTTGATCTCAGGCCTCTCCCTTTTAAGATAATGGATAATGCCGGAGTAATTGTCCGAATGGAATGAACCGTTATAGTGAATGAATACCCTGCCTGCTTCAAGGTTTTTAAGGATAAAATGGGCCATGGTGGCGTCCTTGATTGCCTGGGCCTTGGGGAAATTCTCGTTGACCTTGCCACCCATACCCGGCATCCCGGTCATCTGCATCATATCCTTATAGCTCCTTACCTCCGGATCATAATTGATCGGCAGGGGGGCAATAAACCTCTTTGACTCATCAGGCAGTGAATCAAGCGATTCAAGTCCTTTCTTCGAGACGATTGAGGCATACCTCCTCGGGACGTTGGTGGCTATAAAGGGAAGGTTATTTTTTCGTGCAAACTCTACAAGAGGTTTGTAATCTGTCTTATAGTTTTTCCAGAGTTTTACTTCCGCTTCGAACTTGTCAGCCTCGTAAGCCTTCGAGAGATATTCATCGATAAGGAGTTGATTGTCAGCCTCAAACATCTCTGCTCCCAGCACAAGCCTTTCTCCGACCACCTCATGCAGGTCTGCCGTTACCTCATATTCAAGCCAGTGTGAGATAGGGTTGTCATGAAGCTCTCCGAAGAAGACAACGTCAGTTTTACTGATGTTCTCAATCATCTTATCATACTTCACCTTTTTGCCTTCATTATCATAAAGGGCGTAAGCCGGTTTGTCAGATTTGAATGCAGCCAGCCCCAGGGCGGCTATTAGTAACAGTGTTGCGGTTGATTTCATTTCTATTCTTTTTATCAGTTATTTTATATCAGTATGTATTTCTCTTTTACCTTATAATTACAGAACTTATAATACTGAAGATTTTTCTTCACTCTCCCCCGACTTTTACCCGAATACCCTGAAGATGCGTTTTACCAGGCTGCTGCCTGCGTACGAGGTAAGAATGTAGAGAGACCTCTTTATCCCAGGGGATGACATTCTGAAATAGAGGCGTGCCAGATTCATCTCACCCATGACATAATGATACCTTGCCCTGGTGCCGTTAATTCTGTAAAGAGCCTCCTGCGCCTCGGCCGGGTACTTTTTCATATATTCCCCGGCTGTGCGGAGAGAGAGAGCATACTCTTTCTCCCGGTAGCTTCTTTGCAGTGAGAGGTTCCTTCCGTCTACAAACCTTTTTGCAAGCGTTCGGTTGCAGTGAACTGACGGATTGTTCTCGAAGAGTCTTACCAGCCAGTCGTAATCAACGCATCCGTATTCTTCCTCGAACAGTATTGACGACAGCTTTTTGCTTATCATAACGGTACTCATATAAACAGGCTGGCCACTGTTCCTGCGTGCCAGCCGGTCACGGAAGGTGACATTGACGTCATGGAACAGGAAAGGTTCTTCACCGGCACCGATGACCGACTCTGTTTTTCTTGAAGTATCTGTAAGATGATATCCTGAGGTTATTATTGGTGCCAGGTGTGAGACAGAGAGCTGAGCAGCAATCTTTTCCGGGTGCCACGTGTCATCATGATCGATGAAAGCGATAAAATCGCCTGTCGCGTCCCTGAGTCCTCTGTTGCGCCCCCTGTTTGGTCCGCCGCTGGGGGCTGAATTGAGGTAAGGATTGATGCCGTAAGATCTCAGGATGTCACATGTATTGTCTGTTGAGCAGTCATCGGTGGCCAGGAATTCGAATTCGAATTCGCTTCCTGCTCCCTTCTGTGCTATGACCGACTCGACCGTTCTCCTTATGAACGGAGCTGAGTTGTAAGTGCAGAGAATGACTGAAACCTTTAGCATCGCGGGCACAAATTAAGTCAATATTTTCAATCGGACCTTCGGTCTGCATGCACTAAAGTACCAACATCTTACCCTGACCCACGCGGATCATGATAATGTGGCAGAAGTGCAATAATAAGATCTCTTTAAATCTGTTACCCGGAATTTCAGGTTATTCAATACAGAAATTTATGGCACTCCGAGCAGTTCACCTCGCTCCAGAGAGTGCCGATATCAATCGGATGACGGAACTCGAGTGTCTCCCTTATCTGTGTATATTCCATCTCATCGGGTTTGCCCTGACCAATTATGGTATGGCAAAGATTGCAGTCCCTTGTGATCTTTCGCCCGTTTTCCGAAGTGAAGGAATCATTATGACACCTGAAGCATCCTTCTGTTTCAAGATGCCCGATGTGGTCAGGGTACGCATCATAGGTAACCTTCATTCCCGGAAAAGTGTTTTTGCTGAAGGCAGTCTGCAGGGCGGTCACCGCGCCGTCTATTTTCTCCTGATTATTTTGAAAATAATCGCTGAAATCAGTCTTGTAATAGCTGGTAATTCCATCTCTGATCTCCATAAATGCCGTGTCGGTGTCAGTGAAAGTGTTTCTCAGGATACCCATTGCTGTCCTTTTAATAAAGGGGATATCCTTTGATATCTCGCTGTTGAGCATTGCTTTATCAAAATAGACGGTTGGCGAGTTGTAATTATGAGATGGTCTGTTATGACAATCAATGCAATCCATTGTCCTTGTAGTGGTTGCGGCAATAAGGCTGTCCGATATTTCAATGTTTGGATCCCTGTAAATAGTAACTTCTCCTGTTTGTTTGTTGGTGTACCTGACGTAAGAAATGATCTCACGCATGTCATTTTCAGAGATATATTCAATATCTATATTCGGGTTTATGTGCCAGTGGATACCCTCCCTGAAACCAAGATCGCTGTATTCAGGCCCTACCTTCATCTGCAGCATGATATCCCATTCAGTGTTGAGTGAGTCAGCCATATAGTACCTGTTGGTCTGAAGGTTCCTTGCATAGAACTTCTGAGGCCAGTGGCATCTTTCACATGTTTCTCTTGCCGGGCGCAGATCATGCAAAGGGGTCTCAATCGGGGCCTCATATGAATTTGTAAGAACCGCGTAAACCTGCCGTAGGCCTGAAAGCTTTGACTTGACATACCATGAGGCACCGGTGCCGACGTGACAGTCAACGCATGCGACGTTGGCATGGCTTGAGCCCTGATAGGCTGTGTGCTCAGGCTCCATCACCTTGTGGCACAGTGTCCCGCAGAATTCGACTGATTCAGTGAGATGATATGCCTCGAAGCTTCCATAGATTGTAAGGCACATAATGACTAAGGTTGACACCGTAAAAATGATGAATGCGTTTCTGTGTTTCGGGTTATTCAGATCAACCTGGGGCAGTCGTATCTTTTCTTCATTCAGGGTGCGCTTCAGCCTCCTCCGAGAAACAGCCATTCCTAAAGGGATCATAATAAGCCCGATGAGCAGGAAGGCCGGTAATATTATGTAAATAAAGAGGCCTAGATAGGTGTCGTTCTGGCCAAAAAGTGTTGATATCAGAAACAGGGCAATTATCAGCAGCAGCGTTACTGAAGCGATCAATGCGCCGATAATCGTTATCCAGTTCTTGCTGGCAGTTAAAAGTTTCATATCACAGCTTTTAGTTTATTATCATGATAAATGTAAGAAAAGAATTAAATAATTCAAGAACTACTGCATGATCCTGTAGCATTTATTGTCACTGCCTTATTTGTTCTTTACCGGGAAGGGGGGGATGGGTTTTACATAACCCGGATAACTCTTCAATTCATCGAGTATCACTTCGATAGCTTTATTAAGCTGAGCATCTTCTCCGGCATATTCCTTTGCGGGATCGTTGTCAACCACAATATCAGGTTCGACACCATGACCTTCAATTGGCCACAAAGTGCCATCAGCACTGTAACGTGCAAACTCAGGCTTGTAGAGTTGTCCGCCGTCAATAAGCGGCAGGGAACCCCGGATGCCGACAACCCCGCCCCACGTTCTCACACCTATTATATGGCCTAACTTCATCTCCCTGAAGCGGTAGGCGAACAGGTCTCCGTCAGAGGCGGAATAATTATCTATAAGCAAGACTTTAGGGCCTGTAAAAGTACCGTCAGGATCAGGTGTTCCCTGCGACTGGTTACGGGCCATCTGGGTCATTATCATCTCCCTGCTTAACCGCTCAATTATCATTGGCGATACATTCCCTCCGCCATTCCCCCTGTCATCAATGATCAAACCTTTTTTCATGATCTGAGGATAAAAATGACTGATGAACTCATTTAAACCCTCAGGGCTCATGTCTGGTATGTGAATATATCCCACCTGCCCCCCGGTGGCTTCCGACACCTTACGGATGTTATTCTGAACCCAGTTGTAATAG
Organism: uncultured Bacteroidales bacterium; assembly: GCA_963732365.1. GTDB lineage: Bacteria > Bacteroidota > Bacteroidia > Bacteroidales > VadinHA17 > SR-FBR-E99. The sequence continues at coordinate 353,022 of CAVSZC010000001.1, read as the reverse complement.
TACAGCTTCGCTTCACTTGCAAGGGGCACCACTATGGTTTTTCTGCTTCCTGCAAGTTCAGGCTTTGAGTTCACGGTGAGTTCTACCTGTTTGCCGGCATACCCTACCAGTGACTCGTAAATGTCGGTCATCTCATTGGTGATATTGCCATTAACTGCAATAATATAATCTCCCTCCTTTATATTTACGCCTATCTCCGTCAGGGGTGACCTCAACTCCTTGCTCCAGTTTGCCCCTTCCAGTATTTTGTCTACCCTGTAAAAGCCTGAGGGCTGCCTGCTTAATTTCGCCCCAAGCAAACCGGTACTGATTCTTTCAGCTCTTGGTTTGTCACCGCTCAGCACATAGGTATGCCCGATGCTTAATTCAGAGATCAATTCGCCGATAACATATGTCAGATCGTCACGGTGTCTCACATATGGCAAAAGTGCCGCATACTTGTCCCTGAGCCCCGGCCAGTCCACACCATGCATTTTCGGAGCATAAAAGAAATCACGCATCTGCCTCCAGCTTTCATAATAGATCTGTTTCCATTCAGCAGGTAGGTTTGTCCGCACCTTCATGTTGGAAAGATTTACCTTGTCCTTTATGTCAACAGGAGCTGAGGGCAGGTCAATCACAGCATATGTGTCATCTTTCTGCACCAGCATTTTTTTGCTGTCAGCTGAAACAACAAATGATATGCCGGTGCCTAATTCTTTTTCCTCCTTTTTATCCAGATCGTACATTTTTACGGATGGGGTCGCCGATCCGGATTTCATTTCATGATAATAGAGCTTCTTCCCGATACATATTATCCCTTCATAATTGGAAGCACTCAAAGGTATTTCTACTATCCGGTCCTGTATCCCGTCCAGGTCTACTTTAATATCAACAGGCTTTGCAGTCTCCTCCTTCTTATCGATCGCTGGCTTTGCTGTTCCCCCGATCGCCACTTCATTATCTGCCGGTGCAAATGGCGACCTGGTCGTTTTGGCCAGGATAACCATATATATCTTATTCATATTTTGATATGCATGGTTCCACTCAGTATTGCTGAAGGTTGGATTGAAAGTCCTGGCTGAGGTGAACAGCAGGAAGTTTCCGTCAGTACTGAAGGAGGGTTTTTCACTGTCATACCATCCGTCTGTAATCTCAGTTTTCCCTTTGCTGACAGTATTATAGAGAATTATTTTTGTCATTGTTTCCCGCTCCGGACGTGCATAGGCGATCCACTTGCTGTCAGTAGACCAGCTAAGCTCCGTAATTTCCCATTCTTTCGATTGCTCAACCGTTACTACTTCTTTTGTTTCAATATCCACATACTGAAGCCTGAACAGCTTGTCATTCCATAGAATTTTTTTGCTGTCGGGCGACCATGCAATACTGAATTTATAGGTGTCTGCATTTTTTGTAAGTTGGACCGGTGTGCCGGATCCGTCCTGATGCCGGATATATATTTCATCTTCACCGTTTTGGTCTGAGATGTATGCAATATACTTCCCGTCAGGTGACCAGACACCGTTCCGGTCATGCGCACCGGGGCTTTGAGTGATGTTCCTTGTTATGCCTTCTTTAGCAGGGACAGTGAATATATCGCCGCGTGCCCCAAAAACAAGGCGCTCTCCGTCGGGCGATATATGTGATGAATTAATGCTTTTACCTGCATCCACCATTGAGCTCCGTACACTCGATATCTCATTTGCAACCCGGATTGTGATTTTTTCAGCTGTCCGGGTATTTAGATCATACAGGTAGACGTATCCTCCTTTTTCAAATACGATGGCATCATCGCCAAGTGAGGGGAATTTGATATCAAAATCTGAAAAATCAGTCAGTTTGCTTATCTCTTTCGTATCCCCCTTGTATACAAACAAATTCATTGTGCGGTCACGGTCTGAAAGAAAATATATGTCATTGCCATGCCACATTGGGAAAATATCCTGTGCCGGGTTATTAGTGACATTTTTTACCTCCTTTGTATTGAAGTTATAGATCCACAGATCGTCAGCCATGCCACCGTGGTAATACTTCCATGTTCTGAATTCACGAAACACCCTGTTGAATGCAAGCTTACTGCCATCCGGGGAATAAGTACAGAATCCCCCTGTGGTAAAAGGCAGTTCTGCGGAAAGGCCGCCTCCGGCAGGCACGCTGAACAATTGTCCTATAAAATCATTGAAGGAATAGCGGCGGGAGCGATATATAATGTTTTTGCCATCGGGGGTCCAGGTCATAACTATATTGTTCGGTCCCATCCTGTCTGAGACGTCATCACGCTGAAGAGTGGCCGTATAGGTTATTCTTCTCGGCTCTCCGCCGTCAGACGGCATTGAAAACACCTCTGTATTACCGTCGTATTGGGCAGTAAAGGCTATTGTTTTGCCGTCAGGTGAGAACCGGGCGAACATTTCATAGCCCGGACTGCTCGTGAGTTGTCTGGCGAGGCCGCCGGCTCTTTCGACAGTGTAGAGATCACCTGCATAACTGAACACAAGCTGGTTTCCGTGTATGGCGGGGAAACGGAGTAATCTGGCTTCTTCCTGCGCATTTGCTGCCTGAATGAAAAAGCAGACTGACAATAAGACAATAATTCTTTTCATATGATATTTTTAGTGCTTGAATAGTTCTTAAATCCAAATCAGAAAGGATAATCTGATTACCCTGCCATGATGATTTCAGGGATGGTTATACTCTCTCGTATCAAAGTTACCCAATATACATTTGAAAATCAATTCTATTTACGCTTTGTCATCCCGGACTTTGCTGAAATGTGAGAGGGATAACGCCTCCTTCGTCGGCGTGATCACCAGCATAAGGCTCCGAACAAAAACCATCCGCCTGCGGCGGTCTCAGCGATGCACTTTAGCCCCTGGTTGATGACTGCGATCCGGGGCTTTTTTTATCTTTGGTTTCCTTAGGGACGTTAGCTCAGTCGGTTTAGTCCGCCAGCCGGCGGATCACACGCAAGAGGTCACTGGTTCGAATCCAGTACGTCCCACATAAACGCATTTCACAAAAGGTAATAATCTGTAAGGGATGAATGCGAGTATCTTAACTCTATCAGTATGTAATACACGTTTAATAACCACATTCCCAAATATGCAATGTGGTCAGCAGCGAGGAAAGACGTCCGACTCCATTTTCATTTTGTATGCCGGTGCTTGTTCAGAACATTATACCTAACTTTGACTTAATATGGTTTAACTTTGATATTCAAAGATATGCTCCTTAGATGACAAGCATTATTAAAGGATATAATTATGACATCTTCATCAGCTATCGCCAGAAGGACAATAAGCATGACGGCTGGGTAACTGAGTTTGCGGAGAATCTCAGGGGAGAACTTGAATCAACATTCAAAGAAGAGATCAGTGTCTATTTTGACATCAACCCGCACGACGGACTATTAGAAACTCATGATGTTAACGCTTCTCTTAAAGAAAAACTGAATTGTGTTGTATTTATTCCTATAGTCTCACGCACCTATTGTGACCCAAATTCTTTTGCCTGGAAACATGAATTCAAAGCATTTGTTGAAAATGCATCTGCCGATCAATTCGGACTTAAGATAAAGCTACCTAACGGTAACGTAGCCAGCAGGGTTTTGCCTGTCCGCATTCACCCGCTGGATGATGAGGATAATAAGTTATTTGAGTCAGTTTTGGGAGGTGTTCTCAGAGGAGTAGAATTCATATACAGAGAGCCTGGCATTGACAAACCGCTTGCGCCCGGAGATAATGAGAAGAAAAATCTAAACAACACTGTTTACAGGATCCAGATCATCAAGGTGGCCCATGCAATAAGAGAGATTATTCAGGGTATGAAAGCAGGACCTTTATCGATGATGGGTGATAAGGATCTCGATGCAGGATTATCGAAAAGTGGCAGGGAAGACAATAATAAATTTGAGGCGGAGAAAGTTGTCAGGTCATCAAAGTTCAGGATATGGTCGGCAGTTATTTTCCTTGCAGCATTAATAGCTGCGGCACTTCTTTTTTATCCCGGGATATTCACGCCGGATAAAATTAAGGCTCTGAAAGATCCGGAAGGAAAGATTTCCATAGCAATAATGCCATTCAAGAACTTAACATCTGATACCTTATATAATATCTGGCAAAAGGGTTTACAGAATCTTCTGATAACATCACTCTCGAATTCCGGCGAATTATCGGTCCGGCAGGTTGAAAGCATGGATAAGATTTTCAAGGATTCAGAACAGTTGAATTATGCATCTATCACACCTTCATTTGCGAGGAGTGCAGCTTTAAAATTGCAGGCGAATACAGTTATTATCGGAAATATTTTCAGTACCGGGAGCTGTATCCATGTGACAGCTAATTTAATGGACTCCAGAAGCGAGGAGATTTACAAATCCTTTGAAACATCGGGAAGGACAGAAGATGATTTCTTTTACATAACAGACACATTGTCAATGCTTATTAAGAATTATCTCGCAATAAAAGAACTGAAGAATACTTACGGGACATATGACCTTAAGAGCGTTTTTACTTCATCTGCCGAGGCATTTAAATATTATATACAGGGAAGGAGTTATCATGGCTGGCTGGATTATGCCACTGCGGTTGACCTATATAAAAAATCAATAAGCAGTGATACAAATTTTGTAAGTCCAATGTTGATGTTGTCATATGTGTACGGTGACATAGGTCAATCGGAAGAGAGTAAAATATATGCGTACAAGGCATTTGACAGGATCAACAATGTGCCACAGGAAATACAGTTTCAAATAATGGAAGTAAAGGCAGCTATAGACAAAGCGCCGGAAGAACAAATAAAACATTTGAAGCAGTATCTGGAATTTAATCCGTACTCGAGTATAAAGTACTATACTCTTGGCTGGGTGTATTTAAATATTGATCAGTGGCAGGAGGCCATTGACGCATTTGAAAAGGGGATCGAAATAAACAAGCCTTTCAGCAGCAGCTACACCCTGTGGATCTGGCATTATGTCCTGCTGGGGAATGCATATCATAATACAGGAGATCATACCAGGGAAGCGAAGATCTATGAAGAGGCCCTTGTTCTCCATCCGTCAGAAGCGTCCCTTGTCACTTACTGGCAGTCGGTTTGTTCTCTCTCACTTGGCGATACAGCCAAGGCAAATAACTTTCTTGCAGATTTTAAAGCTGCAGCCCGGAGAAAAAACAGGCCGGAACCAGACATAGTGAGACAGCTGGCAAGCATATATTATCATGCAGATTTGGTGGTGAAGGCAGAGGAATTGTATCGCCTCGCGAATTCAATGGATCCCAGAAATCCTGTAATAAAGAATGATCTGGCTTATTTACTGATCAGTGAAGATATCAATATCAGTGAAGGTCTGGATCTTATAAGCCAGGCGCTTGAAACTGATCCTGAAGACTGGGATTATTTATTCAATTATGGTTTAGGATTATATAAGCAGGGCAACTATGAAAAGGCATTGGAGTTCATCAGGAAATCCTGGGAGATGAGGCCTTATTACAATCACGAGGTCTTTCTTGCTCTCAAATCGGCGGAAAAGGCTGTTGCCGGGAATAACAGAAATTAGACATAGCAGGAACTTCTGATACATTAACAATCGTTCCACAAGCGCGGCTTATCCAAGTATCATTGGCAATATTAGCAGTCATGTCGAAGGCATAAGATGTGAATACCGGGGCTTTCTTTTTGATATGCCATTGGATTATTCGACCCTCTACGAGGGTCAATTTTATTTTTATCACCTCATTATCTAGAATAATGTGACCTTCTACAAAGGTCTTAAATGCAACATTAGATAATCGACTTTCACAGAAAATAGTAATGAGATGTTCGTAGAACATCGAATTATTGTAGAAAAGGACATCGTGAACAATTAATGATGGTCGGAGACCATCGAATAATTAATAATCTGATGGGATTACGCCACCTGCGGTGGCATGATCCGCAGTGGTGGGCTTAGCACAAAAACCATCCGCCTGCGGCGGTCATTTTTTATTTCTTCGTGAGCCTCTCTGAAGCAAGCTTCAGCGGCTCCCTCAAAATAAAAAATCCCGCTTGCGCGGGATGGCTTTTGTGATCCCGGAGGGATTCAAACCCCCAACCTTCTGATCCGTAGTCAGATGCTCTATTCAGTTAAGCTACGGGACCTTTTGAGGCTGCAAATATAAAACAATTTTACATTTTTATGGTTAATTTTATACCACATTTACTGAAATTGAAATAGGTGTTGATCCGTGGCGACGTTGCGTGCAACGTCATTAACAGAGATTTATAAAAATACCACAGGTAATGAAAAAAATATTACGAATTTCCGGAATCGCAATAGCTGCTTTGCTGCTTCTCACCGTCGCAGCCGCAATAATTATCCCCATCGCATTCAAGGACAAGATCAGGATAATGATCGAGCAACAGGCAAACAACATGGTTGACGCCACCGTTAAATTTGACGACTATAACCTAAGCCTCTTCAGAGCCTTCCCGAATGCATCATTCTCGCTTGAAGGACTCTCAGTCACCGGAACCGAAGAATTCGAAGGTGATACCCTGGCTAAAGTAAACTCATTCAACCTTGTATTTAACCTTTTCAGCATATTCTCTGACAATGGGTATGAGGTGAAATCAATAGTCATTGACAGACCCGGCATTAACGCCCTTGTCATGGAGAACGGATCGGCAAACTGGGACATAATGAAAGAGGTTGAGGCTGAGGTTAAGGCTGAGGAGGAGGGAGAGCAGTCTGAGATGAAGCTGCTGCTCAGGGAGTTTGCTATACGCGATGGAAAGGTGTCATACAGAGACATGGAATCAGGTATCTCAGCATCTGCCGGGGAGCTGGGCTTTAACCTCTCCGGAAACATGAACGCCTCGCGCACGGATCTTGTCATGGACCTTACTTCAGGCAACGTGAACTTAATCATGGACGGGATCAAATACCTATCTGATGCTACGGTCAGCCTCCATGCAGACGTTGATGCAATGCTTGATTCAATGAATTTTGAACTAAGGGATAACTCATTCAGATTGAATGACATTGAGCTGAGATGGTCTGGCAGGGTAGCAATGCCGGGTGATGACATCTTCACTGACCTGGTATTTGAAACCCCGGGAACATCATTCAAGTCGCTGCTGTCTCTGGTGCCTGCCTTTTATATGCAGGGATATGAAGAGCTGAAGGCATCAGGGACATTCTCCCTCGACGGCACGGTAAAAGGTGTTTACAGTGCGGCTGACAGCACACTGCCTGACATGACGGTAAACCTCACTGTGACCGATGGCATCATTAGCTATCCAGACCTGCCCGAGAAGATCAGTGCCATAAACATCAGGGCAGGGGTGAAGGCTGACGGCACAGTGCCTGACAACACGACAGTGACAGTCGACCGCTTTCACTTTGAGCTGGCCGGCAACCCGTTCGACCTGACGGCCAACGTCTCTTCTCCGGTAAGTGATCCGGCAATAGCAGTCACTGCAAAGGGTAAGATAGACCTGTCAAAGCTTCGGCAGGCCGTCCCCCTCGACAGTATCACTCTTAACGGCATAATAGATGTCTCACTTGGCCTCGCCGGCCGCATGTCGATGATAGAGAACGAAAAATACGATCAGTTCAAGGCAGAAGGGGCATTGACAATCTCTGACATGGCTCTCGAGACGGCTGACCTGCCCGAGGTAAGGATAAGCAATGCTGCCTTTGCCTTTAACCCGGCATTTGCCGAACTTCGTGAGCTTAAGATGCGGGTGGGAGAGAGGAGCGATTTTGCCCTTAGCGGCCGGCTGGAAAACTATATCCCTTATCTCTTCTCTGACGGCACCGTCAGAGGCAGTCTTGACCTGACATCGGCTTCGGTCGATCTTAATGAGATCATGGACAGGCTCCCTTCAGACACTGCCACGGTTGATGACACGACGTCACTTGCCGTGATACAGATCCCGAAGAACATCGATTTCACTTTCAATGCCTTCATCAGCAAGCTGGTTTACGACCGGCTGACCGCCAGCGATGTGAAAGGTAATATTATCATGCGCGACGGCGTCGTCACAATAAGGGAGACGGGAATGAAAGCGCTGGGGGGCACAATTGTGATGAATGCCGATTATGATACGCGCGATACACTCAAACCTTCTGTCAGGGCTGACCTCAAAATTACCTCTGTCGGGATAAAGGAGGCATTCAATACGTTTAATACTGTCCGTCAGCTGGCCCCCATTGCAGGCGGATTGGGCGGAAGTGTCTCTGTAGGGATGAAGTACGAGAGCCTGCTGGGAAGCGATATGATGCCAGTAATAAGCTCCATTACAGGTGTAGGGGATGTGAGGTCGGAGACAATACAGATACTCGAGTCAAACACCTTTAACCAGGTTAAGTCTGTTCTCAGGCTTAACGAATCATATTCGAATATCATAAAAGACCTGAGGGCTTCATTCACACTTAATGAAGGAAGGCTCTTCGTGAAACCGTTTGATACCAGGATTGGCAACATTAAGTTGAATATCGGAGGTGACCAGGGGCTTGACCAGACGCTTAATTATCTCGTCAGGACAGAGATTCCGAGATCAGAGCTAGGAGGTGCCGCCGACGCACTCATGGGAACCATGGCTGCGCAGGCAGCAACGCTTGGATTCGCCTTTGCTCCGCCTGAGATCATTAAGATAAATCTTAAGATAGGAGGGACAGTCAAAAAGCCTGTTATAACACCAGTCTTTACCGGTGGCGAGGGGGCTAGTGCTTCATCCGGGACAGTTACAGCCGCAGTCAAGGAGGAGGTAACACAGCAGGTAACCGAGACTGCCCGTGAGCAGGCTGACAAGCTGATGACAGAGGCGGAGAAACAGGCAAAGGCTGTTCGTGATGAAGCTGCTGTCGCCGCCGCGAAGATACGTGACGAGGCTGAGGTACAGGCACAGAGACTGATAAAAGAGGCTGAACCGAAGGGATCAATAGCCGTGCTGGCTGCCAGAAAAGGGGCTGATGCCCTCCGCAAGGAGGCTGACAAAAGAGCCACACAGCTCACTGCCGAAGCCGACAAACAGGCTGAAAATATCCTTGCCGAGGCAAAAGCCAGGGCAGATCAGCTGCTGAAATAACTAGTTTCCTATATAACTGAGTTGTAGTGTGTAACGACGCGCAATTTGCGCGTCGTTACATTTTTGATACAATACTGTAATATATATGTTGCCGATTCGTAACAGGTTTTTTACCGCCCTGTAACAATCGAGCCGGACTTTTGTGCCGGTATAACAGTCAAATCATCAAAATGAAAAACAGATTCTTTAAAGCGGTAATAATCATTTTACTTATTAATTCACATATCATCTACCCACAGACGACCGGAGGAATAGTAACCGGTGTCGTCAAGGAACTGGCAACAGGGATAACAATGCCCGGAGTGAATGTCGTCATTGAAGGAACACTCAGGGGTGCTGCCACGGATGCAGACGGCAAGTTCATGATTACAGGAGTTGACCCCGGGACATACAATCTCGTTTTTACTTTCATATCATACCAGACCCTGAGGGTTGAAGGGATTGAGGTTAAATCAAATGCCACGTCTGAAGTGACTGCACAGATGACAGACGCATCAATTGAGCTTAACGATGTTGTCGTCGTGGCCACTAAAAGAAATGACAGCGAGGTGTCTGTAATGAGCAGCATCAAGAACAGTCCTGTGGTTGTCACGGGAGTGTCGGCCCAGCTTATAAGCCGCACCCAGGATAAAGATGCTTCCGAAGTGGTGAAACGCCTCCCTGGTGTATCGGTTGTCGATGACAGGTTTATTGTAGTGAGAGGACTCTCATCCCGATATAATAATGTATGGCTTAACAATTCATCGGCTCCAAGCCTCGAGTCTGATACGAGGTCATTCTCATTTGACCTTATCCCCTCATCGATGATCGAAAACATTTTCATCCTTAAATCTCCTACAGCAGATCTACCTGCCGATTACTCAGGAGGTTTCATAAAGGTGTCCACTACAGGTATCCCTAACAAGAACAGTTTCTTCTTTTCATACGGGACAGTCTTCAGACAATACTCAACCTTTGAAATTTATGACAGGGAGCCTGGCAGTCCGCTCGACTTCCTGACAGCAGGATCTTCATACCGGGCTCTCCCTGAGGATATGCCTTCCCACCTTGATCAGTATGAGAGTGCGACAAACCCTGAGATACGCAACAGGGTAACTGAGATTGGAAGGAGTCTCAACAATTCATGGGAGCCTCTCTCATCAACCGCGTTGCCTGATCAGAAATTTTCAATCGGATTGAACAGCAGGATTGAGAAGGGCAAATTCATTGCCGGTAATGTTACATCCCTTACTTACAGCTTCTCAAATGTCTTCAACGAAGTAGAGACCAATAATTACTCGATATACAACTTTGCATACGACACTCCGGGTATCCTTGATGAATTTACTGATGACCAGTATAAATCAAACGCAAGGATCGGGTTGATGCACAACTGGACATTCTATCCGGCTGACGGCCTGAAGATTGATTTCAGGAACTTCTTTACAAGTACTTCACAGTCAAGGGTGACTTCAAGAGAGGGGAGAGACTGGTACAATAACGGACGCTATGTAAGTGCCGGTGAGACAAAATACAGCAACAGGCTGATCTATTCGGGTCAGCTGGGTGCAGAGAAGTTATTCAATGAAGGCAATACGGTTATTGACTTCACTGCCGGGTACTCTCTCTCCTCAAAAGATGAACCTGATATCAGGAGATACCGATATATCAGCAATGATCCGGAAATCACTCCATATGCAATAATGTTCGGAAATAATCCGGATCTCTCTTCGGTTGCAAGGATGTGGCTCGATCTTGAGGAAGACAATATCTCAGGGATGCTGAACTTTACCCGCAAATTCAGGGTCGGCAAGATAGAGACGGATTTCAGGAGCGGGGTTTATGCCGAGAGCCGAAGCAGAACTTTCACTGCAAGGAATTTTGGATATGCCATGGGCAGCGACTCATCCACATTTTCATCAACCACCATGCCCATTGGAGAGGTGTTTGATCCTGAGAATATAAATCTTACAGACGGAATCAAGCTGAAGGAGATCACTTCTCTGTCCGACTCCTACTCGGCAACCAGCTATATTGTTGCAGGGTATGTTAACCTGAGGATTAAGCCAACCACGCGCACTGACCTCTCACTAGGCCTCCGGATAGAGAAAGACCGCCAGGAACTCTCAAGTTACAGGCAGGGAACGACTATACCAGTGAATGTGGTGAGGGATACGGTTAACTTCTTCCCCTCCGCAAACTTCGCTTATAACCTTACGTCAAAGAGCCTGATAAGGGCTACCTACGGCCTCTCAGTCAACAGGCCTGAGTTCAGGGAGATGGCTCCTTTCTATTTCGTTGATTTTGATCAGAATGCCGGGATTTATGGAAATGAAGATATTAAACAGGCCTATATCCATAATATTGACCTTAGGTACGAATTCTATCCCGGCAATAATGAGACCTTCAACATAGGGATCTTCTACAAGGATTTTACGAATCCTATCGAGGTCAGCATCAGGGGCAACAATCCGACCCAGTTCTCATTTGACAATATCGCTTCGGCATACAGCTACGGAATTGAAACCGAGGCCCGTAAGACACTCGGATTCATCAGTGACGGTCTGAGGGATTTCAGTGCAGTCTTTAACCTTGCCCTGATAAAGAGTTCTGTCTCATTTGACAGGCCTCTGCAGGGCCAGTCGCCCTATATTGTGAATGTAGGACTATTCTACCAGAAACCAGAAAAGGGGATTTCGGCCAGCCTCGTTTATAACAGAATTGGAAAAAGGATCATCGCCATTGGAAGGCCTTCTCCGAATGAGTGGGAAAGTATCCCTGATATATATGAAATGCCGCGTAACGAAGCTGACTTTTCTGTTACAAAGAAAATAGGCGAGTTTGTGGAGGTTAAAGCCGGAATCAAGGACCTGTTCGGTGAAAAGGTAATTTACCAGCAGAATGTAAATACGGTTGTCGACATGTCTTTATATGGCGGCGATGGGACGAAGGCATTTGACAGAAACCAGGTCACAAAAGCATTTTACCCGGGAAGACAATTCTCCCTTGGGATATCTGTAAAACTCTGAAAGCTATACAATAATCAAACAAATATTCAATTATGAAAACTAACAATTTTACTGAAACTTTAAAATCTGTTTTTCTGGGAGTCATACTCCTGGCATTTTCATCATGTGAGAAGGATGTGCCAGTCACTGCCCTTTCCCTCGACCAGCAGACCGCTACAGTTTCTGTTGGCAATTCTGTCGTTCTCCTTCCGGTTATCGATCCGGTTGATGCAACAAAAAAGGAGGTGGTCTGGACAACAAGCAATGCTTCGGTTGCCACCGTTGCAGACGGGATTGTAACAGGTGTGGCACTGGGAACGGCAACTGTCACTGCCACCTCGACTGAAAATTCTCAGTTTACTTCTTCGTGTGAGATAACCGTTATTCCTTCAACCGGACAGGTCATTACCGTCTCGGGCGATATTACGGCAGACACAAAATGGTATGCCCAGGCAAAGTATCTGCTGTCAGGCTTCGTTTACGTCAAAAACAATGCAACCGTGACAATAGAGGCCGGAACATTAATTAAGGGTGTCTCAAACACAAAAGCGACACTTATTATTGAAAGAGGTTCGAAGATCATCGCAGCAGGTACAGCAAGCAAACCTATTGTATTCACCTCCGATAAGCCTGTCGGCCAGAGAGCTACCGGTGACTGGGGTGGGTTGGTCTTATGCGGTTATGCAAAGACAAACAAGCATGATGAAGGTGCCGGCGTCGGTATTGCAGAGGGCGGCATTGGCTCAAAATACGGCGGCACTGATGACAATGACAACTCAGGTATCCTGCAGTATGTCAGGATTGAGTTCCCCGGTATACCCCTCACCTCAACTGCAAACAGCGAAATTAACGGTCTTACACTCTATTCCGTTGGAAAAGAGACAGTAATTGACCACGTTCAGGTCTCATACTCGGGCGATGACTCATATGAATGGTTCGGCGGAAATGTGAATGCAAAATACCTCGTTGCCCTTGGTGGCCTTGATGACGGTTTCGATACTGACAACGGATTCAGCGGTAAGATTCAGTTCGGTTTTATCCTTCAGGATCCGGCAAAATCCGATCAGTCAGGATCAAATGCCTTTGAGACTGACAATGATGCTGACGGTTCGCTCCTGACACCTGTCACTTCACCTCTGTTCTCAAATGTTACTGCTTACGGTCCGTATACAGTGGCTGCAACTCTGCCTGAGGGTTCAAAGCATGAAAAAGCCATGCACCTGAGAAGAGGAACAATGACATCAATTTACAATTCTGTTTTCGTGGGCTTCCCACAGGGCCTGTCAATTGACGGTCAGAAGGGAAATTCACCCACCAGGGCTGATCTAAACGAGCTGCAACTTGAAAACGTAATAATGGCAGGCATGACGGTGAATTATGTAGAGAAGACAGGTACGGTGGCAACTCCATATACTGTTGCACAGCATGAGGCATACTTCCGCGCCACCGCAAGAAACAATCGTGATGACCTGACCATAAATGATATCATCGGATCTTCACTGATCAATCTGAAATCACCTGCACTGATACCTCCAGCGGGCTCTGTGCTGCTTACAGGAGCTTCCTTTGCCAACAGCCGCCTCACCGATCCTTTCTTTACTGCTGTGACCTACAGAGGGGCGTTCGGTACACAGGACTGGACTTCCGGGTGGTGTAACTGGGATCCCCAGAACACCGTTTATTAGTCCATTTGATGGTTTGACAACCCTTTTCAGGGGGTGCACCGGAGCACCCCCTTTTTTAATCTTTGCGGATGACCGGTTATGATGCACCCGGGGTTATTCACATATTGTCACTCCGTGTCAACGCTCCTGCGCAGCGCGGGGGCAGACCGGAAAAGGTGGAGTCCTAAAAAAAAGAAGGTGCCCTTTTGAGACACCCTCTTTCCTGTATTACATAGAAATCTAGTATATCTTCTCCCTGATACGGGCTTTCTTGCCGGTAAGTTTCCTGAGATAGAAGATACGCGCCCTGCGCACTTTACCGTACTTGTTAACTTCAACCTTGTCAATGAAAGGTGACTGAACGGGGAAGATCCTTTCAACTCCGATATTACCTGACATTTTGCGAACGGTGAAGGTGGCTGTCACACTTGATCCTCCTGATCTCTGAATGACCACACCGCGATACTGCTGTATCCTTTCCTTGTTACCTTCAACGATTTTATAGTGAACTGTAACAGTGTCTCCGGCTTTGAATTTCGGAAACTCATTATTTACAGCAAATTCCTTTTCAACAACTTTCATTAAGTCCATCACGTGAATAAATTTGTAGTCTCAACTCGTTTAAAATCGGTCGCAAATGTACAAATAAATTTTTTATTATCTGCAAACTATTTAATGCCGGAGGCAATCATTTTAATGACCTGCACCTTTTGGCTGCCTGAGTTTGTCTCCTGCATCATTTGCAACTCTCCTGTACCACTCCGCCGGATAACCTGGCTGTTTGACCTCAGGTGTGACATATTTGTACCCCTCCGGAACCTCTCGCTTTGTCTTGATGTTACCATCCATGTATTTGGTAAAGAGGTATTTGTATAACTCTTTCCACGCCTGTACAGTGTTGTCGCCAGACCTGACAGAATAGTCAGTTAAAAGTGCTACGGCCTTTTTTGGTGACTTTTTGAAGAGTTCCGCAGCCTGCTTATCAATCTCAGCTGTCTCTGTTAAAAACTTCTGCTCAAGTTCTTTCTGTTTTGCCTGCAGGTCACCGATCATCACGCTCGTACGTGTATATACGAAGTTGGTTACCTGATTGAACACCCAGAAGGCGGAATTGTCGCTGTAGGTCATGATGTCTCCGTTGCCAACGGCGAAAGATTGGGGTACCTTGGTCATGCCGCAGTACATCGGGGTATAGACGGTATAATAGGTATCATCTACGCCGAACCATAATATTCCGCCAACCGGATCAGGCAGCCAGCTGCGGCTCTGGGTAACGAATGAGAAGCCTGTCTGCTGTGTTGAAATGGCTCTTTCATTGACATATGTCTCCCCGTCAACGGTGAAGCTCATCGGCCTCCATCTGACTGTGCTGAGGTATGGGCCAGCTCCGATATCTGTCGTCATGTCCATGGGTGTGTCCTGGTAGTAATCTCTCATAAGCCCTATGGCATCCTCGACGCTGAGTTTCCTGTCAGGCTTGATCCACAGGGGCATCCTGTTCGACAGGTCATGTCCCATGGCATAGTCAAGGTATTCTCCCATAGTGCTGTTTACCTTGTTGAATCCTGACCACACGCGTGCGTCGCAGGCACGGGCGCCGCTGAATGTCACCGGGGCGAAGATATCGCTGAAGCTGAATTCAGCATCTGCTCCGCTGAACCATCCGAATCCGCGGGCAACGTCTATGACATCATGTGAATAGATGACCTCAACCTCCGGATTGAAGATCTTGTCTGCCTCTTTTGATGTGATGGAGGTTTTCCCGTTGGCGAGGGGAAATGTCTGTATCCTTGCCTGGTTGGCATGACCCGAGATGTAACCGTCAGGAATCCTTAGCGCTACGAATGCCAGTCCGTTCTTGCCAGGGCCCTTGCCTATCAGTTCCATTATCCAAACCTCGTTGGGATCGGATATCGAGAATGATTCACCCGAGCTGCAATATCCGTATTTCTCTGTCAGGGCGATCATTGTATGAATTGCTTCGCGAGCATTTTTCGCACGCTGGAGTGTGATATATATAAGGCTGCCGTAGTCGATGATCCCTTCAGGATTTTGAAGCTCGTCTCTCCCTCCGTAGGTGGTTTCACCTATGGCCAGCTGATGCTGGTTCATGTTACCGACAACTGAATATGTGGCAGCAGCCTGTTCAATCTTGCCGAGATACTTCCCTGTATCCCATTCATAGACATCAAGCATGGCTCCGGCGTTATACTTCATCGCTGGCCAGTAGTAGAGTTCGCCGAAGAGAACATGCGAGTCGGCTGAGTAGCTGATCATGGTTGATCCGTCCTTGCTGGCTCCCTTGGTAATAAGGAAGTTTGTGCAGGCCCTGCTGCTCTCAGTAATGATGAACACTGAAAACAGAAGGCTGAGCATCAGAGCAGTAATCCTTTTCATATTAATTTATTGTTTTTAAGTTATTAATATACAAACAGATATAATTCAGGGAATTTTTTCCGTCCCAAAGGAACAGGCTCCAAAAATAACATCTTTAATTAAATAATTATGCTTTCAAGAATCTTAATTACTGAACTGATCCTATCGGCATCGGCTGTCTTTAACGTATATTCTGACTGAAGCCGGGGGTCTCCCATGTATACACCTTTGCGCCTGAATGTCATCATGCTTTCGTATTGTCTGCGTCCTGAGAGATGATACTCTCTTGCTCCTGTGGAATTTGCCAGGAGGGCAATGTTATACTCATCAATCCCGCCGCCCGGCATTATCTTTATCCGGTTGCCTGACGAGGCAATAAGCTCCCTGATAACCTGTGCCCCGTCGAGGGCGCTGCGGGCATGGCCTGACGTAAGTATCCTTTCTGCCCCGGTGGCAATAATATCTTCCAGTGCCCTGGGGGCATCACGGCACATGTCAAATGCCCTGTGAAATGTGACGCTCATGGGTGCGGCAAATCGTACAAGCAATGCTGTACGTTCAATATCCACCGTGCCGTCCTTGTTAAGTATTCCCGTGACTATGCCGTCAGCACCTGCCTCGCCGGCTATGTCAATGTCACGGCGCATCACGCTGAATTCGCTGTCACTGTAAAGGAAATCGCCTCCTCTCGGCCTTATTATGACATGAACGGGGATGTTTACATTATTCTTTACAGATTCAATAAGCCCGATACTGGGAGTCACTCCCCCTTCTGACAAGGCAGAACATAATTCAACTCTCGCCGCTCCCGCGGCTTCGGCTATGCATGCAGACCTTACCGAGTCAATACATATTTCAACAAGGAATGACAATTCTTTATTTTGAGTTTTTGAAAGTAAGAAATATTTAGGTATTATTGTGTAACCTAAAAACAAATGATCGTATGAAACCAACATTAATGGTCCTTGCTGCAGGAATGGGCAGCAGATATGGCGGCAACAAGCAACTTGACCAGGTGGGCCCTTCGGGTGAAACAATAATTGACTATTCAATATATGATGCGAAGAGGGCAGGCTTCGGAAAGGTTGTGTTTGTTATAAGACGCGATATCGAGGAGCAGTTCAGGGAGACATTTGTGAGGCGTCTGAGCAATGTGATTGAGATTGAATACGTCTTCCAGGAGCTCGGAAACCTTCCGAAGGGGTTCTCGCTGCCTGAGGGGCGTCAGAAACCATGGGGCACCAGCCATGCAATCCTTGTTACCGAACCGAAGATACACGAGCCGTTCGGAGTGATAAATGCCGATGACTACTACGGGGTAGATTCATTCAAGGTATTGCATGACTTCCTGACGGGAGACAAGACAGACACAAACTACTGCATTGTCGGTTACAGGCTGGGTAACACACTCTCAGACCATGGCCATGTTAACCGGGGAATATGTTCTGTAAGCAACACAGGCTTTCTGCAGAACATGGTTGAGACACGCGGCATTGAAAAAAGAGCTGACGGAGTGTTTGCCCCTGATGCACAGGGGAATATAAACAAATATACCGGTGATGAAGTGGTCTCGATGAACCTTTTCGGATTTAAACCATCTGTTTACAAATACCTGAATTTGGAGTTCTCAAGTTTCCTGAAGGAGAAGATAGGAGACTTCAAGGCGGAACTGGATATTCCCACATCGCTTGACAAGTTTGTCAAGAAAGGGGAGATCACCATTCAGATACTCAGGAGCAACAGCCACTGGTTCGGGGTCACCTACCGTGAAGACAAGCCTTTTGTCGTGGAGAGCATAAGAAAGATGGTTGCCCAGGGCATTTATCCTGAGAAACTTTTCTGACAAACTCTTATTACCACCTGAATTCACTCTTCAGCGTTGACCTGTTGCCGCGGTTGTCGGTTACGGACAGTTCAAGGCTGTGAAGGGTGTTTTCTTTTATGCGTGCCTTCTCCGGACGGTAAAGGAGGATGTTGTTCTTGGCATCATATTCCATCAGGGCCCACTCGCCGTCAACAAAAGCCTCATAGCTCCTTATTCCGGAGAAATCATCATTTATGGTGATTGTGAATGAACCCCTTCCTGTCAGATCTGCTCCGGTTGTGAAGCTGCTTCTGACAGTGGGAGGGACCGTGTCGAGTGAGACGGCGTAATCACCGAGGCTTCTTATGTCAGCGCTCACAAATCCGTATTTGTATTCGCCGCCGGCAAATGAGGCTTTCCCCTTCCTGTCGATGAACACCAGGCAGAGCTTTTCTTCCTTCCCTGCAATGACGGTGTCAGGTCGTAATGACAGCCTTACCGGTTCATGCACGGCGACAGTGGGGTCATGGACTGAATGGACCGGAGAGAGGTACCTGGTGTGGTTCCGGACATTGTAAGCCAGGAAGAGGGTGTCATAGAGAGCCATGGGAGGGAAGTGGACCCTGATCCCGTCAGCCGTGAATTCGGAAGATTTGCCGTACGGTATCAATTTGCTGTATTTCATGGGAACCGGCTCCGCCTGCTGTTCGGTGACAGAGCGCAATGTAAATGAGACGGATGATTTGTTGCCGGAGAGATCTGACACCGTGATTGATATTTTATGGTCCATGCCATCCCTGAAGCTCAGTACACCCCTGTTGAGACGAGTATCATACATTGAGAGCCTGTTCCCCGGCTGAATGAAGGTTTTATGAATGTATTCATTGTCAGTGACCCTGGCCCTGTAGTCAATGTGGCTGTTAAGATATCTTGATTCAGTAAATGAGAAGCGGTCGGCAGTGAAGGTGTACACAGCAACCGAATCGACAACCATCTCTATTGAGTAGACTCCGCACCTGTTAGTGCTGTTGTCGAAGGTGTCCCAACACTTGATACCAATTCCTGCATCACCGTAAATAACAGGAATGCCGGGATTCTGTACAACATAGCCACCGTTTGCAGCAATGGTTCTGAGTGTCAGGCTTGCGTGTGACCTGTTTACTGTTGACGCCTGGGTGAGGGGGTAGATGATGATCTTGTCAATAGCAGGCTTCATCCTGTCACTGACGCCAATACTGAAGCTGAGAGGGTTCAGCGGGTCCTCGGTTGCCGAGTCTCGTATTTCGAAGTGCAGATGAGGGCCTGAGGAGCTTCCGCTGTTGCCTGACTTTCCGATCACCTCTCCCTGGCTTACTCTGAACTGGTTGCGGGCAGGATAGAGAGAGACGTTGAAGCTCTTCAGCTCGTACTGTCTCATCTTAACATACTCTTCAATGTCAGACCTGAAGCTGTCGAGATGGGCATATACCGTAGAGTGTCCGGACTGATGACGGACATATACAGCTTTGCCGAAGCCCGAAGGGCTCACGGCAATACGATAGACGTAACCTTCTGCAGCGCACAGAACCTCTTTCCCGATGACACCTCCCGTCTTGTAGTCAAGACCTGAATGAAAGTGATCGTTCCTTAACTCGGCAAAACTTGCCGAGAGGGAAGGGACTTCACGCATGGGGCTTATAAAGAGCTCTTTACCAACTTCCTGTGAACTAATATTTATTGTCGCTGTTAATGCAACGGCAAGAATTATATGTTTTCTAATCATTTCTTGTTCGTGATGGCTGCAAAACTAAGTTTCCACACCGAAAGGGCAAACTTATTGGCCTCTTTTTTTGAAAACAGGAATAAGAATGTTATATTTGTAATATAGTTTCCGTTATGAATGCAAAGGGATATGAGGAATATCTTTTGCTCAGAAGATCAGTGGAAGCCCTGGTTTCAGAGCATGAAAAACTGAGAGAGCTGGTAACGGATCTTGAAAATGAACTGTCAGCTGTCAGAAGAGAGCTGGCTGAAAAAAATGAAGAAGTAAAGGAGCTTCAGTCAAGATATGAAAGAGCGAAGTTCTCAGGAGCAATCCTCGGGAGCGGAGACGATGCCGCGATGGCAAGGAAGAGAGTGAGTGAACTTGTGCGGGAGATAGATAAATGTATTGCTCTTTTAGACAGATAATATATAACAATGGATGATAAACTATCAATCAGGGTCAATGTGGCCGACAGGTATTATCCGTTGAAGGTGGAAAGTGAAAATGAAGAACGTATCCGTAAAGCAGCCAGGCTGATCAACGAAAAAGTACTGCAGTACAAGCAGCGTTATGTTGACAAGGATATTCAGGATTTTCTGGCGATGGCTGCCCTGCAGTACGTTATCAGGCTCATAGAGATTGAGGATAAGGAGGGAGACACGACACTGGAAGAGGGACTTAAGGAGCTTAATGAGAAAGTTACCCTCTGTCTGTCAAAAAGATAAATACGCGTTCTTTTAAATAGCAGGATATTGCCCGCATTGTTTCTCTATTCATTTTGGAAACTCAACAATTTGTACTTTGGAGCAGGTCTTGGCTTGCCAAGGACAGGCCGCACCCCGGTTCGCCGGGGACACGCTGACGCGTGACAGTGGAAGTTCAAAGTAAGACGGCCACTTCAGCCATGTAGATATGGGGTTTTTTAAAAGTTAGGGAGACTCTGCGGGTTTTTTTATATAAACAAATTAAACCATTATGATTGCAGGAAATATATCACCCGGGATTTGTATCGCCATTGGCGCTGCTGCCCTGATCGGAGGAACAATACTGTCATATTACCTGTGGCAGGTGATGCTCCGCAACAAGAGAAAAAAGATCATCTCTGAAGCTGAATCAGAGGCTGAGGTGATCAAGAAGGAAAAGATACTTCAGGCCAAGGAACGGTTCCTTCAGCTTAAAGCTGAGCATGAAAAGGTCATCAACGAAAGAAACAACCGGATCAACCAGGCTGAGGGGAGGATAAAACAGAAGGAACAGGCACTGTCACAGAAGCTTGAGGAGACACAGCGAAGAAAAAATGAGGCAGACGCCATCAAGGAGAGCCTGACACAGCAGGTTGAAGTGCTTGACAGGAAGTCGGAGGAGCTTGCGAAACTTCACCGGCAGCAGGTTGAACAGCTTGAGGCCATATCAGGTCTCTCTGCCGAAGAGGCGCGGAACCAGCTGATGGAATCGCTTAAGGAGGAGGCGCGCACAGGTGCAATGTCATATATCAACGAGATACTTGATGAAGCCAAGCTCACCGCTTCCAAGGAAGCTAAGCGTATAGTGGTGATGGCTATTCAGCGTGTGGCAGCAGAGACAGCCATCGAGAATGCCGTCACGGTCTTCCATATCGACTCTGATGAGATCAAGGGACGTATCATCGGAAGAGAAGGACGAAACATCAGGGCGCTGGAAGCAGCTACCGGCGTCGAGATAATTGTTGACGACACCCCTGAAGCAATTGTTCTCTCCGGCTTTGACCCGGTACGCCGCGAGATTGCGCGCCTGGCACTGCACCAGCTTGTTACCGACGGACGTATTCACCCGGCCCGCATTGAAGAGATAGTCGAAAAGACCCGCAAACAGGTTGAGGAGGAGATAGTCGAAATAGGCAAGAGAACCACCATTGACCTGGGAATACATGGCTTGCATCCTGAGCTCATCAGAATGGTGGGAAAGATGAAGTACCGTTCCTCGTACGGACAGAACCTGCTTCAGCACTCGCGCGAAGTGGCTAACCTGTGCTCCATAATGGCCGCTGAGCTGGGACTTAATCCAAAGATAGCCAAGAGAGCCGGTCTGCTCCATGACATCGGGAAAGTGCCCGATGATGAGCCGGAGCTCCCGCATGCAGTTCTGGGAATGAAGCTGGCAGAGAAGTATAAGGAGAAGCCGGAGGTCATCAATGCCATAGGCTCGCACCATGACGAGGCGGAGATGACGACCCTCATCGCACCCATTGTACAGGTCTGTGACGCCATCTCCGGCGCACGCCCTGGTGCAAGACGCGAGGTGATTGAATCTTATATCAAGAGACTTAATGAGCTTGAATCACTGGCGCTTTCATACCCTGGTGTCACCAAGACCTACGCCATCCAGGCGGGAAGAGAACTGAGAGTTATTGTAGGAGCTGAGAAGGTGAGTGACAAGGATACCGAAAACCTCTCGTTCGAAATCGCACGCAAGATACAGAATGAGATGACCTATCCGGGCCAGATCAAGATAACAGTAATAAGGGAGACACGGGCTGTTAACTATGCAAAATGAGTAAGCTGAAGATCCTCAATATAGTTGGGGCCAGACCACAGATCATAAAAGCGTCAGCCATCAGCCGTGCCATTGCAGGCCCTTTCAGTAACGAAATAGAAGAGGTGATAGTTCATACCGGCCAGCATTATGACCGGGAACTGTCAGAAGTATTCTTTGACGAACTGGAGATAAGGATGCCGGACCACAACCTTCAGGTCGGGTCAGGTAAACACGGCCGTCAGACAGGGTTGATTCTCGAAAGGATCGAGGATGTGATCATGAACGAGAAGCCTGACTGTGTCATCGTTTACGGGGACACCAACTCGACCCTGGCGGCTGCACTTGCGGCATCAAAGCAGCACTACCCTGTTGTTCATATCGAGGCCGGCATGCGTTCATTCAACAAAACGATGCCGGAAGAACTCAACCGCATCATGGCTGACCACGCGTCAACACTGCTGTTTGCCCCGACAAACACTGCATTCAAGAACCTGATGGCTGAGGGCTTCCACCCTGAAAATATTGCCCCCCACAATATCAATAACCCAAGAATATTCCTTACGGGTGATATAATGTTAGACAACAGCCTGTTCTATGCTGAACTGGCAGAGAGGAAAAAGCATGACTTCCTTAAAAAGATGGGTCTGGCCGATGATAAGTTTATTCTCGTTACTATACACCGAGACCTGAATACAGATGACGCGGTGAGACTTACGTCAATATTCAGCACCCTGGTGGAGCTTGCGGAAAAGCATGACATTATTATGGTAATGCCACTTCATCCCAGGACCATAATTGCACTCAAAAAGAGTGCTCCTGAGTTGCATGAAAGGATGACCGCCAAAGGGCTTACCAGGGTTATACGGCCTGTGTCATTCCTGGAAATGATCCTGCTCGAGAAGAAAGCAAGGATGATCATTACTGACTCCGGTGGGGTGCAGAAGGAAAGCCATTTCTTCTCAAAGCCCTGCATTGTGCTCAGGAAAGAGACAGAATGGGTTGAACTGGTAAAGAACGGGACTGTCAGGCTTGCCGACGCTGATCCGAAGAAGATAACCGAGGCCTGGGAATATTTCATGAATAAAAAGGAATTGCTGCACTACCCCGGGTTTTACGGCGACGGAAAGGCAGCCTCCACTATTCTGAAGGAAATTATTGAGGTTTTCAGGAGCTGAGAGAATCAAGCACCTTCTGTGCAAGCTTCATAACTGCCGGCTTGTAATCGGTCAGGAACTCCCCTGTGACCCTGTTCCCTATTACGACGCATATTGTAAGGGCTTTGTGGTTCATCAGCTTTGAAAGACCGTAAATGGCAGAGCTCTCCATCTCGTAGTTTGTGATCGCCTCTCCCCTGAACCTGAATGTGCGGATATGTTCATTCAGTTCGCTGTCAAAAGGCTCCAGCCTTAGTGTGCGCCCCTGCGGGCCGTAAAAACCGGGCGATGAGATGGTGATACCCTTACGGATATCAGAGGCTGTTTTCTCAAGCAGAGAGGCATCGGCATCAATGACATACGGATAAGCAAGGGTATCGGGCCACTCAAGGTGTGTGGCAAGAGCATCAGCTAGCTGGTGGTCAAGGCACCATTCGTACCCCTCATAGAAATGCAGCACTCCGTCAAACCCGACAGCCTTGCCCGTTGCAATGAACGATCCGGCAGGTATGTCAGCCTGCAGTCCCCCTGCCGTTCCAATCCGGACAAAGGTCAATGAGCGGGGCTCTTCCCTGATGACACCGCTCTCCAGGTCAATATTTGCCAGTGCATCAAGCTCATTTATTACAATGTCGATATTGTCAGTGCCTATGCCTGACGATATTATTGTGATCTCAGTGTCGTGATAGGTGCCTGTGACCGTACTGAACTCCCTGTTGCTCTTACGGACACGAATCGAGTCAAGCATCTCACCAATCATCTCAACCCTTCCGGGGTCACCCACTATGATAATTTTTTCGGCTATTTCGCCCGGCAACAAATGAAGATGGAATATTGATCCGTCAGCGTTCCTTATAAGTTCAGTCTTTTTCATTTTTGTCAGATTGAAACAGCAAAAATAGTAAAATTGTATTACCATGAACATCGCCAGGCGGAGGGTAATTAGCTGTTAAAGATTGTTAAATGGGAATAAAATCCTCTCTTTAGCAGTCATGTGATTATATTTGCCTAATGCCTGATATACACAACTGCGTAAGATGATCCACGAAGTGAAAAATGCCCTCCTTGTTTTTGTTCTCATGATTTTGTGCTCTGCAGCCGGAGCTCAGAATACTGGTCCTGATCTCGCAGGAAGACAACTAATTGCGCTCAGGACCGACAAGCGTATCAAGGCAGATGGTCTGCTTGATGACGAGGCATGGCTCAAGTCAAATGTTGCCGGAGACTTCGTAATGTATAATCCGTTTAATGGCATTGCCTCAAAATACAGGACTGAAGTCAGGGTTCTATACGACGATGAAGCGCTGTGGATAGGAGCAATGATGTACGATCCCTCTCCTGACAGCATATTCACTGAACTGGGTGCCAGGGATGATGATAACATCAATTCAGATAATTTCTATGTTGAGATTTCACCCTTCAATGACGGTCTCAATGGCGAAGTTTTCAAGGTGACAGCCTCCGGAGTCCAGATAGACAATAAACTGTCAACAGGTGATTCATGGGAGAGGGAAGATACATGGGATGCGGTCTGGGAGAGCCGTACTGCCATCCTGGAAAACGGATGGAGTGCAGAAATAAGAATACCATATTCTGCAGTGCGATTCTCAAAAGCCGCCGCCCAGATGTGGGGCATTAATTTCTGGCGTGAAGTACGCCGCGACAGGGAGACATCATCATGGAGCTATGTTAACAAGGAATATGGATCCACAATAACCCATCTGGGGGAGCTCGGGGGGCTGCAGGATATCACTCCGCCACTTCGTCTATCCCTGGTTCCGTATGTTTCCGGCTACCTGGAGAAGATGTCTGATGAAGCAGGAGTCACCACATCATATAACGGCGGGCTTGACCTCAAGCTGGGCCTCAGCGAAAGCTTCACGCTCGATGCAACGCTCATTCCTGATTTCGGACAGGTGCAGTCAGATGACCATGTGCTTAATCTTACCCCATACGAAGTTAAGTATAATGAGAACCGCCCCTTCTTTATGGAAGGGACAGAGCTTTTCAAAAAAGGGAATATCTTCTACTCGAGAAGAATAGGTGGAGTGCCTCACCTCATCGGCGACGTCTATGACCAGCTGAATGAAGATGAATATGTGTCAGATAATCCTGCCGAAGTTGGACTGATTAACGCCACCAAAGTCTCAGGCAGGACAAAAGGCGGACTTGGGATAGGCGTTTTCAACGCCATAACGAACAGCGTGTATGCCGAAGTGAAAGACAGCGTTACAGGTGAAACGCGAAAGATATTGACTGAGCCGCTTACCAACTATAATATGATCGTATTCGATCAGAACCTGAAGAACAACTCTTTTGTCAGCCTGGCAAATACCAGTGTGATCAGGAATGCGGAGAAGGATGAAAACTTCTATACGGCTAATGTCACAAGCTTTGAAACGCTTGTAAAGACAAAGAATCAGCTCTATTCCGTTGCCGCAACAACCAACCTCAGCCAGAAATACTATACTGACAGTACAGATCTTGGCCATGCAATCGAATTCAATATCGGAAAAACGGGGGGCACGTTCAGAACAGACTATAACCTGTCACTGATGAGCGACACTTATGACCCCAATGACATGGGTTATATAAGGCGAAACAATGAGCTGGAACATTCGGTCGACTTCTCATACAATGTGTTTGAGCCAAAGGGTAACCTGATGATGCAACGTTACTCACTGGATTTTTCTTATGACCAGCTTTACAAACCAAGGGTCTTTACAGCGTCAGCCATTGAATTTGGAAGTATGATCGTCTTTATGAACTACTGGTCATTATCTTTCGATGCAGGGATATCACCCTGGGGTGAGAATGACTATTTTGAGCCGAGGACCGATGACATGTCAATTTATTATTCCAGGTCTCCGGGCCTGCTGATCGGAATCAGAGGTGACACTGACAGGAGTAAGAAACTCTATGCAGAGTTTAACCTGGGATATGGCATTAACAGTTCAGAGTATGACCAGCGCCTTTATGACTTGTCAGTACAGACACAGTACAAGTTCAGCAGGAAGTTCTCAGTCGACTATTCCTTTGCCATGGAGCGCTCCATTAATGATATTGGCTATGTTGGCGATGGGATAGGTGACGAAATATTCTTCGGCAAGCGGGGTGTTTCAACAATAGAACATACTCTCTCAGGCGCCTTCATTTTCACTGCCGACTCGTATCTTTCCCTCAGGTGCAGATACTACTGGTCAAAAGCAGACTATGACGGTGACTACTTTCTGCTTCTTGATGATGGTTCTCTTGAGCCCGCTTCATATGGTGGCACTTCCGACCTGAACACTAATTTCCTTAATATTGACATGGTCTATACCTGGCGTTTTGCCCCAGGAAGTGAGCTTTCAATAGTATGGAAAAATGCTATCATGTCATTTTCTGATTATATAATTGAGAATCCCGGTGAAAACTTCAAGGATATGCTTAACCAGCCACAGTCAAACAGCATCTCTTTGAAGATTTTGTACTACCTTGACTACCAGAATTTCAAGAAATTGTTTTAGTCATATATCTGATTAGCAATATGATTCAAAGGATACAAACTCTGTTACTGATTGCAGTTGCGGTGCTTTCAGGGTTACTGATGACAGGCGATCTTCTTCTGCTGAATAACGGCACGGGTACAATATTTTCGCTTGGGTTTTCAGGCCTCGGGGAGGCAGACGGTGATCCCGTTCAGCGTCTTTGGCCTCTGACGGTGATCATTACCATTGTTCCGCTGCTTGCGTTCACAGCAATCTTCCTCTACAGGAAAAGATCAATTCAGATGAGAATAGCAATGATGACCCTGCTGTTCTCACTGGGGACTATCTTGCTCGGAGCATATTATGTTTACATGTTCGACAGAAAGATAGACGTGACAATAATATGGAAGGTAAGATCAATTTTCCCGCTGGTATCAGCAATCCTTGCATGGCTGGCATACCGGAGTATCCTCAAGGATGAAATCCTGGTAAAATCCTACGACAGATTAAGATAGATTTAATAGGAAACCCCCTCGAGGGTGTCTTAAAAGCCACCACCTCCCCCCGATCCGCCAAGTGGCGGAGTCGGGGTACTCCTCCTTATTAAGGAGGAGAAAGTTAAAGTACTTAATATCGCGCATTTCCCCTCCTTTTTTAGGAGGGGTGTCCGTCAGCTGACGGACGGGGTGGTTAAATATAATTTCAGATAATCTCCAGCCTCTCCTGATCGGTAATCTTCTCACAGTAATGGCACTTCAGCGCCACCGGCTTCTTTGAAACAACCCTGAAACGGGTCGTCACCTTTTCAAAATTGGTAATACACTTGGGATTCATGCACTTGGCAATCGCCGTGATAGTATCAGGCACGGAAACAACACGCTTCTCAATCACCTGGTAGTCCTTTATTATATTGAGCTTCGCATTGGGTGCAACAAGTGCTATACGGTTAATATCGTCATCCTCAAAGAACTTGCCGGCTATCTTTATGATAGCCTTTTTCCCGTCAGTCCTGCTGTCAAGGTTGGTGCCAAAAGTGATCTGGTTCCTGATCCTGTCAAGGCCGAGGATCTTAATTACCTTGAACAGGGTGCTTGCCGGTATATGGTCGATGACCGTGCCCGATTCAATGGCACTTACCAGCAGCTGCTTGGGATCATTTGTGCTTTTCATGGTCTCTTATTTTAGTCCCAGTAACGTACAGATAATGGCCTGCCTGGTATAGACACCGTTGAGGGCCTGCTCGAAGTAGTATGCCTTGTCATTGGCATCAACATCAGGATTGATCTCGTTGACACGCGGAAGGGGGTGAAGTATCTTCATGCCGGGCTTTGTGCCTGAGAGCATGTGATCATATAGCACATAAGCGTTCTTGACTTTCTCATATTCCATCGGGTCAGAGAAGCGCTCACGCTGAACCCTGGTCATATATATGATGTCTGCATTGTCAATGACACTGGCCAGGTCGGCTGTCTCATGGTATTCCAGCCCCAGGTTGTCAAGGTAAAGCTTATATTCATCGGGCATTTTGAGCTCTTCGGGTGCCACAAAATTGAATGAGGTGCTCCAGCGCGACATTGCCATCAGCAGCGAATGCACCGTACGACCGTATTTCAGGTCTCCGACCATGCATATGTTCAGATGATCGAGTGATCCCTGCGTCTTGAGAATGGAGTAGAGATCCAGAAGGGTCTGCGTGGGATGCTGGTTTGCCCCGTCACCGGCGTTAATAACCGGTACTGTTGCTATCTCGCTGGCATACCTCGCACTTCCTTCAATGGGGTGACGCATCACTATCACGTCAGCATAGTTGTTCACTGTCCTGATGGTGTCATTGAGGGTCTCGCCCTTGCTTACACTTGAGCTTGAGGCATCGGTGAACCCGATGACCTTGCCTCCAAGTTTGTTGACAGCACTCTCAAAACTGAGACGTGTACGCGTTGAAGGCTCAAAAAAGAGTGTTGCCACCACCTTTCCGTGAAGGATGTCCTGGACAGGGGTCTTTTCAAACTCGGCGGCAAGCTTCAGGATCTTCATGATCTCCGCTGTACTGAGATCGTCAATGGAGACTAAACTTCTGGTTTTCATTAAGATATGTTTAACTGCCTGGGATTTTGCAAAGTTATACAACTATTGATTATGTGACAGGGATGTTAAAAAGTATTGAAAAATATATCTCCTGTGCCTAGTCCCTGTGAGCAAGTGATACACCCTCTGTCTTGCGAAGACGCGCTGTAACTCTCTCTGCATGTGACGCTCTTACCGAAATAACGGTTGAACAGTTCTCTTCTGTGCAGGTCAGATCATGCTGTAGGCACCCCTCTTCCTTGATCACTTTCATCACATCATTCATCATGATATAGGGAAAAGTGACAACCCATCTGTCCATGACCTGCCTCTCAGCTATATTTGCGTTGGCAAGCGCGTCGGAGGCTGCTGACCTGTATGCCTTGATCAGGCCGCTGACACCCAGAAGTGTCCCGCCGAAGTATCTGATTACAACCACAAGAATATTTGTCAGCTCCCGGGTGTTTATCTGTCCCAGGATGGGCCTGCCGGCTGTTCCTGAGGGCTCTCCGTCATCATTGACACGCCAGGTAAGCCTGTCAGGAGCCAGAACCCATGCATAGCAGTGGTGTCTTGCATCATGATACTCTTTTCTCAGGGCCTCGAGCTTCATCCTGATATCTTCCTGCGAGGTCACAGGCATTGCGATGGCAATGAATCTGCTGCCCCGGTCCTTATAAAGGCCTCTGGCTTCTGCAGTAATGGTTTTATAGGTGTCTGTGAAGAGCATTGCGGTCAGGATATTATCCCTTTTAACCCCTTGAGCAAGGTAATCACCCCCATGATTACAAGGACAATATATATTGCGTTAGTGAAAGTTTTCTGACTGATTCCCGCCATCAGCTTATCCCCGGTACGGAGACCGAGCAGCAACGCCGGTACTGAGCAGATGGCCAGCATAAGGGTCTCTTTTCGTATCAGGCCTGCCAACGTATAAAAGAGAAGTGCATACGTCACTGCAAAAAGGATGAACACAGAAATGATCGCATTGAATTTTTCTTTCGGTGTCTTCATGGAGGAAAGGATGACCGCTACCGGTGGGCCGATAATTCCTGTGCACCCTGCCAGAATGCCTCCGAATAACCCTGACACAGAAAGAGCAGTTTTGTCTGACATTATCCCGAAATTCACCCCCCTGATCATAAAAATCACTATCAGGATGATCAGCACACCCCACACAAGCTGTATGCTGGAAGAAGGAATATATTTCAGTATAGCGGTGCCGGCAGCCACCCCTGCACCGGTTGTAAGTGCCATTATTCCCAGAGGCTGACCTTTCACAATTTCTTTTGACTTCTGAAAATAGACAATGGAGAAGATGAAATTGATGAAGGCGATGAATACTGCGGTGTCAGTCACAGGAAGAAAAAACTGGATCAGCGGAACAGCTACCAGTGCAAGGCCAAAACCGGTGAATCCCCTGATCATGGATGCCAGGAAAATGATCAGTGATAAGGCAATTATATTGGTTGCGCTGATCACCCTATTCGCTGTATAAAGCCATCTGGCTGAACTCCCTGCTGAACGATTCAATAGAGGCATCCCATCTTGATATCTCATCACTGATCGACAGTCCGTTCTCAAGAACCTCTCTCATCCGGCTGTCGCCCGAAAGTATATCGAAAGGCATAAGCCGGTACTCATATTCGTATGGAGGAGGATTGAATCTCAGTGAGTCCGGAGGTGATGTTCTTATTATTGAATCAAGCAGGTGCAGGGCTGTGGCCACCGGTCTGAAAACGGATGCGTCGGTGACATGTATCTGGATGCCCCGGCAGTACTCTCCTGCAAACTTGTGGAACGTGGGGATGAAGTCGTGTATTCTGAAGTGGCATCCTAGGATATTCCTTGATTTCAGATCATTAGAAAGGCTGGTTGCATTTATGAACGGTGCGCCCGTGAGTTCGAACGGTATAACGGTCCCTCTTCCTTCCGAAAGGTTAAGGGCTTCTGCCAGCACGGTACCAGGGTATACCAGCGCTGTTTCGGGCGTTGGCATGTTGGGGGAGGGGAGAACCCATGGCAGTCCTGTCTCACGGTAGAGTGAGTTACGTCTCCATCCTTCCGCCCTGACAATATGGATGTCGCACCGGGGTACATGTTTTTCCCTGATCCATAAAGCCATCTCTCCGATGGTCATCCTGTGGCAGAGCGGTATTGAGGCTCCTCCGACAAACGTAAAATAATCTTCATTAAGCACCGGCCCGTCTGCCTGCACTCTCCCGATGGGATTGGGTCTGTCAAGTATCCAAACCGGTATCCCTGCCTCGGCGCAGGCTTCCATGCACAGTTTTACGGTCCATATGTAAGTATACAGTCTTGCCCCAACATCCTGCAGGTCTGCGACAAAAGCCTCCAGCCCGCTGAGCATGGCCTGGGTGGGTTTGCGGTGCTCGCCATAAAGACTGTAGACAGGGATGCCAAGAATGGGATCAGTTGTTCCTTCCCACTCAATCATGTTATCCTGCGTCTGGCCAGATATGCCGTGCTGCGGACCGAAGAGGGCAGCAAGCCTGCAACCGCTGTCACTTCCGAAGATCTCAGTGATGAACCTGAAGCCGGAGGTTATACTTGAGGCATGGCAAAGGAGCCCTATTCTCTTCCCGCGCAGGCCTGATGGCATATGCGAGGATACAATATCAAGTCCGGATAGTGTTTTCATAACTGTACAAAAATATGAACTTTATCAGGCACAAAACTAATTACCTGGATTATATGTTCCCGACTGAAATAGGATACATTACATCAGGTCTGAGGATAATCCTTTCAAAAAATCCACTTAAAAGAGGCTCTGCTGCACAACTGTACCGGATATTTCATTGTTATTGTTAATGGTTATATTTGGAAACCAAAAATAGATCATATGAGGATCCGTTCACTGTCATTATTCACACTCCTGTTCTGTTTGATATCCGGATGCAAGTCGCCGGAAGGTTTAAATATATATGCCACCACCGACCTTCACGGCATGCTCCTCCCTTATGACAACACTGAGGGTGTAGTGACTGACCGCTCTCTTGCCAATCTGGCCTCACTTGTTGAAAACGGATCAGAAGAGAACATGATACTGCTTGATAACGGAGACATCCTGCAGGGCGACCCCCTTATGTACTACTATAATTTTGTTGACACCCTGCGCACGCATATCGTTGCCGACATACTCAACCATCTTGGCTATGATGCAGCAACGGCAGGGAACCATGACATTGAGACAGGGCACCCGGTCTATGACAGGGTCAGACGTCAGTACAATTTCCCTCTCCTGGCTGCGAACGCCATTGACACGCTAACCGGCGAACCCTACTTTGAACCCTATACTGTAATCAGGAAGGGTGGGATGAAGGTTGTTGTATTCGGACTGATCACCCCGTCAGTCCCTGACTGGCTCCCTGAAGCACTTTACAGTGGCATCAGGTTTGACGGGATGGTAGAGACGGCACAAAAATGGATGCCTGAGATGGTTAAGGAAAAACCGGACCTCATCGTGGGACTGTTCCACTCAGGCATGGGCAATGAAGATGATGCAGGCACAGACGAGAACTCTTCCCTGTCAGTGGCGGTCAACGTGCCGGGATTCGACATTATTTTCTGCGGACATGATCATAACCAGGATGTTAAGAAGGCAGTAAATACTGAAGGAGACACCGTCCTGATGCTTGACGGCGGCAGCAGGGCTGCAGTGCTGATGCATGCAAAGATATCATTGACCCGGAAGGAAGACGGAACCACCGGCAGGGACATTGAAGGAAAGCTCATCCAGATGAATTCACTTCCGGCTTCTGTCTCATTCATTGACAGGTACAGAGGGGTTTCAGATACAATCGAAACCTACGCCTCACAAATAATTGGCAGGTCTGATGCATCAGCCACCACCCGTGACGCATTCTTCGGACCCTCAGCCTTCGTTGACCTTATTCATGATATACAGCTTGACATAAGCGGTGCTGACATCTCCTTCGCAGCTCCTCTGTCGTTCGATGAACAGATAAGCGAGGGAGACCTGAGAATAAGGGATATGTTCCGCCTCTACAGGTTTGAAAACTTCCTTTACACAATATCCATGACAGGCAGTGAAGTCGACAGGTACCTCGAGCACTCATACGGATTATGGTTTAACACTATGAAAAACGGGAATGATTTTATGCTCAGGTACAGTCTTACCGGAGAGGATAAACCGGTAATGATCAATGGCAGACCGAGGCTGAGAAATCCTTCCTATAATTTTGACTCCGCCATGGGTATCAGCTATATTGTCGATGTCACAAAACCTCAGGGAGCGCGTGTGACAATCACCTCGATGAGTGACGGAACGGTTTTCAGTCACGACTCGACATATACAGTAGCAGTCAATTCATACAGGGCAAATGGCGGCGGCGGACATATTGAAGCGGCAGGCATCTCACAGGAAGAGCTTGATGGCAGGCTGATCTCCTCAACGCCGCGCTACCTGAGGTTTTATATGACGGAATGGATCCGTGAGAGAGGGAATATCTCTCCGGAACCTCTCACAGACTGGACCGTGATCCCTGAGAAGTGGACCTCGGCTGCCGCTGAGCGGGAAATGAAAATGCTTTTCAGGCAAACTGAACAATAATTTAAACCAAACTAAATACAGATGAACAAAAGATTAATATTTCCGGCTATAGTACTGATAATGCTTGTGTTGACAGCTGCCGGAAGGAAGGAGCAGAAACCGTTGAACCTTATTATTTTCATAGGTGATGGCATGGGCACTGACCAGGTTTATGCCGGTATGACAGCAAGCGGCTTCACTATGACATTCCCGGCATTTCCTGTAACAGGCTTCAGCAAAACGTATGCAGCCAACAGGTATATCACTGACTCCGCTGCAGGCGGTACGGCTATCTCCACGGGCGAAAAAACCAACAACGGAATGATAGCTGTCCGCCCAGACAGTACCGAGATACCGACTATAATGGAGATAGCCAGGAAAGCAGGACTCTCGACCGGCGTTGTCGCCACCAGTACGGTGACACATGCTACGCCGGCATCATTCGTAGCCCACGATGCTTCAAGAGGAAGCTATGAAGATATTGCAAAGTGGTTTTTGAAGGGAACAGCCGACGTGTTCATCGGAGGGGGAATAAACCACTTCCGTGTCCGCAGTGACTCTGCCGACCTTACCGTTGAGCTGAAGAATATGGGGTATGATGTTGTCTACAGCATGACTGATCTCAATAACTCCAAGTCAGACCGTATTGCAGGTCTCATGGCAGAAGACGGGATGCCCTACATCGACCAGGGGAGGGATCCTGACTTTCTTTCTGCAGCTACCGACAAGGCCATCAAGGTACTGTCGCGCAATAAGAAAGGGTTTATCCTTATGGTCGAAGGCTCGCAGATCGACTGGGCTGCTCATGACAATAACATGAAAAGAACCATTGAGGAGGTACTTGATCTTGACAGGGCTGTCAGGGTTGCCTATGACTATGCAAAGAAATCAGGAAACACTCTCATTGTTGTCACTGCAGACCACGAGACCGGAGGGCTTAGCCTTACAGGAGGCAGCATAGAGGATATGACCGTATCAGGTACTTTCGGCACAAAAGGGCATTCAGCAGTCATGGTCCCTGTCTTTGCCTTTGGTCCTGGCGCTTCAGCTTTCTCGGGTGTGCAGGACAATACAGAACTGTTTCATGACTTTATGGAGCTGCTCTCCCTGAAGAAATAAAGCATAATGTATCAGAAAGATGAACATAACGACGGGCTGCAGCTTCCGCTGGTGGAAGAGTTCTATTCTATACAGGGCGAGGGTTACAATACTGGCAAGGCAGCATACTTCATCAGAATAGGAGGCTGCGACATAGGATGCAGCTGGTGTGATACCAAATACTCCTGGAACGCAGCACTGCATCCCCTGGTTGATGTGGAGACAATAGCCGGTCATGTGAGGAATTCCGGGGCTGACTCGGTTGTGGTCACCGGAGGAGAACCGCTGATGTGGAACCTTGACCTGCTGTGCAGTATGATCAAAAAGGACGGACTGAAGACTTACCTGGAAACATCCGGGGCCTATCCGCTGACAG
The DNA here is from genome assembly GCA_963732365.1 of uncultured Bacteroidales bacterium. Lineage (GTDB taxonomy): Bacteria > Bacteroidota > Bacteroidia > Bacteroidales > VadinHA17 > SR-FBR-E99. The sequence goes on along the minus strand of CAVSZC010000001.1, from coordinate 318,150 downwards.
GCATCTGGGACTGGATCACCCTCTCTCCGAAGAAGGGCTCTCCGCCATTGGAGGGTATCTGGAAAAAAGCCCACGAGCTCAAGGTGATAATTGAGGATGGCACTGATTTTGAGGCAGCAGAAGAGTACAGCCGCCGGGTGAGCGGCGAATGCGTGTTGTTCCTCCAGCCGGAATGGAGCCGGTTCAGTGATTTGATAGCTGCTATAACGGAATATGTCAAGAAGAATACAAAATGGAATGTCTCGCTGCAGGCACATAAGTTCATGCATATTCCCTGAATGAGCTGCAGGCTGACCATAGCAACCTTCGTTTTTCTTTTTCTGAGCCAGTGTGCCGTATCAGGACAGGGGCTGCATACCCGTTCCAACAGGGCCCTCAAGTATTATGATCTTGGCAAGAGAGATTACGATCTCCTTTTCCTTGACCGGGCGGAGCGGAACCTGAAGGTGGCGATCGGTGAAGACGACAGATTCTATGAGGCTCACCTTTTACTGGGGCAGCTATACAGTGATATCGGCGAATGGGAAAAATCTGTGACGCACTACCGTAAGGCCGTTTCCCTTGACTCGCTTTATTTTGTCCCTGCACTGTACAGTCTGGGCCGTGCTGAGATGCGCACGGGAAGGTATACTGAGGCAAAAGCCCATCTCGAGGCATACCTTAAACAGCCTAAGACTACTGCGAAGCTCCGTACAGATGCGGAGATGCTTGTCAGGAACTGCATCTTTGCGCTCTCCTTCCCGGGCTCATTGTTCCAGACTGAACCGCTCAGCGTGGGAGATTCGGTCAACACAGAGCTTGACGAATACTGGCCCTCGGTCACCGGTGACGGACAGGATCTTTATTTCACCCGTGAAGTAAAAAGAGCCGGCGGCTACGGTAATGACAGGCAGGAGGATTTTTACATAAGCAGGTGGAACATGAATGACAACACCTGGGGAAGGGCCCGTAATGCAGGAGCCCCGCTGAATACCGCCGGAAATGAAGGTGCACAGTCAATCGCTTCCGACGGCCGCTCGATGTACTTTGCCGCCTGTGACCGTCTGGACGGCCACGGACGATGTGACATTTACTACTCACTGTTCGACGGCGTGCGGTGGTCACCGGGAGTAAACGTAGGTTCTCCGGTGAACTCCACATCGTGGGAGTCACAGCCCTCAATAAGCCCAAACGGCAGGATGCTCTTCTTCGTAAGCAACAGGCCCGGCGGGATGGGAGGGATGGATATATGGTATTCTGTGCGTAACATGGACGGCAACTGGCGTACACCCGTAAACCCCGGGAAAACAATCAACAGCGCAGGTGACGAATTCTCTCCATTCATATATTTCAACGGCAGAACTCTTTATTTTTCATCGAACGGAAGAGAGTCATTTGGTGGATTCGATATCTACAGCACTACCATGAATCCTGATTCAACCTGGACCACCCCCGTCAATATGGGGCCTGCTGTAAACACTCCGGCTGACGAGACAGGGCTTATTATCGAATCATCAGGCCGCAAAGCATTCTTTTCATCTGTGAGAGCCAGTTCAAAAGGCAAAGACATCTTCTATATAAACCTTCCCGAAGAGATTCAGCCTGAGCCTGTTTCCTATTTCAGGGGAAAAGTCATTGACAAGGCAGACGGCAAGCCGCTGGTGGCAAGGTTTGAGCTGACCGACCTGACCAATAACACTATGGTGATTGCCTCGCTGACTGACAAGGCCGGAGCATTCTTCGTTTGTCTTCCATCGGGCTTCAGTTATGGACTCAATGTTACTGCAGACGGGTATATGATCTACTCGGAGAACTTTGATTTTGAGACGGGATATACCTCCACGGAACCATACAGGAAGACCGTAGGACTCAACCGGGTAAGGGAAGGTGAACACATGAGGATGTACAACGTATTTTATGATACAGACTCATGGGAGCTTCTTGAAGAATCGAAGCCGGAGCTTGAAAATCTTCTTGAGTTCCTAGCGGTTAACAACACCGTGGTGATTGAGATAGGAGGCCATACTGACTCTGATGGTTCTGATGAGCACAACCAGCTGCTGTCAGAACGCCGGGCAATGTCAGTAAGGGAATTTCTTATAAAAAGAGGAATAGGGGCTGACAGGATCTTTTCACATGGGTACGGCGAGACCTCCCCCATTGCTGATAACATTACTCCTGCCGGCAAGAAGCTCAACAGGCGTACTGAGATTACGATACTGTCTGTTGGCATCAATAAATAAAGGGGAATTCTCATCCCCCTTATCCGACTTTTATCAGACATGTGCAGTACTCCGGAATTGTCAGATCGCTATCTTCTTTTCCGTGGAAGTACCCGTTAAAATCTTCAACCCGGAACTCTCCCGCACCGGAAGAGAAATGTACACAGAAGTGCCTCCTGCATCGTTGGGCTCAACCCTGACAGAGCCATCCAGCGCAAGAATAAGATTTCTGGCCAGGATTAAATTCATAGCGGAATAGGTATCCTGACTGTCGGAATAATGGATTTCAGGATTATCGGAAAGCAGCAGCTGGCTGCTTCTGGAGAAACCCTGGCCAGAATCTTTGACATAGAAGGTAATTCTCTCATCGCGGTATGTGCACCCAAACTTGATAAACCCTGAAAAAGTATTGTCAAGTGCATTCCTGAAGAGATTGTTTATGATCCTCTCAATCCTTGCCGTATTCATCCTTATCATAAGTTTGTCAGGCAGATCATCCTCCTGGATGAGAACGATATTGTCCTTGCCCTTCTTCCTCATTAAAACCCTGAATTGTGAGGCGAGTGACTCGAACATTTTCACGGCATCACTTTCCCTGAGGTCCTCCCTGACGGACCCTGTTTCAAGTGCTGCTGTATCGAAGAAATTCTCAAAAAGACCAATAAGCTGTTCACATGATGCAATTATCTGTTCTGAAAACTCACGGCGGTCATCGTCATTGAACCTTGCATTGTTCATAAGATATGAGAATGCGACAATAGAGTTCATCTGTGTCCGTACCTCGTGAGATACGCCTGCTAATATTTGAGGCTTGTTAAACATCTGGTTAAATTTATTCTGTCCCGACCCGTCCGTCAGACTTATATCCTTGTTGGCATTACGCAGTATTTCAAACATATGACGTTGGGTGAGGAATAGTTACTTCAGCCTCCTGGCAAGCCTGGCAGCCTCTTTGCTGTACCGGCTCCTCGATGCTGATATTGCATCGAACTGTCTCACCGCTCTTTCCCTGTCTTCTGTCATCATATAACACAGGCCGAGATACCATGCAGCGTCTTCAAGATAGAGGTTGTCATTGTGCTCGAGCACCCTGGTGAATGAACCGGTAGCCGATGGGTAGTTTTTCACTTCCATGTTTGCCATGCCATGCATGAATACCGTTTCAATGCTGCCCTGTTCTGTGCTTATCAGCTGCTCAAGGTATCCTATGGCTGTTTCATAATCTTTTGCTGCATATGACGCTATAGCATTCTCCATCAGCGAATTGCCAGCATCCACAACAGAACGGACAGCCCCCGGAGATTCATAGCGTGCGTAATATTTATTGTAGAGCTGGTCCGGAGTGCCTGCTCTCAGCGCCAGGTAAAGCGCCGCAGTGATAACAGCAAGGAGAGCTACAGCTGCAGCGTATTTTGCTGATCTTACCATAGTGTTCCTGAGGGTGCCACCAGAGCGTTTCTTCATCTCGATAGCTGAGAGCTTGGCTCTCAGGTCAAGGATGCTCCTGTCTTCCAGTATCTCATTGGTGCGGCGTCTCAGCGCCACCTCCCTGGCAAGGCCCGGATCCCTGTTTATTTCACCCTGTAACCATGCCTCCTCAGCTTTTCCTGCTGATCCGCTCAGATAGTTCTCAATGGTGTGATTGACGTTAATCGTGTTCATGATCTGTAATATTATTTCACACTTAATTCATAATAAACTGTCATACAGCTTTTTATAACCTAATGTCGTTTTCAGGGGCCCTGCCTGCACCATACAGTGCATGCTCTCCGGTTTCAGGACCATAATGCTTTCGCACAGCCCCGCAAAAACTATATATTGTTGTGCCGCTGCTGCGGCCTTTATCCCTTATTTAGAATTCAATAATGATTGGAGGCCTGGTTGGACCATCAAGTGATATAATTGCTGCTCCGTTGCCGCCGCGTACATTAATCATCTCCTCGTTTGAAAGAACAAACTCATTGAAGTTTTCAAGTTTCAGGGTTTTCATCTCTTTAATTATTTGTATTATTAATTCAGGGTTTAATTTCACTTTATACCGTACATGTCATAACACGGCAATTTGTGACACAAAAAAATCAACTATTTTTTAAAAAAAACCTAAGTGTCATATATTCAATATAATACAGTGGCACAAAATTGACTGCTCAGGGTATGTAATAGTTTTATATTTTTATGCCGGAAAGAAAGACCCGACAGGATGAGCTTAATCCGCCATATCAAGGTGCCTGTAATGTTTGCTTTGATTATTATCGGGGCATCTGACGGGTCATACACTTCAGCGTCACCTGTAACAGAGGCAGGCATTTCATTACAGGAGACGAATGATACTCTGTTGTTCCGCCTCACGGAAGAACTGCAGGCAGCCCTCGTTGACGGATACAATGAAGAACAGGCCGCATCGCTGACAGAAAAGATAGAACTCATACTTGCTTCCGGCAGCTCGCGCGATATTGTTCTGATGTCTGATGCTTATTATCTGACCGGATATTATTACCTCCTCGGCAACAGGAACAGTCTCGCTGCTGAAAGACTTGCCTCATCGGTGCGATACAGGGAATCATCTGGTGTCACCGATCGCAGGTATGCAACGGGACTCAGTAATATGGCCGCAGCTCTTTTTAAGGCAGGAGACTATGAAAATGCTTACATTACTGGCCTTAAGGCTCTGTCAGCCAGGCGATTGACTGTGGAGAATGATTCCTCTTCCCTCGCAAACAACTATCTGAACCTGGCGAGTATCTGCCTTGAAATGAAGAACTCTGACCTCGCCATCATAATGGCCGAGAGGGGGCTTGAAATCACGGCTCTTTACCCTGATCGTGTTCAGAAGCCGGTAATAGCAGACCTATATCAGGTGATCGGACTGAGTCTCTACCGCAATTCTGAATATACAAAATCACTTGTTTATTGCCGGGAGGCCCTTAAGCTTTATGACCTGTACGGGGCTTCGGACAGCGAGTCGAAGCAACTGATTCTTAATACCATATCACAGCTTTACCGCGATCTTGATCAACCGGAGGAGGCTGAGATATACTTCAAGAGGGGACTCGCATTCAAAGGCAGAAAGGAAAACCAGGACGAATATCTGATATACATTAACTATGCAGGCTTTCTGGCTGAAAACGGGAGATCTGCTGAGGGCGAAGTAATTCTTGAAAAGGGCCTTTCATACGTCAGTGAGACCTTTGGCTCTGACAGCCGTGAATATAGCATGATGCTGGCATCGGCAGCAGCCTTCGTTCACAAGACTACCGGCGATACTCCGCGGGCACTGGCAATGTACAGGGAATGCTTCTCATATACTGAGAACTTCCCATGGGACATTACACTTAAGAACTACATTCTGACCGGATACGCCGGCACCCTGTTCGATGACCGCCAGTACCTGAAGGTAATCGAAACGGTTGACGAGATAATCAAAACATCCGGAAACGAATCTGACGGGGCTGGTCAGGTAAACAGGAATATCATTTCCTTCACCGAGTCAGACATTAACATAAGAGTATTGAAATACAGGGCACTTGATGCGCTGGCCGGGGAAACGGGGAATGCTGATTACCTTAGAATGGCCGTTGAGACCGGACATCAGATTGTCATGCTCTATGACCGGCAGAGACTTGAGATGAGCGAGGAGGAGAGCAGAAACAATCTCAGTGCCCTCTCAAGGGATTTCTACACCGGAATAATTGACAACTACGTTCAGCTTCACAAGCTTGACAACAGCCAGGAATCGCTCAGAGGTGCGTTCGAATACTCGGAGAGGAGCAAGGTTGCCGGATTCCTTGCTTCGATGAGAGAACTGAATGCTGCCCGGCTTTCACTGCCTGAAGAGCTGGTTAATCTTGACAATGAAATAAGAGGGGAGATAGGCTTCTATAAGGAGCTCATTGCCAATGAGACGGCAAAAGCAAAGCCTGATTCCCAGAGGATATCAACATGGGAGAGCATGACTTTCAGCCTGCTGAGATCACGTGATTCCCTCATAAAGGTGTTTGAGTCCAGCTACCCGGCATATTACAGCCTGAAATTCAAGAGTGAGGTCACCCCGCTGCCGGGCGTAATTCCGGTCATAGGGAAGAATGCCAATCTCCTGAGCTATGTTCTTCTGGAGGGAAAACTCTTTATTTTCGTGGTTAACAGGGGGGGAACAGCTATTATTGAGCAGGATATCGATTCCTCGTTTTATGATTCCCTTGGCCGGTTCAGGAAGATGCTTTCGGTCATGCCCGGGACAAGCAGTGTGCGCAAACCATTCAATGACTTCATGGACCTGGCTCACCAACTTTACACTGTACTGCTGAAGCCGGCTGAGCCATATCTTAGGGGCGACAAGATCGTGATCTCACCTGACAACATCCTGTCATACATTCCTTTTGAGACCCTCGTCACTGAAGAATACCGCAGTTCCGATCTCCTTTACCGTGATGCTCCCTTTGCTTTGAAGAGTTACAGGTTCTCATATATTTACAGCGTCACCCTCTCTTCAGAGACACCCAGACGGAGCAGAAGTCTTACCAATGAGCTCATTGCTTTTGCCCCTACCTACTCAGGGATGGAGATATCCGATTCACTTCTGACAAGTTTCCCGGGGCTGAGGGGCGAGATCAGCAACCTTCCTTTTGCCATCATAGAAGCGGAAGATGCCGTAAAGCAGTGCGGGGGAACAGCCTACACACTTGAGAATGCCACTGAGGGATCCTTCAAAAGTGAGGCAGGAAGATACGATATCATCCATCTGGCGATGCATACCATCGTCAATGATCTTCATCCGGCCTTTTCAAAGATGATATTTGCTTCCGATGCAGAGGGTACGGAAGACGGCTTTCTCAACACCTACGAAGTATATAACGTTCCGCTGAATTCCATGATGGTCGTGCTCAGCTCATGCAACACCGGGATGGGCATGTTCGTTACCGGTGAAGGACTTCTGAGCCTCGCCAGGGGATTCCTTTTTGCAGGAAGCAGGTCAGTGGTAATGTCAATGTGGGAGGTGGAGGATGTCTCAGCCTCGGCAGTGATAAAATCGTTCTACAGGAATATGAGAAGCGGAATGACAAAGAGCGCCGCCCTGCGCAGTGCCCGCCTCTCTTTCCTGCGTACAGCCGACCAGACCCGCTCGCATCCTTATTACTGGTCAACGCTGGTTATTTATGGCGATGACACCCCGCTCTATTTTGACAGGATAAAACTTTATCTGGCCTTCCTTCTTCTTCTTGTGGCAGCGGCTTTACTGACAGCTTTTGTTCACAGGGGACCGAGATCCTGATATTCCGGATCTGTCTTGATGATCTCCATCAGTGCCTCCTTACACAGATACTTCTTCCGCCTTGCGTATGACTCGTTCTTCAGACCCATCTTCCTTGCTATTTCCTCATAACTGTACCCTTCACTGTAGAGATTCAGCACCATCTGGCAATCCTCCTTCAGCAGGGCAAATGACCTGGAGACAATCCTCTCGAGTGTTGCATTCGTTATCTCTTCCTGCCCGTCACTGTCTGCAATGTCACCCTCAAATGACGTGTGGCGCGCTTTATAACGGAGCTGAGTGTTCCATACATTCCTTGCTATGCCGAAGAAATAGCCCTTGAGGTCAGAGGTAAGCCTGAAGCCGTCACCCGTTACCTGTTTATAGAGAATGACAACCGTCTCCTGAAGTACGTCATATATGTCATCGTCAGATCCGCTGTTCTTCTTCAGATGGTCACGGATTACCTCATAATAGGAGTCATAGAGGTAAGAGAGTATCTTGCTGTCCTGCCTCCTGATACCATCAATGATGTCACTGTCCGAGTACTTTTTAAATAAACCCAAGCAAGAGGTATTATTGGCAAATATAGCATTTCCCCAACCGATAACGCTCTCATGCTTCTGTAACACATTTGTGTAGGTCACCCCGGAGAGGTCAGCAAATAATGGATATATTTACATCATTGAAAAAACATCGCCCCTTCAGCTATGACATATCCGTTTGTCAGACAATACGATGCGATGGACTGCGGTCCGGCCTGCATAAGCATGATTGCATTAAGCCACGGAAAGCGTATTTCGCTCGAGACGATACGGAAAAAAGCATATATCACCCGTGAGGGGGTATCTTTCCTTGGGCTGAAATCTGCAGCTGAGAGCATCGGATTCAACGTGAAAGGGGTAAGGATACCATTCAGTGTCCTTGCGGAGAAAGCACCCCTGCCCTGTATCGTTCACTGGCAGCAGAACCATTTTGTCGTTGTGAACAGGATATCACATGACAGGGTTTGGGTCAGCGACCCTGCCCTCGGGCGTCTCCGGATGAACAGGAGTGAGTTCATCAGGGGATGGTCAGCAGGAAAGAACGATAATGAGCCTGAGGGGATGGTACTCTTTCTTGAACCAGGACCTTCATTCAGCCAGATCGCTGACGATCCCCCGCCGAAAACCGGCTTTTCATTTCTTTTGCCATACCTGAAGCCATACCGAAGGCAGATAGCCCTGCTCCTGGCAGGTCTTGTTGCGGGAAGCCTGATACAGCTCATCTTTCCATTTCTCACACAGGCCATAATTGACAGGGGTATAAAGAATAACGATATCAGGCTGATATGGCTCATCCTTGCCGGACAGCTGGCCCTGGTAGCAGGGAGAATGGCTGTGGAGTTCACGCGCGGATGGCTGCTGCTGCATCTTGGGACAAAGCTTAATATATCTATCGTATCCGACTTCCTTGCAAGGCTGATGAGCCTGCCAATCGCCTATTTCGACAGCAAACTGAACGGCGACATACTGCAGAGGATAGAAGACAACAGCCGGATAGAAAGTTATCTGACCTCCTCGAGCCTTTCAATACTCTTCTCATTCTTCAATTTCATGGTCTTTGGAATCGTTCTGGCATTTTACAGCATCCCCGTGCTGCTGGTCTTTCTTGCGGGAACCATTCTTTACCTTCTCTACGTTGCCGTCTATATGCCCTCAAGGGAAAGGCTTGACAATATGCGCTTCAGGCAGATGGCTGAGACAGGGAACAAGATGATCAACATAGTTAACGGCATGCAGGAGATCAAGCTCGCCGGGAATGAGGTCAGAAACAGAAGAGAGTGGGAGGCACTGCAGGAGGAGATGCATAAGACAAGGGTGAAGGGGCTGAAGATTTTCCAGTTTCAGACTGCCGGGGGAACGCTCATTCACGAGTCGGCCAACATTATTATTACTGTCATATCAGCCACTTCTGTCATCAATGGCACTATGACGCTGGGCATGATGCTTGCAGTGCAGTTCATAACAGGTCAGCTCAACGGCCCTGTGTCACAGATTATAAGCTTCATGCGATCGACACAGGATGCTAAGATAAGCCTGGAAAGGCTGGCGGAGGTTCATGCCATGGATCCCGAAGAGCCGGCTGACACTAAGAAAGAGTGGCTGGCACCGGGTGAGATGAGAATAGCTGTCAGTGATCTCTCGTTCAGATACGAAGGGCCCGGCTCGCCATGGGTCATTAATGATCTCAACCTCGTCATTCCGCCGGGAAAGATCACGGCTGTGGTAGGAGAGAGCGGCTCGGGTAAGACAACTTTCCTGAAACTGCTGATGGGGTTTTACACTCCGGAAAAGGGACTGATAACCATCAATGACACCCCCCTGGGCGATATAAGCGTGACATCACTCAGGCGCGCAACAGGTGTTGTTATGCAGGATGGATATATTTTCCCCGATACCATACTTGCCAACATTGCTCCGGGTCATGACTCTCCGGAGATGCATCGGGTCACGAATGCCCTCAGGGTGGCAAACCTTCAGTCGCTGCTCGATAATCTGCCGGCAGGGCTCAATACCCGCGTGGGCCAGGGTGGTCACGGTCTCAGCCAGGGACAGAAACAGAGGATTCTTATCGCCAGGGTAATATACAAGGAACCGTCACTCCTTTTGCTTGATGAGGCAACGGGTGCTCTCGACGCCTCCAATGAAAGGCTGATAGTCGGAAACCTTTCAGCCTTCTATGCAGGCCGTACGGTCATCATCGTCGCACATCGGCTCAGTACAGTGAGATACGCCGACCTGATTGTGGTCCTCGAAAAAGGAAACATTGCTGAGGCAGGTAATCACGAGGAACTGATACGCAGGAAAGGATCCTACTACAGGCTTGTTAAAGATCAGCTTGAGCTGGGAGCCTAGCCATCAGGCCCTATTTTTTAGAGTACGGCTCATAATCGTCAGGCTGCCCGCGCAACTGTTCCCCTCTGCCGGAAGCCTTACCAACTTTGGGGTCAGTCCCCTTCTTCTTCTTCATGTAATTCATATAGAGCCTTATTCCCAGGGCCAGAGCCACAAAGGCAAAAATTAAAATGTCTTTCGTTTCCATAGTTTAGTTGACTGAAACAGAAGCTTCAAAGTTATATTATTTGACCGTTCGCGCACATGCCTGTTTTATTTAAATGACGTAATGGTTTGAGTTTTACCAATAATCCATTATTTTCGTGGATTGAAAAATGGGGAGCATTGCGGTGCCCGCCGTTGCATAATGCACTGATCTAAAAGGATTAAAGATGACTACCAAAGATCCGGTAAACTCTGTTCATGATGAACAATTCGATGCTGAAGACAAAGCATCTGAAGTTAATGGAGAAGAATCCGTTGAAATTGCACCACTGGAAGCAGTTGCCGAAACAGCACTGGCTGAAGAGCAAACTGATGATGAGATTATAGCTGAAGAGCCCCCTGAAGAGGAGGCTCCATTGGCAGAATCACCCGTTGATAAGATTGAAGAATCTGCTCCCCGGGAGGAGGTGGCAGAGGCTGAAGCACTTGACGAAACGACTGATGAATCTGTCCCTGAAGAGGAGGCTGTCAATTATGATGAAATAACCCTCCCGCCGGTTGATTACACCGGCTTCTCCAGGAAAGAACTGGTGGAGACACTTAAATTGATTGTCGATAACAGGGCCCCTTCCGAAATAACAGATGACGTCAGCAGGATTAAAGAGGTCTTCTACAAGAAGACTAAGGCTGAATTCAACGAGAAGAGGCTCAATTTTGCCAAGGAGGGGGGGAACATAGAGGAGTTCAGACCTGAGCCTGATGAGCTCGAGAACCAGATCAAGGTGATCCTTGAATACTACCGTAACCGGAAGAGCGATTACAACAAGATACAGGAAAGCGAAAAGCAGGAAAACCTCCGTAAGAAGCACGAGATCATTGAGAAGATCAAGGAACTGGTGAACCGCGAGGAGGCCATTAACAAAACATTCCAGGAATTCAGAAACCTGCAGAATGAGTGGCATTCAACCGGCATAGTGCCACAGGGAGCCCTGAAAGACCTGTGGGAGAGTTACCACCACAGCGTTGAGGTCTTTTATGATTATATCAAGATAAACCGCGAGCTCAGGGATCTCGATCTGAAAAAGAACCTTGAACTTAAGATCGTCCTCTGCGAAAAGGCTGAAGAGCTGCTGATGGAGCATAATGCCGTCAATGCCTTCAAGCTTCTGCAGGACTATCATAATCAGTGGCGTGAGATAGGTCCTGTGCCCCACGAGAGTAAGAACGACATCTGGGAGCGTTTCCGCGAGGCTACTGCAAAGGTAAACAAGAGGCATCATGAGTTTTTCGAGAAACAGAAGGATGAGCAGAAAAGGAATCTCGATGCCAAGATTGCCCTCTGTGAGAAGGTTGAGGAGATTGCTGCCGTAGAGATACTGACCTTCTCCGACTTCAGGGAGAAGTCGGATGCCATTCTTGAATGTCAGAAACTGTGGAGAACACTGGGGTTTGCTCCCAAAAAACATAACAACAAGATATATCTGCGTTTCAGGGCAGCGTGTGATAAATTCTTTGAAAAGAAACGCTCTTTCTTTGCCGAAAACAAGGAGGTACAGGTACGGAACCTTCAGCTGAAGACCGAGTTGTGCATGAAGGCTGAAGCACTTCAGGAGAGCACTGACTGGAAAGATACTTCAGAGATGCTCATCAGGCTTCAGAAAGAGTGGAAGGAGATAGGACCCGTGCCTAAGAAATACTCAGAAAAGATATGGAAACGGTTCCGCAAAGCGTGCGACACATTCTTTTCACATAAATCGGAGTATTTTGCCGGAAGGGATACCTCATACGAAGATAACCTGAACACCAAGCTGGCACTCATTGAAGAACTGGAAGGCTTTGACCCGGGTGAAGACCTCAAGGCAGGCTTCGAGCGACTGAAGGATATTCAGAAAAGATGGACTGAAACAGGCTACGTCCCGATCAATAAAAAGGATGAGATAGCGCGCAGGTACAAGGATGCACTCAACAAACAGTTTGACAGGCTCAAGCTTGACGACGAGGATAAGAATATTCTCAGATACCGCAGCAAGGTTGATAATGCAATGTCAAATCCGCGGGCAGCACGCAAGGTGAGAAACGAGCGTGAGAAGTTCTTCAGCAAGATCAAACAGCTTGAAAGTGACATAGTTCTCTGGGAGAACAATATCGGGTTCTTTGCAAAATCAAAAAATGCCGACACCATGATCAAAGAGGTGGAGGAGAAAATTGCCGATGCAAAAAGGAATATTAAGATGCTGGAAGAAAAGGTGAAGCTGATTGACAGTTCGATGTTTGAAGAGTAAATCGCATACCTGACAACAATTCAACATAACAGTGACTGAAGTTAAGTACATTTTCGTGACTGGCGGGGTAACGTCATCGCTGGGTAAAGGGATCATTTCGGCGTCACTTGCCAAGCTGCTTCAGGCACGAGGTTACTCTGTCACAATCCAGAAGCTTGATCCGTACATCAATGTTGATCCCGGAACACTTAATCCGTATGAACACGGTGAGTGCTATGTGACAAATGACGGAGCAGAGACCGATCTTGATCTGGGTCATTATGAGCGTTTTCTAAATGTACCCACCTCCCAGGCAAACAATGTTACCACGGGAAGGATCTACCAGTCTGTAATCAACAAAGAACGCAAAGGCGATTACCTTGGAAAGACCGTGCAGGTAATCCCCCATATAACCGATGAGATTAAACGAAGAATAAAGCTTGTCGGGTCAGGTGGCAAGTTCGAGATAGTCATCACGGAGATAGGCGGTACCGTCGGCGACATTGAATCTCTTCCCTATATTGAAGCCGTGAGGCAGCTGAGGTGGGAGCACGGGCCCCAGAACTGTATCGTGATTCACCTTACTCTCGTTCCTTTCCTGTCAGCATCGAAAGAGCTGAAGACAAAACCAACCCAGCACTCTGTGAAGATGCTTCTCGAAGAGGGTATACAGCCTGATATACTGGTGCTGAGAACAGAAAAGAGCCTGACAGATGATCTTCGCAGAAAGGTGGCGCTCTTCTGTAACGTTGAAGCAGGCGCTGTTGTGGAATCGATTGATGTGTCAACGATATACGAAGTGCCGATAAGGATGCAGCAGGAGATGCTTGACACCACCGTCCTCCGTAAGCTGGGCCTTCCGGCCGGCAATGAGCCAATGCTCGACGAGTGGAAGGAGTTTCTTCATAAACTCCATAATCCGGCACACCGTGTCAGGATAGCCCTTGTCGGCAAATATGTTGAACTTGCCGATGCATATAAATCAATTTCAGAGGCATTCGTTCATGCCGGTGCAGCCAACGAGACCAAGGTTGAGCTGACATATGTCCATTCAGAAGAGATAGATGAGACTAATTATGTGTCGACGCTGAAAGATTATGACGGGATACTGGTCGCCCCCGGATTCGGATCCAGAGGCATTGACGGCAAACTGCTTACAGTCAACTATGCGCGTACAAATGACATACCGTTCTTTGGCATCTGCCTGGGAATGCAGTGCGCGGTGGTTGAATTTGCCAGAAACGTTCTGGGCCTTGACGGAGCCCACTCGACAGAGATAAACCCTAAGGCAAAACACCCGGTCATCGACCTCATGGAAGAACAGAAGAGTGTGACCGAAAAAGGTGGCACAATGAGGCTTGGCAGCTACAAATGTGAACTGATGCATGGATCAGAGGCTTATAAGTGTTACAGGAAAGAGGAGATAGGGGAACGTCACCGTCACAGATATGAGTTTAACAACAGGTACCTGACTGATTTCAGGAACGCAGGCATGATACCCTGCGGAATAAACCCGCAGTCAGGTCTTGTTGAGATAGTTGAGATACCGTCACAAAGATGGTTTGTCGGAGTACAGTTCCATCCTGAGTACAGCAGTACGGTCCTCAGACCTCACCCACTGTTCGTCGGGTTCGTCAAAGCTTGCATAAAAAAGTAATTTCAAACAGAAAAATTAAGTAATGGATAAAAACACAGTTATAGGTATTGTTCTGATCTTTCTTATTTTCCTTGGGTTCAGTGTATATAACAACCAGCGGTCGGGCAAGTTCTTCAAGGCAGAGACAGAATATGCCGATTCCCTGTATGCTGAAGGCGATTACGATGAAGCAAGAGAAGCATATATAAGAGCCCTGGGGTACCGGCCGAAAGACCAGACGACAATAGCCAGGGTAACAGAGCTCAACAGCAAACTCGGCCTCGGCCAGCAGCCGGTTCAGCAGGCAGATACAGCCATCGTGGGTGCTGCAACCACCGCAGTCCCGTCCGGTTCAGTACAACAACCTGTGACAGACACAACTGCCTTCGGTGCTTTCTCCGGAAGTGTCAAGGGTGAGAACGAGTTATTTACTATTGAGAATGACAAAATCATTCTTACCATAGCATCAAGAGGCGGAAGAATACATTCTGTCCTGCTTAAAGAATATAAGACTTATGATTCGCTTCCTGTGATATTATTTGACGGCGACTCTACCGTCTTCGGATATAAATTCTTTACCTCGGATAATAAGGCAATACAAACCAACGACCTTTTCTTCAAACCGAGGGATTATTCAGGTCCGATAAAAGTCAATGACCAGCCGGCAGTGCTGACGATGAGCCTGATGGCTGAGAACGGCACAGCTATTGAGTATCTCTACACTCTTCACCCTGGCGAGTACATGGTCGACTTTGAGACCAGGTTCCTCTCACTCGGCTCCGTTGTTCCGGCAAACACTACCTCACTTGCATTTGACTGGAAGATGTACGTTCCGCAGCAGGAAAAGGGCAGACAGAACGAGGAAATGTACACAGGCCTGAAGTACAAAGTAAACCAGGAGGGGGTGGAAGATCTGGTGGCGAGACAGAAAAAGGATGTCGAGACAGCAAGTCTTCTCAGGACTGACTGGATTGCATACAAAGACCAGTTTTTTTCATCAGTGCTGATAGCTGAAGATTACTTCCTCAATGCTTTCATCTCGTCAACAAAGGCAGACCCCACCTCAAAATATCTCAGATATTTTGAATCAGAGATAGGGATTGCATATGCTCAGGCTGAGTCTTCAACGGTGAAGATGAAGATGTATTTTGGACCAAACAGCTTTACCTTATTGAAAAAGTATGAGATGGAGATGGAAGAGCTGGTTTTCCTGGGTAGGAATATTATCAGGTGGATAAACCAGTATGTCATCATTCCTATCTTCAACATCCTTGATAATTTTATTGTCAGCTATGGTCTCATAATTCTGATTCTGACCCTTTTAATTAAGATAGTTCTGTTCCCGCTCACACACCGTTCATTCATCTCTCAGGCCAAGATGCGGGTAATGAAGCCGATGGTTGACGAGCTTGCCAAGAAATTTCCCAAGCAGGATGAAGCCCTGAAGAAGCAGCAGGCCACCATGGATCTCTACAAGAAGGCCGGGGTCAGCCCTATGGGTGGCTGTCTTCCCATGATGCTGCAGATGCCTATCCTCTTCGCGATGTTCCGTTTCTTCCCTGCCTCGATAGAACTTAGGCAGCAATCGTTCCTCTGGGCAGATGATCTATCGACTTATGATTCGATAATGAACCTGCCGTTCACGATACCAATGTACGGTGATCATGTCAGTCTTTTTACACTCCTTATGACGGTATCAACCATCATCTCCACAAAGATAAGTAATCCTATGGGCGGACAGGAGCAGATGCCGGGGATGAAGGCGATGATGTACATGATGCCGGTTATGTTTATGCTGATACTGAATAACTTCTCAGCAGGTCTGACATATTATTATTTCCTTGCAAACGTGATCTCAATAGCTCAGACGGAGATATCACGCCGCTTTGTCAGTGAGTCCGAGATACTCAGGAAGATAGAGGAGAACAGAAAAAAACCGGTCAAAAAATCCAAATGGCAGGCAAGGCTGGAGGAAGCAGCCAAACAGAGAGGCTACAAGTCTGGTAAGAAATAATCATCAAAAAGTGCCCTGTGGCACTTTTTTTTTATAAAAATACTTCTAAAACATATTTTTTCTTATTCCCATTTGCCTAAATTAGTATCCTAAACTTTTTTTATAATGGGGAAGAAAATTAAAAATAAAGACATTGCCGCGAGGCTTGGCCTCTCCGGCACGTTGGTTTCATTGGTGCTGAACAATAAGGCAGATCAGCATGGAATCAAGAAAGAGACACAGGAACGGGTGCTGGCCGTTGCAAGGCAGATGGGGTATTTCGCTGCGGCCGGCGAGAAAGGGGAGACCACTCCTGTCGAAGAAAAACCGGGTATAATCGGAATGATAGTGCCTTCAATGAATGACCCTTTCATCTATGAGATCACCCCTTACCTGCAGAAAGCTTTTTCAAGCATAGGGCTGGGGTTCTCGGTTTTCACACGCGACCCTGATGATATGCGCTTCAACAGGCTGACAACCTCGCTCAGAAAATTCTTCAGCGGGATGATCCTGGTAGGCAATGCGGCTGACGACACAGTTGTCAGAGCACTCAACAGGGACTTCTATCCAATGGTCCTTCTTGAGAAATCAATCAAGAGGATGAGGCTTAATACCGTATGCTCTGACAGGATCGCAGGCTCGACAGTGGTGACAGAACATCTTATTTCCCTGGGGCTTAAGAATATTCTCATCATATCAGGTGAGGAGTCTGAGACTTACGATAAGGAGATGCTCGATGAGCTGAAAGCAGCCACAAAAAAGTCTAAGGGATTTGAATCAGTTAATTTTACGGTAGCACGGGTGCCCAGGGCAGGGGAGAAGTTTGAGTTTGCTCAGATAGAGAATTTCCTCAGGCCGCCTCACAGGTGCGATGCTATCATAACTGTCAATTCGGCGCTGGTGTTCCCTCTTACCATTGCACTGCAGGAAAAGAATATCCGCATCCCTCAGGACGTTGCCCTTGTATCAATGGAAGACGGCATTGGCTTTGATCTCCTGAGTACGCCCATCACGAGGCTTCGTAAACCACTTGCTGCAATGTCGCTCAAGGTAGCCAACATCGTATGGTCTGAAGTAAAAAACCAGGGTAAAAGCAAATATAAGCGCCAGGTAAACATGGCTCCTGAACTGGTCATCAGAAGCAGTTGCGGCTCTTATCTTAAATAGACAACTATGAAACGGTCTCCTGTGCTGCCGGCGGTATTCGTTATGGCACTCCTGCTGTCATGCGGCAATAACCATCTTATTGCAGATAAATCATTCAGGAAACTGATACTTAATGATTATTACGCGAGGGTGGAAAAATATGCCTCCGTGAGGGGTGACCTGTTCGGTCTTGCTGACACAATAAGAGATGACAGCCGCAGGGAAGCCGTGATGTTTCTTCTGGCCTATATGCCTTTGAGTGACCTTGCTGTTTATGAGCCTGGCTTCCTTCTCGCAAATGTTGATGCTGCCCTGAAGGCACGCAGGGAGATGAAGTGGGGCTCATCAATACCTGATGATATCTTCCTTCATTTTGTCCTTCCGCCGAGGGTCAACAATGAAAACCCTGACAGTTTCAGGCTTATCATGTATGATGAGCTCGCAGGCAGGATTGAGGAACTTGATCCTCAGGGGGCTGCCCTGGAGATAAACCGCTGGTGCCATGAGAAGGTGTCATATCAGCCGTCCGATATAAGGACCTCATCACCGATGGCAACCATACTGTCAGCCAGAGGACGCTGCGGAGAGGAGTCAACCCTCACGGTGGCGGCACTCAGAACGGCCGGACTGCCGGCACGGCAGGTCTACACTCCGCGCTGGGCACACAGCGATGACAATCATGCCTGGGTTGAGGTATGGATAAACGGACAATGGCATTATATGGGGGCCTGCGAGCCTGAGCTGGTGCTTGACAGGGGGTGGTTTACCGAGACGGCACGGCGCGCAATGCTCATTCATACCCGTGCATTCGGCAGGTATACCGGGAGTGAACCGCTGGTGAAGAGAGAGCATATGTTCTCTGAATTAAATACCCTGCGATCATATGCAGTCACCAAAGAGCTTAAGGTATCAGTAACTGACGGCAGCGGCGACCCGGTGAGGGGAGCTGACGTCAGCTACCTTATCTATAACTACGCAGAATTCTATACGCTCGCATCGCTGAGAAGCGACAACGAGGGTGAATGCTCTCTTACCACAGGATTGGGCGCATTGCTGGTATGGGCAGACGACGGCACCCGCTGTGGCTATTCCTATGCCGCACCTGCAGACACATCCGTTAAGATCATTCTGACAGATGACCATCCTTCAGGAACCGCATATCTCGATATGACAGCCCCTCCCGTGCTTCCTCCTTTTCCCCCGATGGATGAGGAAATGATAAGGAAAAACAATCTCTTGCTAAAACAGGAAGACAGTATCAGACAGTCATATATAAATTCGTGGATGTCTGATGTTCAGGTTTCAGACCTTTCTGCCTCCGCGGGCGTGTCTGAGGAAAGGATCATGAAGGTTCTGCAAACCTCTATGGGCAATTACCGGAGCATCGCACGATTCATTAGTGAAAGTTCCGGAAACGGCGACCTGGCGGTAAGACTCCTGGAGAATATTGCAGAGAAGGACCTCCGTGATATCCCGCACGAGATACTGTCTGACCATTTTGTCAACGCACCTGAAAATAAAGGCAGGTGGGACGAAGGGTTTTATGATGCCTATGTCCTGTCACCCCGTGTAGACAATGAGATTCTCTCACCGTTCAGAAGTTCCCTGAAAAGGACGACAGAAGCCCTTCCGGGCCAGTCTACTGCTGATCCTTTGCATGTTGCCGGATGGATCGATACTGCCATTGCCATAACCGATACTGAAAATTATTACAACACTCCGGTGATACCATCCGGGGTGGTGAGACTCAGAACAGCAGACCGTCATTCCAGGGACATCCTTTTTGTGGCACTGTGCAGAACACTCGGTCATCCGGCACGACTGGAACCCGGCACAGGAAGGCCACAGTATCACATGTCAGGAGAATGGAATACAGTATGGTTCTCCGGTGACCCCCGGCCGTCAGACAGCAGGAGCTTTGTCACTTTCACCTCCGGCGAGAAGAGTCCGGAGCCTGAATACCATACCCATTTTTCTCTTGCGGTTCTTGAGAACGGAAAGTACAGGCCGCTTGATTACGGATACAACGTGAGGATCACAAATCTTCCCGGGAGGATACCGCTTGACCCTGGAAGATACCTTCTGGTTACCGGAAACAGGGACGAGATTGGAGATGTCCTTGCCTCACTGTCTTTCCTCGAACTGAAAAGTGATGAAGATATTAAGCTTGATGTCAGACTACGCAAAAAGGACAAAGCGAAGCTCTCCGGGAAAACGATCAATACAGATGTAACCCTTCCGGCATGGAGTGGAGATGATCTGTCGTTAGGCACCCTGGTGCAAAAAGGAGTGGTGCTGATATGGCTTGAGCCGGGGAAGGAGCCCACACGTCACATCCTTAACGATCTGCCGTCGCTTAAGAACGAGTTTGACAAATGGGGAGGCTGTTTTATCTTCCTCACTGATCCAACCTCCGCATCTGCGTCATTCAACCCTGAAGCCATCGGCGGCCTTCCTGAAAGGAGCCTCTTCGCACTTGACAGGGATCTTCAGTTCATGCTGTCGGTTCTTGATAATGGCACAGTCTCTCATCCTCTGCCTGTGGTGATCTGTGCCGACAGTGAAGGGAATATCCTGTTTACATCTGAGGGATACAGGATTGGTGCGGGGGAACAGATACTTAAAAACATTAACAACAGATAGTTATGAAATGGATTAGCCTGCTGATGGCAGTAGTTACTGCTCTTGCCTCCTCCTGCAGTACAGCCGGGAAAAGAGATGTTACTGCATTTGTCGATCCGTTTATAGGTACGGCAGCGCATGGTCATGTCTTTCCGGGGGCAACCGTACCCTTTGGAATGGTCCAGCTGAGTCCTGACAACGGCACCTCAGGGTGGGACTGGTGTTCAGGCTATCACTATTCTGACTCAGTCATTGCAGGCTTCAGCCATACCCATCTCAGCGGAACGGGGATAGGTGATCTCTGCGACATTCTCTTCCTCCCATCAATGCATGAATTCACTCTTGATTTACCGGACACGGCAGCCTCCATTGCAAAGCTGAACAGATGTTACTTTTCGCATGAGGCTGAGCAGGCGCGGCCCGGTTATTATTCCGTGGCCCTGGGTAACGGTGTCAATGTCGAACTGACTGCAACACCACGCTCCGGCATACAGCGGTACACAGCAGTAAATGACGGTGTAATGAGAGTGCTTATTGACCTTGGATTTGCCATTAACTGGGACAGGCCTGTCGAATGCAGCCTTGAGTGGGATGGAGAAACTCTTTCCGGCAGGCGGATTTCAACAGGATGGGCAAAACAGCAGTTCCAGTACTTCTCGTCCCTCTTCTCCCTCAGCCCGGCATCGGTAACGATGCTGAACAAGGGCGAGAATGCTGAAGGCACAGCCGTGGAAGGCATGAACATCGCCTGTATCCTTGAGTTCAATATGAAGAAAGATGATGAGCTGATAATCAAGACAGGCATCTCTGCCGTCGATGTCGCCGGTGCTGAGAATAATCTCAGGACTGAAATTCCGGGTTGGGATTTCAATTCAGTCGCTGCCGGGGCCGGGCAGGCATGGCAGAAGAGACTAAGCATTGTTGAGGCATCTGCTTCTGACAGTACGACACTCAGGATATTTTATACAGCGCTGTATCACACAATGATAGCGCCAAACCTCTTTTCCGACGCTGACGGCAGATACCGGGGAGCTGACCTTGAGATACACTCCGCGACCGGGTTTACAAATTATACGGTGTTTTCTCTATGGGATACCTATCGCGCAGCACATCCTCTGTTCACCATCACTGCACCTTCTCTGGTGCCCGATTTCATCAACTCAATGCTTAATATTAGGGAAGAGCAGGGAAAACTACCTGTATGGTCACTTGTAGCCAATGAGACCAATACAATGATCGGATACCATGCCGTGCCTGTCATAGCTGATGCCATCCATAAGAAATTCACGGGATTCGACTATAATGAAGCCCTGGAGGCATCTGTCCATTCGGCAGAGCTTGACTTCCGGGGACTCAGTCACTACAGGAGCTTCGGCTACATCCCGTCAGAACTTGAAAATGAGTCGGTGGCAAAGACCCTTGAGTATGCCATTGACGACTGGTGTATCTCTCAGATGGCTGCAGACCTCGGACGCGATGACCTCGAAGCTGAGTTCCTGAACCGGTCAATGAACTACCGCAATGTATTTGATACAACCCTTCTGTTTGTGCGCGGGAGGATGAGTGACGGCACCTGGCGCACCGGCTTCGACCCGCTCTATTCACACCATTTCAATTCAGACTTCACCGAAGGCAATGCATGGCAATATACCTGGCTGGTGCCACATGATGTCGACGGACTGATATCACTCTTCGGAAGCAGGGAGCTGTTCCTCAATCGACTCGACTCTCTCTTTACCGTAGAGGAAGAGGTCAGGGGAGAGCATGCATCACCAGACATCAGCGGGCTGATAGGGCAGTATGCCCACGGCAACGAGCCTTCACATCATATTGCCTATCTCTTCTCCATGGCCGGTGCCCCGGAGAAAACTGAAACAATGGTCCGCAGAATAATGACCGGGATGTACACATCGGAAAAAGACGGTATCTGCGGGAATGAGGATTGCGGACAGATGTCGGCCTGGTATGTATTCTCAGCCATGGGCTTTTACCCGGTGAACCCTGCCGATGGCAGGTTCATACTCGGAAGCCCTGTCCTCGACAAGGCCGTAATTGCCCTTCCTGACGGGAAAGCATTCACGGTGACAGCAGAAAATAACTCAGCTACCAGGGTAAATGTGGAGAGTGTTTTTCTAAATGGCACAGAGCTTGACCGCAACTATATCACTTACAATGAGATAATGGCCGGAGGGGAGCTGAAGTTCATCATGAAATGAACATTGACGGCTACTGCTGTTGATAATTATCATTGCTCTCCTTCATAGTTATTGTTACATTTGTTTCATTCTGGTGCTGCCGGCCACATGCCGGCAGTGAAAAGGGAACCCTGTGAGAATCAGGGACAGTACCCGCTGCTGTGAAGCCCGTTCCGCCTGATGGCGGATCAATACAGCCGGATTCCCCGCCACTGTCCGCCGTATGGCGGGCGGGAAGGCCCGGTAAGTAGGGATGAGTCAGAAGACCTGCCAGAACGTGTCCTGTTAAAGGAGCTTTCGGGAATAAAGGTTATGTTAAAGAGGTACCTGGCCTATATCGTCCGTAGTGTGACATTCCGTTCAAGAACAGCGGCTGTGATTGCTGCACTGTCCCTTTTCTTCATCCCGGAGACAGCAGCACAGGATATTTTTACCGATGACACAATAAATATCTCAGCGGTTACCGTCATTGCTCCCTCATCAGCACGTAACACCCCCTTCAGCATCTCACGGATTGACTCTGCCGCACTGGCAAGATATGTCAGTGACGACCTGGCTACCGTGCTGCAGAAATCAAGCCTTCTTTCAGTTAAACGCTATGGCACCAGCGGCCTGGCATCGGTCTCTGTGAGAGGATTATCAGGGAGTCATACCATGGTAACATGGAACGGGATAAACGTTACCGGTCCCGGGACGGGGATGAGTGACTTTTCAATCATACCTCTGACGGCTGCCTCATCAGTGGTGATAACCCCTGGTGGTTCAGACCTCAGGGACATCTCCGGGTCAATAGGAGGCCGCATTGAACTCGTTTCTGACCCTGTCTTCAGGGAGGGGACAACGGTGACCCTGAATCTCGGCGCCGGCAGCTTTGACAGCTACAACTCGTCATTGATCATCCAGGCAGGAAGCGGAAATGTATCCGCTAAAGTAAGCCTGTGGGGCGACAAGGCGGAGAACAACTTCTTATTCACAAATAATGACGCTCCGACATCACCGTCAGAGGAGAGAAGAACCAATTCTGCCTCAGCGGCAGCCGGGATAGCCAGTGACCTCTTCCTTAAGATCAGAAAGTCAACCCTGTCAGCTCACCTCTGGCTCAGCGATGCTGAACGTGAACTACCAGGTCCGGTAACAACCGTTCAGCAGGACTTTGGTGAGAAGCAGCATGACGGAGTCATCAGGAGCGTGGTGAAATATTCTCTGGCGCCCGGACGGTTTACAGCGGAAATTGTTGCGGGGGAGTCTTATGAGACAAACTCTTACACCAATGAGTCAGCAGGTATCAACGGTGACAACAGCTCCGTGACCTATACAATGAAGGGGGCATTTGGCTATAAGGTAAATGATAAATTAGAGCTGACATTTAATGCCGGCGATGAATATCAGGTTGCACAGTCACTGGGCTATGCAGAAACAGTGAATAGGAACCTGTTCACCTCTTCGCTCGGGGCCAGGTACAATCCGGTCACAAGGCTCAGGCTTGTACTCCAGGCAAGGCAGATGATCGCCAGCGGTACGGCAACCGATCCTGAACTGACTGCAGGAGGCACCTTTCTGCTGTCAGGCGACGGAAAAAACATTGTCAGGGCTGTAATAAGCCGCAATTCCAGGATACCCTCCCTCAATGACCTCTTCTGGATGCCGGGAGGCAACAGCGATCTCATACCTGAAACTTCGACCGGGGGAGAAGCTGCATATTCTTACTCAGGCACAACTCCTTCAGGAAGGCACAGCACCGTTGATATAACCTTTCATTCATCTGCAGTCAGTAATCTGATTCAGTGGGTGCCGGGAGAATCAGGAATCTGGTCGGCAGAAAATGTGCGCAGCGTCAGAGTGACCGGAATGGAAGGCAAGGCAGGAATAACACTTCCGATTGAGAGTGGCAGCATCAGAACATCACTTAATTATTCATATACCCGGTCAGTAATTCAGTCGTCAGACATACAGAATGACAAGTCAATAGGCAAGCAGCTGATATACACTCCGCTGCATCATGTGAACGGCAGTGCCGGATTTACATGGCGGTTTGTAAATATCGGAGCTGTAGTCATTTACGAGAGCAAACGGTATACAACCTCAGACAACAGCGAATGGCTGCCTCAGTCGTTTCAGGCTGATGCAAGCCTCGGAACGCAGTTCAGTGCCGGAAGATCAAAAATTGTGATTGATTTAAAGGCAAACAATATTTTCAATACTCCGTATGAAAGTGTACAAAACTATCCGATGCCGCCGAGAAACTATTCAATAAACATGAAAATGACTCTTGGAAACAAAGAGAAAAACAGAAACAGATGAGAAACCCATTACTGATATTACTGCTGATCATCCAATTTTTATCTTCTTGCGAATCAAAGAACAATGAACCTGATCCTCTCTTCCCGGCCGGAGACGGTTTCTTTATTCTTAATGAGGGGAATTTCATGGCCGGTAACGGAAGCATCTCCTTTTACAGCCATGAGACCGCTGATATATATAACGGTCTCTTTGCATCGAAGAACGGCCGGTCACTCGGAGATGTTCCAACCTTTATGGCACAGGATGGTTCAAGGGGATTCATCATCGTCAACAACTCCGGGACCATAGAGGTTATTGACATGAAAACCATGGAGAGCCTGGCGACAATTACAGGGCTCGATTCTCCCCGCCGGATGGTCATTGACGGAGAAAAAGCATATGTGAGCAGCCTTTCATCGGATGAGATTACAATAATTGATGTCGGTGACCTCACCGTTGACGGAACCATAGATGCCGGATGCTGTACGGAGGCTCTTGCTGTATCAGGGAACAGACTGTTTGCCGCTCACTGGGCCGGGGGGAACAGCATCAGGGTCATTGACCTGGAGACGGAACAGGTAGTCAGTACAATCACAACAGGACTTGAACCCGAAAGCATGGTTCTTGACTGCAACGGCAAGCTTTGGGTATTATGCACGGGAGGTTACATGAATGAAGAGGTGCCGGGGCTGTACAGAATTAGCACAGCCACCCTTGAAATCGAGGCAATGCTGCCGTTCAGGACCCTGTTTGACAATCCTTCCTCGCTGGCAGTGAATAAAGGAGGCGACACTCTGTTTTACATTGATGAGGGGATAAGGAGAATGCCGGTTACAGCTGTGGAGTTACCATCTGCACCCTTTATACCTTCTGACGGAAGGCTTCTGTATAAGCTGGCAGTGTCACCATACAACAGCATGATATGTGTAACTGATGCCATCGATTACCAGCAGAAAGGTGACCTGCTTGTATTCAGCAGCAAGGGGATACTTGTTGACACTGAACAAGCAGGCATAATACCGGGTTATATGTATTGTGTGAGCGATTAAGTACTTTTTGAGTAAATTTATCGCAGAAATAAGAGAATTGACCGGGAGAGTATATATAGCGACCATTGCCCTGCTGTTTTCAGCAGCGCTGTACAGCCAGACTGAGTTCCCTGCCGGTGAACCGCTTTTCCCGGAAATCAGCCAGTGGCATGAGGTGCCTGTTGATCCTGCGCTGGTGGAAACTATGCGTTCGATAGACCAGCCCAAGGATCAGGCCTATCAGTTCGCAATACCTGTGGAGGTGGCGCTCACTCCGGAAAATTCCGGAATGATTGTCACAAGGGGTAACGAGACCATTTGGGTGCTGCCTCTGTCATCGAAGGGAGCGCTGTCACTTAACCTTATACTGTCACCCTTTAACCTGCCGAAAGGTGCCTATGTCTACATATATGACAATGAAAGGAGGGAGGTAAGGGGTGCCTTTACAAGCGAGAGCGGAGGCAACACAGGGGTAATGCCTCTCCTGCCGGTGCCCGGAGACAGGATTGTCCTAGAGTGCCATTTCCCGGGGAAATCGTTCCCGCGAGGCATGATCGGAGTGAAGCAGCTGGGACATGACTTTGCAGGCTTCTTCAGGCTGGCAGGGGATAAAGATGCATACTACGGACGGGCAGGGGACTGTGAGGTAGACATTAACTGCTCAACCAATGCCAACTACCTCAGGGCAGCACGCTCAACTGTGAGGCTCCTTGTCGCAGGAGCCGAGCTGTGCACCGGTGTCCTTGTAAATAATACCGGGACAGACTATAAACCCTATGTTCTGACAGCGCAGCACTGTATCGAGAATGCCTCACAGGCTGCCAACACGATATTCGTTTTTAACTACGAGAGCCCATGGTGCGACGGCCCCGACCTGACAAACCAGCATTCGATTTCCGGCTCGCTGCTGCGAGCCTCCAACCCTGATGTCGATTTTAGTCTTGTAGAGCTCTCTTCATTCCCTTCACTGGTCTTCAGGCCCTACTTTGCAGGGTGGGATATCACCACTGGTGCGCCGGCAAATACCTATTGTCTTCATCATCCGGAGGGGGATGTAATGAAGATAACCATCGACAGCAACGCTCCGGTATCGTCTGACTATCCCGTCTCCGGGTATGCGTCAAACAGCTTCTGGCGTATACTGAAGTGGGAGATGGGTACTACAGAACACGGTTCCTCAGGTGCGCCTCTCTTCGACCAGAATGGCAGGCTCCGCGGAACACTCACCGGAGGTGCGGCAACGTGCGATATCCCTGAGAATGACTACTATGCCAAGCTCTTAAGGATGTTCAACATAACAACTATCTCTTCCACTCACCTGAAGCCATGGCTCGATCCTCTCTCAACAGGGGCCACCGTGGCCAGCGGCCGCGACCCGTATTCGTGGAATCTTTCAAATTCAGATACGCTGCAGAACATTCCGCGAAGTGATGCCGGGCAGACTGATGCATATACCGGTCCGGGTTTTGGATATTCTACCGGACATAACTCAGACAGCCTGATCAGGTATGCTGAATATATCCCGTTCTCAGGTATAGGTGAGATAGCATGGATAAACTTACGCATCGGTTCAACCTCATACCTCACAACCGGTGATTCGGTCCGCATTTTTGTCTGGGCAGGCGGCGCTCAGCCAGGAGCTGTCATAGCGTCAAGGAAGATAAAACTCACCGAGGTGAAGAATAATTTCGATCTGGAGGTTGACTTCGGCAGAACAGTAGCAGTGACGGGACCATATTACGTCGGATATACAATATTCTATAAAAGTATGATCACCTCGCCCCAGCCTCAGTTCTCGGTTAAACATTCTGCACCATACGCCTCCCCGTCACAGAACACTGCCTGGTTCCATAACGGAACAGCATGGAAGCCTTTTACCCAGCACCCGACATTCCCGATGGCTGTTTCACTGGCGGTAAATGTGATCATGGTTGAGAATTCGGTACTGAATGACATAGGGGACGTCATCCCCGATAAAAATTCCATGAGAGTATTTCCCAATCCTTTTACAAACAGCCTCACCTTCAGTGTCACTAACACAAGCGCATCTTCGACCTCACTCACCCTGGTCGACCATGCAGGCAGGGTAGTAAGCTCAACACAGTACAGTAACATCTTCCCGGGAGTACTCACTCTTGAACTTCCGTCACTGGCACCGGGTGTCTATCATTACAGCATCGTTAATGACAACGTCATTAATACCGGCACTCTGGTCAAAATTGATTCCAGGCAATGAGGTTGTTATATCTCCTTCCGGCGTCTCTCCTTATAATTTTTTCATGCAACGGCAGAAACAACGCCGGGGTACGATCAGCTCAGGAGCAGAAGCCTGCACAGATAACGGCAGCACGGTTCAGCCTTGAGGACCAGGATGGCATTGCCAGGCTGGTAATTATTGATCCGTGGCAGAATGCATCCGGTGAACAGCTGGTGTATTATCTTGTCCCCGACGGGGTGGTTATCCCTGAGAATGTGCCGCCGGAAGATGTTATCAGAATACCGGTAGAAAGGATGATATGCATGTCAACAACACATCTTGCAGTGTTGAGTGCACTGGGGGCAACTGACGTCATAGCAGGTGCGTCTGGGACAAATCTCGTGTTTGATGCCTCACTGGGGAAGGCAATAGAAGAGGGGAGGATACCCGATGTCGGATATGAAGGGAGCCTGGACAAGGAACTTATTGTCTCACTGAGACCTGATCTGCTGATGGCATACGGCGTTGGTGCATCATCAGCTGAATACCTTCGCAAACTGTCGGATATGGGAGTGAAGGTAATGTTCAATGCTGACTACCTGGAGGAACACCCGCTGGCCAGGTGTGAGTGGATAAAGGTCTTTGGCCTCCTGACGGGAAAGAAGGAGAAGGCTGACAGTCTGTACTCAGCAGTATCGGACAACTATCTCCGTCTTGCTGAAATGGTTAGCAGAAGTGCTGAATCAAGGCCTGCTGTTCTCCTGGGAGCACCATGGGAGGATGTATGG
Organism: uncultured Bacteroidales bacterium; assembly: GCA_963732365.1. Classification (GTDB taxonomy): domain Bacteria; phylum Bacteroidota; class Bacteroidia; order Bacteroidales; family VadinHA17; genus SR-FBR-E99. The sequence goes on along the minus strand of CAVSZC010000001.1, from coordinate 289,514 downwards.
TATATCTCGCCGGCAAACTCTTACGTCGGGAGACTGATAAGTGATGCGGGGGGGCGATACCTTTTCGATGATCTTGCCGCACCCAATTCGTTGCCATATGCCGTAGAGGCTGTCTTCAGGAGGGCGACAGAGGCTGATCTGTGGATCAATCCCGGCACTGCGGAAGGCCTTGGTGACATAGCGGCGTATGATCACAGGATGACAAAGCTCCCGGTCTACAAATCAGGAAAAATATGGAACAACAGGAAGAGGATGACACCCGGAGGAGGCAATGACTATTGGGAGTCAGCGGTCGTCAGGCCTGATATCCTTCTGGCCGACTTTATCTCCATCATTCATCCGGAGCTGCTGCCCGGTCAGCAGCCCTATTATTTCATGAGGCTGAAATAAACACAATGATGTCACGTGTCTCATCAGGAATGATTTTTCTTATGCTGCTCTTGCTGCTCACTCTCCTCTTTGTCCTTGATCTGTTGGTCGGAAGCACCCACCTGGACGTAAGCGATGTCTTCTTATCACTGTTTGGCAACGGCACAGAGCACGGTGAGATTATCGTCATGCAGTTTCGTCTTCCCAAGGCTCTGACAGCTGTCATTGCCGGAACTGCAATGGCGGTCAGCGGCCTCCTTATGCAGACCCTTTTCCGTAATCCTCTTGCCGGTCCCGATGTTCTAGGGGTGAGCTCCGGCGCCGGCCTGGGGGTGGCTCTCACACTGCTGACGCTGTCACCGCTGCTAAGCATCAGGACAGACTCCCCGCTTTACGGCTGGAGCATGATCCTGGCAGCGTGGGCCGGCGCCGGAGCGGTGATGATGCTGGTAATGACGGTTGCCGCAAGAATGAGAGATATAATGTCAGTGCTTATAATCGGATTGCTGCTCGCCAGCGCAATATCTTCCATTGTCAGCCTGCTGCAGTACTTCAGCAATGAGACCATGCTGAAGACATACGTGATCTGGACCATGGGTAATCTTGGGAACATGTCATACGGGCAGATACAGATTCTTTCACTGGCAGTGGCAGCAGGTTTTGCGATGGCCCTGCTGATGGTCAAACCGCTGAACGCATTGCTTATGGGAGAGGCATTTTCAAAGTCAGTGGGAGTGAACATGAGGAGAACAAGGGTCATCCTGCTGGTGACGGCAAGCATCCTGGCCGGAAGTGTTACCGCATTCTGCGGACCGATAGCATTCCTCGGTGTCGCCGTGCCGCATATCGCACGGTTACTCTTCGGCTCAAATGACCACAGGATACTCATGCCGGGAGCAGCTATCTGCGGCACCGTGATACTTCTTATAAGCGATATTGTCTCAACCCTGCCAGGGAGCGGACAGATAGTGCCGGTTAACACCGTCACATCACTGATTGGCATACCGGTCGTCCTGTGGATAATAGCCGGTAAAAAAGGTATTGGAAGGAGGTTCTGATGAGGACGGGAACAATAATAGCCGAGACATCTGATCTGTCAATAGGATATAAAACTGCCGGCAGAACAACCACCGTGCTTGCGAATCTTAATCTGACAGCCCGCCACGGTGAACTTGTGGCCCTGATCGGACGCAACGGCACAGGCAAGAGCACCCTCCTGAGAACAATGGTGGCACTCCAGCCACCCCTGTCGGGCAGAGTAATGATTTCGGGAAACGATGTTTTCACATCTGACAGGTCTTCACTGCCAAGGGTGGTCAGTTTCGCCTCTACCGAGCCTTTTGCAATGCATAATATTAAAGTGCGCGAGGTGGTGGCCCTTGGCCGCTTTCCCTATACCAACTGGATAGGGTCTCTCACCAGTGCTGACGAGATGTCAGTTAATGAGGCACTTGAAGCAACAGGATTAATGCCACTTGCAGACCGCATAATTGACAATATCTCAGACGGGGAGAAGCAGAGGGCTCTTATCGCCCGTTCCCTCGCCCAGGACACCCGGTTGCTTGTAATGGATGAACCGACGGCCTACCTGGATCTTCCGTCAAGGTACAGCATCGTCAGCCTTCTCAAGAAGCTTACGAGGGAGAGGGGGAAGTGTGTCATCTACTCTACCCATGACCTTGATACAGCCATTAATGAAGCAGACAAGATATGGCTGATGAATGAAAAGGGTGTTGACGAAGGTGCTCCGGAAGACCTGATGCTCTCACGAACTATTGCAAGAGCGTTTGAAAGCCCGCTGCTCTCATTCAGCCAGACAAGCGGAACATTCAGTTTCGTCAGAAAGAGACAGGGCACAATAACTCTTGATGCCAACGGCTCACTCAGGAAAATTACGGAAAGGGCGCTGCACAGGTGCGGCTACAGAACAGAGCCGGATGCGGCAGTCAGAATAACTGCCGGCGAAACGGACGGCAGAACGGAATGGTGCCTCATGTACGAGGGCCGGACTGAGTGTTTCAGTTCAATATACGACCTTGTGTGTCACCTGCCTGAAGAGGATTGAACCTTAATATTGAACATTCTGTAATTGTCAATGAATTTGCCGATATCTTCAACAGAGAGACGCTTTGCAATAATCGTTTTTGTACTGTCAAGAATATAAACCATTGGTGTTGACTCAACGTTATAATAAACATCAAACCGGCTGAGTCTCTGCGGATCCCAGCCATTTATCCAGGTGAGCCCGTTTTCAACGATATATTTCTCCCACTTTTCCCTGTCAGACTGGGTACATACTGCGAATACCTCGATTCCCTTATCCCTGTTCTCATTATAGTATTTACTGAGAAGCGGGGTGGCCACCGTACAATGACCGCAGTCAGGCTCCCAGAAATAAAGTATTGTGAATTCTGCATTGACATCGTAAAGAGAGACATAATGACCGGCAAACGAGTTCATTATCAACTCCGTTGCCTTTCTCCCTATAAGAGTCGGCCTGAGCTTCTCAACCCTTTTGGCAAGGTCGGTACGATATTCCTCCGTAATCCACGGCGCCCTGCCCGAGAGATAGATGCTGTCAGCCAGATGGACCACAACGGCATCGTGCCCCATGTACTCGCTTGTGGCATAGCGGTTGAAAAGCCATACTGCAACATACTGAAACATCTCTCGTTGTGCCTCGCTCATTTTAATCACCCTGTCTGCCTCCTTAATGATTGAATCTGGCATCTGGATCACTACCTGGCCGAAGAACTGTTCCAGCTTGCCGGCCAGTACCGGGCTTCGGATCAGCCCCGGCTGGCTGAAATCAATATTGTCAAAGAAATGTTCCTTGTAAGACAGATATGACATTAAGCGTATGATTGAATCCCGTTTGGCGATCCCTTCCGGCACTGACGGGATCACAGGTTCAACAGGTATTATTGACAGGGCGATTGCGCCCAGCAGCGTTCCCTTGTTTCTTTCAGCTGTCTCAAGAAGGAACTGTTTCATCTTTTTCTCCTGCCCGGTGAGCTGGTTTCGCAACTCAGCGGTTGACCCTCCGCTCTGGGTTGCAGACCTTAGTTTCTCACTTATATCCATTGCCTGCTCCTGGAGCAGCTTCCAGTTTTTCTGGTATTCCAGGAAGCGGTCATTCTCGACCGATCCCCTGAAGGACAGTGAAGAGACCGGATCAGCGAGTTCGCATGAAATATCAAAGTACTGGTCATCAGAAAGAAGAAACTCAAAGAAATGATTGCCCGGTAAGACGATCATATAAACGCCTGCCGGCAGCTTATCAACGCCGGAGAACCTGCATAATCCCGATTTGTCGGTTATGGTGCTGTCGCTTATATATTGCTGACTTCCAAGATGGTATGCAAGCCTTATCTTTTCTTCAGATGCTCCGGCAATGTTAATTGTCACCGAATAGCCCGGTTGTGCCGTAAGAACGGCCGCGCCGGGCAACAGCAGGAGCGTGGTGAGGGTGACAAAAAATATCTGCTTCATTTGTGTTCTTTCAGTTACTCATATCCATTCTCAGTATCTCAGCATATCCGGCTGTTGTTATTACAGCTTTAAGGACAAAGTTGAAACGGTTGAGGTCAGTGCACAGGAAGAAGTCGGTAGGAGGGCTGAATGAAAGGTTTGCAGGGTTAAAGAATCTGCTTCCTGAGCCGTGCCTGAGCGCGCTTATCTCGTTGCGCAGATCAGGTTCGCGGCCCTGCAGCAGGTCATTGATGTACCTCGCACACAACATGTCCTCCTCGGCAGACTCTATGGCCCTGTATCCCATTGCCACCAGGGTTACCTTCTCCGGATTGACCATTGAGATATATGATGCCACTGCGGCTGCGTTAACCAGTCCGGCACCCAGTATCTCCGTCGCTCCGGAGGCGTTCATGATGCCGTTGGTGCCTGCCGTGGTACAGTGTATCATTGTCTTTCCCGTAAGGTCACCTGTGATCATCTCCGTAGGGCTGTTGCCCATGTCAAATCCTTCCGGCTTCCTTTCATCTCTCTCACCGGCAACAACCGTACCCTGTTTCAGTTTATTCCTCAGTGCGAGAGCCTCCTCAGGCGAAGCAACGTCAATCAGTCTCCTGATGCCCCTGTCATAGGCGTAGCATGCAGTCGAAAAGGCCCTGAACACATCGATGATAACTGTCAGACCCTCCGCCTCACGTGCTCCCGTGATAAACTCTTTTATGGTTATTACCATTTCGTTTGTTTCAAAACGTGAAGATAGTAATAGTGTTTAAAGATCATTTCTTAAATTTGCCATGCCTTAATCATTTGCCGATGATCAAACCCGTTGAATGGATACAAAAGATGTACCGTATTATAAGTAAAGACTTATGGAAGACGCCCTTGACAAGTCTTACCGGTGCAAAGGCGTACATGATAAGGCAGGTGCGCATCATTTACCTTGTCTATAAGGGATTAAAGACGGATCATATCTATATCAAGGCCTCTGCCCTTACTTTCTTCACTATACTGTCAGTCATACCCATGGCTGCTCTTGTATTCGGGATATCGAAAGGATTCGGGTTGCATGATGAGCTGAGGGCTGAGATCATCAAGCAGTTTCATAACCAGGAGCAGGTGATGAACTGGATCCTTGATTTTGCTAATAACCTTCTGCTGCAGACCAGCGGAGGATGGCTGGCAGCTTTCGGTGTGGCATTGCTCTTTTATACTGTAGGGCAACTGCTAACATATGTTGAAAGTACATTCAACTCTATCTGGCAGGTTGTTGAAACAAGGGTATGGTACAGACAGGTGACCGATTACCTGGCAATAATACTGATGGTCCCTGTGCTATTCATTGCATCGAGCAGTGCCACAGTGCTTGCCAATACAAGCCTGAACGAAATACTCAGCAGGTCAGACATGCTTGAAGGGCTTAAACCCGTAGTTTCATTCCTGGTGAAGCTGATACCTTATATACTGATGTGTTCAATTTCGGTGGCGGCCTTCCTTGTGATGCCGAATACCAGAGTCAAAATAAGGGCTGCCATAGTGGCAGGGATACTGGCGGGGATTGTTCTCCAGCTTTTGCAGATCCTGTATATTCAATTTCAGATCGGCGCAACCAAGCTCGGCACCCTGTATGGCAGCTTTGCAGCTATTCCACTGATGATGATATGGATACAGATGAGCTGGGTGGTGCTGCTCATGGGTGCTCAGCTCTCATATTACCTGCAGAATATTACCAGGTATGAGTTTGAATTTGATGTGCAGACAGTATCACCAAAGCAGAAAAAACGGCTTTCGCTGCTGATAATGCATACCCTGGTAAAAGACTTTGTGAAAGGCACCAGGCCAAGGGGGCCGGAGGAGATATCACTCGAACTGACAATCCCTGTCAGGAGCGTGCGCGACAGTCTGACTTCTCTGCGCGATGCCTCACTCGTTACCGAGGTCTATGACGAGAATAGTGACAGGTACGTATACCAGCCTGCTACTGATGTCAATAAGATGACCCTCTCATTCGTGGTTGATAAACTTGAGAACTCGGGGTCTACACATAAGAATGTCATTAACAATGCTGATTACAAAAAGATAGATTCAGCTGTCACGAAGCTGGAAGCGCTGATGGCCGCATCAGAGGCCAACATGCTTCTGCGCGATATCTAGATTATTTGTTGCGGAAAGGGGAGAGACGATGGCGTCTTACATACCTGATAAGCTCATCGAGTGTCTCCCAGTTATCAAACAGGTAGTGAGGACTCTCAACGATTATCTGCCTTGTCTCCGGATGCATGTTCCAGTAGCTGATAAGATTTGATGCCCTGAAAACCCTGTCTTCTGTCCCTATAAGCGAGTAATCCCATACAAAGCCAGTCTGTACCGGTTCCATCATCCTGTTATATATCCATCTGAGCTCATCATGGAGCGATTTGACGGAGCGGGAGGGAATGATAGGCCTGTTCCGTTCAAAAGAGCTTTTGTTGCCGAAGACTCTGAGGTAGAACTTCGCCATGCTGTAATTGGTGATGTTGTTCAGGGTAGCCTCAAAGATCTTCAGAGGCACGCCATAGTGGTCATCTGCAGCCACCGGGGTACCGTTTATGGCTATGGTAAGATCAGGCCTGATGCCCATCCTGCGACTGTAAAACTCCGCTGCCCAGACACCCAGTGACCATCCGATGACCGTGACACGCCTGTAAGTCTTCATCTCGGGAAGGATGAGAGGCTCGTCAGCCGAATAGTTATAAAAGAGTATGAAATCAAACCTGTCGGTGCACAGGTTTGAGAAGGCCTTTTCATCGATGCCCCACGTACCAAAAAGAATTATCAGATCTCTGTTATTCTCAAATCGGCGCAGGAAGGTTTTCATCGGCTTGCAGAAAAGAAAAAAGAGGAGAGGGTTAATGTGGTACTTTAAGGAACGGGCTTTTGAGATAATCCCGGAATCTACTGTCTGATAAAAGGAAGTGACCTACGGTAGTCAGCCAATAGGTCCATGTGAAAGTCAATGTCTGCAATACAATCCTATTGATTCCCACAAGTAACCCTTACTCTCCTCTTTTTAGCATTAGCTATCAACAAATATAATATTAATTCTTTCTTTTTCCAAATTTAAGCGGAAAAAAAACACCCGGCGGGTTAAGATGCAGATAAGGTGCCGGTCATTTCCTGTAAATCCTCCTGATGGGGATGGTATCTGCAAGATATTGCCGCGGCGCATTTATTGAATGGATCTTCCTCACCACTTCCATGCCTCCTGTTATTCTGCCGAAGGCGGCGAAGCCCTGGCCATCACTGTTTCTCATGCCGCCTGCATCCAGCGCCGGCTGGTCTCCGACGGTGATGAAGAACTCTGACGTAGCTGTACCCGGATGCCATCGTGCCATCGAAATGGTTCCGTCAAGGTGTCTTATGCCTGTGACATCTGTCCTCTCATGCACAACAGGAGAGATGGTGTCTGTCTCTTCATTGTATCTGCCACCCTGTATTACCGCAATCCTTATGCTGTCATTTGGCTGATTGTCATCCCTTACCACCCTGTAAAAACAGCTGTTATCATACATCCCGTTATCGACATAAAAGAGGAAGTTGGCAACGGTGGCAGGAGCCTCCATATGAAACAACTCCGCCTCGATATCGCCCATAGAGGTTTCAATCACTACCTTCGGGTTTCCCCGGCATGACATCATCAGCGTCATTGTCGCAATCAGGGCAAGAAATAAATATCTTTTCATTTTAAATCATTTATGATCCCTATATTAGTAATAATCCGCGGGATTTTCTATTTTTATTGAGATTATCGGAGTTTTTCGGAAAAGGACTAATAATTTTCTCCTATGATACCTGAAATTATAAGCATCAGGCATGATGACGGGTCAGGCTTCAGGGTCGAATGGGTCGACAATGAGAGCAGTTTTCTCCATCTTCATCCTGAATATGAGATCGTTTTAAATATTACAGGAAACGGCACACGGGTGGCGGGCGACTCTGTTGAGCTCTTCGATCACTATGACATGGTTGTGTTCGGCCCTGATCTCAAACATCTGTGGAACTTCTACCGTGATGATGATCAGGCAAATGGCAAACATGCCATTTTGTGCCATTTCAGGCGTGAATCGATTGGCGAACCTCTTCTCTCACAGTTTGAAACGGCCAGGCTCAGGAAGCTTCTCGCCGATGCCTCCCGCGGCATTGCCTTTACGGCAGAGACCGGGCGGGCTGCGGAGGGGCCGATGAGAAGCATGCTCACCGCAACCGGAATGAAAAAGATGGTCAGCCTCTTCCAACTCCTTGAGGTACTGTGCTCGGCAGACAAGTATGAGTTTCTCTCCGGGGAGATCTCTGCCGGAGCGAGGGAGATAAAAGACAGTCGGCTGACCGATGTATGCACCTTCGTCAGGGAGAACTTTTACAGGCATATCCCGGTGACAGAGGTTGCAGGGATAGTAAAGATGAGCCCACATTCATTCAGCCGCTTCTTCTCGCGCAATACCGGCAGCGGCTTCGTTGATTATGTCAACCAGGTGAGGACCAACAAGGCGTGCTACCTCCTTCGCGAGACAGACCACCAGATAAATGAGATTGTATTTGAGTGCGGTTTTGCCACAGTATCGAACTTCAATAAACAGTTTCGCAAACACGCCGGGATGTCAGCCCGTGACTACCGGGCCCAGTATCTGTCATAGATCTTCTCGGTATCGGCTTCCTTCCCGGCACTGAACAGCAGGGGTTGCCTGCAGAATCATTTGACGGGGATATGATTTTTGGCATCCTTAAAAAGGAATTGTAATGCTAAATTTGTCATGCTATCAATAAAACAACACTCTGATTATGGGAATGACGATAACTGAAAAGATAATTGCAGCTCACTCGAAATATGAGACCGTTAAGCCCGGCGACATAGTTGATATAGTCATTGATGCCCGTGCTGCAAGGGACTTTGGCGGCGCCAATGTCGTCAAGAACCTGAACGACTTCGGCCTCAGGGTCGATGACCCTGCAAGGACCCTTTTTACCTTTGACTGCAACCCGACCGGCTCTGACCAAAAATATGCTGTTAACCAGCATATCTGCAGGCAGTATGCCCGCGCCAATGATATCAGGGTCTATGATATCAATGCCGGGATAGGTACCCACCTGCTGATTGATGAAGGCTATGTCTGGCCGGGCGCCACTGCTGTCTCAACAGACTCACATGCCAACATACTGGGAGCAGTGGGGGCATTCGGACAGGGGATGGGTGACATGGACATAGCTGCTGCATGGAACAACGGCAAAGTATGGTTCAAGGTTCCGGCCTCTGTCAGGATAAACCTCAAGGGAGAGCTCCCCGCTGAGGTGAGTGCTAAGGATGTCATTCTGAACCTTCTCAGTATCTACGGGGCCAATACGCTACTGGGCTACAGCATTGAGCTGTACGGAAAATCAGCAGAGAGAATGACACTCGACGAGCGGATCACCATTGCTTCCATGGCAACAGAGATGGGAGCTATTATAATACTCTTCCCCCCTTCAGAGGAGATCATCAGCTATTGCCGCAGCAGGGCCCTCAAGCCCTTTGAGCCTGTCTTTGCCGACGGTGATGCGACCTATGAGCTGACTGCTGATATTGATGTGACAACATTCAAGCCTATGGCCTCACGCCCCGGCGAACCTCATGATGCGGTATCTGTCAGCGACCTTCCCCTGACGCGGATAGACTCGGCCTTCATAGGCAGCTGTACCAACGGGAGGATTGAAGATATGCGCATGACGGCCGCGATACTCAGAGGAAAGAAAGTAGCCCCCGGGGTAGTTCTTAAGATCGTCCCTGCAACAGATGTTGTATGGAACGATTGTCTTGCTGAAGGGCTTCTGGAGGTATTTAAAAGTGCAGGTGCACTTGTCTCCAATGCTGGTTGTGCAGGGTGCGCAGCAGGACAGGTGGGGCAGAACGGCAAAGGAGAGATAACGGTAAGCACAGGCAACCGTAACTTCCCGGGCAAACAGGGACAGGGAAACGTATACCTTGCTTCACCCGCCGTCGTCGCTGCCTCCGCAGTGGCAGGCTATATTACAACGCCTGACAAAATACCCGCTGCTCCGGTTGAGTTTGTGAAAACGAAGCCTCAGCAGATCCCGGCAACAGGCAAGCCTCATAGTGCCCCAGGAGAAAGGGCCACCATTGTCAGGGGCAGGGCATGGATCATTGAGCGCGACAATATTGACACTGACATGATCTTCCATAACCGCTACCTCGCCATAACCGAAACCGGGGAGATGGGTCAGTATGCTTTCGATAACCTCGAGGGATACCGCGATTTTGCCAAAATGGCCCAACCCGGAGATATCATCGTCACGGGAAAAAACTTCGGGAGCGGAAGCTCACGCCAGCAGGCTGTGGACTGCTTTATCTCACTCGGGATACAGGCCATCATCGCCCGCTCATTCGGGGCAATTTACGAACGTAATGCCATCAACGCAGCTTTCCCGGTACTGACATACAATTCATTCGCAGAGATAGACCTTAAAGACAAGGATATAATAACGGTTAACCTTGTCACAGGTGACGTGACCAATGAACGCAACGGTCTCAGAACGACTGTCAATCCGTTCTATGATGCACAGTATGAAATATACATTAAGGGCGGACTGCTCGGCAGAATACAATAACTTCATTAAAGATCATGAAACCAAGAACATTTGTTGAAAAGATTATGGATGCTCCTGAGGGAGCGGTTGTGTTCAGAAAACCTGATATAATCCTTACACACGATAACACTTCGAGCATTTACCAGACCTTCAAGAAGATGGGAGGGGATAAGGTAAGTGATCCCTCTCAGATGGTAGTGGTGCTTGATCATAATGCCCCGCCGGCAGATGCAAAGCTTGCCACTCAGTACCAGGATGTAAGGAATATCGTTGCCGAGCAGGGGATAAAGCGCTTTTATGATTCAGGGATGGGCATATGCCACCAGATGATGTCATATCATGCACGCCCCGGGATGATAATCGTAGGCTCCGACAGTCACACATGCACCGCAGGTGCTTTCAATGCTCTGGCGGCAGGTATTGACCGCACCGAAGCAGCAGGCATCTGGAAGCGTGGTGAGACATGGTTCCTGGTCCCTCCATCGATGAGAATCGATCTTAAGGGGCGACTGCGGCCGGGTGTCAGCGCAAAAGACCTGTCGCTGTGGATAATAGGCATGCTTGGTTCTGACGGAGCCAATTACATGTCTATCGAATTCCACGGTGAGGGGGTGGCATCACTCTCCATAAGCGAGAGAATGACCGTCGCCAACCTTGCATCGGAGATGGGTGCTAAAAATGCGGTCTTCCCGTGCGACGATGTTCTGCGGAAGTTTACAGGGGAGAATACTTCAGGAGTATGGGCTGATGAAGAAGCCGAATACCATTGCCGTATCTCAATCGATCTGTCAAAAGTGTTTCCTCTTGTTGCGGCACCGCACCATGTTGACAACATCAGGTCAGTGGCCTCCGTTGCAGGCACGGTGGTGCAGGAGGGTCTCATAGGCACCTGCACGAACGGCAGGATTGAAGACCTCCGCATCGCCGCCTCAGTGCTTAAGGGAGAAAAAGTAAAGTCCGGCTTTCAGCTTCACATCATCCCTGCCTCAAAAGAGATATACCTCCAGGCTATAAGGGAGGGGATCATAACCGATCTGATAGAGGCAGGTGCAAACATCCTCAGCCCGTCATGCGGACCGTGCCTGGGTACCGGACAGGGAATACCGGCCAACGGGCATAGAGTCATCTCGACAGCCAACCGTAACTTTCTGGGGAGGATGGGGAACAAGGACGCTTCAATATATCTCGCCTCACCGGCCACCGTAGCTGCCTCCGCCATTGCGGGTGTCATCACAGACCCCAGGATGACAAAGGGCGAGGAGGTCTTTCCGTTCAGTGCTCCACAGAGTAAGACAAACGTGATTAAGGAGGGAGAAAACAGGAAACTGGGCAACGTATGGCACTATGCCGATGTTGACAATCTCAATACCGACCAGATGTTTGCCGGGAAGCACACTTACAGCGTCATGAGCTCCGATGCACAGGCCATACTGCCACTCCTCTTCAGCGATTTTGATCCGTCGTTCAACAAAAACGCAGCGGCAGGTGACATAATCATATCAGGAGACAACTTCGGCTGCGGCAGCTCGCGTGAACACCCATCCGTGGGACTCGCAGCGCTGGGTATTAAGGCAGTGATAATCAAATCAGTGAATCGTATCTTCTACCGCTCTTCGATAAACCAGGGGTTGCCGCTCATTGTTCACCGCGAGGCTGTCGAGGCTTACTCTCCGGGAGACAAGGTTGAAATAGATTTCGACAAAGGGAAACTGCTGATAGGCAAAAAAAACTTCAGGTTTGAACCGTTGCCTCCTGAACTTAAACAGATAATTGAAAAGAAGGGGCTGGTGAACTGGATGAAGTCAGCCTGACCCTGTCTCTGAGCTGCATTCTCTGTTGGGAAACGAAAAAATGTGATTATATTTGCGGCGGTTTTCAAAAACCGCATGACCGGTTCCGTAGCTCAGTTGGATAGAGCAACAGCCTTCTAAGCTGTGGGTCGAGCGTTCGAGTCGCTCCGGAATCACATGATCCGGAGGTATAAATTATGCCTCCGGATAAATAAATGAAATTAACAGTTTGTAACCTGTTAAATATCATTGGGCTTTGATTATCAGGCTTGAATGAAATTATTTAGAGTCTCTTCGGTTCTCAATATTGTCGGTATTATACTGATAATAACTTCGGCCTCATTCCTGCTTTGTATCCCGATTGCAATCATCTACTCAGAACCTGTTGCTCCTTTCATCTTTTCGACGCTGACTACGCTCATCCCGGGATTAATCCTTTTTCTTCTTCTCAGAAAGTCAATTGCAAACAAGGTCTCAATAAAGGAGGGATATTTAAGCGTGACACTGGGATGGCTTACTCTTATTTTTGCAGGAACACTGCCTTATCTCTACAGCCGGGAAATTCCAGGATTCGTTAACGTTCTGTTTGAAACGGCATCAGGATTCACCACAACAGGGGCCTCGATACTGAGTGACGTGGAGGCGCTCCCCAAATCAATTCTCTTCTGGAGGAGTATGACTCACTGGATAGGGGGCATTGGGATAATCCTTCTGGTAATAATTATCCTCCCAACATTAAAGGTAGGAGGTTACGGGCTTTTTACACTTGAGTCTTCATTGAAGGAGAAAATTCTTCCCAAGACAAAAGCTATCGCAAAGACGGTACTGCTGACTTACCTGAGTCTTACCGCCGCTGAAGTCATTCTGCTGACAATAGGAGGGATGGATCTCTTTGACAGCATCTGCCATTCATTCGGTTCGGTGGCGACCGGAGGTTTCTCTACCAAAAACACAAGCCTTGCTAATTATTCACCTTATATTCAGTATGTTGCAGCTATCTTTATGCTACTGGCTGCCACCAGCTATGTCGTTTTTTACTACCTGGTGAAGGGGCATTACAGCAAGATAAAAAGGAATGACGAATTCTGGTTCTACATTTTCTTCGTCACTGCCGGTGCGGTTTTTGTTACGCTTACACTTTATTTCACTACCGGATGGGGTTTTGAGGAGTCATTCAGACATGCGTTTTTCCAGGTCGTTTCACAGATATCGTGTACCGGTTTTGCCACCACTGACTATATGGTCTGGCCTCAGATCGGGTGGTTCATCATGTTCCTTCTTATGTTTGCTGGGGGAAGTACAGGATCAACAACAGGAGGGATCAAGATGGCCAGACACCTCATCTCTCTTAAGAACCTGAGGAACACTTTCGTCAGGCTTCAGCATCCCAACGCAGTAATACCCATCAGGCTCAACGGCAGGCACGTTCCGGACGAAATGGTAAACCTGATGACGGTGTTTATCTCCCTTTACCTGATTATCTTCTTTGCCGGCAGCCTCATAATGCAGATATCAGGTATCTCAATTGTTGAATCAGCCGGTGCCAGCGCAACATCTATGGCTGGCATTGGACCAGGGCTTGGTGCATCAGGCAATATGGGAAACTACAGCCATTTTAATCCTGTGGCCAAGGTTACTATGATGATCCTTATGCTGATCGGGCGTCTTGAAATTTTCACGATTCTTGCATTGTTTACAAGGTCGTTCTGGAAGAATTGAATTCTCTCAGACAGGCCATGGAAATCAAAAAAATAATAATAATCAATAATATTAGCTGCAAAAGGTTGGAAATTAAAGAATAGACTTTACCTTTGCGCCATAATCAAATTAATTTGTAATGAATAAAGGAATTGTTAAGTTTTTCAATGAATCAAAAGGATTCGGATTCATCAAGGATGCCAACTCATCAAAAGAGTATTTTGTACATTCATCAGGTCTTAAAGACAGGATCCGTGAGAATGACGAAGTAACGTTTGATCTGCAGGAAGGAAAAAAAGGTTTAAATGCCGTTAATGTAAGACTTGCATAGTTAACAACATACAGCAATTAATGACCTGAGTCCCGCCATCCGGTGGGACTTTTTTTTACCCTGACGCCTGCATCCATCTTCTGATCCTGCCGCCGCCATCGGATAATATTTCTGCACCAATCACAAAGCCGTGTGCTGTTTCACCGGGAGTCCTGATTCTGCTATGATCCTTGGAACTATGGCTTCCCACCCAAGCGACATTATATGCATGCCGTTTATACCCTGTTTCTTTTTTATTGCATCTGTCAGCTCGAGGGCAATCCGGAAACCCTCCTCAGGCGCCGCTTCTCCTGCCCGTTTCATCCTCTCAAGAATCCTGGAAGGTATGGTGACTCCCGGTACCTTTGTATGAAGATACTCGGCCACCTTATAGCTCTTAAGGGGAGCAATTCCGATCAGGATGTACACCTTGCCGAGGATGTTTCTCCTGTCGAGCGCCTCCAGCCATGGGTCAAGCCTCTCAGGTTCAAAAATAAGGTTTGTCTGCATAAACTGTGCTCCGGCATTGATTTTCTTATGATCTCTCAGTGCCTGCAGGTTAGGCTCTGAGGCAAACGGTGAGGTGGCTGCACCGAGAAACAGCTTCGGAGGCTTCTTCATCTTCCGCCCGTCGAGGTATATCCCCTCGTCACGCATCCGCCTCAGTATCCACAACATCTGTATTGAATCTATATCAAGCATGTTCATGTTGCTCATCGGTGCAGGACCTACCTTTGAACTGTCACCTGTGAGACAAAGGACATTATATATACCCAGGGCGTTAAGTCCGATAGCGTCGGCCTGCAGGCCTGTACGGGTAGTGTCACGGGCGGAGATCTGAAACACCGGTTCAGCCTTGCACTCAACAGCTACCTTGCTGCAGGCGATGCTTGACATTCTTGGCCTCGCAGAAGAGGAATCGGTAAAGTTTATGGCTGTCACAAAGGGCTTAACGAGCTCAATGTCGCTCATCAGTTTTTCACTGTCAGCGCTGAGCGGAGGAGTGACTTCTGTTGCTATGACAAATCTTCCGCTCCGGAACTCTCTCTCAAGTTCCGAGACCGGCTCATCATACAGGGGGGCATGATAGTCAGCATCACCCTGCCACCACGCAGGCTGACGTATAGTTTTAAATACCCCGTCCCATACCTTCTCTTTCTTTTCCCGGTCTTTCGAGAACATTGCACCAAGGAAGGTCATCGTCCCTGTCTTGCGGATATGGCTGACAACCTCACCCCATGTTTCAGTACCGGCTTTTTGCCAGTCGAGAGGAGGAAGAACTTCCAACAGCATCTCCTCCCTGCCAAGCTTCTCTGCCCTCCGGTATATCCGGTTCCAGATGCAGGGACGGGTTTCGTCGATGTAACATCTCAGTTCAGGTGTGGTGCCTCCGCAAGGGCCGTTTCTCATCCCCTTGGGGCACTCCATCGGACAGATGAAGGCAGTCTCCTGTAACAGGCAGTTACCGCACATACGGCATCCGAAGAGTGGTCCCTTGATCAGGAGCTCTGTCCTGGCCAGTAATCTTCTCGCTGCCCGTTCCTTCCTGAAAGGATAAAATGCAGGCTGCCACCTCACTGATGGTTTTATTGCTGACATAAGCGGTGCAATGGAATTATACTTTGATTTATAAGGATTTAAGAGTGTTCTGATAATTTTCTACAAAACGGATAGCCCACGGGTCTCTCCCCAGGACAAGGTCGGTGGCGAGCAGAGATATTGTGATATGTTCAGGATTCGCTATCGGACAGGTTAGTCCGTTATATATAGCCAGCGTTGTAAATGCAGCATTGAGTGCCTCCCTGTACGGCAGACCGAATGAAATATTGCTTGCCCCCATGGTAATATTCAGCCCCAGTTTCTGCCTCACCAGCCTGATGGTCTCCAGGGTGACGAGACAGGCATCCTGGTCAGCACTTACTGCCATTGCAAGGGGGTCAATGATCACATCTTCTTCCCTGATACCCTCTTTTATTGCCCTCGCGACGATCTTTTCAGCAATTGCCAGCCTTTTCTCCGGGTCATGTGTGATGCCGTCATCATCCATTACCAGAGCTATAACAGCCGAACCATATTCCCTGGCAATTGGAAGAATTGCCCTGAGAGAGCGTTCTTCACCGTTGACTGAGTTGATGATGCACTTCCCTTTTGCTGCACGCAGCGCAGCCTCAATGGCGCGGGGGTTGGGTGAATCGAGGCATAACGGAATATCGAATTTGTCCTGCAGCGCCCTGACAGTCTCCGGAAGCAATTTCACATCATCAACCCCCGGATATCCCACATTGACATCGAGAATCTCTGCACCGGAGGCAATCTGTGAGGCTGCGAGCTGAAGGACATAGTCAAAACTACCCGCCTGCAGTGTGCTGATAAGCTTCTTTCTCCTGGTGGGGTTGATGCTCTCGCCAATTATCCTCACCGGTCCTTCGGTGTCAATGATGACTTCTGCATAGCTCCCTGATAATACCGTCTTCATAGCTTCAGTTTCCGGCAAGGGTTTTCAGATAATTCACTGCCTCCTGCCCGTTTGGGGAATAAAAATCTGCACCTATCCTGTCACAGAAATCCTGTGTTACAGGCGCGCCTCCAATGAGTATCCTGGTCGAAGGTGAAACCGCCCTGATGTCTTCAACCGTCTGTTTCATGTTCTCCATGGTGGTGGTCAACAGGGCTGACAATCCTATGACAGCGCCGGGATGCTTTTCAAGAGTCTCAATAAAACGGTCCGATCCTGCATCAACGCCAAGGTCGACAACCTGCCAGCCTCCTCCTTCGACCATCATTGACACGAGGTTCTTTCCTATGTCATGCAGATCGCCCCTGACAGTGCCAATGATGAAGGTCCCATTCGACCTTAACGCCCCTGATGCGAAAAATGGCTTCAACAAGACCATTGATGCTCCCATGGCTTTTGCAGAGAGAAGCATCTGGGGAACAAATATCTGTCTGTCGGAAAACTTCTTCCCCACTTTTGCCATTGCCGGTATTAGAGCTTCCTCAAGTATTTGCTGTGGCCCAAGTCCGGCATCAAGAGCCATTGCAGTAATCTCATATGCACCGTCGTGGTCTCTCATCTGTGGCGGGTAGGGTGACTTCCTGTCCACCTTGCCAAGTTCAACAGCGTTATGCAGCTTTTCTAAAAAATCCTCCATGTTTGATTCAGGCTTCCTTTATTCCTTCAAAGATATTTCATGGAACTCAAAGTAGCTACTCCAAATTAAACAGATTTGAGGCTATCCATATAATTCCCATACACTGTCTTGAAATTTTGGCTACGTTTACGACACAAAACAGTGGTATGAAAAGGATCATATTTGTACTCGCAGCAGTAATCCTTCTTTCCGGTCAGTCTCACAGCAGGGTAATCGCCGACAGCACTGATGTCTACCTTATAACATGTGCTCCGGGAACGGAAAGTTACTCCATTTATGGCCATACGGCACTCCGTATCGTTATCCGCGGGCAGGAGTTTGACATGGCATACAACTGGGGCATATTCGACTTCTCGACGCCCAACTTCACCTACCGCTTTGCAAAGGGCAGGCTTGACTATATGCTGGGGGCATACAGCTACGAACGGTTTGTGAATGAGTACATATCTGAAGGAAGATCAGTATGGTCACAGCAGGTAAATCTTACCTCTGCAGAAAAGGAAAGGCTCTTTGTACTCATAAATGAGAACCTGAAGCCTGAAAATATTAAATACAGATACGATTTTTTCTTTGACAACTGTGCCACGCGTGTCCGCGACATACTGGCAGCCTCCGCAACAGATACCGTGATCTTTCCGGTGAAGGAGAGAAGGGAGAGGCTGAGCTTCAGGGAGCTGATAGACCCGCTTCAGAAGGTGCTGCCGTGGCTCGACTTCGGGGCAGATATGCTTCTGGGACTGCAGGCTGACCGTAAAGCCACCACTGCCGATGAGATGTTCCTGCCACTCTTCCTTAAAGAGAACCTTGCTTCTTCTTCAATTATACATGACGGTATCAGTGAACCGCTGCTGGGAGATGTAATGACAGTTGCCGATTTCCCGGCATCACCTTTCAGGAAGCTAAGAACATTAATGCCGCAGATAGTATTCTATGCTATACTTCTCTTCGTAATCATGGTCACGTTTGTGCTGGGCTGGCCCTTGCTGGGCAGATTTACCGATATCATTCTGTATATTGTCTATTCATTCATCGCTGTCATACTTGTTTTCACCAATTTCCTCTCGGAGCACGATGCACTTCACTTCAATCTGATGATACTGGGGATAAATCCGCTCATCCCTGTTCTGCTTGTTTATATTCTGATGCAGCGGAAAGCGGTTTACCTGAGCAGGATTGCACTTTCAATGTCAGTGCTTTGGATCCCTGCCTCCCTGATTGCAGGACAGGGCATTAATCCTGCACTTATTCCACTTGTTCTCATTATCATGGTCAGACTCTTCAGGCATTGTGAGTTCGGGAAGACGCTTTAACACTTCTTTAACAACATTTAACACCTTTTTTCGATATCAGAGGTGATCTTTGCGCATGCTTTTCGCAATGCAGAAATAACACATAATAATATGGAACATACAACCGATATCAGGCTTTTAAATGAAAAGATCGAAAAGGAGAGTTCCTTTGTTGATCTGCTGAGGCAGGAAATGAACAAGGTCATTGTCGGTCAACGTCACCTGACTGACTCTCTTCTCATCGGTCTTCTCTCGAACGGACACATACTTCTGGAGGGTGTACCCGGTCTTGCAAAGACGCTGGCAATAAAGACGCTGGCCTCAATCATTGATACTAAATTCAGCAGGATTCAATTTACACCTGACCTGCTGCCGGCTGACCTCATCGGAACGATGATATACAGCCAGAAGAAGGAAGAGTTCGTCGTACGAAAGGGGCCTGTATTTGCCAACTTCATACTTGCCGATGAGATCAACCGTTCGCCGGCAAAGGTGCAGAGCGCACTGCTTGAAGCAATGCAGGAGAGGCAGGTCACAATCGGTGACCACACCTATAAACTTGACGAACCTTTCATGGTTTTGGCCACGCAGAACCCGATCGAGCAGGAGGGTACCTATCCGCTTCCCGAAGCACAGGTAGACCGGTTCATGCTTAAAGTTGTCATTACGTACCCGGAGAAGGAGGAGGAGAGGATGATCATCCGCGAGAACCTGGCAAGTGAATTCCCCGTGGCAAAAACAATTCTCAAGCCGGATGACATACTGAGGGCTCGCAGGGTTGTCAGGGAGGTATATCTTGACGAGAAGATTGAAAACTATATACTTGACATTGTTTTTGCAACCAGGGAGCCAGCCAGGTTCGGACTGGCAAAATTCTCCCCGCTCATTGCATACGGCGCATCACCAAGGGCAGGAATAAGCCTGGCAATTGCAGCCAAAGCCAATGCCTTCATCAGGAGAAGAGGGTTTGTAGTTCCCGAAGACATACGGTACCTCTGCGGTGACGTACTGAGACACCGTATCGGTCTGACATACGAAGCCGAGGCTGAGAATATTACACAGGATCAGATCATTACAGAGATACTTAATACCGTCGAAGTACCGTAGCCATAATGTGCAGATCGATTCTCATATTGCTTGCTCTCTTTATGTTCAGTGCTGCCGGCGCGCAGGACCTCATCGGTCTTAACGAACCGAGAATAAAAGTCCTTATGGCAGATGAGAGACCGGCTTTGATTATTAACGACAAGGTTAAGAACGATATATACAGGTATCTTAAGTATACCTCGGGAGAAGAGGGAGAAACGTGGCTTATTTTCCTTGATGAAAAGGGTATCTGCAACGGTGTCAGGATCACGTACGAAAAAAGCAATATCGAAGAAAAAAGAGGCGAGCTCAACAGACTGCATAAGAGTGAGGGAACTGACAGCTGGGTCTACAGGTCACGTGGCAAAATCATAGATATTGACCTGAAGGATGAGAATTGGTTTTTCACTGTAACATATAAGGTGGCACAACATAAGGATAGGAGTGGAGACGACAGAACTGCTTAAGAAGGTAAGAAAGATCGAGATAAGGTCGCGGGGCCTTACACGACAGATCTTTGCAGGGCAGTATCACAGTGCCTTTCGCGGAAGAGGTATGGCCTTCAGCGAGGTGCGAGAGTACCAATTCGGTGACGAGATACGCAGCATTGACTGGAATGTCACAGCCCGCTTCGGACATCCGTATGTCAAGGTCTTCGAAGAGGAACGCGAACTGACTGTCATGCTTCTCGTTGACGTAAGCCGCTCAGGTGACTTCGGTACGGTTGCCGCTACCAAACGCGAGGTAATGACTGAGATTGCCGCTGTTCTTTCATATTCGGTAATCGTAAATAACGACAAAGTGGGGCTTATGCTCTTCTCCGACAGGGTGGAAAAATATATCCCGCCCAAGAAAGGGCGGGCACACATGCTCAGGATTATACGTGAGATGCTGAGCTTTGAGCCTCAGTCATCAGGCACCTCGCTGTCAGAGCCGCTCAGGTTCCTGACGAATGTGCTGCGAAAGCGCTGCACGGCGTTCATCCTCTCTGATTTTATGGCTCCGCCGTTCGAAGAGGCTCTGCGCATCGCCTCAGGCAAACATGACATCGTGGCACTAAAAATAAACGACAGGCGCGAAAAAGAGATACCCGATGTCGGCTTTATCCGTATCAACGACCCGGAGACCGGAAAAGAAAGCTGGATAGACACTTCATCATCAGGTGTAAGGAATGAGTATGCACTCAGATGGAGACAGCATGAGGAGAAAGTAAGCACAACATTCAGGAACTGTGGGGTTGACGTTGCTGTCGTAGGTACAGGTGAAGACTACATCAAACCTTTGATCTCTCTGTTTAAACACAGGTAAGAATATGAAAAGAGCATATTTACTTGTGACCTTGTTATTACTCTTCCTCCTTGCAAAAGGACAGGAGATCAGGGTGACGTCTCTGCCCGATACAAGCACTATTCTTATCGGCGACCAGACAGGATTTACAGTATCAACAATCATCCCTGCCGGAGTAAAGGCTACATTAAGTTCAGCAACCGACACTCTTGCAGGCAGGATACTCATCCTCGGCAAACCGGTAAGGGATACTGTAGTATCACCTGGCGGAGATTTTACGGTAACTGACAGATATCTCATAACATCATTTGATTCAGGAAGTTATGAAATACCTCCATTCTATGCCGAGGTGATTTCCGGAGACAGCCTGAAGAGATTCTTTTCAGACTATTCCTTCCTTAATGTCGTGAGACCTTCTGTAACCCCTGCTGACACTACCGACGTAATCTTTGATATCGTCCCGCCCCGGGGTGCTCCGGTTACTTTCAGGGAGGTTTTGCCATGGTTGATAATAGCCTTAGTATCAACAATTTTACTCTGGCTGCTTGCCCGGTTCCTGCCCAGACATCCTCTGAAGAGGTTTGTGAAACCTCAGCCGCCGCGCGAACCTGCACATGTGATCGCATTACGGGAGCTGAGCCTGCTAAGGGATGCGGAGTTATGGCAGAAAGGGGAGATCAAGGATTACTATTCGCGGCTCTCAGATATACTGCGAAGGTATATTGACAACCGGTATGGCATTATGTCTCCTGAGCTGACAACCGATGAAACGGTCAGGATGCTTCATAAAGCAGCGGTACTAGCGCATAATGAACTGTCACTGGTGAAGGAACTGCTCTCAATGTCTGACATGGTGAAATTTGCTAAGTATTTGCCGGGAAGTGAGATGCACGGGACAGCATTGAATGATGCCGTAAAATTTGTTGAGATCACCCGTGAACCTGACCTGACGGTAGAAGCAGCAGCAGATACAAAAGGAGGAGGCAATGCATAATATTGTATTTGAGAACGGATGGTTTCTCTGGTTCGGCCTTACTGTACCGATCCTGCTTGCCTGGTATCTGTATCGGCAGGGGAGGTCCCATGCAGCATTCAAACTCTCAACTGCAGGTTTCTTCTCCTCAGAGCGCCGGACCTTCCGCCACTATTTGCGCCACATACTCTTTGCAATGAGGCTCACAGTGCTTGCACTCATTATTGTTGTGATTGCGCGGCCACAGAGCGTTGACAGATGGCAGAGCTCCACCACTGAGGGGATTGATATTGTCATGGCTCTTGATGTCTCAGGAAGCATGTTGGCAAGAGATTTCAGTCCTGACAGGCTCGAGGCATCAAAAAATGTCGCTACCGAATTCATCAGCAGCAGGCCTTATGACCGCATAGGGCTGACAGTGTTCAGCGGCGAGAGCTTCACCCAGTGCCCCCTGACAACCGACCATGCCGTGCTTGTCAACCTGTTGAGGGAGGTAAAAAGCGGCATCATCGAAGACGGTACCGCTATCGGAGTGGGACTCGCAACAGCCATAAACAGGATTAAAGATTCAGACGCCATCAGCAAGGTAATCATCCTGCTTACTGACGGAGTGAACAACAGGGGGTCGATAGACCCGATGACAGCCGCAGAGATTGCCAGAACATTTGGAATAAGAGTATATACTATCGGTGTCGGCAGCATGGGTTATGCCGACTACCCTGTGCAGACCCCGTTTGGTATACAGTACCAGAAGATGCAGGTTGAGATTGACGAGAAACTTCTCGGGCAGATTGCTGACCTGACCGGAGGAATGTACTTCAGGGCTATTGACAATACCAGCCTGCAAAGGGTCTACGGTGAGATTGACAAACTTGAGAAATCAAAGATAGAGACCAGGGAACACAGCAAACGGGAGGATGTATTTATGCCATGGGCGCTGGCCGCAGCAATCATCCTTGCCTGCGAGTTGATTATCAGGTATCTCTTAATGAAAAACATGTCATAGAGGAGCTATGGATACATTCAGATTTGCACAGCCTGACATGCTTTACCTGCTCCTTCTGGTGCCGGCACTCATTGTCATATGGATCCTGGGCAACAGGCTCAGGAGACTGGCCAGGGAGCGTTTCGGAGAAGCTGAGCTTGTCGCAAGGCTCTCACCTGACTACTCTCCCCTGAGACTGACCCTGAAGTTCATCATCAGGGTGACGGCGCTTATATTTGCTGTCGTGCTGATAGCCAGACCACAGTTCGGTTCAAGACTTGAAGAGGTAAAGCGCGAGGGGGTGGAAGTGATTATTGCTCTCGATGTGAGTAACTCTATGCTGGCATCAGATATCTCCCCCACTAGGCTCGAACGGGCTAAACAGGCTATAGCACAGCTTGTTGACCAGCTCAGGGAAGACAGGATCGGATTGATTCTCTTTGCCGGTGACGCTTATACACAGATACCCGTTACCAATGACTATCTCTCCGCAAAGATGTTCCTTGAGAATGCAGGCCCGGATGTGGTTTCGAAGCAGGGCACTGCAATAGGGACTGCAATTGATCTCGGGATGAGATCATTCTCTCCTGCAAGTGACAAGAGCAAGGCACTCATAATTATCACCGACGGTGAAAACCATGAGGATGATGCAATTGGCACGGCAAGGGCAGCTGCTGATAAGGGTGTCGTTATTCATACCATAGGAATCGGTTCACCTGCAGGGTCACCAATACCTCTCAGCACAGGAGGAAGAACAGAATACCTGAAAGACCAGGACGGCAACACCGTCATTACGAAACTTGATGAAAAAGTTCTGCAGGAGATTGCCTCAATTACAGGAGGGAGGTATGTGAGGGCAAACAACACAAGCCTGGGATTGAATGAGATTTACAATGACATCGGCAGGATGAAAAAGACAGAGATCAATGCCGTGATGTACACTGAGTACAATGAACAGTTCCTTGTGCCGGCTGTGATTGTGTTCATCCTTTTACTCGCCGATATATTGATCATGGATCGTAAAAATCATATTCTCAGGAGACTGGGGATGCATGAAACTTATGAAAAAGGGAACGGAAGATGATACGCGGAAAACTGTATAAAACGTTCCTGGTACTCCTCGGCTTACTGCTCCTCCATCCGGGTTTGAAGGCACAGGAGGAGAGGGAGTATATAAGGAAGGGCAACAGGCTTTACAAGAAGGGTGAGTTTGCCGGCAGCGAAGGGATGTATCGCCGGGCACAGAGCCAGGAGAAATCAACGGCTGATGGCGGCTTCAACCTCGGGGATGCACTCTATAAGCAGGGGAGATTCGGAGAGGCCGCAGAAGAGTTTACCAGGGCAGCCTCAGCAAGCGGCGATGACAGGGAGAGGCAGGCAGAGAGCCTCTATAACCTCGGAAACTCACTGCTCAATGATCAGAAGTATGGCGAGAGTATAGAGGCTTATATTAACTCCCTTAAACTCAAACCTGAGAATATGGAGGCGAAGTACAATCTTGCCTATGCTCAGGATCAGCTGAGGAAACAGGAGGAGCAACAGCAGAATCAGGATCAGGATCAGGAGAAACAGGAGAATAAGGATGACAGCAAGTCAGACGAGCAGAAGCCTGAGGATCAGCAGAATGATGAGGATAAGGAGAATCAGCAGCAAAACCCGCAGCAGTCAATAAGCAGGGAAGACGCCAAAAGGCTTCTTGACGCACTTGCCGCCAGCGAGAAAAAGACGCAGGAAAAGGTCCAGAATGAAAAGGCCGCGAAGGCAAAAGTGAGGGTAATTAAAAATTGGTAATTTTGGCCGCGATGAAAAGCTTCCTGATGATATTGGTATCATTGCTTGCACCACTGACAGTGGCCGCACAGGAGGTGACTGTTGACGTTAACGCCCCGCAGAGCGCTGTCGCCGGGGAGCGCTTCAGGATAGTTTATACTGTCAATTCAACCGACGGACGTTTTCAGCCACCGGCATTCGATCCCTCATTCTCTGTCTCAGGTCCGCAGACATCAAGCAGTCGCAACATACAATGGATCAACGGTGAAATGACATCGGTTGAAACGACAACCCTCGTCTATTATGTGGTAGCCCCGTCTCCGGGCCGCTATACCATACCGCCTGCGCAGTATGCGGCAAGAAAGGCCACCGTAAGCTCAGCACCTGTGGAGATAGAGATTACCGTTGCCGGAACAGTGCCATCCAACAGCGATAACCATGGTGGGCAGCCTCCGGAGAATGGATCTGAAGTATCGATGAGACTTATTCTCAATACCAGGGAGGTTTATGTAGGGCAGCCAATTACAGCTACCCTGAAACTTTATACCAGGATCAACCTCTCAGGGCTTAACGATCTCAAATACCCGGATTTCAAGGGATTCCTGCGTGAAGATATCGATACCCCGCCTCTCAGGAGCCTTGAGGCTGAAGTGATTGACGGAGTGCAGTATGGCACCGGCGTACTGCAACGTTTTTTATTATACCCCCAGATAGCAGGAGAACTCAGGATCGATCCGATAGAGATTACTGCCATGGTACAACAGCGTGCTTCCGGAGGAGATCCCTTTTTCAATGACCCCTTCTTTGACAATTTCTTTTCCAGCGTCACAAATGTCCCCAGAAGCGTTGCCACACCTTCCGCAACCATAAGGGTGAAATCCCTTCCTGCACCGCAACCGGCTGATTTTCAAGGCGCTGTAGGCTCATTTGAGATCACTTCCGACCTGTCAAAGACAGAAATAGCAGTAAATGATGCTCTTACCTTTTCCGTTACGCTGAAGGGCAAAGGAAACCTGAATCTTGCCGGTGCACCTGTAATAAATTTCCCGCAGGGGATAGAGAAGTATGATCCGAAGGTCACTGTCAGGAGCTCAGGCACCGCAGCAGGATCAAAGGTGTTCGAATACCTTCTGATACCAAGAAATACAGGAACATTTGATCTGCCACCTGTTTCATATACTTTTTTTGATCCGGAACTTGATAAATATGTCACTCTCCGTACTCCCGGTTATACTGTAAAAGTAACGGGTGAAGGAGGTGCCGCAGATGAGACCGTAACGCCTGCATTCATACCGGGTGAGGATGTCAAATACCTGGGACAGGACATTAGATTTATCAGAAGCGGTGACACCATACTCAAGTCCATGCCCGGGTCACTTGTTGACAGGAGTTACTATTGGCTGTGGTACGCAATGGCTGTGCTGCTGGCAGGTGCCGTATTGCTTTTCAGACGTGAACAGATACGGCGCAATGCTGACATAACTGCCCTTCGAAACCGCCGGGCAGCAAGAAATGCGCGTAAAAGGCTCGCGAAGGCAGAAACACTGCTCAAAGGCAGCAAGCCTGAGCTTGTCTATGCTGAGCTGTCGTCTGCTCTGTGGAATTATCTCGGAGATAAGCTCGCAATACCCAGGGCAGATATGACGAGGGAAAAATGCTATGCCGGCCTCAGAGAAAGAAATGCAGGAGAGGATATTATTACCGAACTTGACAGCATCCTTTCAGCCTCTGAGTATTCCCGTTACTCTCCGACTTCACAGGGAGACAGCCCTGCCGAACTGCACAGAAGAACGGCAGCACTGATCGGAAAACTAGACAGCATGCTTGATTAAAAATGCACAGAAAATGAGGAGATCAATTGTACTTCATATACTGCTGGTAATTACTGCGATGCATGTTTCCGCCCAGACACCTGAAGAGAGTTACAGGCATGCCGGAGAACTTTACAGTGCATCTGATTTTTCAGGAGCAGCAGCCATCTACAGAAGGATCTATGATGAAGGTTACAGGAGTGAGGACCTGCTTTATAACGCAGGTAACGCCTTCTTTAAATCTGGCGACATAGCATCGGCTATTCTCTTCTATGAACGAGCCCGGCTGATATCTCCTGCTGACGAGGACATTAATTACAATCTTCAGGTTGCACGCAGCAGGGTGACAGACAAGTTCGAGACCCTTCCCGAACTATTCTTTGTCAGGTGGTTCGATTTCTTCTCACTGCTGGCATCAACAAATACCTGGGCTGTCTTGTCGCTGGCTCTTTTTGTTGTTTCGCTTCTCTTTGTCCTGATCTTTCTTACCAGGTCTGCCGTAGGGGGAAGGCTTCTCTCATTCTGGCTTGCCCTGAGCAGCTTAATTCTTTCACTGATAATGCTTTCCCTTGCCATCAGGAATAATTCACTGGTCAGCCATAACAGGAAGGCTGTTGTCACATGCAGCATAGTGACGGGCAAGAGCGCCCCCGGTGACGGAGGAAATGAGCTTTTCGTCATCCATGCAGGGACAACTGTTACAGTAGAAGAGGAACTTGGTGCCTTCACCGAGGTGCGACTGCCTGACGGCAACAAAGGGTGGGTGAAAGAGGAATGCATAGAAAAGATATAGCCTGTTGCAACTATTTTATTATCTTTTCGGTCAGATAAGTGAGAAAGATATCTGACTATGAAGAAACTACTGCTTTTTCTTTGTGTCGTAACTGCAGTTGTCTCATGCAAGAAGACCGAAATGGAGCCCAAGGGCCCTACTGATGTGCGCATATTTAACAAGACGGCTGAGCGGTTCGATAATGTGGTCATCATAACCTCGGATAATCCTGCCTACGCGGAAACAGAGCATAACTTCGGCACCATCAGTCCGGGAGCATACTCCGCTTATCACAGGTTTGATATTGCCTACCGGGAAGCAGCTGACATTTCTCTGACTATTTCAGGTATTGAGTACTCCACGCCAGCTGTTGATTTCACCTATCTGACATATATTGGCCAGGATAAAGTGACATATGAGATCACAATAACGGATCCTGTTAATCACATTCTGAAAATAAGAACCATCCTGGAGGGACCGTTATAAGATTTAAAGCAGATCGGATGAAGGAATTTATTACCGCATGTCCGCGCAACTGCTACAGCACCTGTTCATTCAGGGTATTTACCGAAGATGGAAAGGTTAAGCGGATATTGCCATATCGTGGTAATCTGGCCACTCCGGAGGGTCCCTGTATAAAAGGCCTTGCCTACCTCGAACGGGAGTTTTCACCGTCAAGAATCCTTTATCCTCATAAACGAACCGAAAAGGGTACCTTTTCCCGGATATCCTGGGAGGAGGCTTTCTCGACTATCTCACAAAAGCTCCTTGAGGCAAGGGAGAAACACGGGCCTCATTCAGTTCTCTTTTATAAGGGAAGCGGGCACTCCGGATTGAGTAATGACATCGCCTCTCTCTTCTGGAAGACTTTCGGGGGAGCCACCACGACATACGGCAACCTGTGCTGGCCTGCCGGCCTTGAGGCTGTAAGGCTTACCCTCGGGGATGTCAGGCATAATGTTCCCTGGGACCTGGCAAATGCACAGCTTATCATAATGTGGGGAAAGAATCCTGCCGAGACAAATGTCCAGGAGATGATCCACATTGACCTTGCGAAAAAGAACGGGGCGAAGCTGGTGGTCATCGACCCGAGAAGAACGCCCACAGCTGACAAGGCTGACATCCTTATAAGGCCTAATCCCGGAACCGATGCAGCACTTGCACTGGCAGTTGCGAAACTGATTATCGATAAGGGTCTCGCCGATAATGAATTCATTGACAAATATGTAATCGGATTTGAAAAATTTGCCGCCTCTCTCGATATTTCACCTGAGCAGGCAGCGAAGATAACCGGCATCCCTGCCGAAACTATAGAACAGCTGGCTATGATGATAGGGCAGAGCAGGGCTGTAACGATTGTTGCCGGTTTCGGTCTGCAGAGGTATACAAACGGGGGACAGACCATCCGTTCCATCCTTTCGATACCGGTAATTACGGGTATGATTGGACGGAAAGGATGCGGATTCAATTTTGCCAATTTACAGGGATATATTTTCGATGCAGTAAAAGAACCGCTGTGCTATTATCCTGATCATGAGCTTGATAAACCCTTCAGAAGAGAGATATCCATGGCGAAGTTCGGCACTGATTTCTTCTCCCTGAAAGAGCCTGGAATAGAGGTCGCATGGATTGAAAGAGGCAACCCGGTCACACAGCTTCCCGGAAGCAAGGGGGTGAAAAGAGCCTTGCACTCTGTTCCATTTAAAGTCGTTGTCGATCAGTTTATTACTGATACAGCTGCAATGGCCGACATTATACTTCCTGCGAAGGGGCTTTTCGAACAGGAAGATGTCGTCAGCTCATACTGGCATCCTTATGTTCAGTATAAGCCTGCGGTAATTGATCCTCCGGGTGAGGTAAAGCCTGAGAGTGAGATATATTTTGAGCTTGCCCGGAGAATGAACCTGGAAGCTGCGATAATCTCTCCCGCGGAATATGATGAATGGCTTCTTAACCGCATCAGCGGCACCGGGGGCTTTTCCCGTGAAGAGCTATTCAGGGCACCTGTAATACCAGACCAGGCTGAGCAGACCGCTTTCCGTGAAAGGGACTTCACCACCCCTTCCGGTATGATCGAGCTTTTTTCAGAGACGGCTGAGAAGCTTTGGGGAGTGAATCCATTACCGTCATATACGCCTCCTGACGACTTCGGTGAAACGGACCTCCCTCTCAGGCTGATGACGCCCAACATCGCATCACGAATACACTCGCAGTTCGGCAACCTTGAGGTTATCAGAGGTGTGGTCGAACCGCCGGCATGGGAAATGTCGCCGTCAGACGCGCGCAGGCTGGGTATCAGGAGTGGAGACCGGATCAGAGTATATAACTCCAGCGGCGAAGTAACAGGGAAGGTGAGAGTGACGGCAAGGACGAAGAAGGGAAGTTTGGTATTTCCCAACGGAGTATGGCTTGACGAAGGGGGAGGGGTCAATGATCTTATAACCCCGGCGGAAACAGATATGGGTCATGGTGCGGCATTTCATAATACAAGGGTCGGAGCAGAAAAAGAATCAGCATGAGAAGAGGATTCGAATTTGATGCGGCACTCTGTGTACGGTGCAACGCCTGCAACGCTGCCTGTACCCTTGAGAACGGGCTTCAGCCAGGTACGAGATCTCTATACGTCTGGAACGACGAGACGCTGCCTCCCTTCAGCGTGTACAGCCTCTCCCTGGCATGCAACCACTGCGAGAAACCGGAGTGCCTCGAAGGATGCCCTGTAAATGCCTATTCAAAAGACATCTCCGGAACTATCCTGTACGATAAGGATAAATGCATGGGTTGTCGCTATTGCACCTGGAGATGCCCTTATGATGCTCCCAGGATCAACCCGGCAAAAGGTCATATCGAGAAGTGTCAGTATTGCTTCGGGAGAGTCTCTGAAGGTGTTGAGACAGCGTGTACATCAGCATGTCCGACCGGAGCACTCAGGATGGCTGCAATGGATGAGTTCCCCTCCTCAGGAGTGGAATGGTTCCCTGAGACAGGGATAGGTCCTTCCCTCATCCTTAAAGGGGTACCCGATGCCAACAGCCCGGTGATAATACCGGCTGAAGAGGATGAGGTGATTCCTGACACGCCGGTCGCTGAAAACAGGGTTATGAAGGAATGGAGCCTCATACTGTTTTCTTTAATGGTTATATCAGCATCATCACTGCTGATTGCTTCAGCACTTAAGGCAGATGTCACGGGGGCAGGACTGCCGGCCTTACTGATGGCCGGTTCAATACTGGTCTCTTTTGCCCACCTCGGCCTTCCCCTGAGAGCATGGCGGGCACCGTTGAATGTTCTGTCATCACCCCTGAGCCGTGAGATACTGTTAGTGGCGGCATTGTCAGGGATGGCTGCCGTCAACTGGTTCCTTCCTGGGATAATTAACCCATTGTTTATGGCATCAGTCTCAGTACTGACCCTTATCTCGGTAGACATGGTCTATTTTGCTTCAGACAGGTCTTACAGGCTTAAACTCCATACCGGACAGGCATTCTTCTCAGCTGTCTTCGTTACATCATGGTTTATTACACCAAATACACTTTTTCTTATCTTCTCACTTCTGGCAGCACTGTCAGTGGTCATGAGATACAGGTCATCCGAAAAAGAACCTCTGGTCCGTTTTCTTTATTACTACCGGGCACTCTCCCTTCCCGCCGCCTTCATGCTGTTATACCCCGGAAGCGAGGGTACCAGCATTGCCGCTGCCATAGTCTTCTTTACCGGTGTTGCTGCTGACAGGGTTCTCTTTTACGATGACTTTTCTCCGATTAATATCAGGGAATCTATACTTGAAAATTTCAACGACACATATGAAAAAGAAAGAGATAAACAGCGCCAGGACACCGGTGTATCGTGACGCTGGCTTCGAGCTGCCGTCAGCCGGCACCACATCTGATGCCTTTGCCGCCGAGATTGATCACGAGAGAGAGCCTGAGCTCTATATTTACTCCCGTTACCGCAACCCGACGGTGGTTGCCGCCGAAGAGGCTGTCATGGCTACGGAGGGATCGGCCTGGGCTCTTCTTGCCCAGTCAGGGATGTCGGCCATAGATATAGCCTTGTCAATCTTCCAGGAAGCAGGCAAAGAGAGCAGATGGCTCTTCTTCTCTGAGATATACGGAGGTACACTCTCTTATATAAGCAGTGTACTTGAAAAGAGAAGGGGTCTGAAGATTGACTTCTTCAGGCCGTCAGGCAACAGCTATGATTATGAGCTTCTCGAGAAGACCCTGGCTGATACGCGCCCGGAGATACTGTACTTCGAGACTATCTCCAACCCGCTGCTGATGGTGGCTGAAGGGAGGAGGATTATAGCCCTTGCAAGGCACTACGGAGCACGTGTTCTGGTAGACAACACCTTTGCCACACCTCTCCTGTGGAAGCCACTTGATGAAGGTGCCGATATTGTCATTCACAGCGCAACAAAATATCTCTCCGGTCACGGCAACCTCACTGCCGGGGTCATCTGCGGCAACGACACAACGCTGATGAAGAGCGCGATAGAATACCGTAAGTATGTAGGTCATATGCTCTCACCTGACGACGCCTACAGGTTACAGACACAACTGGCCTCATTCGACCTGCGCTTCACGCGGCAGTGCCATAACGCTTCCGGTGTGGCTTCATTGCTGAGCTCATCAGATGAAGTCGGCAGCGTGCTTTATCCGGGACTTGCGACACACCCCACTCATGAGGCAGCCCGGGCACTGACAGGAGGCAAAGGTTACGGCGCAATGGTCACCTTCGACCTGAAGGGCGACAATGCTGAAGGGAAGAGGGCAAGACGCGACAGGTTCATCGCTGCCGTATACCCTGAAATAAGGCTCATCCCAACCCTGGGCGATTCTCATACGATACTGATGCCCGTGGAGGCAGTATGGGGGGCAAAATATCCTGAGCCGGGGATGATAAGGATGTCGCTGGGCTTTGAGCCATGGGAGGAGGTGGAGAAAGTTATCAGGAGGGGACTGCAGTCATGACTGCCAGGCTATCGGAGCCATCCCTCTCGAACTGA
The DNA here is from genome assembly GCA_963732365.1 of uncultured Bacteroidales bacterium. Taxonomy (GTDB): domain Bacteria; phylum Bacteroidota; class Bacteroidia; order Bacteroidales; family VadinHA17; genus SR-FBR-E99. The sequence continues at coordinate 257,128 of CAVSZC010000001.1, read as the reverse complement.
GCCAATCATTGCACATGCTAAAGTGCGAACACCCGAGGAAGCCTCTGCTGGCCGACAGGGGAGAGGGATGAACCGTCTTAAGCACCAGGTGCCGTGATGTGTCAATCGCAGCTCCCTTCTGAAGAGCGTAGTTGCCCCAGAGCATGAAGACTATCCCATCCCTGTCACGGTTAAGGGCATTTATCGCAGCGTCAGTGAATTTTTCCCAGCCTTTGTTCTGATGTGACAGAGCCTGGTGTGCCCTGACCGTAAGGATGGCATTAAGAAGCAGCACTCCCTGCCTTGCCCAGCGCTCAAGGTTCCCTGAAAGTGGTACCGGAATGCCAAGGTCACGGTTAAGCTCTTTGAAGATATTGACCAGACTGGGAGGAAACTCTGTGCCGTCGGTCACCGAAAAACATAGTCCGTGAGCCTGGCCGGTATTATGATAAGGGTCCTGGCCTATTATTACAGCCTTGACACTGTCAAAAGGACAAAGATCGAAGGCATTGAATATCTTGCCTGCCGGTGGAAAGACCTGGTGTGTCTTGTATTCCTCCCTTACAAACTTTGTCAGCGATATAAAATACTCCTTCTCAAACTCGGCAGAGAGCTTATCCTTCCAGCTGGCTTCAATCTTTACATCCATCGCAGGGCTAGCAGTAAACTGTCCATACACCCTTCATAACTCTTTCCTGTATACCAGTTTTGCATCAGCAGGGCCATAAAAGTCACGCAATGTGGCCTCCAGCTCGTAGCCATTCCTCAGGTAGAACCCTCTTGTGGGCTCATAGAGAGGACGTCCTGATGTCTCTATCCATACTATCTTCCCACCGAGCGCCCTGATCCTCTCTTCAGCATTCTTAAGGATCAGTGAGCCATACCGTTTCTGCCTGTGCTCCTCCATTATTGCAATCCAGTAAAGATCGTAGGAATGCACCGATGACGGATTGGGTCCGAAATTGGCAAAACCAATGACTTTACCATCCTCAATGAGACGAATCCAGTAATAGCCGCTTTTTTCCTGCCCTTTTTCAATAGTCTCATCTGCCAGTGAGAGAGCTACATCAACCTCAAAATCATAGAAATAGCCCGAAGATTTGAGGATTGCCTCAAGGACGGGACGGTCATCAGCTGTAATATCGAATGAAATTTCGGCCATCGGACTTATTTATTAAGGTCATTGATGATGCGGCTGATAATCTCCGCGTGGGTATAACCTGCATGCAATCCTGCTGAGATAAAACCACTGTCAGGTGAGATGCAGGGGTTGGCGTTGGCTTCCAGGACAAAAACATTATCATTCTCATCCACCCGCATGTCGACACGGGCGTATCCCTTCAGTCCGAAAGTTTTCCAGCACCCCAGCACTGCTTCATTGATATTTCTCATCAGTCTCTCACTGAGGTCTCCCGGGAAGTTTCGCTTGCTGTTCTCATACTGGAAGGTCCCCTCAACCCATTTCGCCTTATAACTGACAATACGCGGAATGTCTCCGGGGTAATCGTGAAAAAGCATCTCGGCAGGGGGGAGGACCTCTGGTCCGGATGGCCCTGACATGACACTCACGTTAAACTCTCTCCCGTCAATGAAATCTTCAATAAACCAGTGCCTGTCATTCTTTTCCCTGACTATTTCGGGCACGGTACCGTCAAAGGTAAATACAGATTCCTCAGTAATTCCCAGCGAACCGTCTTCCCACACTGGCTTGAGTATGTATTTCCTTCCCGGCGTAAGCCTGTCAGCCTCTGAAACCTTGTACCCGCCCGCAACGGGTATCCCTCCGGCCTTCATTATCTGGCGGGCCAGCACCTTGCTCCCGGTAATGAAGGTTGCCTCAAGCGGACATCCGGTATAGGGAATATGATGCATATTGAGCAATGCCGGGATAAAATAAAGGATCTCCGCCTTCTTGCCTACTGATTCAACAAGGTTAAATACAAACTCATACCTGCTGCCTGTAATTTCAGATATTTCTTGAAAGAAATTATCAGTTACGCCCCGGCGTGCTACATCATACCCCAGGGTCTGCAGGGTTTCTCCGATAAAATTTACCTGGTCGAGCACATCAAGCTCATCAGGCAGGGCATCAGATGAGGGCTCGTTATAGATTATAAGACACTCTTTCATTATTATTTAAGTCCGTAACGTCTTTTGGCAGAGTTCATTATCATCTCGAGAAGTGTATCATATTCAACACCGCTCATTCGTGAAAGGATGGGAAGGTCGGAGTGCACCGGGTTAAGACCTGCCAGCGGGTTGGCTTCAATAAAACATATCTTCCCGTTCCTGTCAGCCCTAAGGTCTACACGGCCGGCGTCAACGGCGCTCAGTGCACGCCACGCCGCCAGTGCAACAGTATTGCATTCATCCCTGTAGCTTTCATCAATGGTCCTGTACTGCACTATATCCTGGTAGTTCTCCTTTACCTCAACTGAATAGGGCAGGTTGTCCTTGCATATCACCTCCATTCCGCCTACAACCCTTGCATCTGCTCCGCTGCCAGTAACACCAACAGTGAACTCCCTCCCCGGAAGATACTCCTCGACCAGAACAGGCTGGCTGAACCTCTGAAGGAGCTCAATTGCCAGGTTTTTGAGAGAAAGGGTGTCTCTGACGATGCTCCTCTCAGTGATGCCCTTGCCGGTACCTTCTGCGACAGGCTTAACGAAGAGGGGATATGTAAGGGACGCTGCCAGTTGAATATCGTCAGCCGATGAGACCAGGATACCCGGGCTCACAGGCACTCCTGCCGCCTCAGCCACAAGCCTGGCATAGTATTTATTAAGGGAGATGCCCATGACAACCGGTCCGCTGAAAACATAGGGTATCCTGTACTGGTCAAGCAACGCAGGGACGACAGACTCACGTCCGTCACCATACAGCCCTTCTGTAATATTGAAAACCATGTCCCATCTGCGACCGTCAGCGAGTTTATCGACCAGCTCAAAGATGTTACCGATCCGTTCAGTCCGGTATCCGAGCCTTGCCAGCACATCTTCGAGGGCTGCTACCGTATCTTCCTTGTCAAACTCTGCCGTTTCCTCCATAGTATAACCGCGTTCGAGGTACCACGAACGAAGGTCATACGTAAGCCCGATTGTCATCCCTCAGTTACTTTTTATTGGGGTATGTGTATTGCTTCCTTTTATAGTTTCTGAGCACCCATTTCTCAGGCCCGCTTTCGACCACATAATTCGGAAGTATTGGTATCTTGCCGCCACCGCCGGGGGCGTCAACGACAAACTGTGGTACGGCGTAGCCGCTGGTATGTCCTCTCAGGTTCTCAATTATCTCAATACCCTTCTCAATAGAGGTCCTGAAATGGCTTGACCCTGGTATAAGATCACACTGGTAGAGATAATAAGGTCTGACCCTGATCTTCAGCAGGTTATGCATGAGGCTCTTCATTACTGCCGGATCATCATTGATGCCGTTGAGAAGGACCGTCTGGCTGCCAAGCGGCATACCGCCATCGGCGAGCATCTCGCAGGCCTTTGCGGTCTCAGGGGTAATCTCATCGGGATGTGTGAAATGGAGACTCATGAAGAGGGGGTGATATTTGCGGAGCATAGCCACCAGCTTAGGTGTTATGCGCTGCGGCAGCACCACCGGTACTTTCGTGCCTATCCTGAGAATTTCAATATGTTTGATAGCCCTCAGACTTGAGAGCAGGTATTCAAGCTTATCGTCATTCATCGTCAGCGGGTCGCCGCCGCTAATAATTACGTCACGGACTTCGGTATGTTCGGCAAGGTACCTGAATGCTCTGTCCCATTCACCCCTGGTAAGATGTCCCAGCTTACCGACAGAGTGCGACCTGGTACAATACCTGCAGTAGGATGAGCAGAACTGTGTCACGGTAAACAGTGCCCTGTCAGGATAACGGTGGACAATTCCAGGCACAGGACTGCTTCCCATCTCATCGAGCGGGTCGGCCTTCTCGGCATCAGTGATTGTCAGTTCACTGACTGAGGGTATCATTGTCCGGCGCAAGGCACTCTCCGGTGCCGCATCGTAAATAAGCGAGAGATAGTAGGGGGTGACCCTGAGCGGTAACCTGTTCTTCAGACTGTTGAGCGCATGTGTCTCGTCATCAGTCAGTTTCATGACTCGCGATAGTGCCTCTGCTGAAGTAAAGGAGTTACGTAACTGCCATCTCCAGTCATTCCATGAATCAGTGTTGGTTAGGGGGAAGTAGCGGCGTATGAATTCCGAACTCCGGTTGCTAACTAATTGATCGAGGGATCCGATCTGCGGGAAGATCATGGTACCCGCGCCAGGCTCCTCTTCCGAGGAGCAGCCCACGAGGCGGTTCTCAACATGAGCAACCGTAGCCTCTTTTCTGTTAGCGTTCATACTTCGGTAAATGAAACTTACCTTTTTTCTGGTTTTTAATTACTGCTATTTGGTTATTAATAAATGTTACAAATTTTTTGTCTAAGATAAATAATGCTGTATCTGTCGTATTCCTCCGGAGCAAAAGATATTAACACGGCCATGCCATAAGTTAATATCTGATTATCAATATTATACATCATATAAACCTGAGTTATTCACCGGTCTTTTTATGAGCATAAAACTGATGCCCCGATATTGAGGCGCAAACTTAAATCAAAATTTGATATTCGGATACTTCAGGGAAAGAATTTTCAGATTTTTTTCAATCATCTGATCCCTCTGTGCAGCACACAGTTGAGTACGTCCCGCATCCTCGGGAGTATTCAATACATAATCAATCAGTTTTTCCATCGTTGTGGTAGCCACGTGCATTCTTGTATCTGAAGAAGCATAATAAACAAATACTGTGCCATCATCATCGGCTATCCAGCCGTTACTGAAGACCACGTTTGAGACATCTCCGACACGCTCTTCATCAAGAGGTTCAATGAAATGTCCCGAAGGTCTCCTGATCACTCTCCAGGGCTCATCCAGGGCAGTAAGAAAGAGATAAAGAGTGTACCTGAGTCCTGCCGCTGTCCGCCTCACACCATGCGCCAGGTGTATCCAGCCGTGTTCGGTCTTTAAAGGGGAAGGACCCTGTCCGTTCTTAACCTCTTTGACGGTATGGTATTTTCTTGCGTCAACAAGTATCTCCTCGCCAAGGACGGCATGCTCCATGCTGTCGCAGAAACCGGCACTGATGCCGCTGTCTCCGGTCTCGATGAATCCGGATTGAGGCCTCGTATAGATCATGTACCTTCCTTTTACGAATTCGGGATGAAGGACACAGTTCCTCTGCTGCGCAGCTGTTGAGACAAGGTCATCAAGCCTTTCCCACCTGACCAGGTCTCTGGTTCGTGCAATGCCGCAGCTGGCCAGAGCGGCAGACGAGTCATCAGGCTTGCTGAGGTCTTTCCGCTCTGCACAAAACAGTCCATAGATCCAACCATCCTCATGCTGCGTCAGCCTGATGTCATAGACATTCATTTCAGGATCACCAGTCACCGGCATCACAATGGGATGATCACGAAACCTCCACTGATCAATTCCGTTAGGGCTCTCTGCCACAGCGAAGAATGACTTGACATCGAATCCCTCCGTCCTGACTGCCAGACAGTATTTGCCGTTTAGCTTAATTGCCCCTGCGTTGAAGGTTGTGTTGATCCCCAGCCGAGTCATCAGGTGGGGGTTGGTGTTGTAATCAAGGTCATACCTCCAGAACACCGGAGTATGGTCACGGGTAAGAACAGGATAGAGATACCTGTCATATATTCCGTTTCCACCTGGCTGCTTGATATTCTGGCGCTCAATAAGCTGTTTATGCTCCTTAAAAAGCAGCTCAACCCTTGCATCAAATTCTTCTCTCTTCATTTTAAAAGCCTTGAATTATTGCTCAAATATAACGGATAAAGAAACCCGATATTACCTTGCAGCAGGACTGTAATTTTATTGTACAAACTTTTATAAATTGCCATCTGAACCAATCATAGGGATAAAAATGAGAATTGTAGGTTTAACTGTGCTTGCCGCCGGCTTACTGTGTCTTTGTTCCTGCGGCAGACAGGCAGCAGTAAAAGAGTATATGATCGTGGGATATGTAGCGGGCTACAGGGGTTTCGATATATCGAAAATTGATGCCACGAAACTCACACATATTAACTACGCATTTGCAAATATCATTGACGGAAGGGTAGAGTTTGATACTGCACGGATAGATGATACAGGGAGGAACATAGACGATATCAGGAAACTAAACGACCTCAAAAGGGTTAATCCCGACCTCAGCGTCCTTGTCTCCGTGGGAGGATGGGGATGGTCCGGCAATTTTTCCGATGCCGCTCTCACCGACTCATCCCGTACCCGCTTTGCAAAAAGTGCGGCTGAGTTCATCCTTTCAACAGGGATTGACGGCATTGACCTCGACTGGGAATATCCCAACCAGGTGGGAGCAGGCAACATACACAGACCTGAAGACATTGAGAACTTCACCCTCCTGCTTGAAGCTGTCAGGGTACATATCGACTCACTTTCCAGGAAGCAGGGAAGGGAAAAGCCCTATCTTCTTACCATTGCTACCGGAGGAGACTCTGCATACATAGCCAATACAAAGCTTGGAGAAGCATCGCAATATCTTGACTTTATTAATATTATGAGCTATGACCTTCACAATGGACTGACCTCGCAGACAGGGCATCACTCAAATCTGTTTTTATCAGAGTGGGATTCACCCTTCGGCGATGCCACCGAGAGAAGTGTCAGGATGCATCTTGAGGCAGGGGTGAGCCCCTCAAAACTGAATATCGGTGTTCCGTTCTACGGACGGATATGGCGTGGTGCGGAGCCGGTCAACAACGGGCTCTACCGTGAAGCAAAGACAACAGGACAGTTTATGCCTTATGTCGACGTCATGAAAGCCATCGCCGATACTGCTTTCGTCAGAATATATGATTCCTCTGCCTGTTCGCCGTTTCTCTGGAATGAAAGAGATTCCGTATTCATTTCCTATGACGATGAGATCTCTCTAGCTGCGAAAATGAAATGGGTTAAAACCAGTGGTCTGGCAGGAGTGATGTTCTGGGAATATGCTGAAGACCCTGAGGGTAAGCTGCTCGGGATCGTGGTCAGCGGGTTAAGAAGTGAAAAGAGCGATTAGTGTTTTTCTTAAAGAAAAATAGAATCAGGGAGCTTTTCCGGGATCTGCTGGCATCAATAAAAGGGAGTGATCAGGATTTTACCGAGATACCGCTTCAGAGAGCCATTATTCTCCTGTCAGTGCCGATGGTTCTTGAGATGCTCATGGAGTCGGCGTTTGCCGTGGTTGACATCTTCTTCGTCTCCCGCCTGGGAACTGAAGCCATCGCCACAGTAGGCCTCACCGAATCAGTATTGACCATCATCTATGCCATCGGTATGGGGCTGGCCACGGCCACCACATCGCTGGTCTCAAGAAGGATAGGAGAGAAGGACCCTGAGCAAGCCTCTCGCACAGCCTTCCAGGCAATAATTGCAGGTATACTTGTCTCATCCGTGCTGGCAATAGCGGGGTACCATTTTGCGGGTGAAATACTCTCTCTGATGGGTGCGTCACCTGTCATGGTACAAGAACTCTCAGGATATACCTCCATAATGCTCGGCTCAAACACGGTAATAATGCTGCTGTTTATCATCAACAGCGTATTCAGAAGCTCAGGTGATGCGGCCACGGCAATGAAAGTACTCTGGCTGGGAAACATACTGAACATCATTCTTGACCCGTGTCTTATCTTTGGATGGGGACCTTTTCCGGAGATGGGAATCAAAGGTGCTGCTGTTGCAACAGCAACAGGAAGAGGCATTGCCGTTGTGTGGCAGTTCATTATTCTCTTCCGCGGACATAAGAGGGTAAAGCTCCGTTTAAGGCATATGGTCCCTGATCCGGTAATTATTGGCAAGCTCTTCAGGCTCTCACTTGGAGGCATTGGCCAGAATCTCATCGGCACCACCAGCTGGATATTCATGGTCAGAATAATTTCTGTGTTCGGAAGCGCTGCCATTGCGGGCTATACAATAGCGATCCGCATCGTGATCTTCGCACTATTGCCTTCATCGGGGATAAGCAATGCGTCATCGACCCTCGTTGGTCAGAACCTTGGGGCAGGGAAGCCTGACAGGGCAGAAAAGGCAGCGTGGAAGGTAGGCTGGGTAAACTCCGTCCTTATGGGGCTCATAGGCCTTATACTGGTCCTGTGGCCTGAACCATTCATAAGCTTCTTTATTGATGACCCGGATGTCATTGCTGAAGGGATACCTGCGCTCCGCATCGTAAGCGCAGGATTCGTCTCCTACGCTCTCGGGATGGTAATGATAGGTGCTATTAACGGGGCAGGCGACACCATCACCCCTACAAAAATTTTCTTTTTTGTGTTCTGGATGGTCGAGATACCTCTCGCATGGCTCCTGGCATTACCGCTCGGACTTGATCAGTTCGGCGTATATTATGCGATAGTCTTCAGCGAGACGCTGCTGACAGTGACAGCCTGGCTGGTATTCAGAAGGGGAAAATGGAAGCTTAGAAAAGTTTGATCTCAATCATATAAAGAAGAGGGCGATACCGGCGACGCTTATTACTGCGCCTATCACCTCGGCTGCAGTGATCTTTTCTTTGTTAAGCCAGACTGAGGGCGCAATAATCAAAATCGGTACGATAGACATAATCGTTGATGCTATCCCTGTTTCAGTGTGTCTTACCGAGAGCAGTGAGAATGAGATGCCGAGGAACGGACCGAAAAATGCTCCCAGCGAGAGAGCTTTCATCGCCGGCGTATTCCGGAGTGATTCCCCTACCTGGCGCCAGCGTCTCATAAGGGTGATTATCAGTGAATAACCTGCTACGCCCGCGATGACCCTTATATGTGTCGAGGCAAACGGGTCGTAGCCTTCCATGCCATATTTGCTCAGCACCAGACCCAGTGCCTGACCGAAGGCACCTATAAATGCAAATACCACTCCTGCAGGAGCAATCTTGATGGAAAGCCTCTCGCCTTTTACCGGCCTGTTGAAGATGGCCATGATGATACCTGAAATGACAACAGCCATACCTGTCAGTTGTATCGCCTCGAGCGACTCTCCAAGAATAATGTATCCGAAGAAGGCTGCCAGGGGTGGAACAAGTGTCATTATCAGCATAGCAAACCTGGAACCTATCAGAGCGTATGACCTGAAAAGATAGTAATCGCCCAGAACAAGACCTATTATTCCGGAGACAGCCAGCCAGATACAGTTATGACGGGAGGCATCGACAGGCAGGAAGTGGCCGCGGCTGAAGAGTGTGAACAGTCCAATAAAGAGAAAAGCCAGCACCAGCCTCATGATGTTGACTGTCAGTGAACCTATCTTGCGGCTTGCAGATTCAAACGCCAGTGCGGTGATTGTCCAGAAAACTGCCACTGCCAGAGCGGCAAATTCCCCCTGATGACTGGTTATATATTCCATTCAGGTTAAAAATGTCAGGGCACAAAAATAGCAAAGAGAATGACTGTGACATGAATTTACCGGTTAATAATTCCTAATTTTGGGAGAACCTTAAAACAAAACTCAATGGACGCAAAAACGAAAGCCATAGTATCGCATCTCTTCGGTATCGGGTGGCTGATAGCACTGATTGTAAATATGAGCAACAAAGAGGAATATGCGAGTTATTATATCAGGCAGAATCTTGGGATTATCATTTTCGGAATAGGCTTAAGTCTCCTTAATGTAATTCCTATTCTCGGTCAGATAGTCTGGGTAGTAGGAAGTATTATCCTTTTTGTCTTCTGGCTGATGAGCCTGATCTGGTCCATTCAGGACGAAATGAAGCCTGTTCCCTGGTTTGGCGAACAATTTCAGGCATGGTTTAAGGCATTCTGACCAGTTGAAACCAGCTCTGTTGCTTTTCAACAGTGCAGTAGTATCTGCGCTCTTAGCCTCCTGCTCCGGGGCAGACGAGAAAAGACCTAATATTATATACATCCTGGCTGACGATCTCGGCTACGGTGACACCGGGCCATATGGACAAACAAGGATTGAAACGCCGAATATTGACCGTATGGCCGAGAACGGGATGCGTTTCACCCGGCATTATTCGGGCTCGGCTGTCAGTGCACCGTCGCGTTGTGTTCTTCTGACAGGCCTCCATACAGGGCACTCGCAGATCAGAGGCAATGACGAATGGGCAGAGAGGGGAGAGGTCTGGAATTACAGAGCCATGCTGGCGGATTCAACACTTGAGGGGCAGCGCCCTCTCGGGAGTGGCACCGTCACAGTAGCCGGTTTGCTGAAGGAGAACGGATATGTAACAGGTGCTGTCGGCAAGTGGGGCCTGGGCGCTCCTCACACTGAAGGCATACCCGGCAAGCAGGGTTTTGATTTCTTCTTCGGTTATAATTGCCAGAGACAGGCTCATACATACTATCCTGTTCATCTGTACAGGAATGAGGCAAGGGTTTATCTTGGCAATGACACACTGGCCCCACACACCGGGCTTGACCCCGGGGCTGACCCATATGACCCGGCAAGCTATGATAAATTCATACTGGCAGAATATGCCCCGGACCTGATGTTTGATCAGATGACGTCGTTCATTGATGCCAATAGCAACAAGACATTCTTCCTTTACTGGGCGCCACCTGTTCCGCACCTGCCTCTTCAGGCCCCTGAAAGATGGATTGAACATTATGTCAATAAGTTCGGTGACGAAGAGCCATACACCGGCAGTGAGGGATATTTCCCGGCTAGGTACCCCAGGGCCACATATGCAGCTATGGTTTCATATTTTGACGAACAGGTAGGCCGACTCATTGAACATCTTAAAGAACTTGGGATTTATGAAAACACGCTGATAATATTCTCCAGTGACAATGGCCCGGGATACAATGCCGGAACTGACTCTCCATGGTTTGCCAGTGCACATCCCTTCCGCAGCCAGCGCGGTTATATAAAGGGCTCGTTAAATGAAGGAGGCATCAGAGTGCCGATGATTGCATTGTGGCCAGGGAAAATTAAACCCGGGACCGTAACAGCCCATGCATCAGCCTTCTGGGACGTGATGCCGACACTGTGCGAGGTGGCAGGTATTGATCCTCCGGCATATGCTGACGGGATAAGTTTCCTGCCGGAATTACTGGTCGGCAAAGACAGGTGAGACATGAATACCTGTACTGGGAATTCCCTGAGTACGGCGGACAACAGGCAGTAATTATCGGCGACATGAAGGCAATCAGAAAAGAGATGCACAACGGGAAGATGGAATTTGAACTTTATAACATCATGACAGATCCGGAGGAGACAAATAATATCGCAGACCGATATCCGGAAATTATTCAGAAGGCCAACGAAATAGCAAATAAGGAGCACGTCACATCAGAGAATGACAGATGGAGGTTTGCCTCGCTTGATAAATAAAACGTTGCTTTGACGGTTGACAGAAAAGTCGACTATATTTGCCCCAATTAAAAACCAGGGGTTGACCAGCATCAGACAGATTCTTGATAATTACGAACCGATCGGGCTTGAGGAGATAATGAGTGTCAGGTTTATGACCCGGATCGACACCAAATACCTGTTCCCGGCGAACAAACTGACGGAGTTGCTCGTAAATGCAATGACCTCTTATCATGTGCTTGAGATAGATGGCCAGCGGGAATTCAATTACAAAACAGTCTACTTTGACACACCGTCGCTGCTGTTTTTCAACCAGCATGTAACGGGCAAGCTTACAAGGCATAAGGTGAGGCTCCGGACCTATGAGACCAACGGGCTGACGTTCCTCGAAGTTAAAGAGAAGTCAAACAAAGGAAGAACATCAAAGACCCGAATAAGGAGTGATGAGGGTGATCCTCTGGATGATGAACAGTCAAGGAACTTCATGCAGGAGCTTATCTCAGCTGATGCTGCTTCACTTAAGCCTGTCATCACTACCGGTTTCACGAGAATAACCCTCATAGACATTGCTGATGCAGAAAGAATAACGGTTGACTTTAATATTTCCTGGCATAATATAAGGGGCGGTAGCGTGGAGATGCCCTTCCTTGCCATTGCAGAGGTAAAAAGAGACAAGTCAACTTCACAATCTCCCTTTTTTCAACACCTTAAGCATTTGGGAATACGAAGCAGCGGATTCAGCAAATACTGCACCGGTATAGCTTTGCTGAATAATGTTCCCAAGGCAAATAATCTCAAACCAAAACTTTTGAAACTTAATAAGATCAGGGATGAATACTACAGGAATGGCTCTGCCTGATGGCGACGTCACATCAATGACAGCAGGAATGTTCAATTTGTCAGCACTGCCGGAACTTGTTTTCCGGTTCGGCATTAATTTGGTCGTGATATTGCTGCTTGTAAGATGGCTCTACTATTCTTCGACAAAAAGAAAAGACTATCTGTTTACTTATATTCTGATTTCAAGTGTCGTATTCCTTCTCAGTTATCTTCTCGAAAGCGTCAGCCTGCAGATAGGCTTTGCTCTCGGACTCTTTGCCATCTTTGGCATTATCAGATACAGAACTAACCCCATGCCTATCAGGGAAATGACCTACCTTTTCGTTGTAATTGGTGTCTCCGTAATTAATGCCCTGACTGCTGTAAGCGGATTTGCAGAGATTCTTTTTGCCAACCTGGCTCTCGTTCTTATTACACTTGGACTTGAAAAGGTATGGCTGCTGAGACATATATCATCAAAATCAATTGTTTATGAAAAGATAAACCTCATCACCCCCGATAAACGTGAAGAGATGCTTGCTGACCTCCGGGAACGCACGGGGATATCAGGATATCAAAAAGGTTGAAATAGGTCCTATCAACTTTCTTAAGGATACCTGTCGCATAATAATCTATTATGAGGATAAGGAGAGATCGGTCAATCTGGCTGATCTTAACGGAAACATAAAGACTGAGGATGATGACGATGAATAGAAGACTGCTCCTGCCTTTGCTTGTTATCCTGCTCTCGCCTGCTGTGAGGGCTCAGGATCCCGATTTCGGAATATGGTATGATCTGAAAGCAGATTACAAGTTCGGCAAAGGGTTCAGGGCTGACTTCGAGGGGTGCCTCAGAACTGTGAATGATGCTTCAGAGATAGACTCATGGTACATTGAACCCGGGATCAGGTACAAATTCAATAAGTATTTTTCAGCAGGTGTGTATTACCGTTTCATCAAAAAGATAGAGGATGACGGGAATTACTATGCAAGGCACCGCTGGGCTCTTCAGGCTAAAGGTGATCTCCCTGTCGGAAGATTTACATTTTCTCTCAGATACAGATTCCAGGAACAGACAAAAACCTATCTTGAAGATGCCGGAGACGAGAAGACTATATGGTTTAACAGGACAAGATTTGAAATTGACTATGATGTAAAGGGTCTTCCTCTTAAGCCCTATGCCAACGTCGAGGTATGGAACCAGATCTTTGCCGATAATGGAATCTTCATTGACGAAACCAGGTACACTATCGGTGCCGAATATACAGTTTTCAAGATCCACACTGTCGGCCTGGAATACATATACCATGTCAGCCAAGTGTCAAAGCCTGCGTACAGGAACATACTCTCAGTCATTTACTCGGTGAGTTTCTGAGATTGTGCGCTAATCTGAATTAATTCATATCAGTGGTGCTTGTGCTCCGGTTCTTCGGAACAATTGAGCGCGGAGCGTGTTATATTCACAAAACTAAAACATAAATGACAAAATGGAATGCAGACCGGATCAGTGATCTGACCGGTAAAAGGGTTATAATAACAGGCGGAGCCAGCGGTATTGGATATGCGGCAGCAGTAAAGCTTGCAGGCAAAGGCGCTGACGTTGTACTCGCCGTAAGGACAGTGGAAAAAGGGGAAAAGGCAGCCGCAAAACTCAAACTTTCATATCCTGGTGCAAAGGTTACAGTAATGCACCTCGATCTGGGTGATCTTGACTCAGTGAAGCAATTTGCACAGCAATTTGCAGTTCAATACAGCAAGCTTGATATACTGATAAATAACGCAGGAGTGATGGTGCCACCATACCGTAAGACAGAGCAGGGTTTCGAGCTGCAGTTCGGTGTCAACCATCTGGGTCATTTTGCCCTCACAGGGCTTCTGCTTCCACTGCTGTCAGCTACACCCGGGGCACGGATAGTTACTGTAAGCAGCATTGCCGCAAGGAAAGCAAAGATTGATTTTGACAACCTCGATGGTTCAAAAGGGTACAATCCCATGACATTTTACAGGCAGAGCAAACTCTCTAACCTGCTCTTTGCAATTGAATTGCAGAATCGGCTGAATGGAAACGGCCTCGTAAGCGTTGCCTGTCACCCGGGCATCAGTGCCACCAACCTCGTCTCGAGGGGCTCAGGAAAGGAGGCCGGATGGCTTGTCAAGCAACTTATGAAATTATTTATCCAGTCGGCAGAGATGGGTTCGCTGCCCACCATATACGCTGCAACAGCTCCGGAGCTGAAGGGAGGTGAATATATCGGTCCTGACGGACCAAATGGTACCAGAGGTTATCCGTTAGTAACTGACGAGTCAAAGAAACTATATAAGCCTGATCTTGCTACAAAACTGTGGGAAGTGTCAGAAACCCTAACGGGTGTAAAGTTTCCTTCCAGGAAATAAAATCTTATAAAATACGGAGGGAATTCAATGACCCTTAATGATCTTGATAAAATGGCGTCGCGACAGGAAAGCGGTCAAATGATGCCGGTTCTCTTTCTGGGTCACGGTAGTCCGATGAATGCTATTGAAGAGAATGAGTTCGTTGACGGCTTCAGGAAGGCAGGTGCGGCGTTACCGAAACCCCTTGCCATTCTTTGCGTTTCAGCACACTGGGAGACACGAGGCACGTTTGTAACAGCTATGAAAAAGCCCAGAACAATCCATGACTTCGGCTGGTTTCCAAAGGCACTATATGAGGTTCAGTATCCGGCACCCGGAAACCCTCAACTGGCCATGGAGACAAAGAGTCTTGTCACAAGTCGGGATGTGGTATTGGATGAAAGCTGGGGCCTGGATCACGGGACCTGGAGCGTAATAAGGCATCTTTATCCGGATGCCGACATCCCGGTAATCCAGATGAGCCTTGATAAGAGTTTGGCACCCCTGGATCATTATTATCTTGCAAAAGAGATTTCACAGCTTCGTAAAAGGAGAGTTCTTATAGTTGGAAGCGGGAATATTGTCCATAACCTCAGAATGGTGGAATGGGACAAGCTTAATACCGTTGATTATGGCTTTGAATGGGCAATCGAGGCAAGAGAGAAGATTAACAGTCTCATATTGTCAGATGACCACGAATCGCTGATAAACTATACGAGGCTTGGAAGATCCGTTCAACTCTCAGTCCCTACACCTGAGCATTATATGCCGCTGCTCTATGTGCTTGCGCTAAAGAAGCCGGGAGAAAAGGTGACGCTGTTCAACGATAAGACTATCGGAGGGTCACTCACCATGACATCATTGAAGGTTGACTGACCTGTCCCTGGCGTCGAAATGAAATTCATCAGAAGTACTTGCTTTTACTGTATAATCTGACGTAGTCAATATCAAGATACTGTGGAAAAACCGTTGTTGAATCGGGATTACCGGGCCAGCTTCCTCCCACAGCAGTATTGATTATAAGGTAATGCGGAGCATGCGGGACTCCTTCAGTGCAGGTATGTATTAGCTGGCCGTCGATGTACCAGCGGATTGAATCGGGCTCCCAATCGAGTGTATATATGTGGAAGTCCTTTGTGAAGTCAGTCTGGCTTCTTAATGTGCCTGAACTGGTCTTCTTCTGTCCGTCAAAGGTATAATAATGGTGAGTGCCATATACTACCCCGGTCTCATGACCCAGAAACTCCATGATGTCAATTTCTGTATACCATGGCCTCTCCTCAGGTATCAGTCTTTCGTTACCTGCAGCGACAGTCTGCAGCATGAGCATTTCCATCTGCCAGTCGCGGTTCTGCGGGTATAGCCAGAAAGCAGGCCATACCCCTTTTCCGCCCGGCAACTTTGCCCTTATTTCAAAGCGTCCGTAAACAGGCATTATCTTTCCTCTCGTATCTATCCTGCCGCTGGTATAGCTCATTGATCCGAATTTTCGAGCCTGACTCCTGATTCTCAGACATCCGTCCATGGCATACACTTCATCAGGTAGGTAATACTGGAGTTCATTGTGCTTGCTGTGCTCGCGGATGAGTAGGTTCCAGGATGTGGTATCTGGTTTCTCCCCCTTAAACTCATCCTCCCAGACAAGATACCATTCGCTTTCAGGTACATTTTTTCCCTGCCCGGAGAGCCTGGGAATATTTGCCAGCAATGCAAGCAGAAGCAAGAATACAAAAGAATTTCTCATATGATTGATTTTATTGCCTAAGCGAACACCAGGGTGAGCGCCAGATATTTTATTACCAGCCCTGCAACAGTCCATAGTACGGCATCTAGTATCCGGTGACGTAACATACCAGCTGCCAGGGAAATCACCGGAGAGGAGAGAGGCATGGCATTGAATATCAGAATAGCAATGTTTCCGTACTTTCTGATCCTGTCCTCTGCCTTTTCATACCGCCTGCGACCGATCAGGCTGTCAATTATCTTGTCACTGAAAATGTATCCGATAAGGTAATCTATTGACTGCGACAGGAGGGCAGTGCCAATAGCTATGAAATTAAGTGCCCATATGCTGACGTCACCCGTCAGGTAGTAGATAAAGGCAAGCTCTACGGGCATGAAAAGAAAAAAGAGATACCCTGAAGCATTGACAATGGCAAATGACCATAATCCGTTTTCACGTGAACCGTAGTAGATATCACGGCCAACCGTCAGTGATGCAATAGTGGCTGCTGCAGCAACCAGCAGGAATCCAATGACCCACCTGGTTATATCTGCCTTCTTCCATCTGATCTTTCGGTGCACGGAGTTTTTTTATAAAAATAGTTATTTTATACTGAGTTGAAATACAAATTGCGAAATGCAAAATCACTCATTAAATGAAGGAGAGTATTCATGGATGTCTGTTGGGATGCCCGACCCCGTCTTGTTTCAGACGTTTTCTACTTTCAGGATGCCCGATCTGCTGAAAGTGACCCTGTATGCGTTATTATGGACCTCACCGTCATAATTCAGGTTTATGATCAGGGTAAGAAAGTAGACCTTCTGACCTCTTGTCTCTTCGTAACCTGACTCCGTGAGATGCCTCACTGGTATCTCCGGATTATCCATGTTATGAATATAGTTTGATACGTTGAACCTGATTATGTCATTCACTCCCGTTATTGTGAAGTCAGTGAATACATTATCAAGTGAAGGACGGTCAAGCCTCATTAATTTTCTGTACAGAATTACCTTTTCCCATCCTTCTGCGCTCTCGGACTCCATTAGAACTGACTTCCTGCGTTTGCTCTTTATCTCTGTCGGTATCTTGTCTTCAGAAACGAAATCGAAGCTCTCCTTGCACCACCCTATAGGCTGATCATTCCGCACAAGGATCTTTGTCTTATGGTCAAAGAAGACCTTTTTAAGCTTACCGGCAAAGTAAAACCTCATAAGATCCTTTAACCGGTCTTTGAACATATAGCTCACTACAAGGGCGAAAAACAGGGGGGTGGTAAAATTTCCATATTTCCTCTGGAAAATAAAAGCTACTCCCGTGGCAAAGATCATTGCCAGCCCGGCAGCTGCACTGTAAATAAGCTGTTCAAAAATAAGTCCGTCCTTCTTCTTGCGGGTTGAGAGAAATAGCTGGCTCTCAAATAATTTCTTAAGCACACCGCGACGGTAAATCAGCTCCCTGGTCTGATCCGTGTTATTATCCTCATATACAGGAAATCCCTTTGATTTCCTGTAGTCGGTTTCTGATCTTACCAGTTCAAGCAGTTGACTACCGGCTTCCTTATATACATCAGGGTATCGCTTCTTCAGATCATCTGTAAGGATAAAGGTATGCTGTTCAATGAGATTGCTCATGAACTCATCGCCTAAAAGAAAAGTATTGAACTGTTCCCTGCTGACTGAAGGAACGGCAATAATATGCCTCAACCCCCTGTAATTCGACATAATGCTCCTTGTGTTAAGGAGATATGAGTTGATAAGGTATTCCCTGTCCTCCGTGAGGATGTTCCTTATTATATGCTCCCTGTGTTCACGGAGTGATGATTTCAATATTGAATGAAACATCTTGAGCTGATGTTCATATTCCCTGATGTTTGTCCTGATGGGATTACCTGCCAGGGTCGTAAATGACTTCTCGAGATGGGTGAAGGGAGACTTCTTTGTGTCGGCTATGTCTCTGAGAAGAAATGCTGGAGTGATTAACCGGATATTTGACTTCAGGTCTTTGTAGAAGTCACTCTTGGTATAGGTCAGTCTGTTGATGTCAAGGCTGTTGGGGATGAATATCCAGGTATTCACCTCGAACATATTTACCTTTTGCTTTCGCCTCGTAGCATATCCGAATTTAAGCTCAAGCGAAAACTGGTCATGTACCTTGACAGATTTTTCAATCATCCCTGCCTATTCAAAATATTCCGAAAACGCCGTTCGGTGTTATTCCCAGAACCCTGAACCAGGTCTCACCTGCAATTATTATCACAAGCCAGGAAATAATCATCATTGTGATGCCGAATTTGAAAGCATCTGAAATAGTGTATTGGTCAGTCTCATAAAGCAAAGCAGCAGGTTTACTGTTGAACGGCAGAACATAGACGTGTTCAATCATGAATGCGACAGGCAGTGCAAGGCTTATAACACTGAATCCAAATCTGTTGGCAACACCTATGGCTATCGGGATAAAGACCATTGCCCTCATTGTCTTTGACTGGAACAGCAGAGCGCTAAAGACCATTACTCCTGTCAGCAGCATGTAAAGAAGCCAGAAGGGTGTCTCATTTCCGATACCCAGATGGTCAAAAATGGCATTGACGCTGATAGAGGGCAGATCAGTAAAGTCAAGTCCGGAACCCAGTGTATAGGCTCCTGCAGAGAAGAGCATCAGGTGCCAGGGGATGTCAACATCATTCCATTTGACGATTCCAATCCGTGGCAGCAGGGCAATTATTGCACCTACAAAGGCAACCGAGGTAGCGCTGATACCGTGAATGCGGTCTGTTGCCCAGAATCCAAGGATAAACAGGAAGAGTATTATTGCCTTCACCTCCTGTTTGTCTATCTTTCCAAGTTTCTTATATTCCTGCCGCAACCTCTCCATTCCGCCCTCGATCTGAGGAAGTCTCTCACCGGGGGCAAGAGGGAAGTAGATTTTCATTGCGACGAAATAACCAACGAACATCAGTCCCAGCATTATCGGGAACATTGCCATCATCCAGTCGCCAAAGAACACCTTGCCTCCGATAGCTCCGCCTATTAGTGCAGCTGCAAGGAGGTTTGCTCCTGAACCTGTGACAAAGGCTCCTGCACCCAGATTAATGTTTAGAAGGTTCTGTAAAACAATGCTGCGTCCGAAGTTGTTTTTATTGCCCGTATGGGCCCCATATATGGCGGCAATTACCATGAATACCGGTAACAAGATTGCAGCCTTTGCTGTCGTTGCTGAAATGAATGCCGAAAGAATGAGGTTAATAATTATAAAACTAACAAAGATGGAGCCTGCATTTTTACCGAACTTAATGATAAACCAAAGTGCAAACCGTTTTGCCACGCCTGTTGCAACAAGCATGCTGGCCAGCACGAATGACATGATATTCAGCCACATCACCGGATGTCCCAGTTGTGCATAAGCCTCCTTCTCCGGCAAAACCCCGCTGAGAACAAGGCTGATAATAATAATCAAGGAGGTAAGATAATTAGGTATTGCTTCGGTGATCCAGAGAATCAGGGCTGCTGCGAAAATTGCAAGCATCATGACATTCGTCCGCATAAAACCTTCCGCACCGAGCGAATCGTATGCCTTTTTTGCGGCCGAAGAAACCAGCTTTTCAGGATCAATGTCACTCAGAAAAGGGACATTGACAACAAATGCAAGAAGGACAAAACTGATTATTGCCGTCGGTATACCCAGGATGGCAAGCCATCTTTCAACAGGCCCCTTTGCCCTTTTAGGCAGTTTCTCAATTCTGTAGTTATTCATGTCGAGAGGGTCAAAACCCTCCCGTCTTTGCGTGTTGTTGGTTACGGACGAATTCATGATTCAGTTTATTTCACCAGCTCTTGAACGGTTTCTTCATCAGCATGGAGTTGTAGTACTTTGTCTCACCAGTAACCTCCATACCAAGCCATTCAGGCCTGATAAAGGCTTCATCCTCAGAAGACAATTCTATTTCTGCAACAACGAGGCCTTCATTTTCTCCGTAAAACTCATCAACCTCAAATGTATGGTCACCTGATTTCACAAGATAACGTGTCTTGTCAATTACACCAGGCTCACAAATTGTCAGGAGCTGTTCCACCTCACTTACAGGGATCTCTTTCTCCCATTCATAACGCGATGCTCCTGAGGCGCTGCCAATGCCTTTTATGGTAATGAAACCCTTGTCACCCTTGATCCTTACCCTTACTGTACGCTCCGGTACTGAACTGAGATATCCCTGAGTGATCCTGGTCGCTTTTGACGATTGCTGCTTGAATTCCCCCTTAACGAGGAATTTCCTTTCTATTTCCTGTGCCATAATTTACATTTTTAATTAGCCAGAGGCTTGTTAATCATTCCGATAACTCTCTTGATTGCCTGTAGATAGTTGATGTTTTCTACACCTTCGAGACCAATATCTTTGATGGTTTTCTTAATGTCTTCCACCTCCGTCGACTCTGAATTGATTGTAAATACCTTGGCTCCGTTTATAAGTACAGCACCGTATTCACAAATTGTGTTGTTGACCATATACCCGAAACGCTGTTTATGAACCTTCACTGCAGCCAGATCAGGGTGATTATACACCATCTCTATGAACTCCTCGAAGGTATACACATCGTTTACAAGCTCAGGCATCTTAACCTGAAACGCCGGAAAGACTTCGTTTTTCAGGACAGAAGCCTGAATTGGGAATTCACCTTTCATCAGCGGATTCCACTGCTCAAGACCATCAACTGTCTGAATGTAGGTCTTAATGTCCATCTTGCCGTCACGTATCTTGGTGTTATTGATATCGTTAGTGCGCGACAGTATGTAAATCTCATCTGAGTATCTCTCCCATACCTTTTCGGGGACAGGGAGTGAAAAGCGCGCCATTCTTCTGGCTGCATTTTCAAAATCCTGCCCGAATGAACGGAACTCAAACCTCGGCTTTGAAATCTCGCCTATCTTTAATTCTTCTTTTGACATTTTATGCATTTTTTAAGTCAATTCTGTACAGTTAATCTTCACGGGATTACTTCATTAACCAGGAGGAGAATATTATCCTCCCGATCATTGAAACATGATAATCACCGGAATCATAGTCCGGTGATTATCATTGTGCCTCCTTATCAGAGGGTAGGGGAGTTGTTGTTTGAAGTGCCCTTTGTTCTTACAGTAAGAACGAACCATGTAGTTGAACCGTCCGGTTTCCTGCCGTATGAGTGAGTCGCATCTGCCACAGCAGCAAAGACAAGGTTATCAATAACAAATCCTGTTGAGCTCTCAAGCCATATCTCCTCGCCGCCTGATGACAGGCCAAAGTTGGACCCAACGGGAAAAGCTGTAGCTGCGTCGTCAACAACAATGGCATAGAATCCTCTCGCAGGCAGTGTGGTACCTGCCGGGAATTCCATCTTGGGCTTGGTGCCTGCCTGGCCACCACTATCATAGATCTTGTACCCACCTATGCTCACTGGTACATCCGAGTTGTTGTAGACCTCAATCCAATCAAGATCACCTGCCACACCCCTCGAAAAGACCTCATTGATGACAATTGAAGGTGCTCCGACAGTGTACGCTGCGGTGGTTGTAGGTGCTCCTTCAGGCAGAGTACGGGAAAGACTGGATACATTGGTTGCGGTCACATAATATTGTACAGTAGCCGTCGGAGCCTGTGGAGGTATCTTCCCGCTATAATAGTAATCACTGCCTGCTGTCATAGCTACTGATACATAGCTGCCGGATCCTACCTTGTAGAACAGCTTGACTTCCGAAACTCCTTTCAGGTCAGTAACCCTGGCTGAGACAGTCACTTCATCAGTGGTACCCGGTGCCTGTGGTGATATTGTCATATTTGATATTGTCGGAGGTCCTACAAATACCTCATCCTCAACGCACCCGTTTAAAACGATGGCAAGTGAGACTAGAAACAGAAATAAATATTTGGTTTTCATATCGTTATTGTATTATATAATTATTGATGTTAGTCAGCATTTCTGCAATGAGTACTAGAAATCGATCTCAAAACGTACGGCTAAGAAACTGTAATCATTACCTGCAGCACCGGCGTCATCAACAACCGTTTCAGGATTCTTAGTCAGATTACCGTCAATGTCGTGACCGACAAAGAGTTTTCCTCTGCCGTTGGCATACCTGTCATGATTTAGCAGGGAATAGTTTACCATTATTTTGACGTTGTCATTGGCATGATAGTTAATTCCGAAAGTGTATCCGTCGCCTGCGCCACCCATTACGCCATCCATTCTGCTGTTGAGAGTGAGATAGTCGTATCTGAATGCAAGCTCAATATCGCCCCAGTCTTTTCCTCTGCCTACCTGTGTGAACTCACCGTCAGCAGTATTGTACTGATGCTTGCCACCGAAGAGAATCCAGCTTCCGAAAACATAAAATCCGCTGAATTTTTCTGTACCACCGTCATTCTTTATGGTCACACTGTTTGATATATATTCACCTTGCAGCCTGAGTCCCTTGTAATATGCAGCGAACTCCAGTCCGGTCAGAAATGCATGATCAATATCTGCAATATCATCAGAATCAATATATTTCTTTCTGTTGATCGATGTAAGAGACCTCGTGCTGTATCTTATTGTGCCGGGGATCTCCTGTTCCGTCGTAGGAGTGCGGTATGATGCTGCTGCTCCAAGATGGATGCCAAAATCAGTACTTTTGTAAAACGGCATAAGCGCCATTCTGCCTGTGAATGAATAGCCCTCATCCATCCCGGAGTCTTTATTGTTATTCTCGGAGAAGGTTCTTTCCTCAAGACCTCCAATATCCTGAAAATGAACCCCGGCATAACCTACAAACCAGTTTTTCTGGTAAGAAGCCATTGTCCCTATATGACGGGAAGGGGCAAAGATGGCAACAACATTGGCTCGCTCGATGAAGGTCAGATATCTTGAGGTAGTGTTCATCTCAAGTGAGAATGGCTCCTTGAAGTTGCCCACCCTGAGTTGAAGACCTCCATTTTCGCTGTATTTCTTGAAGTTGTATTCAAGATAGGCATCCTTTACCTCAAGCTCTGAATTGGAGATATCCATATCAAATTCTCCGTACCAATGGTTAAGGAAGTAGGTCTTGATCCCAAATCGGGCTCTGCGGATTGATGTACCGTTCCCGATAGGATTCAGAGGCTCACCGAAAAAAACGGCACCGTCAGCCTGAATACGGACATCTGTCCAAATCCTGGCGGACTGATCCTTCGTTTCAAAAACAAGTCCTCCGCCTCGTCTTTCTACATCAAGCGTCGTCCGATCAACAGCAACGCCATACTGATTGTAACGTACAGAATCCTTCTCCTGTCCCATTACCACACTGCCTGCGGTTATCATAAAAACGACCAGCAGCATGAAACTGAATTGTTGTGTTTTTTTCATAATTAATTGATTAGATGTTATTTATAAATTGAGTAAGGTTGGCTCCTTTGCCAAGTCCAAGTTTTTTTCGTAATCTGTACCTGTTAATTTCAACGCTCTTGGGCGAGATGTTCAACAATGTGGCGATCTCTTTTGATGAAATGCCTAACCGAAGGAATACAGCAAGTTTTTTCTCGTTTGACGAAAGATCAGGGAATAACTGCGAAAGCCTGCCGGTAAATCCCTTGTGCATATGTTCAGTGCGGAGATTGAAATCCTCCACCTTGTCGGCAAAGCTCATTCTTTGCCTGATATCTACCTCCAGCTTTCTGATCTTTTCATCCTTTATTTCCGGTTTCTTGTCATTGAGGAGAGCCCTGAGATCATTGCTGATCTTTTCAAGAAACTCCTTCTGCTCAACAATACTTAGTGCAAAGTCAAGCAACTCCTTCCTTTTTGATTCTATCTCACTGTGCAGGAAAGAGTTCTCAAGGTGAATTGATTTTATCTCAGCGTCGGTAAGAGCCCTCTGAGCATAATTGTACTCTTTTTCCTTTTCGAGCAGTTCCTTTTCAGCGGCCAGTCTTCTCTTTTGCTGGTTGAATGAGTAGATAATCACAACTGAAAATGCAAGAAGTATCATAATAGAAATCCCGGGCCAGATAAAGTTTACATACGTGCCGGCCTCCTTGACTGTCTCAATTGCTGATGCTGCACTTTCAGCGGCTACTGTGCCTCCGTTCAGTTCGCTGCCTACATACAGGTTGAAAAGGTTCTTTACAAAAAAGAGAGAGAGGAATGATAACAAGCCTGCAAGTATCGGGGTAAGAAACCAGCCTGCCACAATGCCACGTATTGTCTTGAACTTTATTTCGTTAACACCTTTTACAAGCCCAATTCCAAGTATAGCACCGACTATTACCTGGGAAGAAGAAACTGGTACAAGCGGTATGGGAGGGAGACCGATACTTACCAATAAGTCAGAGAATGAAGTTGATGAGAATACAAAAAGCACTATTGCCTGTGCAAGTACTGCTACAATTGCCGCTTCAGCTGATAAGGCCATTATACCATTGCCCACCTCATTCATGATATTCTTGCTGTAAGTAAAAATGCCAATTGCAATTGCCAGACCCCCAAGGAGAAACAATAGCTGAGGACCGTTCAGCATAAAAAGCCCAAGATCTATAACGATGTCCGGTGCAGATCCAATAAAAACACCCATAACGTTGGCAATGTTGTTTGCTCCGAGACTGTATGCTCCGAAAGCGCCAACTATTATCAAACCCCATTTGATATAGACATCGAGTATGATCAGATGGATCTTCATCCGCATCAGCAGTTTGCGGAACAGAATAAATAAAAGAGCAGAGAAGACTGCTCCAAGGATTGGACCGGTAAACCATGTAGTTACAATAGTTGTGAGAAGTCCTATATCTGTTTTATGGCCGGTGAAAAAGTTCCATCCTATTATTGCGCCTACAATTGCCTGTGTTGTGGAGACAGGAATGAGGTATTTGGTCATTATGAAGATTATAATGGCTGCTGACAAGGCCACCGTAAATGCGCCTGCAAGAGCGTCAACAGAACCAAGCTTGCTGAGAGTGGTGGTTGTGCCGCTTCCCTGTACAGTGGCTCCAATGATGACAAAGATTCCAGCTATTATTGCAGCCCTTCTGAAACTGATCATTTTTGAACCAACCGCGGTCCCGAAAATATTAGCGGCATCATTGGCGCCCAATGACCAACCCAGAAAAAGCCCGCTGGTAATAAATAGAAAAAACACCTCTTATATTATATAGTTCTTTTAATAGCCATAATAGAAAGAAGATCAGCCACCTTCTCTGCCGTATCTGAAACCGATTCGATGTGAAGAGTGAAATACCGGAGATGAAACCTCTCACTTAACCTGAGACCAGGCATCTGCCTGAATACTTTTCTCTTAATCCCTTCTGCAAGCTTGTCTGCCTCCTTTTCATAGAAGTACACCCTGTGTATCTGATCCTTTACTGTTTCCGGAGTCCTGAAATATGCTCTCGCTGCCGGTATCACAGAAGCAACAGATGAGACACACATATCAGTCAGCAGTATCAGATCCTGGTTTAGCTCAGCAGGTATATTCGGATTCTCCACATCAAACTGAAACAGGTTTTTCTTGGCCGTATCGATGATATTGTCCATCTCCTCCAGGAGCCTGAGAATGTCACCCCGTACCTGAGGCATTAGAGAGTGTGTATACAACTTACTCTCTATGTCACGTCTGAGCGTGTCGGCTTCCGCTTCAAGCTTTGCAAGGGTTGCTATATTGTTCGTGAAAGCTTCCTGGTTACCGTGCAGATAATTACTGACTCCCTCCTTGAAAACCAATATCCCTTGATCAATAGTATTAAAAAAACTCTCAATGGTATCGATTACTCTGTTTGCATTCCTGAATAAAGCCATTGTAAACCTTATTAATTATCTTTCAAATATAAACCATATACTTAACAGAGATATTTAAATATTACCCAAGTTACCCTACAATATCAATAAAGTGTATGTAAAGAAGATGCTATTATTTATATATTTGATATATAAGGACTTAAATATATTTTATGAGTACCTATGTAGAGTATATTTAAGAATTAATTACACATATGTAGATTTCAAATAAAGTAATTGGTCTGCATATTACTTAGAAAAATATCTCTACAATAGAGGCGTATAAGACGGATTCCGTAAGAATTTATCTCTCTTCTGTTATTCGATTAACATCATTATTGTCAGTAAATATTCATGAGTATGAGAGTGCCAAATCACAAAATCAGGTATTTGTACTAAGATAAAATCCGGTAATAGAGAATAATAATTATTATAAAATGTATTTTGAGTTTCAATAATTGCTAATTTGCCAATGCATTTATGAAAAACAACCGGACATATAACTTCTCATTGTACTTCTACTATTATTATAGAGATAAAGGGACTGATTAGTTATATAGTAAGATAAAGGCATAAAGAAATATAATTAATAAGGTCCCGTGAGAGCGGGACTTTTTTTTGATATGAAAGAAGATATTATAATACCTGCCGTGCGCGCAAGTCTTGTCCAGGAATATTATTTCTCCCGCAAGCTGAAGCAGATAGCTGAAATGAGGCAACAGGGGCTCAGCGTAATCAACCTGGGTATAGGGAGCCCCGACCTTCCACCTTCAGATCCTGTCATTTATGCCCTGGACTCCGCCACAGCAAATCCCGCCAACCACAGCTACCAGAGCTACAACGGAATCCCAGAACTGAGGAACGCCTTCTCAGAGTGGTACAGGACCTGGTTCAATGTTGATCTCAGTCCGGCAGACGAAATATTACCGCTCATTGGATCCAAGGAGGGTATCATGCATATCAGCATGGCCTTCCTCAATCCGGGAGATGAGGCGCTGATACCCAATCCGGGTTATCCGACCTATGAGGCAGCAACAAAACTTGCCGGAGGAAGAGTGAAATATTACGACCTCAACGAGGAGGGCGGATGGCTGCCTGACATTAACAGGATAGAGGCTGCGGGGGTCAGCAATGTCAAAATTATGTGGGTAAACTACCCTCACATGCCTACGGGACGGAAAGCCTCACATGAAGTATTCAGTAAACTCATCTCTTTTGCAGA
The DNA here is from genome assembly GCA_963732365.1 of uncultured Bacteroidales bacterium. Classification (GTDB taxonomy): domain Bacteria; phylum Bacteroidota; class Bacteroidia; order Bacteroidales; family VadinHA17; genus SR-FBR-E99. The sequence continues at coordinate 229,917 of CAVSZC010000001.1, read as the reverse complement.
GAAACACAAAATACTTATCGTAAACGATAATCCTTACAGCTTCATCCTGAATGACAACTATGTAAGTATTCTCGCGGCGGAGGGAGCAAGGAATGTAGCTCTTGAGCTGAACTCCCTGAGCAAATCGCACAATATGGCAGGCTGGCGTATTGGCATGGTTGGAGGTCATGCTGATTATATAAGTGCCATCGTCAGGATCAAAAGCAATATGGATTCCGGGATGTTTAAGCCCCTTCAGGCAGCGGCAGTCACTGCACTCCGGTCACCAGGGTCATGGTATAAAGACCTTAATAATATATACCGAAGCCGGAGGAATTCTGCCGAGGAGCTGATGAATACGCTCGGCTGTTCTTTTGACCATGGGCAGTCAGGACTGTTTCTCTGGGGGAAAATACCCTCCTTCCGGGGAGACGGAGAGGAGTTTGCAGAACAGATCCTCAATCATGCACATGTCTTTGTCACTCCGGGCTCGGTCTTTGGCACCAATGGAAAAAACTACGTGAGAATATCTCTTTGTGCCACAGAAGCTATTATAAATGAGGCAAATGATCGCATAAAACACAAATTACAACTATAAAAAGAATCAGGAAAATGACAGTTACAATTTCCATTGTAGGACTGGGTCTGATAGGGGGATCCCTGGCTAAGGGATTGAGATCCAACGGTTTTACCGGTAAAATAATTGGAGTGGATAACAATCAGCAGCACTGCACTATATCAATGTATCGCGGACTCGCCGATGAATTCCTTCAACTGGACGAGGCTGTAAGCAGGGCAGATATCATTGTGCTGTGCACACCGGTTGACACCAATTGCAAATTGCTGCCCCTGGTACTCGATCTGATCACTGGCACAGACAAGGTGGTCACAGACATGGGTTCAACCAAGGCAGATATAGCAGCAACGGTTGTGCATCACCCGGCGAGAGGCAGATATGTTTCAGCCCACCCCATGGCCGGTACTGAATACTCTGGTCCGGCTGCCGCCATCGACTCGCTTTTTACCGACAAGGTGGCGATAATATGTGATCCTGAGCGCAGCGATGACGATGCTCTCCACCTTATCACAGCACTTTTTCAGTCCCTTCACATGCGGCTGCAATATATGAACTCAGCAGAGCATGACGTTCATGTGGCTTATGTCTCGCATATATCACACATAACATCATTCGCTCTCGCATTATGTGTCCTGGAAAAAGAGAAAGACGAGAAGAATATTCTTTCTCTTGCTGCAGGTGGATTCGAAAGCACTGTCAGGCTGTCTAAGAGCAAAGCCGAGACCTGGGCACCCATCTTCACCGGAAATGCAAAATCAATAGTTGAGGTGATTGATACCTATATTGAAAAGATGAATCTGTTCAAAAAATATATCGAAGCGGGTGACTCCGCTTCACTTAAAGAACTGATAATAACTGCCAATGCAGTCACCCGGATACTCAACTGATAATAAATATCAATAATTACTCAAATGAAAACAAATCTGAAAGAGTCGGCGAATACGCCTGATATCGTACCCATAAGGAGCTGGAAGGTATACAGGCAGAGACCTCTGATGGTTGCAGGTCCATGCAGTGCTGAGACGGAAGAGCAGGTGATGGAGACTGCCAGGCTGCTTGCAGAAACTGGCAGGGTTGATGTCTTTCGCGCGGGGCTATGGAAGCCGAGAACACGTCCCGACTCATTTGAAGGAGTAGGAACGGAGGGGCTGAGATGGATGAAACAGGTTAAGGAGCAATATGGCCTGCCCACTGCTGTCGAGGTGGCAACCGAGAAGCATGTTTATGAAGCACTTAAATTTGGCATTGACATCCTCTGGATCGGTGCCAGAACGTCAGTCAATCCGTTTGCAATGCAGTCAATTGCAGATGCCCTTCAGGGAGTCAATATCATGGTCATGGTCAAGAACCCCATAAACCCTGAACCTGATCTGTGGGTGGGTGCTATCGAGAGACTGTATAGGGCAGGAATAAGACACGTCGGCGCCATTCACAGGGGGTTCTCATCATATGAGAAAACAGCTTACCGTAACCAGCCCAAATGGCAGATTGCCATCGAACTGAGGCAGAGGATACCTGATATACCCCTTCTGTGCGACCCTAGTCATATGGGCGGTCATCGTAAATTCATCCTCGATCTCGCGCAGAAAGCGATGGACCTTAACTACGACGGGTTGATGATCGAGTCTCATATTGACCCTGACAACGCCCTGAGCGACAAGAAACAACAGCTTACACCCGGTGACCTTGCGGCGCTGATCAGTCAGCTGGTACTGAGAGACCCGGAAACGCAGGACTCCGACTTCATCAACGCGCTGAACGAACTGAGAGGTCAGATAGATATTTACGATGACCAGCTGCTTGACATACTCGAGAGCCGTATGCTGGTCGCGGAAACCATCGGTAAGTACAAGAAAGAACATAATATTACAATCCTTCAGAGCGCACGGTGGAAAGAGATACTCACGAGGGCAATAGACAAGGGAGAGAAAAGAGGACTCTCTGCCGAGTTCATTACAATAATCCTTGAAGCAATACACCAGGAATCGATCAGTCACCAGATGAAAGTGATGAAAGAAGCTTAAATTAGCATGAGGAACATCAAGGCCTGAATCGCGTCAGAAAAAAAATGAAAATCATTGTTCAACCGTCACAACCTGTTGGCACAGTCAAGGCACCGCCAAGCAAGAGCCTTACCCAGAGAGCCATAGCAGCGGGACTTCTCGCAAAGGGTACTACTGTCATTCGCAATCCCTCATATTGCAGCGATGCGGTGGCAGCAGCAGGCATGGCTGAGTCATTGGGTGCATCTGTAACCAGGAACATTGATGCCCTTATGATAGAGCCAGGTCTCAGACCTGGCTCCTCACCGTTTACCCTCCATTGCGGCGAATCAGGACTTGCTATGAGGATGTTCGCGCCCATCGCGGCTCTTTTAACCAGGGAGACAACGTTTACCGGTGAGGGTTCGCTCACTGGCAGGCCTGTAACGATGATAAATGATGCACTCGAGCAGCTGGGTGTAAGGGTTGACACCACCGGCGGACACCTTCCCTTTACCCTGAAGGGAGAGCTGTCACCGGGAACCGTGACAATTGACGGTGCCTCCGGGTCACAGCTTCTGACAGGCCTGCTGATGACTCTGCCTCTGCTGCATGCCGGAAGCATAGTCAACGTCAATAACCTGAAGAGCAAGCCCTATATAGACCTCACCCTGAAGCTCCTCTCAGAGTTTGGTATTACCGTTGAAAACCATGATTTTGTCCGCTTTATAATTAAAGGTAACCAGGCCTACAATGCGCATGAATACATGGTTGAAGGCGACTGGAGCGGGGCTGCCTTTCTGCTGGTGGCCGGCGCTATATCAGGCGATATCTGCATTGATAATCTCAATCGTGACAGCCTGCAGGCCGACAGGGCTGTTATGGATGTACTTAGGATGGCCGGAGCTGGTCTGACAACAGACATGAATAAAATAAAGGTGTCAAAAGCAGGCCTGTTACCTTTCACATTCGATGCCACCGACTCTCCTGATCTTTTTCCGCCACTCGCCGCTCTGGCAGCATATTGCAAAGGGACCAGCAGAATAGCTGGCGTGAGCAGGCTGGTGCACAAGGAGAGCAACCGCGCAGAAGCGATCATTGATGTTCTGGGTGCACTGAACATCCATGCCCATGTCGAGGGTGATGAGCTGCTGGTAGATGGAGGAGAGGTATGTGGGGCAGCGGTCGACTCACATAATGATCACCGCATTGCCATGATGGCCACGGCCATGGCGCTTGGTGGCAGGGGAGAGGTTACCATCACCGGCGCCGAAGCTGTGAATAAATCATTCCCCGGGTTTTTCGACACCCTGCGCTCCTGCGGGGCAATGATCGGCTGAAAAAGGAGCAAATGGTTAAACAATTCGAGCCACACGATATGATTATTAGATGGTCTACGACCATCAAAACATATATTTTCCCCATTTTTCTACAATAATTGGATGGTCTACGACCATCTTGAATCGGTTAATGACCGCAAATTCTTGAACATTAGCAGAATTCCAGATCTTCGTAGAAGATCAAACTATTGTAGCCCAGATAATTGAAATTGTCAATTGACCTTCGTAGATGGTCAAATAATCCGTGCAATCCCGTTAGGTTTATTCGATGGTCTACGACCATCTTGAATCGGCTAATGACCGCATACATCTGAAAATTAGCACCATCCTTGATCTTCGTAGAAGATCAAATTATTGTAGAACAATTTATTGCGCGGGATTATGACCTTCGTAGATGGTCAAATAATTTTTAATTCCTCTTACCTGAATTGTTCGATTCTTCAATATCATCATCGAAAAATTCAAAAAGAAATCGCTCATCATATTCGATCCCTTTTTGATGCAATATCTCTTTATATTCCTTCCTGAAATTATTTGTGCTGTGATGCTCCTCCTGATTTAAAATATACTTATACACATCCGCAAGATGACTTTTGCTGTATGAAAAACCCCCGTATCCATCCTGCCATTGAAACCTGCCCGGAAACCATCTCTGTTCATTTATGAAAAATGAAGATGATTTTTTTATTGCAGATACCGTTTCTGATATTGATATAGAGGGATTCAGACCCAACAGAATATGAACATGATCTGAATAGCCGTTGACAATTATTGATTTATGTCCCATGTTGGTTATGATGCCGCTTATATATGAAAAGACCTCTTTTCGGTGTATCGTGCCAAATAGGCATTCCCGGTATTTAACGGCAAATACTATCTGGACAAATAGCTGGGTAAATGTTCCTGGTTTCATTGCGATAATAATTAAATCCACACCCACTAATTTACAATTATTCGATGGTCTACGACCATCAGAATCTTTTCTTTTTACCATTTTTCTACAATAATCAGATGGTCTACGACCATCAGGAATCGTTAATTGACCACATGTTTCTGAATATTAGCACAATTCCCTGATCTTCGTAGAAGATTTATTAAATGGTCTACGACCATCATGAATGGGTTATTGACCGCATACGTCTGAAATTTAGCAGAATCCCTGGATCTTCGTAGAAGATTTATTCAATGGTCTACGACCACCATGAATGGGTTATTGACCACATACGTCTGAAATTTAGCAGAATCCCCGGATCTTCGTAGAAGATTTATTAAATGGTCTACGACCACCATGAATCGGTTTTTGACCGCATACGTCTGAAATTTAGCAGAATCCCTGGATCTTCGTAGAAGATTTATTAAATGGTCTACGACCACCATGAATCGGTTTTTGACCGCATACGTCTGAAATTTAGCAGAATCCCCGGATCTTCGTAGAAGATTTATTAAATGGTCTACGACCACCATGAATCGGTTTTTGACCGCATACGTCTGAAATTTAGCAGAATCCCCGGATCTTCGTAGAAGATCCAATTATTGTAGAACAATTCATTGCGCGGGATTATGACCTTCGTAGATGGTCAAATAATTCCTCAAATTCTAATAGGTTTATTTGATTGTCTACGACCATCTGATTGGATTATTCGCTGGTCGGTTCTGGCTTCAGAATTTTCTCAATGGCAGATTGAATTTTATCTGCGAGCCTTAACATGCCAAGATCTGACGGATGAACCCCATCGACGGTTCCTTCGTGATCACCCCCGATCAGGTCATCAGCCTCAAGGTAGTGAAGACCGCTTATTCCTTCTGACAGCGCCTGGCTGAATACCAGTTTCAGCTCGCCATTCTGCTGTCGTATACTGCTATTCCTGTTTCCGGAGGCAAGCTCCGACTGAGGGAAATAAGACGCATCGGTGACAGAGCTTTCAACAAGCAGGATTGGTGTCTCGGGATGACATTTTCGTATCTGTCTTATCAGGGGAAGTGCATTTTTCCTGATGGTATCGACAGGAGAGTTAGGCAGACAATCGAGAACCACCAGCGAGGCCTCAACCTCGCAAACAGCCTGACCTACCGATTGTTCCAGCCTGCCGTTGCCGCTGAAGCCGAGATTGAAAACCTCAACACCCAACCGCCTGGAAATGATTGTTGTATAGGCCATTCCCGGTCGCGAGGCGCATCCACCCTGAGTGATGCTTGTCCCGTAGAATACGACAGGCTTTAGTACTGCACTGCCCTTATATTCCCGCCTGCTTATCGAGGACCCGTCGCTGATGCCGATCTCCAGAGTGTCAACGCCGTCATACAGCGGGAGATAGATCATGAATTCTTTATAAGTAGTATCCATGCCGGAGATAAGGGTACTCTCATTCCTCTTTCCGTAAGGGACGCCTGAATTGACATACTCCCATTTTTTACCTGCAAGGCAATAGAGGTCAACTCCGCCAACACCGATTTTTGCCATATTGGCCAGGGTGGTGTTGTTGAGAAGCGTCCACTTAACCTTGATAACAGGTGAGTTTGTTCTGAACATGACTGATATCCCTGCTGAATTCTTACTCAGATTCCATACTTCGGGTCTTACTACTGTCTCATATTTTGCAGGAAGACGATTGAAATTCCTCTCATCATGAAGCCTGCCGTAAACTGAAAACTCATGCCCATCATGATATATAATCTCAACCTGAGATGCCGTAACCGACCTGGTTTCGTTCTTCTGGCCGTATACACCATCACACACCGCGATGAGCCCGGCAAATAATGCCACCAGTAAAAATCTGATCTTTAAGTTCATGAGGAAGTAAGGTTTATGATGCTGAAAGTTATTTTCCGATGCAGAAATTTGCGAATATCTCACCAAGAATGTCATCAGGTGTTATTTTACCTGTGATCAGGCCGAGATAATATATCGCCTGCCTGACATCAGTTGCGATGAGTTCGGTTGGAATGCCGTCACGAAAACCATCCAGTGCTCTGCCAAGGCTCTGAGAGACCTTTGTCAGAGCCTCGTAATGCCTTGCATTTGTGACAATATACTGAGGTGAATCCAGCGCTCCCTTCCCGACCGACTCAATTAGTATCCGTTTAAGCTCATCAATGCCTTCCGTTCTGAGGGCTGAGATAAAAACGACCGGCAACTGGCAGGATACTGCAAGATGCTCTTTAAGGACTACCAGTTTATCTGCCGGGAGAAGGTCCGACTTATTGATCACCAGTATGAGCCTTGTCCTGCTGTCGGGTATGAGCTCCCTGAGGGCATCGGCAAAGGAAGATATATCCTCAGCAGCATCTGTTGCTTCAGTCACAGCCAGGACTATGTCAGCCTTCTCCAGCCTGGCCTTTGTTCTCTCAATCCCCCTGGCCTCAATCTTATCCCTGACCTCTTCTCCCCGCAACCCTGCCGTGTCAATAAACCGGAAAAGCAAGCCTCCCAGGTGCAGGACCTCTTCAATAGTGTCGCGTGTCGTTCCCGGTATTTCCGAGACTATCGCCCTCTCTTCCTGAAGGAGCACGTTAAGGAGGGAAGACTTCCCCACATTTGTCATGCCTGCAATAACCACGGGGATACCCTTCCTGATTGCATTCCCGAGCCGGAAGGAGGAGGCAAGGCTATCCACCAGGCTCTTTATCCTTATGATTGTTTCTGTCATTGAAAAGCGATCGGCGAAAATCACATCCTCCTCACTGAAGTCAAGCTCAAGCTCGATGAGCGAGGCAAAAGAGAGGAGCTCATGCCTCAGCTTCTCTATCTCCTTCGAGAAGCCACCCCTGAGTTGTGTCATTGCAAGCCTGTGTGCTGCCTCTGACTCTGAGGCAATAATGTCTGCCACCGCCTCAGCCTGTGACAGGTCCATCTTGCCGTTTATGAAGGCCCGCATGGTGAACTCCCCCGGCATGGCAACGGAGGCTCCGAGGCTGGTAAGCAACTCCAGCAGTTTATGCTGGATGAAAGGTGAAGCGTGATAACTGATCTCAGCCGAGTCCTCGCCTGTATAAGAGTCAGGCCCCCTGAAGACTGTTACCAGCACTTCATCAACAAGCTGATCATTTTCCCAGATATGGCCGTAATGAACAGTGTACCCCTTTTGCTTTCGGATATCTGCAGATTTTGACACAGGTCTGAAGATGGACGACATTATGCGAAACGTTTCCGGTCCGCTGATCCTGATGACCGCAATTGCCCCTCCGGTGCCGGTTGCAGGTGCGGCGATTGTCGTATCATGTTTGATGGTCATTGTTTCATTTCACTTTTATAGTCCGCTGTGGCAGATGGGATAAAGATAAAAAATCCTGCTGTTGCCCTTAATGATTATCGCCTGAAAGGAACAACTTAAACCGCATTATTGTATATTAACGGTCAATAATTATGAACCAGAAATCTTATACATCATGAAACAATTGATCACATGTTTAATGTTATTGCTCCTGATGAGCTTATCAGGCTGCGGCGGAAGTCAAAACAAACTGTCAAAGGCGGAAGAGGCTGAAGGATGGAAACTTCTTTTTGACGGCGTGAGCCTCGAAAACTGGAGGCTTTATAACAGTGAGGGTACCGGCCACTGGAAGGTTGAGGAGGGATGCATCGCAGCCGACGGCACTGGAAGTGACTCTACTGCATATATTGTCACTGTCGGGGAATATGAGAACTTCGACCTGAAATTTGACTGGAAAATTGACGAGGGAGGAAACAGCGGACTTCTTTACCATGTGATGGAATCAGAACGCTTCAGAACTCCTTACATCACGGGACCGGAATACCAGTTGATTGATGACTTTGGGTACCCCGATCCTCTTGAAGAATGGCAGAAGGCGGGAGCAGATTATGCAATGTACCTGCCTGACCCTGCAAAAAAGAAACTGAATCCTGCGGGCGAATGGAATACATCGAGGATTTTATTTGACAACGGTCATGTGGAATACTGGCTTAACGGAGAGAAACTGCTGGAGTTTGAAGCCTGGACACCTGAATGGTTTGCCCTTAAGAACAGCGGCAAATGGATGAACGCTCCGGAATACGGTTTATCGGCTACCGGTCATATAAGCCTGCAGGATCATGGCAGCAAGGCCTGGTTCAGGAATATGAAGATCAAGGAACTGCCGGAGAAGGAAAGATCTGCAGTAACCCTCTTCAACGGTGTTGACCTGACGGGGTGGATTGCCTACGGAACGGAGAAATGGTTCGTTGAAGACGGACTGCTGGTTTGTGAGAGCGGCCCTGACAAACAATACGGTTACCTGGCTACTGACATGTATTATAAGGATTTCGACCTCTCGGTTGACTTCAGACAGATATCTGACGGCAACAGCGGGATATTCTTCCGGTCTATGGTTGAAGGGACAAAGGTGTCAGGCTGGCAGGTGGAAGTGGCTCCCAAAGGGCACGATTCCGGAGGCATATACGAATCGTACGGAAGAGGATGGCTGAACCAGATCCCCGACGAAAAGGAGGAGATACTTAAAGTCGGTGAATGGAATACCATGAGGATCAAGGCTGTAGGAGATGAGGTGACCACCTGGCTCAACGGAGAAGAGATGACACATCTCAGCGATCCGAAAATCGGAATGGCCAACGGCCGTATCGCCCTCCAGATCCATGACGGAGGGGGGATCAAGGTTCAGTGGAAGAATCTGGTGATACAGCCGTTATAACATCCGGACCGGACTGACAGCTTCCAGGTATTAATTAATATAACTCAGATCCTTATGAAAACCTTGCTTCTGATGTTGGTTTTCCTGATTGCAGCCATAGCAACCGGCTGCGATGCCGGGAAGAGCAAGCCACAGGAGGGACCTCAGATAATGGCATATTTTATGCCGCGCGGAGATGACTTCGACCCTGACACCCTTCAGCTTGATAAGCTTACCCATATTATCTTCAGCTTTACGGAAGTTCATGATAATCAAATGAAATTCAGAAATGAGGTCAGGGGCGCACTGCTTGAAAAACTCTCTGCCCAGAAGGAAAAATACCCTGACCTGAAAGTTATGGTGGCCTGTGGGGGATGGGGTGGATCGGAAGGCTTTTCAGAGATGGCCGCCACCGAGGAGTCACGGAAACAATTTGTCGGGAGCGTGGTCACCTTCATAGAGAAATACAACCTCGACGGGCTGGATATTGACTGGGAGTATCCCGGTCTTCCAGGTGCCGGTAACCCTTACGGTCCGCAGGACAAGGAAAATTTTACTGCTTTGATGCATGACCTTAGGAAAGCAATGGATAAGATCGGACAAGACCAGGTCCTGACATTTGCCGCAGCTGGCTGGCAGAGGTTCTTTGATCAGATTGAATTGGACAAGGTAATGCAATATGCTGATTACATGAACCTCATGACTTATGATCTTGCAGGAGGAGGTGACAGGTTCACATCGCATCACACCAATCTCGGAGTGGTCAGGATCGAGGACATGGGTGACAGCCCGGCAGCGGAGTTCATGCGTGCAGCATCCGACACAACAATACCCTGGTCTGCTCAGGAGATTGTTGAGTTTTGTATTGAAAAAGGGGTGGATCCGGCACAGCTCGTCATTGGCGCTGCCTTCTACGGAAAGGGTTGGATCGGTGTACCCCCTGAGAACAACGGTATGTATCAGCGCAACAGGGGACCATGGGACGGCTTTGGACGCTATTTTGCCCTGCGCGAATCATATGAGGACAAGAACGGGTTCGTCAGATACTGGGATACTGTTGCCATGGCTCCCTGGCTCTACAATACCACTGACAGCATCCTGATTACATATGACGATACAGTCTCGGTGAGACTGAAGGCAGAATATGTAAAATCAACGGGACTCGGCGGCATTATGTTCTGGGAACTCAGCGGTGACACACCCGGAGGCGGCCTGCTTGATGCAATTTACTCCGGAATTCACGGGTTAAAATAGTCCGACAGGGTAAGCTCGGATCAGATCAATTTCATAAAATATTCAATCTGCGAATAGTGGTCTAATTAATTTTTAGACCCCTATTCGCATAATAGATATATATCTGTATATCTGATTTATAAATCCTTTTTTAATGCTCCAGCGCTTCGACTGTAAATGTGTTGTCAGGGATAACCGACGCCGTGTTTATTTCGTCGAACTTTATTCTTGAACTCCGGCCGTTATTATGATTCCTTACATACATTTCTGTCATAATATAACCCTCTTTTCCGGCAATCGGCACGGTTGAAATGATGTCTATTGTTTTGAACAATTCACCGTCAAAATTGAAGAACTCAATCTTCTTCACCTTAAGATCCTTTTTGTCAAGCCAGGTGATTTTTCTTGAATAGCCGTACTCATCTGCCTTGTCTTCACTGACAGGGACACTTTCTATCAGCCAGGTATCGTTTTTGCCCGACTCAGGCATATGACTTATTTTGAAATCTGAGAGTGCGGCAGAGGTCATGTCAGCGTTTGAGAATTCGGAACTCATGAAACTCTTTCCCTTTTCTGTTGACACAATCCGTCTTGTCTTTTTAAGTGCAGGCAGATATATCCACATATCATCCTGTGTCTCCTCATAGTCAAGAATAAGCAAGGCCGTTCCCCTTACGTCGGCCGGATCAAGGAACTTTATCATCCTCTTTTCCGTACCACCGGCTGTCTTTGCCTGCATGGTCAACTTGCGCGTTCTCGTTGAACTGTTCTTCTCAGTAATTGTCAGCATCAGGGTGGACTGAAGGTTACCTGACATGGTCAGGTCACGGCTGCGTTCCATCAGTTGCACGGGATCTGACAGCTGAGCCAGCGTGGCCTGGTGTGACAGAACCAATACCGCTGACAATAGTAATAACATCTTTTTCATTATTTTCCTTGTTTTTATTTACTCGTTTCAATTTTGCCTCAATGAATGCCGGTTTGAAGTAGAGCATGAATGCCGGCATCACTATAATTGCATAAAGAAGGCACGAACCTATGGCCAGCAACGTCAGGTAACCGAAAAACCTTATCGACAGGAATCCTGAAAGGAAGGTTGCCGAGAAACCGGCCATAACGCTCAGGCCATTAATAACGATGCTTCGTGCAGTTGTCCTGTAGGTGGTGGAAATGGCCTCCTGGTGAGTGCCGCCTTTCCTGACTTCAAGCTTGTATCTCCACAGGAACTGGATGGTGAAGTCAACCCCAACGCCGATCATTATCGAAGAGAGGAGGGCAGTTGCTGCATCGATGGCAACACCTGTGATTCCCATTACACCAAACTGAATGATAATTGAAGCGCCAAGAGGGATTGATCCGATCAGGCCTCCCTTGAATGACCGGAAAATAATCGCCAGAAGTATCATGACCACAATAAGGGCAAATATCAGCGACGATACCTGACCATTGATGATTTTCTGGGCAAACTCAGTCATAATGATTGCATAACCGCCTACGGTCACTGTGGCCGGGAAAGCTGCAGCAAAGACTTTTATATCATCCCTGAGGTCCCTGACAATATCATTCTCGGGTCTTGACAGACGGACCAGTATGTGAGCCTTGGTATTTTCGAAGTTCATCAGCTGTTTGAAATCGTCCGGATTTCCACTAATGTTATATAGTTCGAACATCTGCGCAATAGCCTCTGCTGATGAGGGTATCCTGTCATATTCAGGTTCAGTGGGCTCATACAGCGCCTTGCTCATCTCTCTCACAACATCTGAAATGGAAAAGACACTGCCGACGCCCTCAGAACCCTTCAGGTGCCTTGTGAGATCATCGATCCCCTGCATCAGTACAGGGTCCTTGATGTCACCGCTGATCATCACCGATATGGTCTGCGACCCGCCGAATTTCGAATTGATAATTTCGGAGGCCTTTCTGACAGGGTGTTTATGGGGAAAGAAATTTTCCTGGTTGGTGTCAATTCTCAGGAAGCCTATGCCGGTACTCAGAAGGAGGGTCACCACCAACGATACAAGCAGCACTCTTCCAGGGCGTCTGATGACCATTGAAGAAATCCCTTCAAGGGCACGGCTGATCAGGTCGTTCTTTACTGTCAGTACCGGCCGGAGTTTTCTGCCGGGGGTGTGCTGAAAGTATATAAGTGCAGGAATCAATAACAGGCTCATTGCCAGGGCCAGGCTTACACCCGCAGCCGCAAGTATGCCAACCTGCCTTGCAGGAATGATTGAATGTGTCAGGAGCCCCAGCAGCCCGGCAATGGTGGTCAGCCCGCTGAACAGTATGGGCATATTCAGCGAACCGGTAATTGACCTGATCATCTCTTTCGCGGTCACCGGCAGGTCAGATTGTGAAATCTCCTGTTGCCTGACAACCAGATATATACCGTAATTGTTCGCCACCGAGATAAGTATGATGGGGGCAAGGCACATAATGATTGAAAACTTCCATCCGAGCAACGGGATCATACCCATGGTCACAGCTGTCGAAAGTATAACCACTGTAAAGGGTATGAAAACGCTTCTCCAGTTGCCGAGCGAAAGCTTAAGAACCACCAGCATGATTATAAGGGCAATGGGAATCAGGATCAAGGCATCCTTGTTCACATCCTTGATAATGAACTGCCTTATATATGGCAGTCCGCCTGTCAGAATCAGCGCATCACCCTGCTGAGCCGCAATTACAGAATCAACCTTGTTGAGGGTCTCATACTCCGGCTCGGTTGAAGTGATGGTACCGGTGATCGCCGCTGCGGTCATATCTGATGAAACAACAATGTCTCGGGCAAACTGGTTAGCCAGGATATCATTCTTCAGCGTTAAGAAATCTTCAGGCGTTTCCGGGATCCTGTCAATGAGGGGATCAACTACCATCATCCCATCTCTGCCCTCGATCTTCCGAGCAGTATAAATGGAGTTGATCGTCCCTATTCCCTCCATTCTTGACATAGCCCTGTCAACTTCCTTTACCTGCCTGAGGTCACCCGGAACCAGAATGGAACTGTCAGTAAAGAGCACAATGATCATATCCTGGACCCCAAACTCCTGCTCAATAGAGTCATTCGTCACCCGCGAAGGCATGGTACGGGGAATATAATTCCTGATGTCAGGGTCAGTCCCGGTAGAGGGTATCAGTATGCCCAGACCTGCTGCCAGTGCAAATGATATTGTTATTATCGCCCACTTATATTTAATTATAAAGTCTGTCATGGTCTTAAAAATCTATCCTTAATGAGAAGAATGCCGCTTTCATGAAATCATCTATAATGTCGTAGAGACCTCCTTCAGTTCCCGCATAATGTTCATACCCCACGGTTAGTGTCACACTGTCCGCAGGTTTGTATTTGACTGCGGGACGAAGCATCAGGTCTCTGGAAGTAAAATTGTAAACAGTTGTTAATGAAGGAATAAGCCTGCCATAGAAGAGCTCAGCCTCAACTCTCAATCCGGCAGAATGGTAATACTCAAATAACTGGTTGTTATACAGCCTGTTGAATGCTTCAATCTGTGATCTTGTAAACTCAACAGGGTCAAACCCGGGTGTACTGAAAAGCTCCATCAACTCTTCCATGTTGAGTGTGGTGCCAATGAGAGGATCATACGGGGCTTCATAGAAATCCAGCACTTTTTTGCCTGCATATTCGGCGGTGATCCTTAATGCACCGGGAGTCCAGTCGAAACCTGCAATCCATTCAACCTGAGGGAACGGAACTTCCTCATTCCCGGCTTTTTCCTGTTCAGGATTAGTGTAAGCCAGCGTTCCCCGGAGGATAAATGGCGATATCACAGTTTCAAAGTCAAAACCGGCACTGTTTATTATATAGGGGACACCTTCAACGGCGATGGCCGGTTCAAGGGGATTGGTGTAATCGGCGCTTACCATGGTCAATCCCGGCATCAGGTCAGGACCATGAAACCACTGCAGCCCTGCATCAAAACCCCTTAGTGTGAAGTCACCCCTGAAACCGTAGGAATAATAACCGTTCCCGGATTTGAATCCTTCAGGCAGTTCCACCTGCATATTAGAAGGTAATGGTATAGGTTTGATAATCAAAATTGACGGATTCCAGAACGGAGCTGCGACTGCCGAAAACTTGAAAAAGGGGGCAGGGGTGAGGGTTAGCACTCCGAGGAGATTACCCAGCTCAGCATCCTCAAAATCAGGACTTCGCAACGTATAATCAATAGGGCAAAATCGGGACAGAGGGGTGAACATGTCGGTTTTTCCCCACTTGATGATCTTCTGTCCAGCGGAAATACTCATGTATTTGTTGTAGTACATCCCCCAGGCCTCACGGAGGGTGAATGAATTCACATTTTCCCCGAACTGCTGTCCCAGGCGGACCCTCATGTCGGCAAAACCCTTAAAGCTGAGATTATCGGTTGCTGTAAGCGTCAGTGCAGCATCGCCAAAAGCCGCATTTACATCATTCTCATAATCACCGGCACTTAAAAAAAGGCCTCCCCTGACAAAACCGCCGGGAGTAAAGGTTTTTTCCTGAGAATAGAGAGCTAACGTGACCAGAAACAATATCAGCAACAAGCCTGACCTTCGCTTCATGATTCAATGCTTTTATGCAAAGGTCGTCATGAATAATTCACCAGGCGACCTGACCATGCGGGTCAGACAGTATCAGAGGGCAAAGTTTGTTTCAGCCGCTCGGATCACACCTTGTCCGTTGGCCTGGTTATCTCGCTCCTGTATTCACTCGGTGTTTTGCCGGTATAGGCCTTGAAGATGGAGTTAAAGGTTGATTTTGAATTGAATCCGGCATCAAAGGCAATGGCAAGAATAGTATAATGCTGATACCTCGGATCATTGATCCGGCTGATAACTTCCCTTACCCTGTACTCATTGACAAACGTAAAAAAGTTCCGTCCGTGTTTTTCGTTCAGAACCTCGGTTATGTAATGACGGGGTATGCCGGTTTTTTGTGAAAGGTGATGAATAGTCATATCTCCGTCAAGGTATGGCTTTTCTTCGTCCATAAAATTCAGCAGTTTTGTAAGGTATTCCTCAGCCTGCTCTTTCCTCAGGCCGCTTTTTGCGTACTTTTCTGCCCCTGCCTGGTTCCCGTTCTCATTCTCCTCCCTAGAAGCAGCAAGAGGATAATCAAGAATTTCAGGCTGGCGGATGGCATAAAAACTATATGCGAATGAGAAAAAGGCTATAAAGACAAAAGTAAGGATGTAGGGATCGAATGGCACGAGTCCTGCTATGATGTCAATCCCGCCGAGAATAAAGACAACCACATACCCCACATAGAATGTTATTGAAAGGATCTTCATCCAGTTCAGCGTGAGTTTATCCGAGGTGAATGAGACGATATCGCGGAGATGCACCTGGTGGCGGCGTATCTGGATGAATGACAGGATGCTGTAAACAGTCACTGAAAGGAAGAAACATACGCCGTAAGCAATCCTGAGAGGGGTGAATCTGTCAATTACAAAGAATCCGCTCAGGTCATCAAAGAACGATCTGTTGCGAAAAATTACCGAAACGGCAAAGAAGACGAAGAAAGGAATAAAATGCAGGGTGTGCCAGGGCTGATATTTCAGCGACGGGTTAGCGCTGTGCCTGACGTAGAGATAAAGCAGCGGTCCGTAGGTGAAGGAAATGAACGGGAAGGAATACATTTCAAGGACCGTCTGGTTTATCAGGGCAGATATCATCTCAATGCAGAAGAGAAAGACCCATGCCGTCATTATCCGGTTGGCAGTTGTAAAAGGTCTCCTGGTGGCTATCAGGAGACCTGCAAAGAATGACTGTGCTATACCTATGTATAATATCGGTTCAACGAACTCCATCTGTGCGACAATTATCCGTAAAATTAACAAAAGGATAAAAAAATGCCTTATTTTTGGTCAAAAGGTACAAACAGAAACTGATATGAGCATATTATTGAACGCCGGGTCTAAGGTGATAGTACAGGGCTTCACGGGCAGTGAAGGTACTTTTCATGCAGGCCAGATGATTGAATACGGAACAAAAGTTGTCGGTGGGGTGACCCCGGGCAAGGGAGGGCAGAAGCATTTGGGACTGCCGGTATTCAATACTGTCAGGGAAGCTGTCGCTGCCACAGGGGCAGACACATCGGTCATCTTTGTGCCCCCGGGTTTTGCAGCAGACTCAGTCATGGAAGCCGCAGAAGCCGGTATCAGGCTCATTGTCACAATCACAGAAGGGATACCCGTGTCTGACATGGTCAGGGTAAAACAGTATGTCAGCGGTTTTGGCACTGTGCTGATAGGCCCTAACTGTCCGGGTGTAATAACTCCCGGAGAGGCAAAAGTAGGGATCATGCCCGGCTTCATTCATAAGAAAGGGAGGGTAGGGGTTATCTCAAGATCGGGAACGCTCACCTATGAGGCTGTTGACCAGCTGACACAGCTTGGCCTTGGACAGTCGACATGTGTCGGTATAGGAGGTGACCCCGTTATCGGGTCTACCTCGCTTGATATCATCAGGATGATGATGAAGGATGACGGCACTGATGCCATAGTGCTGATAGGGGAGATTGGAGGCGTGATGGAGACTGATGCCGCATACTGGGTGAAGGAGCACGGCACAAAGCCGGTGATAGGATTCATTGCCGGCCAGACGGCACCCAAGGGACGAAGGATGGGTCATGCAGGGGCAATTATCGGAGGAAAGAATGACACTGCAGAGGCCAAGATGAGGATAATGGCCGAGTGCGGGATACATGTCGTTGAATCGCCGGCTGACATAGGTAAAACAGTGGCAGGAGTGCTGCACAAATAATTTTTTATATTTGTGCCCAAAATCTAAAGATATGAGACTACTTGAAGGAAAAACAGCGGTTATCACAGGCGGGTCAAGGGGCATCGGCAAAGGGATCGCCCTGAGATTTGCAGCTGAAGGGGCCAATATCGCTCTCACAGACATAGTTGACAATGATGTTTTCAAGGAAACAGTCAGGGAGATAGAGGCACTGGGCGTGAAAGCAAAGGGTTATATATCAGATGCATCGAAATATGCTGATGCTGAGAAGGTAATAGACCAGATCACCGTTGACTTCGGCACGGTTGACATTCTAGTCAACAATGCAGGTATCACCCGCGACACACTGCTGATGAGGATGACCGAGGAGCAGTGGGACCTTGTTCTCACCGTTAATCTCAAGTCAGTATTCAACCTCACGAAGGCTGCGATCAAGCCCATGATGAAGCAAAAGGGAGGGTCGATCATCAATATGAGTTCGGTGGTGGGAGTGACCGGTAATGCAGGACAGTCGAACTATTCGGCATCCAAGGCGGGGATACTGGGCTTCACCAAGAGTGTGGCAAAAGAGCTTGGATCAAGGGGTGTGAGATGCAATGCAATAGCTCCGGGATTCATACTGACTGATATGACAAGTAAGCTGCCTGAGGATGTAAGGAACGAATGGGCATCGAAGATACCTCTGCGCAGGGGCGGAACGCCTGAGGATGTGGCAAATACGGCAGTCTATCTCGCTTCAGACCTGTCGTCATATGTGACCGGGCAGACGATAAGTGTCTGTGGCGGCATGGTTATGTAAATTTGATTTTGAATTGATTTATTTATTATATTTGCATCGGCAGGGCGCTATTCCCTCAAGCACGAGGAAATGCAGCGAGACATAATTATTCCACACTTATTTCTTAGGCGCCCTGCTTTTTTTATTGTATATATGCCTCCTTAGCTCAGTGGTAGAGCAGCTCACTCGTAATGAGCAGGTCGTGGGTTCAACTCCCATGGGAGGCTCGGGGCAGAGGCGAGTATAGAGCGCAGAGAAGGGAGCGTAGAGAAAAGGTATTCGGTAAGCGGTAATCAGTAATCGGTGTGGCCGAAAACTGAAAACAGACAACTGAAAACAGACTGCAGGACTGCACGACTGCATGACATTATAGAGGCGGGAGTAGCTCAGTTGGTAGTCCGCCAGTCGGCGGATCCCAGGCTGAAGGTTGTTTTGGTGGAGAGATGAAAGGAGGGGGTAGAGAAAAGGTATTCGGTAAGCGGTAATCAGTAATCGGTGTGGCCGAAAACTGAAAACAGACAACTGAAAACAGACTGCAGGACTGCAAGACCGCACGACTGCATGACATTATAGAGGCGGGAGTAGCTCAGTTGGTAGTCCGCCAGCCGGCGGATCCCAAGCTGAGGCTTGATTGAAAATATTTATTGCGGGAGTAGCTCAGTTGGTAGTCCGCCAGCCGGCGGATCCCAGGCTGAGGCTTGATTGAAAATATTTATTGCGGGAGTAGCTCAGTTGGTAGTCCGCCAGTCGGCGGATCCCAAGCTGAGGCTTGATTGAAAATATTTATTGCGGGAGTAGCTCAGTTGGTAGAGCATCAGCTTCCCAAGCTGAGGGTCGCGGGTTCGAATCCCGTTTCCCGCTCAAACAAAAAGTCCCCGACAACGTCGGGGCTTTATTGATTTGCACAGACCGATACAGGCTTGCCTGGAGGAGGGATGTGGAAATCAATAAAAAAGGCCACGTCAGTGGCTCTTTTTGTTTGGTAGCGCCTCTGCCAGGGAACGCCGAGCCGGAGGCGAGGCAATCCGTTTTCCGCTCAAACAAAAAGTCCCCGACAACGTCGGGGCTTTTGTTATTTAGACTTTCCGACGCTGATTTATCAGGAGGAGGGAAGGATAAATAACAAAATAGCGCCACGTCAGTGGCTCTTTTTGTTTGGCAGCGCCTCCCGCCAGGGAACGCCGAGCCGGAGGCGAGGCAATCCGTTTTCCGCTCAAACAAAAAGTCCCCGACAACGTCGGGGCTTTATTGATTTGCACAGACCGATACAGGCTTGCCTGGAGGAGGGATGTGGAAATCAATAAAAAAGGCCACGTCAGTGGCTCTTTTTGTTTGGCAGCGCCTCCCGCCAGGGAACGCCGAGCCGGAGGCGAGGCAATCCGTTTTCCGCTCAAACAAAAAGTCCCCGACAACGTCGGGGCTTTTGTTATTTAGACTTTCCGACGCTGATTTATCAGGAGGAGGGAAGGATAAATAACAAAATAGCGCCACGTCAGTGGCTCTTTTTGTTTGGCAGCGCCTCCCGCCAGGGAACGCCGAGCCGGAGGCGAGGCAATCCCATCGTAGCATCCGTCGACACACGCGCACCAATCTCATTTCAAACTCAGGCAAAGGGGTCCTAAAGCTGCCTCTTATATATCATCCATCATATATTCAGGAAGTAACCAAAGAAGAAGCTGATGCTGACAGCAGACTAAAATTGTTTTCTACATAATAAAAACTGCCTCTCATCTATTATTTAGACCATTTCATCAAAATTACTTGACTTTGGTCTCAGACTCTCCTACCTTATTAGGTTGCAACTGAAAATTAATCAAATCATGGAATTAATGAAAACCTGGAATCTTTTAAAGCGATCGTTGTTATTAATGGTTCCCATTTCCGCTCTTCTGGTCTACGGATGTCAGAAGGATGATAATTTCGAAGGGGCACTGGATGAGTACCTGAATACCCTTCCTTCCATAGAATCGCAGATGCCTGCAGAAAAGGCGGCAACACTTACAAACGTAGCTGATGAGACAACCTCGGAGTACATCTACCACACCGATTTTTATGAAGTAGCTGCGGGTTATGATGAACAAATTGTTCTTAATCCGCAGACTGATGTAATTTACCCCGGAGCCCTTGTGAAGGGAGAATCCATCCTGGACGGGACCTATACTCTCATCCCCGCCAAAAGAATGCCGATAACTATATCCACCTCCCTGACAGGAAGCGGAATAGTGTCGGTAACAGTCGATGATCCAAAGTTGTCAACCATAAGGGAGGCAATAAATAATCTGATGAAGCAGGAATATGATGTTCCGCCTGCCAACATGGGCTTCACCATTGAACAGGCCTATTCAGAGCAGCAGCTGGACCTGTCACTCCGGGCGAGCTACAAGGGAGGAGGGGTGAGCGTCAAAGGAGGATTTGATTTCAATAACAAACAGGTAAAGTCACGCCTCATTGCAAAATTCATTCAGAGTTATTATACCCTTGACATGGACCTTCCTGACCGGCCATCTGATCTTTTTGCATCGGATGTTGACAGGGCTCTTTTCGGGACTTATATGCCGATGTATATCTCAACCGTTACATTCGGAAGGATGGCATTGTTCACCATTGAATCAGAGTACTCCGAAACTGAAGTAAGAGCATTTCTGAACGCCTCATATGCCGGAGTCAGCGGGTCTGCCTCCACCGCATTTGACCAGTTGAAATCAAAATCGACAATGAAAGTATATATTCTTGGCGGAAGTGGCAGTGCTGCGGGAGCAACGATCAACGGATTTGAAGATTTCAAAAATTATATCATATCAGGCGGCAATTATTCCAAAACCTCTCCCGGAGCTCCTATATCATATAAACTTAGGTATATCAGGGATAACAGTATTGGCAAGATTGTTTTCTCAGCTTCCTATCCGATCGTAACTGCCATTCCAAGAACCGATAACCTCATATATGATATAACAGTCTTCCTTCATAGTATTGAGGCAAATGGCAGTGATGCGGGAGGTAACATGGAGCTTTACGGGTTTGTATTCGGGTGGCCGGAGAGTCTCGGGCAAGCTGCCAAAGTGAATCATTTTCCTTATACCTCCAGCAGCTGGCTTTCCGTCCCAGAAAAAGGGACTTATAATCTGCCTGATAACACTTCAGGAAAAAGGTTGTGGACAGGATTGCTCCAGAATGATAAGATTTTTATCAACATCCAGCTTCATGAAGTGGATGACTTTCCGGATGTGGATGACCATTATGCAGTCGGGACCTTTGAAACGGCTCTTTCTGAAATAATAACAAAACAGCAGGGTCAGGTTCTCGAAAAGAAAATGAGAGTAACTGACGGGGCCAACTATGTCGATTTCGTGATGAATTTCACTTATGTAGCAAGAAGGACAAGCAAATAGAAGCGGGAGCATCGGTCACACAGCCTCCCGGATTCCTCCGGGAGGCTGTTTTTCATCAGAACTGCCTCAGAATCTCAATCCGCTTTTCAATTGGAGGGTGAGTCCTGAAGATAGATGAAAACGGGGCTGAGGCTTTATCTTTCGGTTTTTCTTCAGGATTCTCTATGAAAAGCTGAGCCACGTCATGACGCTGCACTGCCTCGATCCTGGGGTCTGCGGAGACCTTCTCGAGGGCAGAGGCAAGGGCAAGAGGCCTCTTGGTCATCAGCGCCGCCCCGGCATCAGCCATATACTCACGCTGGCGCGAGATGGCAAACCTGAAGATGCTGGAAAGGAAATAACCTACTGCCGCCAGGAGCAGAGCCAGTATCATAACCCGCCCATCCTTCTTTCCGCCGCCACCGCTGAACCTCACCGATCGCATAAGTGCCTCCGTGACAAAGGCAAATATCCCTACAAAAATGATCGAGACTATCAGCAGCCTGACGTCACGGTTCCTGATATGGGTAAGCTCATGGGCAATCACCGCCTCAAGCTCCTCATCATCAAGCCTGTTGATTATTCCCCTCGAGAGCGAAACCGTAAAACTCGAACCATTGATGCCGCTGGCAAAAGCATTCAGTGAATCATCCTCGATCACATTTATCTTCGGCATCCTCATCCCGCTGCCAATGCACAGATTCTCGACAAGGTTATAGACTCTCTTGTTCTCCTTCCTGCTGAGGGGGGCTGATCCTGTTGCCTTCTCAATCATCCGTGAATGAGAAAAATATGCTACCGTAAACCATAAAAACACTCCGAACAGCACCCAGGGAAGAGTCCTGATATAAGCCTGGTTGGCATAGACAAATCTCTCTCCCGGCTCTGGCTGAACAAAATAAATGAAAAGCCATACCAGCGCCATAATGACCAGGGGAAACATGATCAACAGGAGAACGGATTTGATATTATTTCTCCAGACCTGGGTATTCAGACCGACATAAGCCATAAAAGTCTAGAAGTTCAGTTTAGGGGTCTCCTCGGCCCTTGCTCTCTGGTCAGTTCCGAGATCATACATCGTCTCCCTCTTGAACCCGAACATACCTGCCACAATGTTGGAGGGGAATGTCTCCACCGCATTGTTAAGCTCCCTGGTGGCTGAGTTGAAGAATCTGCGGGCTGCAGCAAGCTTGTTCTCGATATCGGATATCTCCTCCTGCAGCTGGATGAAGTTCTGGCTGGCCTTAAGGTCGGGGTATGCCTCAACGGCTACCCTGAGGCCCTGAAGAGCCGATGTAAGGCTGGCATCAGCAGCAATCTTCTCATTGATGCCTGTGGCCTGCATCGCCGCAGCTCTCGCCTTTGTGATCTCGGTGAGAACGGTGCTCTCATGCTTCATATAGGCCTTTACAGCTTCAACGAGCTGAGGTATAAGATCAAGCCTCTGCTTCAGCTGAACGTCTATGTCTGCAAATGCATTTTCTCGGTGGTTACGAAGTCTGACAAGCCTGTTATACAAGCTGACTGCCATCAGGGCTATTGCGACAATCAGAATTAGAAAAATACCTATGACCATGGCGTTACTTGTTAATTATTTATTTACGAATTTACCACATTTATATATTAAGACGGGACGGGTGCATCATTTATTTTGCGGGCTTCATGGCCTGAGCATGACCGCCCCCTGCCCACGGCGCTGTTTTTCAGAACTTAACCGTCTGAGTGGTTCCGTTTGAAATCAGTTTGTTCAGAACAACTCTTCCGGCGCTGGTAATCTTCAACCTGATCATGTCTGATTCCCTAGTCACGTCTATATCATAAAAATGATTGAATCCATGCATGTTTATGATCCTCATATAATCCCATGCTTCAGGCAACTGAGGTGTTATGCTGAAGCTTTTGAGTCCAACGGGTCTGATGCCGAAGAGACCCTCAGTATAGATGCGGCAATACAATCCGCTTTCAGCCGAAAGATGTCGCTGACCACCTTCAGGATAGGCTTCCACCGGGTAGGGCACATGATCGCCCAGCAGCCTCCGCCCGGAGTAATACTGCAGGAATTTCAATCCTCGTTCGACATCCCCTGCGGCAAAGACACCGCGCAGAGCATAAAGAGTAGCCCTGTCCCAGAATGTCCTGTCTCCGGCCACCGACGCCAGTCCGTCAGACGTCCAAAGCTCCGGGGAGAAGAGGGCGTCAATGGTCCCCTCTTTCCTGTCGAAGATGCCTGCAGTAAGGGGGATGCAGATCCACGCACGAAGTGTGTCATTTCCTTCGTAATACCTGTAGGTTTCAAAGCCCATTACATTTGCTCCGAAATACTTTTCAATATTACCCTTCAGTTCAAGTGCCTGAGCTTTATATTCTTCCAGCTGTTTTTTGTCCTTACCCATTGAAGCACCCAGCCATGATGCCGAGATAAGGGCATCGTAATAGAGGGAGGAGGTACATAAGTTTGCCGTACCAGAGGGAAACCGGCCCTCAAGTTCATCTGAGTCAGAGCTGACGACACCCTGCGGGTTAAGCATCCGTCTGTTGTACTCAAGGCACCATTGAATCAGCGGCCACAGGTCTTCAGCAACCTCCCTGTCTCCCAGCATCATCACAAACCGTGCTGCCCCGTATGCTATCATGGCAGCATCGCCACGGTCGCCTGCCCCATTCCAGAAGTCTAGTCCTTCGGCAATTATTGAACTGGGTATTGGCCGGTAATCAGGGTTCATAAAGCGTGCAAAATGCCGGAATGAGTTGATTGCCGACTCAATTCCGTAATCATATCCCAGTGACGGTAAGAAGGGATTGACATATTCGGCCTGATCATTTGCCCATATCGCAGCATAGTAACTAAGCCCTCCCGGGCCATGCATTGGTCCGCCCCTTGTTTGATAGATACTTTCGGCTGCCCTTATCTTGGCAAAGGCAAAAGCCCGGTCAAGGGTATCATTAGGAGTGTCAAGGATCAGATTCTCCAGAAAACCGGAGACAAGGGTTTTCCTCTTCTTCAGCTCTTCTTCAATATCAAGGTGGCTGATATCCTCTTCATCCTTATTTCCTGTAAAAATACAATACCAGGTCACTGAATCGCCCGGATGAAGAATTGATGTCCCGTGATTAATTGACCTTACACGGAGAATGTAGCCTCCTTCAACTCCCTCTTCAGGACTGGTGCGGGTGGTTATATTGACTTCGGGAAGCTCAACTGTCAGGGGGCGGGCGCCCGTATTGGCCAGCAGATATTTCTCTCCAAACAGTGGCAGTGCGGTTGAGGGGAAGAGGGTCCTGACCAGTTTCAGATTGTCATTTACTGTACTCTTGACAACGATTGTCCCGTCAAGAATGACTTCAACAACCTTTTCGCCCTGCAGGGGTTTTTTATTGACGGAAATGAGCGTCACCGGATCAATACTGAATGAGCGTACAAGGCTGGCATGTGTATTATTGGGTACCGTTCGCAGCATTGGCCAGACGATGTCACGCCTGATGGTGAACGCACCGTCGGAGCTGACGCCGTAGCGTACAACGGCAGAGATATACCTGCCGCTCATTTCAATATGATCATAATGCGGAAGCCTGCCGTCCGGCCTCCATGAGATGGAGTTGCTCCCTGCCAGTACCCAGCGTTCCGGAGATTCCTGGGCCCTGATAAACGGATTGATGCTAAGTGTCAGGAAAATGAAATTTCCTAACAGGATTGTCCTCGCGTCCATATAAGAGATATATCCTTGATGATTATACCTTAGCATCCCACTCCCTGAAGAACTGGTCGAGATACCGTACCATGAAATCATGCCTCTCGTCAGCCAGCCTGCGACCAGTGGGAGTATTCATTAAATCCCTCAGAAGCAGAAGCTTGTCATAGAAATGATGTACCGTCGACAATGACTTTGAGCCGGCAGAACCAAGGCTGGGCGCATTAACATAGCCTTCGCGGGGATCATATATCTCCCTGCCCCTGAACCCTCCGTAGTTAAAGGCCCTGGCAATGCCGACAGCCCCGATGGCGTCAAGCCTGTCTGCATCCTGAACGATCTGAAACTCAGGGCTACCGGGAATGTCACTTTTCCCTTTCGAAAATGAAATATTCTCATTTATCATGACGACCTCATCGATGACCTTTTGCCCGACTCCCGCTTTTCCCAGGATAAGCCGTATCTCTGCCGGACCGTCATGGGCAGCGAACTTATGGTCACCGATGTCGTGGAGCAGGGCTGCCAGCTCGATTGTAAAGCTGTCGCCACTCTTCTCACAGTCATGAATATGCAGTGCGAGCCTCACAACCCTCTCAATATGAGACCATCCGTGCCCGCTGTCATGTTTCTGCACGGCTTCTCTTACAAAATCCTCAACCTCACTGATTATTGCTTTTCTGTCTATCATATCTCTGTTCTGCCAATCGTCACACAAATTATTGATAATTTTGCCACACCTCCAAGATAAGATCATTTAAATATGAACAACGCTGAAATTATTACAATAGGTGATGAGATACTGATAGGGCAGACCATTGACACCAACTCGGCATGGATGGGCACAGAGCTTAACCTGATCGGTGTCAGGGTCAACCGCATAACGTCTATTTCAGACAGGAGGGAGGAAATAACATGCGCACTGTCGGAAGCCTTGACAAGGGCTGATATTGTTCTCGTTACAGGGGGACTCGGACCGACGAGCGATGACATCACCAAAGAGACTCTGGCGGAAT
Source organism: uncultured Bacteroidales bacterium (assembly GCA_963732365.1). GTDB lineage: Bacteria > Bacteroidota > Bacteroidia > Bacteroidales > VadinHA17 > SR-FBR-E99. The sequence goes on along the minus strand of CAVSZC010000001.1, from coordinate 203,589 downwards.
ATTTCGGGGCAGAAATGGTAATGAACAAGGAAGTCCTTGAGGAAGTAACGGAGAGGCTGCACAGGCGAAACCTGCAGATGAACGAGAACAACCGGAGACAGGCGCTTGTGCCTGATAAGTGCACTGTACTGATGAATCGGACAGGTACGGCACCCGGAATGATGTTTGTGCAGAATGAAAAAATCATAGTCTCCATGCCCGGAGTGCCTTACGAGATGAAGCACATTATGAGTGAACACGTGCTCCCGCTGCTCTCCAGGAAGGTTGCCGGGAAGGTGATAATGCATAAAAACATCATGACGTATGGCACCTTTGAAGCAAAGCTGGCTGAGATGCTCGAAACATTCGAGAGTGAGCTCCCTGAGAATATCAGGCTGGCATATCTTCCTGCCCAGGGTGTGATAAAGCTCCGTCTTACAGCTACAGGCGGCAGCGATGACAGGGTAAGGGAGGCCATAGGTCTGCAGGTAGATAAACTGTACGGAATCATTCCAGCCCTTATTTATGGCGAAGATGAAGTTATGCTTGAGGAAGTGATAGGCAAACTACTTAATGAAAGGAATTTAACACTGTCAACAGCTGAAAGTTGCACAGGCGGAAGAATTGCTTCTCTCATCACAACTGTCCCTGGGAGTTCAGGATGGTTCAGGGGCTCAGTCGTGGCTTATGACAACACCATCAAGACCGGGTTGCTTGGAGTGCAGCCTGAGACCCTGAGGGTGCATGGCGCTGTCAGTGCCGAGACGGCAGGAGAGATGGCAAGGGGGATAAGAAAGGTAATGGAAACGGATTATTCAATTGCTGTAACGGGTATCGCGGGACCCTCGGGCGGTACACCCGACAAGCCAGTGGGTACCGTATGGATAGCCATCGACTCGGAACGGGGGCTGGTAACTGAAAAACATACATTTGCAGATGACAGGCTGGTAAACATCTCGCGGTCATCATACACAGCACTCAACCTCCTTAGAAAACAGATAATCAGCACATAAGTGACCGGCCAAATCATCATTGTCAAAAAAATGAAAGATATATTTGGTTAATTGAATAAAAATCACGTATTTTGCGAACCGATTTTCGGAATTTTTCAGAACAAGTAAAAAAGGATAATAATGTCAAAAGTTTGTCAGGTCACCGGAAAGAAGGCAGTGGTAGGGAACAATGTCTCCCACTCAAAGAGGAGGACCAAAAGAAAGTTTATGGCCAACCTGTTCACCAAGAGGTATTTTCTTCCTGAGGAAAACAGATGGATCACCCTGAAGGTATCAGCGGCAGGCATGAGAAACATCAACAAGAACGGGCTTGCTTCAGTGCTTAAGGAAGCAAAGGAAAAAGGATACATGATCAATTAATTTAACCGGACACAAAATGGCTAAGAAGAGTAAAGGAAACAGGCAGCAGGTGATCCTTGAATGCACTGAACACAAAGATTCCGGGATGCCGGGTACGTCAAGGTATATTACCACCAAGAACCGTAAGAACACACCTGACCGTCTTGAGAGAAGAAAATTCAATCCTATTCTTAAAAAAGTTACCCTTCACAGGGAGATTAAATAATAAGTGAGTTATGGCAAAGAAAGTTGTTGCAACACTAAAGTCAGGTACCGGAAGAGTATTCACCAAATGTATTAAAGTGGTGAAGTCAGAGAAAACCGGAGCATACCAGTTTAAGGAAGAAGTTGTTCATAACGACCACGTTAAGGACTTCTTTTCAAAGAAATAAGGTCAGGTATTCTGATCCGTGGCACCCGGGAGACGCATATTTTGCGTCTCTTTTTTTACTTTTGATGATCAATGAATTGACGATGGCGTTTTTTGGATTAATAAAGAAAGAGGAGAAGGAGATTCTTGACAGGGGACTTGTAAAGACCCGCGAGAATGTCTTCACCCGACTGACGAGGGCCGTGGCAGGCAAATCAAAGATTGACGATGATGTCCTTGACAATCTTGAGGAGGTGCTGGTTTCATCTGATGTAGGTGTGGAGACCACGCTCCGTATCATTGACAGAGTTTCAAAGAGGGTGGCCCGCGACAAATATGTAGGGACCGCAGAGCTTAACAGCATTCTGCGCGATGAGATAGCTGCTCTTCTCGATGAAGACAGAGCAGCCTCAACCTTAACCCTGGCCTCAACGCTGACCTTTGACTCACCCTTGCCTGTAAAGCCCTATGTAATTATGGTTGTCGGAGTTAACGGCGTGGGAAAGACAACAACAATTGCAAAGCTGGCTTATAACTTCAGCAAGGCCGGCAAGAATGTATTGCTTGGTGCAGCTGACACCTTCAGGGCAGCTGCGATTGACCAGCTGAAGATATGGTCAGAGAGGGCAGGAGTGCCGATGATAAGCCAGCAGATGGGCTCTGACCCTGCCTCCGTGGCATTTGACACTGTGAGATCAGCGGTCGCATCAGGTACTGACGTTGTGATCATTGATACGGCAGGCAGGCTGCACAATAAGATAGGGCTGATGAACGAGCTTTCAAAGATAAAGAGGGTTATGGAAAAGGTGGTGCCGGGTGCGCCGCATGAAGTGCTTCTGGTCCTTGACGGTTCAACGGGACAGAATGCGTTTGAGCAGGCAAAACAGTTCACCGCAGCAACGGAGGTCAATGCAATTGCCGTCACCAAACTCGACGGCACCGCCAAGGGTGGAGTGGTCATCGGAATATCAGACCAGTTCAGGATCCCGGTGAAGTATATCGGCGTCGGGGAAAAGATGGAAGACCTGCGCATTTTTGACAGGTACGCCTTCGTTGACTCACTCTTCAGCCCGCGTGACTGATGAAGAGAAACAGGGTTAATATAGTAACTCTTGGCTGCTCAAAGAATACAGTTGATTCACAGAAGCTTATGCGGCAGCTCCAGGTCGGGGGCTATAACGTGAAGGCAGATTCGCCTGATCCGTCCGATATTGTGATTATCAATACCTGCGGTTTCATCCATGATGCAAAGGAGGAGAGCATCGAGACCATCATTCGCCATGCCGAAGCAATAAAGAAGCAGGAGAGGGGTCACCTCTTTGTGATGGGATGCATGGTTGAACGATATCAGAAAGAGCTTGTCGAAGCCCTTCCCGAGGTAGATGCATGGTTCGGTGTCAACAAACCCGGCGAGATCATCAGCCGTCTGGGTCTTGCATATCACCGGGAGCTCTCAGGGGAGAGGGTGATGACCGGCCTCCGGCACTATGCCTACCTCAAGATCTCGGAGGGATGTGACCGCACATGTGCCTTCTGCGCTATCCCTGACATACGGGGAAGATATGTTTCCACTCCCGTCGATGAACTGGTTGCCGAGGCTGAGTTCCTTGCATCAGAAGGGGTGAAGGAACTGATACTCATCGCACAGGATCTAACCTGCTACGGCATCGACCTCAGCGGCAGACAGATGCTGCCGTTGCTCGTTCGAAGACTCACGGAGGTGAAAGGGATAGAGTGGATCAGGCTCCACTATCTCTACCCGTCAGGTTTTCCGCTCGAGCTTCTTGACATGATGCAGTCAGATCCGAAGATATGCAGGTACATCGATCTTCCTATTCAGCATATCTCAGATAACGTACTGCGCAGGATGAGGCGTGAACATAACGAAAGCGATACCCGTGCGCTGCTGAACGAGATACGCCGCAGGGTGCCTGATGCTGCCATAAGAACCACAGTTATCGCAGGCCATCCGGGCGAGACGGAAGAGGATTTCTCTTCTCTTCTCAGCTTTATAGGCGAGTTCCGGTTTGAAAGGCTTGGCGCATTCAGGTATTCGCATGAAGATGAGACATTTGCGTCACTTAATTACAGTGACGAGATACCTGAGAAAACAAAGGAAAAGAGAGTAGCCCGCATCATGGAACTGCAACAAAAGATTTCCGGGGAACTGAATGAATCAAAGAGGGGCAGGATCATGAAAGTGATAGTTGACCGGAAGGAGGGTCTGTTTCATGTAGCACGGAGCCAGCATGACTCACCTGAGGTGGATCAGGAGATACTCATAACCTCAAAGGGAAAAATTGAACCCGGCTCCTTTATCGATGTAAAGATAACCGGGTCAACTGAATTCGATCTTTATGCCGAGCCGGCATAAAGATCTGTTATCATGATTTTTACTCCTTAGCCTCCTGTTCGGCTTCCCTCTTCTTGCTCACCTTGAACGACAGTTCTTCCTTCCCTTTGGAATAACCGACATTTATAGATGCGCCCTCCTTCAGCTGTGCCTTTATGATAACCTCGGCAAGAGGGTCTTCAAGGTACTTCTGTATTGCACGTTTCAGGGGCCTTGCACCGTACTGTACATCAAAACCGCGGTCTGCCATGAAGTCACGTGCCTGTGCGGAGAGCTTGATCATGAAACCCAGTGCCGCTATCCTGTCAAAGAGGCCCTTGAGCTCGATGTCGATGATCTTGTCGATATCTTCCCTTGTAAGGTGGTTGAACATGATCACATCATCAATCCTGTTCAGGAATTCGGGAGCAAAGGTCTTCTGCAGGGCCTTCTGGAGAATGCTCCTGGCCTGGTCATTGCGTGTCACCCTTTTTGCCGATGTCTCGAATCCTACTCCGGCACCGAACTCCGATAGCTGCCTTGTCCCTATGTTTGATGTCATGATCACTATCGTGTTCCTGAAATCGACCCTGCGGCCAAGGCTGTCTGTCAGTTGTCCCTCATCGAGCACCTGAAGCAGTATATGAAACACGTCAGGATGTGCCTTTTCTATCTCGTCAAGAAGCACCACCGAATAGGGCTTTCGCCGTACTTTCTCGGTGAGCTGCCCCCCTTCCTCGTAGCCAACATATCCGGGAGGTGCTCCCACAAGGCGTGAGACGGAGAATTTCTCCATGTACTCACTCATGTCAACCCTTATGAGGTTTTCCGTCGTATCAAAGAGGAATTTGGCAAGCACCTTTGCTAGCTGGGTCTTCCCGACCCCTGTCGGGCCAAGGAAGATAAATGTGCCTATCGGCTTGTTCGGATCCTTCAGTCCGGCACGGTTTCTCTGTATCGACTTTACAATCTTGGCAATAGCCTCATCCTGGCCCACGACGCTCCCTTTCAGTTCCTGTCCCATCTGCAGCAATCTCGTTCCCTCGGTCTGGGCGATCCTCTGGACAGGGACACCTGTCATCATCGCCACAACTTCTGCTACTTTCTCTGCGTCAACGGTCTGGCGGTTCACTGCCAGCTCCTTTTCCCACCTCTTCTTCTCAGCCTCTATCAGATCAAGAATATCACGCTCCTTGTCCCTGAAGCTGGCGGCACGCTCATAATTCTGGTTCTTGACTGCGCTGCTCTTCTCTTTCTTGGTATCCTCCAGCTGTTTTTCAAGAGCGAGTATTTTTTCAGGAACAACGATATTCGATATGTGTACCCGTGAGCCTGATTCATCAAGTGCATCAATAGCCTTATCCGGGAGGTGTCTGTCGCTTATATACCTGTTTGTGAGCTTGACACAAGCATCAATTGCATCAGGAGTATAGGTAACATTGTGGTGTTCCTCGTACCTGTCCTTGATATTGTTAAGGATATCGAAAGTCTCCTCGATCGTAGTCGGATCGACAAGCACCTTCTGGAACCGGCGCTCCAGGGCGCCATCCTTTTCAATATGCTGGCGGTATTCATCGAGGGTGGTGGCGCCGATGCACTGTATCTCACCCCTTGCCAGTGCCGGTTTGAGCATGTTGGCAGCATCGAGCGACCCGCTGGCGCCTCCGGCGCCGACGATGGTGTGTATTTCGTCAATGAAGAGGATGATATTGTCATTCTTGGCCAGCTCATTGAGAATGGCTTTCATTCTCTCCTCGAACTGTCCCCGGTACTTTGTGCCTGCAACAATTGAGGCAAGGTCAAGGGCAACGACTCTCTTGTTGAAGAGCACCCTCGACACGTTCCGCTTGGTGATCCTAAGCGCCAGTCCTTCAGCTATAGCTGACTTGCCCACGCCCGGTTCACCGATTAGAACGGGATTATTCTTCTTGCGTCTTGAGAGTATCTGTGCCAGGCGTTCTATTTCACGCTCGCGCCCTACCACAGGGTCAAGCCGTCCTTCCTCAGCTGCCTTTGTCAGGTCGATGCCGAAATTATCGAGGACCGGTGTGTCTGAAGAGCTTCTCTGTGCCTGCTGACCGCCCTGCGGCTGCTTGCCCTGCTGCCCTGACCCCGGGAACATACCCTCTTCGTCCTCATCGCGCGGATAATCAGCCTGGGCCGCAGGGTTGCCTGCCTCAACCGCCTTCCTTACGAGAGTGTAGTCTATGTCAAGCTCGGTAAGGAATCGTGTCACAAGATTGCTCTCGTCACGCAGTATGGCCATGAGCAGGTGTTCAGTATCTATTACCCTCGTCTTCAAAGCCTTGGCTTCAATGTGGACAAGCCTGAGAACGCGCTCCGTGCTTTTCAGAAGAGGGAGTATCTCATTGTCTGCCATTGCGACTGGCTTTTCTGCCTTTATGCTCTTTTCAATAGATCCTTTAAGCATCAGCAGGTCAACGCCGTTGTTCAGAAGTATATCAACCGCCACACCTTCGCCTTCGCGGAGAATACCGAGAAAGAGGTGCTCAGGGCTTATATGGCTGTTACCCAGCCTGATCGCCTCTTCCTTGCTGTATCCAAGGATATCGTTTACTCTTTGTGAGAAATGTGCATCCATCATATCTTATTTGCGGGATCTCATGACAAAGATGTCATAAATGCTGACAAAAATGCACGAAATACCCCTTTTCAAAGTTAATTCTATTGTATTTATATATGGACAATAATTGTGCCCAATTTTAAACACCCAATGTTAACAAATAGACCGGAAAAAGGTTAAGAGGGGACGCCTTTTTTATTATTTTCGGGGATTAATTCAGTAAAAAAAATAGGTAAACGTAAACTATTAAATATCAATCTGATATGTCAGATCAATCAAAAATCATAAAAGTAAATATTGAGGAGGAGATGAAGTCGGCTTACATCGATTATTCGATGTCAGTCATTGTTTCAAGGGCATTGCCTGATGTGAGGGACGGTCTCAAGCCAGTTCACAGGAGGGTTCTCTTCGGTATGTCGGAGCTTGGAGTTCTTGCAAACAGGCCTTACAAGAAATCAGCCAGGATAGTAGGGGAGGTGCTGGGTAAATATCATCCGCACGGTGATTCATCAGTCTATGATGCCATGGTAAGGATGGCACAGGAGTGGTCATTGCGTTACCCTCTTGTTGACGGACAGGGCAACTTCGGATCTATTGACGGCGACAGTCCGGCAGCAATGCGATATACTGAGGCCCGCCTGAAGAGGATAGCCGAGGAGACGCTCTCAGACATCGAGAAGGGGACAGTGGACTTCCAGCCTAACTTCGACGACACCCTCCAGGAACCCACGGTGCTTCCGACGCGTATTCCCAACCTTCTTGTTAACGGCGCATCAGGCATTGCCGTGGGCATGGCAACGAACATGCCTCCTCATAACCTCACCGAATCTGTCAATGCCATCATCGCCTATATAGATAATCCTGAAATAACCGTGGATGAACTGATGCAGCACATCAAGGGTCCGGATTTCCCTACAGGAGGAATCATATACGGTGAGCAGGGGATCAGGGAGGCATTCGAGACCGGAAGGGGAAGGATAGTGGTAAGGGCCAGGACTGAGATTGAGCTTACCCATTCAGGCAGGGAGTGTATCATTGTAAGCGAGATACCATACATGGTCAACAAGGCGGAGATGATCAGAAAGATCGCCGACCTGATCAACGAAAAGAAGCTTGAAGGTATTTCATATATAAATGACGAGTCTGACCGAAACGGCATGAGGGTGGTGATAATCCTGAAAAAGGAGATGCCCGCCAATGTCGTACTGAACCACCTTTACAAGCACTCGCAGCTTCAGACCTCTTTCAACGTCAACAATATAGCTCTTGTAAAAGGACGTCCCAGGATGCTTTCGCTGCGTGAGATGATCGACAACTTCGTCAAACACAGGCATGATATTGTCATCAGGAGAGCGAAATTTGACCTGGAACAGGCTGAAAAAAGGGCTCATATACTTGAAGGACTGATAATTGCCAGCGACAATATTGATGAGGTGATTGCAATCATCCGTTCGTCACAGACGCCCGACCAGGCCAGGGAACGTCTGATGGAGCGCTTCAGCCTGTCTGACGCACAATCGCGTGCCATCGTCGAGATGAGACTCAGGCAACTGACAGGGCTTGAGCAGGATAAGCTGAGGGCTGAGTATGAGGAGGTGATGAAGCTGATCGAGTATCTCAGAAGCATTCTTGCTGATGAGTCGCTTCAGATGAAGATCATCAAGGATGAGCTGATCGAGGTAAGAGAAAAATTCGGTGACAAGCGCCGCACGGAGATAATTCCTGCAGCCGGCGAATTCAACCCTGAAGATTTCTACGCCGATGATGAGATGGTAATCACCATATCTCACATGGGTTACATCAAGCGCACGCCACTGACCGATTTCCGCCGTCAGAACAGGGGAGGGACAGGCGCCAGGGGAGGCACCACGCGCGATGAGGATTTCATAGAGCACCTGTACGTGGCCACGATGCACAACACAATGCTGTTCTTTACACAGAACGGAAAGTGCTACTGGCTGAAGGTATACGACATCCCGGAAGGGACCCGTACAAGCAAGGGAAGGGCTATTCAAAACCTTATCAACATAGAACAGGATGATGCCCTCAGGGCTTTCATCAATGTCAGGACCCTTGATGATGAGGAGTATATCAACAACAACTTCATTGTGCTCTGCACCACCAGGGGGATAATAAAGAAGACCTCCCTCGAGGCATACTCGAGGCCCCGGGTCAACGGAGTGAATGCAATAACCGTAAGAGAGGGCGACGAGCTGCTTGAGGCCAGGATGACCAACGGCAAGCACGAAATAATGCTGGCAGTGAGGTCAGGCCGTGCCGTAAGGTTCCCTGAAGCTACGGTAAGACCTATGGGACGCACGGCTTCGGGTGTCCGTGGTATAACCCTTTCAGGCGTAGATGATATTGTAATAGGTATGATAACCGTGCTCAATGAATCTGAAGACGTACTTGTCGTTTCCGAGAACGGTTACGGGAAGAGATCCTCTATCAGCGACTACCGCATAACCAACAGGGGAGGGAAGGGAGTCAAGACAATAAATGTGACTGATAAGACAGGCAAACTTATAGCACTCAAGGATGTCACAGATCAGAATGACCTCATGATAATAACCGAGGGAGGTAATATCCTCAGGATACCGGTAAGCAGTCTCAGAGTAATGGGAAGAGCTACCCAGGGGGTCAGACTTATAAACCTCAAAGAAAATGACTCAATTGCTTCAGTGGCGTATGTTGAAGTAGGTGAGGAAGATACAGCAGGCGAGGGGGAAATTTCAGATACTTCTGTGTCAAATGACGAGTAATTTGGCAAATAATTTGAAGATTAGATTCTAAAGTTTTATTTTTGAACCAATTTTAAAAGAAAATTATCGAATCATGAAGAAGATCACAATCTTATTAATGGCAGTTTTGATCTCAGGAGTTGCATCTGCCCAGATGGGTAAGGTTAACGCTGCTGAAACCTTTATCAGGGAAGGTGCTTTCGACAAGGCAAAGGTTTCCATTGAGGAAGCCATAGCAAATCCAAAATCTGCTGCCACAGCAAAAACTTACTATGTAAAGGGCAAACTCTGCCAGGCAGCTTTCGATTCAGGCGATCCCAAATTCATGTCACTTTACCCGGATATCCTGATGGAAGCATACAATAATTATGAGAAAGCTGTTCAGATGGACCCGAAAATGAAGAATACCGTCATCAAGGACAACATATACGCAATGCTTGGCAATTCCTTCCTGAATGATGCCATCAACAAATTCAATGAGAAGGATTACGAAGGAGCTATGAAGTCATTTGAGAGAAATGTAATGGTCTCAGCCAGTGATATGTATGTAGGAGTGGTCGATACCCTTGTGATCTTCAATGCCGGCCTCGCAGCTTATAATGCCGAGCTCTATCCGCAGGCCATTGAGTATTTCCGCATATGCACCGCCACCGGGACAGAGGACACAAAACCCTATATCTTTATAAGCGACAGTTATATGAAGATGCAGGATACACTTAAGGCGGAAGAGGTACTTCTTGAGGGTGTGAGGGCATATCCTGATACACTTGATATCCTTCTTCAGTCTACACAGTTCTATCTTGACACCGACAACTCGGAAAAGGCATTCGAGTCTCTGCACAGGGCTATGGAAAAGGATCCTGAAAATTATATTCTTTACCTCGTGGAAGGAAGCCTTCACATGAAAATGAATAATTATCCTGAAGCCATCAAAAGCCTCAATGCATCACTGGGTAAGAACAAAGAACAGTTCGAGAGTAACTATAACATCGGCCTCTGCTACGTACAGATTGCAAATGATATGCTTAACGAGGCAAATATGATTGCTGACAACAAGGAGTATGAAATTGCCAAGAACAAGGCTCTGGAAGAAATGAAGAGAGCTGTTCCATATTTCCTGGAAGCCGAAAGAGTCAATCCGACTTCATTGCCAACACTCGAGTTTCTGCGCGAAATATACCTGAAGCTTAAAATGATGCCCGAATTCGAGGCATACAAGAAAAAGGTAGATGACCTGCAATAACAGGAGTTAAGAATATTTACATCCGGAAGGCACCGCATTGGTGCCTTCTTTTTTTTGCCATGACCTTTGGGGAGGGAAGAGGCAATGAAGAAATCGTATTCAATACAGCTGCATAAAAGAATCTATTTAACATAATATTAATTATAGGCTATTATGTCAATATTTTGCTTTTTCCCGGATACCATATATATAATTGAACTTCAGTGACTAAATTTGGGGAAATCTCAAAGCCATGCCGCAGATAAAAAAATCCACCCTGCTGTTTCTGTCAGACCTTAAGAATAACAATGACCGCAACTGGTTTGCAGAAAACCGTAAACGATACGAAGATGCGAAATCCAATTATGAGACGTTCGTGCAGGAAATTATCAATGAAATTGTCACGTTCGACCCTATCTTCAGGGGTCTTGAACCGAAGAGCTGCATGTTCAGGATCAACCGCGACACAAGATTCTCACATGACAAATCGGTATACAAGACCAATTTCGGAGCTTTTATGGTAAGGGGCGGTAAAAAGAACGGAGATAAATTCCCAGGCTATTACTTCCATATTGAACCGGGCTCAAGCTTTGTCGCAGGCGGAGCTTATATTCCACCTGCACCATGGCTAAATGCCATACGCGAAAGAATTGACGGAGACGCTGAACGGCTCATTAAGATAGTGAACGACAAGGCATTCAGGAAATATTTCGGCGGACTCGAAGGTGAAAAGCTCAGGACGGCACCCAAGGGCTATCCCAGGGATCATCCTCACATCGAGTTGCTCAAGATGAAGAGTTATCTGGCTGAGATGGCCATACCTGACAAGACGATCACTTCCGATGAGTGCTTTGATCTGGTTGTTGGCGCATTCCGTGCAATGAAGCCACTGAACGACTTCCTTACCGTCGGTGATTATTAACCCTTAAAAGCAGCTTATGTCGATACTTAGAACGGTCACAGAGCCTGTCTTACTTCTTGACGAGAAGAAATGCCGCAATAACATTCAGCGGATGGCTGACAAGGCAAAGCGCAATAATATAAGGCTCCGTCCCCATTTTAAAACACACCAGAGCAGGCAGATAGCTGAGTGGTTCAGGGAGGCTGGCATTAATTGCATAACGGTCTCCTCCCTGAGGCTGGCAACTTACTTTGCCGAACAGGGATGGAACGATATCACTGTGGCATTTCCGGCAAACACTCTTGAGCATGAGCGTATTAACCGACTCGCCAGGAATCTTGTCCTCAACCTTATAGTTGCAGACCTTGAAGCAGCACGGCTCCTTTCGGCAACAGTCAGATACCCTTTACAGGTATGGATAAAAGTTGATTCGGGAAGCCGCCGCACCGGGGTTCTGCCTGAGGACCATAAAACCGTTGATTCAATTCTGGAAGTGATAAACAGCTCCGCCCACCTCTCATTCAAAGGTTTTCTTACCCATGCTGGTCAGAGCTATACCTGCAGAAGCAGGGACGAAATAATGAATGTCCACCGCAAAACCGTGGCATTGATAACAGACCTGGCAGAACGCTATCGCTCAGCCTTTCCCGGCCTTGAATTATCGACCGGAGACACTCCCACATGCAGCGTTGCTGAAGATTTCAGCATGGTCGACGAAATTCGTCCCGGTAACTTTGTTTTTTATGATCTCACCCAGGCCCTGGTTACATCCTGCGAAAAGAGAGACATCGCTGTCGCAGTGGCATGTCCTGTTGTGGCAAGACATGCCGACCGGAATGAGATCATACTGTACGGCGGAGGCATCCATTTCTCAAAAGAGTCGCTCGATCCGGGAAACGGCAAAAAGATTTTCGGTGAACTTGTCCGTATGAGTGACAATGGATGGAGTGAGCCTCTGGAGGGTTGCTATGTCAGCAAACTGTCGCAGGAACATGGCACTCTTAATGTTACGGATGAGGTATTCAGCCAGATCTCTGTCGGCGAGGTGGTCGCCATACTGCCTGTGCACTCATGTATGACGGCCAATCTGCTTGCAGGTTATACCACCCTCAGCGGGAAGCGATTTGAATACTTCGATGGAAAAAGGGAATACTACATTTAAAGTCATTATCAATTCAATTTCTCCTCTTCCTTAATGATTCTCTCTTTGCCCTTCCTGCTGTATTTCTTCCTGTTTCTGTGGACCCTGGAGGCTGTGAGCCTGTCGAGACCGGATTCCAGTGCGGCCTTTCTTACAGCCGTCCTGTAAGCACGTCGCTTGTCCTTTTCCGATAATCTTACTTTCCTGATTTTCATAGTCACGTGGCGAACAGGTAATAAAAATACGATTATTATACCTGCAAACCATATTCTTCTGAAATCGCGGAAATGCACTTTTGTTTCAATTCGGTGCAGGATTGTTAAAAAATTGTATCTTTCGGGAACAAACCAAGATGCCAGTAAAATGAAAAAAGTACTATTCACTCTTATCCTCGCAGCTTGCATGCTGCCTTTAGCAATGGCCCAGGGCAAACTGGAGATTGGCCAGAAGGCGCCTGAATGGGTTTTTCCCGATGCTGACAAAAAAGATTTCACCATGGATTCATGGCCAGGCAAAGTACTGCAGATAAACTATGTTGACCCTGATGAGTCTGATCTTAACGACCCCTTTAACGATGCTATTGACAAGGCAACGGATGTGGACAAGATAATTAATAAGGATTATTTCAAGGGTTTCGGAATTGTTGATACAAAATCGACATGGAAGCCGAACGGTCTGATCAGATCTATTGCCGGGAAAAAGGCAAAAAAGTATGATACAACTATCCTGTTTGATTATGACGGTGTTCTGCATGAGAAATGGGGCATGCCGAAAGACAACTATACCATTGTGATTGTTGACAAGAACAGGATTGTCAGAGGTGTATATGAAGGAAAGGTGCCTGACAGTGAGGTAGAAAGTATAATACAGCTGATAGTCAAGCTGACACAGGAATAGAAAAAGAAAACCGGCGAAAGCCGGTTTTTTTATTTGCGATTTGCAATGCGCGATTTGCGATTAATTCCTATTCTAGCCGGACCCTGAGCCTGTCGAAGGGTGTCGAAGGGCGACGGAGGCTAATTGTTGCCTGCTGCCTGATCGAGCACAAACCTTACTCTGAGGACTCCTTCATTATAATCGGCCGAAGATATTGAGAAACGGCCAATCTCAGAAGTGTTTGAAACGTGCTGACCGATGCACGGACATGCGTCAAAGTTTCCTATCGTGATGATACGGATCTTCTCTCCTGCATTGCCTGGCAGCTTGCCGGTGAAGTATTTCTCATCAGCCTCCCTCCTGCCAACAAGCTCCTCTCCCACCGGGATATTCAGCTTAATGATCTCATTGACTGTTCTTTCCACTGCCGCAATATCTTTGGCAGACGGTGCCCGCGTGATCTTGTAATCGCACTTGCTCTTCCTTTTCTCGATATGACTGTTGAATGACCTGCCGCAATGAAACATCTTATCCATCACCGAGTTGAGGATATGCTCGGCCGTGTGCATTGCGGGGTCGTACTCTTTTGAGGACATAAGCTATATTTGGGGTATAAATGTAATTAAAGTGCACTAAAGTGCCTAAAGTGATCTAAAGTACTTAAAGTTATAAAGAGTTCATGGATGCAGAATTGAATAAGCTTAAGACAGAAAAAATCGGGCAGCAGAGGCTGCTGATAATCGGCGGGACGGGACGCGATTCAGGGAAAAGCACCCTGGCGGAGCTGCTTATTACAAGGTTTGCCGACCGTGGCATCATAGGACTGAAGATAACTCCACATGATCATCCGGATATGTCAGGACTGACTCTTATTGCTGAAGGTGAACGGTTTAAGGTATTTGAAGAATGGTGCCTGTCGTCTGATAAGGACAGTTCCCGTATGCTCAGAGCCGGGGCTGCAAAGGTGTTTCTGATAGTTTCTGCATCATCGTCTGCCGGGGATGCCTGGCTGTCGCTGCAACCCTTTCTCCCCATCGATGTGCCTGTTGTTTGTGAGTCACCTGCCTTGCGGCGGTGCGTTGACCCCGACCTGTTCATAATCATGACCCACGGTCAGGGCGGAAAATATGACAGCAAGAAAATTGACGACCTCCTTCCGCTGGCTGACCTCATAATGACAATTGCGGAACTGCATTCAGGCAAGGCAGAAATAATTGATTTAAATGAAGATAACAGATGGTATCTGAAGCGGCAGTAGAGGTCTGAAGGTCTGGGACGGAAGACGGAAGACCGAAGACCGAAGACCGAAGAGCGGAGACCTATTACTGATCGCCGAATCTCAAATCGCAAATCGCAAATCGCAAATCCTTCGCTCCCTGCCCTCACACCTCCCTGGCGTCTTCTATGTCTCTTCCCATACTCTTCTTGAGCTGGTACAGATCCTGCTTCATTGTGGCAACGGTTCGCAGGAGCTGCTTCTCGGGAAGCACAGGATCAGGCAGTTCATCGCTGATGTAATGCACAAACTTCCATATCTCCCTGACATCATTTATATGAACCTCATATGGTTCATAGAGAGGGTTAAGTGAATAAAGGATAAGCCTGCCGGTGGACTCGATGTTATTCTCGACAATCTTGAATACGATGCCGTCGCCGGTAGTGAGGATAATATAGGCTTTCCCGCTCTTTATCCCGCGCCAGTCGCTCATATATTCACCCGTCACCCACGATTTGTCGGGTATGGGAAGCATTGAGTCACCCTTGAGCTGGAAGGTGCGGTACTTCCGTTCACGTGACAGGAACGGCAGGTTGAAGAGAGGCAGATCGCTTATGAATTCAGGATCAGCATACCCTGTTGCATAGCCTGCCCTGGCCTTCTCATTCACCAGCTCGATATTCTCACGGTTGTCCGGTGCGACCGTGGTTGCCAGCACCCTCAGGTTACTCCCTTTGATGTAGGCGTCATATCCCCTCTCAAGTTCACCCAGCTGACTCTCGGAGAGACGTGTCAGGTCTATCTTGAGCATGGTGTCAAGGGAGATGTTGAAGTAGCCTGAGAAAGCCACAAGTGCCTCAATGCCAGGCTGTGCCACTCCGTTCTCATATCCGCTGAGAGTGGAGCGTTTCATCTGCAGTGCTGACGCCATGTCATCCTGGGTGCGGCCGCGGCGTCTCCGTAAAAATTTTATGTTCGATGCGAAGTACATGTTATAAAAATTGATTATATTGTAATCAGAATAATGATTAAATTTTAATCAAATATAAAACAGATTTCTGAAACAGCAATGAAAAAATGAAAAAAAGTTCAACCCCTGGAGAAAAATTTGCGATTTGCAAACAGATAACTGATAACAGATAACAGATAACAGATAACCGACAAATGGACTCTCGCAGCATACTGCATCTTGACCTTGACACCTTCTTCGTCTCCGTGGAGAGGGTGCGCGACAGTCGTCTCAACGGTCGTCCGGTGATCATCGGCGGCGGCTCTGACCGCGGTGTGGTATCGAGCTGCAGTTACGAGGCGCGCAGCTTCGGTGTCAGCTCGGCCATGCCCATGAGGATGGCCAGGGCGATGTGTCCGGAGGCGGTCTTCATACGCGGTGACATGGAGATGTACACGAAATATTCGCGCATGGTCACCGGCATCATCGCGGAGAGGGCGCCGCTGTATGAGAAGGCGTCAGTAGACGAGCACTATGTCGATCTCACGGGCATGGACCGCTTCTACGGCTGTGCCCGCTGGGCGCATGAGCTGCGCGGCACGATAATAAGGGAGACGGGGTTGCCCATCTCCATGGGTCTCTCCGTCAACAAGACCGTCTCCAAGATAGCTGCCGGCGAGGCCAAGCCCAACGGCGAGAAGGAGGTTGCCCGGCAGTATGTCATCCCCTTCCTTGACCCTCTCTCTATCAGGAAGATACCCATGATAGGACAGAAGACGTATCATACGCTGCGCTCGATGGGTATCTCAACCATACACACCCTGCGCGTCATACCTGCGGAGATGCTTGAGTCGCTCATGGGGCAGAACGGTATGGAGATATGGAAGAAGGCCAACGGCATCGACTCCACTCCTATCATAAGCTACTCGGAGCAGAAGTCTGTCAGCACCGAGCACACCTTTGAGCGTGACACCACTGACACTGTCATGCTTAACCAGCTGATAGTAAGTATGACAGAGAAGCTGGCCTATGAGCTGCGCCGCCAGGAGAAGCTGGCCTCGTGCATCACGGTGCGCATACGCTACTCCGATTTTGACACGCACACGCTGCAGCAGCGCATACCCTACACCGCCTTTGACCATGTTCTCATCAGCGAGGCGCAGAGCCTCTTCCGGCGTCTGTGGCAGAGACGCATGCTCATCAGGCTTATAGGTGTGAAGGTGAGCGGGCTGGTGCGCGGGGTGCAGCAGCTAAACATGTTCGAGGACACCCCTGAGATGGTGAGTCTCTATATGACCATGGACACCCTTCGCGGCCGTTTCGGGCGTCATGCCATACGCAGGGCCGCCGGGGTGATGACCGCTGCGGAACGCAGCGAACGCGAGCTCAGAAAGGCTGCAGAGATGCTTGCTGAGAAATCGAGGATGGAAGAGAGACTCAGGGGGTGGCACTATCATTAGGAGGAAGACGGAAGACCGAAGACGGAAGACGGAAGACTGCAAGACCGCAAGACCATGTACCTCAATTGCCACTCATATTACAGCCTCCGCTACGGCACACTGTCGGTCGAGCGCCTTTCTGAGCTCGCCGCGGCTGCCGGCGTAACACATATGGCTCTCACCGACATCAACAACACCACCGGCGTGCCCGACTTCGTGCGCGAGTGCCGCAGCCGCGACATCACCCCGGCGGCAGGGATAGAGTTCCGCAGTGACGGGAAGATGCTTTATACAGGCCTGGCACGCAACAACGAGGGCTTCAGGGAGCTGAACGAGTTCCTCACACACCATAACGTCACCGGCACCCCCCTCCCGCCGCAGCCTCCCTCCTTTCCCAACGCATACGTCATCTACCCTGCCGGCGGCGGCCCTGCCACCATGCGCGACAACGAGTTTACCGGCATACGCCCCGCCGCCGCCGGCAGACTCATCTCAATGACAAAAAAAGATCTGTCTAAATGCATCATCCTGCAGCCCGTCACCATCGGCTCACAGTCCGACTACCCCGTCCACCGCAGCCTGCGCGCCATAGACAACAACATACTCCTCAGCCGCCTCACCCCTCACATGACAGCCTCGCCCGACGAGCTGTTTGTCCCTGAGAATGAGCTTATCCGCCCCTTTGAGATGTGGCCGCAGGTGACCGAAAACACCCGCAGGATGCTCGGCGACTGCTCGGTAAGCTTCGACTTCACAACACCAAAAAACAAAAAGATATACTCAGCAAGCAGGTACGACGACAAGCTCCTGCTCGAGAAACTGGCATGGGACGGCATGAAGTACCGCTACGGCAACAAAAACAAAACGGCAGAAGAGAGGGTGAGACATGAACTGGAGATAATAGACCGCCTCGGCTTCTCCTCATACTTCCTCATTACATGGGACATAATACGCTACTCCATGTCCTGCGGATTCTATCACGTCGGACGAGGCAGTGGAGCCAACTCCGTCGTTGCTTACTGCCTTAAGATCACCAATGTTGACCCTATCGACCTGAACCTTTACTTCGAGCGCTTCATAAACCCGAAGCGGACCTCCCCGCCCGACTTCGACATAGACTATTCATGGAAGGAGCGCGACACTGTCACCGAGTATATCTTCAGGCGATATGGGCACCGCCACACCGCACTGCTCGGCACCATCAACACCTTCCGCGGCAAGTCGATCGTGCGTGAGCTGGGCAAGGTACACGGACTGCCTGTTGATGAGATAGATGCACTGATTGACAACCCCTCTGCCGAAAACAACCGCGGAGAGATACCCGACCTGATCTTTGAGACAGGCAACAGGATAGCCGACTTCCCCAACCTGCGAAGCATCCATGCCGGCGGGGTGCTCATCTCCGAGGAGCCCCTCTGCTGCTATACCGCACTGGACATGCCTCCCAAGGGGTTTCCGACGACGCAGTGGGACATGTACACGGCTGAGGAGCTGGGCTACGAGAAACTTGACATACTGAGCCAGAGGGGCATAGGACATATAAGGGAGAGCGCGGAGATCATACGTGCCAACCGCGGCGTCGATGTCGATGTCCATGCGATACAGAGCTTCAAGAACGACCCGCTGGTCAAAGACCGCCTCAGGCGCGGTGACGCCAAGGGATGTTTTTATATTGAGAGTCCGGCAATGCGCGGACTGCTGCAGAAGCTGAGATGCGATGACTATCTGACACTTGTGGCCGCCAGCTCTGTCATCAGGCCGGGGGTGGCGCGGTCGGGCATGATGCGCCAGTTCATCCACCGGTTCCATAACCCTGACAAGTTTGAGTATATCCACCCCGTGATGAAGGATCTTCTCAGCGAGACCTTCGGGGTGATGGTATACCAGGAGGATGTGCTGAAGGTGTGCCACCACTTCGCCGGCCTCGACCTGTCTGACGCTGACACGCTGCGACGCGCCATGAGCGGCAAGCACCGCTCAAAGCAGGAGATGCAGAAGATAACGGAGAGGTTTTTTACCAACTGCCGCGAGAAAGGGTACCGCGAAGAGATAACAAAGGAGGTATGGCGCCAGATAGAGTCATTTGCCGGATACTCCTTTTCCAAGGCACACTCCGCATCCTACGCCGTCGAGAGCTTCCAGAGCCTCTGGCTGAAGGCGCACTACCCCCTTGAGTTCATGGTAGCCGTCATCAATAACTTCGGGGGCTTCTACCGCACATGGGTCTATGTGCATGAGGCAATACGCGAGGGGGCAACGGTAGAGACACCCTGCATCAACAGAAGCACATACAAGACCAATATAAGCGGAACCACCATATACCTGGGACTGATACATATAGCAGGGCTGGAGAGCAGCCTGGCAAACGGGATAATAACAGAACGCAATGACAACGGTGACTATCAGGGGCTTGAAGACTTTATCTCACGTATTGGTCCAGGCCTCGAACAGACCATCATACTCATCCGTGCCGGGGCATTCAGGTTCACCGGCAAGAGCAAAGCCCTCCTTCTCTGGGAGGCACATATGCTGATAAACAGGGGTAAGAGCGAGACCGCACGCACCCTCTTCAACCCTGAACCGAAGAAGTTTATGATGCCCCCCTTTGAACAGTCGGGACTGGAAGACGCCTACGACGAGGTCGAGCTGATGGGCTTCCCCGTCACCCTCTCATGGTTTGACATGCTGCAGACGAGGTTCAGGGGCGATATTACCGCCTCAGAGATGAAAGGGATGACCGGGCGAAGGGTCAGGATGGTAGGGCACCTGGTAACGGTGAAATATATCAAGACCGTCAAGAGGGAATGGATGAACTTCGGCACTTTTATCGATACCGGAGGCGAATTCTTCGACACCACTCACTTCCCTCAGTCGCTTGTGAACTGGCCGTTTCGCGGTAGCGGCACATATCTCATTCAGGGTAAGATAGCTGAGGAGTTCGGGTACACCACCATTGAGGTGGAAAAGATGGCCAGGCTGCCCGTTCTTCCGGACCCCAGGTATTAGCTCTCCATCCGCATGGCACGGGTGATCCCCTTGACAGACTGTATCTTTTTCAGGACACCGTACAGAACATTCACGTTGGGTACCAGCATTTCTATCCTCCCCTCAAAGAGCCCGTTATCCATCCTGTATGTGAAGCTTTTAACCGACAGGTTATATCCTGAGAGTATCTCTGATATCCTTGCCACGATGCCAAGGTTCTCCACCCCGGTCACCTTTACTGATGTGAGGAATCCGTGAGATGCGTCGAGACGGGTCCAGCGTGTCCTGACAATCCTGTAGGGGAAGTTTGATTTCATATAATCAGCATTGGGACAGAGGTCACGGTGGATCTTTATCCCCTCCAGTACTGTCACGAAGCCGAAGATACGGTCACCAAAGACCGGGTTACAGCATTTTGCAAGCTTATAATCCAGCCCCTCAACCTTCTCGTTAACAACAAGATAGTCAGTAGATGGTGTTGAGACCTCTTCATGGTGCACCGCCTCATTCACTTTTGGTGCAGCAGCGGGTTCGCTCTCCCCGGTGCGAAGCAGGACCCTCTTAGCCTGCAGCAGGTCGGTTTCTCCTATGGCAATGCTGAAATACAGGTCCTGTGCGGTCTTGAAGCCATACTCCTCTAGCAGTTTTGTTACAGTCAGGTCTCCGTAGGGTATCTTCCAGTTCTTCAGACGCCTTGTCAGCACCTCTTTTCCTTCTGCCGCCAGCCTTACCTTCTCCTCATTCAGCGCCTGCCTGATCTTCGTCCGTGCCTTGTTTGTGATGACAAATGAGAGCCAGTCACGCTTGGGCGACTGGTTACGCGACGTAATGACAGAGACGTGATCACCGTTCTTCAGTTTATGCTTGAGCTGTACATTGCGGCCGTTGATCTTCCCTCCCACGCATTTCGATCCTACATCAGTGTGTATCTCAAAGGCGAAGTCCAGCAGTGTTGCTCCGGCAGGCAGTTTCCTCACCTCTCCCCTGGGTGTAAAGACATAGACCTCGTCGGAATAGAGTCCCGGTCTTATCTCCCCGAGGAAGTCGCCGCCCTCCTTCTCCACAGTGTTCAGCACGTCGCGCATCTGCGCCATCCAGGCATCCAGTCCACCCTCACCCTTTACCCCCTTGTAGCGGAAATGTGCTGCAAGTCCCTTTTCCGCTATCTCATCCATGCGCCTGGTGCGGATCTGCACCTCCACCCATTTGCCTCCGGGGGTCACTACTGTGGTGTGCAGCGACTCATACCCGTTTGATTTAGGGACGGAGATCCAGTCGCGCATCCTGCCCGGGTCAGGCTGGTAGATGTCAGTAACGACCGAATAGACCTGCCAGCATGATGACTTCTCATGGGCGGGATCGGCATCAATGATGATGCGTATCGCAAAGATGTCGAAGACCTCCTCAAACGTGACACCCTGTTTCTTCATCTTCTGCCAGACCGAATGCACTGACTTTGTGCGGCTTTTTATCTCGTAGGTCAGACCGGCAGCGTCAAGTCGTTCAGTAAGAGGATTGGAAAACTCTTTTATGAGCCTGTTCCTGGAGGTTGTCGTCTGCTTCAGCCTGGCCTCTATCTTGCTGAATTCTGCAGGCTCGAGAAGTTTCATCGAGAGGTCTTCCATCTCAGACTTGATGTTGTAGTAACCCAGCCTGTGGGCCAGCGGGGCGAAGAGAAAGTAGGTCTCGGAGGCAACATGAAGCCTCTCTTTCCCCGGAAACTTGTCAAGATTGCGTATCATCAGCAGCCTCTCGGCAAGTGCTATAAGTATTACCCTGCCGTCGTCAGCCAGGGTCAGCAGCAACTTCCGGAAGTTCTCAGCCTGGCCGGTGAAGTCGCGCCCTTTCAGTGATGTCACCCGTGACAGCCCCGAAATAATACTTTTTATCACCGGGACATTCAGCTCGTCAATCCTGCGCCATCCGTCGCTATCCTCCCTGATGCCCGACAGCAGAGCGCTGGTGACAGCCGGCAGTGTAAGTCCTATCTCGCAGGAGGTGACCCTCGCAAGCTCCATGTAATATACCGGCAGGGGCATGCCAAGGTAAGACTGGCTTACGGGATATGATGACACCGCGATATCAGTCGCCAGCCGAAAGGATCTCTTCTCCTCGTCTGTCACAACCCCCGGAAGGCATTTAAGGGCCTGGTGCTGTTTATTGCGTATCTGTGCCCCTGTGTCAGTCATTTCTTTTACTTTAACGGAGAGTCGGGCTCCCTCCTCATCTCGAGATAATAGGCATAGTCGACAAAACCCGGTATGATCCTCTGAAAGAGAGCCGTAAGCCGGCCGATCCAGGTCATTATCTTGTTTCTTTTCCTCTTTCTTATCCCTCTCAGCACCCACCTGGCGACATGTTCAGGCGACATCATCTTTTTCTCCTCCCTGGGCGAGTTACCCTGCTGCGTGCCATCAGCCTTAAGGGCGTTCCTGCGTATCTCGGAGGTTGTGAATCCGGGAGCGATAATCATTACATGAAGCTTTTCCTTCAGGTACTCTATCCTGATTGTTTCGAGAAAGCCGTGCATGGCAAACTTCGAGGCTGAGTATCCTGTCCTTCCCGGTAATCCGTGGAAACCAGCCACCGAAGAGACACCGACGATAGATCCTCTGTTCCTTACAATATACGGAAGTGCATATTTGGTGCAGTAGACGGTACCCCAGAAGTTGACGTCCATAAGTCTCTTTAGCACAGAGATATCAACATCCTCGAATAAAGCTCTCATTGAGATGCCGGCATTGTTGATGAGGATGTGTATGGTACCGTATTTACCTACTGCAGTCTCTGTCAGTCTGCGGCACTCCTCCTCACTGGTCACATCGGTAACGCAGGATAGGGCTTCGAAGCCTTCATCACGAATCTCCTTCTCAAGAGACATAAGTTTATCAAGGGAGCGTGCTGCCAGGACGACCTTGCTGCCGTTGCGGGCAAATTCCTTTGCTATTGCCCTTCCGATGCCGGTTGAGGCTCCGGTGACTATGACTACTTTGTCTCTGAAAATGTTTCTCCCCATGACCGTTATGATGACCGATAAATATAGTGACAATTTATTGTCGTCTGAAAGGCAAAGTTTTTTTTCGTAATTTTATGGAAAAGTCCATTTTTTTCTTTGTTCGGAAATTATTTTACCATACATTTGCACACGCAAAAAATGCGACTGATTCAGTAGCTCAGCTGGTAGAGCACATCCCTTTTAAGGATGGGGTCCTGGGTTCGAATCCCAGCTGGATCACAAAACATACAATGCTCCGTCAGGAGCATTTTTTGTTTGACGAAGGGAATGAGACCCTGGTCTCAGATTCCCTGAGAAAAACAAAAAATGACAAGGCCCGGCGCAGCCGGGACGGCATTGTATGTTTTGCAAGTCCCACCATAAGGGATCATGACGCCGACAGGCGGCATAATCCCAGTCTGCTTAGAAGGCAATATTAGAATGCTTTTATTCAAATGGGATCGAACCCGCCGCCCTGCAACCTGGCCCCTTCGCTGGAATTGCCCACCGGGCAATTCCTATACGCTCGGTCCGGTTCGAATCCCAGCTGGATCACAAAACATACAATGCTCCGTCAGGAGCATTTTTTGTTTGACGAAGGGAATGAGACTTACCTGCTACCTGTCTGCCGGAGAAACCCGATCACTATAAGAAACTGTCCGATGACATAAGTCGACATTATAAGAACCGGGGCTGCCGGAATTGCATAACTGAACTTATTGACCGCCAGCAGCGAATCAGACAGAACAAACAGCGCGGCTCCCGCGAGCACCAGCCAGAAGCTGGCGATACCCGTTTTTCCTTCCCTCGTTATGGCAGCAGAAAGCATCGCCAGAATCACAAGCGCATAGATAACAACAGGCAGCCTCATCTCGCCCAGGTCGCGGTAAAGAAATGCCAGAAGAAAAACCCCGTAAATAACAACAGGTAATATCATCATTATCAGCTTCTTCACCGGCTGACCCTTTCCGTGGGTCATGATGAATACAATGAAGTAGGAAACCTGTGCCAGCAGGAAAAAAGCCAGTCCAGCCATAAACATTATTTCCTGGTTCTGATCAATCTCCAGCACAATATCTCCAATCCAGCTGAAGAACAAACCAATGAACATCATGCGCTGTGACCATGTGCTAACCTTTCCAGAACTGGCAAGAAACAATACTATCAGCACGAGAATGATGAGACCCTTTGATATCACGTCAGTCAGGAATGGAGGCCTCAGCTGCGGGAAGATGAACAGGATCGCTGCCAGGAAATAAAGTGCAGAAAGGATTTTCGTCCTCATTTATATGATGTCATGTAACAAGCCCTGTTCCGGGGAGCAACCCTTATTTCGAAAGTACGGGTATCTGCCTGCTTATCGATTCCTCGAGTGATATCAGCGTCTCAGTCCTGACAACTTCGGTGACAGCCTGTATCTTCTCTGTGAGCACTTCGCGCAGGTGCTCGTTGTCGCGGGTATAGACCTTGATGAACAGCGAATAGTTGCCTGTTGTATAGTGACACTCTATTACCTCCGGGATATCCTTCAGCTTCTTTATCACCTCCTTGTATTTGCCCGGATTATCAAGGAAGAGTCCGATGTAGGCACATGTGCGGAACCCCACCATTACAGGGTCAACCTTGAATTCTGATCCTTTAATAACACCAATACGGATGAGTCTCTGCACCCTCTGATGTATCGCTGCACCCGATACATTGCAGTCGCGCGCCACCTCGAGATAGGGTATCCTGGCATTCTTTGTGATAATATCCAGAATTTTCCTGTCCAGATTGTCAATTTGCAAATTTTCAGCCATGATTTCTTGTTATATTAAGTATATGAATAGTATTCTCTGCTTTATTTTACAAATTTAAAGCAAAATAGTCTCTTTTCCAATGAAAGGGAATAACAGAGTTAAGAAAAATGTAAGTGATCAGGTCTGATTGATCGGGTGATGACCGGACGAAAAAAGCATCACCTGTTTATAATTCCGGTAACATCGCTCACTGAGGCGAATCCCCGGCTGTCAAGGAATGAATCTATCCCCTTTAAGACATTGAGTGCTGCCAGAGGCTCTATGAATGAAGCCGTTCCGACCTGCACGGCAGTTGCTCCTGCCATAATGAATTCAAGGGCATCATCTGCGTTCATGATGCCTCCCATACCGATGACGGGTATCGAGACTGCCTTTGCGGTCTGCCACACCATTCGAAGTGCAACAGGCCTGATGGCGGGACCGGATAAACCGCCGGTGATTGCTGCCAGCCTGGGTTTCATGGCTCTGACATCGATGGCCATGCCGACAAGCGTATTTATAAGTGACACTGAATCAGCTCCTTCACCCTCTGAGATACGGGCAAACTCGGTTATGTCGGTAACATTCGGTGACAGCTTCACAATCAGAGTTCTTGAATATGCCTGCCGTACCGCAGCAATGACTTCCCTGGCTGCGGCAGGATTGGTCCCGAAGATCATCCCTCCTTTCTTGACGTTAGGGCATGAGATATTTAGCTCTATTGCCGGTATGGCATCAAGATCATTGAGACGGCGGGATAATTCTGTGTAATCCTCGACCGTGTTGCCGTTAACGTTTACTATAATATGCGTATCGTACTGTCTGATACGCGGATAGATATTTTTTACGAAGTAATCAATGCCCTTATTCTGCAGTCCCACTGAATTGAGCATGCCTGCCGGCGTCTCTGCCATCCTGGGATAAGGATTACCCTCCCTGGATTCAAGGGTGGTTCCCTTGACAATTATCCCGCCGAGGGCTGACACATCAAAGAAATCATCAAACTCCGATCCGTAACCGAAGGTCCCCGATGCTGTCATGACAGGATTCCTGAACTCCAGCGTCCCTATCTTTATCCTGAGATCTGCCATTTTAGGTCTCTTATGTTAAACACCGGTCCGTCAGTACATGAGCACAGGTTGCCGGAAGTGGTAGGCACAACGCAGCAGAGGCAAACGCCTATCCCGCATGCCATGAGGTTCTCCAGCGATACCTCACAGAAAATATCACGACTGAGGCATGCTGCTGCTACCGCCTTCATCATGGGTTCCGGCCCGCAGCAATAGACCCTGTCCCAATCCTTGTCCCTGAACTGTGGCAGGTCAGTGACAAACCCCCTGTATCCCTCCGAACCATCCTCTGTGGCGAGAAACACTTCGCCCAGCTTCCTGAGCTCATCATGGTCAAGAATGCGTGAGCGGTTGCGGAATCCGAGGGCAAAGGCCGGCTCTATGCCTGCCTCCCTGATCTTTCTTCCGAGATATAACAACGGAGCCATGCCGCATCCGCCTCCGGCGAGCAGTACTCTCTCCCCTTTGAGGGGAAGTGTGAATGAGTTCCCAAGAGGATAGATAATATTGATCTTCTCGCCCGGGTTCAGTCGTGAGAGACGCTCTGTACCCGCTCCGGCGATCTGTACCAGGAGTGAGATGGTACCCGTACTCATGTCAACATCATGTACTGAGAGAGGACGGCGAAGAAAAGTAGCAGGACTACCGGTTACAAGCACCTGGACAAACTGTCCCGGCAATATATCGGGTAAACCTTGTGAAGAAGAGGCATTTATCACAAAAAAACTTTCGCCCAGCCTGCGGTTCCTGGTCACTGTAAGATCTTCAATCCTCTTCTTCATCAGAGCTCCTTTGGCGCAAAATTAGCTAATTTGCCCGGATTTGGTCAGGATGGCCTGTATTCTGTGAAAGTTTTGTCAGAATAGAACATCAGTACCCTTGTCAGCTTCTTTTCCGAGTGTCGGGTCTCAGTATCCTCGTTAAATTCCATGCCTGAAGCCCTTTCCGGACCTTCCTGAGGAACCGATGCATCAAAGACAGCGTCCTGTGCCACGCTGAACGACTGGCTCCCGGAAACTGCTGATTCAGGCTCTGTATCGAATAGGGTGGGCTGCGATACATATTTGTACATGGCTCCCCGACCGAACAGCAGCCACTCAGCAGATACTGACGTATACTTATGCAGCATCTTAACCACAAAATCGAGACTTGGATTGTTCCTTCCTGAAAGAATATGGGAAATACCGGAAGGCTGAACCCCTATTTCCTCGGCAAATTGAGCATAACTTTTGTTTTCGCTCTGTAAAAAGGCAAGAATTCTCTCTTTCATGACAATATGAGTTTTTACAAATGTAAATAATATATGATTTACATCTGTAATTATATTCAGCTTACATTTGTAATGCAGAGTAATTTATTCATCAGCTGGATGCTCTGATCCCTCCCCATTATGTCATCAGACGGTAGATAAATTAACACTTATATCAACTCTATTACTTTACTTTAGATAGTATTTTATATTGATTTACAATTAATTAAATTACATATAAGTATAATAACTAATAAGAATACATGCTACAGGAGATTTCTTATCTCACTCAGGTAATCATATGATCGTATTAATTACTTGATAAATAGTTATATATGAATATTTAAATGTTGAATCAAATTATTTTTACATCGGTACATCAATGCCGATTACATATGTAATTACAATCGTTGATATATGTGGAATATTTTCTATTTACATTTGTAAATCGAATGTTTTTGTTTGATTTATTACACGACTCCATCTGGTATTTGATCCTTAAAGAGTATCAAAATCCAAAGTGGCTCAGAATTGATTTTTTCAGACGGATCTCTCCCCTGCTGCGGAATTTTGAAATCTCGTGACATAATCAAAAACATCTTTTCCGCTGAATTCTTTTGGTTATCTTCAACCGGAGAAATATTTCGGTCTGTTGCCTCAAAGGCAGAAATGAAATTTAATGACATATGGCTAACAAGAGATTTACTATTGCCCTGCACTACCAGATACTTATAATGCTGGTCCTGGGTGGATTCTTCGGATACTTCTTCCCTCACCTTGCAAAATACACTAACTGGATGGGAGATGTCTTCCTCCGGGGACTCAACATGATCATCATTCCTCTGATACTCTGTTCCATTACTACCGGGGTGGCCAGTGTGGGTACGGCAGATAACCTCGGACGTCTTGGTGCCAAGACCATGGGGTTTTATGTTTTATCAACCCTGGTTGCCATTGTCACAGGTTTCTTCTTTGTGCAGCTGATAAAACCAGGGGTTGGTGCTGAGTTGGGTTTCCAGGTACCTGTGGAAGACATTGCTGCCGGAACGGAGAAGTTCGGTCAGACGCTGATTAAGATCGTACCCTCAAACATCTTCGAAGCGATGGTGCAGGGGCATATGCTCTCGATCATCTTTTTTGCCATACTGGCGGGGTACTTCATCACGCGTGTCGGCGAGAAACCCCGGCTGCTCCTGATGGATATGCTCAACGCAGCTCTTGACGTGATAATGAAGATAACCCTCTTCGTCATAAAGTTCACCCCCCTGGGCGTCTTCAGCATATCTGCAAAGGTTATATCGCAGCAGATACTTATGGGCAATGAGGTCAGCGAGGTGATCAGCAGGCTGGGGCTCTATTTTTTGACTGTCCTGCTCGGTCTTTTTGTTCATGCTGTTATTACACTGCCCCTGTCGGTGCGATTTATCGGAAGGGCTAATCCGATAAAGCATATCAGGAATATGTCAACACCCCTCCTTACAGCCTTCTCAACCTCTTCATCAAATGCCACCCTGCCGCTTACAATGGAGGCTGTAGAGTTTAAGGACGGAGTCTCAAACAAGATAGCCAGCTTCACCCTTCCGCTGGGGGCAACCATAAACATGAACGGCACTGCCCTCTATGAATGCGTGGCCGTGATGTTCATTGCGCAGGCATACGGCATTGATCTCACAATAGGTCAGCAGCTTGTGGTAGTCTTCACTGCTCTCCTGGCTGCAATAGGATCGGCCGGTATCCCGATGGCCGGGCTGGTAATGATGGCTGTGGTGCTTAAGGCAGTGGGACTGCCCCTGGAAGGCATCGGGCTGATACTCGCAGTAGATCGTATCCTCGATATGTTCCGGACCACAATAAATGTCTATGGCGACACCTGCGCTGCGGTTATTATCGCCAAATCAGAAGGAGAAACATTAAAAGTTTAAAGGCGAAAGTCTAAAGGCGAAAGGTTAAAGTGTGAAAAAGAAAAAGCCGGCGTGACCGGCTATTTCTTTTTCCTTTAATGTTGAACTTTCAACTCAGGCCATCAACCGCATGATCCGCCGCAACCGCTGCTTCTGCTGCCGCATGATGAACATCCTGAGGGTCCCATAATCTCTTCAGGAGTTGCCTCCCTAACACCTGTCACCCTGCCTGAAAAGTGGAGGGAGGTACCTGCCAGCGGATGATTGAAATCCATCCTGATAAAGGCATCTCCTATCTCGGTTACGACACCGTTCATCCTGTTACCCTGTGAATCCATCATGGGAACCGTATTTCCCACAAAGCATATCTGAGTGTTCAGGACACCTTCGTCCTCAAAAATATTTCTCGGGAGACTTACTATCATCTCCTCGCGAACCTCACCGTAAGCCTCCTCAGCCGACAGACCAAATTCAAACGGAGAACCCTCTTCCAGGCCTGCAAGGTTAGCCTCAAATCCAGGCAGGAGGTTACCACTGCCGAATACGAACCCAAGCGGAGCAGTCTCCTCCACAGTCTCAATCACCCTGCCCTCACTGTCACCTTCGTGAAGTGTATAAACCAGTGAGACAAATCTGTTATTTTCCAATTTCATAATTACTTATTTAACAATATTATAAACTAGGTTACTTCAATTAAAATACGAAGCTGATCCTGATCTCCGGATTGTCATATATCTGGTATCCGGTGCTTGTAAGAACCCAGAGAAAAGAGAGGTTCATGCTTGATCTCGCCCCTGTGGGTTGTGATATTGTAACCCCACCCAGAAAAGCCCCGGAGTAGACGCGTCCTGTAGCATCAGGATCAATGCTGACCAACGCCTTGTCCAGACTCAGTCCCTCATATTCACCGTGGAGGTGTATGCCGGTATTTAGTCCCAATGGGATTACGTTGTCAAGGCTTTGTATCAGAGTAAACTGCACATATCCTTTCCCGCCATAGATAGTCATTTCGCCAAATTCATCAGCATAATACTGGAAGGTCGGTCCTCCCGCAACAGCCAGGCGGGGCAGCACTCTAACTCCAACGAGAGGTGATACTTCAATATTGGTTATGCTCCCGAATGTGAGGCCGAAGCCACCCCCGAAGAATAGTCGCTCACGCAGGGGCGGACGGTTTTGGAAAGCAGACTGCCCTGCCGCCAGGAGAGTAAAAGCAAGGATTGCCATGACCAGTAAGCTCCTTTTCATATTGTGGTTGTTCTGCATTTTGAGGCTACAAATAAAGTCAAAATTAGTACATTTACGGTAGCAGTCCTTTAAATTTTAAAGGCGTTATTACATATAATACTGATAATAAGATGAATATAGTCATTACAGGAGCTTCTTCGGGCATCGGAAGGGATATTGCCCTGAAACTTGCCGATGAAGCAGGCAACAAAATATATGCCATATCCAGGAACAAATCTGCTCTCTGGAGCCTTGCCGGGGAGTGTGCAAACAAGAACATCATCCCGGTGGTACTGGACATTACAGGGGCGCGATCATCGCTCAGGGAGCTTAAAAAGAGGCTCATTGCTGATCCGGGAATAATCGATATAATCATAAACAATGCCGGTTACCTTGTAAACAAACCATTCACAGAGCAGAGTGATGAGGATATAGCATCGCTTGTAGCTGTCAACTTCACCGCCCCTGCCGCCCTTGTTTCGGAGCTTCTTCCCCTGATGAAAAGAGGCTCTCATGTTGTTAATATAGGAAGTATGGGCGGGTTCCAGGGAAGCATGAAGTTCCCGGGCCTCTCATACTACAGTGCCACGAAAGGGGCACTGGCTGTGCTGACAGAGTGTCTTGCGGCAGAGTATGCTGATTTAGGTATATCATTTAACTGTCTCTGCCCCGGTGCAGTGCAGACTGAGATGTTCAGCAAGGCTTTCCCGGGTTATATAGCTCCGGTATCATCGTCGGAGATGGCAGCGTTTGTCGCCGATTTTGCATTAAACGGAAACAGGTTCTTCAACGGAAAGATACTTCCGGTAGCTCTCTCCGTTCCGTAATCTGCAGCTCCTTGCCCCTTGCTCCTCGCTACTCGCCCTACCCCTTGTACTCCTTGACACCAATCTTGCCTGTGACGGCAAGAAAACCGTTAAACGCCAGCGCTTTAAGCTCATCCTCCCCGGGATAAACAAATACAGGGGCAAACTTCCTTACCATTGCCTCTATCCTGTCAGTAAACTTCTTCTCGTAAGCCAGCCCGCCTGTGAGTATAATGGCGTCCACCTCGCCGCTGAGAACGGCAACCATGGCACCTATCTCCTTCGCTGTCTGATAGCTGCAGCCAAGAGATATCAGCATGGCTTTCTGATCGCCGGCAGCAGCGCGGTCACACACCTCCTTGAAGCTGTTGGTGCCAAGGTATGCAACCATGCCTCCCTTGCCGGTGAACATTGTCTTAATCTCTGGCATAGTATATTTGCCGCTGAAGCACAGTTCAATTATCTGTGCCGCAGGCAGTCCTCCGCTGCGCTCGGGTGAATAGGGCCCGTCACCATTCAGGGCATTGTTGACGTCAACAACCCTTCCCCTGCGATGGGCACCCACGCTTATTCCCCCTCCCATATGAGCTATTACAAGGTTCATATCTTCATAATTCCTGCCGGCAGTTGATGCATATATCCTTGCAACAGCCTTCTGGTTCAGTGCATGAAAGATAGATCTCCTTTCAATGAGAGGATGTCCCGATAGCCGTGCGACAGGCTCAAGCTCATCGACAACGACCGGATCAACGATATAAGCCCTGGCTCCGGGAAGCACGGCGGCTATCTTATCTGCAATAAGAGCTCCCAGGTTACTTGCATGCTCCCCATGTATGGCCCCCAATAGGTGTTTCTTCATGAGGTCATTGACCTCATATATACCTGACTCTATTGGATTTACCAATCCGCCCCGGCCAACTACGGCAACAATTTCAGAGAGCGGCGTCTTCTCTTCTGCGAGGGCCTTCATCACCAGCTGATGCCTGAAGGGGAGCTGATCGGTCATGCGTGAAAAACCCTCCAGCTCTGAAGAGCTGTGTCTCAGTGTCTTCTCAAAAAGCTGCTGCTCGCCCCTGAACAATGCAAATTTTGTGCTGGTCGAGCCCGGATTAATGGCAAGAATAAGTCTGTTTTCCATTCTGTCTAATCGTTTTTTGATGCCATAAGGCATGCCAGTGCCACACAATAGTATTTCGACAGTTCACTTTCACTTCTTGACATCAGCACAACCGGCCTGGTAGTGCCGCAGATCATCCCTGCCAGCTCTCCTCCTCCGAACAGCATCAGTCCCTTGTAGAACGGATTGCAGGCCTCCAGCGAAGGAAAAAGCAAAATGTCGGAATCGCCTGCAAGGGGGGTGTCAACACCCTTGATCCTGACACTGTCGGGATCACAGGCAAGGAAGAGATCCACCGGACCGTCCATCACACATGATGATATCTGTCCCCTCTGCGCCATCTTGCACATCACCGAATAGTCAAGAGTGTTGGGGAAGTGGTTGCTTACCTTTTCCGACGCACCGATAAGTGCAACTGACGGCTTCATTATTCCAAACTTCCGCGCCATCGCTATTGCATACTCAGCCATAGCTACTTTCTGGTCAAGGTCGGGAAACGGAATGACTGCAGTGTCGGTAATAAAGAGCAGCTTATGGTATGCAGGTATCTCCACCGCACACACATAACTCATCACCGCTTTTGGAGGAAGCAGGCCGTGGTCCTTGTCCATCACCGCCCTGAGGAACTTATCCGTTCCGACGAGCCCCTTCATAACAATATCGGCCTCACCGGTGGCAGTCATTCGCACAGCAGTAACGGCAGAGCTCCTTTCATCATCCGCTTCAATGATGGTGAAGCGTGACGGGTCGGCGCCTGTGTCATGACATGTTCTGATTATCTGTTCCTGGTTGCCGATCATAAGAGCCTCGGCAAATCCTTCATTTACAGCACGGTAGAGAGACCCAACCGTATTATTATCCTGTGCCCACGCTACAGCAATCCGGTATCTTTTGCCGGATGATCTGACAGCGTCAGCCATCTGGCTGAGACTGGTTATCATATTATTCCTGTTTTGAGACAGCTGCTGCCAGCAGGATGCTGTCATATTTTGCCTGGTCGGAATCGCTCCTTGAAGTGAGTACTATAGGTGCCGAAGCACCCAGTATCACTGCTGCGACCTTTGCATGAGCGAAGAAAACCAGCGACTTGTACAGCACATTACCTACCTCGATGTCAGGCATCAGGAGGAGGTCCGTATCGCCCGCCACCTCGCTGCGGATACCTTTGTGATTTGCGCTCTCGAGGCTGATGGCATTGTCAAATGCCAGCGGGCCGTCGATAATGCAGTGCTTGATCTGGTCACGCTGGTTCATCTTCGAAAGCAGGGCTGCATCAAGCGTTGCCTGCATGTTCTCACTGACCATCTCCACTGCACCCAGAACGGCTACCTTAGGCATATCAACTCCCAGCTTGTTGAGGCATGCCACCGAGTTATTCACGATAGCTATCTTGTCCTGAAGGTTGGGTGCTATATTCATTGCCACGTCAGTCACAGCTATCAGCTTATGGTACGCCTCCACCTCAAAGATGGCTATATGTGAAAGAAGCGAACCTGTCCTCAGCCCCCACTCCTTGTTCAGAACAGCCTTCAGCAGGGATGAGGTGCCGACCTTTCCCTTCATGAGGATGTCGGCCTGGTTACTCCGTACCATCTTCACGGCTATACCTACCGCCAGCTCCGTATCAGGCTCATGAATCATTCTTACCCCGGAGATATCAATGTTACCGGTATTTGCTATATTCTGAATAGCCTCCTTGTCGCCGACAAGTATCGGTTCGATAAAGCCGTCACGGGCGGCTTTTATCACTGAGCTGAGTGAATTCAGGTCCTGTGCGGCAGCAAGCACTAATCTTCTGACAGGCTTGTCAGCCAGCAGTTCCTTCAGTTCTGACAAATATCTTAACACCATGATATCCGGGGTTTAATTGGTTAGCTTCTCAACTATTACTGTAGTATCAGATGCGATGACAAATTCTTCATCGGTAGTTACAACCATGACCTTCACTTTCGAGGCAGGTTTTGAAATAACAATATCTTTCCCCTTGACTCCATGATTCACATCCTCGTCAACCTCAATCCCGAGAAAGTCCATGCCTCTGCAGATCATCTTCCTGACGTTGAAATCGTTCTCCCCTACACCTGCTGTAAAGATAAGCAGATCGATACCGTTCATGGCAGCCACGTAGGCGCCAATAAACTTTTTGATCTTGTATGAATACATGTTTAGTGCAAGCAGGGCCTTGGCATTCCCTTCGCCGGCAGCAGTCTCAAGATCACGCATGTCTGATGAGAGCTGGGAAATACCGGCAACACCGCTCTTCTTATTTATCATGTTATTCACCCCGCTGACGCTAAGTCCTTCCTTATCTGCGAGATACAGCAGAACGCCCGGATCAATCTCACCGGTGCGGGTTCCCATTATGAGTCCGTCTACCGGTGTGAATCCCATCGAGGTGTCAACAGAAATGCCATTATTGATTGCAGTTATTGAAGCTCCGTTACCCAGATGGCAGGTAATGATCTTTATTTTGTGGTAATCAAGATTCAATATCCTGCAGGCCTTTTCGGCAACGAACCTGTGGCTTGTGCCGTGGAAACCGTATTTACGGATCCTGTACTTCTCATAATACTCGTAGGGAATGGCATACATGAATGCGTAATCAGGCATAGTCTGATGGAACGAGGTGTCAAAGACAGCTACCTGCGGTATTCCGGGCAGAAGCTTCTCGCATGACAATATCCCTTTCAGGTGGGCAGGGTTATGCAACGGAGCAAGCTCGCCGCACTTCTCTATATCCCTCTTGACATCATTGTCAATAAGCACCGACTCCTTGAAATTTTCTCCCCCGTGTGCCACCCTGTGCCCGACGGCTTTTATTTCGTTAATATTTCGAATCACACCGTGTTTAAGGCTGACGAGCGCTTCCATGACCATGTTGATGCCTATTGTATGGTCAGGGATGTCAAGAATAACCTTATAGGGCTCCTTACCGGCAGGCTTGTGCGTCAGAATGCCGTCGGTGAGTCCGATACGTTCAATCAGTCCTTTGGCAAGGACCTCTGAATTATTCGACATGTCAAAAAGCTGGTATTTTATAGAGGAGCTGCCACAGTTTAGAACGAGGACGATCATGGTTTAATGTTGTTACTTGGTCATGCCTGCTGCCTGGTTGGCAGTGATGGCTATTACGTTAATGATATCACTTACAGAGCAGCCTCTCGAGAGGTCATTTATGGGAGCTGCCATACCCTGGAGCACAGGGCCGATAGCCTGTGCATGCGCCAGGCGCTCAACGAGCTTATATGCAATATTCCCGCATTCAAGGTTCGGGAATATCAGGACGTTGGCCTTGCCTGCAATCTTGCTTCCCGGTGCCTTCTTCTGCCCTATGGCTTCAATTAGTGCCGCGTCAGCCTGCAGCTCACCCTCGAACATAAATTCAGGGGCCATCTCTTTCGCCATCTTCGTGGCGCTCACAACCTTATCAACAAGTGCGTGATTCGCGCTTCCCATGGTCGAGAAGCTCAGGAGTGCCACCTTGGGCTCAACCCCCACAATCGCTTTCGTTGTCCTCGCCGTGGCAACAGCTATCTCTGCAAGTTCCTTATCCGTCGGATCAGGATGGACAGCGCCGTCAGCAAATACTATAATGCCGTCAGCACCGAACTCCTTGTCTTTCAATATCATGATAAATGCTCCTGAGACCACAGAGATTCCGGGGGCTGTCTTGACAAACTGAAACGCCGGCCTGAGTACATCACCCGTAGTGTTTCTCGCACCGGCAACCTCACCGTCAGCGTCACCGTTCTTGATCATCATCACGCCCAGGTAAAGCGGATCCTCTATCAGCTTCGAGGCTAACTCCCTTGTGAGGCCTTTGCTCTTTCGCAGCTCAAGCATTAAATCAATATACTTCCCCTTCATCGGATGATCAGCAGGATTGATGATTGTCGCCCTTTCAATATTCTTCAGCCCGAGGGAATCTGCCAGTGACCTGATCTCTGAGGGATCACCAAGGAGAGTTATCCTCGCAAGATTCTCAGCTATTGCCACGTCTGCAGCCTTCAGCGTTCGCTCCTCCGTTCCTTCAGGTAAAACAATCCGTTTGTTATGTTTTCTGGCATTAAGTTTGATTTGCTCAAGCAATTCCATTGTAAATCAGTAATTTAGTTAAAAATTGTTTCCGGGTTAAAAGTACTAAAAAAGTGTAAGTGCGCAATTATCAATTACATGATTAAAGTCAGATTTTGCATATTTCAGGACTTTTTTTTCAAAATGATGCCGTAATGCATCGCCTGTGGGTTCAAATCTATATTTTTGAACTCATATTTCTTTCTGATGAAGGCAGATTTTTTTAAAGATGAACTTGCGAATTTTGCTGCGTCTGTCGAAGGCGAAATGAGGATTGACAGGGTTTCGAGGCTTATGTATGCCACTGATGCCTCTATCTATCGCGAGGAGCCGCTTGCAGTCTTCTTTCCGCAGAACGTTTCTGACCTGAAGAAGCTCCTCTCATTTGCCGCCATAAATAAAACAGGCATCATAGCCAGGGCTGCCGGCACTTCTCTTGCAGGCCAGGTGGTAGGATCAGGCATCATCGCGGATTTTTCGCGACACTTCAGAAAGGTAATAGAGATCAACAGAGAAGGGAGATGGGTCAGGGTTGAACCGGGTGTGGTACCTGATGAACTCAATGCCATTCTGAAGAAGGAAGGGCTGATGTTCGGGCCGGAGACTTCGACATCAAGCCGGTGCAATATCGGAGGGATGATCGGGAATAACGGATGCGGGCTTCATTCAGTGGTATACGGCTCGGTCCGCGATCATCTTCTTGAGGTGAAGGCCCTCCTTCATGACGGCTCGGAGGTAAGTTTCGGCGATGTGACCCCTGAGGAACTGCTGCAAAAATGCTCTCTGCCGGGATCTGAAGGAGATATTTACCGCGCTGTGAGAGACATAATGGATAATGAGGAGAACAGGGAGGCGATTGCAAACGAATATCCGGAGAAGCGTGTCCCCAGGCGCAATACGGGATATGCTCTTGATGATCTCCTTGACAGCGAGCCCTTTACACCGGGCTGCGACAGGCCTCTCAACCTCGCAAGGATCATTGCAGGGTCTGAAGGGACACTGGCTCTCGTCACCGAGGCCAGACTGGCGCTGGTGCCTCTCCCTCCCCCTGTGAAGGCACTGGTATGCGTTCATCTGAGGGACCGCAACGATGCCTTCAGCGCCAACCTCATTGCCCTCACCCATAAGCCATGGGCAGTTGAGATGATGGACCACAAGATACTCTCCCTTGCTGAAGGAGCAGAGAGCCAGAGAGGAAACAGGTTTTTTATCGAAGGTGAACCCGGAGCCCTTCTCTTTGTGGAGCTCTGCGCTAATGAACCGGAAGAGATAAAGTCATCTGCCGCTGCCCTGGAGCGTGATCTGAGGTCAGCCGGACTGGGATATGCCTTCCCTGTGGTGTGGGGCAATGAGATGAAGCGGGTATGGGATCTCCGGAAGGCAGGCCTCGGACTGTTGTCCAATATGCCCGGCGATGCCAGGCCAATTACACTCATCGAAGACTGTGCCGTAGCTGTTGACCGTCTGGGCGACTTTGTCACGGATGTGGAGGAGATGCTTGCCTCGTACGGCAAGGAATCGGTTTATCATGCACATATCGGCTCAGGAGAGTTGCATATCAGGCCGATCATTAACCTGAAGGACCCGGATGATGCAAAGCTCCTGCGGATTATAGGTGAAAAAACCGCGTTCATAGTCAAGCGCTACAAAGGCTCCATCAGCGGTGAGCACGGTGACGGGCGACTGAGAGGTGAGTTCATCCCTCTTATATTGGGAGAACATAACTATCAGTTAAACAAAGATCTGAAGCAGGCATTTGATCCCGGCAACATCCTCAATCCCGGCAAGATTGTCAACACCCCGCCGATGGACACCTCTCTGAGATATATACCCGGGCAGCCTACTCCCGTACCCCGGACATGGTATGACTTCTCGGCTGAGGGCGGCATTGTAAGGGCTGCGGAGAAATGCAACGGCTCCGGTGACTGCCGCAAGAGCAGCCTGATAGGCGGGACAATGTGCCCCAGTTATATGGCAACAGGCGATGAGCGCCTTACTACAAGGGCCAGAGCAAATATATTCAGGGAGATGTTTTATGCAGGCAATGAAGATCCGTGGGACAGCAGGGAGATATATGACATCCTTGACCTCTGTCTCGCATGCAAGGGGTGCCGCAGCGAGTGTCCGTCAGGTGTCGACATCGCCAAGATGAAGTCGGAGTTTCTGCAGCATTATAATGACCTTCACCGTCCATCACTTAGGACTCAGCTTATCGCTTCCCTCCCTCGCATCAACAGCCTTTTCTCACCAATACCCGGGATTTTCAACTTCTTTGCATCAAACAGGATTACCTCGTTGATGATTAAGAGATTAACAGGATTTGCCTCAGCCAGGAGCATACCGCGACTGGCTCCTGTGACCCTCAGGCGATGGCTTAACCTCAATCTGAAAAACTGCAATCCTGCAAAGCCGATCGGTCAGCTCTGGCTCTTCATAGACGAGTTCACAGACCATAATGACACAGGTGTCGGTATTGCCGCTGTCAGGCTGCTTACGTCACTTGGTTACAGGGTGCTGACTGTCAGACATAGTCCGAGCGCAAGGACACATATTTCAAAAGGGTTCCTTCGGAAAGCAAGAAAACATATCAACAGAAATATTGAGATCTTTTCTCCCCTGGTAAGTGAGGAGACTCCGCTAGTAGGACTGGAACCATCGGCGTTACTCGGATTCAGGGATGAGTATCCTGATCTGGCGGGGGAAGCATACCGTGAAAAAGCCCGGAGTATTGCGAAGAACGCTCTGCTGTTCGAGGAGTTTATTGTCAGGGAGTACCGCAAGGGAAACATCACTGCCGATATGTTCACTGACAGAAGTTCAGAGGTGCTCGTTCACGTCCACTGTCAGCAGAAGTCCATTGCAACCTCCGCCTCAGTAACCGAAGCGCTGGGAATCCCTTCCGGCTACTCAGTGAGAGAGATTCCCTCGGGCTGCTGCGGCATGGCGGGGGCTTTCGGGTATGAAAAAGAGCATTATGACCTCTCCGTGAAAATAGGGGAACTGGTTCTATTCCCAGAGGTGAGGGCCGCATCGGCGAAGACTCTGTTGTCGGCCCCGGGAACGAGCTGCAGGCATCATATCAGTGACGGAACGGGGCGGAGCACGAAACATCCGGCAGAGATACTTTTTGAGGCACTGAAGACTAAAGTTGAAAGTCAACAGTCAACAGTCAACAGTCAACAGTCAAAATCGAAAATCGCAAATCGCAAATTTAAAGGTGGGTTTACAGATTGAGGGTGAAGTTGTCGGCGTCGCGCCAGACAGGCATGTCTGACCTGAATTTGTCAAGTGCCTCGCGCGACAGGTCAGCGTACAGCACAAGTTCCCTGCCTGGTTCGCCGGAGGCCATAATCTCTCCCCGGGGACCGACGATGAGTGAGTCACCCGAATAAGATGTTCCGTCAGGGTTGGTGCCAACCCTGTTCACCCCGATAACATAGCATTGATTCTCTATTGCCCTTGCAACAAGCAGCGACTTCCAGACATTGTTCCGGACCTCTGGCCAGTTAGCCGAATAGATGATGACATCGCTGTCTCCCCTGTTGCGTGACCAGACAGGAAACCTCAGGTCGTAGCAAATCTGAAGATTGAAGTTAAACTCTTTATAGCTGTATACAACCTGCTTATTGCCACGGCTATATGCTTTTTGTTCACCACTCATTGAATGGAGGTGACGTTTATCATAAAAAGCGACATCACCTTCCGGTGTAACGAACAGTAACCTGTTGAAGAAGTTGTTGTCTTCCGAGATAATGATTGATCCGCAGATGGCAAATGATCGTGCGGATGCCGTCTCCTTCATCCATCTGACCGTTGGACCGTCCATCCCTTCAGCCAGAGCGGCAGGGTTCATCGAAAAGGCTGTCGTGAACATCTCGGGAAGGACGACGAGGCCGGTGTCACCCTCGATGAGTTCCAGCATCTCCGTGAGATGTTCAGTGTTCGATCGCTTGTCCTCCCATTCGAGGCTGCACTGTAATGCTGCTGTTTTCATACAAATAAAAAATCCCGCCAAAGCGGGATGCCTTTTTTACAGGCTTTTCTACTTCCCTGAGGAAGCAGCATAATACTCATTGAACAATCCCTTGATAAGGGGCTTGTAATAGAGCCAGAAGAATCTTTCGCTGTCTTCAGGATTATCAGTGTAGAGCAGCCTGTTCATTTTGTCCATCCCCTTGAACCTGGAGGTCCAGAAGGGTATCTTGTTATTTGAAAAATCGCCTGAGAAATAGTAGGTGTTACCGTTGCCGGGCTCCTGCACCACTGCAGGGAACGAAGCCTGAAGATCATTGACAGCCAGAAGGGTGTCGCCTGCCGGCGTTGTCCTCAGATTAAAGTAGGAGATAACATCATTCTGTCCAGGGTTGATAACATCAAAGCTGCTAACAAATGTCACTGCCGGCGCAACGCTTAACCTTGCTGCGGCAGTCTCGGAGGTAGTGATAAGTGGCAAGGCAGTGGCAAGGTGTTTACCCTCTTCGAGGACAATGATGCTGTTTTCTTTGAGAAGCACAACACCCGGATTGGTGAATGTCCACGGCTCGAGGTATTGTTTTCTGTAAAGCGCCGGCATCCATCCCGGAACCCCATGTGCTGACACAGTGTCAAGACTGTGGTAGTACTGACCCATCCACCCTGTGGAACTTATCCCTAAAAGTTCCTCGGTCTTGAACTTCTCCAGCGGAGCCGTGGGAAAATCAAATGTATTGTACTCCAGTATCACCAGTTTATCACGGTTCTTCATCTCTGACATGAGCAGATAATCGTTGTTGTTCAGCCCGCCGTAGAGCCTGCGTGACTTTCTTGCTTTCTTGATCCCCTGGTACCAGTCGTTGAAAAATACCCCGTATGTATCGGCATAATAAAGCGCATCATTGTTATCTGCAAGTTCGAGCAGTTCCGTGAGACGGAAATCCCTTTTCCTGAACTGCTTCTCCCGTTCCGGCCTCAGCGGAACAAACCCATAGTAGTCCTTTGCTGCCGAGAAACTGCCACCCTTTTCTTTCCTGACAAAACGATCATTGGTAAGTACATATACCAGGGAACGGTGCCCCAGCCTGTCAAATGTCGGCACTGTTTTGTCAAGAATGACGATGTCCATTGGTTTCTTTTCCTGGAAAGCCCATCTGATGAAGTTCACTGCTGGCAGAGCCAGCAGAACTACCAGGATTATTATGGTAATCAGCAGAGGTTTTTTCATAGTTACACGGAATTTGAAGATATCCTGTTACTAAATTAGGTTCGTTACGTAAATCATCCCTTTAATCCGGAATTTAATTGCTAAAAGTATTAATTTATTTCATTTAAAGAAAATATTTTCCCCGAAAAAGGTAAAATTGTCTTTGTCATGCTGCACTACCATCCGGCTGCTGTATCATCTCCGCGGGGGTCGGCGCCGGCATAGCGGCGACCGTCAGCACCTATCATTATTGCATCTGCGCGGCCAATGGCACCACGGGGTGAAAGTTGATGCCCCATGCTCTTAAGTTCAGTGATGATGAGACTGTCGAGGGTGCCGGCTTCATAACTGATGACGTCGGGTATCCACTGGTGGTGAAACCGTGGTGCTGCCACCGCATCATAGATGCCCATGCCAAAATCAATGACATTTCTAATAACCTGGAATACTGTGGTTATGATCGTAGATCCGCCGGGTGAGCCAAGGACCATGAAGAGTGAACCATCCTTCTCAATGATGGTAGGTGTCATCGAGCTGAGCATCCTCTTTCCCGGAGCGACGGCGTTTGCCTCCCCTCCTATGAGACCATACAGGTTCGGGGTGCCGGGTTTAACCGAGAAATCATCCATCTGGTCGTTGAGTATAAAGCCTGCTCCTTTGACAACGATGGCGGTGCCGTAGCTGTTATTGAGTGTTGTCGTGCCCGCTACCGCATTTCCCAGGGCATCCACAACCGAATAGTGTGTGGTCTCCTCACTCTCACTGTAAGTCACTGTACCATGAGTGACCGATGAGGAGGGGGTGGCTCTCTCCGGGTCAATGTCAGCCGTTCGCTGTGACAGGTATTCTTTGTTTAGCAGACCTGCAACAGGAATGTCCGCAAAGTCAGGGTCTCCGAGGAAGTGAGCCCTGTCAGCAAAGGCTCTGCGCTCTGCTTCGGCCATCAGGTGCATGGTTGAGGGTCGCATGAAGGAGTCTGTCTCGCGGGATGTCATCTCTGTCATTGTAAGGAGCTGTGCGAGCAGGATGCCGCCGCTTGAAGGAGGCGGCATTGAGATAACCTTATATCCGCGATATTCTGTTTCTATGGGATCCCTGCTCACTGACCTGTATTCCCTCAGATCAGCGGAGGTCATGATACCGTTGCCCCCTGTACACTCGGCAATAAGCATCTCTGCAGTCTCCCCATCATAGAAGCCCTCCCTTCCTTTGTCGCGTATCCTTTTCAGTGTCTCACCAAGCTCAGGCTGGCGCAGCGTGTCTCCCTCCCGCCATGGAAGATCCCTTACGAATGCCACAGGATGATCATTGCGCTGAATGAACGTCTCCCTCATCCCGTTGAGCGAGGCAGCCTGACTGGCTGTGAGGGGAAAGCCGTTGACAGCCAGGTCTATGGCAGGTTGTATTATTCTTTCCAGGCTCAGCTTTCCATAGAGTGAGTGAGCATAGAGCGTTCCGTCAACGGTACCCGGGACGCCGGCAGAAAGGTGAGTATCGAGACTGAGTCTTTCGATGACGTTGCCGGTGCTGTCGAGATACATGTCACGGTGAGCGGCTGATGGAGCTTTCTCCCGGTAATCGATGGCATCAGTTGTGCCGTCAGCGAGCCTCACAACCATAAAACCGCCTCCTCCTATGTTTCCGGCTGTCGGGTAACAGACGGCAAGAGCATATTCAACAGCCACTGCTGCATCAACGGCATTGCCTCCTGCAGCCATCACCCCGGCACCTATGCGGGAAGCCTCCGGGTGAGCTGAGACAACCATCGCATTCCCGACATCAATGTCTTTGCCAGTGACAATCGAGGGTTGATCACGCAGGCCACACCCGGAGAAAAGGAGTGGCAGGATAAGCAAAGTAAATAACAGGAGTCTCATAACAAGTTTTTAAGTCATTAAATGTAGAAAAAAAAGAATACCGGTGCAGAATGATGTAAAAGAAAGTATGATGTCAGGCTTTCAGTATCCGCTAATTTGTCATAATTTGCGCCTGATTCCTCAAATTATCCTGATGTTTTCAAATCAGCCACTTGCCGACAGACTGAGGCCAAAATCACTTGATGACTTTGTTGGCCAGGATCACCTCGTGGGGCCTGATGGGGTGCTGAGGAAGGTGATAGAGTCGGGTAATGTTCCCTCCTTCATCCTGTGGGGGCCTCCAGGGGTTGGCAAGACGTCACTGGCCAGGATCGTATCACTGCAGCTCGGCAGGTCATTTTTTCAGCTTAGTGCCGTGAACAGCGGCGTCAGGGAGGTAAGGGAGACCATTGAAAAGGCAAAAGGGCAGCAGTTCTTCGGGAGGCCTAACCCGATACTTTTCATCGACGAGATCCATCGGTTTAACAAATCACAGCAGGACTCACTGCTTGGGGCGGTGGAGCAGGGAATAATAACCCTCATCGGTGCAACGACAGAAAACCCTTCCTTTGAAGTGATCGCGCCGCTTCTCTCACGGTGCCAGGTGTATATCCTTAAGCCACTTGATGATGAGACGCTTAAGGGACTGGTATCCAGGGCGCTGACAGTAGACCACTATCTTTCCGCATATAACGTCCGGGTTGAGGGTTACGAGGCTCTGATACGGATCAGCGGGGGTGACGCCCGGAAGCTGTACAACGCTCTTGAACTTACTGTCTCTCTCGAGACCGAGAAGGGCAGTGCTGATATTATAATAACGGATGAACTGGTGCTGAGCCATGTTCAGCAGAATCTTGCATTGTATGACAAGAACGGCGAGCAGCATTTTGACATAATCTCGGCATTCATCAAGTCGCTCAGGGGTTCTGATCCCAATGCTGCCGTTTACTGGCTCGCAAGGATGGTGGAGGGCGGCGAAGATGTAAAATTCATTG
This sequence comes from uncultured Bacteroidales bacterium, assembly GCA_963732365.1. Classification (GTDB taxonomy): domain Bacteria; phylum Bacteroidota; class Bacteroidia; order Bacteroidales; family VadinHA17; genus SR-FBR-E99. The sequence goes on along the minus strand of CAVSZC010000001.1, from coordinate 159,255 downwards.
CCCGGAGGATGGTCATACTGGCCGCTGAGGATATCGGCCTGGCAAATCCCAACGCCCTTCTCCTTGCACAGGCCTGTTTCAACGCAGTGAATATGGTCGGATGGCCCGAATCAAGAATTATTTTGTCAGAGACTGCCGTTTACCTGGCAACCTCTCCCAAAAGCAATGCTTCATACATGGCAATTGAAAATGCCATCGGGGCAGTGCATGAGCACGGTGACCTCCCGGTGCCGCTTCATCTCAGGAATGCTCCGACAAAACTGATGAAGGATATCGGATATCACAAGGGGTACAAGTACGCTCATGATTTCGAAGGTAACTTTGTAACGGAGAATTACCTTCCTGATGAGTTGTCAGGTAAGATATTTTATGACCCGGGCTCAAATCCGCGCGAAGATGAGATAAGGAAGCAACTGGTTTCGAGATGGGAAAAAATTTACAAGTACCGTGGTTGAAATTCTGAAGTATTACTAAATTTATGATGTCAAAGTCTGTCTCAGCAATACAGTTACATTGAAACCACAATACATAAATTAAAACTACTGTTGAATTACTTTAACAAACTACAAAACAAATCATTATGAAAAGACTATCTATTCTGTTACCGGCTATTCTGATCGCATCGGTCTGCAGTGCACAGACGCTGGATGAGATTGTAAACAAGTTCTATGCGACTAACGGCATTGAGAAACTGGAAAAGGCAAATACCGTTTACATGGAGGGAAAAGCTACCCAGATGGGCACTGAAATGCCTATGATCATCAGTGTCAAGAAGCCCGACAAGGTCAAGGTGGTGATCACCTACAGCGGCATGGAAATTATCACCATGTATGACGGGGAGAAGGGTTATATGGTCAATCCGCTCGCAGGTATGACGGAGCCGATGGAGATACCGGAAGAGCAACTTTCAGGCGTGAAGGAATACAACATGTTCCGCAATAACGTACTCGATGCCTTCCGTGCAGGAAAACTGAAGCTTGAAGGCGAGGAGAGCGTCAATGGCAAACCTGCTTTCAAAATGACACTCACCAGTGCTTCCGGAGAAATATCAGGCCTCTTTATAGATAAGGAGACCTACCTCACCGTGAAGACCACAGCAAAGGTGAGCCAGATGGGCCAGGAGATGGAGGTGGAAAGCTATATTAGTGAATATCATGATGTTAACGGCGTTAAATTTGCCAAGGTCATCACCCAGATGGTAAACGGTGTGGAGATGGGAGGCGTAACCTTTGACAAGGTTGAAATCGACAGGGAGATTGCAGACTCGGTCTTTACCATAAAATAAATTCATAATACAATGTAGGAACGACGCCCAAATTGGGCGTCGTTACATTACGGGCGATATAAAAAATGCCACCCTCGCGGGTGGCATTTTTGTTTCAGAGGCAGGCCTGTAAGCCGGATTCTGTCTCAGTGCGTCATCCTGCAAGAGGATACTGCACCTGTTCCGTCATTTATCTTGTCACGCAGTTGCCAGCGTGATCGTACGACCTACCCCCCGGCTCGGGCGAGCAGCCCTCGGGCGCCGGTATACACGGTCTTTCAACCCATCAGGTGTACGGCTCCCGGTGTCGCCACCGGGACCGGTGAGCTTTTACCTCACCTTTTCACCAATTCCCCGCCGTGGCGGGACTGTTGTTTTCTGTTACACTGCTATATCCTTTCGGACATCTTCCCGTTAGGAAGGATGGTGCTCTGTGTTGCCCGGACTTTCCTCCCCGATACTGCGTACCAGGGCGACGGATCGGCCTGCCATGCTGCAAAGATACAAAATCCGGTCCTATTCTGTCATCATCAACGCAGGAGACAGGTCTGAGACCTGTATGAAAGGTTAAAATATATTTATTGTTTTTATATTCATGAACTCACGCAGCCCCTCCACAGCCAGCTCACGGCCATAGCCTGATTCCTTTACCCCTCCGAATGGCAGTCCGGGTTCTGATTTGACAAACCCGTTTATGGCAACCGTTCCCGTATCTATCTGTCTGGCAACATCAAGAGCAACCGACTCGTCAGAGGTCCAGACAGCTGCACCGAGTCCGAACGGCGTGTCATTTGCCATTTTAACGGCTTCTGCGACAGTTTCGAAGGTGAACAGGGGCACAACGGGGCCGAACACCTCTTCGCATGCCAGAGGAGCCGTAACAGGCACCTGGTCAACGACTGAGGGAAGAAACACAGCCGGTCCGGCATCGGGATCCCTCCCACCGCACAGAAGCTTCGCTCCGGCTCTCAGTGTCAGATCAAGCTGCCGCTCCAGGTCACCAGCCGCAGCGCCGTTAACCATTGGCCCGACATCGGTAGAATTGTCAAGCGGGTCGCCAGTCTTCAGGGATAAGACCTTATCTATCAGTCTCTCTCTGAAAACTTCATAGATGTCAGCATGGATGATCAGTCTCTTGGCTGCGATGCAACTCTGTCCGCAGTTCTGGAACCGTGAGAAGACCGCGGCCTCCACTGCTTGCTCCAGCGAGGCATCCGGAAAAACGATGAAGGGATCGCTGCCACCCAGCTCCATCACAACTTTCTTCAGGTTTTTTCCGGCGATGGCTGCAACGGAAGAACCGGCAGTGTTGCTCCCTGTGAGAGAGACACCCCTTACAAGCGGTGACGATATGAGATCCGAGACCTGGTCATGTGACGGGAAGAGCGTTCGGAAGAGTCCGTCAGGATAGCCTGAGGCCTTTACAATCTCTTCAATGGCCACGGCGCACCGTGGCGCGTTGGAGGCATGCTTGAGAAGCGCCCCATTGCCTCCCGTAAGTGCCGGCACAATGAACCTGAAAACCTGCCAGAAGGGAAAGTTCCAGGGCATAATGCCGAGAATAATTCCCTGGGGTTCATAGTAAACATAGCTCTCGCGGGCAGATGACTCTCTTCTTTCAGGCTTAAGCATCGCAGCGGCATGGTCGGCGTACCAGCTGCACAGCAGCGCACACTTATCCGCCTCCGCCATACCCTGTGACACAGGTTTGCCCATCTCTGTGGCCATGATTTCAGCCACCTCCCTCCTCCTGCTCTTCAACTGGTCCGCCATTGACCTTAAGAGACCACATCTCTCAACGACAGGAACATGACGCCATTTTCGAAAAGCCTCACCGGCAGCACTCAATATATCCTCAATCTCCCTGTCCGCCATGTCAGGGAATGTTGCCATTGTTATGCCCGTCCACGGATTATAACTTACATATGCCATGCCACCAATCTATTCTTGAATCCCATTCTTAATTCCTAATTCCTAATTCTTAATTTCAACAACCGTCGCCGCCCCGTAACCATAAGCAGCAAATGATGCATCATGATAACTGCATGACGGATAATGCTCTGTAATAATTCTTCTTAACTCTTCCTTCAGCTTGCCGCTACCAACGCCATGAATGAAAATTATCTCCCTGATCCCTGTCCTGAGAGCGTTGTCCATTTCACCCCTCACACGTGCCAGTTGTCTCATGACAGCATCCTTGCCGTTATATCCGCTCTTAAGGTGAAGATCGACCTCTCGTGACAATTGCCTTCTGTTGCCGGGTGGTTTATCAGGACCGGATTTCATCTCTGCAGATTTTTTCTTAAAATTAGTTATTTTTGGCGCATCCTGAATGTATGTCACCCGGTTACCATAATATCAGAATCGGAGATTATTTCTATGATCTGCCTGATGAGAAAATAGCGAAGTATCCTCTTCCCGAGAGGGATAGTTCGAAGCTGCTGCATTGGAACGGGGTTGAGATTAATGACAGGGTCTTCAGGGATCTGCCAGCGATTCTGAGTCCCGGCAGCCTTCTTGTCTTCAACAACACAAGGGTAATAAGAGCGAGACTCATTTTCAGGAAGGAAAGCGGCGCAACCATAGAGATATTCTGCCTCGAACCGCTTGAACCGTATGATTTTGAGATGAATCTGTCATGCACAACAGGTGTTGTCTGGAAGTGTCTTATCGGAAATCTCAGGAGGTGGAAAAGCGGCAGGCTCACGGCCTCATTCACTGCAGAGGGTGTCACACGCGTCCTGCACGCCGAAAAAATATCATCTGAAGGTGGCACCTTCATGATAAGGTTTGAATGGGAAGGCGGGCAGATCTCATTCGGTGAGGTTCTGGAGGCAATTGGCCATATGCCTGTTCCGCCCTACCTTGGAAGAGAGGATGAGCAGATTGATGTTTCGTCATACCAGACCGTCTATGCCCGTATTGAGGGATCAGTTGCCGCACCTACCGCGGGCCTTCATTTTACCCCTTCACTGCTGAAGTCACTAACAGACAGGGGCTTTGACACTGCCGAACTAACGTTGCATGTCAGCGCCGGGACATTCAGACCTGTAAAATCAGAGAAGATCATTGACCACCTGATGCACAGGGAACATTTTTATGTTTCTCAGCATATTCTGCGGAGTCTTAAAGGGAGAAAGGTGATTGCTGTGGGTACAACTACTGTAAGGACCCTTGAGAGCATCTACTGGCTTGGAGTCAAATGTGCGGAGGGGATCATGAAAGACGGAAACATTGCTTCCGTATCGCAATGGGAACCTTATACACGGCGGAGTGACCTGGATATGGATACGGCGGTGGAATCCCTCCTTGAGATGATGAAAAATGCAGGCATTGAGACACTTGAAGCTACAACTGATATTATGATTGTACCAGGATACAGGTTCAGGGCAGTAAATGGCATGATAACCAACTTCCATCAGCCGGGAAGCACCCTTCTTCTGCTCGTGGCTGCATTCACAGGGAGCAGATGGAGAGACGTTTATGATCATGCCCTTACCTCCGGATACAGGTTCCTGAGCTACGGTGACAGCATGCTGCTGCAACCCGAAAAGTAACCGGGGATCTTATTGTTCATTATTTCACAGATAAGTGATAATTATCATATCTTAGCCAGCAAAAATCAGGCGCTGATATCTTTGCGACGGAATTAATAAAATCTGATTAAAATCAAACAAATATGACTAATCAAGCCCTTATTCTTTTCTTTCTTGTGGGGCTTATTTTTGTGGGAGTGGTGATTCTCTTCTCCGGACTGGTAGCACCGAGATCGACATCCCCTCAGAAATTCGACCCGTATGAATGCGGAATACCTACCAAGGGTACCACCTGGCTACAGTTCAATGTCGGGTATTACCTTTTTGCGATCCTCTTCCTGATATTTGATGCGGAGATTGTCTTTCTTTTTCCGTGGGCAGTGGTCATGCGGGAGGTAGGCATGGTAGCCTTCATTGAAATCTCAGTCTTTATACTCATTCTGGGTCTGGGACTTGCCTATGCCTGGAAAAAACATGCTCTGACATGGGAATAAAAGGTATGAAAAAGGAGGAGTTCAGGGACAACGAGACCCTTGAACAGCTGCAGGAAAGCGGAGCAAACGTCTTTGTAACAACCATTGACAGTGTAATTAACTGGGGCAGAAAGAACTCGCTGTGGCCTCTCACCTTCGCGACAAGCTGTTGCGGTATTGAGATGATGGCGACTGGGGCCCCCAGGCATGACTTCGCCCGTTTCGGGATGGAGGTCTACCGCGCCAGTCCGCGCCAGGCGGACGTCATTGTGGTAGCCGGCACCATCACCAACAAGATGGCCCCTGTTCTGCAGAGGCTGTACGAACAGATGTCAGAACCCAAGTACGTGGTGGCCATGGGTGCATGTGCCGTCTCCGGAGGCCCGTTCTACCTCAACTCGTATAATGTCGTCAAGGGTGTGGAACATGTCATCCCCGTTGATGTCTTTGTCCCGGGATGCCCTCCGCGGCCTGAATCGCTCCTCTATGCCATGCTTCAGCTGCAGCGTAAGATAGAGACAGAGTCAATGAAGTCAAGAAAGAAGCGCAGCGAATCACATAACAGTATCTGATAAGAGATGGAAAAGAGTCAACTCTATGCAGCAATAGCCGCCGCTGTGCCGGAAGCTGTGACAGCCGAAGGAAAACAGTTTGTGGAACTGACAGTGGCCCCGGAAAACCTTAAGTCTGTCATGGGCAGGCTCAGGGATGAGAGCAACCTCTCTTTTGACATTCTTGTGTGCCTTACCGGAATGGATTACGGCACCGACCTGGGGGTGGTTTATCATCTCAGGTCATATGCCTTCAATCATATGGCAGTTGTAAAAACGAGGATATCTGACAGGGACAACCCTGCCGTCGACTCGGTATGCTCCGTCTGGCCCGGTGCCGAATATCACGAACGTGAGGTCTATGATCTTCTGGGTATCAGGTTCAATGATCATCCTGACCTGAGAAGGCTGTTCCTCGACAGCACATGGGGATATCCCCTCAGGAAGGATTATAAAGACGATGTTAACATTGTTTTAAAATAAGTTATGGAAGTGAAGGAAAAAAAGGTCGGGCTCGAGAATGAGGAGTACATAATAAATATGGGCCCTCAGCACCCGTCCACCCACGGCGTGCTCCGTCTGGTCGTCGCACTCAAGGGTGAGATAGTTCAGAGGGTCGAGCCGCACATAGGTTACATACACCGCGGCATCGAGAAGATGTGCGAGAACCTGACTTATCAGCAGATAATACACCTCACTGACAGGATGGATTACCTGTCGGCGCATATCAATAACGAGGCTGTCTGCCTGACGGTGGAGAAAGCCCTCGAGATAGAGGTTCCGGAAAGGGTTAAGTACATCCGCACAATCATGAGCGAGCTGACCAGGATACAGTCGCACCAGCTCTTCTGGGCCACCTTCGGGATGGACCTTGGCGGACTGACATGCTTCTTCTACGGCCTGAGAGACCGCGAAAAGGTGCTTGACATATTCGAGGAGAGCTGCGGCGGAAGGATGATCGTGAGCTACAACACACCCGGCGGACTGATGAACGACATACATCCCAACTTCCAGAACAGGGTAAAGGAATTTCTCAAATACTTCCGCGGAGTGATACATGAGTATGATGATCTTCTCACCGGCAACGTTATCTTCCAGGAACGCTCGAAAGGTATGGGGGTAATGACGAAGGAGCAGGCAATAGCATGGGGACTGACGGGCCCCACCGGCCGTGCCTCAGGATTCTCATGCGACATCAGGAAGCATAATCCGTACAGTGCATATGATAAGGTGGCATTCAGGGAGATACTCTACACCGAGGGAGATGTCTTCCACCGTTACCTGGCCAGGATGGAGGAGATGAGAGAGTCAATGAACATCATCGACCAGCTTATTGACAACATCCCGGAAGGGCCCTGCACGGCAAAGATGAAGCCCGTGATCAAATTACCGGAGGGTGAGTATTTTCAGAGTGTAGAAACCCCACGCGGCGAGCTTGGCGTTTATATTGTCAGCGACGGCAACAAGAACCCTTACAGGGTTAAGTTCAGGTCTCCCAACTTCGTCAACCTTGCACCGCTGAACCTCATGGCAAGGGGATCAAAGATAGCCGACCTCGTTGCCATAGGCGGCTCGCTTGACCTGATCATACCCGATATTGACAGATAGAACCAACGAAACAGAATCCTGATATGGAGTTTAGCATATACGATTTCAGTTCATTTACTGCCTGGATTGATCAGAGCCTGAGGGCCGCAATGAGCCCGGGCCTGGCAGTGGCCATAGAAATGTTGATCATCGGAGTGGCGATACTAATCTTCTATGCAATAGTGGGGTTGTTCCTCGTCTATGCAGAGAGGAAGGTATGCGCCCTGATGCAGAACAGGCTTGGGCCGAACAGGGTCGGACCCGGCGGCATGTTTCAGACCATCGCAGACCTTGTCAAGCTTCTCTTTGTTGAGCTTGTGCCTATAAAGAATGCTGACAAAATACTTTTCAGCCTTGCACCTTATATTGTAATTATTGCTTCATTCATGGCTATGGGGGCGTTGCCCTTTGCCAAGGGCCTGCATGCCATAGACCTGAACATAGGTGTCTTTTACCTGATGGCCGTCTCATCGATGGGGGTCGTGGGTGTACTCCTGGCCGGGTGGGCAAGCAATAACAAATATTCACTCATCGGTGCCATGAGAAGCGGAGCACAGATAGTGAGCTACGAGCTCTCTGTCGGCATGTCGCTTGTGACCATCGTTGTCCTGGCCGGCACCATGCAGCTCTCTGAGATTGTACAGGCACAGCAGTACGGATGGTTCATCTTCAGGGGTCACATACCGGCCCTGATAGCCTTCGTCATATTTATTGTCTCCAGCACGGCCGAGACCAACAGGGGACCCTTCGACCTTGCAGAGGCAGAATCGGAACTCACCGCAGGATTCCATACCGAATACTCCGGAATAAGATTCGCTTTCTTCTTCCTGGCGGAATACATTAACATGTTCATCGTTGCGGCCATTGCCACCACAGTATTCTTCGGCGGCTGGATGCCTTTCAATGTTTACGGGTGGGAAGGATTTAACAAGGTGATGAACTTAATCCCTCCCTTCATATGGTTCCTCGGCAAGACCGGAGCGCTTATCTTCCTGATAATGTGGTTTAAGTGGACATTCCCCAGGCTCAGGATTGACCAGCTGCTCACCCTTGAATGGAAGTATTTCCTGCCGATAAATATCATTAACGTACTTATTATGGCCTTGATCGTCCTTCTGGGATGGCACTGGTAGAAAAAGAATAACTGAGTTCAAGGAAAGAGATGAAAAGTGTAATAGAATATTTCAGTGGTATCTTCAACGGGATCAAATCGCTTCTTGTTGGCATGACGGTGACTGGCGGCTATTTCTTCAGGCCCGGGACAACCCTCACACAGCAGTATCCTGACAACAGGGATACACTGGTCATGTTCGATCGTTTCAAGGGTGAGGTGGTTATGCCGCACACTGAAAAGAACGAGCACAAGTGTACCGGCTGCGGGATTTGCGAGATAAACTGCCCCAATGGCTCAATCGAGGTGATCTCGGCTACCGAGGTTACTGAAGAGGGTAAGAAAAAGAGGATAATAGACAAGCATATATACCATCTCGGGATGTGTACCTTCTGCGGGCTGTGCGTCAAGACATGCCCTTCGCAGGCACTCGCCTTCTCGCAGGAGTTTGAGCATGCCGTCTTTGACCGCACGAAGCTCACCAAGGTGCTTAATCAACCGGGGTCAAAACTTATGAAAGGAGTAGAATAATGGAAGGCAAACAGATAATGTTCGCGATTTTCGCTATCGTGATCGTCGTTTTCTCAATCTTTACGGTTACCAGCCGCAAGATACTGAGAGCAGCGGTATCTCTTCTGATGGTGCTTATAGCAACTGCAGGGCTCTATTTTATGCTGAACTACCAGTTTCTTGCTGCCGTCCAGCTGACCCTTTATGCCGGAGGCATTGTGGTGCTCATCATATTCTCCATACTGCTCACAAGCCAGCTTGACCACAAATTTGATGTGGTGGAACTTAAGAAGACCATCTTCTCAGCCCTTGCAGCCCTCGCGGGATTTATTGTGGTAGTAACTACAATCCTGAAACATTCGTTCGAGGCTGACACTGCCGCTGCAACTGAAGTAAATATGGAGGTGATTGGCAAGAGCCTTCTCAACACAGGATCAGACGGTTACGTACTCCCCTTTGAGGTAATATCGGTGCTCCTCGTTGCTGCGATGATAGGCGCTATTGTCATCGCAAAAAAAGGGAGCCCCATGAAAGAAGAAAAAAGTAACAAATAATACCTGACGAATATGAATCCAGGCATCCCATTGGAATTTTATCTGATACTGGCATCGGCAATGTTCTTTATCGGTGTGTACGGCTTTCTCACCAGAAGAAACCTCATTACAATACTGATGTCAGTGGAACTGATACTTAACTCGGTCAATATCAATTTTCTGGCCTTCAACAGGTATCTTTTCCCCGGCAAGCTTGATGGTCACTTTTTCAGCCTCTTTGTAATTGCCGTGGCTGCTGCGGAGGCAGCTGTTGCAATAGCGATAATAATTAACATCTACAGAAGGTTCACAACGATCAACGTTGAGGATGTAAATTCATTAAAATACTGATAAAGGAGAAGATAAATGGCAGATTTCGGTTATACTTTATGGATTTTGATCTTGCCGCTGGTCACTTTCGTGATACTGGGACTGTTCGGCATGAAGCTGAAGGGGAGGATGGCGGGTTTGACCGGCACGGCATCGCTGGCAGTCATCACGGCCCTCTCCTACACCGCTGCAATAAGCTACTTCACCGGCGGCGGGCTGGTGGACGGTGTATACCAGAAAATCATTCCGTTCAACAGTGTCTGGCTGAACCTAACAGACCAGCTGCACATTGATATCGGCCTCCTTCTTGACCCCATCTCGGTCATGATGCTTGTAGTAATAAGCACCGTATCATTCATGGTGCACATCTACAGTCTTGGCTACATGAAGGGTGAGAAGGGATTCGAAAGGTATTACGCCTTCCTGTCGCTGTTCACGTTTGCAATGCTTGGGCTGGTGCTGGCTACCAATCTGTTCCAGATGTACATCTTCTGGGAGCTTGTAGGTGTCTCCTCATACCTGCTTATCGGATTCTATTATGACAGGCCGAGTGCTGTGGCAGCGGGCAAGAAAGCCTTCATTGTAACAAGATTTGCCGATATGGGGTTCCTTGTAGGTATCCTGCTCCTCTCCTTTACGACCAAAACATTTGATTTTGTCTCACTTACGTCACTGGACGGCCCGGCCATCACCAGCACCGGCGGTGCGGTTTTCCTCGGCATGTCACTGATGACATGGTCCATGCTGCTGATATTCATTGGGGGTGCTGGCAAATCTGCCATGTTCCCTCTCCACATATGGCTCCCTGATGCCATGGAAGGCCCTACGCCGGTGTCGGCCCTGATCCATGCCGCAACCATGGTGGTTGCCGGTGTGTACCTGGTTGCCAGACTCTTCCCGGTGTATTACTTCACAGCACCCGAGGCTCTTCATATCATCGCATGGGTTGGAGCTTTGTCGTCGCTGCTGGCGGCAATAATTGCCACCACCCAGACAGACATCAAACGTGTCCTCGCTTACTCAACGATATCGCAGATCGGTTATATGGTCTTTGCCCTCGGAGTGTCAGGTTACGGCGATCATGAAGGCCTTGGCTTCATGGCATCAAACTGGCATCTCTTCAATCATGCCATGTTCAAGGCCCTGCTGTTCCTCGGTGCCGGATCGGTCATTCATGCCGTGCACAGCAATTACATGACAGATATGGGAAGTCTGAGAAAATATCTTCCGGTGACACATATCACATTCCTAATCGCATGCCTCACCATTGCCGGCCTGCCCCCTCTCTCTGGCTTCTTCAGTAAGGATGAGATACTTACTGCCGCCTTCCATCATGACAAGATTCTCTTTGCCATCGAGTATGCAGTGGCAGGACTGACGGCATTTTATATGTTCAGGCTCTATTTCTCAATATTCCACGGCGTTGACAGGCATTATCACCATACGCCGCATGAGTCTCCGGCAGTAATGACAATACCCCTCATTATACTGGCTTTCGGATCTGTATTCGCAGGATTCCTCCCTTTCAGCAAACTTGTTTCCTCCGACGGTGTTCCCTTCGAGTCGCATATTGAGTGGGGCATCGCAATTCCTTCCATCCTCATTGGACTTGCAGGTATTACAGTAGCGTGGGTGATGTACAAAAAAGAGACTGCTATTCCTGACAGGATTGCTTCTACGTTCAGACTGAGCTATAAGTGGGCGTACAATAAGTTCTATTTCGATGAGATGTACATATTCGTTACGAAGAAGGTCATCTTCAAACACATATCACAGCCTGTCGCATGGTTTGACAGGCATGTTGTTGACGGCACGATGAACGGTATTGCCTGGGTGACCCAGTCGGTCTCTTCCATGATAAAAGGGTTTCAGTCGGGACAGCTGCAGAAGTACGGTTATGTATTTGTTACCGGGGCAGTTGCCCTGGCGTTGTTGTTCATCTATATACTATAACACGGATCATTCACTGAAAAATATCTGACTATGAATATTTTAACCTGGCTTGTAATAATTCCGCTGCTTACCATCACAGGCATTCTGCTTGTGAAGGATGCACGGCAGGCAAAGATTGTTTCGGCGTTCGGCATGGGCATACAGCTTATTGTCTCAGCGGTCATCGTCTACCTTTACGTGGCCATGCGGAAGGCCGGCATCACCGATGAGATGGTAATGATAAGCAGCTACGAATGGTTCAAAAGCCTGAATATTTACTATACGGTAGGTGTTGACGGCATCTCGGTTGCCATGATAGCCCTTACCTCGGTGGTGGTCTTTGCCGGCATCTTTGCATCGTGGGAGATGGATGATCTGAGAAAGGAGTTCTTCATTTCACTTATCCTTCTGGCCACGGGGGTGTTCGGGTTCTTCATCTCGCTCGATCTCTTTACCATGTTCCTCTTTTACGAGCTTGCGGTCATCCCGATGTACATCCTTATCGGCATCTGGGGCAGCGGTCCGAAGGAGTATGCTGCCATGAAGCTTACCCTGATGCTGATGGGCGGATCGGCCCTGCTGATGGTAGGTCTCTTCGGCATCTATTTCAACTCGGCCCCCGACGGCGGTGAATTGACATTCAATATCTTAGAGATATCCAAGATCACTATTCCGATTGAGGCACAGAGGTGGTTCTTCCCGTTCACTTTTGTCGGCTTTGGTGTTCTCGGTGCCCTCTTCCCCCTCCATACCTGGTCACCTGACGGTCATTCGTCAGCCCCTACTGCAGTATCGATGCTGCATGCCGGTGTGCTTATGAAACTGGGTGGTTACGGAGCTTTCAGGGTGGCTATGTTCCTTATGCCTGAGGCTGCCAATGAGATGGCCTGGATATTTATCATACTGACAACCATCAGTGTTGTCTACGGAGCTTTCGGCGCCATTGTGCAGAAGGATCTCAAATACATCAATGCATACTCCTCAGTGAGTCACTGCGGGATGGTTCTGTTCGCCGTCCTGATGATGAACCGGACGGCGATGACAGGCGCCGTGATACAGATGATATCCCACGGACTGATGACTGCCCTCTTCTTTGCCCTTATCGGCATGATTTACGGCAGGACCCACACCCGTATGATCAACGAGATGGGCGGGCTGATGAAGGTAATCCCCTTCCTGGGTGTTGCTTACGTCATAGCAGGACTGGCCTCTCTCGGTCTGCCGGGACTCAGCGGCTTCGTTGCCGAAATGAATATCTTCTTCGGAGCTTTTGAACATCCAGACACTTTCCGCAGGGTGGCAACCATCATTGCCGTATCATCAATAGTGATAACAGCCGTTTATATCCTGCGGGTTATCGCCATTCTCCTCCTCGGCCCGATCCGTGATCATCATTTTGATCACCTGAATGACGCCAAGTGGTATGAGAAGCTCTCTATCGTCAGCCTTCTGGCCGGCATAATATATATCGGAATGGCTCCGCTGCACCTTTCGGATATTATCCGTGAAAGCGTAATGCCTATTGTAGATAAGTTATTATAATAAATTGCAAATCAGGAACTTAATCTAACCTGCAACAAAATGAGTCTTGAGAGTTTTACAATAATGCGCCACGAACTACTGCTGACACTGTCATTTCTGGTCATACTCCTCGCCGAGGTTTTCACAGGTGAAGAGAGGAAGGAACGTGTCAGAGGACTGGCAGTGATCATTTTTGCTATAGTTACGGCTGTCGGTTTCCTTCCGCTGCCTGAGGGAAGCATATTCGGCGACATGTACAGGGCGACCCGCACCACTTCGCTGATGAAGAATATCCTTAACATAGGGACCCTTATCGTTTTCATCCAGTCTTATTCATGGCTGGGAAGGGCTGAGAACCGTGACAGGATACATGAGTACTTCATGCTCCTGATGACCACCCTTATCGGAATGAACTTCATGATTTCCGCAGGTCACTTCCTGATGTTTTACATCGGTATTGAGCTGGCAACCATACCGCTGGCTGCACTGGCCGCTTACGAAAGATTCAAAAACAGGTCAGCTGAAGCGGGTATCAAGCTTATACTCTCCTCATCCCTCTCTTCCGGAATACTGCTCTTTGGCCTCTCGATGATATACGGAACCACAGGCTCACTCTATTTCTCGGAGGTGGCTGCTGAGGTGAGGGATATGCCTCTTGTAATCCTGGGCTTCATCTTCTTCTTCTCGGGGATGGGGTTCAAGATGTCACTGGTGCCGTTCCATCTGTGGACTGCAGACGTATATGAAGGGGCACCGGTAAATGTCACCGCCTACCTCTCGGTAGTCAGCAAGGGTGCTGCTGCATTCATTTTCATCATCGTCCTTTTTACCGTTTTCCCCGTCATCATTGCCACATGGGAAAAGACAATATGGATTATTGCGGTTCTGACGATCACCATCGGCAACCTCTTTGCCCTCAGGCAGAAGAACATGAAGCGATTCCTCGCCTTCTCGTCAATAGCACAGGCAGGTTTCTTCCTGCTGGGCTTCGTGGGCGGCAACCAGCTTGGCATGACCACGGTTATCTATTATGCCCTGGTATACATCTTCTCTAACCTTGCTGCGTTCGGCATCGTAGGTATCATTGCCGACAAGACTGGCAGGGAAAGCATGGATGATTATGACGGTCTCTACCGCACCAACCCCGGACTCAGCATTGCCATGATGCTTGCGATGTTCTCGCTGGCTGGAATACCTCCGGTTGCCGGCTTCTTCGGAAAGTTCTTCCTGTTCGTTGCCGCGGCTGAAAAAGGCTTCTACGTGCTGGTGACCATCGCGGTTCTCAATACCATCATTGCTCTCTATTATTACCTTCTGGTGGTCAAGGCCATGTTCATTAACCGGAATGAGACCCCAATAGAGCCGTTTAAGAGCGATTCTATGTCAAAGCTGGGTCTTGCCATATGTCTGGCCGGCATCATTGTCACAGGCTTCGCAAGCGGCATTTTTGAGATGATAAGAAATTTAAGTTACGGAATCTAATACTCCAGGTTATGACATCACTTACCACTGCCAAGCACCAGATAGGAGAAATTGACGGCATACGCTGTACTTTAATTGAGACGGGCGCCAGTCGTCAGAGGATGGAGTTTCTGCGTGACCTTCTCTCATTCAACAGGCTGGAGGTGAAGATAAAGGAGGAGACACCGGCTGAAGGGACAGAGGAAGTACTTTATACCGTCGGTGTGACGGATATCGTATTCAATCCGGTTTATGCCATCTATGAAAGGACCCTTTTAAAACAGGATGGTCAGATAGTAACCCCTGCCTTCTGGAGACAGCAGGAAGGAGATACCGCTGTTCAGTACTGGACTTACGGGAAGACAGAAACGGCCGACCAGTACGAGTAGTATCCTATCGGAGTTCTGACATCATAACACTCAGAAGATCTGCAAACTGAGTAATATCATCTGAAGTAGTATCCCAGCTTGTCATGAGCCGGTATTCCGACAGCTCCTCATCCCACGGATAGAAGAAATACTCCCTCCTCAGCCGTTCAGCAACATCCTCCGGCATAATAAGGAAAATACCGTTCGATTCGACCTTCTGGGTTATGGTCACCCCTTTTATCGTCCTGATCCGTTTCTCCAGTTCAAGTGCCATTTTGTTGGAATGTTCTGCGCATTCCTTCCAGAGATCATTATTGAGGTAGGCTATATACTGTGCAGCGATGAATCGCATCTTGGAGGCTAGCTGCATCCCCTGCTTGCGGAGGTACTTGAATCCCTCCGCCAGTCCGGGTTTAAGGAAACAGACTGCCTCGCCGTACATCATGCCGTTCTTTGTGCCGCCGAATGACAGGACATCGACACCGGCGTCGGTGGTAAAGGCCCTGAAAGGCAGCCCGAGGCTTACCGCAGCGTTAGCCAGGCGGGCCCCATCCATGTGAAGCAGCATATTATTCCTATGTGCAAAATCAGCCATTTCACGAATCTCCTTAACATTGTAGACTGTCCCCATCTCAGTAGACTGTGAGACGGAGATGACAGCCGGCTGGCTGTGATGTTCAAACCCGAAGCCGTGCATATGCCTTCTCAGAAGATCAGGTCTCAGCTTGCCGTCCGGCGTGTCAACGGTCAGCACCTTGCACCCTGTGAATTTCTCAGGCGCTCCGCACTCATCCTCTTCGATATGGGCGGAAGATGCCGTTATTACCGAATTCCATGAACGTGTCACTCCTGCAAGTCCAAGCACGTTGGCCGCCGTGCCGGTAAAGACAAAGCTGATCTCACTATCCTCACCCAGTTCCTTCCTGAGCAGTTCAATGGCCTTTACGGTGAAGGGATCCGAGCCATACCCGACCGTATGTCCATGGTTGACCCTCATAATCTCATCCATCACCGCAGGATGAACCCCGGAGTTATTATCGCTGGCAAAGCCCCTTTTCAGTTTCAGTTCCCTCATGTTGATACGTTGAAAATCCTTGCAATTTACTTAAAACCTGCAGGAGCTCAAATGTTCTTTAGCTATCTTTACATATTATGAGTGCAATGACAAGGTATTTCATGTTCCTCTCATACAGGGGAACGGCCTATAACGGTTGGCAGCTGCAGCCGGGAAAACAAACCGTGCAGGGTGTTGTCAACAAGGCAGTCAGCACGGTCCTCAATGAGCAGATAAACGTCACAGGGGCCGGCAGGACTGACACCGGGGTGCATGCATCGTTTTTCTGTGCTCATTTTGACTCGGCCAGGGAAGAAATAGAAACCGACCACCAGCTGCTGTATAATCTGAACAGCCTGCTTCCGGAGGATATAGCGGTAAGCAGAATTACAAGGGTGCGGCAGGATGCCAATGCCCGCTTTGATGCTCTTTCGAGGACCTACAGGTACACGATAACGACAATAAAGGATCCTTTCGTTGCCGATACTGCATGGCTTCTCTATTGGAAACTGGATACTGCCTTGCTTAATGAAGCATCAGCAATACTGCTGAATCACAGTGACTTCACCAGCTTCAGCAGGCTTCACGGAGGAAATAAGACCAATACCTGCAGGGTTACCTTTGCGCAATGGACAGAGGAGCCCGGGAGGCTGGTATTCACAATCTGTGCTGACCGTTTCCTGCGAAACATGGTCAGGGCAATAGTGGGCACCCTTATTCCTGTGGGAAGGGGTAAGTTGTCACTAACGGAGTTTGAAGATATAATTACCGGGCGGGACCGCTCTCTGGCGGGACAATCTGCTCCGGCGCACGGTCTTTCACTGACAGGAATAGATTATCCGGAGACGCTGTTCAGCTGACTCCGCCGTTCCATATCCTCCAGGCCATTTCTGCCTGTAATTGAAACATCTGTTCACCGTTCACGGTATGGCAGCCACGCTCCGCCCCTCTGGCGAGAAACTGTGTAACACGCGGATTATAAATCAGGTCAAACAGAAGCTGTGCTTCATGTAATGCGCTGTAATCAATTGCAGGTGAGACATCTGTATCCGGTGCCATGCCTGAAGGTGTGGTGTTGACCAGCAGCCCGGCACCGCTGATGACATCACGTGGAAGATCATTATAGGCATATCCTCCTTCAACAGGATTCCTTGACACCGGCACAGCTTTTACGCCAAGTTCACGGAGGATATATGTCACGCTTTTCGATGCTCCTCCGGTACCCAGCACCAGGGCGTATTCAGGCACCCTGCCAAGGTTTTGCATGAGTGACTCCCTGAAAGCGGGAGCGTCGGTATTGAACCCTTTAAGAAGGGCCCTTCCCCCCTCCCTGGTGACCATGACAGTATTGACCGCACCTATTGCCGCAGCTACAGGGTCGATGCTGTCAAGGTAGCGGAACACCTGTACTTTATAGGGAATTGTAACATTGAAACCGCAGAGATATTCCTCTCTTTCCAGCAGTGCCGGCAGGTGATCAACGGAGGGGAGTTCAAATTTCCGGTAACTGTGGTCTGACAGTTTCTCCCTGGTGAACTTTTCAGTAAAATATTGCTGGGAAAATGAGTGGCCGAGGGGGGTTCCTATTATTCCGAAGAGCCTCATTTCATGTCTGGCGGGAGGAAGCTGAAGAAAGTATCTCCCCTCAGACCGAGCCTCAGTGATTCGAGTGCAATAATCTCCCGAGGTTCAATGTTTCCGAGGTTCACATTGGCCCCGAAGTTGAGGATGAACCATGCCTGCTGTGATTTCTGCGGTGCCTCCCATAGGACATTATTGAAGCCTATCTCCGCCGATATGGCTTTGATAAGATCCATGTTCACCGAGCCGTCGTCATTATAGATGCCGATGGTACCTGACTCGCGTGCCTCAGCTATCACTTTCACCGACCCTGCTTCAAGCTCCGACTTCATCATCTCAACCCACTGGTCAGGTGTATATACAATATTCTTCTTTTTTGAACCCACCTCAGAGATGATGGTGAACTCTTTTGACAGTTTCCTGATATATTCAAGTTTTTCACTGTGGTCAAACTCGAATGAACCGTCAGATATCTCCGCCATCCTTATTCCATAATCCCTCAGGAGGTCGACATATTCTTCGAACATACCCCTGATGATAAAGGCTTCGAAGAGTGTCCCGCCAAGGTAGACGGTCATCCCTGCATTATGGTAGACCTTTATTTTCTTTTCCACGTCGGGTGTAATGACCGAGGTGCCGAACCCAAGCTTCACGAAGTCTGTATATTCGCTTCCCACGGCTGCAAAATCCTCTGCTTCCCTCAGGCTCAGTCCCTTGTCCATAACCATCGTGAGTCCCTCATTTCTGGGCTTGGCTGGTCTTTCAGGCAGAAATGTGAGCAGTTGTGCTGCTTTTTTCATTTTCTATCACTTTTTTTTCTGAACAGTCGCTTCATCCCCGGCGTCATCATCTCTGAAGGGAGCAGCACCGAGTAGTCGTCAAACAGGTCTGCGTCGAGCCTGGAGGCCTCTGTCAGTGCTTTTAATGCTGACCTGGTTTCTTGTGCATGAAGGTATGCTGATGCAAGGATATAGTATAATCCCGGAAGGTCACGGCTCACATGCTTTGCTTTCTCCAGGAGGCGTATTGCCGTATCATGCGAACCGGTCATTATCACGATCATGCCGATCTCTATCCACGCTTCATCATAATAACCGTCAATCCGGATGGTCTCCCTGAGGCATTTAATGGCCTTCTTATGACTTCCAAGCAAAAGATATGCCTTGCCCAGTGTAAACCAGTAATCGGGGTTGTCGGGGTCAAGCTGCACCGCCTTTCTGAGTGAGGTAATAGCCTCGGTGGTCTTGTCACGCGTCAGTGACAGCAGCCCCAGCCCGTACCACGGATCGGGGAAGTCGGGTGTAATCTCGATGGCCTCGTAGTAATATTTTCTTGCCATCTCCTCATTGCCTGTCTTGTCATAGCACTCAGCCAGGTATGTAAGTCCTTCGAGGCTCTCAGGCTCTTCCTCCACAAATTCCCTGTAGACCTCCATTGCCTCCCCGTATCTCTCCATGTTACTGAGGATGTTGGCCTTGTTGAAAAGGGCAAAGGTGTTGTCAGTATTGATTGCAAGGGCGTAGTCATACGCTTCCAGTGCCCTGTGGTAGTCTCCCGTCTTGTTATAGATTATTCCGAGGTTATACCATGCACTGTCAGAGTATGGCTCTTCATCGAGGTACCTGGTATAGTATTTTATGCTGTTCCTGTAATCCCCTTTTTTCTCGTATGCATATGCGAGGTCATAGATATGAGCCGAAAAGTCGGGCTCCAGTTCTGCAAGCATATGCAGGTAAGGTATCATCTGGTCATGATAGTTGAGATTCTGAAGCACAGAGGTTATGCTGTAGAGGATAGTCTCCTGGTCTTCTGAGTCTGACGCAAGCGCCTTGTTGAACACCTTCCTTGCTGCCGAGATGTTACCGAGCATTGCCAGTGCCGTTCCCTTGCAGACATAAATGTCATAATTGCCAGGCTCAATATTCTCAAGCTTGCTGGCGATGGCCAGTGCTTCAGCCGCTCTCCCCTTTTCAAGCAGTACCCTTGCCTTCCTTATCTGTATCGGAACCGAATGGGGATGAAGCTCACACGCAAACGAGGTTGCCTCAAATGCGTTCAGAGGATTATTTCCTTCAAGATAATAATCGATAATAGTCTCAAACTCAATTACATCAAAATAACACGACTGGTTATTCTTCCGCATCTTCTCAAACCGGAGAATAACCTCTTCCACCTCATTGTCATGTACGAATCCGTATTTCTCTTCTTCCATTCTCCCCACAATATTGCGCAAATGTAATAGATATTATCACACGAGCAGTTTTAACAGGTATCAATTATCAACATGTCCTGTTTTTTATAAACATGATAAACAGGCTATTGTAAAATAATTTTCAGGTGACGCAACCTTCTGTGGCTGCCAAACATCTTACAATTGGAATCAGAAATTTACCCTCAAACCAAATATTACCCTAGAATTAACCTAAATTCTACCTTCTGAACCGGGCTTCTGGCCCGGTTTTTTTATACTCCGAAGTCAACCGGAAATACTATCTGTGGCAGGCTTTCAGTGTGTTCAGCAGCAGTGACACCCTTGTCATTGGTCCCACCCCGCCGGGAACGGGTGTAATATAGGAACATCTGGGGGCAACATTCTCAAAGTCAACGTCACCCTTAAGCCTCCATCCTGCCTTGGTCTCAGGGGCGTCAACACGGGTTGTTCCGACATCAATGATGACGGCGCCTTCTTTCACCATCTCAGCTTTGACGAAGCCCGGCGAGCCGATGGCGGCAATGATTATGTCTGCTCTTCGGAGTGTTGCGCCAATATCTCTTGTACGGCTGTGTACCACGGTAACGGTGGCGTCGACCCCCTTCTGCGACAGCAGTATGCTTACGGGTCTGCCCACAATGTTGCTTCTGCCTACTACAACGCACTCAGCCCCCTTTAGCGGGATATTGTACCTTCTGAGCAGTTCAACTATTCCGGCAGGAGTAGCTGAGACAAACGCGGGAAGGCCGGCTGTCATCCTCCCCAGGTTCACCGGATGAAATCCGTCTACATCCTTCAGCGGTGAAATGTTCTCTATCACCTTAGCTTCTGAGATATGGTCCGGGAGCGGCAACTGAACTATCAGACCGTCTATTTCGGGATCATTATTTATCTCCGCCACTTTCGCAAGCAGCTTCTCCTCACTCGTGGAGGCGTCAAAGCGGATCAGAGTGGACCGGAAGCCGACCTCCTCGCAGTCTTTTACCTTGTGGGCTACATATGTCTCACTGCCTCCGTCATTACCCACGAGTATTGCTGCCAGGTGCGGGACGCGCACGCCTCTCTCCTTCATGCCGTTGACAGCCGCGGCGATTTCAGCCTTGATCTCTGCAGCGGTCTTTTTTCCGTCGATGAGCTGGTACATAAGTTATCGGTTATCAGTTATCGGTTATCAGTTGTCGGTTGTCGGTTAGTCAATGCCTAAATAACGTTGACCTTTTTTTGATTGATTTTACTTCTTTTTTTATTGATATGATTGACTGTTGATAACGGGAGATAACCGAAAGAGTTATCCTCGTTATCAATAGTTTTTTTAAACTCAACTGGAGATAGTTTACCCAATGCCCTGTGTGGCTTACCAGTATTGTACATTAATACTGCCTTGTCTAGCAGCCTCTTAAGGGAACTCATATTAGTAGGGCCATATGGATAAAGATAATTGTTTTTAATAATGCCATTAAGCCTCTCAGCGTGCGCATTCTCATAAACCTTTTCCTCGGTCATGGAGTTGACCATCTGAAGTTCTTTTGTAAGTGCTTTAAATTCTTTGCAATAATACTGCCCACCGCCGTCTGAGTGAAGAATGGCGCCATTTATATTGGCTCTGCCTCGTACATTGACCAACTTGTGCAAAGCAGGTATTGTTGTGCTCTCTGTACGCAAATTGTCGCTCTCCGACCAACCAACTATCTCCCGGTTAAATAAGTCCGTGATAAAAGTAAGATAACAGGTTCTGGAGCCCATATCATAGTAAGTTATGTCACTTACAAAAACCTGGTTGACACCTGTAACCTCCAACTCCTTTATCAGGTTAGGAAAACGGGTTACGCCAAGACTGTTGGTCGTAATTCTGTAATTCCTTAATTGCTTCAGCCTGTAGCCTGAGTCCATGCAGAAGCGCTCGAACCGATCACGACCCATGCAGCTGGGCTGCAACTTGAGATAAATATCCCTGGCGCACATACGGGGATGATCCCTGCGGATCTCATTTATCAGCGGGATCAACTGCTCCTGCTCTTCAAGCTTATATTTACGACGCTGCAGCATCTGATGAAAGGATTGTTTACTTATGCCAACTACTTCAAACAGACTGTTTAACTTTTTTCTGTGCTCTTCCCGGTTGAAGTAGTACCAGACGAGAGCCTGGAACCTACTTTTTTTTTGATATCCACTCCATAAGTAGCCTCCGCTATCTCTATCATCTTGTCCTTAAACTCCAGCAATAATTGCTTTTGTCCAACGATACGCTCAAGCTCTTTTATCCGCTCTTCCAGAGCCTTGATCTTTTGGGTGTCGCTCTTGGCTTCTACCACTTGTTTTACTTGTTTCTTTGCCATTACCGAATATTTATAGATCCATTTATACACCGCAGTTCTGCTGACTGAATAGGTCCTGCAAATATCGGGAATGCTTGTAACTCTTCTTTCTAATTCCCTGACTTTGTTTCTTTTGAAATCATCACTAAAATACCTTTGATACTGAGGCTTAATCTGGTGATCGAAATAACTTACATTTGCCATACTGTTATCCGTTTTTTCGGTCAACGTATTTCAGGCACCGACAGTTTCGGCTATCTTTTTGGTGCCAGTTTGGAGAGGTCACCTCCCTTGGCAACCATCTTCATTATCTTTCTTGTCTCGTCAAACTGTTTCAGCAGCCTGTTGACCTCCGTCACCGTTGTACCGCTGCCGTCGGCAATGCGTTTCCTCCGGCTGCCGTTGAGAAGCATCGGGTTTGTTCTCTCGGCCGGCGTCATGCTTGATATGATGGCCTCTATACCCTTGAAGGCATTGTCATCAATGTCGAGGTTTTTAATGGCTTTGCCTATGCCCGGGATCATACCCATGAGATCCTTCATGTTGCCCATCTTCTTGATCTGGTGGATCTGGGATATGAAGTCATTGAAGTCAAACTGATCCTTTGCTATTTTCTTTTGCAGCTTTCTTGCTTCGACCTCATCATACTGCTCCTGTGCCTTTTCAACAAGGGTGACAATGTCGCCCATGCCGAGGATCCTGTCTGCCATCCTGTCGGGGTAGAAGATGTCAATGGCATCCATCTTCTCGCCTGCACTGATGAACTTGACAGGTTTGTTCACCACCGCCCTGATAGACAGCGCAGCACCACCCCTGGTATCGCCGTCGAGCTTCGTAAGAACCACCCCGTCATAGTCAATTCTCTCATTGAATTCAAAGGCAGTATTAACAGCGTCCTGACCTGTCATGGAGTCAACAACGAAGAGGGTCTCATGCGGGTTGACAGCGTTCTTCACTGCCGCTATCTCATTCATCATCTCCTCATCAACCGCCAGTCGCCCCGCTGTATCGATGATGACAATGTCATTGCCGTTTCTCTTTGCCTCCTTGATGGCATTGCGGGCTATCTCAACAGGGTTACGGCTCCCCTCACCGGTATAAACAGGCACTTCTATCTGTGTGCCGAGTATTTGCAGCTGTTCTACAGCTGCAGGCCTGTATACGTCTCCGGCAACAAGCAGCGGATTTTTTCCGCGCTTGCTCTTGAGATATTTTGCCAGCTTGCCGCTGAAGGTCGTCTTTCCGCTGCCCTGAAGGCCTGCGATAAGAATTACTGACGGGTTGGTTTTAATGTTTATGTCGGTCTTGTCGCCTCCCATAAGATGAACAAGCTCATCATGAACTATCTTGATCATCATCTGGGAAGGCTTGACTGACTTGAGAACATTCTGGCCGAGTGCCTTCTGCTTCACCGTATCGGTGAACTGCTTGGCGATCTTAAAGTTGACGTCAGCATCGAGGAGGGCCCTCCTGACATCCTTCAGGGTCTCAGAAACGTTTATTTCAGAGATAACCCCTTCTCCCTTGAGAAGTTTAAACGATCGTTCAAGTCTTTCGCTGAGATTTTCAAACATAATTAATTATATATCTTGTAATTACATTCTTTCCGGTGCTTCTATTCCTAGAAGCCATAGTCCGGTTTCGATAACTCTTCCTGTAAGATCTGAGAGTCTGATCCTGAAGTCGCGCAAGGCTGTATCTGTCTCGCCAAGGATAGAGTAATCATGGTAGAACTGGTTGAATTCCCTGGCCAAGTCATAGCAGTAATTGGCTATGAGTGCGGGGCTCAGCTCGGCTGCAGCCTCCCTGACCAGAGCAGGAAAATCGTTCAGGAGCTTAATGACGCTTATCTCTTTCTGATTTGGCGTCAGGGCGTTCTCCTTTCCATCCCTCCAGTCAATGCCAGCCTCCTCGGCTTTCTTGAGCACTGACCTGATCCGGGTATATGTATACTGGATGAAGGGGCCGGTATTTCCGTTGAAGTCAATTGATTCAACAGGATTGAAGGTCATGTTTTTCTTCGGATCGACCTTCAGGATAAAGTATTTCAGTGCAGCCAGCCCAATCTGCCGGTATATATTCTCTTTTTCAGTCTCACTGTAGCCACCCAGTTTCCCGAGTTCCTGCGACATCGTCCTGGCGGTGTCGGTCATTTCGGTGATAAGATCATCGGCATCGACCACCTTGCCCTCTCGTGACTTCATCTTGCCCTCGGGCAGTTCTACCATGCCGTATGAGAAATGGTGCAGGCCGCCTGCCCATTCAAATCCCATGCGCAGCAAGGCAATGGCAAGAACCTGGAAATGGTAGTTCTGTTCATTGCCTACAACATATATATGCCTGTCAAAGTGGTAGTCGTTATATCGTATGACAGCCGTTCCCAGGTCCTGTGTCATATAAACGGCGGTACCGTCAGACCTCAGCAGCAGCTTATGGTCCAGCTTGTCTGCCGTGAGGTCTATCCACACTGAACCGTCGTCCTTCCTGATCAGGTGGCCCTCCTTCAGGGCCCGGAGGACGATCTCCTTCCCGAGCTTGTATGTATCAGACTCATAATATATTTTATCGAACTCGACGCCCAGTGCCTTATAAGTAACATCAAATCCTTCATAGACCCATGAGTTCATCATGTGCCACAGTTCCACAGTCTCTGTGTCTCCTGCCTCCCATTTGATGAGCATGTCACGCGCGGCAAGCATAAGCGGAGCATTGTCACGGGCCTCCTCTGGGGTGGCGCCGCCAGCCTCAAGCTCAGCTGCCTGTTCGCGATGCTTCCTGTCAAAAAGAACATAGTAATCGCCAACGAAATGGTCACCCTTCATCGCTGCCGATTCCGGCGTGGCTCCTTCACCGAACAGTTGCCATGCAACCATTGACTTGCATATATGAATACCCCTGTCGTTGACGATGTTTGTCCTTATGACCCTGTTGCCGGCTGCACCGCATATCCTTGACAATGAGTAACCGAGCAGGTTATTGCGTATATGGCCAAGGTGGAGCGGCTTGTTTGTATTGGGTGATGAATATTCAATTACAATGGTCTCAGAGCTATCGCTGTGAGCAGTGAAGCCGTAATCGCTGACCTTTGAAATAAGGAACAGCTTCCTGGCCCATTCTTCCGGTGAAACAGTCACATTGAGGAATCCCTTGATGACATTGTAACCGCTGACAGCACTGATATTACTCATGAGAAACTCACCTATTTCGCGGGCGGTCTCTTCGGGCGGCTTCCGTGATATCCTTGTCAGCGGAAACACAACAAGAGTGAGATCCCCTGCAAACTCCTTCCTTGTCTTCTGTATCTGCAGGTTGTCATCTTCAACCTCAGTTCCGTAAAGGCTTCTTACTGCTTCTCTGACTCCCTTTCTAAGCAGGATTTCCATGCTTTGCTTTTTACGGCTGCAAAGATAATATTTACTTCCATACTCATGCTCGCTAATTATAAGACACGGCAAGGACCAAGTGTTTAAAAAAGTTGATAACTCGTCATATTTTTTTGACGAAGGCAAAATTTCTTTCAGAAAAAACAAATTACCTTTATATTGTTGCACGGGGCAATATTGCAGGACAAGGGAAGGAACGAATTTAGTCATGGTAAAGCTTAAAGATATAACGATAGAAGCTACGACGAAAACGCCGCAGGTTCATTTTGTTGCAAACACTGGTATTCTGAGCTTCACAGGCAAGTCATTGCCTGAGAATGCATCAGGGTTTTTTGAGCCTCTGTACAAGTGGGCAACCGAATACGCCAGGAATCCTGCTGATAGCACAAATCTGAAGTTCAATGTAGATTACTTCAATACCTCTTCAGTGATCTGGATGGGAAAGATACTGAAGGTATTGACAAAGATTAAAAAGACCGACCATATACTTTTTGTTCATCTTTACTTCGACATTGAAGAGTATGACTCTATGGGTGAGGAAGATGTAAGGGAAGCTCTCTCCCCCATTCTGGATGTCACCGCCGATGCGTCATGCAGTGTTGGCATAAGGCTTTACGGTATTGATGATGAAGGTAATACCATGAAGGAGAATATCGTTCTCATCTGACACTTTTTCCTCCTTTCCTCCGCTTTTTTAGTGTAAATTTACATGTTGTATGAGCTGTTTTATGAAAACGGTCAGTATCATTTTGTTTACACTAATACTTCCGCTTATGAACATATTCGGACAGGAAGCCGGGCATGACAGGCTGCCTGTCGTTGCCGGCAGCTTCTACCCTTCCGGGAGCGACAAGATCAAAAGCGATCTCTCAGGCTATTTCCTGTCATGCCCCAGGCCCGTTCCCGGCGTCAGGGTGAGGGCTATCATAGTACCCCATGCCGGATATGTCTATTCGGGTCATACTGCAGCTGCCGGCTTTGCAGCTGTGCCTCCCGATGCTGAAATAGATAATATCTTCCTGATTGGTGCAAGCCACAGATATGCCTTTGACGGCGCGGCAGTCTTTACTTCGGGAAATATGATAACACCACTGGGAACAGTGCCTGTTAACAAAGAGATTGGAAATGAACTGGTTAAAGGCAGCCGTTGGTTCATCACCAGGGACGATGCTCACAGACCTGAACATTCGCTGGAGGTTCAGCTCCCTCTCATCCAGTATCATTTCAAAAAGAGCATCAAAGTTGTGCCGATACTAATAGGCACCCATGACACCTCTGTTCTGAAGTCGGTTGCTGCCGGACTTGAACCATGGTTCAACGAACGCAACCTGTTTGTAATAAGCAGTGATTTTTCACATTACCCTTCATACAGTGACGCCTGCAAAGCTGACAGGCTCACAAGTGATGCTATCCTGACCGGTGATCCCGGCAGGTTCATCAAGACCATAAACAGTGTCGAGGCCTCCGGGATGGAGAATCTGGCAACCGCAATGTGCGGATGGTCGGCCGGACTGGTGCTGCTTTATCTTACTGAAGGTGGCAGCGGGCTGAAATACAGGAATGTAGAATACACCAATTCAGGTGATTCCAGGTACGGCGACAGGGACCAGGTTGTCGGGTACAACGCAATTGTTGTCGAGGAGAAAGTGACTGCCGCCCGGAGTGGGTCAGCAGCCGTAGCGTTCGCCCTTTCGCCTGAAGAGCAGAAGACGCTCCTCACCATTGCCAGGGAGGCCATTTCTGCGAGACTTAAGGGGGTAAAACCTCTCCCTGTTGAAACGGCGAGACTGACACCGCGCCTCAGGGAGCCTCTCGGGGCTTTTGTCACACTGACAATTGATGATAACCTCAGGGGGTGTATCGGACGATTCACCTCGCCTGACCCTCTGCATACGGTTGTCGGACAGATGGCAGTTGAGGCAGCTTTCGCTGACCCAAGGTTCCCTGCACTCACTGCCGGTGAATACCCCGGCATTCACCTGGAGATATCTGTTCTCGGGCCAATGAAAAAGATCACCGATACAAATGAGATCATTATCGGGAAACATGGCATCTACATTAAAAAAGGGCTGAGATCCGGAACCCTCCTTCCGCAGGTTGCCTCAGAGAGGGGATGGAATGTGACGGAATTTCTTGGATACTGCGCCCGTGATAAAGCAGGCATCGGATGGGACGGATGGAAGGACAAGGATACGGAGATCTTTGTCTATGAAGCATATGTATTCGGAGAATAACTGATCCCCTGATGTATCATGCCGGACCCATAGGCCTGACCACACTGGTAATCTATCTGTTTACCCTGTTCCTGGCATCAGCAGGATTCATTTCCGGCAGGTCTCACAGAAGATTCTGGAACTGGCTCCTGCTTGCCACTTTCCTCGTAACGGCACTTTTCGGCCTGTTTATGGCCTTGAAAATAACTTACAAGTGGAATATTCCCTTTGCAGTTCAGTTGCTTCAGTGGCATGTTGAATTCGGCATTGCAATGGCTTTTACTTCTTTAGTACACCTGACATGGCATTTCAGATATTACTTCGGGAAACATGACACTTCTCCGGAGTCGATTGAAGGAAGCGGAATGGAGGGTGAAGGTGAAAGGATTGCAACCGGTTCTGCAGGCCTGCTTTTATTGCTTACCGGTTTTGCCAGTGCGTCATCACAGTTTATTCTCCTCAGGGAGGCAGTTATTCTCGGAGGAGGTGCCGAAGCTTCAACAGGAGTCTTCCTGTGGCTGTGGCTGATGATTGCCGCAGCAGGTGCCGTTGCAGGAGGAAAGTCGGCATTTGACGATGTCAGGAAGTTCATGTGGACACTCATTGCCGCCATGGTTGTGGCCCCGGCCGGATTCATTGTGATGAATCTATTGCTCCTCAACCCCGGGGAAGCCCCCTCATTCCTTCAGACATTTGTCATTCTCACGGTCAGTGTCGCCCCTGTTTCATTTATCTCCTCATTTATTTTTATAAGACTTTCCGCAATGATGCAGGAGAGCCGCGGTACACATCCCGGAAAGAGTTTCGGAATCGAAACTGCCGGATCAGTGGCCGCAGGGATTATCACAGCAGTTACTGTCTCACTGAGCATTCCGAACTACCAGTTGTATCTGCTCATCATCATTGCTTCGGCAACGATGAATTTTGTTATTCTGTATCCCCGTCCGGCGGGCAGAAAAGTGTCCCTACTGTTGTCCATTCCTCTCGCCATACTTGTGCTGCTGTTCAGTCCTGACCCTGCAGTCAGGAGCCTTCTCATCGGAGGGGTAAAGGCAGAGAAGAGTTCTGACACCCCGTTTGGAAACATCACAACCGGAAGCTACGGCGGAGAAAAGACAGTCTTTTACGATCACCGTCCACTCTTCTTTCCCGGTGACATCATCAGTACGGAGGAGAATATTCACTATGCTCTCTTACAGAGGGATGACCATGACAGGGTGCTGGTCATCTCCGGTGGTCTCATGAGACATTTACCGGAGATACAGAAGTACGGGATATCTGAAGTGGTATACCTGGAGCACGACCCCGGCATTATTGCAGCAGAGGGGGCCCGTGATTCCGTCGCCGGCACTATGGAGATAAACGTCGAAAGGGCTGATCCGCTGCGTTATATGCGTAAGACCACAGGCAAGTTCGACGCAGTGATTCAGCTTATCCCTCCCCCTTCAACCCTTGCGGTAAACAGGTTTTATACAATCGAGTATTTCACCCTTGTGAAAGAACACCTGACACCCGGCGGCATCTTTATGTGCACCCCTATGCCATGGTACAATTATTCGCCGGAGAGCTACAGGAGAGGATTATCTCCGGTCTACAATGCCCTTGGTGATCTATTCAGGCATGTCGTAATTATACCAGGCTCATCGCTTTATCTGATCGCCTCCGACTATCCTCTCTCTGATTCTGTCTCTGTTATGGCTGAAAGACATTCTTTCGGAAATACCTATGTCAACGGCGACTATATTGATGATGATGATATAAGGAGGAAGGGCCTGCAGATAATCTCAGTGATTGACACTGCCGCCAGAGTCAATTCGGCAGCCCTGCCTGTCTCATCGTGGTTCAACAACCTGTTGTCAATGGAAAAGAAGGGGATTGCAGGCAGCTCCGTTGCCCTCCTCGTAATACTTATAATTCTGCCTTTTGTCTTTGCAGGCAGAGGAGGCCTGATGATGTTTTCCTCCTCGGCAGCTCTGGCCGGATTTGGAATGATAATGGTATTTCTTTTACAGATCACTGTCGGTAGCATCTATCTCCTTACTGCTCTGATAATTTCATTTCTTATGGCTGGGCTGGCTGCAGGGGCGTCATTCGAAAGAATAAATCTGCGACATCACCTGATAATTATTGCATCTCTTCTGGCCCTTGTCTATTTCCTCACCGGGCTGCTGCTTCGCGGTCTCGTTACAGCCTCACCGTGGCTGGTCATCAGCCTGGCAATGGGTTTCACCCTCACAGCAGCCTTTCTTACAGGATCGGTTTACAGGGTCCTTACAACCTCTGGCAAAGGCATGAGGTCAGGCACTGTCTATGCAGCTGACCTTGCCGGGGCTGCACTGGGTTATCTTACAGTTGCCACTCTGCTGGTTCCACTGCTCGGACCATCAATGGTCTGCATTCTGCTCGGAGGGATGATTTTAATAGCCGTGGCGCTTGTTTCGGTACTCTTTAAGCATTAGCTTTATAGCAGGTTAACTGAAATTGCATGTCACTGGTTATCAGAGGAAACAAGATCTCCCGCAGGATATTTGCACGTCAGGGTTCGCTGGCTGTCGCTGCCGGCGTGGTGATGCCTCTGCCGCTGACATCCCTCAAACCGGCACCGAAAGAGAGACTGGCATTGTACCAGGAAGAGAGCGCACGCGGTATTGTATGCCGGATATGCCCTAATGAATGTGTTCTGAAAGAGGGAGAACTGAGCGACTGCCGCAACAGGATAGTCAGGAATTCAAAGCTCTACACCATGGCTTTCGGAAATCCCTGTGCGGTTAATATCGATCCTGTTGAGAAGAAGCCAATGTATCATTTTCTTCCAGGATCATCATCATTCTCCATCGCAACGGCCGGGTGCAACTTTGCATGTCTGAACTGTCAGAACTGGACTATCTCCCAGACCTCTCCCGATAAGACGAAGAATTATGACCTTCCGCCCGGGGAAGTTGTTGCCAATGCTGCAATAAATAATTGCAGATCTATTGCTTATACCTATTCCGAGCCCGTAACATTTTATGAATATGTTTACGAAACCTCCAGGCTGGCCAGGGAAAAAGGAATAAGGAACATCATGGTATCAAACGGCTACATCAACAAAGAGCCGCTGAAAGAGCTCTGCCGCTTCATTGACGGTGCCAACATCGATCTTAAGTCGTTCAGTGACAGCACTTATCTTAAGCTTACCGGAGGAAAGCTTCAACCTGTTCTTGACACCCTGAAGACCTACAGGGATGAAGGGGTCTGGCTGGAGATTACAAACCTTGTGGTGCCTGGGTGGACTGACAAGCCAGATGAGATAAGGATGATGTGCAGGTGGCTTGCCGGTAACGGTTTCACTGACACCCCTCTGCATTTCAGCAGGTTTCATCCGGAGTACAAACTCGAGCACCTGCCCCCTACCCCTGCCGCCATACTTAACACCGCCGCCTCAATAGCACACGAAGCCGGTCTGAAGCATGTCTATGTAGGCAACCTGCCAGGTGCGGGTCACAGCAATACTGTCTGCCCCTCATGCGGCCAGAAAGTCATTGAGCGCAGCGGCTTCACAATTGTCTCGAACAGCCTTAAGAGCGGCAGGTGCAGTTGTGGCGCATCAATAAGCGGAGTCTGGAGTTAATTATTAATAACTGAAAAAAACCTGATATGAATCTTGCAGCTGCGAGGAAGAGAGCCGGAGAACTCAGGGAAATGATCGCCGGACACAATCACAGGTACTACATCCTCAACCAGCCTGTTATTTCTGACTTTGAATTTGACATACTGCTCAACGAGCTCGAGACCATTGAAAAGACCTTCCCTGAGCTTGTCACTCCTGATTCTCCGACGATGAGGGTAGGCAGCGACCTCACTGAAGAATTCAGACAGGCTGAGCATCAGTGGCCCATGCTTTCTCTGGGCAACACCTACAATGAAAATGATGTAACTGATTTTGGTGAGAGGGTACGCAAAGTTCTCGGTTATGAGCCTGAATATGTGTGTGAGCTTAAATATGACGGCGTTTCGATCAGCCTCACATATGAGGATGGCAGGCTTGTCAGTGCTGTCACACGGGGTGACGGAACACGGGGCGATGATGTCACCGTGAATATCAGGACCATCAGGAGCATTCCGTTAAGGGTCACCTCGCCGGGGGCCCCGTCATCATTCACTATCAGAGGAGAAATATATATTCCCAGAGGTGAATTCGAGGCTATGAATGCCGAGCGGCAGGCGAAAGGCGAACCCCCCTTTGCCAACCCGCGCAATGCAGCCGCAGGAACCATCAAGCTGCTTGATCCCCGTGTCGTCGCCTCCCGCCCTCTCGAATGTTTCCTCTATAATCTCCTTGGTAACTCTCTCCCGGCCGATAACCACTATGACAACCTGATGGCAGCACGTTTATGGGGCTTCAGAACCTCGGAGATTATTGACCGTTGCGGTAGTATCGATGAAGTACTGGGCTTCCTTTCACTGTGGGAGAATCAAAGGAAAGGGCTTCCTTACGAAACTGACGGCGTTGTGATAAAAGTCAACTCACTTCAGGCGCAACAGTTGCTGGGAAACACTGCCAAATCACCCCGCTGGGCCATAGCTTACAAATATGCTGCTGAGCAGGCTGAAACGGAGTTGCTCTCAGTAGATTTTCAGGTCGGCCGTACAGGTAATGTAACGCCGGTGGCTAACCTCAGGCCGGTCCTGCTGGCCGGTACGACGGTGAAGCGGGCATCACTGCACAACAGTGACCAGATAGATATTCTTGGACTCTTTTACGGCGACAGAGTAATAATTGAAAAAGGGGGTGAGATAATTCCGAAGATTGTAGAGGTCGACATGACCCAACGCAGAGATGATGCCGTCAGGGTAGTGTTCCCGCATGAGTGTCCTGAATGCGGGACTCCTCTGGTCAGGAATGAGGGAGAGGCCAATCACTACTGCCCGAACTATCTCCACTGTCCTCCGCAAATCACAAGGAGAATTATTCATTTCGTCTCACGGAAGGCGCTGGATATTGAAGGTCTGGGTGAAGAGACAATTGAGCTGCTCTGGGAAAACTCACTGATACGTAACGTGGCTGATCTTTATTATCTCAGGCATGAACAGCTTGCCTCCCTGGAGAGGCTCGGGAATAAGTCCGCATCGAATATCCTTGCCGGACTGAACAAATCTCTTACAGCACCCTATCACAGGAAGCTTTTTGCGCTGGGGATCAGGCATGTGGGAGAGACTGTTGCCAGGACTCTTGCAGCAGGCTTCCCGAATATTGAGGCCCTCATATCGGCAAGCGGCGAAGAGATGGAGTCACTGCCGGACATCGGGCCAAGGATCAGCGCAAGTGTCAGGGAATACTTCTCTGATCCCGACAACACAGAGATCATAAGGCGTCTGAGTGCCGCAGGAATGACATTCGAGGGCATGGCCCCGGCGGTAACTGTAAAAGGCCCCCTCTACGGTAAAACGATTGTGGTCAGCGGCTCATTCGAAAGATTTACCCGCGAGGAACTGAAATCACTCATTGAGGCAGCAGGCGGGAAGACTGCAGGCTCAGTATCAGGAAACACATCATTCATTGTGGCAGGCAGTGATATGGGACCTTCAAAGAGGGCAAAGGCAACAGAGCTTGGGATTAAACTAGTCACCGAAGCAGAGTTCCTGGAAATGATAAAAGAATAGCCACCCTGTACAATCACGTAATCAAAAAAATAATAGGTTTGTATTTGTATGGAACTTTTCGGAAAACTCAGGCTCAGGGCCGGAAGGATGATTCTCAGCCGGCAGATGGCATCAGTCATAAGACTGAAGCAGGGTTTTGACCTTGACAGGGTAAAAAAGGTCGGTCTTCTCTGGGATGCCTCAATCGAGAATGACTTTCAGCATCTGGCAAATCTGAACAGGCAGATGGCTGACCTGGGCAAGAGTGTGGAGGTTCTTGCGTGGGTACCCGGCAAGAGCGTACCCGACAGGCTCACCGGGCTCACATACATGAAATTCCTTAAGGAAAGTGATCTTAATTGGGCATATATACCTGTATCACAGGATGCCCGTGATTTTATCGGAGCAAAGTTCGACCTGCTCATTGATATAAATCCTTCATCACTGTTCTGCCTCGAGTATATAGTAACTCTCTCAGCGGCACCAATGAAGGTTGGGCCTGATCAGTCAGCTGATCCGGCAAGCGCCCCCTATGATCTGATGATACAGGCCGGAAAGCCTTTCAGCATTGCTGTGTTCCTTCAGCAGGCACTGCATTATCTCGCCTTGATAAGTAACCCTGAAACAAGGGCATAATATTCACAACCAGACAGATCAACAACAGCAGAATGAAGAAATTCAAAGGGACAGGTGTGGCAGTAATAACGCCTTTCAAGAACGATATGAGCATTGACTTCTCGTCAATGGGTAAAATCATTGAGCATCTTATCGGCGGTGGTGTAGATTATCTGGTCATTTTAGGGACAACGGGAGAAGCTTCCACACTGAACAGGGATGAAAAAAGTGCCCTGACATCGTTTGCAGTTGAAGCGGTCAATAAAAGGGTTCCGCTTGTTGTTGGCATCGGGGGTAATAATACATCCGAAACAGTAAGTTA
This sequence comes from uncultured Bacteroidales bacterium, assembly GCA_963732365.1. Taxonomy (GTDB): domain Bacteria; phylum Bacteroidota; class Bacteroidia; order Bacteroidales; family VadinHA17; genus SR-FBR-E99. The sequence goes on along the minus strand of CAVSZC010000001.1, from coordinate 124,761 downwards.
TATAAGGCAGGCCGACATGGAGGGCGTCGATGCCATTCTGTCGGTTGCCCCTTACTACAATAAACCAAACCAGCGTGGTATATATCAGCACTTCAGGCAGATAGCCTCCTCAAGTCCGGTGCCTGTGATTCTTTATAATGTTCCGTCACGGACAGCCAGCAGCATCTTGCCGGAGACCTGCCTGGAACTGGCAAGGGACTGTGAAAACATTATAGGTATTAAGGAGTCATCAGGCAATTTTGAGAACGTGATGAAGATCGTCAGGGATAAGCCTGAAGGCTTCCTGGTCATAGCCGGGAACGACATGGATGTGTTGCCGGTTATTGCAGCCGGCGGTGCCGGAGTAGTTTCAGTGCTGGCCAACGCCTATCCTGCTGACTGGGCAGAGATGGTACAGCAGGCTCTGAGGCATAACTTCAAAATAGCCAGGGAGATACAATTCAGGTACCTTGAGATGATTGAGCTTTTATTCGCTGATGGCAATCCGGCAGGTGTGAAATCGGTAATGACCGCGATGAACCTGTGTCACAACTACCTCAGGCTGCCGCTTGTCACTGTGAACAGGCATATTCAGTTACGTATTGCAAAGGTGATGGAAGAACTCTCAAAACGGTCCTGAGGCGTTGTCTCAGGCTCCGGGAGCGTCACCAAGGCCCTGTCCGTGACAATGCTTGTATTTCTTTCCGCTGCCGCACGGACACGGATCATTCCTGCCGACTTTCTTTTCAACCCTGACGGGTGCTGCCTGCTGTTGCTGCCTTCTGTCAGGTGGCGTGCCGGGACCGCTGCCATAGCTGTCAAAGTCGCTTTTCTGTGTCCTCAGCCTGCTCATGTCTGCCTGCCTGCGTCTCTGAGCCTCTCTGACATTGTCAGAAGATGTCACGGGGATGGTACCCTTTCATCAGGAGGCTGACCACGTCGTGATTTACCTTGTTAATCATCGTCTTGAACAGCTCAAACGACTCGAACTTGTAGATGAGCAGAGGATCTTTCTGTTCATATGTTGCATTCTGCACAGACTGCTTAAGGTCATCCATCTCACGAAGATGTTCTCTCCAGGCATCATCTATGGTAGCCAGTACCGATGTCTTTTCAAACGAACGGAGCAACTCTCTCCCCTCTGACTCAACAGCCGCCTTAAGGTTTGTAACGACATTGTATGTTCGCGTCCCGTCATTTATAGGGACCACGACATTCTCATATGTAGCTGACATCCGTTCATAGACATCCCTGAGAACCGGAAGTGCCGTGGTGGATATCACCTCCCCCTTTCGGCGGTAGGCTTCAAGCACTTTATCATAAACACCGTTTATAATATCCTGGTTGTCTCTCTTCAGGAATTCTCCCTTCGGAAGGGGAGAATCGATGGAGAATGTTCTGATAAGTGCAAACTGGAACTCATCATAATCGCCTGCCTCCTTATTGACGGTGACGGTGTTATCGGTCACATCGTACATCATATTGGCAATGTCAACACTCAGCCTCTCGCCAAGAAGTGCGTGACGTCTCTTGCTGTATATGACCTCCCGCTGTGAGTTCATGACATCGTCATATTCAAGAAGTCTCTTTCTTATTCCGAAGTTGTTCTCCTCAACTTTCTTCTGTGCCCTCTCAATTGATTTGGTTATCATGGAGTGTTGTATCATCTCTCCGTCCTTGAGTCCGAGACGGTCCATGATACCTGCTATCCTCTCCGATCCGAAAAGCCGCATGAGATCATCCTCCAGTGAGACGAAGAACTGTGATGATCCGGGGTCTCCCTGGCGCCCGGCGCGGCCTCTCAGCTGTCTGTCAACCCGGCGTGATTCGTGGCGTTCAGTTCCGATGATAGCCAGTCCTCCCGCCTTTTTCACCTCCGGGGTCAGTTTAATGTCGGTTCCCCTGCCGGCCATGTTTGTGGCTATGGTGATGGTTCCGGTCTTACCGGCTTCCAGAACGATCTCTGCCTCACGCTGGTGAAGCTTGGCATTCAGCACGTTATGCTTAAGACCTTTCATCTTTAGCATCCGGCTCAGCAGTTCGGATATCTCGACTGAAGTGGTACCAACGAGCACCGGTCTGCCCTGCCTGTTAAGGTTCAGTATCTCATCAATGACTGCATTGTATTTCTCTCTCTTGGTCTTGTAGACCAGGTCTTCATGGTCATTTCTGATCACCTTGACGTTTGTAGGTATGACCACTACGTCAAGCTTGTAGATGTTCCAGAACTCTCCTGCCTCTGTTATGGCGGTGCCTGTCATGCCGGCTAGCTTGTGATACATCCTGAAGTAGTTCTGAAGAGTGACGGTGGCATACGTCTGTGTTGAGGCTTCCACCTTGACATTCTCCTTGGCTTCAATTGCCTGGTGCAATCCGTCGGAATAACGCCTTCCCTCCAGTATACGTCCGGTCTGCTCGTCGACAATCTTCACCTTGTTGTCCATCAGAACATACTCAACATCCTTCTCAAACAGGGTGTAAGCCTTCAGCAACTGTGTCATCGTATGGACCCTCTCAGACTTTATTGCAAAGTCCTTTAGCAGCTCATCCTTAGCCCTGACCCTCTCCATCTCGTCCTTGACGTTCTTTTCGATATCAGCCACCTTGCTCCCCACATCAGGAAGGACGAAGAAGCTAGCATCCTCAACGGATGTGGTTATGAGGTCATGTCCTTTTTCTGTCAGTTCAATTGAGTTGGCCTTCTCATCTATCACAAAAAAGAGCTCTTCAGTCACCTTTGGCATATCCTTGGAGTTGTTCTGCATGTAGAAGTTCTCTGTCTTCTGCAGCAGTGACCTCACTCCCTCTTCGCTGAGGAATTTGATCAGGGCATTGTTCCTTGGCAGTCCTTTATAAGCTCTCAGGAGGAGCAGTCCCCCCTCCTCGCCCTTGCCATCACCGATGAGTTTCTTAGAGGAGGCCAGAAGCTCGGTGACCAGCTTCTTCTGGGCACTTACAAGCTTCTCAACCTTGTGTTTGTACTCATCGAACTGCAGCATATCGCTCTTGGCCGTGGGGCCTGAGATAATAAGTGGGGTACGTGCATCGTCGATAAGTACGGAGTCAACCTCGTCAACGATGGCGTAATGGTGTTTTCTCTGCACAAGATCCTCGGGGTTGATGGCCATGTTATCGCGCAGGTAGTCAAATCCGAATTCGTTGTTGGTGCCGAAGGTGATGTCTGAGTTATATGCTTTACGGCGCGATTGTGAGTTTGGTTCATGCTTGTCTATGCAGTCGACCGTGAGACCGTGGAACTCATACAGCGGTCCCATCCATTCTGAGTCACGCTTCGAGAGGTAATCGTTTACCGTTACTATATGCACGCCGCGTCCGGCGAGAGCGTTAAGGAAGACCGGCAGGGTTGCCACCAGGGTCTTTCCTTCACCGGTAGCCATCTCGGATATCTTTCCCTTGTGCAGCGCCACACCACCTACCAGCTGCACATCATAGTGAACCATATCCCACAAGATTTCGTTGCCTCCTGCCATCCAGCGGTTCTTCCAGTAAGCTTTGTCACCTGAGATGGTTATCGAAGGGCGTGTGGCGGCCAGGTCACGATCCCAATCCCGCGCAGTGACCTCCAGCGTATCGTTCTCCTTGAACCGTCTGGCAGTCTCCTTTACGATGGCGAAAGCTGCAGGGAGCACCTCATCAAGCTTCTTCTCAAGTGTCTCAAGTATCTGCTTGTCAATTCTGTCAATCTTATTGTACAGTTCCTCTTTAAGGTTTACATCCTCCTCTTTCTCGGCCGTGGCCCTGAGGTCACGTATCTCCTTTTCATCAACGGCGACAGAGTCAATGATCTCCTTTTTCAATGCGGCAGTACGCTCGCGGAGGGCATCATTGGAGAGAGAGGAAAGCTGGCTGAATTCGCTCTTTATCTTTCCGACATAGGGTTCAATCTCTTTTATATCGCGTTCGACTTTGTCGCCAAGGAAGAATGTGAGAACTTTGCTTACAATGCTCATTTAAAATCTCTTTTGAAAACTTTCGCAAAATTAGTTATTTTCCCGTTCGGAAGCACCTGTCATCAGGAGCCATTTTTGGGAATATCACTGTAGTGACAAAAAAAGCTGACATGCTTCGAGGCATGCCAGCAGTAAATCATTCAATAATTATTAATACCCTATTATGCTTGCGCAGCAGTGTTTCTCAATGACATTATATCGCGGTCAAGGAAGTAGAGGCCTGCTTCACCGGCGAGATCAAGCTTGTCAATGATAAGCTGAACGCTCTTCTCCTCTTCTACCTGTTCGTTAACAAACCACTGTATCCAGTTTGATGTTGCGTAATCTTTCTCGCTGATAGCTGCGGCAAGAACTTCATTAATGCTGCCTGTAATAAATTGTTCGTGCTTCAGGACCTCCTTAAACATCTCCTTGATGCCCTTGTATTTCACCGGAGGTTGCTTAAAGGCAGGAACGACGGCAGTGCCGCCACGCTCAGTAACATACTTGATGAACTTGAGCATGTGCATTCTCTCTTCGTCAGCCTGTACATACAGCCATTCACTCATGCCGGCCATTCCCTTGCTCTCTGCCCATGAAGCCATGGCCAGGTAGAGGTTTGATGAATAACCTTCTCTTTCGATCTGCCTGTTGCAGAATTCTTCAACTTTCTTTGTCAACATATCTTATAGTTTTATTGGTTCCTGTTTTATCGATTAACAAATTGAAATGGCGAATGTTTACCCCAGTATCTCTTTTACCTTCTGAACCAGTTCCGATGGAAGGAAAGGTTTTGAAAAGACATGATCTGCTCCCAGCTTATGTGCTATGAGGAGGTAGCTTCCGGGCCCTGCCTTGCCTCCTCCGCTTATTGCGATAAGTTTTGTCGAGGGTTTGATCTCCTTGATTTTCATGATTACCATCAGGCCATCCTCCTCAGGCATGAGCAGGTCAGTGATCACCAGATCAATCACCGACGGGCGGAACTTGGCAAGCGCTTCCCTCCCGTCACATGCGGTAATGACTGTATATCTCCTTTTTTCAAGGGCCTCCCTGAGCATCTCACGCAGGGAAGGATCATCTTCGACCACCATCACACCTGCCATAATCTATGACGTTTTGTTTATCATGCCATCAATTGAATAAATGATCTCTTTCAGCGATGCCGGCTTGAAAAGATTTGATTTTATCAAGCCCGAAGTTAACTCTTTTTCTGCAGCGAGCCAAACGTCAAAGTCTGATATCATCAGCACCGGTCTCTCAACCCCGTGGCGTGCCAGTGAGTATATTATGTCAGCTGCAGGCACGGAGGGGGAATTATCGGTTACAATTATTACCTCTGCCCTGCCGGCCTCAGATATCCAGTCACCTGAAGGGTCTGATGAGCTGACACCGTACCCGCTGGCTGAGAGGGCCATGGCAATAAGCCTCGACTCACTGTCTGATCCGGGGATTATCAGCACTTCAGCCCTGGATCCTTTCGCCGGGATCGCTTCAGGGAGAGCGCCCGTGACCGGGATAAGTATGTCAATGACTGTTCCTTCATCCGCCTTTGAAGAGACATTTATATCGCCATCTATTTCAGAGATAATTCCGTAGACCACTGAGAGGCCAAGCCCTGTTCCCTTACCCTGTTTCCCTGCTGTAAAGAACGGCTCAAATATCCTGCCTGCTGTCTTTTCATCCATCCCCTTGCCTGTATCTGCAAACCTTATAAGCGCGTACTCTCCTTCCGGCAGTCGACCCTGTTTGTCACAGTGCCTTGTATCAAGGGTAATTGTCAGCTTTCCGCCTTTGTCTTCCATCGCCTGGATGGCATTGCGTGCAAGATTGATGAAGACCCTGTACAGCTGAGTCGGATCAGCCGATACCATCAGGTCCGGAGATACCAGTTCCTCGATGACATCGATGCCCGGTGGCAAGACCGGTTTCAAAGAGCCCGTTGTCTCTGAAATTATATCTCTCAGGCGTACGCTGATCCGTTCCTGCCCTGCATGGCGGCTGAATGCCAGAATCTGATTTGTGAGCGATCTGGCCCTTCCCGCTGCCTGAAGTATCCTCCATATGTTATTATATGCCTCAGACGACTTGTCAAGTGTCTCGAGAGAGAGTTCGCTGTAACCGTATATTGTGGTAAGAATGGTATTGAAGTCGTGGGCAATGCCTCCGGCGAGCAAGCCAATGGTGTCAAGCTTCTGAGCCTGAAGTAACCTCTTTTCAAGGTCTGCCTCCCTGGTAAAGTCCTCCATGGCTCCGTCAATATAGATCGGGTTTCCGGAGCCGTCCCTGACAGTAAAGGCATTTATGCGGCATATAATCATTGTGCCGTCATAAGCCTTCAGTTCCAGGCGGCCGAAAGATGCTATCCCCTCGCTATGCAGCTTCGACAGGTGTATGTCAAACAGCTCCGGGTCCTTATAGAATTCCCTCATTGATCTTCCGTTGACCTCATTCTCGTTTTCTGCCCCGATAATACGCAGGAATGCCTTGTTTACATGCAGCATTACACCCTCATTATCATACCTGAAGAAACCGATAGGAAGGTTCGACTCAAGGTTCCGGAACTCCCATTCTACCTCAGAAGCAGCCTGTTCCTTAAGCTTAATCTCGGTTATGTCAAACGTCTCTGCCAGGACGTGTGTCACTTCCTCCTTGTCATTTCTGACCGGTCTCAGAACCACTTCGTAATACCTCCTGCCCCATGCCGGTGTCTCGAAAAATGCCTGGTAGAACACCACCCTGCCGGTGAAACAGTGGTCGATATTTCCTTTGATGTTTTTATTGAAATTATCTCTTCCCCACACCTCCTCCAGTTTTCTGCCGACAACCGACTCAGCCTCCCTGTTGTGATTCAGGCAGAAGGTTCTGTTGACCTTTTCATACACATAATCACGGTTAATGATTGTGATCATTGACCTGGAACTGTCAATTATCTGCTCAGCAAAGAAATGGTCACGGTCAGTACGGGAGGATTTTGATCTCTTTGCCACAGATTCAGGGCGATTTTTCTTTCCGGAGTCGGGGTGTGGCATATGGTATCTCTTATTCAAAATCGAGATTGAATGTTTTCTTCAGATCCCTGAGGGCCGGGTTTTTTGAAGCCAGATGGTTGAACTTCTGGTCTACCGAATATAGTATATCACCTCTCTCGGTTGCCTCAACGGTGGTCTGAAGTTTGAGTGAGCTGTTAACGAGCGTATCTCGCAGATGGTTCTCCAGCCTGGCTTTGAAGTTATGGTCAAAAGACTCTTTGAGTGCTGAGTTGTCAAGCCTGAGGATGACAGTCTTATCAGGAAGGAGTTCCGGGGTCACGGCTGAAAGGGTAACCGCGATGCGCGGACTCTCCTCCTTTATTGCTGCGGCAAATGAGTTCCAGGCGTTATGCAGCTCCTCCGCGGTAAAATCATTTGCGGCCGGCTCCCTGATGACCGGAGCCTCAGGCTCACTCACACTGCTGACACCTGTTCTTGACTCGGAGACAATATTCTTTATGGATATCTTCTTCGCGATGCCATCTCCCGGGGAGGCTTTTTTCTGTGTCGTCTCAACCCTTGTCTGTGTTTCAGACGCAGGCTGAGAAGCGGGTGACGCAGCAGAAGAGAGTGACTGTTTTAAGGGTATGTCAGCATCAACGGGTTGCTGCTCAACTTTTTTTTTTGACTCCTCTGACCCTCTTTCACCTCCTATGTTGCACATGCGCATCAGGGCAAGCTCGACATGGAGACGCTGGTTCTTGCTCCCCTTGAATGTCAGCATGCACTGTGACCCTATCTCAAGTGCCTCATAGATGAACGGGAGAGGTGCGCTGACAGCCTGTTCCCGGTAACGCTGCCTGATCGAAGGCGAGGTCTCAAGCAGCCTGACCGTAGCCTCATCACGGCTGACGAGAAGATCTCTCAGATGATTATTGAGGCCAGCCATGAAGTTGTATCCGTCAAATCCCTTGTTCAGTATCTCGTTGAAAGTAAGCAGGACAGCGGTCACGCTTCCCGAAATGGCAGAGGCGGTGATTCTGAAATAGTACTCATAATCAAGCACATTGAGATTGGATATGACATCGCTGTAAGCGATCTTTTTACCGCTGAAGCTGACGATCTGGTCAAATATCGAAAGTGCGTCGCGCATTGCACCGTCAGCTTTTGTGGCAATGACGTGCAGTGCCTCATGCTCCGCGCTGACACCCTCGTTGCCTGCTACCCAGCTCAGACGGTTCACTATATCATCGACATTGATCCTGTTGAAGTCAAAGATCTGGCATCTTGAAAGGATAGTCGGAATTATCTTGTGCTTCTCTGTGGTTGCAAGGATGAAAATGGCATGTGACGGAGGTTCTTCGAGTGTCTTCAGAAAGGCGTTGAACGCTGATGCAGAGAGCATGTGAACCTCATCAATGATATAGACGCTGAACCTCCCTATCTGCGGAGGTATTCTCACCTGATCGGTCAGATTCCGGATGTCATCGACACTGTTGTTCGAGGCGCCGTCAAGCTCATGTATATTGAATGATGCCTGAGAGTTGAACGAGAGGCATGACTCGCATTTGTCACATGCCTCACCGTCAGGGCCCGTGGAAGAGCAGTTTATGGTCTTGGCAAATATCCTGGCACAGGTGGTCTTACCCACTCCGCGAGGTCCGCAGAAGAGATAAGCCTGGGCCAGGTGACTGTTCCTGATGGCATTCTTAAGTGTTGTCGTGATCGTATCCTGTCCGACTACCATATCAAAAGTGGCAGGCCTGTATTTACGGGCAGAGACAATGAAGTTATCCATACTGAAATCAGCAGTGATTGTTAATTATCAGTCACAAATATAGTCAAATAGTTAAGGGAATATTTTTTTTTAAGATTTTATGTCTTACTTTTGCAACCCGATTTATTAACACAATTATAAACTAAAAAAGATGTTGAATCAGTACGAAACCGTTTTCATTGCAACTCCCGTTTTGTCTGAAAATCAGATGAAGGAAGCGGTCCAGAAATTCAAGAAGATCATCACCGATAACGGTGGCGAGATCATTCATGAAGAGAACTGGGGCCTGAAGAAACTCGCTTATGCCATTCAGAAAAAATCGACAGGGTTTTATTACCTTATCGAGTTCAGGGGGCCGGGTGAGTCGATTGATAAGTTAGAAGTGCAATACAGGAGGGATGAGAGGATCATCCGTTTCCTGACCTTCCGTATGGACAAGTATGCTGTTGAGTATGCTGAGAAGAAGAGAAAGATGAAAGAAACCGAAAAAATCAGGGAGGAATAGTTATGGCACAGAATAATTCAGAGATCAGGTATCTGACACCACCTACAGTTGAGATCAAGAAGAAGAAATACTGCAGGTTCAAGAAGAACAAGATCAAATACATTGATTACAAGGATCCGGAATTCCTTAAGAAATTTCTCAATGAGCAGGGCAAGATACTGCCACGCCGTATTACAGGTACATCACTGAAATACCAGAGAAGAGTTTCCAAGGCTATCAAGCGCTCACGCCACCTGGCTATGCTGCCTTACGTTGCTGATCTTTTAAAGTAGAGGAGGAAGAGACATGAAAATAATTCTCAAGCAGGATTTAGACAAGCTCGGTCAGAAAGATGATATTTTGACTGTCAAGACAGGTTACGCAAGGAATTACCTCATACCGAAAGGATTTGCTGTTCAGGCAACAGAATCGGCTGTGAAAGTCCACAACGAGAACCTCAGGCAGAGAGCTCACAAAGAGGAAAAGATAAGGAAAGAGGCTGAGGTGGTTGCAGGCAAACTCAACGGTGTCAGGCTTATAATAGGCGCCAAGACTAGTTCGGCTGGCAAGATCTTCGGTTCAGTCAATACAATTCAGATTGCTGAGGCACTGAAAGAACAAGGGTTTGACATTGACCGCAGGAACATAAACCTCGGTACCGAAGCGATAAAGGAAGTCGGAAATTACAAGGCCGTCATCAAACTTCACAGAGACGTCAAGGTTGATGTAGAGTTTGAGGTCAAGGGTGAATAAAAAGAAGCAAAATCCGGTAACGGTTAATGAAGAGGAGGGTCTGAGACCCTCCTCTTCTGTTTTATTTCGCTGCGACCGTCTCAATTTCAATCAGTGCCCCCAGAGGCAGCCCCTTGACTGCAAAGGTAGCCCTGGCAGGCTGATCAGAGGTGTAGAACTGAGCATACACCTCGTTCATCGCCTTGAAATCTGACATGTCCGAGAGCAGGCACGTTGACTTTACAACGTCATTCAGTGAGTACCCTGCCGCCGTAAGAATTGCTTTGATATTCTTCAGCGCCTGTGTGGTCTGTTCCGTAATGCCTCCTTCAACCATCTTACCTGTGGCCGGATCAATTGGTACCTGGCCGGAGATATAAAGTGTCCCGTTGACCTCCACTGCCTGGCTGTAGGGACCAATAGCTCCGGGAGCAGCTGTTGTGCTGATAATTCTTTTCATACCCGATGTTTTTATCTCATTAATAATTCTCATGAAAATCCTTTCTGCGTTCATATTTAAGATCTCTCAACATTCCTGCCTTTGGCCGGATACTAAAGCTCCAGCTCTGCATGTATCCCGTTGGGATCCACGAGAAGCTCATCTCCCAGCAATGCAGGTCACGTGATATTCCGATGCGTGTCATGGTTATCTCGTTCTGTCCGAAGTCATAGCCCGAAGTGTAGTTTATGGCTGTCTTGGGTGTCAGCCTGACATCGCCGGTGAGGGTCAGTGTCTGGGTGATGGAAGAGGTTAGTCCCGGCTTGCTGTAGTTGAAATTGTAGGCCATCCTCAATGACCATGGAACATCAAACAGAACATATCCGTACTCATCGACGTTCTTGCTGGCCAGGGGCAGGTTGCCTGCAGCGTCAGGATCTCCGCCGGCCGGCTCGCGGGGAGCATTGCCCCCGGAGGACTGCTGTCTCTCCTTGTCCTTCCCTCCGATAAGCCTCGCCACATCAAGGTCAACACTCATGTTGTAATTTGTCATGCGAAGTAACCCGTATCCCTGCTTAACCGCCAGCTCAGATACCTTGGCCCCGTTGCTGTTAATCCCGTAGATGGTGAAGCTGCCGTTAGCCTGGAAGTTGATGTTCTCAGCCAGCATGGTGCGGAACGAGCCGGTGATATCCGACCAGTTAAGAGAGTCATTGAACAGGTTATAATTTGTATTGAAACCCAGGTTGTCAATTATCTTAATCTTTTTTGCCTTGCCGGTGGTGTCATCCCTGGCAAAAACCTTTGCTTCTACAATATTGACGAGGCTGAACGAGAAAGAACCGGAACGGGTGCCCGGAGTCGGTGTCCCGAATATATTGCCCTCATAAATTGAATATTCACGGGTATTGCCAAGTGTGTCATACTGTACCGTCTTGTACATGTCACTTGAGAGAAAATCAAAATCCGGCGAATAGGAGAAACCAACGGATGGCCTCATCACATGTCTGAATGATTGAATTCTTGAGTTCTTTTTCGTGATCTCAAATGTTCCGTACAGCTGAGGATTGAATGATGCACTTATTGAAGGTGTTATGGCCTGACCGTAAAAGATCCCCTTTATGGTATCCGTTACTACGGAAGGTACCGTATCATTCCTGGAGGCATCATAATAGTAAGGATCCCAAGTCTTTTCAATCTTCTGCGTGTAAAGTACACCGGTATAGCTCATCTGCGGAGAAATGGAGAAGTTATTGAAGGGTCTTAGCTGAACACTTACCGGTATATTATGCCTGAAACCGTTCTGCATGTCCTCAAGCGCCTTGCTTGTGAAAAGAAGACTGTCATAGGTATTCAGCTTGTTGTCAAGTGATGCAGAATACTGTGCCTGAAGGTCATAATACCAGCGCTGCTTGCCGGTGGTTATTTTTGGCTTGAACGGATAGATGCGTGACACGTTGAAATTAGCCTTGGGCAGGTTCACCTGGACGTTGCCTGTCTCGACGTTCTGGCTCTGGTTGAGACTGGTTGAAAAATTGAACGGCGTTCCGGCCCATGTCCTGGAATAACTGACACTTGACTGTCTTGTTGTTGTGACATGGTCAGCAATATCGTAACTGTTCTCCCTGTCATAACCCATTGAGCTCATGTTCACGCTGGCCGAGAAGCGTGATCCGGGATTCGATTTGGCGTCCTGGGAATGAGACCATTTGAGGCTGTAGTTTGTCGTCTTGCTGTAATCGGGCATCCCCTTGTAGCTTGTTATGTTATTGGCATAACTGAACCCGAATAATCCGGAGAAGCGATACCTCATCTTATATGTGGTTGCACCGTCTACCAGCCATGTCCCGTTGGTATAGGCTGTCCCGGTCAGCTTGAGGTCAAAATAATCATTGAGAGCAAAATAATACCCTCCGTCAGAAAGATAATAGCCCCTTCTGGCCTCCTGTCCGTACCTCGGCACAATAATTCCTGACGACCTGTGCTGCTGCACGGGGAAGAATCCGAATGGCAGTATCAGAGGCAGGGGTATATCGGCAACAACCATATAGGCCGGACCGGAGACAATCTTCTCTCCCGGATAGACCTTTGCCCTGTTAAGGGCCATGTAGAAATGAGGCTCTTCGGCATCACAGGTTGTAAATTTGCTTTTGTTGACGTGAAGTGTACCGTCTTCATGTTTTTTCGTTGTAACGCTCTGCAGAAAACCTCCCTCCTGCTCCGTCGTGACATTTTTGATTATTCCCTTTTCCGACTTGAAGTTATAGACAAGCTCCTTTGACTCAAACTCCTCCGATCCGTCCCGGAAATGAGGCTTGCCGGCCATCCTGCCGGTTGAGTCAGGCCTGCCTGTGGCATAAACCTCTCCTGTCTCCATGTCAAGCACGATTGAGTCAGCCGTGAGCTCTATCGTTCCGTAGTTTACCTGGGCTCTGTCGACGAGGCTTACCTTTTTAGTCTTCAGGTCGGTCTTCATATATCCTTCGGCCTTGTAAACGATCGGCAGGTCAACGGCATCGGGTGAAATGCCAAGTTTGCCTCCGGTCTTTAAGGTATCAAAGGATTCAGCCATTTCAGACACCGGAACAGTGTCAGGCATGACCGGATCCTGACCGTAAAGGCTGACGCAGAAAAGAAGTGGTATGAAAATTGACACAAATGATCTTTGTGCGATAAAATGCAAGTTAAATGCTATTTTTGCGATGTGTATGTGCATAAAAGGCATGCCAGCGACAAAACTAATGAAAATTCGCAAAGCAGTAATGCGGCAAAAGACCAAAATAAGCGGGGGAAGAGATATTCTGCTCTGTGCCGTTATCATGGCCGCAATTACCATGCCAGCAAAGGTCTTCTCACATGCAGTACCGGATGAGAAGGAATGGGTTGTTGTTATTGATGCGGGGCACGGTGGTAAAGATCCCGGGTCTATCGGATATTCCAAATCAAAGGAGAAGAATATTAACCTTGCGGTGGCTCTGAAAACAGGAAAATATATATCGGAGAACCTCAAAGACGTCAAGGTGGTATACACCAGGGATAATGATACATTTCTGGGCCTGGACGAAAGAGCTGCAATAGCCAACAAGCACAAAGCCGATCTGTTCATCTCCATTCACTCAAATGCATGGAAAGACAAGCAGCCCCATGGTATCGAGACCTATGTCTTCGGTCCTACACAGAATGAGGCAAACCTTAAGGTTGCAATGAAGGAGAACTCCGTTATCACGTTTGAGGAAGACTACGAAACCAAATATGAGGGTTATGACCCCAATTCGGTGGAATCGTTCATCATCTTCTCACTCATGCAGAATACTTATCTCAAGCAAAGTACTGAGTATGCCTCGCTGCTGCAGGATCAGTTCAGGGACAGGGTAGGCCGTTTTGACCGTGGCGTAAAACAGGCAGGCTTCGTTGTCTTATGGCGCAGCACGATGCCGTCGGTATTAATTGAATTGGGGTTCATTACCAATCCCGCCGAAGAAAAATACCTGGTTTCTGCAGAGGGGCAGGACTACCTTGCCTCTGCCATCTACAGGTCATTCAGGGACTATAAGCATACCATTGACAGCCGTTCGGGGGTCGCCTCAAAGACGCCGGTCGCCAATGAGCCTGCACCGGCGGTGATACGGACCGATGCTGCTGACAGTTCAAATGAACTGATACTCACCGCATCAGCCAGTGCCCCTGTTGCAACCCAGGCGCCGAAGAGCACTGCCAAGCCAGCCGTGAATACCCTCTTCATGGTGCAGATAGCTGCAGTGCCTGCAGGATCGACGGCTAAACAACCTGATTTCAAGGGCATTGAAACTGTCACAAGAATTGTTGACGGCGAGAGGATTAAGTTCGGAGCAGGAAAATTCACAGATTATGAAAAGGCACTCGATTATCGCAGGTCGATAACGTCAATATATCCGGACGCATTCGTTATTGCCCTAAAGGACGGAAAGATAATACCTCTGAAGGAGGCCATCAATGCAACAGAAAACAAGAAACAGTAAAATGAAAAAGATCTCTCATGAAGTAAAAGTCGGTGCTGTAGCCCTGATAACCATTGCCGCCTTCATATGGCTCTACAGTTTTCTCAAGGGGAGTGAACTGTTCACCAGGACCGACACCTATAATATTGTTTACCAGGACATAAGCGGCCTTAAGGAATCGAGCCCCGTGGAGATAAACGGTTATCAGGCAGGCATTGTGCAGGATATCCAACTTATTAATGACGGAACAGGAAGGCTTGCGGTCGCAATATCTGTCGACAAGGAATTTGATATCCCTAAAGGTACTGCCGCTGAGATCACTACTGCAACCCTTATTGCCGGTATGAAAATAGTACTCAGGATGGGCGACAGCAATGAAATGCATCAAAACCATGATACCCTTAGCGGTTATGTGGCCACATCAATAATTGACAAGCTGGGTGCGTCACTGGCCCCTATCGAAGGCAACATAACAGACATGATTGTGGAACTCGATTCACTGATCGCCTCCATCAATGACCTGTTCACACCGAAAATGGCATCAGACATACAATCCGCTGTGGCTAATATAAACGGCATAACTGCCAATCTGCGAGAGATATCTGAAAAAGAAAAGGTGACCATCATGGATGCATTGGAAGATATGCAGAAGTTCACCGCAGTGCTTTCAGCAAACAGCTCGTCAATAGATTCGGCAATAAAGAACCTTTCAGCAATTTCTGACACAATCGCCTCTGCGGATCTCTCATCATCCCTGGCCTCCCTCAAATCATCAATCAATAGTTTAGATGAGATACTGTCTGGGATAAGCAGCGGAGAAGGGTCAGCAGGCAAACTGATGACAGATGACAGCCTCTATACTAATCTCAGCAATACTCTTTACAGCCTCGATCAGCTTTTAAAGGATATGCAGGAAAATCCTAAAAGATATGTGCACTTCTCCCTTTTCGGCAAAAACGATAAGTAATTTGCGGAAATAATGATAAACAAAACTAAATCACCCCCTTGCAGAGGATGCCTTTTTTACCGGCAGTCACAGGTAAATAAAGGATATCGTTATCTTCTGATTTATAATTGCCTGTAACACATAGCCTCCATCATAAATATCTGATTATCAATTAAATATTTTTTTAATTTTTTTTTGATACTATAATGGGCTGATGGTCTGAACAGTATAAAATAAATGTAAAAGTCAAGCGAAAATAATTTTTTTTTTTACTTTTTTTTTTACAAATATTGTCCCGGGTTTCAGCACCACAAGTTTATTATAAGGATTTCTTAGAATTTTTATCTGAATGAACAAGTCGCACGATGAGGTTTGGAATAACTGTCTGGATATAATCCGCGACATAATTCCCAGCGCAAGTTTCAAGACCTGGTTTGAGCCTATTGTACCGCTGAGGCTCGAAAAGAATATCCTGACAATTCAGGTACCCAGTCCTTTCTTTTATGAATACCTTGAGGAACAGTATATTGACATCCTTCGCAAGACCTTAAGACGTGAGATAGGCAATGATGCCAAGCTTGAGTACAATATCATTATGGAAAACTCAAGTTTCGCCAACGGCAAGCCCTATACTGTAAAATACCCCTCGAGGAATAAGGCTGATCTTCAAAACAAGCCGATGCAGGTTCCTTTTGAGGTAACTCAGCCTGCCATCAGGAATCCGTTTATAATTCCCGGTATCAAGAAGCTGCACTTTGATCCAAGGCTTAATCCTGATTACTCCTTTGCCAATTTCGTTGAAGGTGATTGCAACAGGCTCGCACGGTCTGCCGGTATTGCTGTCGGGAATAACCCGGGAGGCACCGCTTTTAATCCGTTGATGATTTACGGCGACTCCGGGCTTGGCAAGACTCACCTTGTGCAGGCTATTGGAATACTTGTAAAAGAGAAGCACCCTGACAAGACCGTTCTTTATGTCAATGCCAACAAGTTCCAGACTCAGTTTGTAGAGTCAATAAGGAATAACAACAAGAACGACTTCCTTCATTTCTACCAGATGATCGATGTGCTCATCATTGATGATGTGCATGAATTTGCCGGTAAGGAAAAGACACAGGACACCTTCTTTCACATCTTCAATCACCTTCATCAGTCAGGGAAGCAACTTATACTCACCTGTGATAAGCCTCCCGTTGAGTTACAGGGGATGGAACAAAGACTGTTGTCACGTTTCAAATGGGGGCTCCTGGCTGATCTGCAGAAGCCTGATTATGAGACCAGGCTTGCGATACTGAGGAAGAAAGCCTACAATGACGGAATTGAGCTTCCTGAAGAGATCTTTGAATTCCTCGCCGAAAACATTTCGTCAAATATCCGGGAGCTTGAATCAGGGCTCATCTCTCTCTATGCACAGTCGACACTTAACCGCAAGGAGGTAACCCTTGAGCTTGCGCGCCAGATGGTTGACAGGCTTGTCAACACTCAGCGCAGGGAGATCACCATTGATTACATACAGAAAGTGGTATGTGAGTATTACAAGATACCTGTCGACCAGATGCAGGGCAAAACGAGGAAGAGAGAAATAGTACAGGCAAGACAGGTCTCAATGTATTTTTCAAAGAATCTTACCAAGGCATCGCTTGCCAGCATCGGATCATGCATCGGAGGTAAGGACCACGCCACCGTCCTCCATGCCTGCAAGACTGTCAATAACCTTATCGACACTGACCGTCACTTCAGGAACCAGATTGTTGAGATTGAAAAGAAGTTAAAAGTATGAAGGCTGATATCAACTTCATGAAGGAAGAGTTCTTCAGAAAATTTGGTGACAGGGCAAAAGACCCTGTTGTTTTTTATTCCCCCGGCCGGGTTAATCTCATTGGTGAGCACACTGACTACAACGGGGGCTACGTCTTCCCGTGTGCCCTTGATTTTGGCACCTCGCTGGTTGCGAGAAAAATCGAAAAACCTGAGATAAGGCTCGCCAGTCTAAATTTTCCGGGTGACACCGTCATAAGCGTAAGCTCTTCATACACTGCGATTCAGGGAAGCTGGACCAATTATCCTGTTGGCGTTATTAACGAGTTTGCGAAGAAAGGGATTTCAGCACCAGGGCTCGAGCTTCTGTTTTACGGTGATATTCCCAACGGCGCCGGACTCTCATCATCAGCCTCAATTGAATTGGTCATGGCGGTGGCGATGAACGACCTCACAGCTTCACGACTGGATACTATGGAGCTGGTGAAGATTGGACAGAGGGCTGAAAATCTATTTGTGGGCATGAACTGCGGAATAATGGACCAGTTCGCTGTCGCCTTCGGCAGAAAAGACCATGCCATCAATCTTAACTGTGACACTCTTGAATATAAATATGCTCCTCTGCGGCTCGGCACCAGACGTCTTATAATTACAAATACAAACAAGCGGAGGGGGCTGACCGACTCAAAGTACAATGAGAGGCGATCAGAATGCGAAAGGGCCGTGGAATTGATTTCAACACACCGGAGAATAAGTAATCTGAGCGAACTCACCGTCAATGACCTCTCGCTGCTCGATAAGTGCATCCCTGACGAGGTGGTAAGAAGGAGAGCAAGGCATGTCATAACTGAGAATGCCAGAACCCTCGGTGCCATAAATGCCCTGGAAAAAGATGATATTGAGACCTTTGGCAGGCTGATGAACGAATCACACGACTCACTGTGCACCGATTATGAAGTGACAGGAGTGGAACTTGACACTCTGGTCTATGAAGGGCGCAGGCTGCCGGGAGTAACAGGCACGAGGATGACCGGAGCCGGGTTCGGAGGGTGCACCGTTTCGATTGTCGAAGGTGACCATGCTGGCAGCTTCATAGAAAAACTTGGCGCCGTGTACACTGAGAAGACGGGCCTCAGGGCTGACTTCTACCTGCCAGGTATTGGTGACGGTGCCAGGCGGATTGGCTGAAGCCATTCAATCGTGCAATCGTGCAATTATGCACCTACTGCCTGCCCCTTGCTCCTTGCCCCTTGCCCCTTGCCCCTTGCCCCTTGCTCCCTGCTACAAATCCCGCACGCACCTGAATCCGACGGTTGAGCTTCTGTCATAGCCGTCAGAGACCAGCAGCTGCATCTGTCTCATGTCGAGAGACTGCGGGCCTCCCCGGATATACCAGAAGCTTGATTCAGGCCTGAAGAAGCTGCCTCCCCTGATAATATTGAAATAGTATGCTCCGTTGCAATAGACGTCAGCAGTCATCTGCCACACGTTTCCCACAAGATCTGCTACTCCGTAGGGGCTCTCTCCCTTCGGGAAGGCATCGACGGGAGTAGGTCTGCCGAAGGCGTTGTTGCATTTGGTTGCATGAAAGTCATTGCCCCACGGCCACAGCCTTTTGTCGGTTCCCTGCGCGGCCAGCTGCCACTCGGCTTCCGTGGGCAGTCTCTTGCCTGCCCACCGGGCATAGGCTTCAGCGTCCCTCATACTTACATAAACCACCGGATATTTCTCCTGTCCAGGGACAGGCATACCGTCAACCCAGTGCTTCAGGTAGCTGGAAGTGTCATCAGGGATATACCTGCTTTCCCTTATAAACCGGAGAAACTCGTCATTGGTGACAGGGTACTTGTCTACCAGAAGGCTGTCGATGCTGACAACACTCTCCTCCTCCGCCGAGGGGTAAACGATAAAATCGTCGTTTGACTTCAGTTTGTACCTCAGGGTTGCAGCCGGCACAAGTACCATCCCTTCAGCAATACCGGCAGCCGGCTGTGTGCGTATCGTCTCCGATACCAGCCATGGCTTTCCTCCTGTTATCCTGACAACCCTTTCGTCAAGCAGAAGTCCTTCATCGGTAAGCTGAATGACAATCTTCCCTTCCATCATGCCGAACAGGTCGTCTGTGAAAATAACCGTATCCACAGGCGCATTGATATCGACAGGGCTGTTTTCATAACCTGGAGACCCCTTCCACAGTGACACTGTTCCCCGGCTTTGGGTCTTCAGACGAAGCGTGGTGCCTTTTAGCTCTGCCTCAATCAGCTCCGGCAGAAGTGCGATGCAGTCTACAGAACTCTCTCGCCTGGTGCCGTCATACTCCTGAGACCATCCTGCGGTTCTGACAGGGACCATCGCAACGGCGCCCGATGCCACCGAAGCGATCTCCTCATGATGCCATAGACTGACGAGGTGTGTTCCTTCCCTCTCCTCTGACCTGAACATTGGGCCATCAGCACCGTTATGATCCATATTGAGGACTGTGTACAGTATCTTGTCACCTGCTTTCCACCGGTTGATATAGACCTTGTCCGATTCACTCTCAATAAGGGGTGTCCATTCTTTGTCAAGGAAAGCATCGCTGTTTTGCCTGAGGAGGAATGTGGTTCTTGCAAGATACTGAAGATCAGCTGAATATTCATCTCCCCTCCCTCCTGCGCGGAAGAGGTTCAATTCTGTTCCGTAACCGTTGAATAAGGCAACGGAGATCTCGCGGTGAAGTATATCTTCGCCCACGTCAGCCACCCTGAATATTGCAAAATCAGGTCTTATGAGCTTATTGAGGTTCAGTTCGGGGCTGAGGAACAGTGCATTGTGCACTCTTCCGGATATTATTCCGGGCATATCTTTTACAACAGCCATCCCTTCGGAGAACATGACGACGCCCTCTCTCACCGAATCAGCAGCCTGCTGAAGTTCGGCGCTTGAGCTGCCCTGTGTGTCAAGTACAACACCGTCAGCTTCAGTAGCGGCAATCATTTCAGCCATACCCCTGTGATGATTCTCCTCCCTTGTGCTTCTGTCCCACGGGTTATAAGCGATGAAGAACCTGCAGCCGTCAAGCCTGGCCTGCCTGCTGATGGTTCTCAGACCTTCTGTTCCTCCGGGGAGGTCACGGTAAAGGTCCCACTGGTTCCTCTCATCCAGGCCCAGTCGTGGCCATGTAGGCCAGATGCCGTACACATCAACATGTCCGAAGATATTGTTGTATGATGAAAGGAATTTGCTGAAGCCCGGGGCTCCGGCAAGCCTGTCATAGAACTCTCTGTCCCATGCCATCTGGAGTATAATGAGGTAGCTGGAACGTATCCACTTCAGGTCAGCACGGTTGTACAGTGATTCATTGAAGCTATCCAGGTCATAGAGGTACCTGCCGGCGAACATCAGTCGGAGGCCTTCCTGCCATGGTCCGCGGTAAACATCGGCCCATATGTTATAGGAAACCGAAGCCCCCGGTGGAAGTATTGTTCCGTACCTTCTCTTTGTTCCGAGGTCAGTCTGGCTGCGACGTGCAACTGAACACACGGAAAATGCAGTATCGGTATCAAAGGCAGAGAATCCCATCTCCCATGCATTGTCAGGTAAAATGACTCTGACAGGACTCTTCCCCGGAAGAAAGAGGTTAGCCCTTGCCAGGTCGGGAGGGCCGTAACCTGTTATGAATGCATTTTCCCTGTTCTCTCCGAAAGGGACAACGTCACTTATCGTTATTGTGTCATTCCTGTTATTGCGGATCACAAGTTCGGCATACCACCCTTTTCGGTCCATGCTCCGTGGTGTGAACCCGGCCTCCACCCCTCCCGGGAATATCATTACGAAACGGCTGCCTGTAAGTCCGGCAGCAACATCATCAGATTCATAATAGTTACCGTCGATCCTGAGACTGAAGAGCGGTCTCCCGGCCGTGAGATTCACCATGGTGCTGTCATCAAGGATGAACCTGACCACCCTCGCTCCTGTCTCTTTCGTTATTCCTATATTTTCAAGAGACTGTCCGGCTGCAGGGGTCAGCATTAACGCAATAAATAACTGAGAAGCTAAAATTTTCTTCCTTGACATGTCAATAAATAACTGTTTATGCCGTTTCCGTTTTAACGATAGTGCAATTTAAGTTATTGCTCTGAAATACAAAAACCCTGCCGTATATGGTGGGCTGTTTTTCAGATAATGCACTATAATATTTCTTGTTTATGTTTTAATTACTACTTTTAAACGATGGTTGAGATTGGTATAATGAAAAGAATTTACTGTAAAAGCTTCGTTTTCATTATTCTTATTCTATCGGCTCTGCTGCTTGTGCCTGGGTGTGCAACATCTAAGAAAAATCCTTATCAGGAGAAAAAGAAGGTCTCGCATATAGACACTTCACAGTTAGGACGCAACAAGTACTTCTTTTCCAACAAGTACCAAAAGAAACTATACAAGTACAAAAAGAAGTAATTTATTCTACACAATTGACTTCCAGTCCATCCCAGGCAAGGGTTACATTCACAGGCAGGTCCCTGTTCACATCTGCATGCCTGCCCATCTGATGTCCTATATGTGTAATATATGCCTTCCTTGGTGAGACCTGCTCTATCAGGGCCAGTGCTTCTCCGAGACTGAAGTGCGAGATATGCTTCTCCTTGCGCAAAGCATTTATTACCAGGTATTTCACGCCTATTATCTTCTCCCTTGTCTCCTCAGGTATGTAATTGGCATCAGTAATATACGCCATCTCACCTATCCTGAAGCCCAGTATAGGGAGTCTGTAATGAAAGATCCGGAGCGGTATTATCTCGTCCCCGTTCAGGTCAATATTGTAACCGGCAATAGTATGAAGCTCCATTTTAGGAACACCGGGGTACCTGTTCTCTGCAAAGACGTACTCATACTCTTTCCTTACGGCATTCTGGACCCTCTCTTCGGCATAGATGTCAATGGCAGACTGGCTTTTGTAATTGAAAGCCCTGAGATCGTCCATTCCGGCAATATGATCCTTATGTTCGTGTGTAAGAAGAATGGCGTCCAGCTTTTTAACTCCTGCACTCAGCATCTGCTGCCTGAAATCAGGTCCGGCATCGATAACAATGGTGTTCGAGGCAGTCTCAACCAGAAGTGAAGCCCTGAGCCTTTTGTCATGGCAGTCATCAGAAAGACAGGTGGCACATTCACAAGCTATTACAGGCACCCCCTGTGATGTCCCGGTTCCGAGAAAGGTGATCTTCACAGATTCTTATTTACACTGCAAACATAGCCTGAAATTGAGAGAAGAACAATAACAAAGATCACTTTAGGGCAACCATTCCGTTTTGTATATCTTTACTCTGCATTTGATCAGAATATGAAGGGAAAGATATTCATGGTGCCTGTTACCATCGGTAACTCCAACCACATGATGACAATACCGCCGGTGATCCGTGAGATCACCGCTTCTCTCAGGGTTTTTGCCGTGGAGGATGTCAGGAGTGCCCGCCGATACCTGAGAAGCATAGACAGGGAGTTTCCTGTTGATGACACTCTGTTCATACCTATTGGCAAGCATTCAGACCCTGCCGCACTTAACGAGTTGTTTTCAAGGGTATCAGAAGGGATGGATGCCGGTGTGATGAGCGAAGCCGGCATGCCCGGCCTGGCAGACCCGGGCAATATGGTTGTTGAGGAGGCGCACCGCAGAGCAATCAAAGTAGTTCCTCTTACCGGGCCCTCTTCTATAATGCTTGCACTGGTCGCCTCGGGAATGAACGGACAGTCATTTTCATTCAACGGTTACCTCCCCGTCGATCCTCAGGCCAGAAGAAAAGCCATAGCTGACCTTGAAAGGAGATCAGCTACCGGTCAGACACAAATTTTCATGGAGACCCCCTTCCGGAATGACAGGATGCTTGATGATATTCTGAAGGTATGCCATCCGTCAACCAGATTGTGTATCGCCGCTGACATTACGATGTCAACGGAGAGCATTATTACCAGAAGTGTTGCGGAATGGCTCAGGGAGAGACCTGATATTGACAAAAAACCTGTGGTTTTCCTTCTTCTGGCATGAGACCGTTTATATTGTAAAACAGGTTACCCAGTTTCTCAGTAAAATCTTTATTGTATAAATTGTATCCGTCTAAACTTGCTGAAATGATAAGAAGAACACTGTTATGTACTGTAATGATATATATTGCAGTCGTGATGTCCGGGCAGAAGGTGGACATGAGCCTCTTCAGCGCCATCAAACCGAGAAATATAGGACCGGGAGGGATGAGCGGCAGGGTCACCGCGTTTGCCACAGACCCGAGAAATGAAAATATTTTCTACATCGGAACAGCCTCCGGCGGTCTGTGGAAGAGTGTCAACGCAGGCACAACCTTCACCCCTCTCTTTGACAATGAGGCCGTAGCCTCCATCGGCGCTCTCGCTGTTGATCCGAGGAGGCCCGATATTGTCTGGGCAGGAACGGGTGAAGGCAACCCGCGCAACAGCGTCACCGGCGGTTACGGCATTTACAAGAGCACTGACGGCGGCCTGACATGGAAATGCATGGGTCTTGAGCTGACGCGCTATATCCACCGGATCATTGTTGATCCTGTCAACCCTGACATCGTCTATGCCGGCGCAATCGGCAACCCATGGGCACCTCACAGGGAACGGGGCCTCTTTCGCACTACCGACGGTGGCATCAACTGGACCAGGCTACTCTTTACCAATGAAACATCGGGTGTGGCTGACATGGTAATGGACCCCACCAATCCCGGGAAAATATTCGTCGCCATGTGGGATCACCGCCGCTGGCCCTGGTTCTTCGACTCTACACATGAAGGTTCAGGCCTCTGGCTTACGCGTGACGGCGGAGATACATTCACACAGGTAACTGAAGGATTGCCTGCAGAGATGGGAAGGATAGGACTTGCTATCGCAGCCTCAAATCCTTCTTATGTATATGCTTATGTCGAGTCAAAACCATCGTCTGCCATCTACAGGTCAGTTGACGGAGGCATCAAATGGGAGAAGAGAGGTGAGAAGAATATCGGAAACAGGCCGTTCTATTATTCAGAGATATATGTTGATCCGGAGAATGAAAACAGGGTCTATACCCTCTTCTCAGGGATCAATGTCAGTGAAGACGGCGCACTGAACTTTGACAGGAGCATAGCTGGCTCAGTGCATCTCGATCATCATGCGTGGTGGATTGATCCGGCCAACCCTGACCGTATGCTTGACGGTAATGACGGAGGCATGGCGATCAGTTATGACAAGGGCGATACATGGCGTCATATCGAGAATCTGCCCCTGGGGCAATTCTACCATGTCAGTGTTGACAACGAACTTCCTTACAATATCTATGGGGGTCTGCAGGACAACGGCTCATGGTGCGGGCCAGCCTATACGTGGTATAACGGACCGATAATCAACGAGATGTTTGACTTCCTTATCGGGGGTGACGGCTTTGACGCCCTGCCTGTGCCGGGAGACGCCCGATACTGCTACGCTCAGTCACAGGGAGGAGCGATAAGGAGGATTGACCTTCTGACAGGCATGACAAAGAACATAAAACCGGCCCCGGAAGGTGATGAGAAGCTCAGATTCAACTGGAACTCAGCGCTGGCACAGGACCCCTTTGACAGTAACACAATCTATTTCGGCAGCCAGTTCGTACATAAAAGCAAAGACAGGGGCGACACCTGGGTTAAGATCTCTTCTGACCTGACTACAAATGACAGTGAGAAGCAGAAACAGCAGGAGAGCGGTGGTATTACAAGGGATGCCACCGGTGCGGAGAATCACTGCACCATCATTACAATCGCACCCAGCCCTGTGACCAGGGACCTCATCTGGGCAGGCACTGACGATGGAATGATACAGCTGACAGAAGACGGCGGAATGACATGGAACAACATGGCAAAAAACATCAAGGGCATGCCCCGCAATGCATGGGTGCCGCAGGTAACAGCCTCAGCCTTCAGCGCCGGAGAAGCCTTTGCGGTGGTGAATGACTACCGCCAGGGTGACAACTCTGCTTATCTGTATCACACAAAAGACTTTGGCAAGAACTGGAAAAGGATCATTGATGACACCGATGTATGGGGTTATCTCCTCTGTTTTGTTCAGGATCCCGTTGAGCCGAAACTTATGTTCGCCGGAACGGAATATGGCCTCTATGTTTCATTTAACGGAGGAGAATCATGGAATAAGTGGACGAGCGGTTATCCGACCGTATCGACATATGACATGGTCATACACCCGCGTGAGCATGACCTTGTCATCGGCACCTTCGGCAGGGCGGTCTGGGTCCTTGACGACATCCGTCCGCTGCGTGCACTGGCACAAGAAGGAGATGGTCTCCTGAACAGTAAGATGGCAGCCTTTGATGCACCAGTGGCTTATATGGCATACACCAAAAATCTTCCCGGTTACTATTTCTACGGAGATGCGATGTACAGGGGAGAAAACCGCCAGCAGGGAGCCATGATCTCATTCTTTGCATCCGGTGAACCCGGAAAGGTTTCTGTTGAGATCAGGGATAATGAAGGAAAAACGGCCAGGACAATGGATATCGAAGCTGTAAAAGGCTTTAACCGGTTCACATGGCGCCTTGACCGGAATCCGCTGCCACAGGCCACGCTGACAGAACAGTCAGATGACCAGAGGGGAAGGTTTTCCAGGGGCTTTGGAGGAATGATAATACCCGGAACATATAATGTCTCTCTTAAAAAAGGTGATGACACAGCAACAACAATTGTCGATGTAAAGCCGGACCCGAGGATTGCGGACCAGGACTTTAAGGCCATTGCAGAAAACACAGCGAGGGCGGAGGCATTTGTGCCGGGAATAAATGACCTGAATGTTAAGCTGAAAAAGATCAGGGAATGCAGGGAGACAGTTGCGAAGGGTGATGATCTGATAGAAAAACTACCCCGCTTCGCAGAGCTCGTTTCAACCACTCAAAAGACTGTTAAAGATGAACTTACAAAGCTGGAGGAGCTTCTCAACAAAAGGCCTGACGGGGTCCTTTCAAGGGTAAACGGTTACCGTACACTGGTGATGGCTTCAGGAGCATTATCTCAATCGGAACAGAAGAGTGTGAAAGTAGCGGAAGATGCCCTTGCCGAGGCAAATACTCTCATTGACGGATTTCTCAACGGACCATGGAAAGAATACCAGGCAGTCCTGAACAAAGTTGATATACCGTTAGATCAGATTATAGGAAAATAGAACAAAGAGGCTGTATCTAACCCTGAATATTTCACCCCTGCGGGGCTCAATTACTGCTCTTTGCCTCCGTTCCTTGGGATTATTCACATTTTGTCACTCCGTGACAATGCTTCTTCGCAGCATTGAGAAACTGGCAATTCGCGGGGGCAGACCGGATAAGAGAGGGTGCCTTTTGAAACACCCTCTTATTTTTATTTTTTGGCTTTGACAAGCTCAACCACCTGTATCTCAAACAGCAGCGGTGAATAACCCGGAATGACCGAGATATAGCGGCCATAGTAGTCATAATACCCATATCCGACAGAGCCATAGGCGAGTTTTGAAGGTATGAGAAGCTGCGCCTTGGTGCCCAGCTTCATCTTGGGAAGACCTATGGTCCAGCCTTCTATAAGACCGTAAGAATTAAGCCTGAATCTGAAAGGGGTTGTCTCCTCAGTATTATCGTTGAATTCGGTTCCGTCAAGAAACCATCCGGTGTAATAGACACCAAGAGAGTCACCTATTTCAATATTCTCACCTGTGCCCGGGATGAGTTCAATATAATACAAGCCGCTGGCATCGGGAGCGACAGTAATACTGTTTCGTGCTATATAATCTGCAATAAGGCTCTTTTCCTCCTCCTCATATTTCTTTTCGGAATTGCTGCATGAGATTGTTGAAATCAGAATTGCCGCCAATGCTGCTGAAATTATCTTTTTCTTCATCTGGTCTTTGTCATAAACCTGTTTCCCCTCAAATATCGTTCCAAAATCAGACTATCTCTTTGATTCTGATCCTGTATAAGAGTATCGCCCTGCCTGGTATCCTGTGTCCGTCTCCCGTATGACCGTATGCAAGGTATGGCGGAATAATAAAGATATAATCGCTTCCCTGGCTCATCATCTGGAGACCTTCTGTCACTCCGCTTTCTGTTCCCTCATATCCTACCCTGATAGTCTGTGTGCCGCTGTATAAGGTATCTCCGTCAAGCAGGTTGCATTCAAAATCAAATGTGACGTTATTGCCTGTTTTGACCCTTGCCCCTCCCCCCTTCTCGAGAACAGTATACCATAGCCCTGTCGGCGTCTCAGAGTATGGGAGATCACTCTTGCTGATATAACCAGTTATCAGTTGCCGGTCACTTGTAATAATAGATTTGTTCAGCTCAATCATCCGCTCCTCCGATGACGATACCGAAGAGCTCCGGTTGCCCGGATTATTCTGGCAACCAGTTACGGAGGCAAGCATCACTATCAGGAGAAAGTACCTCATCTGACTATTTCAGTAGCTGCATCATCAAGTTTCTTCCTGAATGACGGAAGGACGTTTTCAAAGTGCTGCACAACCTCCTTAATTGATCCCTTCATCTCACCACCTGCCGCATTACGGTGGCCTCCTCCGTTGAAGCATTTGCGTGACAGTTCATTGGCGTTGAAACTCCCCTTTGATCTGAGAGACATCTTCACGAAACCTGTGCGCTCAACGAACAGAACTGAAAGGACCACTCCGTTAATGGCAAGAAGCATATTGGCAAATCCCTCGGTGTCTCCCTTAACATGGTTAAACTCTTCCAGATCGGTCTTTGTCAGCCAGACATATGCAGTATGCAGGTCAGGGTGCACCACCATGCGTGAGTGAAGAGCAAAGCCCTTGAGGCGCATGCGGTCAGCGGAGAAATTACTGAAGATATGATTGAAAACGCGTTCCTTGTTTACACCGCGGTCAAGCAGGTGTCCGACAGTGCGCATTGTATCACCGCTATAGTAGCCGTGTTCGAAGTTTCCCGTATCGGTGACAATACCAACATAAACTGCCGTCAGAAAATCAATGTCATTGAATTCAGACCCTTCCATCCCGTTGACAAGGAAATAGACCAGCTCTGACGTTGAACTACGGCTCACGTCCGAAATCACCAGGTCAGCAAGCTTATCAGGATCAGGATGATGATCGATCATCACCTTTCTGGCCTTGGATGCCAGGACAAGGTGTTCCGCCTTGCCCATCCTCTGCGAGCTGTTGAAGTCTACCATTATTATCAGGTCTGCTTCATTGATAATCCTCGCTCCGTTCTCTGCATTATGATGAAAATCAATGATTTTGTCAACATCACTCATCCATAGCAGAAACTTCTGCAATGCATTCGGCGAGATCATATCAGGTATCTTACCCTGAGATTTGATCCAGCAGCGCAGCGCAAGCATGGCACCGGCGGCATCACCATCCGGATTGATATGGCATATCAGAAGAATATGATCTGCCTCCTCAATCAGTTTCTTTAATTCTTTTGTATATTTACCGAAGTCAGGCACAATTTTCAGTTATAAAGGCGTCAAAGTTAAAAAAAATAATAAGTTAATAAAAATCAACCCTTTTAACCCGATTTATCAGAGCGATGTTTGAAGATTACACTTTTTCGATAATTAAGCCCAATGCCGTCAGAACGGGCAAGATCGGACCTGTCTTATCAATGATCAATGAAGCCGGCTTTGAGATAGCTGCATTGAAAATGGTCAGGCTGACCAGGTACCAGGCCGAAGAGTTCTATGCCGTGCACCGCGAACGCAGCTTTTACCCGGGTCTGATCGAGTTCATGACATCAGGCCCCGTTGTTGTGATGGTGCTGAAACATGAAAACGCTGTTGAGCAGTACAGGAAACTGATGGGGCCTACAGACCCCTCAAAGGCCACTAAGGGAACAATCAGGGCGGAATTCGGTGTGAACACACAGATGAATGCTGTTCATGGATCAGACTCCGTTGAGAATGCCCACAAGGAGGCAAATTTCTTTTTCTCATCCTTCGAGGTCTATTGAAATTAATAACTGCTCCCGGAACAAAACCTGAAAACCGTTGTTTTCCTGAAAACAAATTTATGAGCCCTGCATTACCTCCTGATTTCTCTGACAGGAAAACACTGGAGAAGTATTCTTCTGCATATACCCTCTCCGATATGGAGATCTTTATCTTCCCTGAGCTTTTCTATCCTCTTGTCATCGCCGATATCATGTCTCCGCTGATATGGAAATGGCGTGATGACCCCTGGTTCAGGGATATCGGGAAAAGGAACTTCGTCAGCAAGTCAAACAGGATTAAACAATATATAATTGATAATTATGTATTTAACCTGGATCTTGAGACATGGGGCCTCACTGATAAAGAAAAGGAGACTGCAAGATTCAGTGATTTCTTTGACATTAATGTGCTGAAACACTCCAATGCCCTTTTCGGTTATGAGGGAGACAAGTACTACTTCGATATTGACATACGAAGGCATTTCGGGCTTGATAAATATGACACTGCCGTCATCCCTTACTGGAAGACTGAGACCATTGAGGCGATGACCGCCTTCAGGCACAAGGAGCATTTCAGCACCGGCGCCGGTGAGTGCGTGAGTCTGGCAGCACTGTATGCGGCAGCAATGTTCATTGTGGGCGAAATACCGCTTGAGAAGATATACATGATGGCCACCCCGCTGCATTCGCAAAACTATATTGACGAGAAGGAAGGGCTGATTACGAACAATCGCCGCATCATGACAAAGAATATGTGGTTTAACGGCACCTCTCTTTCTGAAAAGGCACGCAGAGCCCTCGAGAATGAGCAGGTCACGATCGTATCCCATATCACCGGGTATATCCATACGATATATAACCATGCCACTATCAACCCTGAAAGCTATAATGACTTCAGGAAGAAGCTCCATTCATTCGTACGCACTCCCCTCACCCCGACGGTTTTCATCAACTTCCTCAGGTTCAAATCGGTTTATAAATGTCTCTTCCAGTACAGCTATACTAGGTCAGGGCACGATTATTTCCTTCCGCTTGAGAAACTGTTTGAATATGAGCATTCCTCAAAATTCAATGTGAATCTGGATACAAGGGAAAAACTGCTTGCAGAACTTGACAGCGAGGAGCTTTTCCCGGATCAGATACCGGGTAAAATTCTCTTGAATGAAGTGGAGAATTTTTTAAAACAATACTCTGAGTCAGACCTTAAATGGCTTGAGAAAGAGTTTGTTGCCAGGTTCCCGACAGAGAACACCGACTGTGTGGACAAGATGTTCATTGACATCAGGGAATTTGTTATCACCAACCCGAGGCTCCCCTCTTCTGAAAAGCATTTTGTCAGGGACCTCTATCCTGATATCCGTGTAACCGACAGCCGTGAGGAGATCATCAAAAAAGTAAGGGAGCTTTCTGACAGGTCAGAGACAGCCCTTCTTTCTCTCTACGCCTTCCGTGACATGGAGAATGCTGACTGGAGACCCTTCGTTAAGGCAGCCATGGAGAGAAATCCTGTATGCCACGAATCGCTGTCCGGAAAAACAGCCGCCGGAATCTATGAGGTGATAAGCAAGCTGAAGAACACATCAATTTATGACGAAGGAAGGCTCGCACTGCCCGATGAGGTATGGAACTTCAGCCGTGGTGACGGAGCAGAGAAGGCATTTCTGATGGCCAACGCACTTCTGCATAATAATCCCGATGCGGAAATAATTATAGGTCTTCAGGATACTGATGCTGTTGTGAGCAGTGATGGGATAAGCTATCATTTTGTGACATCCAAGGGACACCAGCGGCAGGTAATTGTCAGGTCAGGCGGATACAGGGTTGTGTGATCAGTGGATGACAATCTGCGTCACAACTTCCTCTCCGGCTTTTGTGTTAATCTGCTGCCGCAATGACTCGCGGAGCATCATCAGCTCGTTCTTTACCACGGCAGACGAGAGGTAGATGTGCAACACCCC
Source organism: uncultured Bacteroidales bacterium (assembly GCA_963732365.1). GTDB lineage: Bacteria > Bacteroidota > Bacteroidia > Bacteroidales > VadinHA17 > SR-FBR-E99. The sequence continues at coordinate 93,842 of CAVSZC010000001.1, read as the reverse complement.
GTCGGTGATATATATCTTCTTTGTACGAACGGAAATTGCTTTGCCGGTGACACTCTCCCATATGTTTATTACAGAGGCCTCCTTCAGTTTGGGTGCAAGTCTGTACTCTTTAATCAGCTCCTCGAGAGCCTCCTTCAGAGTTATCGTCCTGTTCCTGCGCATGTCGCTATTTTCTTCCGTTTGATATCTCCTCCTCAATACCCTTGTATCCCAGGCGATAAAGGCGGAAATCGACTCCGGTGTTGTCAAGTATGCGGTGGATGCGGTCCTGCTGGGTATCGGTAATAAAAACCTGGCCAAATTCTCCTGAGCCCACCAGTCTTATTATCTCTTCCACCCGGTTCCGGTCGAATTTGTCAAAGATATCATCAAGAAGGAGCGCCGGCGCGAAGCCGTTCATCCGGGTAATCAGTCCGAACTTGGCAAGTTTGAGTCCCACAACGAAAGACTTCTGCTGTCCCTGGCTCGCAGTGGTCCTGGCCGGGTGTCCGTCAATCTCGAAGATAAGGTCATCACGGTGTATTCCCGTTGTAGTGTGCTGCATCGCAAAGTCCCTTCCCCGTGATGATGCCAGCTGGTCAAGGTAGTCTCCGCCGCTGAGATGCGACCGGTACCTGATGCTTACCTTTTCTGCACTGCCTGATATCTTTGCATAATATGATGAAAAGAGTGGTAAGAGGTTTTCAACCAGCGACTGCCGCGCCTGGTGGATGACCGCGGCCGAGGGTGCCATCTGCCCGTCATAGATCTCAAGCATGCTGTCCGCATCGGGACCTCCCTCCCTGATGACGCTGTTACGCTGCATAAGTGCCTTGTTATATCTCATATGGGCATCAAGATAGACCGGGTCATACTGACTTATCATCATATTCAGAAAACGGCGCCTCTCTTCGCTGCCACCGCTGATGAGTATACTGTCTGCCGGAGAGAGCATAACCACCGGATAACGCCCCACATGGTCAGACATCCGGGGATACTCCTTGCCATTGAGTCTGAAAACCTTCTGCTTCTGCTTCTGGAAGGCACAGAAGAGCTCATCCTGACCTCCCTCCTTCTCGAAAATGCCTTTAAGTATAAAATAGTCCTCACCGTGCCTGATGCTCAGCGTGTCAGAGTTATTGAAGAAACTCTTCGTAAGTGAGAGGTAATGTACCGCATCAAGGATGTTTGTCTTTCCAACACCGTTATTGCCCACGAAACAGTTGAAGCCGGGAGAGAAATCGAGTGTGACTGACTCGTAATTCTTGAAGTTTGTAAGCTCTATCCTCGCCAGGTACATATTCTCTTTTCGTCCGTGGAAGCCTCAAAGTTAAGAAAAGAAACGGCTGCAACAACCCGGCATAACACTCATGGCACCGCTGCCACGAGGTTTGCTTTTTTTTACCTATAAGTTTTTTAATAATGCCAGAAATGCTACTTTTGCGAAGTTATTTTTTGACCTGTAACAGCATAACACAGATATGAGCAAGAAAAAAGAGACCTCAACAGGTATCGAAAACGTTGAACAGACACTGACAAAAACCGAACAGTTCCTTGAAGAAAACTATAAACCTCTGCTATACGGCCTTATTGCAGTCGTTGCCGTTGTAGGTATCTTCTGGCTTCTGAGAATGTATACCACAAAACAGAGCAAGGAAGCTCAGAGCCAGATGTTCATGGCAGAGCAATATTTCGCACAGGATTCGCTCAGGCTGGCACTTTACGGTGACGGCAACAACCTGGGATTCATTGATCTGGCAGATCAGTACAAACGTACAAAAGAAGGCAAACTGGCCAACTTCTATGCCGGTGCGTCCCTTATGCATCTCGGAGAGTTTGAGGAGGCTGCTGGTTATCTGAAGAAATATACCATCACTGATGAAATCCTCGCCCCTCAGGCCAAAGGGCTTCTGGGCGATGCAAGTGTCGAGCTCGGTAACAACGCTGATGGCATCAGGCTCTATCTTGAAGCTGCAGAGATGGCTGACAACTCCTTCCATTCTCCCATTTACCTGATGAAGGCTGGTATTATCTACGAGAGCGAAGGAAAATATGAAGATGCTCTCAAACTCTATGAAAAGATCCAGGATAAGTATCCTGAGAGCAACGAGGGACGGAGCATTGACAAGAACATTGCCCGTGTAAAGCTGCACACCAACTAGGCAGTGGCAACAAGAGACCTATCCTCATATGATGCAACACAGGTCCCTGACGCAGCGGGGATGAGGTTTGGCATTGTGGTGGCCGACTGGAACCAGGAGATCACTCATTCACTGCTTAAGGGGGCAGCAGATACGCTCAGAAGACACGGCGTTGACGATAACGACATCGTTGTCAGGCATGTCCCCGGTACCTTTGAGATCACCCTCGCAGCCCAGTGGTTTGCCGAATATGATGACCTTGACGGCGTAATATGCCTGGGGTGTGTCATCCAGGGTGAGACACCGCATTTCACATATATCTGCCAGGGTGTGACCCAGGGTATAACCCAGCTCAACCTCGACTACAACATACCTTTCGTTTTTGGTGTGCTCACCACGCTGACCAGGCAACAGGCACTGGAAAGGGCCGGCGGAAAGCATGGCAACAAAGGTGACGAAGCCGCCGTTACCGCTATCCGCATGGCTGCCCTGCAGCGCCAGATGGAGAAGTGAACGGTAATCTTCAGTTTTTTACCCTTTACCTGCCGCACAGCATCCTGTAAGGGCACCATGTGCATCTCTGGGTGAACCGGGTCATTTTGAAATCCTCATCCCCGGAGAAGATTGTGCCAAGTGCAGTAACAAGGTCATCCCTGTACCTCGTCATTACACTGTTCCATGATTCGCGGTCGGCTCCCGGACCGTCAAGGCCGGTCACGGAGACATATGGTGTGAAGTCTTCTGACGATATCTGCTGAACCCAGTATATTGCAGGTATCACTGCTCTTCCCGGGTAACTTTCAGCTGCCAGGTGGCAGTAGAGCATTGCCTGCATAAGGGCATCATTGCGCTTCTCCTTATCCTCGTTGAAAAGGTCATCAGCCGAAACATTATCTCTCTTCGGGGTACCGGTCTTGTAGTCAACGACCCTTATTGCTCCCCCTGTCACATCAACCCTGTCAGCCCTGCCTCCGATCCTGACCTGTATCTCACCCGACGGGATGCTGACAGTACAGACCCCTGAGAGAATATCCTCAAGGTGAAGTATGGTAAGGTCACCTGAGGAGGCGTCATATCTCAGCAGGTCATTGACATACCGTTCCAGCACCTCAATTATGATCACCCCCCTGCCTGCCAGCAGCATTTCGCGGCTGCACTTCATCTCAGAGGATGCCGCAGAAATAATTGTCTCCCTTATCCTGCCGGGCTCTTCTGACAGCTCTCTGATCATCTGCCTGCTGTCTGTTATCCCTTTCAGCGGCAGGTAGAGTCTGTTGAGCGTTTCATGAAGGATATTGCCGAATCTTCTCTGGTCAATATCCTCTTCAAGCTTCTCCTCTTCAGGGATATCACATACATACCTGAAATAGAATCGCATCCGGCAATTCAGCCAGGTATTTATTGCGCTGGGCGAAAGATACTTGCCCCCTACTTTATTAGCATCATACAGATCGAGAAGCCGCCTGCTGTGAGACTGCTCCCTGGCAATGTTTTCCGGGATCATCCTGCTGCGTCCGACGGTGATGTGCAGTGACCGGAACCGTGTCTTGAACAGAGGGCTGTACTGCATCTGTACCAGGTATCTGCTCATCTCTCCTGACGAGAGTCCCTGTGCAGTGGAATTGTAGAGGAACCACCCCTGGGCAGGCTTCCTTAAAAGCCTGAAGAAATGGTATGAATAAACCGATTCATGTTCATTGACAGTGGGCAGGCCGAATGCCCTCCTGATATTATACGGGATAAACGTGTTATCCCATGCCTGACCCGGGAAAATGCCCTCATTCAGTGACAGGAATATGATATTCTGAAATTCCAGGGCCCGTGTCTCCAGGAGGCCCATTACCTGCAGCCCTTTTAACGGCTCGCCTGAGAATGGTACTATCAGTTTTCTGAAGACCCTGTCGAGAAACCTGATGCATGTTTCAGGTTTCAGTTCGAGACAATAAGCATGTATCAGGTTGGCAAGCTTTCCTGTTGCAGCCATCGCCATCCGCAGGTATTCGCGGTCGATGCTCATGCTGCCGCTTTCATCGTGCACGGCATGAGTGGCACTTTCGAGCATCTCCATGACCATCACCAGGTGCCCGGGAAGCTCAGAACCTGAACCTGGGACAGTGAAGATACCTCCAAGGGAAAGCTCTGAGCTCAGAAGTCCGGCATTGATCCTTATCATATTGCCTGACATAATTGCACTTACCATTTTCTCTCCCTCATCTCCTGCCAGCAGCCTGAAATACTGATGTCTCAGCAATGTTATCACCTCCTCGCTCCTGAACGAGGTCTCGCCCTTTGTCTCCCTGGCTGACCTGATCAGAGACATAAGCTGCTTAAGGAAGGAATAGAGAGAGGTGAACCGGAAGGGATGGCCCATCGTCACGTTGACAGCTCCGATTGACGATGGAAGAGAGGTAAGCACCGGAAGCAACAGCTTCTCGTCGGCAAGGACAACGGCTGTGTCAGTGAGATCACCCGAGGCATCTATGCCTGCCTCTTCAAAGATTGCGGGCAGCATCCTGGCCTGTGCGGTATCTGACGGAGTATCAATGATGGTCCATCTGTTATCCTGTTGAGGTTTTGTCTCCGACCCATTGTGCTTAAGGGTGTTACCGAAGAGCCTTATGTTCTCCCTGACAAAGAAACCGGCTTTGTGATCGGTATCATTCATGAAGAAATGCTCGTCATCCCAGTAAAACCGTGCCTGTCCTTTGCTCATCAGATATCTGAAGAGCACTATTTCACAGTTGTTAAGTGCATTCAGTCCGGCGATATGCCATGTCATCCCCTCAGGCACCCGGAGAGTGCCGGATATCGCTCTTTCGGCCACCTCACGGCATATCATCCCCTCTCCCGCATGACCATGACCGAGCATAGCTGCCCTGAAGGAGGAGTAAAGAGGTGCAAGCTTCTGCCATACTGATTGAAACTTTGAACGGGCAACACTCTCTGTTGAGCCGGGACTGAATGATTTCCAGAAACTTCTGATGATCTCTGTCTGTTCTTCTGTGAGGCCGCCAAACTTGTAGTCAATCTCCTTCAGGTCGGATATATTGCTGTAGAGCTTGGCTGCATCGGCCAGATAGAAGTCAATGTCATTGAAATCGTTGATGATGATCTCACCCCATGACCAGAAATCGTCAAAACTCATCTCCCCGGTAAAGTGAGTCTTATAGACACTGTAAAGCTCAAATATCTGTGTCTCGGTATCTGCCGGCCTGAGGTCAGTAAATGACCCGAAAAGCTCATTGACTGTCATCATTGCCGGAGACCACTGTGGCTTTGAGCTCAGTCTTGCCAGGTGACGTGCGAGATACAGACCTGCCCTCCGGCTGGGAAGGACAATTATCTGCCTCTCCATCTCATCGCCGAAGTCTTCGCGAAGCCGGTATGCCACCTTCTCAAGAAAATCCATCATATGTTTTCCTTGTTAAAGAGTCTCCCCTGCCATGTGGCAGCTGCCTCCAGACGCTGTTCGAAGAGCCTGAACAGCTCATTGCTGCGCATCTGCCAGCTCCGGGGATCATCAAGCATGCGCGGCGGAGCCTCGCCGCTTATACGCTCTATCATTATGGCCGGGCTGAGCCTCTCGCAGAATGCAATTACCAGCTCAAGATATTCATCAGCCGAATAGAGATCGAAATCTTCCGGATGATTCCTGTATTCTTCGGCCATTGGGGTCCCCTTGACAAGCTGCAATTGCCTTATCTTCAGAGTATTGATTGGCAACTCAGATATCCTGTCTGCACTTTCAATTATTTCAATGCGGCTCTCCCCGGGCAGTCCGAAGATAAGATGCCCACCAGTGTAAATGCCCCTTTCTGCTGTATCATTTACCGCTTTAACAACAGATGCGAAATCATGTCCTCTGTTGATCCTGACCAGTGTCCTGTCGATTATAGTCTCGATGCCATATTCAACAATGATGAAGTACTTACGTGACATCTCCCCCAGATAATCGAGCAGTTCACTGTTTACGCAGTCGGGCCGGGTACCGATAACAAGGCCAGCAACACCTTGATGATCAAGTGCCTCTTCATAAAGGGCTCTCAGTCTTTCGATGCCGGAATAGGTATTGGTGTAGGCCTGAAAGTATGCCATATAGCTGTCGGCGCGCCTATACCGCCTGCGGTGGAATGCTATGCCTCGTTCGATCTGTTCTGTCACACTTTTATCGGGGGTGCAGTAGGCCGGAGTAAAGGCTTCATTATTACAGTATGTGCAGCCGCCACGTCCTTTTGTGCCATCGCGGTTGGGGCAGGTAAACCCTGCGTTGATGCTTACCTTCTGAACCCTCTTTCCGTGGAAGGCAGAGAACCAGTCAGAGTAGGAATTAAAGCAGCGGGTCGTGCCCCACGGGTATGTCAGTGACTCATTCATGCTTCCTCGATAATATCTTTTTCGACATACCAGAGCCATGAAGTGACCTTTTCATAACCCATCTGCTGCAGCAGCTCACGGTAACCGGCGGCCTGCCGCTTATGCCGGTCTGACGGTTCACCGAATTTATAGTCAACAACAATCACCCTCTCACCCTTTATCATCACCCTGTCAGGCCGCCGGGCACCACCCGACGGAAGGATGATTGCAGCCTCATTCCTGACGGGCATTGAGCCGTCAAACCACTGTCTGACAACTTCTTTAGAGAGGATCGTCCTTACACGTGATGCAATGAATTCACGCTTTGACAGTGGCAGCAGTCCGGTATCGCATACGTGTCCGACAGCCTTGTCAATATCATCTGTGGTCACGACACGACTGAGCAGTTCATGCATCATTATTCCGTAGGCCCTGTTGCCCGGCTCGGTAAGCTTCATCTCGTCGAGGGGCAGTGCTCCCCCTGTTCTCAGTCTCATCGTCCCCCGTTGTTCCGAGACCACGTAGGAAGACATTGTTATTGCAGGCTTCTCTTCAACGGCAGACAAAGGAGGCAGTTCGCCCCTGACAAGTGACCTGGCATTGCCTGTCTCCGTCCAGACATATTCACCGGGAAGTCTCTTCAGCGCTTCGTTAAGCAGACTCTCGGCGTTGCCGCCGCTCCCTTTCGAATGTGCCATATCAGGAGCCATGACATAGAGGGCATCGACGGCTCTTGTAAATGCTACATAAAGCATGTTGACACCATCGAGCCACTCTGAGGCTTTCTCCCTTTTTGCCTGAACGGCGAAGAGTGATTCCTCCAGCCGGCTGCTGAGCTCAGGCAGCACGACAGGCATCGGGGCGAACTCTTCCGGCACCTCTGACACCCAAAGCAGCGGGCGGGTAAAGCCCTGCTTCGAAAAACCCCATGCCACGAAGGGTATTATAACAACCTTGCTCTGAAGCCCCTTGGCCTTATGTATAGTCATCACCCGCATCGCCTCCTGGCGGTCAGACTGGGCGAGCGTCTTTTTATGCCCCTCCCGCTCCCACCATGCCACAAACGATGAGATATCAGAGCTGTACCGGCCGGCGTACCATAGTATCACATCCTGAAACGAGCTGATATATGCCACATTATCCTGGTAACCGCCCAGCCCGAAATGCCGGATCAGTTTTTCGGTGGCACTGAAGAGCGAGTCGTTCCTCACTTCATTCAATGCTGCCTGCCACATACCGGTGAAGAGATCTGAGGCCCCCTCGGCAGTGTCGCCCGCATAGGCAGACTGGCCCTCCCCTCCTGTTGCCAGCACATAAGACCTGACCATCAGGCTCATGTTGAGACGGCTTTCAGGGTCAACAAGATAGCGAAGGCAGGATAGCAGCAGGTTGACAGCCGGATTACGTTCCAGAAAGAGCGACTCTCCTGAGGTCACCTCGAAGGTGTACTTCTCACGCTTCCCCGGGGCCAGGGCCGCAGAGTATTCCAGTATCCGGTTTATAATGCTCTTACCCTCTTCGTTCCTCCGGCAGAGGAAAAGAATATCATTGGCCCTGTACCCGTGGTCCTGAAGCTGCTCGATTACCGAAGGAATATCCTCCAGTACCCTCTCCTTCCAGCTCTCCTCCTCATCCCTGCTGTAAAGCGTAACCTTTATGAATCCGCCTGCCTTGTCATCAGTACCCTCCTGCACTGAGCCACTGTATATATCGCAGATTTTGATCTGGTCATAGCCAAGCTTAAGATCACATATTGCCGGCAGCACTTCCGGAGCGAATATCAGGTTGTTGAAGCCGATGATGTTTTTGCGGCTCCGGTGGTTGGTACTCAGATGTATCGTCTTCACAGCCTCGCTGTCAAATGCCCGGGTTACTTCGGAATGGAGTATCCTCCAGTCACTGTTTCTCCACCTGAAGATTGACTGCTTGACATCTCCCACCACAAGATTGTCCTTTCCCCTCGAGAGAGTCTCGCTGATGAGAGGACTGAAGTTCTTCCACTGTATCAGCGAAGTATCCTGGAATTCGTCGATTATATAGTGATCGTATGCTGTGCCAATTTTTTCGTAGATAAAAGGAGTGTCATCATCAGCTATGAGCTTGTTTATCAGCTCCCCCGAGTCAGAAAGGAGGAAGAGGTTTTCATCATGAGCCAGTACACGCACCTTTTCGGAAATGGCACCCAGAATGCCCATTACATGAATCGTCTTGACAAGCGCGTCCGCTGACAGATAGGCAGGATATCGCTCTTCAAACAGGGCTGAGATACCCTTTACAGCCTCATCCAGACCCTTTTTCAGCGCTTCACTGAGCGCCCCTGCGACCCGAGGTGATGCACCTGCTGCTGTGTATCGCCCCTCAACGGCAGCCTTTTTCCAGGTGCTCGCCGGAGGCTTGATCTCTCCCTCTGAATACCTGCGCAGGATATCACCCACCCCTCCCTTGTTCTTTGACAGAAAATCATCCACAGTCAGTCCGCAGCTTTCAAAGATCTCTTTTCCCCTGAGAGCCATTGACCTGAGCTCCCGCTCAAACCCGCTCTTTATCCTGTAGACCTTCGAGGCATATTCCCTGAGAGTATCATGGTCACCTATGGCTTTTCTGTCGTCCGGCGAGAGCTGCCTGAAGTTTTCACCGAATATCTGCTGTGCGACCTCCATGATTTCGCGACGCACATCCCATCCCCTGTTGTCATCAAGGCGTGATGCGACATACGAGGTGATCCAGCTTCTCAGTCTTTCATCGGTAGCCACCTCTGCCAGCAATGCGTCCACGGCATCGGACAGGAGAGCATCATGTTCGATCTCGATCTCATAGCCTGCCGGTATATCTATCTCGCGGGCAAATGCACGTATCACCCTCTGAAAGAATGAATCAATAGTGCTGACAGTAAAACGGGAATAGTCCTGCAGAATGTTCCTGAGAGCAACCGGGGCGTTCTTCCTGACCGTCAGCCTCGCCTCACGGGGATCAGGATAAAGATCCGGGAAGTGGTCACACAGGTAGGCGACAAATTCCGTTCTTGCCTTCTCACCCACATTATCATCGGAGCTCAGCCTGTTCAGTCTCGAAAGGATGCGCTCTTTCATCTCCGCTGCGGCACTGTTGGTGAATGTGACTGCAAGTATCCTCCGGTATGAGCCTGGATCATGCAACACCCTGGAGAGATAAAATCCCGAGAGGGCATGGGTCTTTCCTGACCCTGCCGATGCACTGTATCTCAGTAATTTACCCGGATTATTCATAAGGTGAAAAATAATAATAATATGGCCACGGCTGACGGTGTATGAGAAGGAGTTTTCAACATATTCGATCAAAGAGCTACCTTTGCGGCGTGAAGGAGAAGGTTATCGTCGGATTGTCGGGAGGGGTTGACTCCAGCGTTGCCGCATGGCTGCTTAAGGAACAGGGCTATGAGGTAGAAGGTATCTTCATGATCAACTGGCATGACAACCGGGGGCTGCTGAAAGGCAACTGCCCCTTCGATGAGGATATAACCTTTGCCGAGATGGTCGCCCGCAAGCTTAAGATAAAACTCAGAACGGCAGACCTCAGTGCAGATTACCGCACCCGCGTGGTGGATTATATGTTCAGCGAATACGAGCGGGGACGTACACCAAACCCTGATATCCTCTGCAACCGTGAAATTAAATTCGACTCCTTCGTCCACGAGGCACATAAACACGGGGCGGATCTTATTGCTACCGGACACTATTGCCGGACAGAAGTGATTGAAAATGAAGGTCAAAAGATTACAAGACTTCTTGCAGGCGTTGACCACAATAAGGACCAGAGTTATTTTCTCTGCCAGGTAAGCCAGAGACAGCTTGAGAATGTGATCTTCCCTGTAGGCGTCCTTACCAAGCCTGAGGTAAGGAAGATAGCTGTTGACCTCGGGCTGGCGACAGCTGACCGCAAGGACTCACAGGGCATCTGTTTCGTCGGTAAGGTCGATCTGCCGGTCTTCCTGCAGCAGAAGCTAAAGGCAAAGACAGGGAGAGTGGTCATCATTCAGGATACGACTCCGTTCAGGAGCTGGCCTGACGGCTTACCTGAAAATGATTCGGCTCTTTCTGATCTCGGAATAATGACTGCTCCTCATGAAATGGATCAGTCAGAAGGTCTGACGGTAGGGAAGCACAGCGGCGCCCATTACTTTACCGTAGGTCAGCGCAAAGGACTAAATATCGGCGGCTTCAGGGAGCCTCTCTTTGTGATAGGCACGGATACTGACAGCAACATCGTCTATGTCGGTGAAGGACAGGAGCATGCAGGTCTTTACCGTAAGGGGCTTCTGGTAACAGCGCAGGAGATACACTGGATCAGGCCTGACATGGTGATGAACGCCGGAGAATGCCGTGATTACCTTGTCAGAATAAGATACAGGCAGCCTCTTCAGCGGGCACGCATATTTGCCCGTGAGGCAGGCTACTACATTATATTCGACAAGCCTCAGCGGGGTATCACCCCCGGACAGTTTGCAGCATGGTATGACGGCGAGGAGCTTCTCGGGTCAGGCGTCATAGACAGGTGACGGGCTGCACGATTCAGGGATCAGTTTTTGCGTATAAGAAGCGCGATGATAATAAAGATTTAAAAGTTTCCCTAATTTTACATTATGACCAGAAAGAAAGATAAGAGCCGTTATGTAATAATCTCCGGCGGGGGCAGCGGCCTAGGAAAAGCGCTGGCTGCCGAAGCCCTGAAACACGGCAGGAATACTATTATTTTAGGAAGGGATGAGGGCAAACTGATCGAAGCCGCCGGACAGTTGACATCAGGTGCAGGGGCCGACATAATAATACCTTTCCGCTGCGACATCACGAACCAGGAGGATGTGGATATACTCTGCGGATTCATTAAGGAGAACGGATATCATGTTGACTTTCTGTTTAATAACGCAGGCACAGGGTTATTTGGAGATGCCTCCGGCAACCGTTCTCCGAGGGTCGAGGAGATTCTGGGATCGAACCTGACAGGCATGATCCTCCTTACCTCGGCCATCCTTGGCATCACTCCGAAAGAAGAAGCCATAACCATCGTAAACATTATGTCAACATCTGCCCTCATCGGAAGGGCGACCGAGACCGTTTACTGTGCCGCAAAGTGGGGAGCCCGGGGGTTCACCGAGGCTCTGCGTGCCGAACTGAGAGGGACGAACCGCAGGGTGGTGGCAGTCTACCCGGGAGGGATGAATACTCCCTTCTGGTCTGAGGCTAAAGGAAAGGATGTATCGCACTTTATGGATCCGCAGGATGTTGCCGGAGAGATTGCTCATGCAGTCTTCACCACAAAGAAGATGATGGTGACCGAGCTGACAATCAACAGACCCTAGGAGAGTCTGTCCCTGTAGTCATTGTAACCGAACTTGCGTATCAGCCTGAACTGCTGATCTTTTGTCCATAGCCCTATCGAGGGATGAGGCACACCGTTGAAGGTTGTCGTTTTTACCATGGTATAGTGGATCATATCCCAGAAGACAATCCTGTCGCCCGGATTAAGCTCACGGTGAAACGACCAGTCGCCCATAAAGTCACCCGAGAGGCACGAGTTACCACCCATGCGGTATGTCGGCTTGCCTTCAGCCGGCTCGAAGGCACCCATAATGACAGGTTTGTAGGGCATCTCCAGGCAGTCAGGCATGTGGGCCGTGAATGAGACGTCAAGTATGGCAGTTTTTATGCCGTCACGTACAATGACGTCCTCAACTGTTGAAACCAGTTCGCCCGTCTCCCATGCGAAAGCGCTGCCCGGTTCAAGGATGATATGTATTCCGTGTCTCTCTCTGAAGCTGCGTAACAGACTGACCAGGTGATCAGTGTCATAACCCTTACGGGTCATAAGGTGCCCCCCTCCCATGTTCAGCCACTTCAGCTTCGGAAACAGGTGGCCGAATTTAGTCTCCACGACATGCAGTACTTTCTCAAGAGTATATGAGTCAGACTCGAAGAGGACGTGAAAATGCAGTCCCTCCACCCCGTCAGGTAAACCTCCGGCCAGCTCGGAGGCAGTGACGCCGAGCCTCGAGCCGGGTGAGCACGGGTTATAGAGCCCATGCGCAATCTCAGAATACTCCGGATTGATCCTCAGTCCTGCTGATATATTCCTGCCCTCTTTTCTGAGGACAGAGGCATACCTGTCATACTGAGCCAGTGAGTTGAAAGTTATGTGAGAACTGTACCGCAGTATCGTGCCAAACTCCTCCCTCCGATAAGCGGGAGAATATGTGTGAGCTGTTGTACCCATCTCTTCGTAACATAGCCGTGCCTCATGTATGGAGCTTGCCGCTGCACCGCTAACATACTCTCGTACGATGGGGAATACAGACCACATTGCAAAACCCTTGAAAGCGAGTATTATCTCAGCTCCGGAATCCCGCGAAACTCGTCTTATCAGTTCAAGATTGAGGCGAAGGCGTTCTTCGTCCATCACATAACATGGCGACGGGACCCTGGAGTAGTCAATCATCTCAGACCTCCAGATCAGCGTCGAATTGCTCATGCCACGGCAGTCCGAGCCTGTTAAGTTCAGCCATGAAGGGGTCAGGGTCAAACTGTTCGACATTCCATACTCCCGGCTTTTTCCACAGCCCTTTCAGATACATCATTGCACCGATGGCGGCCGGCACGCCTGTCGTGTAGCTTACCCCCTGAGTCCCGGTCTCCCTGTAGGCCTCCTCATGGCTGCAGTTGTTCCATATGTAGTATGTACGTTCCTTTCCCTCCTTTGAGATGCCTTTGATGCGGCAACCGATAGAGGTCCATCCCTTATAGTTCTCTCCCAGGTCACCCGGACTTGGCAACACTGCCTTCAGGAACTGAATCGGGACTATCTCGACTCCGTTGTAGATTATCGGGTCTATGCGCGCCATACCTATGTTCTGTATCACCCTCAGGTGGGTAAGATACTCCTGGCCGAACGTCATCCAGAACCGTGCCCGCCTGATGGTGGGAAAGTTTTTTACCAGTGATTCGAGCTCCTCATGGTAGATGACGTATGATTCCTTTGGACCTATGCCTGGATATGTAAGCGGTTTGTGTATTTCATGCGGTTCAGTAACCACCCATTCACCGTTTTCCCAGTATTTACCCTTCTGAGTGACTTCACGGATGTTGATCTCCGGGTTGAAGTTCGTGGCAAAGGGTTTGCCGTGATCACCTGCGTTACAGTCAACGATGTCAAGGTAGTGTATCTCTTTGAAATGGTGCTTTGCTGCGTAGGCGGTGAATATGCTCGTTACACCGGGGTCAAAGCCGCAGCCCAGTATCGCTGTGAGACCTGCATTGCGGTAACGGTCTTCATATGCCCACTGCCATGAATACTCAAACCTGGCTTCCTCAGGGGGCTCATAGTTAGCCGTATCAAGATATGCTACACCTGTCTCAAGGCATGCATCCATTATATGCAGATCCTGATACGGCAGGGCTACATTGACTACGATATCAGGCTTGAAAGACCTGATAAGTTGCACAAGTTCAGGCACATTATCAGCATCAACCTGCGCCGTCTGCACCCTGTTGCCTCCGATACGGCCGGCAATGACATCGCACTTCGATTTTGTCCTGCTGGCGAGCATGATATCAGTGAAGACATCAGGCAGGGATGCCATCTTGCTGACCACAACCGTACCGACACCGCCGGCACCTATGACTAAAACTCTTCCCATCGCTTATTATTTAACAGGTTACGTACAAAGGTAATTTTTTTACGACATTTTTTTCTGCAGGGAGAAAGGGTAACCATAAAAGTTATATTTTTGCAGACATATCAATTCTATTGTCTTATATGGACGATTATCACGCGAGCTGTTATTTTAAATTCGTTCTGCTGAGGTAAATTGGCGACAGGTACCTCCGTGGAGCAAAAAAAGGAGGTATTAGAATGATTACATACTGGCAGATGATCCCCAACGGGCTCCTTCCGTTAAACTCTTTTGAAAAAAACTGTATTGTCAACGTCACAGACCCCACTCCGTCTGAGCTGGGGATACTCAAATCAACCCTCAAGATCCCTGACGATTTCCTTGCGGATATTCTCGATGTTGACGAGCGATCTAGGATGGAGATCGAAGACGACATGCTGCTGATGATATACCGTATACCCTACCAGAATCAGTCAAACGGATTGCCATTCTCAACAATACCGCTTGGATTGGTACTGGCAAAAGAGAATCTCGTTATCATCTGTCACAGGAACAACGAGGTGCTGGACGACTTTTTCAGCCGCAGCGGGAAAGGGATTACAATAGAGAACAAAATTGACCTCATCCTTCACCTCTTCCTGCGAACCACCATGTTTTATCACCGGTACCTGAAGCAGATCAATAACCAGACCGCGATGATTGAACAGGACCTTGAGAAATCTACCAGGAACAAGGAGCTCCACCGCCTGCTAAAAATGGAGAAGTGTCTGGTATATTTTACAACTTCTCTCAGGTCAAACGAGATGATGATGATAAAGCTGAAGAACTCAAAGTGGATACGTGAATATGAGTTCTCATCCGATCTGTTGGAGGAGGCTGCCATCGAGAACAGGCAGGCTATCGAGATGGCAAAGATATACAGCGATATCCAGAGCGGCATGATGGATGCCTTTGCCTCAGTCATCTCAAATAATCTGAATATCGTGATGAAGTCCCTTACCATTATTACTATTATACTTATGATACCTACCCTTATCGCAAGCTTTTACGGGATGAACGTTCCCAACAGGCTTGAGGGCAGCAGGAACGCCTTCTGGTTCATCCTGGGAGGGTCAGTGCTGCTCTCTACCATAGGAGCCCTCCTTATCAGGCGAAAAAAATGGATGTAGTTTATCAGGCAAAAAGGTAAATGCCCTTACCGGATGAGGCAAATCAACTTTAAAGCGATTCTCAAGATTGTAGGTCTTATTCTGCTAATTACTTCAGCATCATTTCTTTTTTGTATTCCCGTAGCATTAGTTTACGACGAAACTTTGTGGCCTTTTTTGCTCTCCTCAGTGGTCACGCTGGTGCCGGGGCTTATGCTCTATTTCCTGATCCGTTATTCGTTAAAAGAAAAAGTAAGTACCCGTGAAGGTTACCTGAGCGTGACTCTTGCCTGGGTAACAATGGTACTGTGTGGTACCCTGCCCTACCTGTTCAGCGGCATCATCACTGATTTTATCAGAGCACTCTTCGAATCCGTAAGCGGATACACCACCACCGGAGCAACAATAACTGCAGATGTGGAATCAGTGCCAAGGTCAATATTATTCTGGAGAAGCCTCACCCACTGGATCGGCGGAATTGGCATTATCCTGCTTGTAATTATTGTTCTTCCCACACTTAAGATAGGTGGATACAGCCTCTTTTCCCTTGAGTCATCACTCAAGCAGAAGATACTTCCAAAGACGAAGTCCATTGCAATGACATTTCTGATGATTTACCTGGCTATAAGCGCTGCTGAGTTTATTATCCTGATTATTGGAGGACTAGGAGTCTTTGAGGGTATTTGCATCACATTCGGTACTGTTGCCACAGGAGGCTTCTCTGTCAGAAACACCAGTCTTGCAGAATTCTCACCTTTCCTTCAGTATGTGGTGGCAATATTCATGTTTCTCTCGGCCTCCAGTTACTTTCTCTATTTCTTCATGATAAAGAAGGAATTCAGCAAGGTAAAGGAAAATGAAGAGCTTTGGTTCTACGTATTCTTTGTAACTGCCTCTGTGGTATTCGTGACGCTGACTCTTTACTTCGGGACCGAGAGGGACTTCAGCACATCACTCAGACATTCATTCTTCCAGGTTATTGCTCAGATTACCACAACCGGATTTGCGACATCTGATTACATGGCATGGCCGGCTATCGGATGGTTTTTTATGTTTCTCCTTCTTTTTGCCGGCGGCTCCACCGGGTCATCAACGGGTGGCATCAAGATGGCAAGACATCTTATTGCTTTAAAGAATATGAAATTTGTGTTCAAGAGGCTGCAGCATCCGAATGCAATCTTTCCGATCAAGCTTAACAACAGAATAGTACCTGAGAACATCAACGTTATGATGCTTCTGTTCATATTCATATTCCTGATTGTCTTCATTGCCGGTGCGCTCCTCATGATGATAACCGGCATTCCGGTCAAAGAGGCTGCAGCGGCGAGCGTTACGGCAATGGCAAATGTAGGCCCCGGCCTGGGCGCATCAGGCAATATGGGGAATTATACCTCATTCAACGACGTTTCTCTGATGATTATGTCCTTTCTGATGCTTATCGGCCGTCTCGAGATCTTCACGATCCTGGCTTTGTTTACCAGGTCATTCTGGAATAACTGACCTCTCCTCTAACGGCTCAGATACTTCCGTATCTTTTCCAGGTTGGCCGGCGTGCCGCAGTCGAACCAGTAACCTGTATCATGAAGATAAGTCATGATTCTGTTCTCGCGTGCCAGCATCAGGTAAAGGGAGGTGAGAGAGTATATTCCCTCCGGCATTTTGTCAAATATTGAGGGGGACAGTACCTGGATGCTTGAGAAGCCTGTCTCGCTGAGGCCGCTGCTGCTTCCCTTTGTTGTTATCTCCTCCTTTGTGGCACCATTACGCCATCCGCACATCCTTCCGGTTTTATCGACAAGGAGGAACCTTGTACCGGGCCGGTGCCTTGTTGCAAGGGTGGCCAGGGCCCCTGATTCCACGTGCCTTTTGTACATGTCATTGAGGTCCAAATCAGTGAAAATATCAACACTGTAACAGACGAAAGGCTCATCGGCAAAGAAGGGTCGTGCCTTAAGCAGTCCTCCTGCGGTGTCAAGCAGCTCTCCGGTCTCATCCGAGACGGTGATTTTAAAACCCTTGTTGCGGAGCTTCTCTATCTCCTCCATCATGAGTGAAGGATGATGATGAATGTTTACGATGATGTCATCAAAACCCGATGATGCAAGTTTCTCACAGGCCAGCCTGAGAGCACTTTTCCCGCTTATCTCCACGAGTGCCTTGGGCCTCTCCCTGCTTAACTCTCCCAGACGCGTTCCGAGTCCGGCTGCGAAGATCATCGCTTTCATAAGCCTCAGAGCTCCCTGTGACTTACAGTTACGGTTACTCCAGGCATCGCCGTAAGCATCGCCGCGACCCTTCCGGCACACCACACCGAACGGTGCCTTCCGCCAACGCATCCGAAGGCGATATTTATTTCAGATACCCCTTTGCCACGTATCATCGGCAACGAGTTGCGAATTATGCTTACACAATCGCCTGCAAAGGCAATCGCCTCCTCATCGTTGCCGAAGAATTCCGCCAGTTCATGATCATTGCCGGTCAGATCAACAAGGTCAGGCATTGTGGCAGGGTTACGCAGACCGCGACAGTCGAAGACAAAGCCTCCGCCGTTGTCATATGTAAGAGTCTTTCCCCTGACGTAGGAAAAGCTTTCGATGTTAATCTTCAACAGGTTCTGATAATGTGCAAGGATCCGGTATTTTCTCTGGGCCGGTACAGCTGCAGAGGCTTTCTTCAGCTCAGGGAGGTCTATTTCAACCTGTTCACCTGCCAGCAGATCATTCATAAGCTCGACGGCAGGGACGATGCTTTCAGTAAAGGTAGGCTTGTTCTCATGCAGCCCCCTGTAACCGAAGGCTCCGAGTGCCTGCATCAGCCTTACAAGAGTGAAGGCACCGGAGTATTTTGCCAGCGATGATCTGGATCTTCCGGTCGCCGTGGCAAAGAGATCAAGGTGACGCTCAAGAGTCTTCCTGCGTATGTTCTCAGGTATATAAGCCTTGGCATCATATATGAGTGAGGCGATATCATACTGTGGCGCCCCGAGCCGCCCTCCCTGGTAATCAATATACCACGGCTTGCCATCCCTGATCATTATATTGGCTGTCTGGAAATCACGGAACAGGAAATATTCCTGGCCTGCCTCAAGGAGGAAGAGGGTAAGTGCCTCAAAATCGCGCTCCAGCCTGGTCTCGTTGAACGGAGCGGCTATAAGCTTTAGGAACATGTACTTGTAATAGTTCAGGTCCCATACGATGCTCTGTCTGTCAAAACTGCGGTGCGGATAACACAAGGCAAGGTCAAGGCCTTTGATCCCTTCAGTCTGTATAAGTACCAGGTCAGAGGCAATATTAAGGAATAGAGCCTCCGTTTCTTCATTGAACCTCTCCTCGTCAGACCGCTGAGCCAGCCACGTAAAGAGATTGGTGTCACCAAGGTCTTCAAGGAAGTAGACTTTTTCTTCCGGATAATATACATATATCTCAGGCACTGAGAGCCCTTTAGTCCTGAAATGATTGGTAAAGCCGACAAAAGCATCATTCTCTTCCCGTCCCGGGTTAAATGCACCTATCACATGCTCTCCCCGGCTATGAAGCCTGAAATATATTCTGTCAGATCCTGACCGCGGCAGCCGCGTAATTGTCTCAGGCGCGGTGCCACTCCATTTCTGAAAGGCACTCTCAACTGTTGTCCTTGCATCCATTTCAGAACCGGATATTTATTTTCTTACGGTACAGTATGTATCCGAATGCCCAGATAAAAATAACCTGCATTATTGCAAACATAAGGCTGGCAATCTTCTGCTCCTCGAACAGCGGGCTGCATATGTTGGTGAATATCCATTTGTACAATGTCACCTCCCCTATTTTAACGGCCAGCATGGTCTTTGTCCAGATGCCTGCGAGAAGGTATGTAAAGAGCGGATTGGTGCCGAATGTGTTGAAAAAACCCGTCCATTGCCTGAGGCCCCATATATCGACAATCATAAAGAGCAGGGCCAGCAACATCATTCCTATCCCTCCCGCATATAAAACATATGAGCTTGTCCACAACGGCTTGTTGATCGGGAAGACCTCTCCCCAGAGCAGTCCGGCTCCTGTAAGCAATGCGCCTGCCAGGGCAAGCCAGCCTACCGTCTTCCATGAATTGCCGAAGTTGCCAATAATTGTTCCGGCCATAAAACCTAACAGCACAGTACCAACCGCCGGAATTGTGCTTAGAAGCCCTTCCGGATCAAAAGGCAACCCGAAGCCCTTGTACAGATGATTCTCGCCTACAAGGGCCTTGTCTACGGTCAGTGCCAGGTTACCTTCAAGAGAGTAAGGATCGGCTCCTCCGAAGAAATACAACAGGGCCCAGTAGCCCAGAAGGATGACAGCGGTTGTGATCCAGATATAGTTCCGCTTGACGAGAAGGATGGTGATGGCGCCAAGCCCGTATGCAAGCGCTATCCTCTGCAGCACTCCCAGTATGCGCAGATTGTTGTAGTCACGTTCAATAAAGTAGGGGAAGATATTAAGAAAGAGTCCCGCAACAAAGATCAGCGCTACCCTCCTCAGTATCCTGAACAGCGACGGGGCAGAAAACTCAAAATTATACTTCTTCAGTGAATAAAACATTGCCACACCTGCTATGAAAAGGAAGGAAGGAAAGACAAGATCTGTGGGTGTACAACCATGCCATGACGCATGCCTGAGAGGAGCATATACATGACTCCAGGTACCTGGCGTATTGACAATGATCATGAACGCCACCGTCATACCCCTGTAAACATCAAGAGACATCAGCCTTGCTGACTGACCCTTTGCTGAACTTTTTGAACCTGCCATAGTCTGTTTATTAACTTCGTAAAAATAGCAATTTGAAACTAATCATAAAGGAAAAAGAATTAAGAAAAGTGCTATTTTTGGTTGCTATCTAAAGCCCTCATCCTATGAAAAAATCACTTCTTCTGTTGCTGCTGGCAACCTTGTTAATTTCTAAACCCATACAAACCCTTGCTGCCGGAGAAAATCCTCTGCCGTGGCTAAGCTACCTCAATGACAGAAGAGTTGACAGCTTACTTAATACACTTACTGTCAGGGAAATGATTGCGCAGATTATCTGGGTTCCGGCATGGGCAGGAACAAAAAACGATAATTACACAGAAGTGGAAGAGCTGGTAAAGAAATATGGAATTGGGGGAGTGATCTTTTTTGAGGGGGAACTCGACCGGCAGGTTGATTTCACAAAGCATATCAGTTCAGTATCGAAGCTGCCGCTCATTTTTGTGATGGATGCTGAATGGGGAACAGGTATGAGACTTAAGGAGGTTGAGGATTTTCCGTATCAGATGACACTGGGTGCCGTACAAAATGATTCCCTCATTTATTTTATGGGTGCTGCCGTTGCCAGGCAATGCCGGGAGATAGGAATTAACCTGAACCTTGCTCCTGTGGCTGATGTGAATAATAACCCTCTTAATCCGGTGATCGGTTACCGCTCATTCGGCGAGGATCCGGAAAAGGTGGCCCGGAAGGCGGTGATGTACATGAAAGGTATGCAGGACAACGGTATCATAGCATGTGCCAAGCATTTTCCAGGCCACGGCGATACCGATATTGATTCACATACGGGGCTCCCTGTAATCAGGGGAAGCCGTGAGAGATTTGACACGGTTGAACTGGTTCCTTTCTACCGTCTTGCTGAAGAGGGCATCGGAGCTGTAATGTCTGCTCATATAAATGTCCCCGATATTGATCCGACGCCAAACCTGCCTTCTACCTTCTCAAAGAAGGTTATAACGGATATACTTAAGAATGAGGCAGGATTCAATGGCCTGGTTGTCACTGACGCAATGAATATGGCAGGGGCGACTATGACCTACCCGGCAGGTATTGCTGAGGCAGAAGCTATCAAAGCCGGGAATGACATTATCGAGTATGCTCCCGATCCGGTAAAAGCAATAGATGAGATTGCATCAAGAATAGAAAAAGGAGAACTGTCAGTAGATGAGATTCGGTCAAGATGCCGTAAACTGATTGCAGTAAAATTATGGTTATCAGATGATAAGCTTAGAGAATACGGAAAAGGCAGCAAAGATTACAGTGAAGCTTCGGCACATCCTGCCCTGATCAGGGATCTCTATGCCGGGGCAATGACCCTGATTGAAAACAATAATAATCTCATACCTATAGGACGCCTCGACAAGTTGCGCATTGCAACAGTGGCTGTCAACCGGCTTGCCCCTGCAGAATTCCAGAAAATGACAGACAGGTACACAAATGCGGACCATTTCTTCATTGATCCGGCCAATGAACAGTCTGCAGAATATGTCATGTCAAAACTCAAGGATTATGATATTGTGATTGCCGGCATATGCGGGCCTGACCAGCGGATGTCATCCACATCCTGGGTAAACCCTGCCCTTAAGGTCGTATATAACCGGCTCGCGGCGATGGAGAGATCAGCAATAATATGGTTTGGAAATCCCTACGGGCTGGCGAAGCTTGATATGGAAACCAGGCCTTCAGCTCTGCTTGTGGCATACCAGAATAACAATTATACCCAGCAGGTCGCGGTTCAGGTTATCTTCGGTGCCCTGGGTGCATCCGGAAGGCTGCCTGTGACAATTAATGAAACTTACCCCGAAGGGATGGGTATCAAGACACCGGGAAACATCAGGCTGCAGTACGGATTTCCTGAGAATGCAGGTATCTCGTCAGTCTCACTCACCAGCAAGATAGATTCAATTGTCAGGGCAGGGATAGATTCACTCGCATTCCCGGGATGTCAGGTGCTCATAGCCAGAAAAGGAATTGTTGTCTTCAATAAATGTTACGGGTTTCACTTCTATGACAGCACTGAGGCGGTCACCGAATCTGATCTGTGGGATCTTGCCTCAGTGACCAAGGTTTCAGCAGGGACAGCATCACTGATGCTGCTCGATTCCCGCGGACTATTTGATCCTGACAAGACCCTTGGCTATTACCTCCCCTGGTACAGGCACTCTGACAAGGGAGATATGCTAATGCGTGAGATGCTTGCACATCAGTCAGGGCTGATAGCCTTCATCCCCTTCTGGCGCAACACAGTCAATGAGGACGGAACATTCAAGGAGGGTATCTACAGCGGCAGAGAGGACCGCAAGTTTGCACTGCCGGTGACTGACTCCCTGTTCATCAACAAAAGATATACAAAGGAGATGTTCAGGGAAATACGTGACAGCAAGACAGGACCAAAGGTCTACCGCTACTCTGATCTGACCTTCATTCTCGCTGCAGAGATCGTTGAGAGCCTGACAGATACTACAATTGACAAATTCGCTCCAATGAATATTTACAGGCCTATCGGCGCCTTCAACATCACCTACAATCCGTATGAGAAATACCCGAGGGAGCGCATCGTCCCTACTGAGCACGACTCTCTCTTCAGGCGCCAGCTTATCAGAGGAACTGTCCATGACGAAAACGCCGCAATGCTTGGCGGTGTCTCAGGCCATGCGGGGCTCTTTGCCACAGGTAATGACCTCATGAAGCTCATGGAGATGTATCGCAGGGGCGGAGAATATGGTGGCGAAAGGATATTGAGTGCTGAGGTGCTCATGGAATACACCAGGGTGCAATACCCGGAGAATGAGAACAGGAGAGGTCTCGGATTTGACAAACCGCTGCTTGGAAACGACACCCTGCCGCCCGAGGAGGCCTACCCTGCCAGGTCAGCATCACCTGCCAGCTTCGGCCATTCAGGTTTTACCGGTACTTTTGTATGGATCGATCCCGATGCCGGGATAACATATGTTTTCATGAGCAACCGTGTATATCCGACCAGAAGAAACAACAAGATATCTGATCTCAGTATCCGCGGGGCCATTTTGCAGGCAGCCTATGATTCAATGATTGAATAACTCAAAAAAAAAGCTGCCGAAGCAGCTGATTTCTTTGTGCCCAGGACAAGACTCGAACTTGCACACCCTTACGAGCACCAGCCCCTCAAGCTGGCGTGTCTACCAATTTCACCACCTGGGCAGGCAGTTATGTAGTGGTGCCCAGAACAGGACTCGAACCTGCACATCATTGCTGACACTAGTCCCTGAAACTAGCGCGTCTACCAATTTCGCCATCTGGGCTTAAAATCCCGTGAACCGTACAGGTCTTTGGGCAACATCTGTTCAAAAGAACCATCTGAATAAGTAATTCAGCGGGTGCAAAAATAAAGATTTTTTTAAATCAATAGACCACTTTAAGCAAAAGTGCCAAAATATTTCACTTTTATTTATATTTGCCCAGCCTGAAGCACAGGTTTATACTATGCTGCTGGTTATTTGTACTGAAAAGAAATGAAGATTTATAAATTCGGTGGCACCTCAGTCGGTAGCGCCGAAAGATTCAGGGCGTTGATACCTCTTATCAACGATGACTCTCAGAAGATAGTAGTTCTGTCGGCCATGGCAGGCACAACCAATGCCCTGGCTGAGATATCAGCTCTTTTTTCAGGTGACATGAAAGGTGAAGCCAGGCAGAAAACAGAACAGCTGGGGGCACACTATCATGCAACAGCTGAGGGGCTCTACTCATCATCGACATGGGGACAAAAGGCCCATGATATTATTGACGAACAGTTCAATTACATAACTGAGCTCTTCGCCAGGGAATTCAGCAGGCACAATGAAAAGAGAATACTTGCCCGCGGTGAGCTTCTCTCAACTGCCATGCTTCACTTTCTTCTTTCTGAAGAGGGAATAACTTCTGCCCTCATACCTGCACTGAGCTTCATGCGTATCGACAAGGACGGAGAGCCTGATTATTTCTATATCAGGGAAAATCTGAAACGCGAGCTTGCTGTCGCCGGGAATGAAAGGATTATTATAACCCAGGGATATATCTGCCGCAATGTTTACGGAGAGACTGATAACCTGCGCAGAGGCGGCAGCGACTACAGCGCAACGATAATAGGGGCAGCACTGGGAGCTGAAGAGGTTCAGATATGGACTGACATCAGCGGTTTCCACAATAATGATCCCAGGTATGTGGAAAAGACCGGTGTGATAAGACACCTCTCATTTGACGAAGCAGCTGAGCTGGCATATTTCGGGGCTAAGATACTTCACCCCTCGAGCATTAACCCGGCCAGGATCAAAAAAATACCCGTCAGGCTGAAGAATACCATGGAGCCTGCTGACGAAGGGACGCTTATCACCTCTTCATCAACATATGAAGATTACAAGGCTGTAGCAGCCAAAGACAACATCACCGTTATAAGAATCAGGTCTGACAGGATGCTCATGGCATACGGATTCATGAGGAAGATATTTGAAGTCTTCGAATCGTTCAAAACTCCGATTGACATGATCACAACCTCAGAAGTGTCTGTTTCACTTACTGTTGATGACCCGTCATACCTTGATGAAATAATTAAGATACTTGGAACTCTTGGCACAGTTGAGGTGGAGAGGGAACAGACAATCATATGCGTTGTGGGCGATTTCCGGCCAAGCCGCGTGGGATCAGCCCCTGAGATATTCGAGGCTCTCAACACGATACCTGTAAAGATGATATCATATGGCGGCAGCGATAACAGCGTATCTATTCTTATCAATACAAGTGACAAGGTTGAGGCGCTGCGGTCACTCAGCAAAAACTTATTTCCGGAATCATGACCTTCACCAGAGAGACTATAGAGCGACTGCGCAGTCAGCGAACTCCATTCTATTATTATGATATGGATCTCCTCCGGGAGACACTCACAGTTGCATCACGTGAGGCTGCCATGAGGGGTTTCACGGTCCACTATGCTGTTAAAGCCAACTTTAACCCTGTAATAATGAAGACCATTGCGGAGTATGGCTTCGGAGCAGACTGCGTAAGCGGAAATGAGATAGAACATGCCCTTAACTGCGGATTTCAGGCCGCGGAGACTGTATTTGCCGGTGTAGGGAAGAGTGATTACGAACTGGAAACGGGACTCAGGCTGGGGATAAAGTGCTTCAATTGCGAGTCAATAGCTGAGCTGAAGGTTCTGGATGAGATTGCAGGCAGGATGGGGAAAAAGGCACCGGTTGCCATCCGTATCAATCCAAATATTGAAGCTCATACCATAAGGCATATTACCACCGGCACCGATGACAACAAGTTCGGCATAAGGATAACCGAACTGGATGAGGTGGCTGCAGTTCTGTCAGGTCTGAGCAACATTGTCTTCAGGGGCATTCACTTTCATATAGGCTCTCAGGTCACTGACCTGAACCCCTACCGGAATCTCTGCACAAGAGTCAATCAGATCTACGACTGGTTCACTGACAGGGGATTGCAGCCGGAGGTAATTAATGTCGGAGGCGGGCTGGGAATAAATTACGATGAACCCGAAACCCTCCCTCCTTTTGCAGAGTATTTTAACATATTCAGCACTCATCTCGACAGGAAGATACGAAGCTCCATATCCTTCGAGCTTGGGCGTTCACTCACTGCCGGTTGCGGGTCACTCATATCCTCTGTTCTGTATGTAAAGGAGGGGGCGGCGGAGACCTTTGTTATTCTCGATGCCGGTATGACTGAACTACTCAGGCCGGCACTCTACCATGCCTTCCACCTGATAGAAAACCTCACTTCAGAACTTCCCGAAAAGAAATACACTGTCGCCGGGCCCGTCTGTGAAACCACAGATACATTCGGAAAATTCATCGCTCTGCCGGAGACGGGACGGGGTGACCTCATTGCCATAAGGTCTGCCGGAGCATACGGAGAGGTAATGGCGTCGAGATATAATCTGCGGTCACTGCCGGGTTCGCTTTTTTCAAATATGCTTTAAAAATAAGGTGTCTCAAAATGGCACCCTCTCTTTCCTGGGCTTCTTGTTCATTTGGCTTCGCCGAGCTCCGCTGCGCTCCGGTTCTTTTGCTCCTCCAAAAGAAATGAACCAAAGAAAAGGAGTCCGGAAAAGACAACCACCCCATGTTTGTCCGCCCGCTGCACAAGGCCTTAAAGGCGCCACCAAACAGGGTGCGGTTCGCACCTTTTCCGGTTTGCCCCCGCGCACAGCCAGCTGTGGCAAGCACCGAAGGGGTGAATCTCAAAATAAAGAGGCTGCCCCTTCTACTTTGAGACAACCTCTTTTGAATGTTATTCTGCAGTGAAGAGCTATTTCCTGAAAATCTTCTTTACCGGTTCAGACAGGAGAAGCATGATCACCCCGAATACAGTCATACAGATGCCTGAGATGAGGTTTACATTTACATTGAGCGACCGGACATACATCGCCTCATTGCCCATTGTGGCAAGACCGTAAATGGTTATCAGAACCCCGAAGATCGAGAACATCAGTCCTATTGGAAATCTTATATCTAACATGATATCTTTATTTTAGGTTACCAGAACAATATTGTAAGCACAATACATATCACACCGACAATTGTGGCAAGGAACCAGGGTCTCTGGTGCCACTTGACATCGCTGTCATTCAGTCGCGGAGTCATTGAATACACCAGTCCGTTGAGCTCTTCATCACTCTTGGTACGTTTGGAGAGAAGAGAGATGACTATGGTCAGCACAGTGGAGGTGGTGAAGGCGAAGATCGCAGTCCAGAAGTTCTGTGCCATCTCCACGGGATAAGTATGGACGACGCCCAGCCATCCGCCCTTAACCAGTGTTGCAGCACCCTCAGGCTGTGTAAGACCATGGTGAAGCAGTGCAATGGAGAAGCCGGCAAGAAGACCTGTGAAGGCTGCGTTGCCTGTCGAGCGTTTCCAGAACATGCCCAGGAAGATCACGGCAAACAGAGGGGCGTTGATCATTGAAAAGATAGTCTGCAGGAAGTCCATAATGTTACCAAACTTACTTGCAACATAAGCAGCCCCTATACTTACCACAACTCCGAAAATGGTCGCTATCCTTCCTACTTTCAGATAGTGCCTGTCATCTGATTCATGATCGCTGGTTGTGGGTCTGATATAGCTCTGGTAGATGTCATAAGTCCATACGGTATTGAACGCTGAGACATTGCCTGCCATGCCTGACATGAACGAGGCAAGAAGTGCAGTAACGCCAAGACCGAGAACGCCTGCCGGAAGGTACTGCTTAAGCAGCATAATAATTGTGTAGTCGTATATCGGCTGGCCTGTCTCATTAACCGGAAGGACGAAGCCTTTTGTGGGGTCATTGAGAAGCACCAGGGCTGCTATACCCGGGACAATAATAAGGAAAGGAATGAACATTTTCGGGATGGCTCCGATGAGAGGTACCTTTCGTGCCGCGGTCATTGACTCAGCCGCCATTGCACGCTGAACGATCAGGAAATTTGTGCACCAGTAGCCGAATGAAAGGACAAATCCCAGTCCGGCGAAAATACCGTACCATGCTACCCCGAGCGGGTTTCCCGATTCGGCGGAAGTGTACTTCCATGTCGTAGTCCATGTATCGGCCGCATATCCCTTGCTCTCCACAATAGGTGCCAGGCTGTTCTGTAATCCGCCCCAGCCGCCGACATCAGTGAGTACCAGTATTGTCATGGGCAGCAGACCGATGACGATGATGAAAAACTGGAGCACTTCGTTATAAATGGCTGAAGAGAGGCCGCCGAGATAGGTATATGCAAGCACAATCGCAGCAGAGGCCAGAAGCGAGACATTGAAGTTCCATCCAAGCACATTCTCCAGCAGTATTGCCAGCGCATACATGGAGATACCGGAAGCGAGCACTGTCATCACGGCAAAGAGAATGGCATTCAGTCCTCTTGTCTTTTCGTTAAACCGGAGCTTGAGATACTCAGGCACCGACCTTGCTTTCGAGCCGTAATAAAAACGCATCATGAACAGGGCAAGAAAGAGCATGGCAGGGATTGCTCCTACCCAGTAGAAATGGGTAGTAAGCATACCGTATTTGAGTCCTGAACCTGTCATCCCCATCACTTCAAGAGCTCCGAGGTTGGTGGAAATAAAGGCCAGACCAGCTACCCAGGCCGGCATTGACCGTCCGGCCTCAAGAAAAGCTGAGGCATTCTTCATGTACTTTTTCAAGGCCCACCCGATACCCAGAACAAAAATAAAATAGACCACCATGATCAGGTAGTCTATTCCTGCGAGGGCAAACTTTGTCTCCATGTGATTCTATCGATTAGGTTAATGAACTCACAAACATAACGAATTTATTAACTTTAGAATCAGAGAGATTATTTTTTTGCCCAATCTATCCTTATTTCATTCCTGCTGACGGAAACTCTCTGCCCTTGTGCGGAAGGAGCTGCTTTCTGTCACGTGATACCGACCCGCTCTTGGCCCCGGTGTAGTCAACCCAGGCTGTGAACTTGTTGAGTGAATTACTGACAAGCTGGGGAGTGCGTATGAAATCCACATCCTCGTCCCTCAGCGTGTAGTTGTTATGTGTTTGATGCCATACATCGACAAAGTATACATAGGGACCCAGGTTGGTGAACACCACCTTGCCTGCTGCATTGGTGAAGCCTTCAACCAGGGCGTTTGTCTCATTGTCCCAGTCTGAAAGTGTCGGATAGAGAATGACACTTGCACCCTGTACCGGATATTCATCATACCATTCAAGGACCTCAATCTCAAGCATTGTAGACGATACTATCTCAACTTCGAGGAAGGCCTTGTCGATGCTTCCAGTTGATGAAAATGCAGTCAGGACAACCGTATAGACACCTGATGCCGACCATGTATGCACAACGTTATAGGCATCAGAGCATGTGCCATCACCGAAATCCCAGCTGACCCAGCTGGCATTGTAAGATTCATTGGTGAAGTAAACTTCTTCTCCGATATCAGCCCTGAGCTTGTCGGCATAGAAAAAAGCCTCGGGTTGAATGTCGCATGAACTGAGGATTATCGCTGCTGCTGCTGTTAAAATCACTAACCTTTTCATGGCGTTTGTTATTAATGTTATATCATAAAATCCAAAATCTGTGCCACACTTCCTGTAATCTCATTTTGATCAGAGAAGTTATGTCTTCAGGCCATTGAACAGAGACGTTTAAAAAATCGTTATCTTTGCAAACTAATTTTTAAATGGAGATTAATGATCAGGATCACATTTCCGGACGGCACTGTGAGGGAATACCAGAAAGGTGTAAGCAGCTATGATGTTGCCATGTCAATCAGTCCAAGGCTTGCTGCCGAGGTCTATGCCGCAACAGTCAACGGTGAATTGCGTGATATAACACGTCCTGTTGACGCAGATGCTACGCTGAAGCTTCACAAATGGGATGATCCTGAGGCCAGGCATGCTTTCTGGCACTCATCGGCCCACCTCATGGCTGAGGCACTTGAGTCGCTCTGGCCGGGGATGAAATTCGGCATCGGACCTGCAATCGAGAACGGGTTTTACTATGACGTCGACCCCGGCGAAGGCAAAGTCATAACAGACAGTGATCTCCCGGCCATTGAGGCCCGGATGAAGGAGCTGGCAGCCGGGAACAGTCCGATTGTAAGAACGGAGGTCAGCAAGAAAGAGGCTCTTGATCTCTTCACTGCAAAGGGAGATGAATACAAGACAGAGCTGATATCTGAGCTTGAGGATGGAACGATAACCCTTTATCGTCAGGGCAACTTCACCGATCTGTGCCGCGGACCGCATCTTCCTGACACATCATCGATCAGGGCCATAAAGATACTGAGCCTGGCCGGAGCATACTGGAGAGGCGACGAGAAGAGAAGGATGCTCACCCGGATATACGGAATCACCTTCCCGAAGCAGAAGATGCTTGACGAATATATGACAATGCTCGAGGAAGCCCGTAAGCGTGATCACCGTCGCATTGGCAAAGAGCTTGAGCTCTTCGCATTCTCACATAAGGTAGGGATGGGCCTTCCCCTGTGGCTCCCCAAGGGTGCTGACCTGAAACAGAGACTCATTGATTTTATGACAGGGGTGTTGAAAAAGAGAGGCTATACCATGGTATCAACACCTCATATAGGTAATGTTGATCTTTACAAGACCTCCGGTCACTATGAAAAATACGGAGCCGACTCCTTCAGGCCCATAACCACTCCACAGGAGGGTGAGGTATTCATGCTCAAACCGATGAACTGTCCTCATCACTGCGAGATATATAATGCCACCCCGCATTCATACAGGGAATTGCCGATAAGGATGGCAGAGTTCGGTACCGTTTACAGATATGAGCAGAGCGGCGAGCTTCACGGTCTCACGAGGGTGAGAAGCTTCACGCAGGATGATGCACACCACTTCTGCCGCCCGGACCAGCTGAAGGAGGAATTCAAGAGCATAATTGACCTCGTGCAGTACATCTTCAAAATTGCAGGATTCAGTGAGTTTACGGCACAGATATCGCTGCGCGACCCGCAAAACCGCGAGAAATATATCGGATCTGATGAAAACTGGGAGAAGGCTGAGAGGGCAATAATTGAAGCTGCCGGAGAGAAGAACCTTACAACTAATGTTGCTGTTGGCGAAGCTGCCTTCTACGGGCCCAAGCTTGACTTCATGGTAAGGGATGCCATTGGCCGCAAATGGCAGCTTGGCACCATACAGGTTGACTATAACCTGCCTGAGAGGTTTGAGCTGACATATATGGGCAACGATAACCAGAAGCATCAGCCTGTGATGATACACAGGGCCATCTTCGGTTCAATGGAACGTTTTGTGGCGGTATTAATTGAAAATACAGCCGGAAAGTTCCCTCTCTGGCTGACTCCTGATCAGGCCGTGATGCTGCCTATAAGCGAAAAATATAATGAATATTCCAAAACTGTTTTGAATTTCCTTAATAATTGCGATATTCGCACCCTGATTGACGACAGGAACGAAAAGATAGGTAAGAAGATAAGGGATAATGAGTTAAAGAGAATCCCGTACCTTCTTGTCATTGGTGAAAAAGAGGTAGAGAGCGGAACAATCTCTGTCAGAAGGCAGGGCGAGGGAGACAAAGGGGCGATGAAACCTGATGAGTTCATCAACCTTGTCAGAGCGGAGATTGGAAGAGAGATTAATGTATAAGATATTGAGTAATAGCATAGTATTAACTTAACTGGAGGACAAAACCATAGCAGGACCAATCTTTTCCAGGCCAAGGCCGGGAAGAAAACCGGAACCGGAACACCGGATAAATAACAGGATCACAGCACGGACCGTAAGGGTTGTGGGCGAAAATATCGAGGCAAGGGTAATGGGCATCAGTGATGCTTTGAATCTGGCTGACGAGATGGAACTCGATCTTGTTGAAATATCTCCCCAAGCTGACCCGCCCGTATGTAAGATAGTTGATTATCAGAAGTTTCTGTACCAGCAAAAGAAAAAGCAGAAAGAGATCAAAGCCAATGCAGCAAAGATTGTTGTTAAGGAGATCCGCTTTGGCCCGAATACTGATGATCACGACTACAATTTCAAGTTGAAGCATGCGATCAATTTCCTGGAAGAGGGAGCCAAGGTAAGAGCATATGTCTTCTTCAAGGGAAGATCAATACTCTTCAAGGACCAGGGCGAAAAGCTTCTTGCAAAATTCATCTCCGATCTTGAGGAGTACGGCAAGGTTGACCAGTTACCCAGACTTGAAGGAAAAAGGATGATCATCATTCTGTCACCAAAGAAAAAGAAATAGAGTTTTTATATACATATATTTTACAAAATGCCAAAAATGAAAACAAATCCGGGAGCAAAGAAGAGATTTTCTTTGACCGGTACAGGTAAGATCAAGCGTAAGCATGCTTTCAAGAGCCATATCCTTACCAAGAAGTCAACCAAGCGTAAGAGGAATCTTACCTACGGCGGGCTGGTGGATAAGACTGACGAGAAGAACATTAAGCTTCTGCTCGGTTTGAAATAATGCAGACCACCTGTCAGTGTGATAATCAATTGAATTATTAACCTGGATGTGAAGCATAAAAGACCCACAGGGCGCTTACATCCGAAAAAGAGTAAAGAAAATGCCAAGAGCAACAAACGCACCAGCATCAAAGGCAAGAAGGAAAAAGATCCTGAAGCAGACCAAGGGGTACTTCGGAAGCAACAGTAACGTATACACTGTTGCAAAGAACGTACTCGAGAAAGGTCTGGGCTATGCCTACCGTGACCGCAAAGCCAAGAAAGTCCAGTTCAGGGCACTCTGGATACAGAGGATAAACGCAGGAGTAAGACTCCACGGGATGAGCTATTCCGAGTTTATAGGGAAACTTGACAACAAGGGTATTACCCTGAACCGCAAGACACTTGCCGACCTTGCAATGAATCACCCCGAAGCCTTCAAGGCGATAGTGGAAAAGGTAAAACAATAAAAAAAAGCGGGCCCTGCCCGCTTTTTTATTATCTCCTGGCTCCCTTGAAGAACCTGTTGAATCTTATCTTCTTAATACCAGTCGCCTCCTTGTCAATCGAGAGCCACACAAAGACCGGCCTGCCAACAATATGGTCCTCCGGTACAAATCCCCAGAACCGCGAATCTGACGATCCGTGCCTGTTGTCACCCATCATCCAGTAATAGTCCATCTTAAAGGTGTAACTGTCTGCAGGCTGACCGTTGATTAATATTGTACTGTCCTTCACCACGATGTCATTTCCCTCGTAAACATCTATTATCCGGTCATACAAAGCAATGTTTGACATATCAAGCCTTACAGTTGCACCGGCTGACGGTATCCACAGCGGCCCAAAGTTGTCTTCATTCCACCTGTAGTTGGCTGGATCATGCGGGAAGATCATCGAGTTGTAATCCCCTGCCCTCTTTATCTCAGGGGTGATGCCGGTGACATTGGCAAAACCCGATATCGTCTCCGCATTCTTCACTGTCAGCGGAAGATGGTACACTGTACCGGAGAGCATAAGTGACTGATCAGCCCTTGAGACATCCATCCTTTCAAAGGCCTTTGGGTTTATTCTCGTGCCGTTGGTCCTGACAAAATATGTTGTCTGTTGAGTACCATTGTCAACTTCGGGTATTCCGTTGACATAGAGCTGCCCCTCTTTAATAGTGATAGTATCTCCGGGGATACCAACGCAACGTTTTACATAATTATCACGCCTGTCAACAGGGCGATAGATAATATAATTCTCTTCCCATACAAGCTGCCTGGCAGCGGAGTGGTAATCTTCACGGCTCTTCAGAGGTCTGTTGGATCGCAGATCTTCTGATGTCAGCATCTCAGCTCGCTGTCTCACGATTTCGTCATAGGCTACCGCCTGGTTTTCTATCACAACCGTATCTCCGGCCGGGAAGTTGAATACCACGACGTCATAGTTCCTTACCTTCCCGAAGCCAGCAAGCCTTTTGTAGTCCCAGTGAACTATGTCAGACCATGATTTGCCTTTTCCTTTGGTGAATGGAAGAGTATGCTGCGTAAAAGGAAATGCTACCGGTGTGTTTGGCATACGCGGGCCATAGGCCACCTTGCTGACAAAGAGATGGTCACCCACAAGCAGCGATTTCTCCATTGAGGGTGATGGTATGCGGTAGTTCTGGAACAGGAAGATGTTTATCAGCGTCACGGCAATAACAGCAAATATCAGCGCATCAAGCCATTCGATGGCAATATGGTTCTTGCCTTCCCTCTTTTTCCAGAAAGCCCAGTTGACCTTCTTGCTGACATAGATGTCAAATACCACGGCCAGTCCGAGCAAAAGCCAGTAATTACCGACCCATATGACCCATAAAATGTAAATGACTGCCGCTATGCCGACCCTGACATACCTGTTATCGAGTAATTTATTCATCTCTCTTTTTTTTTCGCTGCAAATCTAACTATAATTATAAATTCAAAACGTCACTCATCGTATAAACACCCTTACGTGTAATTAGAAAAGAGGCTGCCAGCAGGGCACCAGCGGCAAAACCCCTTCGGTTAAAAGCCTCATGTCTTATTGAAATCATGTCATTGGAGGAGGTCCATGTAACAGAGTGAGTCCCCGGCACGGCACCCTCCCTCACCGATTTTACGGTGAGCATCTTGCTCTTTGCATCAGTTTCATTCTCAGACAGAACCCATCCGTCATAATCATGGTGGTGCCCTGTTATCCCTCCCGCGAGGGAAATTGCCGTACCGCTCGGAGCGTCAAGCTTATAGATATGGTGGATCTCCTCGACGATAGCCTTGTATTCAGGATGTGAGCTCATTATCCTGGCCAGTTCGGCATTCAGCCTGAACAGGACATTTACCCCGATGCTGAAATTGGAGGAATGAATGAAGGAGCCATTTTTTTCAATGCAGGAGGCAGCCACTTCTTCATAACGTTCCAGCCAGCCTGTCGAGCCTGAGACAACCGGAACACCAAGATTTATTGCCTTTAAGATGGTTTCAGCTGCCGCCTCCGGCCCTGTAAACTCGATGGCCACGTCACAACCTGAGGCAGCTTCAGGGCTGAAATCTCCCAGGTTATCGCGGTCAATCCTGAGCACAATATCATGACCCGTTGACGCCGCAACCTGTTCAATCTCGCGGCCCATACGGCCATATCCCAGCAAAGCAATCCTCATTTACTCGACCTCCAGTTTTACAGCTGTAACTTTCTCCATATCAGACACATAATATCTCGATCCTATCAGGAAAAGTAATGCTCCCAGCACCAGTGAGAACGGCAGGATACTCATCGCGGTTTTGATATTTGTCAGGTCAGAGATTCTCCCCAGCACTATCGGGGCAGTAAATGAACCCAGCAGATTCTGCACAAGTACGGCTATCGCATAAGATGTCGCCCTCAGACCCGGGTGTATGACATCCTGAGTAACGGCTGCGGCACCTGAAATGAAAAGCATGATAAATATCCCGAAAACAAAGAGTGTCACCAGCTGCATCGGCCCTTTGAAGATGTAAAAGGCAAGGAACAGAAGTATGGCAGAGATGAAGGTTGTAATTGCAGGGAACAACATTCTTGCCCTGGGTTCTGTCTTCCTCCAGCGGTCAATGATATATCCGCCCATCGGGGCCCCTATCAATGCCAGCATCATCACGGCACCGGCAAGAGTGCCGGCTTTCTTGGGATCCATGCCGCTGCTGATCTCAAAGAATTTTGGGAGCCATACAATCATAGCGGTAGTAACGAATACTATCGCTGTCATGCCAAAATATGTGAAAATCACTGATGGTTTCTTCAGGAACTCCCTTATCATGTCTTTCCTCTCCATCTTAATCCTGTTATTGCTCTTGTCAACCCTTGAAAGGTCAACAGTCTTATAGTCCTTCACGAAGAGGAAGAGGATTGCGATAATAAGCCCCGGGATTGCGACGATGCCAAAAGCATGCTTCCATCCCCAGGTGCTGGCAATTATGCCCCCCATTGTGACGCCTATGGCTGAACCCAGAGGTATCGATGCATTCCAAAGCCCCATCATTTTTGAACGCTTTTCCATCGGATACAATCCTGATATGAGTGCGCTGCCGCCCGGAGCATATCCGGCTTCGCCGAAACCGATGAGGATGCGGGCCATGAAAAGCTGAACATAGTTGCCTGTAAAAGCACAGAGCAATGTGGCAAGGCTCCATACAATGGCCATTATGCCAATGGTTTTCGTCCGGCTCCACCTGTCTATCACAAGTGACACAGGGAAGGTCAGCAATCCTATTGTAAGATATATGACTGAGACAAGCCAGCCGGACTGGAAATCATTTATTCCAAGGTCTTTCTGAATGTATGAGAACATGGAGTTGACAACCATTCTGTCTGCATAATCAAAAAGATAAAGGAGGAACAGCAGAATGAATACATAATTGGAATAACTCTTAGTAAAAAGATAACCCGGAGGAATTGTCTTCTTTTTCATGATTTCAAATGTTGGAGTTTAATTTCATAGGTTTACTGGGACCTAAAGTAATGTCATTTTTTTTAAATTGCGCGGATTTTACGAAATGATTAACATGAATAACGCCATTCTTAACATTATGATAGCTGCGCTGCTAACCTCGTCCGGCTGCGGAGAGACCGAAAAGGCTGACCTCGCCATTGTCAATGCAAATGTATTCACAGTAGATACACAAACACCTTATGCAGAGGCTATTGCTGTAAAGAATGGAATTATTTTGGCGGTTGGGAGTAATAAGAACATTGAGAAGTATATTGACAGCACGCTGACAAGGGTAATTGACGCTGATGGAAGAAGTGTTATCCCCGGCTTTAACGACGCCCATGCCCATTTTGGCCCCGTAGACCCTGACTATATTGAACTCAGGTATGTCACCGATCCGGCAGTCATAACGAATAAGGTGAAGGAACAGGTTGCGAGGAGCGAAAAGGGGCAGCTCATTTTCGGTGGCCACTGGGAGCATGAAATGTTCATTACCCGCGAGTGGCCTTCAAAAGAGCTCATTGACGGAGTGTCTCCCGAAAATCCTGTGATTTTACGGCGCACCGACGGCCACAGCGCGCTGGTGAACAGCTATGTACTGAAGGAGTCAGGGATAACAGCTGACACCCCTGACCCGTTCGGCGGTGAAATAATGAAAGACCCCGTTACCGGTGAGCCTACGGGCATACTTAAAGAGAGCGCCATGGGGCTGATAAAAACCGGAGGCAAGAAGATTAAGCGGAGTGCGGAAGAAGAAAAAGAAAGAGAATGGCGAGGATATATCACTGCCCTGCAGCAGGCAGCCGAATATGGTATAACCAGCATACAGATCCCCGGTAGCGCTGACTTTGACATGTACGATACCTTTATGGCAAAGGGATTGCTTACATGCAGGATAGACATAGGGGCAGAACTTACTGCTGACCCGCACAAGCTGGAACAATACGACAAACTGAAAGAGAAATATCCTTCATCGGGCAACTGGATCAGGTTCGGGTACCTGAAAGACTTCATGGATGGCACCCTCGGATCAGCCACTGCAATGATGTTCGAGCCCTTTGATGATGAACCCGACAAGACTGGTCTGCCGCAAATGAGTTATGAAGAGCTTGAAGAGAGGGTAATTGCTGCTGACCGGATGGGCTTCCAGATCGGCATTCATGCCATCGGACCCAAAGCCAACAACTGGATACTCAACGCATATCAGAAAGCCCGCGAGGTTAACGGCGTCCGCGAAAGCCGTCACAGGTCGGAGCATGCCCAGATCCTGATTGAGGATGACATTCCCCGTTTTGCAGAGCTTGGAGTGATAGCATCAATGCAGCCGACTCACTGTATTACTGATAAGCGTTTCGCCGAGAAACGTATCGGGACAGATCGCAGCAGGTGGGCTTATGCATGGAAAAGCCTTGCTGACAGCGGTGCACAGATTGCCTTCGGAACAGACTATTCCATTGAGCCCCTCAATCCCATGGAAGGTTTATACGCAGCAGTGACTCGCAAAGACCGCAAGGGGGAAGAGGGAGACGGTTGGTTTCCGATGGAAAAGATAACAATGGAAAAGGCCATTGAATACTACACCCTGGGAGCCTCATATGCACAGTTTACGGAAGACAGGAAAGGGATGCTGAAACCAGGTTATCTTGCTGACATAACAGTACTATCTGAAGATATCTTTGCCACTCCTGAGGACCGGATTATGACCGTAAAGGCAGATTATACAATAACCGGCGGCAGTATAGTCTTCGAAAGAAAATAGCTGTCAGACCAGCGAGGAGAGTATCCTCATGGCTTCATCGCGGTCTCTGCCGCAGAACTCCGGCTCAGCCATGAAGGCTGCGCACACGGCAGGCCTGTCATCCCTGCCCCAGATAGCGCATTCATACTCTTCGGTGAGATGGATACACCTCACCCCTGCCGGTTTTCCTGATGGCATTCCGGGTATGGGTGATGATATAGAAGGAGCAATGCAACATGCCCCGCATCCACTCCTGCATTTCATCTTAAAAATCATAAAAAATCAAACCCTGCCCGGTATGAGCAGGGTTACATGCCCTACAGTTCATCCTATTTGGTCTTGTCCTCAATAGATGCAATCGGCGCATTCTTCTTTACAGAAGCTATGCCGTTTTCGCAACTGGCCTGTGATTCATACACCTCACTGCTGCCAATGACCTGACCGTTTGATGCCTTGAGATTGAAATGAAACTTGCCGTTCTTGGCAACTTTTGCCTCAAACCTTTTGGCATCAGCTGCATTCTTCATAACAGACTTGACACCGTTCATGCATGATGGCTTTGATGCGTAGCCTTCGCTTGCCAGGATGGTTTGTCCGTTCGAAGCAAGCAGATTGAACTGAAATTCACCGTTTTTCCTTTTGGTAATCACAAATTTTCCCATGATTTATAAATGTATTTAAGGTTAAAATGATTATCCAATACCTCAAAATTACAAAAAAACTGTGTTAGTTTTACAAAATCTGAATTTATATGCGAATAGATATTATAACGGTTCTGCCTGAGCTTCTGCGCAGTCCTTTCGATGAGTCGATAATAAAAAGGGCCAGAGCCAGGGGTATTGCTGAGATCAATATCATAAACCTGCGTGATTACTCGAATGACAGGCACAGGAGCGTCGATGATTATCCCTTTGGTGGCGGGGCAGGGATGGTTATGATGATAGAACCTGTATATAACTGCATTACCTCTCTCTCGTCGCAGCGCAGTTATGACGAGGTGATCTACACCTCCCCCGACGGCACTCAGTTCAGCCAGAGAATTGCCAATGAACTTTCGCTGAAGGATAACATAATAATACTGGCCGGGCATTACAAAGGGATAGACCAGCGCATCAGAGACCATCTTGTCACCCGCGAGATCTCAATAGGCGACTACGTGCTCACCGGAGGTGAGCTGCCGGCGGCAGTGATAACAGATGCTATTGTCAGGCTCCTTCCCGGCGCCATCTCCGATTCAGAGTCAGCCCTCTCCGACTCGTTCCAGGATAATCTGCTTGCTCCTCCGGTATATACCCGGCCTGCTGAATTCATGGGATGGAAAGTGCCCGGGATCCTCACTGGAGGAAATACTCCGGAGATAGAAAAATGGCGGTTTGAACAGTCTATGCTCAACACCCGGAACAAGAGACCTGACCTTCTCGACGGAGAATCATGATTCTTTGTTTTCTGTTTGTCGAAAAACCTTCGTAAAATTGCACTCCTGAAAGAAACACTATAAATTATATTTTATGAAACCTCATGATTACATCGAGAGAGAAGAAAAATTCGGAGCACATAACTATCATCCGCTGCCCGTTGTGCTTGAGAGAGGCCAGGGCCCATATGTCTGGGACGTGGAGGGTAAAAGGTATTACGATTTTCTTTCAGCATACTCTGCAGTAAACCAGGGACACTGCCATCCTAAAATCACTGCCGCGCTGGTTGAACAGGCTCATAAACTGACCCTTACATCAAGAGCTTTCTTCAACTCCGTGCTGGGTGAATATGAAGAATACATAACCAGATACTTTGGTTATGACAAGGTGCTGCCAATGAACACAGGGGCAGAGGCAGATGAGACAGCACTGAAGTTATGCCGCAAATGGGCATACCTTAAGAAAGGGATCAGTGCAAACCAGGCGAAGATCATCGTCTGTGAAGGTAACTTCCACGGACGCACAATCACCATCGTTTCAATGTCAACAGACCCTGATGCACGTAAAGATTACGGACCCTTTACACCCGGATTCATAACCATACCATACAACGACATTCCGGCACTGGAGGCAGCACTCACTGACCATAACGTTGCAGGTTTTCTTGTCGAACCGATTCAGGGGGAAGCCGGCGTTTTTGTCCCGGATGAGGGATATATTAAAAAAGCGTATGACCTGTGTAAAAAGAACAATGTACTCTTTATTGCCGATGAAGTGCAGACAGGAATTGCCCGTACCGGTAAGCTCCTTGCCTGCGATCATGAAGGTGTAAGGCCTGACATACTCATACTGGGCAAAGCTCTCTCAGGAGGCGCGCTGCCGGTGTCAGCCGTTCTTGCCGACGATGAGATAATGCTTTCCATCAAACCCGGCGAGCACGGATCAACGTTCGGAGGCAACCCCCTTGCAGGAAAAGTGGCCATTGCAGCTCTTGAGGTCGTGAAGGATGAGAAACTTGCAGAGAAGGCCGAAAAACTCGGGAAGATATTCCGTGACGAAATGAGAGCCATTAAATCTGACATGATTGAACTGGTAAGGGGAAAGGGTCTTCTTAATGCCATAGTCATCAGGCCAAAGAACGGAAAAGAAGCATGGGATGTCTGCCTGGCAATGAAGGATATGGGGGTTCTGGCAAAACCAACGCACGGGCATATAATAAGGTTCGCTCCTCCCCTTATCATTACAGAGGAGCAGCTGAGAGATGCTATATCATTGATAAAGAAAGCCATTCTGCAGTTTGCATAAGTTAGTACTTCTTATCAATGTTGCATATATGATAGCCTGAGGTTAGTAAAAGATTGCTACTTTTACCGGCTCAAATGATTTCTTTATGAGATACCTGAACATAATTGCTTTTATATTTATTCTCGCACTCACTTCATGTGCCGGTACGAGCCGCAATCCAAAGATCACCCATGACGAGCTGGTCCAACTGACCACTAAACTTACCTCTGATGAATTTGCCGGAAGAGGGACAGGCACTGCCGGAGACTCGCTGGCTGCTCTCTATATCCGGAAGGAATTGAGGAAGGCAAAACTTGATCCGTTCATCGGTGATGGCCTTCAGAAGTTCAAAGTCACCGTCTCTGCACAGATGGGTGAGGCAAACAGACTGAATATCAACGGCAATGAATATGTCGCCGGGACAGACTTCGTACCTCTTGCC
Organism: uncultured Bacteroidales bacterium; assembly: GCA_963732365.1. GTDB lineage: Bacteria > Bacteroidota > Bacteroidia > Bacteroidales > VadinHA17 > SR-FBR-E99. The sequence continues at coordinate 53,042 of CAVSZC010000001.1, read as the reverse complement.
CTGACATCAAACGGTGCCCTGAGCGCCGGAGTAGCATTTTCGGGTTATGGCTTCATGGTTGCAAATGATTCGATGCAGTGGAATGATTATCTGGATATTGATGTGAAAGGCAAGTGGGTTATGGTGCTCCGCGGATACCCCGAGTCGAATCCTGCTGCATCTGATTACGGTCCGTTCAGCACAGACCGTATGAAGGTTCTGACAGCAAGGGAGAACGGCGCGGCAGGGGTCCTTCTCGTGTCAGGTGAGGCATGGGATCCTGCAGATAACCTCGAGAGACCCTTCAGGGGTGAGAGCAACGCCGGAATACCTGTGCTGCAGATAAAGAGAAGCCTTGCTGACTCTCTCCTGAAGCCATCAGGAAAAACTGTCTCCGGGCTCGAGACAATTGCTGCAAAAGAGCTTGCTCCTTTGAGCTTTATTACATCATCAACTGCCGAGGGTGAGGCTGAAATGACTGCAAGGGAGGCTTCGGCCGCAAATGTGGTGATGTACCTTGAAGGAAACACATTGTCAGATGAATATATAATTGTCGGTGCTCATTATGACCATCTCGGCATGGGAGGCCCGGGCTCAGGTAGCAGGGCTGTCGACACTGTCGCAATACACTACGGTGCTGATGACAACGCCTCCGGTGTTGCACTGATGGTAGAACTGGCGGAGAAACTGGCACACTCAAGAAAAGGATTAGCCCGTAACATTCTGTTTGTGGCTTTTTCAGGAGAGGAGCTGGGACTGCTCGGATCAAAGCACTTCGTTGAGAATATGGGTATAGAACCTTCAAATGTAAACCTGATGGTGAATCTTGACATGGTCGGAAGGCTGAAGGAGGGCAACGGCGTTCAGGTAGGCGGAGTAGGAACAGCTCTCGGTTTGCGAGACAGTGTAATAATATTCACAGACACCACCATGCTCAGCCTCAGCTTCACGGACGAGGGTTACGGACCTTCAGACCACTCTTCCTTCTACGGGAAAAATATTCCCGTGCTGGTGTTTACTACAGGTGCACATCTGGACTACCATACTCCGGCTGACACGCCGGACAAACTGAATTACGCCGGCATGGTCAGAATCGGAGAGCTGCTGACAGAAATAGTCACAAGTGCAGCCAATGATACGGAGAGGCTTGCCTTCCGTGAGGCAGGGCCTAAAGGACCGTCACAGTCAATGGGAAGACGCAGAGGTGTCACTCTCGGATTAATGCCTGATTTTGCCGGCAATGTGAAGAACGGACTCAGGGCCGACTTCGTGACACCCGGTAAGCCGGCTGCCATGGGCGGAATGGAAAAGGGAGATATTATTGTAGCCATCGAGGACAAACCCGTCAATAATATCGAGGACTATATGTTCAGGCTGAGCCAGCTCAAACCGGGCCAGACAATCACCGTTGAGGTCATACGTGACGAAAAGAGGGAACTGCTGCTTATTCAATTGTAAAACTTACTATCAAACACTGTATGAAAAACTTCATTTTCTGGACCATTGCCGTTCTGATAACAGTCTCGGCTGCGATGTATCAGCGCATGACCGGCCCCACATACCCGAAAAGAACTACAGTAACCATCGAAGGTACCGAATATAAGGTTAGTCTTAAGAGAAGCCAGACCAATACCCATGCCTGCAAGATAAAAATTGAGTTGCCGGCAGATATTTCAGGGAAAATACACTTCAAAAGATTCAGGATCGAAGAAGAGTGGAGCGTCTCAGAAATGATACATGATGGCACTCATCTTGTCGGCGAACTCCCCTCTCAGCCTGCTGCAGGCAAACTGGAATATTACATTGTTCTCATGACACCCTCCGGTTCATTAAACGAAATACCCGCAGATGAACCTGTGGTAATCAGGTTTAAGGGGATCGTTCCGGCGCTGGTCATGATACCGCATATTTTCATTATGTTCTTCGCCATGCTCCTGTCCAACCTTGCAGGTCTCAATGCTGCATTCGGCAGGCCTCAGCAGAGAAAGCAGGGCCAGTGGGCACTGTGGCTGCTGCTGGCAGGGGGAATGATCCTCGGGCCGGTTGTACAGAAATATGCTTTCGGCGAACTCTGGACCGGGATACCTTTCGGATGGGACCTTACAGATAACAAGACCCTCATTGCAGTTATCGCCTGGATAACAGCGGTAGTCATGAACCGCAGGAAAGAACGGCCCGGTTATACCATCGCCGCAGCAGTGCTGTTGCTGCTGGTATATTCAATACCTCACAGTCTTTTTGGGTCTGAGCTCGACTATGCGAGCGGAACTGTGACACAGGGCTGAAAACTTTTTTTTATCCGCTTACAGCTTTTTTTTATCTTGTATGCAGCATTCGCGCATTGGTTTCGTCATTGTTATGAATAGTTCAAATGCGTGGGTGCAGCATCATACATATATGAATCAGATCTTGAAAGAAAGATGGAAAATGTTGAAGCAGCATTCAGGAACATTCACCAGGACTTGATTGACGGGTGCCGCGAGGGCGACCAGAAGGCTCAGTTCCAGGTTTATAAGCTGTATTACAAGGCCATGTATAACACAAGCTTGCGCATTGTGAACGACAGCATGGAGGCCGAAGATGTGATGCAGGAAGCATTCCTCTCAGCCTTCGAAAAAATAAATACTTACTCGGGCACGGTAAGCTTCGGAGCATGGCTCAAGAGAATAGTGGTCAACAGATCACTCGATACCCTGGGAAAGAGAAAAGCGATCTTTGAAGATATTGAAAGTCACACCGGCCTCCGCGATGACAGCCACGAAGAGAAAGCATACAACGAGGAGGTGGAAGCCAGGGTTGAGGAGGTCAAAGCCGCCATCGAACAGCTTCCTGAAGGTTACCGGGTGATACTCTCTCTCTACCTCATCGAAGGTTATGACCACGACGAGATAGCAGAGATGCTCAACATCTCAAGCAGCACCTCGAGATCACAGCTCTCGAGGGCCAAGCAGAAGCTGGTGAGTGAATTAAAGAACAGAAATGTATACGAGATATGAACAGACTTGAAGAGATAATCAGAAAAGGAAAAGGGCAGTTTGACGACAAAGAACCGTCAGACGGACACTTCGAAAGGTTCAGTTATAAGCTTGCCACACGCCTTCATGCTGGCCTGGCAAGAAAACGAAGCATCGTTCCCTACCTGCTGAAAGCTGCAGTGGTGACCCTCCTGGTGACACTCTCGTCACTCTGGTCGTATGACCACTTCATCAGGCCGAATATCAGAACCACAATGTCGCTGAGCCAGGTCTCACCTGAATACCGTGAGGTAGAAAAATACTATGTACAACAGGTCAACCTGATGGAAGACGAATTCTCCTCAATCGATCTTACTAATCCCGAACAGAAGGATATGCTGATGAACGAACTGGAAAGCATGGACTCAGCTTATATAGAACTTAAAAAAGAACTGAAAGCCAATCCGGACGACCAGCGTGTCATCGATGCAATGATTAAACATTACCAGACCAAAGTTGAAGTAATGAGCTATATACTTGAACAGCTCAAACAGATAAAAGCAGAAGCAGAAACCGATAATACAGGCAGCCATGAAAAAGTCACTATTTAGAAACGGAGCGGCAACACTCGCAGTATTGTTCTGCGCAGCCACCCTTACATCCTATGCGATTGAGGTCAAGAAGGAGTTCAACAGGACAATGGTCCCCACTGACAACACTACCCTCACTGTCATCAACAAATACGGTTCTGTCGTCACGGAGACATGGGCTGAGAAGAATATCGTCATTAACGTTACCGTCAAAGTCGAACACTCCTCAGCAGAGAAAGCACAGAGACTCCTTGACATGATCGAAGTCAAATTCACGGAGTCAGGCGGAAACCTGAACGCAGAGACTATCTTCAATGATGACTTTTCATCTTTCAGCTGGAAGGGCGATAATAACAACTTCAGCATACATTATGCTGTCAAAATGCCTGCCTCCATCAACCTTGACGTAAGCAACAAGTATGGGAACACGGTTATTGACGAGGTGGCCGGACTGACGAAGCTTACTGTAAAGTATGGCAACCTGACGGTACATAAGCTTACCAGGGGCAATATCAAGCCGCTGAACAGGGTTGACGTATCCTACGGCAAGGCATCTGCCGACGAGCTTGGATGGGCAGAGATCTACGCACGTTACTGCGGACAGTTTGATATTGACAAAGCAACAGCACTGCTTGTTGACAGCAGGTATTCAAAGATCACAGTCGGCGAGGTGAGCTCACTGGTGGCAGACAGCAAATACGACGGTTACAATGTCACTTCAGCTAACAACATAGTCATTGTCAGCGGCTACACCAGCCTGAACTTCGAGAAGGTCATCAAGAAACTTGATGTGGAGACCAAATACGGCAACCTCTCGGTAAATAATGTCCCTGCCGGATTTGAGAAGCTGACCGTCAAGGCAGGATACTGTGCGGTCAAGCTTGCGATCGACCCTGCGGCGTGCTATAAGTTAACGGCGAACAGCTCATACGGAAGCATTAAGGTTGATGACGCTAATTTCTCGCCAGACAAGAGGATTATCGGCAATACCTCATCAGAATTGTCAGGCAAGGTTGGCAGCTGCAGCAACCCCGCTTCAGAGGTAATAGTCACCACTTCATACGGGTCTGCAAGGCTCTATTAATTTACTGGATTATACTACTCAATGAACGCGGCGCCTTTTTCCGGGCGCCGCGTTTTTCATTCAGTCCGCCGCAATTGCCGGAGCAGCGGCAGGAGGAAGCAAAAGATTTATCTCCATAATCGCCTTTATGGCACGGTCAGAAAAGAAATCGCACGCGGGAAACAGTGAGAACCTGCCAGCTCCCTCATAGTTATCGCGGTCGATAATTAAAATCTCCTGCTGATCATTCCTGTTCACTATCTCACTCAGGGTGAATGCCGCCCTGTAACCGTCAATGCCTGCAATAACTGCCATTCCGCGCTTCAGGACTTCCGATGAAAGGGAATAATGACCGGCAAAAATGTCATTAAGCTTTGCCCCTGTGAAGGGGGTGGTGCCGTGAATGCCCAGTCCCCGACCATAAAATACTGTATTATAAGTCATTAATCTTGAATCTGCAGGCAGACTTGTCAAACTGTCAATGGGCTCATTATTGACACATACCTTCATCTTTGCACAATAAAGCGGGGCGATGTCCCTGTCTATCCTGTATTTGCTGTCGAGTGATTTTACTGTGATCCGGACGGGATCAGAGATATTCCTGACCGTAACCAGGTCATTGCCGGCAACAAGCCTGGTCTCTCCGGGCAACGGCCACAGCTCCTTGCTTTTTGATGGAACAATCCGGGCAACCTCTGTAGCAATGAGGATACGATGACGGTTGACCGGGTAGTAAATCTCACCCCATGAGAATACCACGCTCTCTCCCCTGCCATTTGACACCTCAACATAGAGATCAATTATGGGAGGGAACTCAGCCTCGTTCTTCTTCTTCAGGATGACGCTGTTAAGGATATCGTATAGCGAATACCCGTCATACCGGTATGCGCCCAGAAATTTGACCTCGCCTTCAGTGAGAGTTGTCTCTTTTACAGTAATGCTGTGTTTTGTGAGAGTGTTGAGATCGATGTTCAGATCCCTTTCAATCTCACCTGTTATCTGAATAATACGGGTTCCCGTGAGGAGGATTGAAGGTGCGTCGTCATAGAAATCGTTAGTCTGGGCACTTAACGTGGCCGCGGCCATAATCATGATCGCTGTGGATGAAATTCGAAATCTGCTCATAGGTTGGTTTTGTCGTTATGCAAATCTATGCATTTCGAATTATGTGCTATATGATCATTATCATCATATGGATCAACTTTCCCCGGCGAATTTCACACGTCCAGCTCTACTACGGTGATGCCTGCACCCCCGCGTTCGACATGCTCATCCATAACGCTGCTTACGGCCCCGGTCGACTCAAGATACTGGCGTATCATCTGTCTCAGGATACCATTTCCCTTGCCGTGAAGTATGCGCAGATGCCTGAACTGTATCATCATCGCTGTGTCAATGAACTCCTGCACCGCCTGCAGCGCCTCCTCCGTACGCATGCCACGCACATCTATTTCCGGATTGAACTGGTTTCTTCTCACATTCAAGGACCAGTCGATCTTAGGCTGCGGACGCCCGCTGCCCGCTGCCTTCCTGTATTCTGCAGCACTTACAGGCTCTGTCCTGTCAATATCAACACTCATCTTCAGATTGTTTGAAATGAGCTGAAGCTTTTTGCCCTTTACCTCAGTCACCTCTCCTACAGTGTCGCTGCCTGTGATCCTGACATAGTCGCCGGGAGAGACTTTGTCAGGCTTCTTCTTGACAACAGGTTTAGGTGTCTGTCTGCTTATGCGCCTTACAATGCCGGCTGTGCTGCTTTTTAGCTGCGGAGCCTCAGGAAGGGTTACTGCAGGTTGTTTTTCTGTAACGGTGAGATGTTCGCGGAAGGAGTCCAGTTCCTCCCTCACCTCCCTGGTCTTCTCTTTTTCAGCCTGTGCCTCGCGGATCGACCGGATGGTATTCTCTATCATCCTGTTGGTGTCACGCAACAGTTCTTCGGCCTTGTTCTTCGCCTGACCGATGATCTCTTTCTGCTTTGTCTTTATGTCACCCAGCTGCGACTCATAAGATGAGATCAGTTCCTCAAGACGCTTCTCATGTCGATGCACAGCCTCGCGCTTGCGCTCCCAGTAACGCTTGTCGCGGGCAATCTCCCTCAGGTTACGGTCGAAGTCGACATTGCCTGTGCCTGCCCTGGAGGCTGCATCGCTCAGTATCTCCTGCGGCAGGCCGATCTTCTTCGCGATCTCGAAGGCAAACGAGCTCCCTGGCTTGCCCTGGTCAAGACGGAAGAGAGGCTGCATCAGCTGATTGTCAAAAGCCATGGCCCCGTTACTTATCCCCTCCTGTGAGGTGGCGAAGTGTTTGAGGTTGGTGTAGTGAGTAGTTATGACACCAAATACCTTGCGGGTGTTCAACTCGGCAAGGATAGCCTCGGCGATGGCCCCGCCGATGACAGGCTCTGTGCCTGTGCCGAACTCGTCTATCATCACCAGCGAGGTATCGTCAGCATATTTTAGCATCTGTTTCATGTTGATGAGATGCGAGCTGTATGTGCTCAGGTCGTTCTCGAGGCTCTGCTCATCGCCAATGTCAATGAAAAACTTTCCGAAGATGCCCGTCTCGGTACCCTCCGCGACAGGTATTGTCATGCCGTTCTGCAGCATATACTGAACCAGCGCTACGGTCTTGAGACAAACCGATTTGCCGCCTGCGTTCGGGCCTGAGATGACCAGTATGCGGTCGCGCCTGTCTATCCTGACTGTAAGAGGAACAACCTCCCTCCCGCTGCTCCGGGCAAAAGCAAGTGTAAGCAGGGGATGGCGGGCATTGACCCAGCGTATGTGAGGCGTACCTGTAACCGGGGGCATGATGCAGTCAAGCCTCTCGCCGAAGAGAGCCTTGGATCTGATGAAGTCTATCTCTGCCAGAAAACGAAAGTTTTCTGACAGGTCATCTATATAAGGTCTTATGATGTCGGCCAGAGCAGTCAATATCCTTACTATCTCCCTCCTCTCCTCATGCTCCAGCACGGTGATCTCATTATTCAGCTCTACCACCTCCGCCGGCTCGATGAATACCGTCTTTCCAGTGGCAGATTCATCATGAACGAATCCTTTGATGCTTCGCTTGTTAGCCGCACTGACAGGTATCACACCCCTTCCGTTACGCACTGCCACGGTGATGTCACGGTCGATAATACCGTCAGCCTGTGCCTGCCTCAGCACAGAATGAAGCTTTCTCACGGCAGCAAGATTCTTTGATGAAAGATCGGCTCGAATGACTTTCAGTGCCGGCGAAGCACTGTCACGCACCTTTCCCTCCTTGTCAATTATGCGGTCAATAGCCTCACTGACAAAAGGATAGTAATTGACTGCCATGGCTTTTGCACTCAGAGCCGGATACTTGCCGTCCTTCCTGTTTTTAAAAAAACCGATGATCCGTCTTATGGTATCAAGTGATCCCCGAAGGGCCACCACCTCATCAAGTTCAGGGAATGTGCCTTCTATCCTGAGCTTATCAAGCATCACCGCAGGGTCATTGAAGTTATCAGTCGGGAACTGCTCTCCGAATCTCAGTATCTGCTGAAACTCGTCAGTCAGGGTAAGGTGCATACGTATCTCTTCCGCTGACCATAACACCTTCATCGCCTCCACCATGCGCACGCCTGCAGGACTAAGACAGGCATTTGCAAGATGCTCCCTTATCCGGTCAAATCCGATCTTATTTTCATATGTATCAGGGTAGATCATCCTGCGAAGGTCTCTAGACAAAAGTAAAGTTAATTAATGTTAATGCTTCACAGCGGTTGATTTTATGCTGATATATTTAGCCTCCAATAAACGGATACTGATAACAAAATGAAAAAAGTAAGATTTGTTCTGATCACGGTATTTCTTTTCGCCATCTCGGTGACAGCCTTCAACCAGGAGGTTGCCGTGGACCTTGGAATGGTCTACAAGATAAGGCAGGAAGGACTGCGGAATTCTGATATTGAGACACTTGCATATATTATGACCGACCTGGCAGGTCCCAGGCTCACAGGGTCGGCAGGGATTGACCGTGCCAACGAGATCGCCAGGGCCAAGCTGGCAGAGTACGGTCTCTCGGAAGTACGCATTGAGCGTGCGCGTGAGTTCCCCCGCGGTGGATGGGACTATACGAAAGCTTACGCCGCAATGACAAAGCCCTGGTACAACAACTTTGCAGTCACACCTGTGGCATGGACAGCCGGCACCAAAGGACTGATAAAGGGTGAGGTTGTTCTGGTAGATATCAAAAAGATTGAAGATATTGAGCAATACAGGGGAAAACTGAAAGGAAAGATCATTATGACCCCTGCCACGTCGCAGTACGAGGTAAGATTTGAGCCTCTTGCGGGCAGGTACACTGAGGAGGAGCTAATCGAGATTGCCATGTCTCCCGTCGGAGGAGGGCAGGTCCGCAGGGATATGGGCGACTGGCAGGCACAGCGGGAACTGCGCTCAAAAGTGAGCGAATTTCTTCGCAGTGAGGGTGTTGCGATGATGATCAGCAACGGCAACCCTTTTAATATACCCCGTTCAACAGGCTCTTCATATGACGGCAAGAGCAAGGAACCGGTGACTGAGATCAGCATCCCACAGGAAGCTTACGGCCGCATGGAGCGACTCCTTAAGAAGGGTGAAAAGGTTGAGGTTGAGGCTGAGATAAAAGCTGAGTTCACCCCTGGCAAGGAAGTTTACAATGTTATTGCAGAGATACCGGGCACTGATCCCGTACTGAAGGACGAAATTGTACTTCTCGGCGGACACATTGACTCATGGCATGGGGGAACAGGTGCTGCAGACGATGCATCGGGCTGCATTGTCATGATGGAAGCCATACGGATTCTCAAGGCCCTTGATGCCAGGCCGCGCCGTACAATACGCATTGCCCTCTGGGGAGGCGAAGAGCAGGGGCTCAACGGCTCACGCGGGTATGTTGAACAGTATCTGTATGACATTGTCAAGGCAGATAAGAAACCTGGGTTTGACAAGTTTTCGGTCTACTTCAACATGGATAACGGTACCGGCAAGTACCGCGGGATATACCTTCAGGAGAACAACCTGGCGAGACCCCTTTTCGAGGCATGGATGGAACCTGTAAGTGACATGGGATTCACCACCGTGGCTCTGCGCAACACAGGGGGCACTGATCATCAGTCGTTTGACGGAGCAGGGCTGCCGGGTTTCCAGTTCATACAGGATGAAATAGAATACGGGCGCGGTTACCATACCAACACAGACACATGGGAAAGGCTGTTGCTGCCTGATCTCAGACACAACGCAATCATAACGGCATGGTTCGCATACAACGCAGCCATGATGGATGAGATGTTCCCGCGCAAGCCGGCAATGAAATTCAAAGAGCCGGCAAGGCGCTTCTGATCTGCTCTTTTGAATCTGTTTTAAAGAGAGAGGCTGACATGTTGCATGTCAGCCTCTCATATTTCAACATCGCAGGTAAGTGTCCGACCCGCAATCCTGGTTTCTTATTCCTTTATACCCTCAAGGTCAAGCATAAATGCAAATTCCAGGGCAGTTGTCTTCAGGCGCTCGAAGCGTCCTGACGCCCCACCGTGACCTGCTGTCATGTTTACATCCATGATGAGTATATTATCATCGGTCTTCTTGTCCCTCAGTTTTGCCACCCACTTGGCGGGCTCCCAGTATTGTACCTGTGAGTCCCAGTAACCGGTGGTAACCAGCATGTTAGGATACTCCTGCTCCTTCACCTGGTCATATGGCGAGTATGAGAGCATATAATCATAATACTCCTGCTTGCGGGGATCGCCCCATTCATCCCATTCAAAGGTTGTAAGAGGAATAGATGCATCAAGCATTGTGCTTACCACATCAACGAAGGGAACCTGGGCGATGATGCCGTTATAAAGCTGAGGCTCCATGTTGGCTATTGCGCCCATGAGCAAACCGCCGGCACTGCCGCCCATAGCATACAGGTTCTCAGGTGAGGCATATTTCTCATTGATGAGGAAGCGTGCACAGTCGTTGAAATCGGTGAAGGTGTTGATCTTCTTCAGAAGCTTGCCATCCTCGTACCACTGGCGTCCCATCTCGCTGCCACCCCTTATATGTGCCAGGGCATAGACAAAGCCGCGGTCAAGGAGGCTGATGATTGATGAGCGGAATGAAGGATTGGTAGATGAACCGTATGAGCCGTAGGAATAGAGCAACATGGGGGCACTGCCATCCTGAACGAAGCCCTTGCGATAGACAAGCGAAACCGGAACCTTCGTTCCGTCAGCGGCAGTGGCCCACAGACGCTTTGACTCATAGTTGTTCTTGTCAAACCCGCCAAGCACGCTGTCCTGCTTAAGGAGCGTCTTTGTCCTGGCTGCCATGTCATAGTCAAACACCGAATTGGGTGTGGTAAGCGATGAATAGCTGAATCTCAGCAAAGGAGTATTGGCGTTGGGATTTATGCTTATGCCCGCCGTATATGTCTCCTCACCGAAATCGAGGAAATGTTCTGAACCGTCAGCCATGCTTATGATGCGAAGGTTTGTAAGTCCCTTGATCATCTCGTGCGCTACAAGATAATTGTCAAAAACCTCGAAATTCTCAAGCAGAATATCGCTCCGGTGCGGGATTACTTCCTTCCAGTTGGCCATACCAGTCTTGTTCTCAGGACATGACATCAGTTTGAAGTTCTTGGCTCCGTCGGCATTGGTGTAGATGAAGAAATTGCCGTTCAGGTGCTCAACAGAATAGAGGTGATCAATCTTACGGGGTTCAAATACCACTACCCTGCCGTCAGGTTTGTCGGCTTCGATAAGCCTTACTTCGGCAGTGAGAGTCTGGTTTGAGACAATGGTAATGTATTTTTTACTTTTTGTCTTGCCCAATCCTACTGCGAATGTTTCATCAGTCTCGTCATAGATGAGCTTGTCTTCTGAAGCGGGAGTGCCAAGAATATGCTTCATTACCTTTGCAGCCCTCAGGGTCTCCGGATCCTTGGATACATAGAATACTGTCTTGTTGTCGTTGGCCCATATAGCCTCGCCGGTGACATTTTCTATCCTGTCACCCAGCAGTTCGCCACTGTTCAGGTCCTTGAAGAACATCGTGTACTGCCTGCGGCTGACGTGGTCAACAGCATAGGCGAGAAGGTTATTGTCAGGAGAGACTGACAGCCCGCCGACGCCTGTATATTTCTGTCCTTCAGCAAGAACGTTTACATCCAGGAGCACACTGGCACTGTCAGCACCCTCCTTCTTCCTGTAAAAGACAGGGTATTCCTTACCAATAAAATACTTCGTCTGGTAATAATATCCGTTATTAAGATAAGGCACAGACGCATCGTCTTCCTTGATTCGCCCCTTGATCTCTTCAAAGAGTTTCTGCTGCAAAACCTCCGTGTGCTTCATCATCGCAGTGGCGTAGTCATCCTCTGCAGTGAGGTATTTAACCACTTCAACAGTCTGTGAATCAGGTGTCTCAGCATTCTTTTGTTCATCGCTGAGCCTGAGCCAGAAGTAGTCATCATTGCGTTCGTTGCCGTTGCTTTCAACAATAAAAGGCTTCTTTGCAGCCACAGGTGGTTGTGGCTTCTTGTCGGCGCATGATGCCAGAATCAGCATCACTGCCGCCATTGTTAACATTCCGAATCTTTTCATAAGTAATTCAATAATAGTTTAAAGTTAATTGTTTATCATTTTTTTATCCCTTTCAATGAGAGCTGTATCCGTTTCCTGGCCAGGTCCACACTCACTACCCGTACCATAAGCTGCTGATGAAGCTTCACCACCTTTGCAGGATCGTCAACATACCTGTCTGCCATCTGGGAGACATGAACCAGCCCGTCCTGCTTGACGCCGATATCAACGAAGGCACCGAATTTAGTAATATTTGTTACAATGCCGGGAACTGTCATTCCCTCTTTCACATCCTCAATGGTGCGTATTTCAGCGAAGGTGAACTCCTGTATTGAGGAGCGCGGATCACGTCCCGGTTTGGCAAGCTCCTGCATGATATCCTTCAGGGTCGGAAGACCAGCCCCGGGAGAGACATATCTTTCAATATTCACACTCTTTCTCTTTGCCTCGTCGAGCATCAGGTCTGCCACTGAGCATCCGGCGTCAGCAGCCATTCTCTCAACAATGTGGTAGCTCTCAGGGTGCACTGCCGAAGCATCCAGAGGGTTCGTTGCATTGCGTATCCTGAGGAACCCGGCTGCCTGCTCGAAGGCTTTGTCGCCCATGCGCTTGACCTTAAGGAGCCCGGAGCGTGACCTGAACGGGCCATTTTCTGAGCGGTATTCAACTATGTTCTGTGCCAGTTTAGGGCCAAGACCCGATATGTAGGTAAGCAAGTGGGGGCTGGCGGTATTTACCTCCACTCCCACTGCGTTCACACATGACATTACAACCTCGTCGAGACTGTTCTGCAGCCTGGTCTGGTCGACGTCATGCTGATACTGTCCCACACCTATTGATTTTGGATCTATCTTCACAAGCTCTGCCAGCGGATCCGTCAGCCGGCGGCCGATAGAGACTGCGCCCCGGACAGTGACATCATGATCAGGAAACTCGTCCCTTGCGGTCTTTGATGCTGAGTAGACAGAAGCGCCTGCCTCACTCACAACGAAAACTTTCATGCCACTGGCCGGAGGGAGATACTGCTTTATGAAATCTTCAGTCTCGCGGCTCGCAGTACCGTTGCCTATTGCTACTGCTTCAATGCTGTATTTCTCTATCAGTGTCAGCAGCTTGCTGACACTCTTTGCAGTCTCATTCTGTGGAGGATGAGGATAGATGGTGTCATTATGTAGTAAGGCACCCTGCCTGTCAAGGCATACGAGCTTGCATCCGGTGCGGTATCCCGGATCGAGGGCAAGAACGCTCTTCTCACCCAGCGGCGGTGCAAGCAGCAGCTGGCGCAGGTTGTCGGCGAAGACACGAATAGCCTCCCCGTCAGCCTTTGTCTTTGACAGGGCCCTGAATTCCGTCTCCATCGCCGGACCCAGCAGGCGGCTCCAGCTGTCAGACAACGCTTCCCTCACCTGTCTTGCAGCCTGATTCTGTGCTTTAATAAAACGACTCTCCATCAGCTCCCTGGCCTCGTCATCGCGTGGCATAATTGTTAGTCTGAGGAAGCCCTCCTCTTCACCCCTGCGCATGGCAAGCAGACGGTGAGAAGGACAGCGGCGCAGCGGCTCTGACCACTCAAAGTAGTCACTGAACTTGTTCCCCTCTTCCTCCTTGCCTTTTATGACCCTGGATGTTATAACGGCTTCTTTCTCAAACAGAACCCTCATGGCGCCTCGCACCTGCTCATCCTCGTTGATTATCTCAGCAATTATATCCCGTGCACCGGCAAGGGCATCACTGATTGTCAGCACCTCCTCGCCTGTGTATTTTTCCGCCTCACCCTCAGGATCTCCCGGCAACTGTCTGAGCAGCCACAGTGCCAGCGGTTCGAGACCCTTCTCACGCGCCACTGATGCCCTTGTGCGCCTCTTTGGCCTGTAAGGCAGGTATAGATCCTCGAGCTGCGACACCGTCAGTGCAGTGTTGATCTTTTCAAGAAGCACAGGTGTCATTTTCTCCTGCTCTTCAATAGACTTAATGATGGCCTCTCTCCTCTTCTCAAGCTCCTTCAGCCTCCCGTATTCATCACGTATCCCGGCAATCTGAACCTCGTCAAGACTGCCTGTGACCTCCTTACGGTACCGGCTTATAAAGGGTATCGTGGCTCCGTCATCAAGCAGACGCAGTGTGTTCTCAACCTGCCAGTCATGCAGTTGAAGCTTTTTTGCAATTATCTTTATGTAGGCTGCCGGGTCCATAACTTTATTCGATATATAGCACTAGTCCCTTAAGATATTCACTCTCAGGATGATATATGCTGACCGGATGATCCGGAGGCTGGCCTGTCTGATGCAGTATTCTCACACTACGCCCTGTGTTCGCTGCTGCCACAAAAACCGAACGGCGGAAATCTTCACGGCTTACCACCTGCGAACAAGAGAAGGTAAATATTATTCCTCCGGGTTTTATTTTTTCAATTGCTATTGCATTCAGTCTTCTGTATCCCTGGAGAGCTTTGTCGAGCGCATTGTGATGCTTGGCAAAAGCCGGGGGATCAAGCACCATAAGATCATAATCGCGGTTCATCTCAGCCAGGTAGGTGAATGCGTCAGTTGAATAGCTCCGGTGCCGAGCATCATCACCGTAATTCATTTTTACATTCTCATCAGCCAGGGCTATTGCTGCGGCAGAGCTGTCAACGGTATGGACGGCATCGGCATTCTGCATGGCATATACCGAAAAACCGCCTGAGTAGCCAAACATATTCAGTACCCTGCGTCCCTTGCTGTATCTTGTCAGCAGACTGCGGCTGTCGCGCTGGTCTATGAAGAAGCCTGTCTTCTGTCCGGTCTGCCAGTTAACACTGAATTTCATTCCGTTCTCAGTGACGATGGCACCGGGGCCGGCATCCTCACCGGCCAGGTATCTGTTTACAGCTCCGAGCTTCGCCATGTAAGGGAGGGTCGCTTCGCTCTTGTCAAAGACAGATGTCACAGAGCCCTGCAGTATTTCAATTATCAGCTCTGCAATCATCGCCCGTATATGCCAGAAACCTGCTGTATGGGCCTGAAGAACGGCTACACTGCCGTATATGTCAACGATCAGACCCGGCAGCCCGTCTCCCTCACCATGTATCAATCGCCACACGTTGGTGTCGCTTCTGCCGGCAATGCCTGCGTTCAGCCTGAAGGCATAAGCATCAGAGAGCTTCTTCCTGAAGAAATCCCTGCCGGGATTACACTTGATGAACGAAAAGATGCGGACGGCTATTGACCCCGGAGCCCAGTGCCCTGTTGCCAGGTAGGTACCATCAGAAGCGCATACCTCAACCACATCGCCCTCAGCCGGTGAGCCTGTTGTTTCTGATATAGCACCGGAGAATATCCATGGATGGTAACGCCTTACTGACTGGTCTTTGCCTTTCTTCAATGAAACCCGGGCTAGTGTCATGGTTAAGTATAAAGTCAAAAGTTAAAAATCTAAAGTCAAAAGTCTATTGAAAAAAATCTTTTCCGTTGATAGTGAAATATATACGCCGGCAGACCCATGCGTCAGTGGCAGCATAGGTCATTTGTGACTCTGTAAGTGCAGGGGCCTCCCAGTTTGAAACCTGCTGTGATTTTGAGATGGAAAAGCCAAGTACGAGTGCTGACAGCTTTTTCAGCCCTAGCTGTTTGATGCCGTGCGCAGCAACCACCGTCTGCAGGTCAATAAAGCCTCCGGGTTCAAAGGGTCTTAGATTTCGCAGCGCCTTGATATCATCATGTATTGCCACTCCAACCTTGATAATGTCAGGGTCGGAAAGCATGGCGGCCAGTTCTTCGGGCAACCCGATAATGTTCAGCCTGAAGAGCCAGGCATTGCGGTCATCGGCGAATTGAAGCAGTGATACCTTGTGTCTCTCCCCCTTCCTGAATGAGGGTCTGGTTTCCGTATCAAATCCCAATACCCCTGATTTGTTCAGGTGAGGCATTACCTTATAGAACTTCTTCATAGTATCCACAAGGGTGACTCTCCCTTCAAACTGTGATACAGGAAGGCTTTTTAATTCTTCGTCAGATACGCTCTCGTTAAACTGTCTTGTCATCGACGGCTGATTCATTTGTCTCTTTCTCATCGCTCTCCGAGTAGAGAACGGTGTGAATGGCATTGAGCACATTCAGCAGCTTCTTGCCCCAGAACTCCTCAAAATTCATGAGCACCTCCCATACTGCATCATTCATTACCTCATCGGTGCCTGTCTTGTAATTAACAATAAAGTCCTTCAGATCCTGATAAATATCTGTAAGGCTTTCTGCTATGCTGCCGGTATAAAGTCCGTCTGCCGGGTCACCCATATCCACTATGACCGGGTAAGGATCATTATTCCCTGTTTTGGCAAGGAGGGTATCATGCATTCTTGTCCAGTCGAACTCGGTCACTGTCTTTTCGTTTCCCTCCTCCATCAATGGCTCAAGCATTGGCAGCAGCGAAGCCCTGAGGTAAATGAAGGGAAGGAGGCGCTGCATAACCTTGAGTATCTCAATGCCGTTTATTTCCTTGATTCCCTCCAGATATTTGCAGTATTCGTTGGCAGACGCAACGAACTCAACTACCTGGCGTGAATAGATGATCTTCTCCTCTTGTTCCATTGGCTTTGAATAATCGACAAAATTACCTATTTCAACAACAATACAGCCAAGGTGTTCAAAAAAGGAGGATCAGGAGTGTTTCCAAGACAGTTTTTGCTCTTCATCGTAATGGAGCTTCTCATGATCGAGCAACCATCTGATCACCCTGATGCTCTTTTCGGCAGGAAACTCCATCGAAGCGGCAAGCTGCTCTGCTCTCAGCGGATTAACAAGGAGCAGATCCTTTATCTTGTCAATTATAAGGTCAAACTCATACTTGCTCAATTCCAGTTCATTTCTCTCCAAACAGGTGTCACAGAGACCGCAGCGGCCGTTCTCCTCACCGAAGTAATGGGTCAGGAAGGCTGAGCGGCAACGGGTTTTGTTCTCAGCGTATTCGGTTATTTTCTCCACCCTGCTTATAAAGTTTTCCTTCACACGCAGATACACATCAGGAGAGATGGTGAGGTGACTGCGATCAAGCCTCTCTTCGGTAAAGATCACCAGCGGGCTCTTCTTTCCAGGGATAAAGTGTATTATCCCCTGTGATGTAAGCCTCAGCAGATACTGGTAAATGGCCTCGCGCGTCAGCCCGGATCTGTTTGCCAGCGACTCTTCATTTATTGGTACAAAATCAGAGAACATGCCGCTGTAAGTCCGCAGAAGAAGCTTAATGAACCTGTCATACTCCTCGTTGGCTACCTGGAATTTGTACAGGTCGTCACGGCTCACCACAAAGTGTACACGTGAAGGGTTGTTTATCTCATCGGTGAACTCAAGATATCCCTCCTTCTGAAGGAAGACAAGGCTGTTATATGTCTCTGTAACAGAGAATCTGAAGGCAGTTACGAACTTCCACAGGTCAAAGTCATGGACACTGTTCTTTCCGGAGCCGACAGGCAACTGGTAATAGTTGCCTATTGCCTCATAAATATCCTTGATTCGTTCGACAGGAGGAAACTTGATACGCACCGAGTCTGCAAGGCGTCTCTTTTCATCTTCTGACCATAGCAGTACGGCAAATGCCGGCTTACCATCGCGCCCTGCCCTGCCGGACTCCTGGTAATAAGCCTCTACAGAATCAGGAGAGTCCCAGTGTATTACAAATCGCACATCTGCCTTGTCTATCCCCATCCCGAAGGCATTTGTTGCAACTATTACCCTTGATTCTCCCGTAGTCCAGGCATGCTGCTTTCTGTCTCTCATCTCCTGTGGCAGGCCGGCATGATAAAAATCTGCGCTGATCCCTTTTGACAGAAGCATCTCAGCCACCTCCTTCGACCTTTTCCTGCTGCTTACGTATACTATGCCGCATCCGGGCTCCCTGCTCAGGCTTTTGGTAAGATAGGCCCCCTTGTCTTCCACCTCCCTGACAACATAGGTTATATTCGTTCGTTTGAAGCTCGACTGCAGGATCAGCGCATTGCGCAGCTTAAGCCGTGCTGTTATATCCTTCACCACCTCAGGGGTGGCTGTTGCGGTAAGGGCCAGGAAAGGAACCTCGGGGCTGATCATGTCACGGATATCAGCTATAGCGAGGTATGAGGGTCTGAAGTCATAACCCCACTGCGATATGCAATGTGCCTCATCTACGGCGACAAATGTGAAATTAAAGCGTGCAACGCGCGACCTGAAGACAGGGGTCTGCAACCGTTCCGGGCTGACGTAAAGGAGCCTGTAGTCACCGTACAGGCAGTTGTCAAGTGCTATCTCCACCTCCTCGCGGGTCATGCCGCTGTGAATGGCCATAGCCTTGATATTCATCGACTTCAGCCGATTGACCTGGTCCTTCATCAGTGCTATCAGAGGGGTGATCACCAGACACAGTCCCTCACGCGCAACGGCCGGCACCTGGTAGGTTACAGACTTGCCTCCTCCGGTAGGCAGGAGTCCAATGACATCCTTCCCGGAAGCCACCGCACCGATAATCTCCTCCTGCAACGGCCTGAAAGAGGTAAATCCCCAATAGCGGGCAAGGGTCTCCCTGTAAATGTCCGGTAACATTGTTATGCAGCCTCCTTCATGCAAAAATAGTAACTCAAACTCATTTTTAACCTTTTATTGACATTTTAGATATGCTGGTGCTCATCATTTTTTTGTAATTTTCGCCCCAAATAAAAATCTGCCCGATGTCATTCTCTGAAGATAAGTTGATGTTTGAAGGTCTTACCTTCGATGATGTGCTGCTTCTTCCGGCCTACTCGGAGGTTCTGCCGCGCGATGTTGACCTCAGATCGCGCTTTACACGCAACATAATCATAAACACGCCCATCATCTCGGCAGCGATGGACACTGTCACCGAGGCTGAACTGGCCATCGCCATTGCCCGCGAAGGGGGCATTGGCGTGATACACAAGAATATGTCTATAGGTCAGCAGGCGGCACAGGTGAGAAAGGTCAAGAGAGCAGAGAGCGTTATGATCTTCGACCCTGTGACCATAGGTGATACCGCTACCGTGGCCGATGCACTGGCCCTGATGAAGGAGTTCAGGATCGGCGGGATACCTGTCATCAATGACGACGGAGCTCTTGTTGGAATTGTTACAAACAGGGACCTTCGTTTTGAGGGTGACTATTCAAGGAGCATAAGTGACGTAATGACACCCCTCTCGAGGCTGATAACCATAAGTCACCAGACTGACCTGGCCGCTGCCGCGGAGATACTGCAGAAGCATAAAATAGAAAAGCTTCCTATTGTGGATGACAAGGGAAGGCTGAAGGGGCTTGTTACTTACAAAGATATGACCAAGGCCAAGGACAGGCCCAATGCGTGCAAGGACGAGAGGGGAAGGCTCAGGGTTGCTGCAGCAGTGGGCATTGCTGTAAATACTCTCTCAAGAGTAGAGGCACTCGTCGGGGCGGGCGTTGATGCCATTGCAATTGATACCGCCCATGGTCATACCAAAGGTGTCATTGAGATACTCAGGGAGATAAAGAAGATTTTCCCGGGCACAGAGGTTGTTGTAGGGAACATTGGTACCGGTGACGCTGCAAGGATGCTTGTTGATGAAGGCGCTGACGCCGTAAAGGTGGGAATAGGACCGGGCTCCATCTGCACAACCAGGGTCGTGGCAGGCGTGGGTGTGCCACAGCTCTCGGCAATATTCAACGTCGCCTCCGCCATCAGCGGCAGCGGCGTGCCTGTCATAGCCGACGGCGGGATAAGATACTCGGGAGATATTGTCAAGGCTCTCGCCGCTGGAGCTGACAGCATAATGGCAGGTTCTCTCTTTGCCGGTGTGGAAGAATCACCGGGTGAGACAATAATATATAACGGACGTAAGTTTAAGACTTACCGGGGAATGGGATCGGTGGAAGCAATGCAGATGGGATCGAAAGACAGATACTTCCAGGATATGGAGGATGATATTCATAAACTTGTGCCTGAAGGTATTACTGCCCGTGTACCCTACAAGGGCACACTAAACGAGGTCATCTACCAGTTCCTTGGCGGACTGCGATCAGGAATGGGTTACTGCGGCGCCCCTGACATTGCCACCCTTCAGAGAGAGGGACGGTTTGTCAGGGTGACAAGCGCAGGAGTCACGGAAAGCCATCCACATGATGTGACAATAACCCGTGAAGCACCAAATTACAGCCGGAAGAATAATGAGTATTGATGAGCATCAGAATAATTATATTGTCACTGCTTACCCTGGTATCAGCCTGCAAAAATGCCGGCACTGATTCAGAACGCACTGTTGTTGCCCGTGCCGGCGACAGGATGCTCTATCTGGATCAGATACCTTCAAACCTGGCGATCAGCGGGCTGAACGAGACTGACAGCCTTTCAGCGATACAGAGCTACATACGTCGCTGGGCACGGAAGGAACTGCTGGCACTCAGAGCCGAGCAGAACCTCACCGCTGAGTACAAGGCGGAGGTGAACAGGCAACTCGATGAGATGAGGAATAATCTCCTTATCTATCAGTACCAGCAGCAAATGATCATACAGAAAATGGATACCGTAGTAACTGAAAGCGAAATGCAGGACTACTATGTGGGCAACCTCAACACCTTCACACTTACTTCGAACATTGTCAAGGCGCTGCTGATTAAACTGCCGGCAGAGACACCGGATCTGGACAAAGTACGAAAGCTCTACAGGTCATCTCAGACGGAAGACATACATGAGCTCGAAGATTATTGCCTGCAGTTTGCCCTCAGGTACGATGACTTTGATGATGAATGGATCACCTTCACCCAGCTCCTGATGGAAGTCCCGCTTGAGTCTGACAGGCAGGAGGAGTGGCTG
Organism: uncultured Bacteroidales bacterium; assembly: GCA_963732365.1. Taxonomy (GTDB): domain Bacteria; phylum Bacteroidota; class Bacteroidia; order Bacteroidales; family VadinHA17; genus SR-FBR-E99. The sequence continues at coordinate 32,081 of CAVSZC010000001.1, read as the reverse complement.
ACACGCAACAGCTCGGCAGAGATGAAGGATGACGATTATGTTTACTTTATTGTCGTCAGGGAATACAGGCTGCGCAACAGCACTGCGCCATTCGAATATATCAGTGGACAGGTGAAGACAATTATTCTTAACAACCGGAGGAATGACTTCCTTCAAAAGCTCGAAGACGGTATTTACAATGAGGCGGTCAGGAGTAGCACCCTGCAAATCTATTAACAAGTGATCTGAAGATGAAATTTAAGATTATCATATTAGTTGCGCTGACGGCGTTTGCAGGGTACAGCGCAGCCGGTCAGCAGATAGTGGAATCTATTGTTGGCATTGTGGGCAATGAGGTGATATATCTCTCTGACATTGAGGGACAGGTACTGCAGCGCAAGGCTGAAAAAGACCCCACCCCCATAGAGCAGCTCCGCTGCCTTGTGTTTGAAGATCAGTTAATTCAGAAGCTGTTTCTTGACCAGGCGAGACTTGACTCAGTTGAGGTGTCACCGGAAAATGTGGAAGCAGACCTCACCAGCAGGCTTTCCGAGTATGTGCGTCGCGCTGGCTCGGAGCAGGCTCTCGAGAATTATTTCAACAAGAGCATGTCTGAGATTAAGAAAGACCTCCGTGAGATGCTCACCAACCAGTATATCATACAGGAGACCCAGGGAACAATAGCACAAACTATTACGGTAACACCAGAGGAGATAAGAGATTACTACAAAACCATTCCTGAAGATTCTCTTCCCCTCGTACCCAGGAAGGTGGAGCTGAGCATCATCACCGTTGAGCCGCCGGACATTGAGGATAGCAAGGCGGAGGTACGGAAGCGGCTGCTCGATCTCAGAAGCCGCGTTGTCAATGGCGAGAGCTTCAGGACGCTGGCAGTACTCTATTCAGAAGATCCGGGATCAGCCCCAAACGGAGGCGAGATAGGTTTTATGACAAGGGGCGAACTGGCAAAACCATATGCTGAGGCGGCATGGAGCCTTAAAAAGGATGCCGTGTCAAAGATAGTTGAGACAGAGTTCGGCTTTCATATAATACAGATGATTGACCGAAAGGGCGACATGGTCAACTCACGTCACATACTTATGAAACCCAAGCTCTCTGCCTCACAGACTGAATGGTCAATCATAAGACTCGACAGCATAGCCACAATGGTAAGAACAGACAGCCTTAAGTTCGACAGGGCGGCGCTGATGTTCTCCTCTGACAAAACAACCAGGGCCAACGGAGGAAAGATGGTACAGGACAATCCATCCGAAAGAGGAACATGGTTTACCCTTGATGAGCTTCCGAAGGAGATAAATCTTGTGGTGCGTAACATGAAACTTGGTGAGATATCAGAACCTTTCCGCACCACCGATGCCAAAGGCAACAGCGTTTACTGCATAATAAGGCTCGACAATGAGATCGCTCCCCACAGGGTCAATATTAAGGATGACTACAACTTCCTGTCGCAGGCGGCCCTGATGAACAAGAAAAACAAGGCATACCAGGACTGGATCACTGATAAGATAAAGAGGACTTTTATCCGTATCAGTGACGAATTCAGGGATTGCAGTTTTCAGAATGCCGGATGGCTCGAATAGGTCATATAAGGTCACAGGGAGCCCTTATTCTCATTCTGTCTCTTCTCTCTCTGTTAAAACCATGGCAGGCTTTGTCACAGGAGGCCGGCGGCCGACGCATGGTGGAGATACTTCATACTGATGCGCTTGAGTTTGACCGCCTGGCAGAGCAGCCCCGGAAGAGACTCATAGGCAATGTGCAGATGAAGCACAACAATCTCTACATGAGTTGCGACAGCGCATGGTACTATGATCAGATAAACCAGGTCTTCGCCTTCAGCAACATACATATAAGGCAGGGCGATACTCTCCAGATATGGGGCAGATATCTCTCATACAACGGTGACACTGGCAAGGCTGTAATGACTGACAGCGTCGAGCTCGCCGATAACGAGACAAGACTCTTCACTCCCAAGATAGACTATGACGTGAACACACAGACAGCAGTTTATGATGAGGGAGGCAGAATCCTTAACGGTGAAAACACCCTTACTAGCCGAACAGGAATATATTATGCCGACAGGAAGATGCTTCACTTCCGCGACAGCGTCAGGATAGTCAATCCGGACTTCATCATGTACGCTGACACCATGCGGTATGACACTTTTAATGAGATAGTTTGGTTTGCCGGACCGACGGAAGCCATCGGTGACAGCCTCTACCTCTATTGCGAGCAGGGATGGAGTGACACACGAAATGATGTCTCACGGCTTATGAAGAACGCAGTGCTCGACAACCGTGAGCAGCGCATCACTGGAGATACGCTGTGGTATGATGAAAAAAAGGGCTTCGGGGAAGCATTCGGCAATGTGACCATCACCGACACGACCGATAACGTCGTCGGGGGAGGAAATTACGGCTGGTACTACAAAAGGCCTGAGCGCTTTCTGCTTACAAAATCGCCCTGGTTCACAATGTTCTCAGATGATGATACATTGACGCTGAGGGCTGACACACTCAGATCACTGCCGCTTACTGACAGTGCAGGAGTAGACCACAGGCTGCTTAAGGCATTCTACGGCTGTACCATTTTCAGCCGCGAGATGCAGGGCAAATGCGACTCGCTTATTTACTCGTTCATGGACTCAGTGATACGATTGTATGATGATCCAATCATCTGGTCACAGGAGAATCAGCTCTCTGCAGATTCTATTGCCCTCTTCACGCGCGACAGCAAAGCCGACCACATGGAGCTGTACAACTCGGCTTTCGTGGCAGGTTATGTTGATTCGACACGCTTCGACCAGATAAGCGGCAAAAACCTTTCAGGTTATTTTGTTGACAATAAGCTGCACAGGATAAAGGTCACGGGTAACGGTGAGGCAATTTACTATGTGGTTGATGAAAACAGCCTGGTAGGCGTAAACAGGGCCAGAAGCGCATCAATAGAGATCTTTATCGAGGATGGCAAGATTGCCCAGATTTTCCAGAACCAGAGCCCCGACGGATCATTCGATCCTCCGCTGAAAACCCCCGATGAAGAGATGAAGCTTGAAGGGTTCAGATGGGTGCCGGAACTGAGACCGGTGAGAGGGCATGGGGCAAGGGGCAAGGAGCAGGGGGCTGGGAGCAAGGAGCAGGTAGCAAAGAGCAATGAGCAGGGGGAACGAAACTTTGATCAGGAAAAATGAAGAATTAAGAATTGAGGCAAGACCTCAGACCTTCAGACCTTCTAGTACTCGTCCTCGTTAAAGAAAAAGTCGTCTTTCGATGGATAATCAGGCCAGATATCTTCAATACTCTCATAAATATCCCCTTCGTCCTCAATCTCCTGAAGGTTTTCTATGACTTCCATAGGGGCACCTGACCGTATGGCGTAATCTATAAGCTCGTCCTTGGTAGCAGGCCATGGAGCGTCTTCGAGCTTTGATGCTAATTCAAGTGTCCAATACATATTTGTAATTACTTAAAAAATTACCCTTGGTAAAGTCCGCAAATATAAAATTATTTGGAATAATAAAAGAGTGACCCGACTTTTTTCTCCTAAATTATTATTTTTTCCGGGTAATCCACTTAACTTCCTCTTTGCCAGCCTCATACGTAAGGCATCTTGAGAGAACAAAGAGATAGTCAGACAGGCGGTTAAGGTATTTGACAACTGATGGATCGACTTTTTCCTTTTCATTGAGGCGCAGCAGTGCCCGTTCCGCACGACGGCACACACATCTTGCAATATTACTGTTCGCCGCATTCGGGTGACCCCCCGGCAGGATGAATGAAGTAAGTGCCGGCAGCCTCTCTTCCATTCTGTCTATTGAGCGCTCGAGTACTGAAGGGTCATCAATCATTATGCCTTCGGGCACCTTTGCTGAAGGGTCAGTGGCGATAACTGAGCAACATGACATCAGGGATGCCTGGATTGCAATAAGTTCTTCGGTGCTGACACAATGCTGGTCAGCTCCCCGCAGCAAACCTATCCAGGCAATAAGCTCATCAACCGTGCCGTAGGCTTCGATCCGCGGATGGTGCTTCGGCAGCCTCTTTCCGCCAATGATCGAGGTCTCACCCTTGTCACCCGTTTTTGTATATATCTTCATTGCTCCTTGTACTTTGCACCCCACCTTCGCCACCCTTCGACCCCTTCGACCCCTTCGACCCCTTCGACAGGCTCAGGGACCAGATCAGGGACCGGCTTCGGTGGGCAAAGCCTGGCACCATGCACCTTGCCCCTTGCTCCTCGCTCCTCGCTCCCCTACTGCTTCTTCCTTACGTCAATCCTGTTCTCATTGGCATAATCGGCAGAGACCTCTCCGTCCATCAGTTTAATGATACGGTGAGCATGACGGGCAATATCCTCCTCATGAGTCACCACAATTACAGTGTTCCCCAGTTCATGAATCTTGTCGAGCAGACCCATGATATCATATGATGTCTTGCTATCAAGGTTACCGGTAGGTTCATCGGCAAGAATTATCGAAGGTGTGTTTACGAGGGCCCTTGCGATGGCAACTCTCTGTCTCTGTCCGCCCGATAACTCATTGGGCTTATGGTGCATCCTGTCGGCAAGACCCACCTCATCAAGAGTTCTTTTTGCATGCTCCTCCCTTTCATGGCGGGGTATGCCTGCATATATGAGAGGCAGTGTCACATTCTCAAGGGCAGTGTATCGTGGTAAAAGGTTAAAGGTCTGAAAAACGAATCCGATCTCTTTGTTGCGAATCTCGGCAAGCTGGTCATCCTCCATCTTGCTGACGTCTGTTCCGTTCAGTATATACTGACCTTTGGTTGGGGTGTCGAGACACCCGAGGATATTCATTAACGTAGATTTGCCTGAGCCTGACGGACCCATTATGGCTACGTACTCGTTCTTATTGATACTCAATGAAACCGAGCGCAGTGCCCGTACTATTACTGACCCAACCTGGTAGTTCTTTACAATGTTGTGTATCTCAATGACCTTGTCCATGCCTGATTTATTAAAGTCCCGAAATTAGTTTAAAATAATCTATAAATATCTTACGCTCCTATTAATTTTTGTTAACACCTTATCCTGTAGCTTCCCGGTGTAATGCCATTTATCCTGATGAGAATCCCGAAACGAAGTGTCTCCATTGACACAGCGGCCAGTCCCTCCCTGACAATCGATTTCCATCCGCTGTACATATCCCTTGTCAGACGGATGTCGTCTGCCACTATTATCATCTCCTCTCCTGCCTCAGCTATCCTTCCTGCATACTCTGCAAGTGCTCCTCCCCTGTGGTTGCCATCGATAAATGCAAACGACACCTTTGCTCCCTCAGCTGTGATTTTCCCGAGCGCCTCGCTGAACTCCATGTTCATCACTGTGACATTACCGGCTCCGTGCCGTGCCATATTGGCGGCAGCAATTTCAGCCAATGCCGGGCATCCTTCAACCGTCACCACCCTCTGCTCCGGGGCTGCCAGCGCAAGAGCCAGGGTACTTATCCCCAGCGATGTCCCCAGTTCCAGAATGATTCCATTTGCGCTGAGACCTGAGCCCTGAGCCCTGAGCCGGTCACCCTGTACCCTGTCCCATGAACCTTGTACCATCCTGGCAAGTAAAGCAGCCTGTTTCACGGGCAGTGCTGCCGCCCTGGCTATATCTCTCACTTTCCGCTCCGCACCCTTCATTCTCAAAGAACCTGCCCCTAAATCAGTAATGCTGATGATTCTGTCGTCAGCGAGCATCTCACTCCTGAGGCGTTCAACATGTCTGACAATATGATCATCGGTTTTATTCCTGATCACTGTTGTTAAAAAATCATAAATGAATGGGCTGTGCACGCCGTGACCCGCGGTACTCTGCGATATGAGCAGGTGTCTGACAGTTGCAACCGGATGATATAAGTTCATTTCCTCACTCAGGTCATTTGAAAGCAGCTCAAAATTAACTATTTTCGGTGACTATCATTTTCGTGTCGACTGATGTCTGAACTGCCTGACAGTGAGATAAAATTCCTTCCCGGTGTGGGTCCCAAAAGAGCAGAGCTGCTTGCTTCCGAAGCAGGCATCGCTACTTTCAGGGACCTGATATACTATTTTCCGTACAAGTATGTTGATAAGACCCGCTTCTACTCTGTCAGGGAGCTTGACACAGACATGCAGTATGTGCAGCTCAGGGGTGTGATAAAACGATTCTCCAATGAGGGAGGTGGCGCGGGGAAGCGTCTCACGGCCGATTTCCATGATGAGACCGGTATGGTCAGGCTGGTCTGGTTCAAGGGGCAAAGGTGGGTATTGAATACCTATAAGATTGACAGAGAGTACATTATCTTTGGCAAACCGACACTCTTCAGCGGCGCCTTCAATATCGTCCATCCTGAGATTGAGGAGGTTGAGAAGAGGGCGGCGAGGGTAAGCTCGGCCCTCGAGGCCCAGTATAACACTACGGAAAAGATGAAGGATCACTTCCTTCATTCGAAGGCCATTGCCAAGCTGATGTCCACAGTATTTGCCCAGCCTTCGCTTCGCTTTGCGGAGACCCTTCCAGCAGGCCTGACAGGATCGATGAAGCTGATGAGCCTCAATGACGCCCTCTTCCGCATTCACTTCCCTGACTCGAACCTTGACATTGAAAATGCCCGTTTCAGGCTCAAGTTTGAAGAGCTGTTCTATATTCAGCTGAACCTGCTGCGCTATAAGGGCCACAGGGAGAGAATAACACACGGCTTTCTGTTCTCCGTTGTCGGAGAGAGGCTTAATTCCTTTTATACGAATAACCTCCCCTTCACTCTTACCGGCGCACAGAAGAGAGTCATAAAAGAGATTCGTGCCGATCTTGGCAGCGGCAGACAGATGAACAGGCTGCTGCAGGGCGATGTGGGCAGCGGCAAGACTATGGTTGCTTTGATGAGTATGCTTATAGGCGCCGACAACGGCTTCCAGAGCTGCATGATGGCACCTACAGAGATACTTGCCATTCAGCATTTTAACTCCGTAACCAAATCCCTGGAAGGAATAAATGTTGAAGTTGCGCTTCTGACCGGATCAACAAAACGGAGCGAGCGGCAGCGCATCGAGAAAGGGCTCCTCGACGGCTCGATCAGCATCCTCGTTGGCACACACGCCCTTATCGAGGAGAACGTGAAGTACCTTAATCTTGGCCTGGTCATAATAGATGAGCAGCACCGTTTTGGCGTTGCCCAACGTGCTAAGCTCTGGCAGAAGAGCGACTGTCCTCCTCATGTGCTTGTTATGACGGCCACCCCCATACCGCGTACTCTTGCCATGACGCTCTACGGTGACCTTGACGTCTCTGTCATAGATGAGATGCCGCCCGGACGCAAGCCGATAAAGACTATGACCTTCACCGATGCAGAGCGTGAGAAGGTGTTTGGATTCATGCGCCGTCAGATCGAAGAGGGCAGGCAGATATACGTCGTTTACCCTCTCATCAGGGAGTCGGAGTCACTTGATTACAAAGACCTTGAGGACGGACTGGAGAGCATGGCACGGGCTTTCCCTCCGCCGCAGTACTGTATCAGTGTGGTTCACGGGCGCATGACGCCGCGCGACAAGGAGATATCGATGAGTCTCTTTCGCCGCGGGCAGGCGCAGATCATGGTGGCAACCACGGTCATTGAGGTGGGGGTTGACATACCCAACGCAAGCGTCATGGTCATCGAGAGCGCTGAGCGTTTCGGGCTCTCGCAGCTGCATCAGCTCAGAGGACGCGTCGGACGCGGTGCTGACCAGTCGTTCTGCATCCTCATGACCTCTCACAGGCTCTCTGCAGAGGCCACGGAGCGTATCAGCACAATGGTAGCCACCAACGATGGGTTCGAGATCGCAGAGACCGATCTGCGCATGCGCGGCCCAGGTGACCTTGAGGGGACGCAGCAGAGCGGCATGGCCTTCGATCTCAAAATCGCCGACCTGGGCAAAGACGGACAGATACTCAACCTTGCGCGGTCACATGCTTCGGAGATCCTCGCCGACGACCCCGAACTGTCACGTCCTGAGAACCAGGTGTTGAAGAGTAACCTTAAGAGGCTCTTCGGAAAGAAATACACCTGGTCTGAGATAAGCTGAAGCGCCCCGCCTTCGCCACCCTTCGACCCCTTCGACCCCTTCGACAGGCTCAGGGACCAGATCAGGGACCGGCTTCGGCGGGCAAAGCCTTGTCTCTCGCTCATTGCTCATTGCTCCTTGCCCCTTGCTCCATGCCCTATGCCCCATGCCCCTTGCCCCATGCCCCTTGCTCCATGCCCCTTGCCCCGCCAGTGCCTATTGCCTAAAATATGACTTTTGCTCTGTTTTATATCTTACCAAGTAGCTATTATTGCCGGTTCCATAAAGATCAGATGCAAAAAGGTGAAACGATAAGCCACGAGGGTGTGGTAATGAGAACAACCGGCGACGGCACTGCCGAGGTGGAGATAATGGCAGGCAGCGCCTGCTCAGGCTGCCACGCGAAGTCGGTATGTTCAGTCGGGGATACACAGGTCAAGATTATCAATGTGAATAATGCATCTGATCTCAAACCCGGAGAGAGGGTGACGGTAATGATGGAGCTGTCACAGGGTTTCAGGGCTGTAGCTATCGGTTATTTATTGCCTCTGGCGGCACTGATCACGGCATTCATAGCATCATCCGTCGCTGGTGCCGGAGAGCTTCTGTGCGCACTTATATCTTTCACTGCAGTAGCCATTTGCTACCTTTTGATCTGGCTATCAAGAAAAAGGATTGAAAAGAAATTTGAATTCAAAATAAAGGTCTGACAGATGAGTTCCACTGTTTTGTTTACAATCATCATGCTTAGCCTTCTGGGCTTGCTGGCAGCAGTGATATTGTATGTTGTTGCCCAGAAATTCAAGGTTGTGGAAGATCCGCGTATTGACCTTGTCAATGAGGTGCTGCCGGGGGCCAACTGCGGAGGGTGCGGCTTCACCGGCTGCCGTGCTTTTTCCGAGGTGCTGGTCAGGTCCGATTCATTTGAGGGTCTGAACTGCCCCGTAGGAGGATCTGAGGCCATGGGTAAAGCAGCTGTTATCCTTGACCGTCAGCCTGTGGCGGTGGAACCGAAGATTGCAGTATTAAGATGCAACGGAACCCCTGAACACAGCCAGCGTACATCATACTATGACGGGGCAATGAACTGCCGTGTAGCCCATGCGCTGTACGGAGGTACAACAGCATGCCATTACGGATGCCTTGGCTGCGGAGACTGTGTGACATCCTGCAAGTTCGATGCGATGTACATGGATCCGGTGACACAGCTGCCGGTGATAATAGATGATAAGTGCGTGGCCTGCGGCGCCTGTGTCAAGGCATGCCCGCGAAACATCATTGAGCTCCGGAAACGAAACCGCAAAGACCGCAAGATCTATATCTCATGCGTCAACAAGGATAAAGGTGGTCCGGCACGCAAAGCCTGCAGCGTGGCATGCATCGGTTGCGGCAAGTGCGTCAAAGTATGCCCGTATGATGCGATTACTATGGCTGATAACCTGGCATTTATCGATTCATTCAAATGCAAGCTATGCCGCAAATGTGTGGCCGAGTGTCCTACCGGAGCCATCCTTGAGATAAACTTCCCGGTAAAGGAAGAGAAGCCTGCCGGGCATGCAGTTACTGAGGTCAATTAACAAGAAGCTGATAAACTGATAATAACCCGCAAAGTGTTCAAGACGTTTCCAAAAGGGGGCATTCATCCGCCCGAAAACAAGATCACGGCTGACAAGTCTGTAATAGTGCTGCCGTTACCCTCCACAGTCACTGTGCCCCTCAATCAGCACATAGGCGCCCCGGCGACACCGGTGGTGGAGAAAGGCTCGGCAGTGAAGACAGGACAGCTTATAGCCGAGGCGAAAGGATTTGTCTCAGCCAATATTCATTCGCCCGTATCAGGCAAGGTAAGCAAGATTGAGCCTGTTGCCGATTCAACAGGATACAAACAGATGGCAATAATAATTGAGGCAGAGGGTGATGAATGGATAGAGACGACAGACCGCAGCGCGACACTGGTGAAAGAGATCACCATGACCCGTGAACAGATAGTGGAACGGTGCCGCGATTGCGGCCTGGTAGGTCTAGGCGGCGCCACCTTCCCGACACATATCAAGATGACCGTCCCGTCAGGCAAGAAATGTGACATGCTGATCATCAACGGCGTGGAGTGTGAGCCCTACCTGACCTCCGACCACAGGCTGATGATTGAAAAAGGTCCCGAAGTACTTACTGGCGTTACCGTCATCATGAAGGCGCTGGGCGTGACACAGGCGGTGATAGGTATTGAGGCCAACAAGCCCGATGCCATCAGTACCCTTGCCGGATTATCAATGGAGTTTGCGGGAATATCAAAGGAGTTTGCGGGAATATCGGTAGTGGCGCTGAAGGTCAAATACCCGCAGGGTGGCGAGAAGCAGCTGATAAAGGCATGTACCGGACGTGAGGTGCCGTCAGGGGGACTGCCACTTGATGTGGGTGTTGTGGTGCAGAATGTCGGAACAGCCTTTGCTGTTTATGAGGCGGTTCAGAAGAATAAGCCCCTTATCGAAAGAGTTGTTACCGTCACCGGCAAGTCAGTCTCCCGTCCGGGTAACTTCCTTGTAAGGATAGGCACCCCGGTGACAAAGCTCATAGAAGCTGCAGGAGGGATGCCGGATGATACAGGTAAGGTTGTCAATGGCGGACCTATGATGGGTAAGGCTCTTGCGATGACCGATGTGCCCGTCACCAAAGGAACCTCGGGAATAATTCTTTTTCCTGATTCTGAATCAAGACGTGATGAGATCATGCCATGCATAAGGTGCGGTAAGTGTTCAACAGCATGCGCGATGGGTCTTGAGCCATGGCTTCTCTCTGTGCTGTCTGAGAAGACAATGTTTGAGAAGGCAGAGGCGGAAAAGATCACCGATTGTATGGAGTGCGGAGCATGCGCCTATACATGTCCGGCGAAAAGGCCCCTGCTCGATTACATCAGGCTGGGCAAGGCAACGGTTTTAAAAATGATCCGCGAACGAATAACGAAATAGCTTTAAGCAGAATGAATAATATCCTGAACGTCTCTCCCTCACCTCATCAGCAGAGCAGCGAGACCACCCGCAAGCTTATGTTTGGAGTGGTGATTGCCCTCCTGCCGGCACTGGCAGCCGCAGTTTACTACTTTGGCATGGGAGCCATCATAGTTACGCTTACCTCAGTGCTGTCCTGTGTAGCATGCGAATTTCTGATACAGAAATACATCCTTAAAACAAAGACCTCGATATCAGATGGTTCAGCGGTAGTGACAGGATTGTTGCTGGCATTCAATGTCCCGTCAAATCTCCCGGTCTTGATTATTGTCATCGGGGCAGTCATTTCAATAGGAGTGGCAAAGATGACATTTGGCGGGCTGGGCAACAATCCCTTCAACCCTGCGCTGGTCGGAAGAGTTTTTCTGCTTATCTCCTTTCCCGTTCAGATGACCAGCTGGCCCGTGCCGTCGGGGTTTAAGACAGGATATACCGATGCAGTCACCGGCGCTACGCCGCTCGGTATCATAAGTGAGGGGGTGAAGAACGGAGAGAGCATCGCTGTGGTGATGGACAAGGTGCCGTCACACATGCAGCTCTTCTATGGATATATGGGAGGATCGATGGGAGAAGTTGCAGCTGCAGCCCTGATACTGGGGGGTATTTTTATGATCTGGAGGAAGATAATCACATGGCACATTCCTGTTGCAGTGCTGGCATCAGCAGCTCTCTTCACAGGTATCTTATGGATTGCAGATCCGACAAAATATGCCGATCCCCTCTTCCACCTCCTTACCGGAGGGATGATGCTAGGAGCGATATTCATGGCAACTGATTATGTCACATCGCCCATGACACCGAAGGGAATGATCATCTATGGCACGGGAATAGGTGTGATAACGGTTCTTATACGCACCTGGGGCGCTTATCCGGAGGGAGTCTCCTTTGCAATTCTGATAATGAATGCCTTTGTTCCCCTTTTGAACATGTATATCAAACCGCGAAGGTTCGGAAAGGAGGTTATGAATGGCTAAGATGCAATCATCACTAAGGAACATGGCCTTATCACTCACCCTGATATCACTGGGGGCTTCGGCAGCACTGGGATACGTCTACGAATTCACAAAGGGACCAATTGAAATATCATTGCTGAACAAGAAACTGGAAGCCATTAAGCAGGTAGTGCCTGAGTTCGACAATGATCCTAATGCTGATATGTTCCTCCTGCCCACCGGTGAGGGCGATAGTCTTGAGATATATCCTGCAATGAAAGGAGAGGAAATGGTCGGTTATGCTATAAAGTCCTATACTGAGAAAGGCTTCAGTGGTCATATAGGCCTGATGGTAGGATTTACTCCTGACGGCGCGATATACAATATCAATGTTTTGGAACACAAGGAAACCCCCGGACTGGGTACAAAACTGGTTCCGGAAGGTACACCTGAAAACCCTGCATTCAAGGACCAATTCAGGGGAAAGAAACCGACGGAGTTTCCTCTGAAAGTGAAAAAAGACGGTGGGCCGGTAGATGCAATCACTGCTGCGACGATCAGTTCCAGGGCATTCTGTGACGGAGTACAGCGGGCATATAACACATTTGAGAAAGGAGGTCTGAAATGAACCAGATGAAGAACTTTTCAAAGGGATTTCTGAAAGAGAATCCTATCCTGGTGCTTGTACTGGGAGCATGCCCTACCCTGGCCACCACCTCGTCAGCGGTTAACGGCCTTGGCATGGGTCTTGCAACTACCTTCGTTCTGTTAGGGTCGAATGTGGTTATCTCGCTGATGAAAAATGTCATTCCGGATAAGGTTCGTATACCGGCATTCATTGTAGTGATAGCAACCTTTGTCACTATTGTTGACCTTGTGATGCAGGCATATGTGCCTTCGCTCTACTCAACACTCGGGATATTCATTCCGCTGATAGTTGTCAACTGCATCGTACTGGGACGTGCAGAGGCATTTGCCAGCAAAAACAGCGTATGGTCATCATTTGTTGACGGAGCAGGAATGGGGCTGGGATTCACCCTGGCGCTTGGCGTTCTGGGTGCAGTGAGAGAGATACTGGGCAGCGGGTCAATAATGGGATACAAGTTCATTGAGGGAGACGGTATCCTTGTGTTTATTCTTGCCCCGGGGGCATTCATTGCACTCGGTTACATGATTACGATAACAGCGAGGATCAATAAAACATTATGATCATAATATCATGGAATATATACTTCTGATTATTTCTGCAATACTGGTCAACAATGTGGTTCTTGCCCAGTTTCTTGGCGTATGTCCTTTTCTCGGAGTATCAAACAAGGTCAGTACGGCTATCGGGATGTCTGGTGCAGTAACATTTGTGATGGTTCTTGCCACCATGGCCACTTATCTCATTTATACATACATACTGCTGCCGCTGGGTATCGGTTTCATGCAGACGATAACCTTTATCCTTGTGATTGCAGCCCTTGTGCAGATGGTGGAGATAATACTCAAGAAGATAAGCCAGGGCCTTTACCAGGCTCTAGGGATCTTCCTTCCGCTGATAACAACCAACTGCGCGGTACTCGGTGTTGCCATTCTTGTCATTCAGAAGGATTACAACCTCATTACAGGAGTCATCTACGGCGGTGCCACCGCCCTGGGCTTCGGCCTTGCACTTATTATACTTGCCGGAATACGTGAGCAGCTTGAGCTTGCAGATATCCCGAAAGGCATGCAAGGTGTTCCCATTTCACTGATAACTGCAGGTATACTTGCCCTGGCTTTTATGGGCTTCGCCGGATTAGTATAGTTCCTTAATTCCTGAAAAGAGAATATCATCATTTTGCAGTTGCCGATTTTACCGGTTTTCCTTGCTTTAGTCGGCCCTTTTCCGTAAATTTCCATGTTTGCTACATTTATTGTCTGCTGTCAGTCCATGTTAGCCCCGGCTTGGAAATCACCGGACAAATAGATCCACATTGTGACTGACGAAACGAAGTGTTTTATCCTGATCTGTCATTACTCAATAAGATACTAATACTAATTTGCACATAATCAATGTATTAATATGAGAAGACTTTTTCTCCTATGCCTCCTGTCGCTGTCCCTCTCAGTGGTGGCACAGAATGATGAGTTCAGGGCCACCTGGGTTATTACATGGCATTATATTGACAAGAATCTTACTGTTGAAGAGAACAAATCGCGCATCATCTTCATACTTGAGAGTCATAAGAAGGCAAACATGAATGCCGTCATATGGCAGGTGAGGCAGGGTGGATCAGCTTATTATCAATCCTCTTTTGAGCCCTGGGGTCCTTATGCCGGCGACACATACCCCGGGTTCGATCCGCTTGCTTTTGTAATTGAAGAGGCACATAAGAGAGGCCTTGAGGTGCATGCCTGGTTCAACACCTTCCATATTGGCACCAATACTCCTGACAGGGTCACAGGCAAGCACCCCGACTGGATATGTACAAACCAGAGCGGGGCAGCAATGACAAAGAACTTCTGCATTTCGCCCGGGATACCTGCAGCAAGGGAATATAACCTCGATGTCATCATGGAGATAGTAAACAACTATGACATTGACGGACTGCATCTTGACTATATCAGATGGAACGAGTACGATGAAACTGACATGAAGTCGGAAGTGAGCACAATGCTGCCTGACGGCATGATCAGCAAGGAGAGGCTGGATAGGCTGGGCTCCGCAAAGTCAGAAGCCGGACGCTTCATCTATGACACCTATCACCCTTACAGTGCAGGAGTTCCTGACGGTTTCGGCTCGTGGGCCGACTGGCGGCGCGACGCTGTCACGAAACAGGTAAAAATGATACATGACTCGATACAACTTGTTAAACCTCATGTGAGGCTCTCAGTGGCGGCACTGGGCAAATACAAGGCCGGAGGCACCACCGGATGGAACGGCTACTATGTTGTCTTCCAGGATGCGGCACTATGGTTCAACAACGGTGATATCGACCAATTGACACCGATGCATTATCACTGGCTGACAGGATCATCGATGGTGAGTGCCATCGAGACTGACTGGGAACCTGAGATACAACCCGGTATCGCTGCCGGAAGACTTTATTCTGTCGGTCCGGGCTCTTATGTGCTCGAGCAGTACAATGTCTGGTCAAATCATCCGGGGATTGTTAACAGCTGCAGGACCAAGCCATGGGTTGACGGCTTTCAATTCTTCAGTTACGGGTCGTGGCTGAACTTCAATTACTGGCAGGAAGCCGGGGAGACCTTCTTCAGTCGTCTGACCAGGGTACGGCCGCTCTTCTTTTATGAGCCTCCCTCCCCTCCTGCTCTCTCTATCACCAAAGTCAGTGACACTGATTACCAGCTCACTGTCACCCCTTCGGTGGCTGACGGATGCTGGTATCTCATTTACAGGTCTGAGGATGCTAATTTTGATCGCGACACTGATGATATCGTCTCACATCTCTTTAGCAAGACGCCATTTACTGCAGGTGATCATTATGACGGACTGCAGAATTTCAACGGCCGCTACACCTATTTTGCAACTGCCTCCAACAGGTTTCGTAATGAGTCAGTGCCTTCCAATGCTGTTATGACCGATCCTGTCCCGTCGCTGGCACCTGTCGTTACAGGCACAGTCCCGTTGGCGAATGCTGTTGTGAGCATCAATGCCGCGCTGCAGTTCATGTTCAGCAAAGAGATTGATCCTGCTACAATCAATGCTGCATTCACCATCCAGCCTTCAGTGCCTTGTACCTACACATGGTCTGACAACAACAAAAAAGTTACCGTCTCTTTCAGCTCAACGCTGGCCTACAATACGGTTTACCAGGCTACCCTGTCACCAGCACTTAAGGATGTGAATGGTAAATCAATTGATGGCAACGGTGACGGTGTTCCGGGAGATGCTTTCACGCTCTCCTTCTCCACGGAGGCTCCTGACACCCAGGGTCCGCGGGTGACATCCAGCACTGTTCCGAATAATTCATTGAATGTTGACGTTGCCTCTGCCATAAGCGTGACATTCAATGAGATGGTTGATCCCGTATCCCTGCCGGCGTCAAAGATAACCCTCAGGAACAGCAATGATGTGAGTGTACCTTTCGGTGCTGCTCTTTACGAATCAACAGGGAAGAGCGTATTATCGGTCTCGCCTAACTCATTGCTGGAGTTCAATAAGCGCTACACACTGACTATCAGCGGGACCTTTACCGATTTGCATGGTAATCCTGCAGGAAATGACATTGTTATTTCTTTCACCACATCGAAATACAGGTACACTGATCTCCTTATGATTGATGACTTCACCACCATATCAGGTTGGCAGTCCCCTTCGTTCAGCGGCTCCACCACCGGGTTGAATGCCGGTGAGTCATCGTTTCTGATAACCACTGCTTACGGTCTCCCGTCAAACCCGACGAAAAACTCCGCCGCACTGAGTTATTCATGGATCCCAGATGCCGGCACCTACCTTATCCGCGAGTACCTTTCCCCCGACTATCCTCCTGCCCTGGTTGAGTTTGACACAACATGGTATCTGCAGGTATACCTCTTTGGCGACAGCAGCAACAACAGGTTCAGGTTCTGCATTGACGAGAACGACGGGTCTGTCTGGACCGACCATGAGGTATCACAATGGCAGCAGATCAACTGGAGGGGGTGGAAGCTTATTGAGTGGAAGCTCAGTGACCCCGGCTCTGTGGGGTCATGGATAAGCGCTAACAACAAGCTCCTGGGGCCGAAATACAGGACTGACAGTTTCCAGTTTACCCGCACTGCGTCATCCTCGCTTGTTGGAAGTTTATACTTCGACAACTACCGGATTGTGAAGAAGGTTCTGGACCTTAATGCCATTGAAGATAATCCGGCTGACGGTCTTATCATGACACCTGCCCCGAATCCTTTTGTGTTGTCTACCTCTGTCAGGATCAGACCGGAGGTATCGGGTCACTACCGCATGACGGTGTTCAGTCTTACCGGTGAGGTCATTGAGGTTGTCTTTGACAGCTGGCTGACGCCGGGGGATTATGACATTGCGCTGGGTGATGATTACAGTGCCGGCGTGTATCTTATAGAGTTGCGTTACGGCTCCGCCCGCCAGGTAATACGAATCATCAAGACAGGCGATTAGGCAATAATAATTGCAAGCCAGTCTCCGGGATTCATGGTGCGGGGTTCCGGTTGCAGACGTTCTGTCAGCACCTGACGAAACATCGATAGGAAATCAGTTTAAGCAGACATAGAAAATGACAACGATGAAATCTGGAATAGCAGAGAAATTTCTGATGCTTGCTCATCATCCTGAGAAAGGAAAGTTCTTAATCTCTCACCTTTACCAACAGTATGGTATTGCAGGAGCATTACTTCTCGATATGACACTTGACGACAGGATTGAAATGGCAGAAAAGAAGCTTCTTCTGAAACCAGGGAAAGACGCAGCTGAGAGTGTGACAGGTGAAATTGCCACACTTCTGTCGAGATCAGGAAAACCGAGAAAGACTGAATACTGGATCAGGAAACTGGCAGGACGCTACAGAAAATACAAATGGGAGATATTAAAAGGTCTCGAAGGAAAAAGGGTTGTGCGTATCGAGAACAGGCAATTCCTCTGGATTATCCCTTACAGAAAGAGTTATCTCATTGAAAGCTATACGCGGAGTAATATTATCAACCAGCTGAAAAACGACATTTTGTTTCAAAAGGCTCTCGGCGGCGAGAATCTGGCTCTGGCAGGACTGATTCATGCGTGCAGTATGCACAGGATACTAACTGATGACAGAGACGAGCGAAAGAAGATCATAAAACAGCTGAAGCAAATAATTAAGGAAAGTCCTGTTGCAGACATAGTTGATCAGACTATCAGGCAGGTACAGGCTGCAATCATGGTTAGTGTAACAGCTGCTATTGTTGCATCGACAGCCGGGGCACGGCATTGATTCATGCTTTGCTGTCTGTCTTCCGTCTTCGGTCTTCGGTCTTCGGTTTTATTGAGATATCAAACTATGTACTTATATTTGTACCTTATTAAGTACCTGAATCATGAAAGCAGCCAACTACACTGAGTTCCGCAAAGATCTGAAAGAGTATCTTGATTCCGTTGAGGAGAACAACGAGACCCTGATCATTAAGAGAGGCACTGGCAAGGGTGCGGTGCTGATCTCGCTTGATGAGTACAACTCGATAATGGAAACGCTTCATCTTCTCAGTTCGAGGAAGAACGCTGAGAGGCTCTTTGAGTCGATTGAGCAGATGGGGAGCGGCAGCACAGTTTCAGGTGACCTCATTGAAAAATGAAGAGGATCATCTTTTCGAAGAATGCCTGGGAGGATTATCTTTCATGGCAATCTGATGACAGGAAGACATTGAGGAAAATTAATTCTCTTATAAGGGAGGTACAGTCGACTCCATATGAAGGCATTGGCAAGCCCGAGCCATTGAAGCATGATCTTGCAGGGTTATGGTCTCGCAGATAGACAGGGAGCACAGGCTTGTATACAGGAGTGATGGTGATGATATCCTTATTTACGGCTGCCGTTTTCATTACGATCGTTGAATAAGCAATGGGCAGATTATAAAATGATTTCAGCCATGAAAGGTAAGGGTGACGCAGGTTCGTTGAGAGAGAGTGATTCTGAAGCCATGCGCAGGAGTGATTCTGAGAGCATGAGGGATGGTAACTCTGAGGCGATGAGGGAGAGTGACTCTGCCTCTTTGTCTGAGAGTGCATCAGCTGACATGCGTGAGGCTGACTCGGAAGCGATGCGAGGCAGTGACTCGGGGGCAATGAGGGAGAGTGCCTCTGGTGATCTTCGGGAGGCAGATTCAGATTCCCTGAGGGGATAGATTCAGGAAAATGATAAAATATCACCAAACCCTCTCGCAACAAGCTATTGCCGAAGTAATTAAAGGCTCAATAGTCATTGAATCCGGAAGTGATATTTTAGATATCCTTGGTGATGTCAGTTTTTCCGGATCCTCTGCGGTCATAATTTATTCTGATTCCTTCAGCTCTGAGTTCTACGAGCTTCGCTCCGGTGTAGCCGGTGATATACTTCAGAAGTTTTCCAATTACAGGATGAAGCTGGCGATTGTCGGGGACTTTTCTCATCTGACCGGGAAGAGCTGGCGTGATTTCATCAGGGAGAGCAATAGACGTTCTGCGGTCAGTTTTGTCAGCTCTTTTGATGACGCAATGGCCTTGCTAAGCAGATAGCCTTTTGTCATTTAATCATGTACGGGGAGTGCTGTAATTCTGAGAGCCGGTGCCAATTCAACGGACAACCTAATTCTTATCGCTGCATATCATGAATACAATTATTGCTGAGAGGGTGCTACACGACAGTGGAATGCGTGTTTCCCTCAAATTCCCTGACGATCAGGGATTAATTGACCTGGTACGAAATCTTCCCGATGCCCGATGGAGCAGCAGGCTGCATTACTGGCATATCTCTGACAGTGTGGATGTCATTGACATTCTTTTAAGTGCATTCAAAGGAAAAGCCTGGGTAGATTATTCTGCTCTGAGGAAGGAAACGCTCTCAAAAAAAGTAGCCCATCTGCGGTCTGACAACGAGACACCTGCCGCTGGTTCAGGAGGGTCAGGCAGAGGCGTGGCAGCCTGGCATCACGGCCCGGATAATGAGACGGGAGGAAGGGCGGAGAGCACTGCAAAGCTCAGTCCTCAGGCAATTGAGGACCTTGAAAGATACAGCAGGTGGCTTGAGGCGCACAGGTATCCGCCGACGACGGTAAGGACCTATGCCGGCATGATGGCTACCTTTCTCAGGTTTGTGTCTCCTAAGGAGGCCACTGAGTGTGGTTCAGATGATCTTGTCAGGATGGTAAACGAGTATGTTTTGCCTGGCGGATTGAGTTATTCATATCAGAATCAGCTTATAAGTGCTGTTAAGAAGTTTTACAAAGAGATCTGTCGGGAGATTATTGAACCCGGCGAGTTAACCAGGCCGCGTGTCAGGCATCGGTTGCCGAATGTTCTGAGCAAGGAAGAGGTCAGGAGCATACTTGCGGCGCCAGTGAATGAAAAGCATCGGGCGATGCTAGGTATCATTTATGGTTGCGGGTTAAGACGGAGTGAGCTTATAATGCTTGAGTCGGAGGATATTGATCGCGATCGTATGTTGCTCACTGTCAGGCAATCGAAAGGATTCAAAGACCGGATTGTACCGCTTTCGTCAAAGCTGGTAGAGATGATAGATAGTTACGTGAAGCGGTATCGGCCGGGGGTTTATATTTTTGAAGGGCAGCGTTCTGGTGAGCCTTACAGTGCGGCAAGTATTGAGAAGGTATTTCACGCCGCTTGTGAGAAAGCAAGGATTAGGAAGGATGTCACTTTGCACAGTTTAAGGCACAGTTACGCCACTCATCTTCTCGAGTCAGGCACTGATTTGCGTTACATACAGGAATTATTAGGCCACAAGAGCAGCAAGACGACGGAGATCTACACACATGTTACCGAGAAGAGCATTCAGAAGATTCGGACACCTTTTGACGATTTGTGATAAGCTAAGATGGTATTTATATAACTCACCCAGAGTGTACAATACCACCCCTTATTACCAAATATGCATACCTTTACTAGCCATATAAACAAGTTGTAAGCCATTTTAAGTTATACTTTTGATAAATTGGATTACCTGTATGCCTCACTTAAACAATTTTTGAATAAGATAGCGTACAAGTCTGTTATAATAATATCTATGATACAATTAATGGGATTATTAGCATCTATAAGTAAGGTCTCATATTTTACCATTCTATTTTCATTTCTGCTTTGTTTAAACTTACTCTCTTCACCAGCAACCTTTAATAATAATGTTGATAAATTCCTAGCTGATACGATTTTACTGACCCCGTTTGGTCCAGCACATAGCTCTAAAATACATTTTATTGACAGCAAGCGTTACTTTATCAGAGAGATGGATGCTAATATTCAAATTGCAGAGAAGATATCCGGTAAAGTTACTTATGAAATTAAGAAGTGTAGCCCTTGTGAAGGTACCGTAAATACGATGGGGAGCCTGTCCACAGGTATGAAGTCGGAAGCATTTAATCAGGGACTCCCAATAAACGGCTGGATAACTTATGCCGAAGGTCATGTTCACGATATCACAAGTAATATTCAACATGTAAGTGCAAACTGGTATGTACCATCTCCTCCTCTCAAGAAAGCTGATCAATTGCTCTACCTTTTCTTTGGTTTAAATGGTGGCACTTCGATTAGCCAAATTGTTCAGTCGGTTTTACAATGGGGTGTTTCTCCTGCAGGAGGGGGTGATTATTGGTCTATATGCAATTGGTATGTTACTGGTGACTTGCAGTTTTTTCATGACTCTCTTATAAGAATAGAACCTGGCACTCCTCTAAACGGGGTTATTGAGGTAACATCTGTTTCCGATACCATATTTAATTACTATGCCTCATTTATCGGTTACAACACAGGATTACAGATAATTAATTCTTCAAGGCCATTCGCAGTCCAGATAGCACTAGAAGGCTATAATATAGCATCTTGTGATGAATTTCCAATTGATGAAAGAGTTAGATTCTCAGAAATTAAGGTTCAAACTGACAAGGAAACATTCCCATTAATTGGATGGAGTAAGAACAATGTTGTGGGTGATTGTAACACGTATGTTGAAATTGTAAATGGTGATTCATTTAATGGTCAAATAGATATTGTCTTGAATACTCCTTCAACCATAAAGGGTATTGACGATTTCTATATTTATCCTAATCCGGCAAATAATTATGTTCACATTTCCCCAAAAGAACCCTTATATGATGCCAAAATTGAAATCTATAATCAAAACGGAAGTTTAATATATATCCAAACCTGCGACTATTTAGATTTTGAATTTGATATTAGTCTTCGAAATTATTCTGAGGGACTTTACATAATTAGGTTAAATTACAATAAGATTTCAGATATAACTAGAAAGTCAAGTTTCTTTAAATTGATTAAGAGCCCAAATATTGAATGAAATAAACGGCTTACAACAGGTCGGTATATGCAATTGCCTCTCCGTACCGCGAGAATCTTCTAGCTAAAGAGGACAGCTAAGTGGTCAGCGGTACGGCCCGCCCCGGCTCCCGCCGGGGACTCCCTCCTGGTGTCACGGTTTTTGCCAACGCGAGAATTAACAAAACAACATCATAACACTGCCTCGCACCACGAGTGCAAAACACGCGCCACCGTCCGCCAGCTGGCGGACCAACGCCACATACCGCCGAACGTTAGGTGTCATGGCAATAAAAACTACTCCTTTATGAAGAGAAACAGACTTAGACTCTCAGTTATCATTGCTTCTACAATCGTTATCATTGGCTTCTTATTTATTTTTGATTACTCTAGTCCCTTGTCAAAACATAATCTGGGATTTACACTTGGGATTATTGCATCAATCTTCAATATCGTAGCAATGATCCTTTCAATCAAAGAAGAAAATAAGAATACCACGAACACCTAACAGGCCGGTATAGCTCATTGCCTTCGGCCAGTGAAGTAAATAAGTAGCATCTAAGGGAGCCTTAACTCCCTGGCCGGCCTTCGCGCAGGGTGAATTATTGTTTTTTTACGGTAGTCACCTAAAAAGAAAATTATAAAGAGTACAATAAGTAACTTAACGTTTGCCTGCCTGCTCTAAGGGGGACAGTTCTCTGCACCAAATGATTGGCGGGCGCAAAAAACATTCACCCTGGCTAAGCTGCGGCAACAGAGCCATACCGCCGGACCGTTAGCACCAATTTATTACAACGAGTTTAAACATGTTATTGAATTCTATAACCCAATATTCATTTTTACTAATCCCGATAGTATTCGTCCTTTTTTGTGTCCTAATACTAACTATCTGGTCTTATGTCAAATGGGTAATAGCAAAGACACTTTTATCAAAAATATCAGCAAAGGATTACATGCTGTTTGAGAATTTAAAAGTTAGTACCATTTCTAATTGGGGTATCCAATACAAAGTGGGATTCCCTTTGAAGGCAAAACTTTTAATAAGTGAAAACCATCTTTTAATTCTCCCGTCAAAAATGGCATTCTTTCTATTTCAATCAAGCATACCTAATGAATTCATTAAGGCAGGTAATAAAGACAATTATAAAGTAAAGCTAAACTCCTGGAATTCTGTAACATTCGTATGTAAAGAAGCATTCTACCCAGCACTGGCAACCAACATTGAATTTCTCATAGAAACAAGTAATTCAGAAACAAAGCTTAAACTATTTGAGCAGTTAAAAAACTGGTGCTAACAGGTCGGTATATGTCATTGCCTTCTGTGCCGCGAGAATCTTCTGGCTAAAGGGGACAAACTTGTGGCCGGCGGCACAGGCTGCCGCGGCTCCCGCCGGGGACTTCCTCCTTGTGTCATGGTTTTTGCCCCTTATGACTAAAAGTAATATAGAGAGAGACTCATCTCGCCAAGCCAGCCTGCAAAAACACATGCCACTCCGAAGCTGCGGCAACTGCACATACCGCCGAACGTTAGGCAAAATTGGAAGTAACCATTTAGTAATAATATTATTATGGAGAATTCTGATAAGAAAGAACTAGTTGACTATACAGATGAGGATTTGTTAGCTCTGGCTAATAAACCAAGCAGTATTGAGAGAGGGCAACTAAGTGCAATTTTTGTTGAATTAAGAAGAAGAGGATATTCTGAACAAGTTCAAAAAATTGAAGATTTCCTGAAAAAGACTAATCCAATATATTCAAAACTGCTAAGCAGATTTGCGGCATATCTGATTGATATAATACTGCTTGGAGTCTTTGGTATGATACTAGGTTTATTACTAAGATCCTCCTTTGCTAAAATGGGGTATCAAGGCCTACTAATCGGTTTCAGCATATCACTCGCATATTTTGGATTTGGTAATAGCAAAATCTTCAAGGGACAAACGGTTGGGAAAAAAACCTTGAATCTCCGAGTTGTGAATTCAGATTACAGTACTTTATCGGTATGGAAATCTATATTACGTAGCTCAATATATACAATACCATTTTTCTTCTTAAACTATCGGATAATTGGCTGGTCAGAGTTATCGGCTTCATATGTAGGTAAAAGTATTATTTGCCTTTCTTTCTTGATAGTCTTGCCAATTCATTTTATAATGAATACGCCAACCAGGCAAGCTCTTCACGATTTATTCCTAGGTACTTACGTGATTAATACTAATGGTTATTCAGAAGTTCCACTAGGTAAATCAAGAATTCTGCCGACTACGATAACTGGCATTATTGCATTGTTTTTAATCTCATTATTTGTGCTCTTGAACATCATAAACAAAAATAAGAACCAGGTTGTCCAAGAACTTGTGCCAATTAAGGAAAAAATTGATAACCTAGATAAAGTCGCCTATTCTGCAATATCTCGGAATACATCAACAACCAGGCAGTTTGGTAGCGATGAGATTAGTAAATCAAATTACCTGCTAATAAACATTGTACTGAAAGATAATCTCATTTCAGGAGCAAGTCCTGATGATATTGAAAAAATAAGCCCTGTCAAGGATGCAATCAAAATAGTTTTATCAGACTATGAAGAACTTAACAACCTAGACTATATTCAAGTTAGCCTGATGTATGGATTTAATATTGGCATCTCTAAAAGTTCGAGATATCTTACTTCATACTGTTCAGTTGATGAATGGAGGCAAAAGATAGAATAACCAACTTTGCCTAACAGGTCGGTATATGTCATTGGCTTTCCGTACCGCGAGAGCTTTCTGGCTAAAGAAGACCGTTAAGTGGTCGGCGGTACGGCCTGCCCCGGCACCGCCGGGGGCTCCCGCCGGTGTCACGGTTTTTGCCATCGCGAGAATAAAGTAATAACCGTCTAACCCTGCATCGCACCACGAGTGCAAAAACACGCGCCACCGTCCGCCAGCTGGCGGACCAACGCCACATACCGCCGAACGTTGTGCCTAATTGCATAACAGAACTCAATAAGAACCGATTTAATCAACATGCATCATGATAGAGAAATTCAGTTCACGCAAGTCTAAGGGTTTTGGAATTTTACTTCTTATAGTAAGTTCTTTACTTATTTTCTGTGCTTTTGGAATACCATTAATTGCTGGTAATTTTTCAATAGTATATTTTCTAATAAGCGCAATAATTACTATTCTGGTAATTGGTTTGTTTATTTGGTTCTGGACCAATACTTATTATCTCATTGAAGCTGACGATTTACTAATAAATTCAGGCCCAATGCATAAAACTGTCCATATTCACGAGATTAAAGCAATTAGATTAGATCAAGATACCATTGGCGGGATAATCAAACCAACTTTATCATGGAAATGCATGGAGATATCATATGGTAATGGCAGTTCAATATCAATTAGTCCAGAAAACCAGGAAAAGTTCATTTCAATACTTAAAGAAAAAAACAACTCAATTGATGTAAAGTAAAGGCAACAAGGCACAACAGGTCGGTATATGCAATTGGCTTCTGCACCGCGAGAATCTTCTGGTCAAAATGAAAGACCTTCAATGGCGGTGCAGGCTGCCCCGGCTCCCGCCGGGGACCCCCGCTTGGTGTCACGGTTTTTGCCAACGCGAGAATAAACTAATAACAATCATATCCCTGCATCGCACCACGAGTGCAAAAACACGCGCCACCGTCCGCCAGCTGGCGGACCAACTGCACATACCGCCGAACGTTAGGCTTAATGCCTCGCGATTATCCAAAAGCTCAAAATAATATTCCAAGATTGTTTGGAAATGTTACCTAATTAGCTAACTTTGCAGAATGAATGGAAATCAAATTAGAGAGGTAATATTTTACGGAGATTTCTTCTGGGATTTCTATTATAAGCAATCAATAAAGGTTAGAAAGAAAATAACATGGACTATAGGATTGCTTAGGCACCTGGAAATTATTCCGCAACAATACCTCAAACATATTGAGGAAACAGATTTATATGAAATACGAGTTAGTCTTGGCAACAACATTTTTAGAATATTCTGCTTCTTTGATAGAGATCGGCTTGTAATCGTTCTCAATGGGTTTCAGAAAAAAACACAGAAAACGCCTAAGACTGAAATAGACAGGGCATTAAGATTAAAAAAAGAGTATTATGAAGACAAAGAATAAAATAATAACATATGAAGAACATCTTGACAAGGATTATGGCAAGATAGGTACACCTTCAAGGGACAAATTCGAGCAAGAATTCGAAGCTTTCAAGCTTGGTGTCATTCTTCAAGAAATGCGTAAACAACAGAAGCTAACCCAAGAACAGTTAGCAAAAAAATGCGGGACTACAAAGACGTATATTTCACGAATTGAAAATGATGCATCAGATATCCGACTTTCAACCCTAATGAGAATTATTCAAGAGGGTCTTGGTGGGCACTTGAAGCTAACTGTTGAAATATAAAAGCACTAAGCCTAACAGGTCGGTATATTTCATTTGCTTGTCACAATTTTTGCTCCTCGCTTATTACAATAAGTATTAAAAGAAAAATTAGTTATTCCCAGGATGCTTAGGGAAGCAGCGCGATAGACTCATATTCGAATAAAAGATTTCTAATGGTGCCTCCAAGGCAAAAATTGCGCCATCCCCTCCTATCGTCGGGGCACGCAAACAAAATATACCGCCGAACGTTGGCAATAATTGTAGGCAACACGGCATAAATCCAATATTGATTATCTTTGTAAAAAGCATGAACCGTCATGACAACAATCGAATTAAAGAAACAACTCATCCACAGGATAGCAGAAATTGAGGATACCAATTTTTTGAAGGCCTTAAAAACCATTCTTGATTCAAAAGCAAACGAAGGAGTACTTAATCTGACGGCTGAACAAAAAGACGAGATAATTGCGTCCCGTGATGATGCTGAGAAAGGGCTTGTAATTGAGAATGCATTGCTAGACAAAGAAATCAAAGCATGGCTAAACGCAAGATAGTCTGGTCTAGAAGAGCTCAAATTAAACTGTCAGATATTCTTCAATTCTACACTGAAAGGAATGGTAGTAAGGCCTATTCAATAAAGCTATATGCTCAAATTTCAAAGAGTGTCAAACTCCTGGAAAAGCAACCAGATATTGGGCACAAGTCAGATTTTGAGTCTGTTCGCGGCCTTATAATTAAATCGTATATAATCTTCTACGAGAACTTTCCAGACAAACTATTAATTCATACCATTTGGGATTGTAAGCAAAACCCAAACGACCTTAAAATCAAATAAATCAACTATTGCCAACAGGTCGGTATATGCAATTGCCTTCCGGCCAGCAGGATAAACATCAAGGTATAAATCTTCCTATTCCCGCTGGCCGGGCCACCCCACTTGGTGTCATGGTTTTTGCCAACGCGATAAATTTGTAACGAAAAGCATAATCCTACACCGAAGCATACCTGCAAAAACTCATGCCACCGCGATGCTGTGGCAACTGCACATACCGCCGAACGTTAGCCCCAATGATAAGGTGTCAGCCAAAATCAATTCGGCCGGAATAATGAGTATCTTTACATCATAATTGAGGGATTGTATATGTTGACTAAAGAAAAAGTAAAAAAGACCATTGACAGGCTGCCTGATAGCTTCACAGTTGATCAGGTAGTTGAAGAATTGGTTGTTCTAGATAAAATTGAGAAGGGTCTTAAGGAAGTTGAGGAAGGTAAAGTCTACTCTACACAACAAGTACAAGATCAGCTCAAGAAATGGCTGTAATCAACTGGACTCACAGATCTGTCAATGATCTCAGAAATATTGCAGAGTTTATTGAGAAAGATTCTGTCAAATACGCATCATTAACAATCCAGCGCTTAATGAATGCGGCGCATTTATTGGAAGAAAACCCAAGAATAGGACGTAAAGTGCCGGAAACTGGTCATAAAGACAAAATCCGAGAGATTATTAAAGGTAACTATAGAATTATCTACCAGATCGCTAATGAAGATCTGATCAATATCTTAACTGTTCACCATAGCTCAAGAAAGCTCACAAAATCCCGAGTGTTAAGAAAGTAATTCACTGGGGCTAACAGGTCGGTATATGCAATTGGCTTCTGTGCCGCGAGAATCTTCTGACCAAAAAGAAGACAGTTCTGTGGCTGGCGGCACAGGCCGCCCCGGCTCCCGCCGGGGACTCCCTCCTGGTGTCACGGTTTTTGCCCCTTATGATCATAAGTAATATATAGAAAGATTGAGCTCGCCAAGCCAGCCTGCAAAAACACATGCCACCCCGAAGCTGCGGCAACTGCACATACCGCCGAACGTTATGGGCAATTCCGCACATTAATCCAATAGAATCTATTGAGTAAACCAGATAGATTTCTGGAATTTTTCTAATCTCATTTTAAAAAACCATGGTAGAAGGATCCATTTACATTGTATTGCATTTTCCAAAAGACTTTCCAAATGGAATCAATCAAAAAACGGAAGTAATTTCTTCTTTAGTTGGCAAAGCTACATTTAACATATTTACTTTCCCTGATGGGCACTTTCAATTAATAGTCCAAGAAAATGGCAAGATTTATTCAGAATTCGAATCTCAGAAAGTAAGATTTCTGTCTGATAGTGATTGCATCATAACATACATTTGGTCTGCTTCTCAGAAAAAATTTGAAATCAATAAACACTGTATTGGTACAATTCTTACCAAAGAGGTGCTTGTAATCCCCAATGAAAACCCTGCTCAAGATTTTAATCAAATTATAGATGTTCCAAGTTCCGATTATTCTATCGCAAAATGGGAAAAATGGAGAAATGAAAGATTTATTAATTTACCTAGAACAATAAAACCAGACAGAAGAGAAAAATCTGAATTAGAGCAAGTTGGAGAACTCAATGACGTCACTCAAACCCTTGAACATAATTACAATGATTGGCTATCAGGAAAAGAATATTTAATCATAAACCTATTGTCTCTCCTAAGAAGCCTGTTATGTCACAAGATAATTGAGAAAAATTTCAATCATATAACATATAACCCACTCCTTTTCAGGGTAGCTGCTTTTAAATCGCAATCATTACCCATTTATGCAATGCCAGTAAACACACAGATACCCAAGAATATTCTAGACATTTCAGACAATACACTATACCACATAATTGTAAATGAGGCAACTATAGAAAGAAAATCCAAAGTTCAAATTGTCATGGACTTTCAAGAGTGGATTAATGGCGAGGTTATTATCACATTCAAGGATAGGAATCCAATCTATTATTCAGTAAACGATTTACTATTAGAAAGCTCAAACACTATAGGAGGCTCCCACTTTGACCCTGATATTCCAATAAAGGTAGACTTCTTGAAGAACTTGAGTAGCTTCGATATGAACTTGATTAAAAGAATCGTGTCTAATACTGTTCAGGTAAGTATTTTCATAAGCAAATATTTGATTTCTCTTTATTGAAGCACCAATAAGGGAACTGCCCATAACAGGTCGGTATATGTCATTGGCGCTCCGTGGCGCGACAATTGGGTAACTAAAGAGGCAGTTTTGTAGATAGCGCCACGGCCCACCCCGGCTCCCGCCGGGGACCCCCTCCTGGTGTCACGGTTTTTGCCAACGCGAGAATTAACAAATAACATCATAACCCTGCATCGCACCACGAGTGCAAAAATACGCGCCACCGTCCGCCAGCTGGCGGACCAACGCCACATACCGCCGAACGTTAGGTGCAATATAAAAACCCGTAAATAAAATGACTAAAACAATTATTATCATTGCTATCGTGTTGATTGCAGCATTTCTGCTACTTACATCACGAAATAAAAAAGGGGAGTCTCCTCTGACTAATACTAAGCCAGAGAAAATAACTAAACCCAGTAATCAGATCAATAATGATAAATTGATCATTGTGAAAACTGTTAAGCTAGATTTATTAAAACAAGCTATCAAGTCTTTCTGTAAGAGTTATAATCAAGAAAGCTTTATCGCATTACCTAGGCTTACTATTCTTAATGATATTTACATAGTCACATTCCCATACGACATCGATTTTGAACGGTTTTGTTACTTCGTCAACTACTTGAAATATCCAATTGATATCAATCTTAAAGAATACAAACCAGGTATAGTGGCATGGTGTACAACCAAATCCCAGGATATCTGGATGACAGATGAAATAGCTAATAAACAGGTAATGCTTTATATTCCCGATTCGGATAAAGAGTATGATAATGTATATTTAACCACACAGGACAATATTGGATTTAAAATGGGCTTTGCATTAGGTAAAGCTCACAAGAAATTGGATCAGCCTATTCTCCTGTATAGGAATCCTGAATATAAGCTTAACGAAATACCAAGCAATGAAATAATTGATTTTGAATAATATACTGCACCTAACAGGTCGGTATATGTCATTGGCTTCTGTGCCGCGACTGGTTTTTGCGCGCCGATCCGCCTGACCGGCACCCCAAAACCAGTTGGTGATTTATCGGCCCGGCTTTGCGACTAAAGCCGCCGGGCAAAAACCATTGCGCAGCACAGGCCGCCCCGGCTCCCGCCGGGGACCCCCTCCTGGTGTCACGGTTTTTGCCATCGCGATAAATTTGTAACCAAAGAGTATATCCCTGCACCACAGCACGCCTGCAAAAACACGCGCCACCGTCCGCCAGCTGGCGGACCAACGCCACATACCGCCGAACGTTAGCATTAATGGTTAGAACGAATACATATGTTTGATGAGTTAAGAAAATACAAGCAGACAGGCCATTTCTTCTTTAAACCAACAGAAAGTTTAAAAGAGAAATGTAATGCCCCTTCCGACAAATGTGGCGTGTTTGTGGTCTTCGCACTAAAAGGTGGTCGTATTGAACTAGTTAAGATCGGTAGTACAAATTTGGATGAAAACCTGCTGGATCAAATAATAAAAGAACAACTACTCCTGAAGTCAAAGCTCCATCAAGAGAAAATTGAGGCATTGGATATTTATTGGTATGTAACTCAAACAAACAAAGTGTTGGATGACCCACGCAAGGTTATGGATAAAGTAATAAAGACTCATGCCATGATTAACGGAAAAGCCCCGAGATGGAATTCTGCAAATGAAAACCACTAATGCTAACAGGTCGGTATATGCAATTGCCTTCTGTACCGCGCCTGGTAATTAGCTGCAAAAAGCAAGTAAGTACTCCTAAAAAAAATAAGTGGTTTAAGTAAGATCCAAAATTCATCACCAGCGCGGCACAGGCTGCCCCGGCTCCCGCCGGGGTCTCCCTCCTGGTGTCATGGTTTTTGCCCCTTATGATCATAAGTAATATATAGAAAGATTGAGCTCGCCAAGCCAGCCTGCAAAAACACATGCCACCCCGAAGCTGCGGCAACTGCACATACCGCCGAACGTTAGGTGGCATAGATCGCTTTATGACGGAATTCTCAACCCAAAATAATAAACAGAAATGCGACTAAAACTTACAATATTCATAATTTCCATAGTTGGAATTGTTGCCTTATTTGTTGTTATCAAATGTAATGAACAAGGGACATTATATCAAAAACCAGAAGAATTAACTCTTTCCCTAATTAAGAACAAAGATTTTCTTAAAGCAGTCAAATCCAGATCAATTAACGAAAAAGAGATTATTCTCACAGAAGCTTCAAAAATTCTTGTAAAAGAAATTCATACAGTAACAGACAATAAACACAAAGATTTTGTACTTGAGGATTTTAACAAAGTAATCCCTGTAATAAAATTCATGTTAAAAATAGATTCTAAGAATGGTCATGCAATATATTTTCAGGGAGAAATTTACCGTTTGATAAACGATTATGCCAAATTTACTGAATATTTTCAAAGGTACCTGGAAACAGAGGAATCTATTGGCTCTCGCTTACCCAAAGTAATAGATCCAAATTTATGTTACGATACCCCACATGGCTATTGTGAACAGCGGACTGCATGGATATCACAACTTCTTGCAAATTACTATTACAATGAAGGGATCAAAGCTACTGATGAAAAGATGAAAATAAAATTTTTCAAACTTGCTTTGGAACATATTCATAATGTTAAAAATCATTTTCCAAATGGTTTTGTATCAAGTTCAGTAACCTTATCAACAGTAGAATTAGAAACAAATCTCATCGCAAACCTAAGTAATTAGCAAGTCTTTATCATAACTCTACAACCACCTAACAGGTCGGTATATGCAA